>NZ_JBPODT010000001.1:1274376-1348792 GCF_051390635.1 Microbaculum mangrovi
TTTTTATGACGAGACGGGCAAGAGCGCGAAGAAGTTCCTGATGCGCAAGCCGGTTTCGGGCGGCACATTCCGCTCCAGCTTCGGCATGCGACGCCATCCGATTCTTGGCTACACGCGCATGCATTCCGGTGTCGACTGGGCGGCGCGCACGGGTACGCCGATCATGGCGTCAGGGAACGGCACCATCGCCTATGCCGACTGGAAGTCGGGCTATGGCCGCCACATCCGGATCCGCCACGCCAACGGATACGAGACGTCCTACAGCCACATGTCGGGCTTTGCCCGGGGCATCGCCGAAGGCTCGCGCGTCCGCCAGGGTCAGATCATCGGCTATATCGGCTCGACCGGCCTCTCGACCGGTCCGCACCTGCACTACGAGGTGATGGTCAACGGCCGGAACGTGGATCCGATGCGCATTCGTCTGCCGCGCGGCCGCGTGCTCGACGGACGCATGCTCGCCGCCTTCGAAAAGGAACGCGTCCGTATCGACGCCCTGATGAACCGCGCCCCGGCCTCGACACAGGTCGCCTCGCGCTGACCGGCGCCCGGCCACGAACCGAACAAAAAAACGCCCCGCCCGGACCTCCGGACGGGGCGTTTTGATTCGGACTGAAAGCCCGTCAGGCCGCCTTCTCGGAGACCTCCGCCGGGGCAAAGGTCAGCTCGCCCTCGGCTTCGCTGACGTGAACCTTTTCACCGTCATTAATCTCGCCGGCGAGGATCTTGCCCGCCAGCGGATCCTGCACCGCCTTCTGGATCACCCGTTTCAGCGGACGGGCGCCATAGGCCGGATCGTAACCCTTGTCAGCCAGCCAGTTGCGGGCCTTCTCGTCCAGATCGAGCGTGATCTTGCGCTCGGCCAGTAGTTTGCGCAGCCGCACGAGCTGGATGTCGACAATCGCACCCATCTGGTCGCGGCGCAGCCGGTGGAACAGCACGATCTCGTCGAGCCGGTTCAGGAACTCCGGCCGGAAGCTCGCCTTCACCACGTCCATGACCTTGTCGCGAACGGCATCCGAATCCTCGCCTTCCGGCTGATTCGCGAGATACTCCGAACCGAGATTCGAGGTCATCACGATCAACGCGTTTCGAAAATCGACCGTACGGCCCTGGCCGTCGGTCAGGCGCCCGTCGTCGAGCACCTGCAGAAGGACGTTGAACACGTCCGGATGCGCCTTCTCGATCTCGTCGAACAGCACCACCTGATAGGGCCGGCGCCGAACCGCTTCGGTCAATGCGCCGCCCTCCTCGTAGCCGACATAGCCGGGAGGCGCGCCGATCAGCCGGGCCACGGAGTGCTTCTCCATGAATTCCGACATGTCCATACGGACCATCGCCGTCTCGTCGTCGAACAGGAATTCGGCGAGCGCCTTGGTGAGCTCGGTCTTGCCGACGCCCGTGGGGCCCAGGAACATGAACGAGCCAATCGGCCGATTGGGGTCCTGCAGGCCCGCCCGGGCGCGGCGCACGGCGGTCGACACCGCTTCGACGGCCTCGTCCTGGCCGACGACGCGCTTCGCCAACGCCTCTTCCATACGCAAGAGCTTGTCGCGCTCGCCCTCCAGCATCTTGTCGACGGGGATCCCGGTCCAGCGCGATACCACCTGACCCACATGGTCGGGCATCACCGTTTCCTCGAGCATGACGTCGCCGCCTTCCTCGGTGTCCTCGATCTCCGCGACCTTCTTCTCCAGATCCGGAATGACCCCGTAGGCGAGTTCGCCGGCGCGCTGGTACTCGCCCGAGCGCTGCGCCTGGGCCAGCTCGTTGCGGGCATCGTCGAGCTGCTTCTTGAGGTCGGCGGCCGATCCGAGCTTGTCCTTCTCCGCCTTCCAGCGGGCCTCCAGATGAGAGGCCTTCTCCTCGAGGTCGGCGAGATCCTTCTCCAGCTTTTCGAGTCGGTCCCTCGAAGCCTTGTCGGTCTCTTTCTTCAGGGCCTCCCGCTCGATCTTGAGCTGGATGACGCGCCGGTCGAGCTCGTCGAGTTCCTCGGGCTTCGAATCCACCTGCATGCGGAGCCGCGACGCGGCCTCGTCAACGAGGTCGATCGCCTTGTCCGGCAGGAAACGGTCGGTGATGTAGCGATTCGACAGGGTCGCCGCTGCAACGAGCGCGGCGTCGCCGATTCGCACCCGGTGATGCTGCTCGTAGCGCTCCTTCAGGCCGCGCAGGATCGACACGGTGTCTTCCACCGTCGGCTCCGACACGAACACGGGCTGGAACCGGCGGGCGAGCGCGGCATCCTTCTCGACGTGCTTGCGATACTCGTCGAGCGTGGTCGCGCCAATGCAGTGCAAATCGCCGCGCGCGAGCGCGGGTTTGAGTAGATTGGACGCATCCATCGCCCCGTCTGCCTTGCCGGCCCCGACGAGCGTATGCATTTCGTCGATGAACAGGATGATTCCGCCTTCCGCCGAGCTGACCTCCTGCAGCACCGCCTTAAGCCGCTCCTCGAACTCGCCGCGATACTTGGCCCCGGCGATCAGCGCGCCCATGTCGAGGGCGAGAAGTTTCTTGTCCTTCAGGCTCTCCGGCACGTCGCCATTGATGATTCGCAGCGCCAGGCCTTCGGCGATCGCGGTTTTGCCAACGCCGGGCTCGCCGATGAGGACCGGGTTGTTCTTCGTTCGCCGCGACAGGACCTGGATCGTGCGGCGAATCTCGTCGTCGCGACCGATGACGGGATCGAGCTTGCCCTCGCGGGCGGCTTCGGTCAGGTCCCGCGCATAGCGCTTCAGCGCGTCATAGGCGTTCTCGGCCGATGCCGAATCGGCGGTACGGCCCTTGCGCAGCTCGTTAATCGCCGCGTTGAGGCTGTTCGCCGTCACGCCCGCGTCGGCGAGGATACGAAAGGACTCCGCACTCTTCTCCACCGACAGGGCCAGCAGCAACCGTTCGACCGTGACGAAATTGTCGCCGGCCTTGGAGGCTGCTTCCTCCGCGGTCTTGAAGACGCGCGCGGTCTGGGGCGCAAGATAGAGCTGACCGGCACCGCCGCCCTCGACCTTGGGCATCCTCGCCAGCGCCATCTCGACGGCTTGCAGCGCATCTTGCGGCCGGCCGCCGGCCTTCTGGATCAGGCCCGCGGCGAGACCCTCGGGATCGTCGAGCAGGACCTTGAGAAGATGTTCGGGGGTAAACTGCTGGTTGCCCTCGCGCAGGGCAAGCGCCTGGGCCGACTGGACGAAGCCGCGCGCCCTTTCGGTGTATTTCTCGAAATTCATGTGTCCCTCTTTTCCGGCACGTCGACACGGCCCAAAAGCACCGGATCGACATCCATAAGGAATTGTATTCGAGCGAGTGCCGTAGCCACCCGCTTCCCTAATATGGTGTTGCTTCCGCGCCACAAAAGGGGTGATGGTAGCGGCATTCGCTTCCATCGATTTGTCTAGGATTCCCCGTGCCAGACGCCACTATCGCCGCCCTTTATCGCTATCCCGTGAAGGGCCTGTCCGCGGAGCCGCTGGACACGGTCACGCTTTCTCCCGGCGCACCGCTCCCCTTCGACCGGGCCTGGGCGATCGAGAACGGACCAAGCGGCTTCGATCCGAACGCGCCGGCAAAGATGCCGAAGATCAAGTTCCTGATGCTGATGAAGAACGAGCGTCTGGCTGCGCTGGAAACCAGATTCGACGAAGAGACCGGCGAGCTGACGATCCTGCGCCACGGCAAACGGGTCGCCGGCGGCAAGCTTGACGAGCCGCTCGGCCGCCAGCTCATCGAACAGTTCTTTTCCGCCTATATGGCGGACGACCTGCGCGGCCCTCCGAGAATCCTGTCGCAACCCGGCCACACCTTTTCCGACGTCGGCAAACCGGTCGTCTCGATCATGAATCTGGCGAGCGTGCGCGACCTCGAACGGATCGCCGGGCGGTCCGTTCATCCGCTGCGTTTTCGCGCCAACGTCTACTGCGAGGGATGGCCGGCCTGGACCGAGTTCGACAAGGTCGGTGCGGAACTGCGGATCGGCGATGACGTCGTCGTCAAGGTCGTCCAGCGGATCGTCCGGTGCGCGGCGACGAACGTGGATCCGGAAACGGCCGCGCGCGACATGCAGATCCCGCGGCTTCTGGACCGGAATTTCGGTCACTCCGACCTCGGGATTTACGCCGAGATCATTCGCGGCGGCACGATTCGTAGCGGCGATACGCTCGCCTAGGACGCCGTCCTAGGAATCAGGCCTCATAGCAAACAGGCCCCTGAAGGGGCCTGCGCAATCGTCCCAGTCTTGTCTGGCGCTCAGTCGCCTGCGGGCGCCAGCGTCTCGGCCGCCGCGTCGCCGGCCGCCTTGGTTTCGGGCTTGTCCGCCTCGGCGCTGCCGTTCGAGCCGCTCGCCGGAGTGGCGTCATCGGGCTGTTTGGCTGCAGCTTCCGGGCTTGTGCGGCGACGGCGCCGCTTCGGCGGCTGAACCCCATTGCCGTCCGCAGCCGCATCCTGCTCCGGCTTGGCCGCTTCGCCTTCAGTGGAGGCTGCAGCAACCGACACGTCCGGCTGAGGCTGTTCACTTTGTTGCGGCTGAATGGCCGGCTGAGGCCCCTGACCACGCTGAGGCTGAGCCGTCGTGTCCTCATCGGCGTCATCGTCGCCGTCGTCGGACCCGTTCATCCGCTGCCGAGGCTGATCGCCCTGGCCGGACTGCTGCGGATTCTGGGCCTGCGCCGCGGCGATGATCCGGAAATAATGCTCGGCGTGCTGGAGATAGTTCTCCGCGCCGACAGGATCACCCGACGACTGCGCGTCGCGGGCAAGCTGCAAGTACTTCTCGGCGACATGCGAGGCCGTGCCTCGAATTTTCACGTCGGGACCATTACTTTCGTAGGTCCGTGATAGCGGACTCGGGCCCCTGCGGCCTCGTCCGCGCATTCTCTTGTTCTGCTGTCCCGGTCTCATGGGAGTTTAGTCATCTCCATTTGAAAGAAATATCATCCCAGCCGAGGCGATTAACGCCTATCTCGGCAACGAACGGGTTTCACGCTCGCCGTGTCCTGCTCCGAACTTTCAGGTCGCTGCCATCGTGTGGCGCATATCGGTCCGTTTCAGAGCGATTTCCCGGTCCTTGTCGCCAGCGCGGGCGAATACCTCTCCGGATCCGAGTGCAATCGCGTGCACCCATAGACCGGATAGCGCGGCGAAGTACGGGAACTTCTCCTATTTCGAGGCGTGGTCCATATGCCCCATTCCCATCGGTCAGCGCTCTTGCCCCAAAGGCACCGCCGGAAGGCGCAAGCAGCTTCGTAACGAGCCGCCTCCGAACCACGTTTTCGAAACTAGCCTGTTCGGCCCGGCATTCCAAGCGCTTTTTGACTGAAACCTTACGCAGCGTCATAAGGCGCCACCTCAAGCACGCGCTCGACGTCGCTGAGGTCACGGATGGTCCGACGGACCGTCAAGCCGCGCTTTTCCGCAAGAGCCGCGACCGCCATGCGCTGGCCGATCCCAAGCTCCAGAACCAGCGCCCCGCTGGGCTTCAGAACCCGTGCCGCGTCGGCGAGGATCGCCCGATAGGCGTCTAGCCCATCCGCCCCACCGTCAAGGGCGGCGATCGGGTCGTGGTCCGCGACTTCACGAGCAAGCCCGGCGCGGTCCCCCGTAGGAATATAGGGAGGATTGGATACGATTACATCGAATCCGTCGGTGGTCAGGGCCGCCGACCAGTCGCCGACCACGAAACCGGCGCGTCCCCCGACACCATTCGCCGCCGCGTTCTCCATAGCGACGCCGGCCGCGCCGGCTGCAATGTCGAGTCCGATCCCGTAGGCGGCCGGCAGTTCACTCAATAACGCGACCAGGAGACATCCGGTTCCGGTTCCCAGGTCCGCGATGCGCAGCGGCGCCGCCCTGCCGGGTCCCGCATCGATGAATTCCAGCGCTGCCTGCACCACCGTTTCGCTGTCCGGTCGCGGCTCCAGCGTGTCCGGCCCGAGGATGAACTCGAGACCCCAGAACTCGCGATTCCCCAGTATCCGACCGACCGGTTCGCCCTCACGCCGACGGGCGATCAACGCTTCGATGCGGGCCTGATCCTCTTCACCAAGCACGCGACGCCCCTCGGCGATCATCGCCACCCGATCCAGTCCGAGCGCATGGCCGGCGAGGAGGCGTGCGTCGAGGTCCGGGGTCGCGACGCCGGCCGCCGCCAGTTGGCGCCGCGCTTGCAGCACGGCTTCGGAAAGCGTCGGGGCGGCTCCGCCCGACGGGTTCATCAGACCCGTACTTCCGGCCGCAGATCCTCGGCGGCCAGCCGGCGGGCCTGATCCTCGGTGATCAGCGCATCGATGACTTCGCCCAGCGCCTCGCCTGCGATCACCTTGTCGAGCTTGTAGAGCGTCAGGTTGATGCGGTGATCGGTAACCCGGCCCTGCGGGAAATTGTAGGTGCGGATCCGTTCCGAGCGGTCGCCCGAGCCAACCTGCCCCTTGCGGTCGGCCGCGCGCTCGGAGTCGCGCCGCTCGCGCTCCTCGTCGTAGAGTTTCGCGCGCAGCAGCTTCATCGCCTTGGCCTTGTTCTTGTGCTGCGACCGCTCGTCCTGCACGGCGACGACAATACCGGTCGGCAGATGGGTGATACGCACAGCCGAGTCGGTCGTATTGACGTGCTGGCCGCCGGCACCCGACGAACGGTAGACGTCGATCCTCAGGTCGCCCTCGTCGACGTCGATGTCGACATCCTGGGCTTCAGGCAGCACGGCGACGGTCGCCGCCGATGTATGAATACGCCCCGACGCTTCCGTTTCCGGCACCCGTTGCACCCGGTGAACGCCGGATTCGAACTTCATCTTGGCGAAAACGCCGCGGCCCGACACCTCGGCGATGATCTCGCGAAAGCCGCCGCGGTCCGATTCGCTTTCCGACAGAACATTGACCTTCCAGCCTTCCAGCTCGGCGTAGCGCTGGTACATGCGGAACAGATCCGCCGCGAACAGAGCCGCCTCTTCGCCGCCGGTGCCGGCACGGATTTCCAGGATTGCGCCCTTTTCGTCCGCAACGTCACGCGGCAGGAGCAGGATGCGCATCTCGCGCTCCAGGTCCTCGATTTTTATCTGCAGGTCGGCGACTTCGGCCTCGGCGAGATCCGCCATCTCCGGATCGTCGAGCATGTTGCGGGCTGATTCCAGGTCGGCGCTCATCTTCAGGAGGTCGCTTGCCTTCGCCGCGACGGCCGAGATCTCGGCGTGCTCGCGCGACAGCCGCACGAATGCCTCCGCATCGGGCGGCGACGACATTTCGTGTTCGATCCGCTCCAGGCGGTCGACAAGAGACTGCAGCTTTTCCCTGGCTATCATTCGGGGGCTATCATTCGCGGGCTATCACCATTCGTCAGATCTGCACGTCGTGCTGGTGCGCGAAGGCGATCAACTCCTTGCGCAGACCTTGGTGCGGCATGTGGAGTTCGGGCATCAACCAGTTCTGCAGCGCGCCGAGATCGAGACTCATCAGCATCGACTTGACCGGTCCGATGGCTGCCGGCGCCATCGAGATCGACCGGTAGCCGATGCCGAGCAACGCCATCGCGCTCAACGGATCGCCGGCGAGTTCGCCACACAACGTTACGGGAACGCCGCCCGAATCAGCCACCTCGATCACCTTGCGCAGGGCCCGCAGAGGCGCCGGCGACAACGGGTCGAACCGATCGGCGAGCTGCGAATTCGCCCGGTCGATGGCGAACAGGAACTGCAGCAGATCGTTCGAGCCGACCGACAGGAAATCGACGCGGGCCACGAGTTCCTCGAGCTGCCACAGCAGGGACGGCACCTCGACCATCGCTCCAAGCAGTATCTTGTTCGGAATCGGATGGCCGTGCCGCTCCAGGTACCGCCGGTCACGTTCGACCAGTTCCCGGGCCCGGTCAAACTCGTCGACCTCGGTGATCATCGGGAACATGAGCCTGAGTTCACGGCCGGCGGCGGCGTGCAGCAGTGCCCGAATCTGGGTCCGCAGCAACCCTGGCCGGTCGAGTGCCATGCGGATCGCCCGCCAGCCGAGCGCCGGGTTCTCCTCCTGCGCACTGCGCATATAGGGAAGCACCTTGTCGCCGCCAACATCGAGCGAGCGGAACGTCACCGTCAGCCCGTTCGCGGCGTCAAGCACAGCGCGATAAAGAGCGAGTTGCTCGCGCATCCGCGGGAATGTCGCCGCGACCATGAACTGCAGCTCGGTGCGGAACAGTCCAATTCCCGCCGCCCCCGCTTCCTTGACGTGCGGCAGATCAACCAGCAGTCCGGCATTGACCATGAGGTCGATGGTCTGGCCGTCGCGGGTGACGGCCGGCTTGTCCCTGAGCTGGCGGTACTGCTCCTGCCGACGCGCCCGGAATCTCACTTTCTCGATATAGGCGGCCTCGACATCGGCGGGCGGACGCACGTGCACCTCGCCCGAAAGACCGTCGACTATGATCGGATCGCCGAAATTGACCAGGTCGAGTATGCCGTCGACCTGGCCGACGGTAGCGATGCCGAGTGCGCGGGCGACAATCGTCACGTGGCTGGTCGGGGCCCCCTCCTCGAGCACGAGTGCGCGCAGACGCTCGCGGTCGTAGTCGAGCAATTCGGCGGGGCCCATGTTGCGCGCCACGATGATCGCGTCCCGCGGCAACTCGAACTCGGCGAGATGGTCCCAGCCGACAAGCTGGCGCAGGAGCCGGTTGGCGAGATCGTCGAGATCATGCAGTCGGTCGCGCAGATAGGGGTCGGTCTGGCGCAGCATCCGAGCGCGCGTATCGTTCTGGACGCGCTCGACCGCCGCTTCCGCCGTGAGGCCCGTCGTCACAGCCTCGCGGATACGTTCCGCCCAGCCCCGGTCGTAGGCGAACATGCGGTAGGCTTCGAGCACCTCGCGATGCTCGCCGGCGCGCAGGATGTCGGACCGCGTCAGCAGGTCCTCGACCGAGGTGCGCACATGGCCCAGGGCCTCTTCGAGGCGCGCCAGTTCCGAGTGCGGGTCCTCCGCGATCAGGTTCGTGACGACCAGTCGCGGCTCGTGCAGGACAACGTGACCAAGGCCGAGGCCTTCGGTAAGCGCGCGTCCGGTCAGGTGTTGCGGACGACGCAGGGCCAGGTTTTCACCGGGCGTGACGAGGCTATCCAGTTCGTCGCCGGCGATCATCTCGGCGAGCACCATCGCCGTAGTCTGCAGCGCCTCGACCTCTTCCTCAGAGTAGATTCGCTGCGTCCGGTTCTGCACCACGAGCACGCCGAGCGTCTGGCCGCCGCGCAGGATCGGCACTCCGAGGAAGGAGTGGTAGATCTCCTCGCCGGTCTCCGGCAGATAGGCGAACGCGGGGTGCTGCTGGGCGTCGGGCAGGTTCAGCGGCTCGGCTTCGGCCGCGATGGTGCCGACCAGGCCTTCTCCGAGATTCAGGCTGGTTTTATGGATTGCCTCGCGCTTCAGCCCCTCGGTGGCGAACAGCTCCAGGCGTGCGTCACCGCGCAGGACATAGACCGAGCACACCTCCGCCACCATGTTGGAGGCGATGGTCACAACGATCTTGTCGAGCCGTTCCTGCGCGTTGACCGGATCCGCCATCAACTCGCGGAGCCGTCTTAGCATAACGCGCGGGCCGCCGATCGAGCCCCGCATTCCGGTCGTTCCCTGGTGCGCCGCGTGGTGCGACGATTCTAACCCACCTAGCCCCTAACGGGACCAGTGCAGCCGGCGGGATCAGTCCGTCGCGTTAGTGATTGTTGAGACCGTATAGCGAATGCAAAGTCCGCACCGCAAGTTCGGTATAGGCCGCATCGATCAGGATCGATATCTTGATCTCCGATGTGGTGATGGCCTGAATGTTGATGCCCTTTTCGGCCAAAGCCTGGAAACACTGCGCCGCGACGCCCGCATGACTGCGCATTCCGATACCGATGACGGAGACTTTCACGACATCGGCCGATCCGGTTACTTCCTCGTATCCGATCTCGTCGCTGGCGGCGCGAATCACCTCCAGGGCCCGGTCAAAATCCGCCCGCGGCACTGTGAAGGTCATGTCGGTGTGGCCGCCGTCGGCGGACACGTTCTGGACGATCATGTCGACATTGATGTTGGCCTCGGCGAGCGGCACGAAAACGCTTGCCGCCACGCCCGGCTTGTCGGCGACGCGTCTCAGCGTGATCTTCGCCTCGTCCTTGGAAAAGGCAATTCCGGTGACGATCTGCTTTTCCACGATCTCGTCCTCGTCGCAGATGAGTGTACCCGACGGCAGTCCGCCCGCGCCCGCCTGGGGCGCATCCGGGTCATCGAAACTGGAGCGCACGAAGGTGCGCACTCCGTGCACCATCGCCAGCTCCACGGAACGGACCTGCAGCACCTTCGCGCCGAGCGAGGCCATTTCGAGCATTTCCTCGAAGGCGACCCGATCGAGCCGCCTGGCATCCGGCACGATGCGCGGGTCCGTCGTATAGACGCCGTCGACGTCGGTATAGATGTCGCAGCGGTCGGCACTGATCGCCGCGGCAATGGCCACCGCGCTGGTATCCGAACCGCCGCGCCCGAGCGTGGCGATACGGTTGTCTGGGGCGATACCCTGGAACCCGGCGATCACCGCGACATGGCCCTGGCGGAACCGGTCGACAAGGATTTCCGACGGGATTTCCTTGATCCGCGCCGCGCCATGCGCCGAATCGGTACGGATCGGAATTTGCCAGCCGAGCCAGGAGCGAGCCGAGACGCCCATGTCCTGCAGCACGATGGCGAGCAGCCCGCTGGTAATTTGCTCGCCGGCGGCGACCACCGCGTCGTACTCGCGCGCATCGTGCATCGCCGCGGCTTCCCGCGTCCATGCGACGAGCTGATTGGTGAAGCCGGCCATCGCCGAGACCACGACGGCAACCTCGTTACCGACGTCGACCTCCCGCTTCACGTGGCGCGCCACGTTGCGAATGCGGCCGATATCGGCGACGGAAGTCCCGCCGAATTTCATCACGATACGGGCCATGCTGGGATCCGAAAACGGGGTCTCGTTGCAACAGAAAACGCACGAAAGCGCGAGGCGGGCCTTTCCCGCGCACTAGATACTCGTTCGCTTCCGTTGGCGCAACTGGCCGCTTCGACACCGGCGCTCTCGCTCTAATAGCGTTCGGGCACGTAGAGTTCGTCGGGCAGAACCTTGCGTTCGTAGGACGGATTGAAGACACGCTCGGGCAGATCGACCGCCTCCTGCGGAATGTCTTCGTAGGGCACCTGGGTCAACAGGTGGTGGATGCAGTTCAGCCGCGCCCGCTTCTTGTCGTCCCCCTCCACGATCCACCAATGCGCCTCGGGGATGTTCGTCTTGTCGAGCATCTCCTCCTTGACCTTGGTGTAGTCTTCCCAGCGTATCCGGGACTGGAGATCCATCGGGCTCAGCTTCCACTGCTTGAGCGGATCGTGGATGCGCATCATGAAGCGCAACTGCTGTTCCTGATCTGTGATGGAGAACCAGTACTTGATGAGCTTGACGCCCGATCGCACCAGCATGCGCTCGAATTCCGGGACGTCGTGGAAAAACTCCTCGACCTGTTCGGGTGTCGCGAAGTCCATCACACGCTCGACGCCGGCGCGGTTGTACCAGGACCGGTCGAACAGCACCATTTCTCCGGCGGCGGGCAGGTGCGGCACGTACCGCTGGAAGTACCACTGCGTCTTCTCGCGCTCGCTGGGAGCCGGCAGCGCCACCACCCGGCAGACACGCGGGTTGAGTCGCTGGGTAATGCGCTTGATGACGCCGCCCTTGCCGGCTGCGTCGCGCCCCTCGAAGATGACGACGAGCTTGTAGCCGGTATGGGCGATCCAGTCCTGCAGCTTGACCAGTTCCGCCTGGAGACGGAACAGCTCGTGGAAATAGAGCCGACGGTCGATCTCCGATTTGTGCCTGAGCGCCTTGATCGCGTCGAGGTTGCCCATCAGGCGCTCGTCGTCGATCTCCATCTCCAGTTCTTCGTCGAAACTGTCCTGCAGCTCCGCCTCGACCCAGGTTTTCCCGTCGCTTTCCGGTCCGTCCGTCGTCATCCCGTTCTTCCTGATTGGCCTCGCCACTCGCCGGCGACATGTTCAAACTAGGACGACGATTTGACAATCGCATATCGGGAACATATCGGACCGGAACATCGGGCGAACGCGCGATGACGCGCCGGTGCCGGCGACGTCTCGGTCAAACTGTGCTTGACTTGAAGCCCCCGTCGCGAGAGGCGTAGCGCATGGCCACGCGCAAGACAGCAACCGCAACCACCATCGACGAGGCCGAGGTCGCCCATTTCTCGGCGCTCGCCGCCGAATGGTGGAATCCGACCGGTAAGTTCGGCGTCCTGCATAAGTTCAATCCGGTCCGGCTCGACTATATCCGCGACCACGTCACCGCGCATTTCGGCCGCGATTCCCGCAGCGACAGGAGCCTCGAGGGACTGCGCGTTCTCGATATCGGCTGCGGCGGAGGGCTGCTCTGCGAGCCGATGGCACGGCTCGGCGCAGATGTCGTCGGCGTCGACCCGGCGGAGAAGAACATCGGCACCGCCCGTGTCCATGCGCAAGGATCGGGCCTGGCTATCGACTACCGCGCCACCACCGCCGAAGCGCTGGCGGAGGCGGGCGAGGGCTTCGACGTCGTTCTCAACATGGAGGTCGTCGAGCACGTTGCCGATATCGATCTGTTCCTCGGCGCGTGCGCGGATATGGTGAAACCCGGCGGGCTGATGTTCGTCGCCACCATCAACCGCACGCTGAAAGCGTTCGCGCTGGCGATCGTCGGGGCGGAATACGTGCTCGGCTGGGTCCCGCGTGGAACCCACCAGTGGGACAAGTTCGTAACGCCGGGGGAACTGGAAGAGGCGCTCAGTCACCACGGCATGTCGGTGCTCGACCGCGCCGGCGCCGTCTATTCGCCCCTGACGGACGAATGGCGGCGCAGCGCCCGCGATCTCGACGTCAATTTCATGCTGGTGGCCGAAAAGGCCTGAGTGCGACCCGCCCGCTCAGTTCTTGTCCTCGGGCAGGATCGGCAGCGGATGCAGCTCGACCCCCTCATCGATCAGCGACTTGGCGTCCTCAAGGCTCGCCTCGCCATAGATCGAGCGCTTGTCGGCTTCCTCGTAATGGATCTTGCGCGCTTCCTCGGCGAAACGCTCGCCGACATACTCGGAATTCTCCACCACGTGCTTCTTCAGTTGCCGCAGGGTATCGATCAGTTCCGCATGGCGCGGATCCGACGTGGCCACCGGCACAGCCTCCGCCGGTGCCTGGGCGCCCTTTTTCTTGGTCCCCGTTACCGCCGGCGCCATCAACGCCTTGGAAACCGTCGTCGAGCCGCAGGCCGGGCAGGCGACGGCCTCGGCCTTCACCTGCTTGTCGAAGCTGGCCGAATCCTTGAACCAGCCCTCGAACTCGTGGTCCTGCTCGCAGATCAGCGAGTAGCGGATCATGACGCGCGCCGTTCCTGCGTTTCGACCGGCGGCTGGAACGTCCGGTCATGGGTCAGCGAGGGCACCCGCCCGCGCGCTTCCTCGACCTTCGCCAGATCGATCTCGGCGACAATCACCTCCGGCTCCGTGCCCGCTTCCGCGAGCACTTCGCCCCACGGCGCCACGATCAGGCTGTGGCCGTATGTCGCCCGCCCGTTCTCGTGCATGCCGCCCTGCGCGGCGGAAATCAGGAAAGCGCCGTTCTCCACCGCCCGCGCCCGCTGCAGCAGGTGCCAATGCGCCTCGCCGGTCACCTTGGTGAAGGCGGCGGGTGCCGAAAGCACCGTCGCACCGGCCTTGGCGAGCGCCCGGTAGAGATAGGGGAAGCGGATGTCATAACAGATCGACAGCCCGAGGCGTGCCCAGGGCAGATCCGCGACGACCGCCGCCGTACCTGAACGGTAGGTCGCCGATTCGCGGTAGGTCTCGCCGTTGGGCAGGTCGACGTCGAACATGTGAATCTTGTCGTAGCGGGCGGCGATCACACCCTGCGGATCTATGACAAAGGCCCGGTTGGCGCCCTGCGTCTCGGAGACCCGGATGGCGAGCGAGCCGACATGCAGCCAGATGCCGAGTTCGGCGGCGAGTTTGCGGAAGACGGCGAGCGCCTTGTCGTTCTCCTCGTCGGTAATGGATTCGAACAGTTTCGCCCGCTGGAGTTCCATGATCCCGGTCTGTTCGGGCGTCTGCACGTAGTCGACACCGCGCTTGGCCGCTTCCCGGATCAGGGCGACGGCCGCCTCGATGTTGCGGTCGACCGACCGCGTCCCCTGCATCTGGACGCAGGCTGCCGTGAATTTCCGGGAACCGGCCATCTTCGCGGTCATATCGTCACCTTCGAACAATCGAACCGGGCCATGTTACCCGAAACAGCCTATCGGCGGCACGTTGGTTCATGGTTAACGGATCGTTTATGGCGTCATGCCGCCAGCAAGTCGTCCAGCTTGCCCTGGCGGTCAAGAGCATGGATGTCGTCCGATCCCCCCACCGATACCCCGTCGATGAACACCTGAGGCACCGTATGGCGGCCGGATTTCTGCATCATTTCGGTGCGCAGCGCTGGGGTCCGGCTGACGTCAATCTCCTCGAATTCGACGTTCTTCGCCTTCAAGAGCCGCTTCGCGGTGAAGCAATAGGGGCAAAACGGGGTGGTGTAGATGATGACTTTGGCCATTGAAGAAATCCCGATCGGTACGACACCGGACATATGCCGGGCACGGAATATATGGCGGCTCAAATCAGGGCAACAACCCTGGCGAAGGTCAGCACATCGACCCTCGCCGCTCCCGCGCGCCGGCAGACACGGGCGCAGGCGTCCACCGTCGCCCCCGTCGTCATGACGTCGTCGACGATCAGCACTCGCCGCCCCTCCACCAGCGGGCGGTCCTCCCGCATCACCTTGAAGGCGCCCGAGACGTTTCTCCGCCGTTCGGACGCCGAAAGGCCGATCTGGCGGCGTGTGCCTTTCACCCGCGTGATCGCGGTCGGCGCGTAGTCGCGACCGGTTCGCCGCGCGATAGGCTCGGCGAGAAGGGCGGACTGGTTGAAGCGGCGCGAGAACAGGCGCCGGCGATGCAGCGGCACCGGCACGACCACATCGCAATCGCCGATCAGCTCGGCGCCGGCGCGGATCATCTGCATGGCCATGACATCGGCCATCTCCAGCCGATCTTTAAATTTCAACGCATGGACCAGCGCCCGCGCGGGACCATCGTAGCGGGCAACCGTGCGGGCGCGGTCGTAATCCGGCGGATCGGAGATTGCCGCCGGGCTGACGAGCGGCTCGCCGGAATCGTAGGGAAACGGCGTGCCGAGCGTCTGGCAGAAGGGTGGCGCGACGAAATCGACCCTGGCCCAGCACGGCCCGCACAGGCCCGGCGCCGTCACCGCGCCGCCGCAGGCCGCGCAGCGCGGCGGCAGGACCAGGTCGACGACACGCCTGCCGGCGCCCCCCAGGGCCACCGCGATCGTGTTCACGAAGCCGGAGCGGATCCGCTTCGCGATCGCTCCTTCGACCTCGACGCTCATGACCGGCCATCCTGCCTTGGCGGCAAGCGTCGGTCGCCGCTGGCGATCCGTCAAGCGCCTTTGACCATTGGCCCGCCACGCGTCATATCTGCCCTGAAGATAGAAACCAGGATGCTTTCCCGTGACCGACGGGCTGACATTGTTCGACCGGGCCGCGCTCGCCCGCAATCGCGCGCGTGCCGCCGAAACCCTTGCGGAGGCCGATTTCCTGCTAGCCGAGGCCGCCGACGGGCTCGCCGCCCGCCTGCTGCCGATCGCCCGCGAGTTTCCCCTCGCCCTCGATCTCGGCGCCCATGACGGGCGGCTCGGCCGCGCCGCGCTCGCCACCGGCAAGATCGGCACGCTGATCAGCGCCGAGCGTTGCCGGCCGCTGTTATCCAGACTACCGGCGCCCAGGCTCGCCCTCGACGAGGAGGCGCTGCCGATCCGCGACGAAAGCCTCGATCTGGTGCTGTCGTCGCTGACGCTGCAATGGGTCAACGACCTGCCCGGGACTCTGATCCAGATCCGCCGCGCGCTGAGGCCCGACGGCCTGTTCATGGCCGCGATCATCGGCGGCGAATCGCTGAAGGAGCTGCGCGAGGCCTTCATTGCCGCTGAGACGGAGATCCTTGGCGGGATCTCGCCACGGGTCGCTCCGTTCGTGGAGATCCGCGATGCCGGCGCACTGCTGCAACGGGCGGGCTTCGCCTTGCCCGTCGTCGACGCCGACACGCTGACGGTGCGCTACGGGCAGCCCTTCGCGTTGCTGCGTGACCTGAAGCGCATGGGTTGGTCGAACGCGCTCACCGAGCGGGCGCGGGCGCCGCTGCGCCGCGACGTGCTGGTCAGGGCCATGGAACTCTACGCCGAGCGCAATGCCGATCCCGACGGGCGCCTACGCGCCACGTTCGAGTTCATCTATCTGCTGGGCTGGGCGCCGGACGAGAGCCAGCAGAAACCGCTGATGCCGGGCAGCGCGCGGATGCGCCTCGCCGATGCGCTGGGCACGAGAGAGCACTCGGCCGGAGAGCGCGCCGGCAATCGGGCAGATCCGGATTGAGGCGGATCCGCCGAGCGCCGGTTATTTGAAGCTGTCGTTGACGGCCTGGTAGTTGGAAGTCAGCGTTCCGCCGAACTCGAATACAATGGCGGTAATCGCAACAAAGATCCCTGCGGCAATCAGGCCATACTCGATTGCCGACGCGCCACGCTCGTCGGCAAAGAAACGTTTCAGGGGATTTTGAACTCGCGACGGAATCATTGTCCGGTCCTCGCAATCTCTTTGGTCCGCCCCCTTTAATCCGCGCAGACCTACAGAAGATCGCGTAGCATCGGCACCAGAGGCAGGTCCGCGGGCGGCATCGGATAGTCGCCGAGGCGCAGAGGCCGCACCCAGGCGAGTTCCTGGCCTTCCAGGGGCCGGACATCGCCCTTCCAGCGCCGGCAAACGAAAAGTGGCATCAAAAGATGAAAGCTTTCGTAACCGTGGCTCGCAAAGGTCAGGGGGGCGAGGCAGGAGTCGTGAACCGTGATTCCGAGCTCTTCCTCGAGTTCACGCGTGAGCGCGTCCTCAGGCGTTTCGCCTGGCTCGACCTTGCCGCCGGGGAATTCCCATAGTCCTTCCATGGGCTTACCCGTCGGCCGTCGGGCGATCAGCACCCGCCCGTCGACATCGACCAAGGCGACGGCAGCGACCAGAACGAGCGGGCGCCCGGCTGTCGGCATGGTAAACTCGTCAGCTCCGGTAATCGGCGTTGACCGCGATATATCCGTGAGTGAGGTCGCAGGTCCAAACCCGCGCCTTGCCGTCGCCGATCCCCAGATCGACACGGATCACGATCTCCGGGGTCTTCATGTAGGCCGACACGGTCTTTTCGCTGTACTCGGGGTCTCGCTCCCCGTCGACGGCCACCCGGATATCTCCGAACCATATCGCCAGCCGGTCCCGCTCGGCCGGCTCGCCCGCCTTGCCGACCGCCATCACGACGCGGCCCCAATTGGCGTCCTCGCCGGCGACCGCGGTCTTGACCAGCGGCGAATTGGCGATCGCCATGGCGATCCGCTTCGCCGACTTCTTCGATTTCGCGCCATCGACCTCGACAGTGACGAACTTCGTTGCGCCCTCCCCGTCACGCGCGATCATACGGGCGAGCTCGCCCATCACCGAGCCGAGCGCCTTGCGGAAGGCTTTCAGCCGCCTGTCCTTGGCATCGTCGATACGCGGCGCGCCGCGCTCGGCGGCCTTGCCGGTGGCGAACAGCAGCACCGTATCGCTGGTCGAGGTGTCGCCATCGACGGTGACGGCGTTGAAGCTGTCGCGGGTCAGGCGTTTCAGCAGCTTTTGCAGCGCCGGCGCGGCGATCGGCGCGTCGGTGACGATGAAGCCAAGCATGGTCGCCATGTCGGGCGCGATCATGCCCGCACCCTTGGCGATGCCGCAGATCGTTACCTCCGTGCCGTCGATGTCGACCCTTGCGGTGGCTCGCTTGGGGAACGTGTCGGTGGTCATGATGGCGCTGGCCGCGTCGGCGAAGCCATCCGGCTTCGCCTGCTTCGCAAGCCCGCCCAGCACCGTCTCGAACGGCGCCGGATCGAGTGGCTCGCCGATCACGCCGGTCGATGCCAGAAACACCTCCGCGACCTTGCAGCCGACCGCTTCGGCGGCGACCTTCGCCGTCGTGGCGACCGCATCCCGCCCCTTCATCCCGGTGAAGGCGTTGGCATTGCCGGAATTGACGACCAACGCCCGTGCCTCTCCGCCCGACAGCTTGTCCCGGCACCATTCGACAGGAGCGGACGGGCATTTCGAACGGGTTAGAACGCCGGCGACCGTGGTGCCCGGATCGAACACCATCAACAGCACGTCCTTGCGCCCCTTGTACTTGATGCCGGCTTCGGCGACCGCCATGCGGACGCCGTCGACGGGGGGCAGACTCGGAATTTCGGCCGGCTTCAGCGGCGAGACTTCATGCGCCATGAAACGTCCTCGACCCAGCTCGCGCTATTCCGACGTCTTCTCTTCGGCGGCGGCCGGTTCGCCTTCGCCCGCGTCGTCCGCGTCGTCCGCGGACGGCTGCTCGTCATCGGCCGGCTTGTCGAGGCGCTCGACCGTGCCCTCGTCACGCAAGCCCATGATGATGTCGCGCTGCTTCTGCCGCACCAGCATCTCGTAAAGCTGGTCTTCGACCTCGTCGAAACCCGGCTTGTCGCGCTTTTCCTCGACCTTGATGATGTGCCAGCCGAAATCCGACTTCACCGGTTCGGATACATCGCCGACATCGAGGGCGAAGGCGGCCTCGGCGAATTCAGGAACCATCTGTTCCTTGGTGAACCAGCCGAGGTCCCCGCCCTCGGCCCCGGAGCCGGGATCTTTCGACTTTTCCTTGGCGATATCGGCAAAATCCTTGCCCGCATCGAGCTCCGCCTTGATTTCCTTGGCCTCATCCTCGGTCTCGACCAGGATATGGCGGGCGCGCACGCGATCCTCGGGTGGAATGTCGGCGATCACCTGATCGTAGAGCTTCTGCGCCTCCTCAGGCGTGGCAACCTTCTCGGCTTCGCGGCTGAGGTAGATTTCCATCAACGCCCGTTTGACCAGATAGTCGATGCGCAGCTTGACCTCGTCCTCGTCGGCGAGCCCCGCTTCGCGGGCGGCCCCGGAGACGAGCTCCAGGTCCGTCAAATAGTTCACCAGATAGTCGCGACGCTGGGCCTTGGACATCTGCGGCATGGACTCGCGGATGTCTTCAAGGGCCATTTTCAGGTCGTCTTTGGTGATGTCCTTGCCGTTGACGCGAGCAACGACGTCTGTTTCCTGCGCCGAAAGGGGCATTGGAAGCGTCATCGCCAGTCCGGCGGCGAGCGTGGCGGCCGCGCACATGCGCGTGAGCGACGAGGGGATCGAAATCGTCATGAGCCGGGTTTTCCGTCTTGCTGGTGTCGGTTTGCCGGGCGCGCATCGCCACGGCTTTTCATCCTCAAGATCGCCGCCGCGCCGGCCGCCCCGATGGGCGGCGCGCGCGACCATTTGGATGCGGGCGCCAAGCTTGCTCAAACCGGCCGCGTTGACAAGGAGAAATCCGACTCTTATCTCACCGCACGTTGTCCTCTCGGCCACAAATGCGCCCGACCCTTGATGGTACGGTCGCAATTCTGGGGTCGAGTCCGGCCCACCCGACCGGCCCCCGCTGGACCGGCCATGTTTCGACCGACCGCCCCAGTGGCGATCACATTCCCAAAAGGCGCCAACCGTTCGAGGCGAGGCGCCGGAGAGACGGCACTCATGATCGGCCTCGGCAATTTCGCCAGCAAATTTTTCGGCTCCGCCAATGACCGGAAGGTCAAGTCCTACCAATCCCGCGTAGACACGATCAACGCACTCGAACCGGAGATCGAGAAGCTCTCCGACGAGGAACTGCGCGCCCGCACCGCCGCTTTCCGCGAACAGCTTGCCAACGGCGCCTCCGTTGATGACCTGCTCGAACCCGCCTTCGCCACCGTCCGGGAGGCGGCCAAGCGCACGCTCGGACAGCGCCATTTCGATGTGCAGTTGATCGGCGGCATGGTCCTGCACGAGGGTAATATCGCCGAGATGAAGACCGGTGAGGGCAAGACCCTTGTCGCCACTCTGCCGGTCTACCTGAATGCGCTAAGCGAGCGTGGCGTCCATGTGGTCACCGTCAACGATTACCTCGCCAGCCGCGACGCGGAGTGGATGGGGCAGATCTACCGTTTCCTCGGCCTGACCGTGGGCTGCATCGTCCACGGTCTCGACGACGAGGAACGCCTTCGCCAGTACGCCTGCGACGTCACCTACGGCACCAACAACGAGCTCGGCTTCGACTATCTGCGCGACAACATGAAGTACGAGCTGAACCAGATGGTCCAGCGCGGACATCATTTCGCGATCGTCGATGAGGTCGACTCGATCCTGATCGACGAGGCGCGCACGCCGCTGATCATTTCCGGCGCCGTCGAGGACCGCTCCGATCTCTACAGCCAGATCGACACGCTGATCCCCTCGCTGTCGCCCGAGCATTTCGAGGTCGACGAGAAACAGCGCTCCGCCACTCTCACCGAGGTCGGCACCGAGTTCATCGAGGAGAAGCTGAAGGAAGTGGGCCTGCTGAAGGAAGGCTCGCTCTACGACGTCGAGAACGTCACGCTGGTCCATCACGTCAACCAGGCGGTCCGCGCCCACAAGCTGTTCCAGCGCGACAAGGACTACATCGTCAAGAATCGTCAGGTGGTCATCATCGATGAGTTCACCGGCCGCATGATGGAAGGCCGGCGCTATTCGGAAGGCCTGCACCAGGCGCTCGAGGCCAAGGAGCACGTGCAGATCCAGCCCGAGAACGTCACGCTGGCCTCGATCACCTTCCAGAACTATTTCCGCCTCTACGGGAAGCTTGCCGGCATGACCGGCACCGCGGCGACCGAGGCCGACGAGTTCATGGACATCTACGGTCTCGAGGTCATCGAGATCCCGACCAACGTGTCCGTCGCCCGCATCGACGACGACGACGAGGTCTACCGTACGGCCAAGGAAAAATACGACGCCATCCTCGAGCTGATCGCCGATTGCAAGAAACGCGGTCAGCCGGTCCTCGTCGGCACCACCTCGATCGAGCGTTCCGAGCAGCTCGCCGAAGTATTGAAGGCCAACGGCTACCGCCAGAAGGACTTTACCGATCCGGACGCCTTCAAGCCGCTTTATGATGGCGACCAGGGCACGACGCAGGAAAAGGTCTTCGCCGTCCTCAACGCCCGCTACCACGAGCAGGAAGCCTACATTATCGCCCAGGCCGGCGTGCCCGGCGCCATCACCATCGCCACCAACATGGCCGGCCGCGGCACCGACATCCAGCTCGGCGGCAACGCCGACATGCGCATTCGCCACGAGCTGGAAGGCATCGAAGACGGCCCCGAGCGCGACGCCGCCATCAAGCGGATCCACGACGAGATCGAGGCGCTGAAGACGAAGGCCAAAGATGCCGGCGGTCTTTTCGTGCTCGCAACCGAGCGCCACGAAAGCCGGCGCATCGACAACCAGCTCCGCGGCCGTTCCGGCCGCCAGGGCGACCCGGGCCACTCCAAGTTCTTCCTGTCGCTACAGGACGATCTTATGCGCATCTTCGGCTCCGACCGTATGGACGGGATGTTGCAGAAGCTCGGCCTGCAGGAGGGCGAGGCCATCGTCCACCCCTGGATCAACAAGGCACTGGAGAAGGCGCAGTCGAAGGTCGAGGCCCGCAACTTCGACATCCGCAAGAACCTGCTGAAGTTCGACAACGTGATGAACGATCAGCGCAAGGTGATCTTCGAGCAGCGCATCGAGATGATGTCCGGCGAGGACATCGCCGAGACCGTCGCCGACATGCGCCATCAGGTCGTCGAGGAACTGGTCGCCAAGCACATCCCGCCGAAGGCCTATGCCGAGCAGTGGGACACCGCGGGCCTCAAGGCGAAGGTGCAGGAGGTGCTCAACCTCGACCAACCCGTCGACGAATGGGCCAAGGAAGAGGGCATCGCCGACGAGGAGATCACCGAGCGGCTGATCAAGGCCGCCGACGAGCGCTTTGCCCGAAAGGTCGCCGACTTCTCGCCGACCGTCATGCGCCAGATCGAGAAGGCGGTGCTGCTGCAGACGCTCGACCACCTTTGGCGCGAGCATCTGGTCACGCTCGACCACCTGCGCCAAGTGATCGGCTTCCGCGGCTATGCCCAGCGCGATCCGCTCAACGAATACAAGACCGAGGCTTTCGAGCTGTTCGAGTCGATGATCGACCGCCTGCGCGAGGCGGTCACCAGCCAGCTGATGCGCGTCGAGCTCGTCCGCGAGGCGCCCGAGCCCGAACCGCTTCCCGTCATGGAGGCCCATCACCTCGATCCGGCCACCGGCGAGGACGAGATGGCGCTGGCGGATGCCGAATACGCCTATTCGCACGGCGGGGCCGCGCTCTCCCCGGCACCGTCCGGGTCCGCCGCCCGCAAGCCCGAGCGCGATGCCTCCGATCCCGCGACCTGGGGCAAGGTCGGCCGCAACGAGCCCTGCCCCTGCGGTTCCGGCAAGAAATACAAGCACTGCCACGGTCGGCTGGCTTAGGTCTCGCGGAACCCGCGGCGGTCCGTTGGCGTTTCCGGTAGCGTGGGAACAGTCGGACGGGCCGCGCCATGCCTAATCGCCTGCTGATCGTCGCCAACCCCGGCGCATCCCGCGCCGATGTCGCCCTCGGTCCGGCGGTCGGGACACTGGCAGCCGCCGGGTTCGATCTCGACCTGCGCCAGCCCGACGATGCAAACGACATTCCGGCCCTGATCGAACGGGAAGCGGCATCCTGCGACGCAATCGTCGTCGCCGGCGGCGACGGCACGGTCAACGCCGCCGCCGACGCCCTCATCCACGCCGGCAAACCTGTCGGCCTGCTGCCCGTCGGCACCGCCAACGACCTCTCCCTGACCCTCGGCATTCCCGCCGACCCGCAAGCCGCCGCCGACGTCATCATCGCCGGCCACAGCCGGGATATCGATGTCGGTCGCGTCAACGCAAAGCCGTTCCTGAACGTCGCCTCGATCGGTCTGTCGGTCGATATCGCCCGGCGCCAGGATACCGGACGCAAGCAGCAATGGCGGGCTTTCAGCTACCTCCTGACGACCATCGAGGTGCTCGGCGAGGCGAATCGGTTCCGCGCTGAGATCGAATGCGACGACGAGTCCGTCGTGGTCGACACCTACCAGATCGCCGTCGGCAACGGCGTCTTCTACGGCGGCGGCATGCGCATCGCCGAGGATGCGGCGATCGACGACGGTCTGCTCGACGTCTACGCGATCAAGGCGGCGGCGATCCTGGAACTGCTGGCCCTTGCGCCCGCACTCAGGGCCGGCAGGCACCTCGAGCGCGACGATGTTGTCTCTCTGCGCGGGGCGCGGGTGCGCATCGCCAGCACGCAGCCCCTGCCCATCAACACCGACGGCGAGGTGACCGCCAAGACACCGGCCGAATTCAGCGTCGATCGCAGCGCGCTGACGATTTTCTCCCCGGCATTGGATCCGTAAGGGGGTCGCGGGAACGGTTCGGTGCCGTTACACATTGAGTCACGCAAGACCCGCACGCTACCCAGGCTTTTGATGACTTTCGACCAGACATTCCTGTTCGCCCTGTTCGCCGCCGTTTTCGCGCTGATGCTATGGGGCCGGTTCCGCTACGACGTCATCGCGTTTTCCGCGCTGTTGATCGGCATAGTCGTCGGCGTCGTGTCCAAGGAGGCCGCCTTCAGCGGCTTCGGCCACCCGGCGACCATCATCGTCGCCCTGGTGCTGGTCGTCTCGCGCGGACTGGTCAACTCCGGCGCCATCGAGATCGTCATGCGCCTCATCGCCAATGGCGGCAAAAGCGTCGGCAGCCACATCGTCAAGCTTGCCGGGATCGGCGCGGCCCTGTCGGCCTTCATGAATAATGTCGCCGCGCTCGCGCTGCTGATGCCGGTGGACATCCAGGCCGCCGCAAAGGCCGGCCGCAGCCCGGCGATCACCCTGATGCCGCTGTCGTTCGCCACGATCCTCGGCGGCCTCGTCACCCTGATCGGCACGCCGCCCAACATCATCATCGCATCGTTCCGCGAGCGCACGCTCGGCGAGAGCTATCACATGTTCGATTTCGCGCCGGTCGGGCTGGCCTGCGCCGTTGTCGGCGTCGCCTTCGTCGCCACCATCGGCTGGCGCCTGATCCCGAAATCGGCGACCGAGCGCAATACCGGAGCGGAATTGCGCGACATTCACGGCTATATCGCCGAGTTGGTCGTCAGCGAAAAGTCGACTGCCGTCGGCCAGAAGGTCTCGGATCTGGACGAGATCGCCGAGGAGCACGAGGTCACCGTCGTGGGTCTTGTCCGGCACGGCAACCGCCTGCCCGGAGGGGCCCGGCGCGAAGAGATCCATTCCGGCGACATTCTCGTGGTCGACGCCACGCCCAACGCGATCGACGCCTTCGTCGGCGCCCTCAAGCTCGGTTTCATCGGCGAGGAGAAGCATCGCCAGGCGGCCGGATCCGACCTGGAGGTGATGGAGGTCGTGGTGCCGCAGGATGCCCGCATCGTCGGCCGCTCCTCCGACGACGTGCGCCTGCTGAGCCGATACGGCGTCACCCTGCTCGGCATCTCGCGACGGGGCAAGCGCTTCCGCGAACGGGTACGGCGGCTGCCCATCGAGGCCGGCGACATCCTGCTGTTTCTCGGCCCCGTCGACCGCATCGAGGACGCGTCGATGCGCATTGGCGCCCTGCCGCTCGCCAAACGCGGCCTTCAGGTAACGCAACACGGTCGTGCCTGGCTCGCCGCCGGCATTTTCGGCCTGGCCGTCGCCGCGGCCAGCTTTGGCATCGTCTATCTGCCCGTCGCGCTCGCCGCCGTGGTGGTGGTCTACGTGATCACCGACATCATTCCCCTGCGCGAGGTCTACGACGGCATCGAGTGGCCGGTGGTGGTCCTGCTCGGCTCGATGATTCCGCTAGGCGTAGCGCTGGAGAATTCGGGCGGCACGCAGCTCATCGCCCACAGCCTGGTGACGATCGCCGCGGGCACGCCGCCCTGGGTCGTTCTCACCCTGTTGATGGTGGTTACGATGACGCTGTCGGACGTCCTCAACAACACCGCCACGGCCGTCATCGCCGCCCCGGTCGCCGTGGAAATCGCCGACAGCCTGGGGACCAGCCCCGATCCCTTCCTGATGGCGGTCGCGGTCGCCGCGTCCTGCGCATTCCTCACGCCGATCGGCCACAAGAACAATACGCTGATCCTCGGGCCGGGCGGTTATGCCTTCGGCGACTACTGGCGCATGGGCCTGCCGCTGGAGATAATCGTCATCGCCGTAGCGATCCCGGCGATCATGATCTTCTGGCCGTTCTGAGAGCCCGGTTCTGAGGGCCCGGCTCTGAGTGCCCGGCTCTGAGTGCCCGGCGGCAAAAAAGAAAAACGCCCGGGCGACCCCGGGCGTCCTCGCTGAACCGTTAAAACCGGCGCCCTTAGCGGAGCGGAGCCTTCGCCCGCTCGTGCAGTGCCAGATCGGCCGGCACCGATACGCCGTCGACCTCCTCGAAATAATCGAACACGACGAACGGGTTCTCGTTGACGAGGATCGGCACGAATGCCGTCGCCGGCGTCAGGCGCGGCAAGCCGTCCTCGAGCCCGCTATCGATCGATGCGCTCTTGTCGTCCGGCGTCTTCGCCGGCGTCGGCACGGTGCCCGTAGTGATGGGATCTGCGTCCGCATCCGGTTCGGTAGCCGCCTCGTTGCCCTTGACGTTGCCGAGGGTGCGCAACCCGCCGGTGATCCCCACCAGCTTGCCCCAGACGCCCGAGAAAGCGGTTGCGACGGAGGAACCGTCACCGGCGTCGGCGCCAACGGTCGCCGGGTTCCCGGTCAAGGCGAAATCGGACTCGGCCGGTTTCGTCTCGGCGGACGTCTCGGACTCGGCGACCTGCTTGCCGAGCACCTTGTCGGCCTGGGCGTCGGAGGCGTTCGCCGCATCGCCCTGCTCCTCGATCGAAGCGGTCATGATGACATTGGAGCGCGACTGCTGCTGCTGCTGCTCCTGCATCTTGATCTCGGCGAGCGCCACCTGGAAGGCGGTCTCGTCGCGCATCTTCTTGGCGGCGACGGCGACTTCGATTTCATCGGGCACGTCGAGCTGCGGGCAGCGCGCATTGGCGATGAGCTTCTGGTTCGGATTGGCCGGCTTGGCGTTGAACACGTAGTCGCGTCCGCAGACACCGACCTTCGGCGGCACGCCCGCCACCTCGAAATGGTCGCTGCCTTCCTTGAGCGACTTCCAGAACGACATGTTCGGATTGCCGGCATGACGCGCCATGTTGGCCGGCGTCATGCGGAACGGATAGGCCTGCACTTGGAATTCCCGCTGGCCGCCCCGGAAGGAATCGCGGGCGAGCGCGTAGACCTCTGCGATCGTCTCGTCGGTCATCGCATAGCAGCCTGCCGACGAGCAGGCCCCGTGTACCATCAGGTACTTGCCGGTACGCCCCAACGCCTGGTCATAGGCATTGGGAAAACCGATGTTGAACGACAGATAATAGCTGGAATTCGGGTTCATCTGCCCCGGCGCGACGGTATAGAAGCCCTCCGGCGCCTGGCGGTCGCCTTCCTTGATCTTCGGACCGAGCTCGCCGGACCACTTGCAGATTTCGTAGGTTTTGAACAGCGCGAAGCGGCCGTCCTTGCCGGGCTTCCAGACCTCGAGCGTGCTTTCTTCCTTGAAGATTCGCACGACGATCGGGTCTTCCTTGCGCATGCCCTTGTCTTCGAGCTCTTGCAAGGTGGCGTAGCTGAGCGGCTGCAAATGCTTTGCGCCGCCCATCTGCTCATCCATACAGCCGCCGACGGCCAGGAGCGAAAGGGTAACGAGCGCTATGCGGGATTGGCGAAGCGTGATCATGTGGTGGTCCGAAAATCCGTACACAGAGACTACCGTACCGCTCAATTTGGGCCGATAGCGTTAAGACTTCGTTTACCGCCTGAACCGACGGCAACGATTTTGCGCCGACGGACCCGGCTATCGCAACCGTAATTTAGCGGCAAAACGATGGCAGCGCATCGATCGCGGACCGGCTGTGGTTAAAGCGAACGGCCCATCGCGATGAACTTTTCGCGACGTCTACGCCGAATTTCGTCGGAATCGAGCCCAGCGAAGTCCTTCAAGGCGGATTCGATGGCCCGACCAGCTGATTCGATAGCCTCTTCGGGCTGACGATGCGCTCCCCCGACGGGCTCGGAAATTATCGTGTCGATAATCTTGAAACGCTTCAGATCCGTCGCCGTGACCTTCATCGCCGTCGCCGCATCGGCCGCGCGCGAAGAATCCCGCCACAGAATCGAGGCCGAAGCCTCCGGCGAAGCCACCGTGTAGATCGAGTGCTCCAGCATCAGCACCTGGTTGGTCACGGCGATCGCCACCGCACCGCCGGAACCGCCCTCGCCGATGACAACCGAGACGTTCGGCGTACCGAGCGTGAGGCAGGAGTCGATGCCGCGCGCGATCGCCTCCGCCTGGCCGCGCTCTTCGGCGCCAACGCCGGGATAGGCACCGGCTGTATCGATGAAGGCGATCACCGGAACGTCGAAACGGTCGGCCATCTCCATCAGCCGCACCGCCTTGCGATAGCCTTCGGGCCGCGCCATGCCGAAATTGTGCTTCAGCCTGCTCTCGGTGTCCGAGCCCTTCTCGTGCCCCATCACCATCACCGATTGGCCGCGGAAGCGTCCGAGACCGCCGATAAGCGCTTCGTCCTCGCCATACTGGCGATCGCCGGCCAGCGGCGTGAAATCTTCAATCAGCCGCCCGATATAGTCGAGCGTATGCGGCCGCCCGGGATGGCGAGCGACCTGGGTCTTCTGCCAGGGCGTCAGCTTGCCGTAAATCTCGCGCAGCGCCTGATCTGCCTTCGTCTGCAGACGGGCGATCTCGTCGGCGATGCCGACGCCGCCCTCGCCTTCCTCTATGGCGCGCAGCTCGGCAAGCTTGCCTTCCAGGTCGGCGACCGGTTTCTCGAAATCCAGATAGACTTTCATGGGTTCTCTTTACCTGCCCTTCGGGGCCGACGGAAACTGGCTTTCCGCGTATGCCGTGTCAAGCGTGTGCCTGCCGCACCCAACCGACCTGTCAACGCGCCCGGCTACCCCGATCGGCCAGCGGATGATGGTCCGACATCACGCGTTTCAGTCGTTCTTCAAGAACATGGGTATAGATTTGCGTCGTCGAGATGTCGGCGTGACCGAGAAGTTGCTGCACGACGCGGAGATCGGCGCCGTTTTCCAGCAGGTGGCTGGCGAAGGCGTGGCGCAGGACGTGCGGCGAAACCTTCGCCGACGGCAAGCCGGCACGCGCCGCCAGCCCCTTGAGATCGCGCCCGAAGGCCTGCCGCGTCAGGTGGCCAGTGTCGGAATCGGCGGGAAACAGCCAGCGCCCGGTCAATCCGGCATCCCTTTTCGCCGCGTCCCAGTCCGCAAGCGCCTCGCGCGCGGCGTCCGTCAGCGGTACCAGCCGCTCGCGCCCACCCTTGCCGATCACCGCCAGCACCGGCCGATCGCCGCGCCCCGCCGAGGCCGGCAGCGCCGTCAGTTCTGAAACGCGCAGGCCCGTCGCGTAGAGCACCTCCAGCATACTGCGCATGCGCACCGCGCGCAGCCTTTTGGATTTCGAGGCCTCCCCGTCGCGGGCTTCGCTCGCTGCCTGCTCGAGCAGCGCCGTCACCTGGTCCTGGCTCAGGATCTTCGGCAGCGGCCGGCCGCGCTTCGGGCTGTCGAGCGTGCGGGTCGGATCGTCCTCCCGATGACCGCTCTCGACCAGGAAGCGATAAAACTGGCGCAGCGCCGACAAGCGCCGCTGCTGGGACGTGGCGGCGAAGCCGCGCGCCTCCAGATCCGCGATATAGGCACGCACGAGCCGGTCATCGGCCGCATCGACCCGCGCGCGGCGTTCGCCGGCGAAACCGGCGAAGTCCTCCAGGTCCCGGCGATAGGCGTCGAGGGTGTTCTGCGAGGCGAGCCGCTCGGCGGCGATCATTTCCAGAAAAGCTTCGACGACAGCGCCAGAGCCGGCGCCAGAATTTGCGCGGGAGCGATCCGAAGGGCGGGCCACGGTCATCGCCGGCCCTTTAGGGCTGCAACCGGTCGGCGGGAACCCGCACCGAAATCTCGCGCGGCTCGGGATCGACGAACGTGACCAGCGCGAACATCGTCGCGTAGACAATCCCGACAAGGAAGCCGATCGTCACCAGAAAACGAAAAAGACTCGGCACCCCGCAAATCTCCCGTCCGCCCGTGCGCGCCTCCTCGGGAGGAGCGCGACGCTTGTATCGAAGCCGGTCGGCGACTAGTGAAAGTAGTCCATCAGGCCCGCCAGCCGCCGATATAGGATAATTTGGCGTCTGATGCCACCAACACGGGTTTCGAAAGGACGCCGGAAAGCGACCGATGCCGTCGACACGCAACAGTCCCCGCAACGCGCGCAGGAAAGCCCAACGGGGCCGGTTTCCGGAGCCGACGGAGATCCGTGCCCGGCTCGGCGACCGCTCCGCGGTGCTGATCGGTATGATGGGCGCGGGCAAGTCCTCGGTCGGCCGACGGCTGGCCGCGCGTCTCGGCCTGCCCTTCATCGACGCCGATACCGAGATCGAAGCGGCGGCCGGCTGTTCGATCTCCGAGATCTTCGAGCAGCACGGAGAAGCCTATTTTCGCGACGGCGAGCGCAAGGTGATTGCCAGGCTGCTGGAGGACGGCCCGCAGGTGCTGGCGACCGGCGGTGGCGCCTGGATGAACGACGCCACGCGCGAGAATATCGCCGCGCACGGCGTCTCGGTCTGGCTCAACGCCGATCTCGACGTACTTCTGCGGCGGGTCAAGCGGCGCGGCAACCGGCCGCTGCTGAAGGTCGAGGACATCGACAGCACCCTGCGCAGGCTCGTGGGGGAGCGCTATCCCGTCTACGCGCTCGCCGACGCGACGGTGCACTCGCGCGACGTGCCGCACGACGTCGTCGTCAACGAGATCCTGGCCGCGCTCGACCAATGCCTTCCCCCCGCCGCAGACGAGTCCGCGAACGACGAGACCGCGATCGACGAGACCGCGAGCGGAGAGACGACCGGTGACGAAACGAGGATGACGTCATGACCGCCGAAACCAGAACCGTGCCTTCCGGCGAGACCGTGCGCGTCGATCTCGGCGAGCGCGCCTACGACATCGTCATTGCCCCGAACGCCCTGTCCGGTCTCGGCGGCCTCATCGCGGCGCTGGCGCCCGGCGCAAGGGTGGCCGTCGTCAGCGACGAGACCGTCGAGAAGCTGCACGGGCCGGCACTGCGCGCCGCGCTGTCGGGCCGGGTCGAGATCGCCGCGACCATAACCGTGCCACCTGGCGAATCGTCCAAGTGCTTCGCCGAACTGGAGCGCGTCGTCGGGGCGCTGCTCGATGCGCGGGTCGAGCGCGGCGATCTTGTCGTCGCCTTCGGCGGCGGCGTCGTCGGCGATCTCGCCGGCTTCGCGGCGGCGGTCCTGAGGCGCGGCGTGCGCTACGTGCAGGTGCCAACCTCCCTGCTGGCCCAGGTCGATTCCTCCGTCGGCGGCAAGACCGGCATCGATACCGTCCACGGCAAGAACCTGGTCGGCGCCTTCCATCAACCGGCCCTCGTGGTTGCCGATACGGCGCTGCTCGATACGTTGAGCCCGCGCGAATTCCGCGCCGGCTACGCCGAGGTCGCTAAATACGGCCTGATCGACGATCCCGCCTTCTTCGCCTGGCTCGAGGGGAGCTGGCGCGAGGTCTTCGCCGGCGGCCCGGCGCGCATCCGGGCGATCGCCACGAGCTGCCGTTCCAAGGCCCGCGTGGTGGCAGCCGACGAGCGCGAGGCCGGCCAGCGCGCGCTGCTCAATCTCGGCCACACCTTCGGCCACGCCTTCGAGGCGGACGCCGGCTTTACCGGACGGCTCATCCATGGCGAGGCGGTGGCGATCGGCATGGTGCTCGCATTCGGCTTTTCGGCGAAGCTCGGCCTGTGCGATCCCGCCGACGAGGATCGCGTCGTCCGCCATCTGGCGGCCGTTGGATTGCCGACCAGGCCATCCCATATTGAGGGCGGACTCCCCTCGGCCGACCGGCTCCTCGACCTGATCCGTCAGGACAAGAAGGTCGAACGCGGCAACCTGACGTTCGTCCTGGTCGCGGGTATCGGCAAGGCGTTCGTCAGGAAGGACGTGCCGGAGACGGCGGTGCGGGAGTTCCTTCTCGAACGACTGGATTCCAGACTCAAATCATGACCCTCGCGATTGCCATCATCATCGGCGCCATTGTCGGCCTGATCATCTCATCGGGCTTCTTCTCGGGGTCGGAGACCGCATTGACGGCCGCGTCCCGCGCGCGCATGCACCAGATTGAGAAGTCCGGCGACCGGCGCGCCCGCACCGTCAACCAACTGCTCGAGACCCGCGAGCGCCTGATCGGCGCGCTGCTGCTCGGCAACAACCTCGTCAACATCCTGGCCTCGGCGATGGCCACGAGCGTCGCCATCCAGCTGTTCGGCGACGCCGGCGTTGTCTACGCCACCATCGTCATGACTGCGCTGGTCGTCGTCTTCGCGGAGGTGCTGCCGAAGACCTACGCCATTCTCCATCCCGACCGCGTCGCGCTGTTCGTGTCGCCGGGGGTGCGCATTCTCGTCTGGGTATTCGGCCCGATCACCATGGCAATCGAATACCTGGTGCGCGGCATCATGCGCGCCTTCGGCAGCAACATCGCCGATACGCAGCCGCTGCTGTCGGCGCACGAGGAACTGCGCGGCGCCATCGACCTGCACCACCGCGAAGGCGCGGTGATCGCCGAGGACCGCTACATGCTCGGCGGCATTCTCGACCTGCGCGACCTCGAGGTCTCCGACGTCATGGTCCACCGCACCGAGATGCGCATGCTGAACGGCGACGAACCGCCGGAGAAGATCGTCCAGGAGGTGCTGGCGAGCCCGCACACGCGCATGCCGATGTGGAAGGGCGAGCCTGAGAACATCGTCGGCGTGCTTCATGCCAAGGACCTGCTGCGCGCCCTCGCCGCCGAGAATGCCGACGCCAGCAAGATCGATATCGACGCGATCCTGAACCCGCCCTGGTTCGTGCCCGACGTCACCACGCTGCAGGACCAGCTCAACGCCTTCCTCAAGCGCAAGGCGCATTTCGCGCTCGTCGTCGACGAGTACGGCGAGGTGATGGGCCTGGTCACGCTTGAGGACATCCTCGAAGAGATCGTCGGCGACATCGCCGACGAGCACGATATCGTGGTCGAAGGCGTGCGCCCGCAGCCGGACGGCTCGGTCGCCGTCGACGGTTCGGTGCCGATCCGCGACCTGAACCGGGCGATGGACTGGGACCTGCCCGACGACGAGGCGACGACGATCGCCGGCCTCGTCATTCACGAGGCGCGCCAGATCCCCGAGCCAAGCCAGGCCTTCACGTTCCACGGCTTCCGCTTTCAGGTGCTGCGCAAGACCGGCAACCGCCTGACCAAGCTCCGGATCACGCCGGTCTCCAAGCCGAAGACGTCGCGCCCGGGAAAGCCGCCAAAGGCGGCAGAGGGCGCCAGCGGCCAGGGTTGAACCGCCACTAGGCCGTCGCCGGCACGTCGCGGGACGCAAGTCGCCAGGCCGCCCAGATACCGACCGCGGCCACGGGCAGGAAGACCGCGAACACCCAGAAAGACGCGCTTTCGACGGCTTGCGGCGACGTGCCGTGCCCGAGCCCGACGGAATTGGCGACGATTCCCGAAAGCGCCGAGCCGATCGCATAACCGAGCATCTGAAGCGTCGGCACCGCCGAAGACGCGCGCTCGCGTTCGGCGCTGGCGACCGAGGCGACGATGCGGCGGATGATGAACGCCCAGGCCATGCCGAATCCCGCCCCCTGCAGTACCGCCCACGGCACCAACGCCTCCAGCGGACCGTTGGGCATGGTCAGCGCGAAACCAAGGATCCCGCCGGAAATGGCGAGACAGCCGAGGCGGATCAGCCAGGCTTCGAGCTTCGGGCCGGCATTGACGAAGATGATCGCGGCAATCGTCCACGATACGGATTCGACCGCGATCATCAGCCCGGCGGTGAACGGCGTGATTCCGTAGAGCGCCTCCATAAGCAACGGACCGTAGACGGTGAACGAGACTGTCGCGATCGAAAGGGCGAGGACCATCAGGTAGCCGGCGCCCCATGGCTTCGCCAGCGCGAACGGCGACGGCGGCAGCAAACGCACCGGGCTGCGGCCGTCGAGCCGGAGCGCCAGGAACAGACAGGCGAAGCCGGCGGCGACAAGCACGGCCGCGAGCAGCGGCTGCGGACGAACGCCGGCGGCCAGAATGACGAGCACGCCGACGCAGACCAGAACCAGCCGCCGCCACGGCAGCACCGCATCGTGGATGGACTCGCTGCGGCGCGCGGGAAACAGCATCAGCGACAGCCCGGCGAAGAGCACGGCCTGCACGCCGAACGCGACGAACGCGCCGCGCCACAGCCCGATCGTGGCGAACGCGCCGCCGACGAGCGGTCCGACCAGGGCGGAAGCGCCCCAGGTCGCCGAAATCAGCGCAAGCAGCTTGGGCCAGTGCCGCTCGGGGAAGAGCTGGGCCATGCCGACATGACAGAGCGCCATCATCCAGCCGCCGCCGAGCCCCTGCAGAAGCCGCCCGATCAACATCGTCGACATGTCCGGCGCCGCCGCGCTCGCCGCACAGCCTGCGGCGTAGACGAGCGCGGCCCCGGCCATGGCGTGGCGCAAGCCGAATCTCAGCGAGATCAGGGCGGCGAGGAAACCGGCCGCGATCGAGCCGAGCTCGTAGAGCGCGATCGTCCAGTAGATCCAGGCGAGCCCGCCGATATCCTCGACCGCGCTCGGCATGACGGTGGCGGCCAGCAGCGAATCGGCGGCGTGCAGCCAGACGCCAAGGCAGAGAACGGCCACCGTGGCAGGCCCCCCGCGCAGCACCGCCGCAAAGCTCGTTTCACCCCCGTCCGCCACGGTCGCCCCCATTTTTGACAAGACCATCGTTGTTTAACAGAAGACATTCTTTTGACAAGTCGATACTTGTCTAATTTACTGATCCCATCGAGCGGGATTGAAACACGATCCAACGGCCCGGAATGGACAAGCTGCTGTTTCAACTCAAGATGCGCGGGAACCTGACCGCCGGCGACCTCGCAGGGAGCCTCGGCGTCTCAGCCCAGGCGGTGCGCGAGAAGCTTGCCCGTCTCGCCGAAGAGGGGCTCGTCGAACACCGCGACGAGGCGCGTGGCATCGGGCGGCCGAAACGCGTCTGGCAATTGTCGTCGGAGGCGTGGAAGCGGTTCCCCGACACCCATGCCGAGCTATCGGTCAGCCTGATCGAGGCGATCCGCGGCTCGCTCGGCGAGGATGCGCTAGACCGGCTGATCGGCCATCGCGAACGGGAAACCGAGATGCGCTACGCCGAGGCCCTGTCGACCTGCGAATCGCTCGACCGGAAGGTCGCCGCGCTCGCCGACTTGCGTGACCGTGAGGGCTACATGGCCGAATGGCGGCCGGCCGAGGACGGAGACGGATTTCTGCTGATCGAGAACCACTGCCCGATCTGCGTCGCCGCCCGCGCCTGCCAGGGCTTCTGCCGGGCCGAATTGGAGGTCTTCGCCCGCGTGCTCGGACCCGCCTGCACGGTCGAGCGCACCGAGCATCTTCTGGCCGGCGCGCGACGGTGCGCCTACCGGATCAGGCCCGCCTAGTCTTCGCCGGGCGCCTTCGCCGAAACCGCGAGCGCGTGGACGCCGCCGGCAAGTTCGTCGGCGAGCGCGTCGTTGACCATGCGATGCCGGTCGACGCGGCTCTTCCCCGCGAAGGCTTGCGCGACGATCTTCACGCGAAAATGGGTCTCGCCACCTTCCCGCCATCCGGCGTGACCATGATGGCGTTCGGATTCGTCGATCACATCCAGCGCGCTCGGCGAGAAAGCGGTCGTCAACTTCTCGGCGATACGATCGCCGGTGTTTTTCGTTCCGGTGCTCATCGGATTTTCGTGGCCGGCGCAAGCACGACTGTCAAGTCGTCGAGCTATGCGCATGGCGCGATTCTGCGCACCGCTTGTGCCGATTCACGTGGATACCCATAATTCGACTCATGAAACTGAACTCCAAATGGTTCGACCGGATCCGGGTACGCCCCGACGAGGAGCGCCGTGCCGCCGAGCGCGTGCCGCAATGTGAGGCGCCGGGCTGCCGTCAGCCGGGCGGCCACCGCGCGCCCAAGGGCCGGCACAAGGAGGGCGAGTACTACAATTTCTGCATCGACCACGTGCGCGACTACAACAAGTCCTACAACTGGTTCTCCGGCATGTCGGAGAGCGACGTTCAGGAATGGCTGCGGTCGCGCGCAACCGGCCACCGGCCGACCTGGTCGATGGGAGTCGACGGAAAAGGACAAAATGCCGCTGGCAAGCGCGGCGCGGCCGAGGCGTTCCGGGCCGGAATGTACTCCGATCCCTATGATTTCTTCGCCGAGGCCGGTCGCGGCACCCCGCGCGGCGACGAGCCGTCGGTGAGAAAACGCCGCGTTGGCGCGCTCGAACGGCGCTCGCTCGACGTCCTCGGTCTTGACGAAACGGCAACGGGCCCCGAAATCAAGGTTCGCTATAAGGAATTGGTGAAGCGCCATCACCCGGACGCCAATGGCGGGGACCGATCCAAGGAGGATCGGCTGCGCTCTATTATCGAGGCCTACAATACCCTCAAGGCCTCTGGCTTCTACCGCGATAGCTGAGTATTGTCGGCGCGCTTCAATAAAGGCGAGGGTTTGATAGTCGGGACGCCATGCGTGTTCCGCAAGCTGGAGGCAGCATGAATACCGCAGTTACGGAGCCGCAAGCTTTGCCGGACATGAAGGTGTCGGTTCGCCAGGTGTTTGGTATCGACAGCGACATGGAGGTTCCGGCCTATTCCGAGCCGGACGAGCACGTTCCGGAGGTGGATCCGGACTACCAGTTCAACCGGGAAACGACGCTCGCGATCCTCGCCGGCTTTGCCTACAACCGCCGTGTCCTCATCCAGGGTTATCACGGCACCGGCAAGTCGACCCATATCGAGCAGGTCGCCTCGCGCCTCAACTGGCCGTGCGTCCGCGTCAACCTCGACAGCCACATTTCCCGTATCGACCTCGTCGGCAAGGACGCGATCGTCCTGAAGGACGGCATGCAGGTCACCGAATTCCAGGACGGCATCCTGCCGTGGGCGCTGCAGACCAACACCGCGCTCGTCTTCGACGAGTACGATGCCGGCCGCCCGGACGTGATGTTCGTCATCCAGCGCGTTCTGGAGGTTTCCGGCAAGCTGACGCTGCTCGACCAGCGCCGCGTCATCCGCCCGCATCCCGCCTTCCGGATGTTCGCCACGACCAACACCATCGGTCTCGGCGACACCTCGGGCCTCTATCACGGCACCCAGCAGATCAACCAGGGCCAGATGGACCGCTGGTCGATCGTCGTCACCCTGAACTACCTGCCGCACGACGACGAGGTGGCGATCGTCCTGGCCAAGGCCAAGCACTACCAGAACGACGAGGGCCGCGACATCGTCTCGAAGATGGTGCGCGTCGCCGATCTGACCCGTAACGCCTTCATCAACGGCGACCTGTCGACCGTGATGAGCCCGCGTACGGTGATCACCTGGTCGGAAAACGCGCAGATTTTCGGCGATATCGGCATGGCCTTCCGCATGACGTTCCTGAACAAGTGCGACGAGGTCGAGCGCGGGATCGTCGCCGAATTCTACCAGCGCTGCTTCGGCAGGGACCTGCCGGAGTCGGCGGTCAACGTCGCCCTGAACTGATTACGTGCTGATCGCTAACTGAGGCTCTCTGACGCCCCGTGTCCGGCTCCCCGACCAGCAACCGGAAACCCGGCCAGCCCGGCCGTGTCGCGCCCAACGAACCGTTCAAGCGCGCCGTCACGGCCGCGGTTAAGGCGATCTCGGGGCGCAACGACGTCGAGGTCACCTACGCCTCCGACCGGGCCGGCGCGTCGGGCACCAACGTCCGGCTGCCGGAGCCGCCGCGCAAGATGACGGCCGCCGACGCCGCCGTCACCCGCGGCCTCGCCGATTCCATGGCGCTCCGGCTCGCCTGTCACGACCAGGGCGTCCATCGCAAGCTGTTGCCGCAGGGCCGCAACGCGCGGGCTCTGTTCGAGGCCGTCGAGCAGGCGCGCTGCGAATCGATCGGCTCCCAGCGCATGTCCGGCGTCGCCGACAACATCAGCGCCATGCTGGAGGCCCGCTACCAGCGCATGAACATCTCCGCCGCCGAGTCGCGTGCCGACGCACCGCTGGAGGAGGCCGTCGCCCTGATGACCCGAGAGCGTCTGACCGGCATGGCGCCGCCGCCGAGCGGCCAGCGCGCGGTCGAGCTGTGGCGCGGCTGGATCGAGCAGAAGGCCGGCGGCGAACTCGACCGCCTCACCGAGCTGGTCGATGACCAGGACGGCTATGCCCGTCTCGTGCGCGACATGATCGCCGCTTTCGACATGGCCGACGAACTGGGCGCCGAGCAGGAGGACGAGGACGAATCCGCCGAAGGCGACGATTCCTCAGACACCCAGGGCGAGTCCGGCGAGGAAGGCGAGCAGGATGCGGCCGAGGCCGCCGCCGACGAGAGCCAGGAATCGTCCGAGCAGGACGAAGGCGAGGTCGAGGCGACGGAAACCAGCGCCGAGGAGGTCGACGAGGACGCCGACGCCGCGGACGCCACCGATTCCACCGAGCCGTGGCGGCCGAACTTCCCGTTCTCCAACATGACTGGGGAGAACGCCTACCGCATCTTCACCAGCCGCTTCGACGAGACCATCACCGCCGAAGAGCTGTGCGACACCGAGGAGCTGGAGCGTCTGCGCGGGTTCCTCGACAAGCAGCTGCATCACCTGCAGGGCGTCGTCACACGCCTCGCCAACCGGCTGCAGCGCCGCCTGATGGCGCAGCAGAACCGGTCCTGGGATTTCGATCTCGAGGAAGGCGCCCTCGACGCCGCGCGGCTTCACCGCGTGGTCATCGACCCGCTGCACCCGCTGACCTTCAAGATGGAGCGCGACACCGATTTCCGCGATACGGTGGTGACGCTGCTGCTCGACAATTCCGGTTCGATGCGCGGCCGGCCGATCACGGTCGCCGCCACCTGCGCCGACATTCTCGCCCGCACGCTCGAGCGCTGCGGCGTCAAGGTCGAGATTCTTGGCTTCACCACCCGCGCCTGGAAGGGCGGCCAGAGCCGCGAGCACTGGCTCTCGTCCGGCAAGCCGCTCAATCCCGGCCGCCTCAACGACCTGCGCCACATCATCTACAAGCCCGCCGACATGCCGTGGCGGCGCGCCCGGCGCAATCTGGGCCTGATGATGCGCGAGGGGCTCCTGAAGGAGAACATCGACGGGGAGGCCCTCGCCTGGGCGCATGATCGCCTGCTGGCACGTCCCGAGCAGCGGCGGATCCTGATGATGATTTCCGACGGCGCCCCGGTCGACGACTCCACCCTGTCGGTCAATCCCGGCAACTATCTTGAGCGCCACCTGCGCCAGGTCATCGAGGACATCGAGACCCGCTCTCCGGTCGAGCTGATCGCCATCGGCATCGGCCACGACGTGACGCGCTACTACCGCCGCGCCGTCACCATCGTCGACGCCGAGGAGCTCGGTGGCGCCATGACCGAGAAGCTCGCCGAACTGTTCGAAGAGACCCCCGGCCCTTCGCGCGGCATGCCGCGTGGCCGCGGTGCGCGTTCCCGCGCCGTGGCCTGACGGGGTCATGCCCCGTAAAGCCGCCCCCCTGCTCTTCGCGCTGCTGCTGGCGGCCTGGTCCGTACCGACGGAAGCCGTGGCGGCCGAGGCGGCCGTGCCGGTCGAGGCGAGCCCCGTCCCCGCCTTCGATGAGGACGATCCGTCGCAAGCGGTATTCGGCGGCCTGCGTTTTCTCGGCGGCATCGAGGTCGACTCCCCCGACGACCGATTCGGCGGCCTGTCGGGAATCGAGATCTCCGGCGACGGCCGCAAGGCGCTTCTCGTCGGCGACAACGGCGACCTATTCTCCGCCACCCTCGATTACGACGACGGCATCCTGGCCGGCCTGTCCGACGTCGCCGCCTACCGGCTGATCGGCGCCGACGGCAAGCCGCTCGGCGACAAGGAGAGCTCCGACGCGGAATCGCTCAGGGCCCTCGGCGGCAACGGCCTCTCCGACGGCGGCGTGTCGGGCGACTTTCTCATCGGCTTCGAACGCGACAACCGCATCCTGCAGGTCCGCGTCGACGACAACGGCGCGCCGGTCACGGCAAAGCGCCTCGCCCTGCCCGACGCTGTCGCCGCCCTGCCCGAAAACAAGGGATTGGAGGGCATCGCCGTCATCCCGCCCGGCGCCCCCAATGGCGGCGCCATCGTCACCTTCGCCGAGAGCATCGTGACGGAGGAACCGGACGTCATTCCAGGTTGGATGATCCGGGATGGAGAGACCCGCGACCTCGGCCTGAAACGCACCTCCGATTTCAACCTGACCGATATCGTCGCCCTGCCCGACGGCGACCTGATCGTACTGGAGCGCTATTTCAGCATCTTCTCGGGCGTGGCGATGCGGCTGCGACGCATTTCCGCCGCCGCGCTCGACGGTCCCCAGCCGATGGAGGCCACCACGCTCCTGACCGCCGGCTCGGCCCGCGAGGTCGATAACATGGAAGGCGTCGCCGTTCACACGGACGCGCAGGGCCGCACCGTCCTGACGATCATCTCGGACGACAACTTCAACCTGCTGCAGCGGACGCTGATCCTGCAGTTCGAGCTTCTGTAGAGCGCAATTCCCCGGTTCCGCTGCCGTCGCGAGAAGCACACGTCTCATCCTGAGGAGCGCGGACTCGCGTTTCGAGGACGGCTAACGTGCGGGCACGCCCGGAATCCTAACGTCCGGGCACGCCCGGAATCACAGCGCCGGATACTCGTCCCGCCTGGCCTCGATGCGCGACCGCAGGAGGTGAAAGGGCCCGAGCATCGCGATCGCGTGCACGGCCTTCACCAGAAAATCGAACGTCGCCCAGCCGACCCAGACCGGCAGCGTCAGCCCCCAGTAGTCGGCCACGCCGACGCCACTCCCGGCGAAGGCGAGCGTGAAGAACAGCGCGGTGTCGACGGTCGAGCCGATCAGCGAGGAAACCAGCGGCGCCGTCCACCAGAGGCGCTGGCGCAGGCGGTGGAACACGGCGACGTCGATCAGCTGCGCGGTCAGGAACGCGGTTCCCGAGGCGAGCGCAATGCGCGGCGTCGCCAGCACGATCGACAGCACGACGGCGGCGGCGAAACCGACATAGACCACCGTGCGCGCCGCCTTCGGCCCGAAGCGGCGATTGGTCAGGTCGGTGACCAGGAAGGCGAAGGGATAGGTGAACGCACCCCAGGTGAGATAGTCGGCAAGGCCCCAGGGCGTGAACGGGTACTGGACGAGAATGTTCGAGGCGACGACCACCAGGGCCATCACCCCGATTGGAACGAACAACCCGGACGGAATCAGCAACCGGGCCTTGGCCGGCCCGGTTCTGATCTTTTCATCGGAATGCGACATCTCTCGCGCGCCGTCGAAGCGGCGCCGCCGGACAGGCGGCGGGTCAGGCCGCCTTGGCGGCCGTCGCCTTCGTGATGTCCCGCTTCAGCGTGAGCGCCTTGTCGGACAGATCCTCGTCGTGCGCCTTCAGAAGGAACGCATCGAGACCGCCGCGGTGCTCGACGCTGCGCAGCGCATGTGCGGAGACGCGCAGCTTGAAGCCGCGGTCGAGCACGTCGCTCAGCAACGTCACGTTGACGAGATTGGGCAGGAACCGACGCCGGGTCTTGTTGTTGGCGTGGCTTACATTGTTTCCGGTCATGACCGATTTTCCGGTCAATTCACAACGCCGGGCCATGGTACTGATCCTCAATTGTCTACGGCCGCCGGAGACGCCGGTGGCCGAGTCTGGCCTTGCCGTGTAGGGATTTCTTCGAAAGCGTATAGTAAGCGGGCCGCCAAGCGTCAAGCGGGGAGACGGATTCATCGCGCCCCTGTCCACGCCCCACGTTCGGTCGACAGCCCGGCAACCCGCTGTTATTCAGCTCGCCCGGACACGATACGGCGAGCACGCGTGCAAAGCATGACGGACAAGATCTTCCTGCTGGGCGTTGGGTGCCAGAAGGGTGGCACGAGCTGGCTGCACGACTATCTGAGCGCGCATCCCCAATGTAACCTCGGGTTCAGAAAGGAATATCACGTCTTCGACGCGATCTTCCTCAACAAAGCCACGGACATCCAGATCCACAGGGAACAACGGCTGAAGCGGCTGCGAAACCTGCTCTCGAAACAACAACAGGAGAACAGGAAAAAACCGAAGATCGACGCCGCCGAAATCATCTCGGAACTTGAGCGTCTCATGGCTTTCCGCGAGAACCCCGAGCTCTATGCCCGGTATTTCGACGAATTGCATGCGGGCTCGCCGGGGGTCGGTGTCGTCGGCGACATCACGCCCGCCTACTGCGGACTGAGCCCGGAGCATTTCCGATACATCCGCTCGCTGCTGGAGCCCAGGGGCTTCACGGTCAAAGCCCTGTTTCTGATGCGCGACCCCCTCGAGCGCGTCTATTCGTCCCTGCGCATGAAAATGTACAAGCGCTGGAAGGACGAGTCCGGTCAGGACGAGGAAACGGTGCTGAACCAGCTGTTCTGGGATACCTACAATTCCCCGAGGACGCAGTTGCGCACCCGGTACGAAAACACCGTCGAAAACCTGGAACGCGCCTTTGACCCCGACAATCTCTTCTTCGGTTTCTATGAATCCCTTTTCACCGAAGAGACCGTCACCGGCATTACCGACTTTCTCGGCATAGACTATCGCTCCCCCGAGTTCGCGAAGTTGGTGAATTCGACGCCGCGTCGGACCGGGCTGAGCCAAGACGCCGTGGACGAAACCCGAAGATTCTACGCGCAGACCTACGAATTCTGCCGAAATCGGTTCGGGGCCGACACCATCGCCCGCCTCTGGGGTGACGCGTCCACCGCCCCCGCGGAAGGGCGCGAAGCCGGCTGAAAATACCGCCTCGCCACGCTGTGGACGAAATTGCGCTATACTGTTCCTTAACCTTGGCACGAGATTCTGCGCCCCGTAGGGCGTAGCGTTTCCGGCAAGGCCGGTTCTGCCGGCCGGTCAGTATGAGGCGGTAAGGTGATGAAGGCGGGTGCATCGTTGGCCGGTCTTGGCGGAAGGTCCGCCTGCGCGGTCGCGTTTGCGGGTCTGATCCTGTCGGCAGGCACGACTTCGGCCGCCGAGTACAAGTTCAAGACCGATTACAGTGCCTATCTCGCCGGCGTCCCGGTCGGCAAGGCGACCCTCAGCGGCACATTCGACGGCCCTCAGTACCGTCTCGACGGTTACGGCAAGCTCACCGGGCTCGCGGGCGCCGTCTACGACTATACCGCCAGCGCCTCCTCGGCCGGTCGCCTGATGTCGGGCGGAACCCAGCCGCGCGCCTTCAGCGTCGACGCCACCGACGGCAAGAAGTCCGCCAAGGTCCGCATGACCATGAACCAGGACGGCGTCCGCCGCCTGAAGTTGACCCCGCCCGTGCCCAAGGAGTGGTACAAGCATCCCAAACGGGTGCAGGTCACCGACGCGCATACCAAGAATACCGTCGATCCGATGAGCGCCCTGATCGTCACCGGCGGCAATACGCCGAACGGGATCGACAAGCGCGCCTGCGAACGCACCGTGCCGATCTACAACGGCCGCGAGCGGTTCGACGTGACCCTCGAGTTCCGCAAGGTCGAATCGATCTCCGACAGCAATGTCCCCGGCGGTCAGGTGCTCGTCTGCGGCGCCCACTACCGCGCGATCGCCGGCCATCGCACCGACAAGAAGGAGGTGGAGATGGCCGAAAAGATCGATATCGAGCTGAAGCTCGCCCCGGTCGCCGGATCCGATCTGCTGGTGCCCTACCGCATCTCGATCCCGACGCCGATCGGTCTCGCCGTCATCCAGGCCGGCGCGACCACGACGACCGGCGCGCTGAACGCGCGCGCAGCAGCGCTCCGCGAATAATCGGCTTACATCCGGCAATCCGCACCTCGGCACCGGCCGCGGCTATGGTGCCGACGTAGCGGTGATTGTTGACATGCGGTCAAATCGGCCATTCGTCGATGACAGGAATGCCGCTCCGAGGTTTGCGGCCGCATGAACCGTCTGTACGACACAATCGGCCTGAGCTACGCGGATCTGCGTCGACCCGACCAGCGAATTGCCCGGCAAGTCGAAACGGCCCTCGGTGATGCGGAAACCGTCTTGAACGTCGGGGCCGGGACAGGCTCCTACGAGCCTTCTGGTCGCAGGATTACGGCTGTCGACCCCTCGGCCAGGATGATCGGGCAGCGATCTGCGTCGGACGCGACCGTCATTCAGGCAAGCGCGGAGAATCTGCCCTTCGACGACAATTCGTTCGATGCCGCGATGGCTGTTCTGACCATCCACCACTGGTCGGACAAGGAGAGGGGCGTCGCCGAGATACGACGCGTGACCCGCGGAAAAATCGTCTTCCTGACCTATGACCCTTCGTTTCGCGGGCTCTGGCTCGCCGAGTATTTTCCGGCGCTCGTTTCACTGGACGAAGACCAGATGCCCACGATGACCGACTTCGCACGCTGGCTCGGGCCCGTCTCGGTTTCGCCAGTGCCTGTTCCGCACGACTGCACGGACGGGTTTCTGGCCGGCTACTGGCGGCGTCCGGCAGCCTACCTCGACGAGAGAGTTCGCGCCGCAATGTCCTGTTTTTGGGCAATGGGCGACGTTTCGGAGGGACTGGCGAAGCTGGCGAACGATCTGGAAAGCGGAGGATGGGACCGCCGCCACGGACGTTTCGCCGGTCTCGAAGCCCTCGATTGCGGCTACCGGCTGGTTGAGAGCCGATGAAGTGCCGGAGGTCCGGCAGGTCCCATTCGACCCTCCCGGCTTTCAGCCTGCCGCCTGCCCTTCCCTCGCCATGCCCCCGTCACCATCTTCAGACCCAATCGCCGCTGACTGTCGATCTCCACCGACCTGCAATTGTGGATTACCTCCAATCGCGGGTTAACGTTTGACCCGCGCCCAGAGCCACGCCGCAAACGGCCGAATCCAGATTTCGTAGGACTATGAACGACCTACCCAATATCTTGCCGGGAACGAAACGCGATTCCGTCCGAGTCAGCGATTCGGCCAGCATTTGTTCTAGGCTCGTTCCACAGATTAACGGCGACCGCGAATCTGTGCCGAAATGGAACGCTGGCGCTTACCTTGACCTCGGTTCGGCCTTTACAGCGCCCCGCGAAGATGCGACAGCCGCGCCCTTGAAGTCCCTCGCCCGGGAGGCGTCATGAGTATCGCGCCGGATGTCGGCCATCATCCCGCGGCGCGCAGCCGCGCGGTGACGGCCATTTTGGGCCCGACCAATACGGGCAAGACCCATCTCGCCATCGAGCGGATGCTGGGCCACGAGTCCGGCGTCATCGGCCTGCCGCTGAGGCTGCTCGCGCGCGAGGTCTACAATCGCGTCGTCGACCGCGTGGGCGCGGAAGCCGTCGCGCTGGTCACCGGCGAGGAGAAGATCAAGCCGGAAAACCCGAAATACTGGGTCTGCACCGTCGAGGCGATGCCACGCGACCTCGACGTCGCCTTCGTCGCCATCGACGAGGTGCAGCTTGCAGCCGACCTCGACCGCGGCCACGTCTTCACCGACCGCATCCTGCGCCGGCGCGGCCGCGAGGAGACGCTGCTGCTGGGCGCGGCCACCATGCGGCCGATCCTGACGCGGATGATGCCGAACCTGAACGTCATCACCCGCCCGCGCCTGTCGCATCTGGCCTACTCGGGGCAGAAGAAGATCACCCGCCTGCCGCGCCGCTCGGCGATCGTCGCCTTCTCCGCCGACGACGTCTACGCCATCGCCGAGTTGGTCCGTCGCCAGCGCGGCGGCGCCGCGGTGGTGCTCGGCGCGCTCAGTCCCCGCACCCGCAACGCCCAGGTCGGGCTCTACCAGAACGGCGACGTCGACTTCCTGGTCGCTACCGACGCCATCGGCATGGGCCTCAACCTCGACGTCGATCACGTCGCCTTCGCGGCGCGGCGCAAGTTCGACGGCTGGCAGTTCCGCGACCTCAACCCCGCCGAGATGGGCCAGGTCGCCGGCCGCGCCGGCCGCCACATGCGCGACGGCACCTTCGGCGTCACCGGCCGCGTCGACCCGCTCGAGGACGAGCTCGTCGCGCGCCTGGAAAGCCACGATTTCGAGCCGGTACGCATCCTGCAGTGGCGCAACACCCATCTCGATTTCACCAGCATGGAAAGCCTGCACGCGAGCCTGGCCGCCACGCCGCGCGAGGACACGCTGACCCGCGCGCCCGCGAGCGACGACGTTCTGGCGCTGGAGGCCGTCACCCGCGATCTGGAGATCGCCGACATCGCCAGGGGCCGCGATGCCGTGGAGCTCTTGTGGGACGTCTGCCAGGTCCCCGACTATCGCAAGATCGCGCCCGCCAACCACGCCGAGCTGGTCGCCACGCTCTATAGCCAGTTGATGCGCTACGGCCGCATCGACGACGACTGGTTCGCGCGCCAGATCGGCCAATGCGACCGCGACGACGGCGATATCGACACCCTGTCCAACCGCATTGCCCATATCCGCACCTGGACCTTCGTCGCCAACCGGCCCGAGTGGCTCGGCGATCCCGCCCATTGGCAGGAGCGCGCCCGCGCTGTAGAGGACCGGCTGTCCGACGCCCTGCACGAACGTCTGGCGCAGCGTTTCGTCGATCGCCGCACCAGCGTGCTTGCCCGAAGCCTGAGGGAGAATCCGGCCATGGAAGCCGAAATCGACGCCAGTGGAGACGTAACCGTCGAGGGGCACCATGTCGGCCGCCTCGAGGGATTGCGATTCACGCCCGACCCGGAAGCCGACGGCCAGCACCTGAAGGCCATCGCCGCCGCCGCGCGGCGTACCCTGACGGGAGAGCTCACCACCCGCGCCGAGCGCCTTGCCAAGGACGCCGACGAGGTGATCCAGCTCAGCCTCGACGGCACCTTCACCTGGCGCGGGGCCACGATCGGCCGCGTCGAGAAGGGTGATTCCGTCCTGAACCCGCGCGTCGTTCTGCTGGCCGACGAACACCTGGCCGGCGCCCCGCGCGAGAACGCCGAGGCGCGTCTGGCCAAGTGGATCGGCGACCGCATCTCGGCGCACCTCGGGCCGCTGCGCGCGCTCGAAAGCGACGAGGCGATCGCCGGCATGGCGCGCGGCGTCGCCTTCCAGCTCGGCGAGGCGCTGGGCGTGCTCGAGCGGCCGCGCGTTGCCGACGAGGTGAAGGCCCTGAGCCAGGACGACCGCGCGCTGCTCCGGAAGCACGGCGTACGCTTCGGCGCCCACCACGTCTATCTGCCGGTGTTGCTCAAGCCGGGTCCGCGCGTTCTCGCCGCCCAGCTCTGGGCACTGCATCATGGCGGGCTGCATCAGCCCGGCTTCGACGACATCGCCGCCCTTGCCCAGAGCGGGCGCATGTCGGTCGCCGTCACGCCGGGCACCGCGCGAAGCCTCTACCGCGCCTTCGGCTTCCGCGCCTGCGGCAGCCGCGCGGTGCGCATCGACATCCTCGAGCGCATCGCCGATCTGATCCGCACCGCCCTGTCCTGGCGCCCCGACGGCGACGCCGCCCCGCCCCCCGGCGCGGTCGACGGCCGCACGTTCCGGATAAGCGAACAGATGACGTCGCTTGCCGGCTGCGCCGGCGACGACTTCGCAGAGATCCTCAAGGCCCTGGGCTACCGCAGCGAACGCCGCCCCGCGCCCGCGACGCCGGAGGCGAAAGCGGAGCCGGCACCGCAGACCGCCATTGCCGGGGACGAGGCGCCAACGCCGGAACTCCCCGTTGCGGAAACCGAAACGGCGACTGCCGACGAAGCCGCGGCAGAGGCGGCGGAACCGTCCGCCGGAACGAGCGTCGACGCTCCCCAGGCCGAGGCCGTCCCGGACTCAGCGGAGTCGGAGGCGCCGCTATCGGTAGCCCCGGCGCCGCTAATGGCGGCTCCGGAGGTGATGGAACCCGCAACCGCGCCAGCCGAGGCGGAGCCCACTGAAGCGGCCGCCACGCCAACCGAAGTATCAGACGAGGCCAAAGCGGAAACCCCGGCAGCGCCCCCTGCAGAGACCGCTGCAGCCCCCACGACGGCCACCGAGGCCGAAGAGGCCGAACCGACGGAGATCGTCGTCTGGCGCCCCGGCCGCCGGCCCGACGCGCCGCGCCGCCGCAAACCCGAGCAGAAAAGCGCGAAGGCCCGCCAGGGCGACGGCAAAAGGCCCCCGCGCGGTGAGGCAAAGGGTCGCAAAGGCGGTCGTGGTGACGGCCGCAAGGGCGACCGCCGTTCCCGGCCTGACGGCCAGCCGCAGGGCAAGCGCCCGCCGAAGGAGCCGGATCCGCTGTCCCCCTTCGCCGCACTCAAGGACCTGCGCGACACGCTCACCGAGCGTGGGCGCTCGGACGCGTGAGCGACAGCCAGCGCCTCGACAAGTGGCTTTGGCACGCGCGCGTCGCGAAGACCCGGACTCTGGCCGCTTCGCTTGTGACGAGCGGGCACGTACGGCTTAATCGTGCCCGGATTTCCAAGGCGAGCCAGCCCGTCAAGCCCGGCGACGTGTTGACGGTCGCCCTGCGCGGCCGCGTTCTCGTTCTGCGCATCGAGGCGATCGCTGAGCGCCGCGGACCGGCGAGCGAGGCGGCGACGCTCTATTGCGACCTCTCGCCGCCCCCGCCCACGCCGGAAGAAACGGCCCCCGGTTCGCGCCCGCGCGGCGGCGGCAGACCCACCAAACGCGACCGGCGGCAAATAGACGCCTGGAAAGACGATCTACGCGCCCCAAATGACGAAGAAATCTAATCCTTCGGCCCGTCTTGAACCGTCTCGACAAAACGGATAGGCACCACCTCCGGCGTACTCTTCCCGCGCATTTCTCGTGGAGCTTCACATGACCTATGTCGTCATCGACAACTGCATTCGGTGCAAATACATGGATTGCGTCGAAGTCTGTCCGGTGGACTGCTTCTACGAAGGCGAGAACATGCTGGTCATCCATCCCGACGAATGCATCGATTGCGGCGTCTGCGAACCGGAATGCCCCGCCGAGGCGATCAAGGCCGACACTGAGCCGGGGCTGGAGAAATGGGTTGAGCTCAACGCCGATTACGCCGAGAAATGGCCGAATATCACCATCAAGCGCGAACCGCCGGCGGACTCCAAGGAATGGGACGGCGTGGCCAACAAGCTGGAGACGCAGTTTTCGCCCGAACCCGGCGAAGGCGACTGAGAAGGCCGGAAACGCTGGCTTTTGGATCGGCGAGACGGCGCCGTGATCGGCCATGATGCGGCGCAGCACTTGGAATTTACCCAGTATTGTGTTATATATTTCAAATAGCTGATGAAATCCCTCGCCCATATTGCCCGTAAAGCGGGCATATTTTGTGAGAGCAAGGATGGCTTTTCTGCCGGGGGCCCTCTCGGGCGTCCGGAGATGCTTTTCGTGCGGGATTTCGACGGCTCGTTTGGCGTCCGCACTTCGCGCCTGCTCCACTCGAGTATGCAGGCGGGGCGCGAGGTGGGACAATTGGTCGCTATGCGGCGACAGGCAGGAGTTCGAGAAAGAGTATGACCACTCGTAACAGCAAGAAATCGGTTCAGCGTCAGGGTTTCCGGACGAGCGAGTACATCGTCTATCCGGCGCATGGTGTTGGGCAGATTACCGCCATCGAGGAACAGGAAGTGGCGGGCGCCAAGCTTGAGCTGTTCGTGATCAATTTCGAGAAAGACAAGATGACGCTGCGGGTTCCCACCGCCAAGGCGGCCGCCGTCGGCATGCGCAAGCTGTCCGAGGACGCCCTTGTCGGCAAGGCACTGACCGTGCTTAAGGGCCGCGCCCGCGTGAAGCGGACCATGTGGAGCCGCCGCGCCCAGGAATACGAAGCTAAGATCAATTCCGGCGACATCATTGCCATTGGCGAGGTCGTGCGCGACCTGCACCGCGCCGAGTCGCAGCCCGAGCAGTCCTATTCCGAACGCCAGCTCTACGAAGCCGCGCTCGACCGCATGGCCCGCGAGGTCGCGGCGGTGAAGAAGATCACCGAGACCGAGGCGATCCGCGAGATCGAGGCGATGCTGGCCAAGGGCCCGCGCCGTGGTGCCGCCGCCGAGGAAGACGAGCGCGACGAAGCCGCCTGAGATCACGCGCCTTTTACCTGGCGCATAGCCGATCTGCGGGCCGCCCGGCTTCAAGCCGGGCGGCTTTTCTGCTTTGATTGGTGAACCGTGCAGCCAAGTCGATCGTTTCCCTGTGAGGATCGATGCAGGAAGGGCGGAAGAGACGCCTCGGTATGGATGCCATGAAGAACGCCATGAGCCATCGCCGCCGGTTCGTCAGGGCGGCCATGAACGCTCCCTATCTCGAAAGGGATGAGGAGCACGGTCTGGCTGTGAAGTGGAAGCAGGACGGCGATGTCGACGCCCTGCACCGCCTCACCCATGCGCATATGCGGCTGGTGATCGCCATCGCCGCCCGGTTCAAGCATTTCGGCCTGCCGATGTCCGACCTGATCCAGGAAGGCCATGTCGGGCTCCTGGAGGCCGCCGCCCGCTTCGAGCCGGAACGCGAGGTGCGCTTTTCGACCTACGCCACCTGGTGGATCCGCGCCTCGATCCAGGACCACATCCTGCGCAACTGGTCGATCGTACGGGGCGGCACCAGCTCCACCCAGAAGGCGCTGTTCTTCAACCTGCGCCGGCTGCGCGCGAAGCTCGGCCGCGGCCCCTCGCCGATGGCGGAGCACGAGATGCACGCCCATATCGCCAAGGCGCTCAGGGTTTCCGAGGACGATGTCGCGCGCATGGATGCCCGCCTGTCCGGGTTCGATGCGAGCCTGAACGCGCCCGTGCTGGAAAGCGAGGGCAGCGCCGAGCGGCAGGACTTCCTGGTCAGCGAGGATCCGCTGCCCGACGAGACCGTCGGCGAGGCGATCGACCAGGAAAAGCGCACCAAGCGGCTCTATGCCGCGCTGGAGGTGCTCAACGACCGTGAACTCAGGATCGTCAAGGAGCGGCGGCTGTCGGAGGACGGCGCGACGCTGGAGGCGCTGGGCGAGGCGCTGGGCATCTCCAAGGAGCGGGTGCGCCAGATCGAGAGCCGGGCGCTCGAGAAGCTGCGCGCGGCGCTGTTGGCCGCAGAGCCCGACGCGAGCGCCTTCACCTGAGTTTCCCGATTATAGCCTGCGCGTCCCGGTTCGCCGGCTCAGCGCCCGTCGGGTCAGCGCCCCTCGGGTCAGCGCACGACGATCTTGACCTCCTGACCGGCGCGTAGCCGGTCGGCGGGTGACAGCCCGTTCAGCACACGGAAACGTTCGATCTGGTGGTCGTCGAAGGCCATGCGCGAGGCGACGCTCTCGATGCTGTCGCCGGGCCTGACGGCAACGATGTCGAGCCGCTGTGGCCGGATCGACCGCGCCTCCTCCTGCGGGATAACGCGGAAGCTGCGGGCCGCGGCCAGCAGCTCCTGCTCGCGCGCGTAGTCTAGATCGCGCGAGGCCAGGATGAACCGGTAGACGCGGTTGCCGTCGCCGCGGATGGCGGCGACCTTGAAGGTCCATCCCTCCCCGCCGACGGTCGCGGTTGCCGCCGGCAACCCGTTGACCGTCATCGGCTTGATATCCGTGACCCTGCCCCCGCGCACCGCGTCGGCGGCGAGGTAGTCCGACAGCGACACCGTGCTCGGCACGGCGACCGCGTCGAAGCGGATGATGTCGCCGTTCTCGGAGAAACCGACCACGGCCCGCGGCGTGTTTTCCAGCCCGTAGCCTTCCGGCAGCGTGAAGGTGATGCCGAGGGCGGGATGGATGAAGGTCCGGCCCGAGACGAAACCCTCGCGCGGATCGTCGCCATAGGCCATGCCGTCGATGACCTGGAAGTAGCTCGCCTGGTCGCGCTCCATGTCGGCGTTGCGGCCGACCTGGGTGGCCTCGCGCTCCGCCGACAGGATGCGCTGCGGGGTCGCCGGGTGGCTGGCGAACAGGTCGACGCGGCCGGCGTCGTAAACCTGGTTCAACACCTTGGAATGCAGGTCCGTCTGGCGTTCGAGCGCCCGCAGGAAGGCCACCGCCCCTTCCGGGTCGTAGCCCGCCTTCGCCGCCATGCGGATGCCGATCACGTCGGCGTCGAGCTCCTGCTGGCGCGAGAACTGGGCGAGCCGCCCCTTGGTTAGCGCCAGCGCCGCCTGGCCCGCTTCCGGGTCGCGGATCACGTCGTTGACGACCTGGCTCATCACCGCGACCGAATTGGCCTGTTCCTCGCGCTGGATCGCGTGCCGCGCGATCACATGCGCCATCTCGTGGGCGAGGACGTTGGCGACCTCCGAGGAATCGTTGGCCAGCGCCAGCAGCCCGCGGGTGACGTAGACATAGCCGCCCGGCAGCGAGAAGGCGTTGATCGACGGCGAATTGAGCACCGTCACCGTGTAGCCCAGGTCGGGCCGGTCGGAGGCCCGGCTCAGCTTCTCCACGGTCGCATTGAGATAGCGCTGCAGCTGCGGATCGGCGTAGGTGCCGCCGAAGGCGGTGACGATCTTGGGATGCTCGCGCTTACCCAGCGCCACTTCCTTCTCGTCGAAGCCGGCATTGCTCTGGACCGGCTGGATGGCGGCGGCCGAGAGGCTTCCGCCGTCGCCCAGGCTCAGGCCGCCATTGGCGCAGCCGGCAAGCGCCAGCGCAGCCAGCAGCATCGCCGCCGCCGGGGCCTTCCGCCACGCCGATTTCGGCCAGGTCAGCGATTTAGCGCGCGTCGACAATCTCGAGCTGCTCCGGATTCGTCATGTGAATGGCAGGGCCCCTGTCGTCGAGGATCCAGCCGCGTACACGCACACGCCGTCCCTCGAGCCCCTTGAGGTCGATGTCTGCGGTGTCAAAGCGCGCGCGGTCCCCTCGATCCACGTAGACGGTGAAATCCTCGCTCCAATTCGTGCCGAAATTGAGATAGGTCCTCTTCGGCCGTTCGCCAACCGAATCCACGCGTCCTTCCACGATCGCGAAACGGCCGGTTCTCCCCGACAGCTGCTGCGGCCGGCCACCATCCGCCATTGCGCCGAGTTTCGTCGCCCAGAGGCCCATTCGCGCGCCGCGCGCCCGTGCCTCCTCGTCCAACAGCGGCCCGACACAGCGATAATTGTCCTCCAGCGCATAAACCCACGCAAGACCTTTGACAATTATGTCGCGCTGCAGCCAGCGGTCCGGGTTTCCGTCCAAGAAGGCGTGCGCCAGGATGCGGCCGTGGCGATCCTGCGCCCGGCCGGTAACGGCAAGGCCCAGATCGCGTCCGACAACCGCGTCGGCAAGCGCCGTGCGGGCGGTTTCGGCAAGCCGGCGCGTCATGTCGGCCAGTTCGCCCGCCTCCGCCTTCGGCGCGAGCACCGAGACCAGCCGCACGATCCGCCCGTCCTCAAGCCCGAGCGTGTCGCCGTCGATCGCCTTGGCGACCCGAACGGTCTCCTCCGGTCTCGGCGGACAGCTCTCCGCCCCCTCCGCGGGCGGCGATATCAGCCCCGCCAGCGCGATGACGGCAAATGTTCGCAAGGGACTTCCTCCGTTTGCGTGTCCATTCGCATTATATGAGGCTGCACGATTCAATTGACCATGGTATGAACCGATGTCCGGCTGCCCCCGACAGATTTCGCAGCCGCCGGGGTCCCCGTAGCTCAGCAGGATAGAGCATCAGATTCCTAATCTGAGGGTCGCAGGTTCGAATCCTGCCGGGGACACCACCCAGTCGGCCCGACCGCGAGCCACGTTTGGCCGACTCGGAATTGCCCCGACATTTCCGCGCCTTGCGAGACAAGCGCGCACTGTCGCGCCCCTCTCTCCGCGCTGTTTAAGGCCATATTGGCGCGAATGGCCGGCTCTTTCTCTGGTGGCCCTTTTCCGCGACATGCTCACCGATGTGCACATGCCTGATCTTCATCAGTGCGGCCGGCGTGCGAGCAACGCATCTCGAATAAGAAAGACGGAGCATCAGATGTGTCCTGACCGGTGCGACTCGCATTGATTCGCGCTGCAGGCGAGACGGCGATCAGTGCAGGAGAACCGCGCGCTGTTCGTTCCAGTCGAGGGGAAGCGGGCGACGGGCCTTCAGTCTCTCCGACGTCAGCGTGACCGGCTGGCCGCCCGTGAGGATCATTGCGACGATGTTCGGGGCGGTTCAGCTGTTGCCGAGGCTTTAAGATGCGGCGATAGCCATGTATTGGGAGTTGTTCTGGGTTGGAAATTGCACCCGAACGGAGGGGAGTCGCGGGATGCCGAAAATGGTCCACAGCATCTTTGGAGCCAGTCTGGTCTTCGGGGCATTGGTGTTCACCGATCCGGCGCTAAGCCAGACAATTTCGCCGGAGGAAACGCAGGCCATTGCAAAGGAGGCCTACATCTGGGGCTTCCCGCTGGTTGACAGCTACCGCATCCAGTATTCGTACTTCGTCGACAAGGGCGGTTCCGAATTCAAGGCGCCCTGGAATACCATCTATAACAACGCCCGCGTCTACACGCCTGACGATCGGGCAATCCAGACACCGAATTCCGATACGCCGTATTCCTACGTAGGCGCGGACCTTCGCGCCGAGCCAATCGTCCTCACGGTCCCGGCCGTCGACGACGGGCGTTACTATTCGCTGCAGTTCATCGATATGTACACCTTCAACTTCGCCTATGTAGGCAGTCGCGCGACCGGCAACGAGGCCCACCGCTTTCTGCTCGCGGGGCCGAACTGGAGCGGCGAGACGCCTGCGGGCATCACGGAGGTCATCCGATCCGAGACGGACCTCAATTTTATCCTCTACCGGACCCAGCTTTTCAGCCCGGACGATATCGACGACGTCAAGACGATCCAGGCGGGGTACAAGGTAGAGCCGCTCTCGGTCTTTCTCGGTGAGCCCGCGCGCCCGGCGGCACCCGCAATCGATTTTCTGAAGCCCATCGAGGCCGAAGAGGAGAAGACCTCGATCGCCTTCTTCAACCAGCTCAACTTCATCCTGCAATTCTGCCCCACCAACCCTGCCGAAGCCGAGATCCGGGAGCGCTTTGCCAAGATTGGCATCGAGCCTGGCAAGGCATTTGATGCGGCAACGCTCTCGCCTGAGATGCGGAAGGCGATCGAGGATGGGATGGCGGACGCCTGGGCGGAGTTCGAGAGCTACAAGAAGAACGAGATCGACACCGGGAAAGTGTCGAGCGCAGATGGTTTTGGCACCCGCGCGTTCCTGGACGGCCGTTATCTCGACCGCATGGCGAGTGCTGTACTCGGAATCTACGGCAACTCGAAGGAGGAGGCTCTTTATCCGGCCTATTTCGTCGATGCCACCGGCCAGCCACTCGCAGGCTCCGATCGCTACACGATCCGCTTCGCACCCGGCGAGCTGCCACCGGTGAACGCCTTCTGGTCGCTCACGCTCTATGAGCTTCCCGCAAGCCTACTCTACGCCAATCCGATCAACCGCTACCTCATCAACTCTTCGATGCTACCGAGCCTCAAGAATGATGCTGACGGCGGATATACCCTCTACGTGCAACACGATTCGCCCGGCGCGAGCGAGGAATCGAACTGGCTGCCCGCGCCTGCGGGACCGTTCTTCCTGGTGATGCGCCTCTACTGGCCAAAGCAAGAGGCGCTCGACGGTGCGTGGACAGCGCCGCCGCTCCAGCCGATGAACTGAAGGAGGCTGAAATGACACGGACTATAGGCATCGCCGTGCTCGGCGCCGCGCTTCTTGCGTTGCCAGTGAAGGCGGCGCAAGAGGAACCAATTCCCGTCACTGTCGATAACTTTGCCCGGGCCGAATCGGATCTCTATTTCAGCAACGTGGTGAAGGAGGGCGGCTTCGGGCAAATGACGCACCGCCGCGAGCCGGCCGACATCGACAATCAGACCGTCATCCGGCTCAATCGCGACACCCTCTATTCCTCCGCGGTGTTCGATCTCGACGCCGGGCCGGTCACCGTTACCATGCCCGATGCCGGCAGCCGCTTCATGTCGCTCATGGTCCTGACCGAAGATCACTATGTGCCGATGGTTCACTACGGCGCCGGGACGGTGACGCTCGACAGGGAAACCGTCGGCACCCGATACGCTGTCATCGCCATCCGGACGGTGGTCAATCCCTCAGACCAGGAAGACGTCAAAGCCGTCCACGCGCTTCAGGACGCGATCGCCATCGATCAGGCGAGCCGCGGCAGCTTCGATATCCCGAACTGGGATCAGGCCAGCCAGAAGAAAGTGCGCGATGCGCTGTTGGTTCTTCAGTCGACGCTTCCCGATTTTAAGACGGCCTTCGGTTCCAAGGACGAGGTCGATCCGATCCGGCATCTACTGGGCACGGCCGCTGGATGGGGCGGCAACCCGGACAAGGATGCCTTCTATCTGAACGTCACACCCGACGGGAACGACGGAAACACCGTCTACAAGCTAAAGGTGGTGGATGTGCCCGTGGACGGGTTCTGGTCGGTGAGCCTCTACAATGGGGACGGCTACTTCGAGAAGAACCCCTACGACGCCTATTCGGTCAACAACATCACCGCGGTGAAGAACGACGACGGGACGATCGAGATCCAGTTTGGCGGCTGCGACGGAAAGATCCCCAACTGCCTTCCGATCATGAAGGGCTGGAACTACACCGTTCGCCTCTATCGGCCGCACACCGAGATTCTGGACGGCTCGTGGACCTTCCCGGAGCCACAGCCAGCCGGCTGAGATGTTATTGTTTGGTCCCGAACTTTAATGGTGCATTGTTTTCTCGCGAATGGAAGGATGCGCTATGGGCCAAGTTCTACATGGGGGCGCCACGACGACAGAGGCGGTCCGTCGGAGCGATACAACATAGTCAAGAGAGCCTGAGAACACTGGCCAAGCGCTACGGCATCAACCAAAAGACCGTGGCGAAGTGGAAGATACGCACGTCGGTCGCCGATCTGCCGACCGGGCCGAAGGATGCTCATTCCACGGTGCTGTCGCTGGAAGAGGAGGCGATCATTGTCGCCTTTCGCAAGCATACGCTGCTGCCGCTGGACGACTGCCTCTATGCGCTGCAGCCGACCATTGCGCATCTGACGCGGTCCTCATTGCACCGCTGCCTGCAACGCCACGGCATCTCGCGCTTGCCAGACGTGGAGGGCGAAAAACAGCCGAAGAAGAAGTTCAAGAGCTACCCGATCGGCTACTTCCACATCGACATCGCCGAGGTCCGAACCGCGGAGGGGAAGCTCTACCTGTTCGTGGCTATTGATCGCACGAGTAAGTTCGCCTTCGTTGGGTTGGTGGAGAAGGCCAACCGCGTCACTGCGTCGGCCTTCCTCGTCGCCCTGATAGCGGCCGTACCCTACAAGATCCACACGATCCTGACCGACAACGGCATCCAGTTCCGCTACGCGCCGCGCTATGCGAACGGTCCGACCGCCCGCTACATGACCCACATGTTCGACATGCGCTGCCGGGAAAACGGCATCGAGCATCGCCTCACCAAAATCAACCATCCCTGGACGAACGGTCAGGTCGAGCGCATGAACCGCACGATCAAGAATGCAACCGTCAAGCGCTACCACTACGACAGTCACGATCAGCTTCGAAAGCACCTCAACGACTTTGTCAGCGCCTACAATTTCGGGCGGCGACTGAAGACCCTCAAGCGCCTCACGCCATACGAATACATCTGCAAGATCTGGACAAAAGAACCAGAGAGATTCACTCGCGATCCAATCCATCAAATGCCGGGACTGAACACCTAGTCGCCGTCACGACTTCCCTGATCTCCAGAATAAATTCGCTCTTCGCCCTCAAAGTATCCCCCGTTCCAATGAGCAGGGGATTTTCCGCCAACGCATTGATATTCCGCGAGAAATGGCGAGCAGAAAAGCCGCCCCCGGCGCCTGAATCGAGGCAAGTTCCCTGTATTTTCCGTGTAGTTCAGCGAAAAGTCGGCAGAGACAGGTTCGCGCCAGACTGCGAGCTACACCACCCAGACGGTCTGACCGCGAGCCACCTTCGGCCGCTTCGGAATTGCCTCGGTGTTTCCGCGCCTTGCCAGACAAGCGCGCCCTGTCGCGCGCGCCTCTCCGCGCTGTCCGAGGCCATGCCGGCGCGAATGTCCGGCTCTTTCTCTGGTGGCCCGTTTCCGCGACATGCTCGCCGATGTGCACATGCCTGATCCGCAGCTGTGCGGCCGCCGTGCGGGCAACGCATCTCGAAAACGAAAGACGGAACAACGGATCCGCCAGAACCGTTGTGAGTCGCGTTGGTTCATGCTGACTGTGATATCCAGGTCAGCCAGGAAGAACCGAACGCTGTTCGTTCCAGTCAAGAGTAAGCGGGCGGTAGGCCTTCAGCCGCTCCGGCGTCCGCGTGACCGGCTGGCTGCCGGTCAGGATCATCTCGACGATGTCCGGTGCAAGGAAGGCAAGGCGGATTTGCCGGCTGAGCTGCGAGACCTGTCGCCCCTCCCTGGCCGCGATCTCCGCGATGGTCGTCCCACCTCCGGCCAAAAGGCCAAAAGTGTTACCCATGTGTCCGGTACGAAACGTCACCTATGACTCGGATCGCTCACAACGCGTTGGCGAACCGTTCGCAGCGCCGTCTTGCGCAGGCGCAGGCGGGATGGTGGGCCACGGGGAGCGGCGCGCCGGGTTGGATGCGGGTTCCGGTTGACCGCCGCAGCGGGTCCGGCGCGCTCAGGCGCCGGGCTGGATGGCACCCTCGGCGGCGAACCCGTCGATCTCCGCGTCGGCATAGCCGTATTCCTTCAGCACCTCGCGGCTGTGCTGGCCGAATACGGGGGCGGCACGCCAGACGCCGGCCGGCGTCTCGTCGAACTTCACCGGAAAGCCGATCGTCTTGACGGTGCCGCGCCGCAGGTGATCGCACTCCGTCACCATGCCGCGCGACAGGGTCTGGGCGTCGCGGTGCATCTCGTCGACCGACATGATCGGTCCGGCGGGTACGCCGGCGGCGTCGAGGACGGCCATCCACACGGCGGTGGTGCGCTGCGACAGCCGCGCGTTGAGCTCCTGTTCGAGCGCGTCGACATTGGCCATCCGGGCGCCGTTGTCATAGAAACGGGGATCCGTTCCAAGCTCCTCGGCGTCGAGCGCGGCGACCAGGCGGCGCCAGTTGGATTCGTTCGCCCCGCCGATGTTGATCCAGCCGTCCGCCGTCCGGTAGGCCTGATAGGGCGCGTTGAGCGGATGGCGGGATCCGAGCGCGCCCGGACTGTCGCCGGTGGCAAAGCTGATGGCGGAGTGCCAGTAGCTGAAGGTGATGCCTGCCTCAAACAACGAGGTGTCAACCATCTGCCCCCTGCCGGTGGCGTTGCGGTTGTGAAGGGCTGCGCAGACACCCATGGCGGCGAGGATGCCGGCGGTGATGTCGGTCACCGGCGCGCCCATCTTGACCGGCGGCCGGCCGTCGCCTTCGCCGGTGAAACTCATGATGCCGCTCATGCCCTGGGCAACCAGGTCGAAGCCGCCCCGCGTCGCGTAGGGACCGGTCCGGCCGAAGCCCGACACCGCGCAATAGACCAGCCGCGGATAGGTTTCGTGCAGCGTCTCGTAGGGAAAGCCGAGCTTGGCCATAGTGTCGTGGCGGTAGTTCTCGATTAGCACGTCGGCTTTTTCGAGTAGCCGCCGCAAGACCGCCTTGCCCGACTCGGTCTTCAGATCGAGCGCCAGGCCACGCTTGTTGCGGTTCATCATCATGAAGGCGAACGAATCGTCGTCTTCCGAAGAATCCGAGGTCACCCGGTCGCGGCGGGTGTCATCGCCGCCGGGCAACCGCTCGATTTTGATGACGTCGGCGCCCATGTCGGCTAGCATCCGGCCGCATGTCGGGCCGGCCATGACATGGGCCAGTTCGAGAACCACGATACCTTGCAGCGGCCCCTTGCGCGCGTCGTCCATAGTTGCCTCCTGAATTGTACGATCAGTCGCGATAGTGCACGCCCGGCAGGACGCACAGCATCTCGAACAGGAAATTAGCCGCGGTCAGCGCGGTGTTGCCCGACGGATCGTAGGGCGGCGATACCTCGACGAGGTCGGCACCGACCAGATCGAGGCCGCGGCAGCCGCGGATGATCTCAAGCGCCTGCTGCGGCAGCAGGCCGCCGGGCTCCGGCGTGCCCGTGCCCGGCGCGAAGCCGGGATCGAGCGAATCGATGTCGAAGGTCATGTAGACCGGAGCGGTTCCCACCCGTTTGCGCACTTCCTCCATCAGGGGGCCAAGCGAGCGATACCAGCAGTCCTCGGCAGGAACGACGCGGAAGCCCTGCCGCCGCGGCCAGTCGAAATCGTCCGCGGCGTAGCCGGTGCCGCGCAGGCCGATCTGCACGCTACGGCCCGGATCGACCAAGCCCTCCTCGACGGCGCGCCGTATTGGCGTGCCGTGGGCGATCGTCTCGCCCGACATCGTGTCGTTGACGTCGGCGTGGGCGTCGACGTGGATCAGCGCCACCTTGCCGTGCCGGCCGTGGATCGCGCGCAATACGGGCAGCACCAGCGTATGGTCGCCGCCCATGCCGAGCGGCCGCACACCCTTGCCCAGCAGGTCGGCATAGACGGTCTCGATGATCCGCACGCTGTCCTTGAGGTCGTACGGATTGGTCGGAATGTCGCCGACGTCGGCGACCGACAGCGAATCGAAGGGGGCGGCCCGCGTCGCCATGTTGTAGGGCCGGATCAGCACCGATTCGGTGCGAATCTGGCGGGCGCCGAAGCGCGTGCCCGAGCGGTTGCCGGTGCCGATGTCCAGCGGGATGCCGACGAAGCAGGCGTCAAGACCCGTTGCATCGTCGACGTGGGGAAGCCGCATCATGGTGGCGATGCCGCCGAAGCGCGGCATGTCGTTGCCGCTCAGCGGCTGATGAAGTGTCCGGTCCATTGCCGGGCTCACGCTGCCGCCTGGGTCGCTTCGACCTGCGCCAGAGCACGATCGAACCGGGCGAACATGTCGGCGATCTCGCCGGCCTCGATGATCAGCGGCGGACAGAACGCGATTACGTCGCCGATCGCACGGATGATCAGACCCTCGCGGTGACAGGCTTCGGCGACTGCCAGGCCGGTCGCGCCGGGCTGGGCGAACGCCGCTTTGGTGGCCTTGTCGGCGACCAGCTCGACGGCGCCGATAAGGCCGGCGCCGCGCGTCTCGCCGACCAGCGGCCGGTCGGCAAATCCGTGCAGGGCGTCGAGGAACGGTGCGCTCATCGCGGCGGCATGGCCGACGAGGTCGCGCTCCTCGATGATGTTCAGGTTTTCCAGTCCGACCGCAGTGGCGACCGGATGGCCGCTGCCGGTGAAGCCGTGGCCGAAGGTGCCCACCTCGGCGGATCCGTCGGCGACCGCCTCGTAGATTTCGTCGCTGATCAGCACCGCGGCCAGCGGCGCGTAGGACGACGTGATCTGCTTCGACAGCACCATCACGTCGGGATCGATGCCGTAGGTCTCGCAGGCGAACATCCGCCCCGTCCGACCGAAGCCGTTGATGACCTCGTCGGCGATAAGCCAGACATCGTGCTTGCGCAGCACCGCCTGGATCTTCTCCCAGTAGGTGCGCGGCGGGACGATGACGCCGCCTGCCCCCATAAGCGGCTCGCCGATGAAGGCGGCGACCGTGTCGGGTCCCTCGCGCACGATCGTCTCGTCGAGTTCTTCGGCAAGGCGGGTCGCGAAGTCCTCCTGGCTCTCACCGGGTTCGGCGCCGCGGTAGTGATGCGGACAGGAGACATGGAGGAAACCAGGCAGCGGCAGGTCGAACAGCCGGTGGTTGGGCGCCAGACCGGTCAGGCTGGCCGCCGCGATGGTGATGCCATGATAGGCCCTGTGCCGCGAGATGATCTTTTTCTTCTCCGGCCGGCCGCGGGCGTTGTTGGCGTACCAGATCAGTTTGATCGCGGTGTCGTTGGCCTCGGAGCCGGAGTTGGTGAAGAACACCTTCGTCAGCCGCTCCGGCGAGATACCGACCAGCCGCTCCGACAGATCGATCACGGCGGGGTGCGATTTGTGGGCGAAGGAATGATAATAGGGCAGCTTGCGAAGCTGCGCGTCGGCGACGCGCGCCAGCCGTTCCTCGCCAAATCCGACGGCGACGCTCCACAGGCCGGCCAGCCCCTCGATGTATTCCTGGCCCTGGTCGTCGACCACGTAGATGCCGTGCCCGCGCTCGATCACCATCGGCCCGATCTGTTCGTGGCGGCGGGCGTTGGTGGCGGGATGGAGATGGTAGGCGATGTCGCGCGCGGCGGCGGAATTGGGCTTCATGGCCGTTTCTTTCCTTGCGAACCCTGCTGGGGAGTGTCGGAGCGTCAGCGTCCGACGAACCGCGGCGTCTTCTTTTCGGCGAAGGCGGCGCGGCCGATTCGATAGTCCTCGGTATCGAAGCAGTCGAACGCTTCGTTCAGCTCGGCCTCGGACAGCGGGCCGGGCTCGGCGAGCCGGCGCACGAAGCGCTTGTGCCACCGGTTGACCAGCGGCGCGGCTTCGGCGATGCGTCCGGCCGTCGCCATTGCGTCGGCCTCGACGTCGCCGTCTGCGACGCAGCGCGTCACGAGTCCGATCCGCTCGGCCTCGCCGGCGTCGATGATGCGGCCCTCCAGGAGCAGCTCGAGCGTGCGCCGGCGGCCGATCAGCTCGACCAGCATGCCGAGCTCGTCGTAGTCGACGGTCAGGCCGAGCCTGTTGATGGGAATGCCGAACCGGCTGCTGCGCCCGCAGATGCGGATGTCGCACATGCTGGCGATCTCCATGCCGCCGCCGACGCAGACGCCGCGAATCAGGGCGACTGTGGGATGGCGGCAGGCGCCGACCTTGAAGACGCCGGCATTGGTGCGCCCGGCGTAGTCTTGCGCCTGCGCGCGGCCTTCCCGCTCGCCGCCGAATTCGGTGATGTCGCTGCCGGGGCAGAACGCACGCTCGCCGGCCCCGCGCAGCACCACGCAGCGCACCGAATCGTCGACGGAAACCGTGTCCATGATCGCCCCCAGGCGATCATACATGGCGGTCGTCATGGCGTTCAGCTTGTCAGGCTGCGAGAGGGTGACGATAGCAATGCCCCCGTCGCGTTCCAGTAGCACGTCGCCGGCCATGTTCCCTCCGTGATGCGTGGCGTCCGACTTGTCGGATGATCGTGGCGCGCACTATAATCACGCTAAATGTTGTCTGACAACTCCCCCGATCCGGCGGGACAATCTGCGAAGGGACGAGTTTTCGGTGACTCACAGACAGCGTGCGGCGGCGCCGGACATGATTGCGGGAACCCTGCGTGAGGAAATCGCCGGGGGCGCCTATGCGGAGGGCCAGCGGCTGCCCACGGAACGCGAGCTGTGCAGCCGGTTCGGCGCCAGCCGGGCGACCGTCCGCGACGCCATCTCGAAGCTGAAGCACGACGGCATCCTAGTCAGCCGCCGCGGCGCCGGACTGTTCATCGTCGGATCGGGCAACGGCCACGCGTTCCGCATCCCCCCCGACGCCGCTGACAGCCGCGAAGAGCAGGCACAGATCTTCGAACTTCGCATGGTCATAGAGACGGCTGGCGCCGCGATGGCGGCAGACCGCTGGAATGATAGCGATATCAAAGCGATAGAAGACGCCGTGCAGAGCATGGAGGCGGCCCTGACCGACCGCGAGGCGGCGATCCAGGCCGACACCGCTTTCCATCGCGCCATCGCCCAAGCGACCGGCAACCGCTACTTCACCGATTTCGCGCGGCTGCTCGAGACCAGCCTGCGCAACAATGTCGAGCTGTCCTATCCGCCCGCCTCGCAGGACGAATCGGTGCTGGCCAAGAACTACATGGAACACATCGCCATCTACCGCGCGATCCGCGCCCGCGATCCCGACCGCGCCCGCGCGGCGATGCTCGTCCACCTGACCACGGCGGCCGAGGATTCCGGGCTGCTGCCCGCCCCGAAAGGTCGCTCGAACTAAAATCCACACACCGTCGACAGCAAATATTTGTCAGACAAATTTTGTCCAGCTAGTATGCTCCGGCCGCATCGCAAGTCGCGTACGGCAACCTAGAAAATGACCGATAATGGCAAGCTTGGAGGGAACGATGTTCCATAGAGTAGGAACGATTGCCGCCGCCATCGTGGCAGGCGGCGCGGTAATGGCGGCACCCCTGCCCGGGCACGCCGCCGACTATCCGTGCGACGGCGTCGAATGGATCGTCGGCTGGGGTGCCGGCGGCGGCAGCGACACTTTCGCCCGCAGCATGGCACCGGGCGTCGGCGACGCGCTGGGCGTGCCGGTCACGGTGATCAACATGCCGGGCGCCTCGTCCATCACCGCGATGGAAGAAGTGCTGGCGCGCGACGCAGACGGCTGCACGCTGTTCAGCATCACGCCGGATCAGCTGACCAACGAGATCACCGGCCTGACTGACCTATCCCACACCGACCTGGCGCCGGTGATGCGCGCCCATGTCGACATCGGCATGCTCTACGGCGCCGAGGGCGGCGACATCGGCTCGTGGGACGACGTCGCCTCGGCCGACAAGGAACTGCTGGTCGGCGGAACCGGCGCGGCGAGCTTCGACGAGATCGTCGTCTCGGTCATCCTCGACTCGGCTGGCGTCGGCTATCGCTATATCCCCTACGAAAACGCATCCGACATGCACGCCGACCTGATCGGCGGCCGCCTCGACATAATCTACGACGAGGTCAGCGTGATGGCACCGATGATCGAGGCCGGACAGGTCAAGCCGCTACTGGCGTTGGCCGACGCGCCGCTCGAGGCCTACGCGGACGTCCCGGCCGCCGGCGGCAAGGGCTATGACGTTCCGCCATCGCTGTGGCGCGGCGTCTCCGTCAAGGCCGGCACCGACGAAGCCGCCGTTTCGCAACTCGAGGCCGCCTTCATGGCGGCGGCCGACACGCCGGCCTACCAGGAGTTTGAGGCCGGCCGGATGCTCAACCTGTATCCGGGTCGTCAGGGCGCCGCCGACTTCAGCGCGACGCTGGCGAAGGAGCACGACGCCTACAAGAGCGTGATCGGCTCCAAGAACTGATCACATTCAGCGGGAGGGGCCGATTATGGCGGATACCGACGAGCAACCGCGCGCGCGCGCGCCAATGTTCACTGAATTGGCTCTGCCGGTCGCGCTGATCGGCCTCTCCCTTTACCTCTGGACCCTGGCGGATCGGTTCACCGGCGGCGCGAAACGCTACGAGGCGATCGGGCCGGACTTCTTTCCCAAACTGCTCCTCGCGATGATGATCGCGCTGTGCACCGCGCAGGTCGTCTCTTCGGTTATCGGACGGTCGCGGACATCCGGCGGCGGCGAAGCGCTGCCGGTCTACTGGGCCGACCTGGCGATTGCGGTCGGCGCGACGGCCGCTTATGTCGCCATCTTGCCGCGCATGGGTTTCCTGCTGGCGACGCCGCTGTTCCAGTTCGCCCTGCTGTTCTTCGTCTTCCGGGTGCGGCAACTGCGTGTGCTGCTCGTTGCGCCGCCGGCCCTGACGATCGGCCTGGCGCTGCTGTTCGTCGGCGTGATGAACGCGCCGCTGCCGCGCGGCCGCGGGGTTTTCGGCGCCTTTAGTCACATCTTCTACTAGGACCGCACCATGGAAATCCTTCAGGGGCTGCTGCTGGTCCTGACACCGGACGTGTTGCCCTTCCTGCTGCTCGGCGTGGCGGTGGGAATGCTGTTCGGCGCCCTGCCCGGCCTCGACGCGACGACCGGCGTGGCGCTGCTGTTGCCGATCACCTACGCGATGGACCCGGCCCCGGCGCTGATCTTCTTCAGCGCGCTCTACGTCGCCGGGGTCTTCGCCGGCTCGATCACCGCCATCCTGTTCCGCGTGCCGGGCTCCTCGGAAGCCATCATGACGGCGATCGAGGGCCACGAATTCACCCGCAGGGGCGAGGCGCGCAAGGCCCTGGCCACCGCCGTCTACAGTTCGGCGATCGGCGGGTTGCTGGCATCGCTGGCGCTGTTCTCGTTCACGCCTTTCCTGGCCTCGATCGCCTTGAAATTCGGACCGGCGGAGTATTTCGCGCTGGCCATGCTGGGGCTGAGCTGCATCGCCGCGATCACGTCGGGCAATCCGGTCAAGGGCGCCATCGCGGCTCTGATCGGCCTGATCATCGCCACGGTGGGGATCGACGAGATCACCGGCAGCAAGCGTTTCGATTTCGGCGTCTCCTCGCTCTTGTCCGGCGTGCCGTTCGTTCCCGCAATTATCGGCCTGTTCGCGGCTTCGGAGGTCTACCGGCGGATATCGATGCGCGACCTCGATCTCGTCAGCCAACCGATCGGCAAGCCCGGCGACATCCGCGAGGCGGCGGCGCGACTGCGCCTTGCCGAGTTCCTCAAGCTGAAATGGACGGTGCTGCGCTCGTCGATCCTGGGGCTCGGCGTCGGCATCCTGCCCGGCGCCGGCGCCACAACTGCCGCGATCCTCAGCTACACCACCGAGGTGCGGCTGTCGAAACATCCCGAACAGTTCGGCACCGGCAAACTGGAAGGCATCGCCGCGCCCGAATCTGCGAACAACGCGGCGACGGTCGGCGCCATGATCCCGCTCCTGTCGCTCGGCATTCCCGGCAGCGGCACCACGGCGGTGTTGATGGGGGCGTTCCTGGTCCACAACCTGCAGCCCGGACCGTTCCTGTTCATTCACGAGCGTCCGCTGGTCTACGGCCTGTTTTCGGGCATCGCGCTGAGCAACCTGCTGATCCTGGCGATGGCGTTCATCTTCATCCGGTTGTTCAACCGCATGACGCACGTGCCCTACCCGCTCTTGGCCACGGGCATCCTGTCGATCGCGGTGGCCGGATCGCTGGCCTACGGCGACGCCACGGCCGCCGCCATCATGCTGGTGTTCGCGCTGCTCGGCCTGGTCATGGAAGCCGGCCGCTATCCGCTGGCCCCGGTGGTGCTCGGCCTGGTGCTCGGTCCGATCGTGGAGACCTCCCTGCGGCGGGCTCTCCTGATGTCGGACTTCGACCCCTCAGCCCTGGTTGCAACGCCGATCGCCGCGGGCCTGCTGTTGCTTGCCGCGGTATTTTTCTTCGGTCCGATCCTGACTGCCCTGTGGCGTCGTGCCGCCGGCAGGGACTGACGTCGCCGCTGCGGGTCGGGGTCGCGACGGGCGTCCCGTCGGCACCGAGCATCAGGCCCCCGCAACCCAGACCAAGATAGAAGTCGGCAATCGTGTCGGAATCGTCGCTGCCTGTGAGCTTGACGGCGTCGCCACGACCCGGCAGGGCGATGTCGCAGTCGGCCACGGCGACATGGATCACCGCGCCACCGCGTCCCGCTTGAACGGGTCGCTGAAATTGCCGGTCCCCATCATGGCCTCCTAGCCTCAAAATCAGGGACGAAGGCGTCCACAGATCTAGGGGCTATTCAAAAGGGTCACGGCGCCCGCTTCCGACGGGGACGCCAGCACGCGCGCCGCCTCCATGAGCGAGGGGACCAGCTGTTCGGGACGCGTGATCTTGCCAAAGAAAACCGACACCGAACGCAACCCATCCGCCACCGACAGGTCGAGCTGCGGTGACTATGCTGCTGAAGGACAACACCCTGCCTGCGGGTTCCGTAATGATCGGACGTAAGCAGCAGAACCGGCAGGCGCCCGCCGGTAGCGCTGGTCGCACCCGTGTACATGTTCGCCGTGCCCGAAAATGCCGCATGCACCGCCGATTAACGGCCGCTCGACGCCATCCCGCCCCGTCCGCTGCGCCGCCAGGAACCGGGCAACCGCCTAGCCGACCGTCAGCTTGATCCCCTCACTCAAGCCCGCCCACTTATGCCGATCCCCGCCCACCGAAAATTATTGGACACGCGATCCCGGTTATCCGCCTATCATATTGCAATACTCATAATATGTAATTTATCATACAAATATTGTAACGATTTTCCAATAATTCCGGGCAGATAGGAACAATGCAAGAGTCAGGTGAGTTCATTAACGCCCTAACGCGCGCGTTCGCCCCAGCGGCTTACATAGCGGGCGATGACGAGCGCCGGCCCTTTGAAATCGATTGGCGCGGATTGATCGACCAGCCCGCCGTGGCCGTCCTTCTTCCCGGCTCCACCGCTGAAGTGGCGGACATGGTGAAGCTGTGCCGTGAGCACAGCGTGGCGATTGTTCCTCAGGGAGGCAGAACCGGCCTGGTCGCAGGCGCCGTGCCCATCGAAGGACGCCCGCAGGCCATCATCAATGTCCGCCGGATGAACAAGATCCGCAGCGTCGACCCGATCAACAATACCGCCGAAATGGAAAGCGGCGTCGTCCTCCAGACCGCGCAGGACGCCGCGGCCAGTATCGACCGGCTGTTCCCCCTCAGCCTCGCTGCGGAGGGCTCCTGCCATGTCGGCGGGACGATCGCGACCAATGCGGGCGGCGTTCAGGCACTCTCCTACGGGTCGATGCGCCAGCAGGTTCTCGGCCTGGAAGTGGTTCTGCCCGACGGTCGGATCTGGAATGGGCTCCGCAGCCTGCGAAAGGAAAACATCGGGCTCGACCTGAAGCAGTTGTTCATCGGCTCGGAGGGGCTGTTCGGCATTATCACGGCAGCCACGATCCGCCTTCTGCCGCGCCCGAAGAAAACGCTGACGATGCTGGCAGCCGTGGAATCAGCGGAGTTCGCACTGGAGACGTTCGTCCGGGTCAAGAACCTGTGCGGATCGGACCTTATTTCGTGCGAATACTTCACGTCGAACGGGCTCGGCATGGTGCTTGAGCACGTGCCGGACGCCAAACCGCCGTTCAAGGAATCCTTTAGGGCCTATGTCCTGCTGGAAGTCGCCTCTCTCGACGGCTCGGCGGACCTTCTATCCGGGTTGGAACCCACTCTGGAAGTCTTGCTGAGCGAGGAGATCGTTCACGATATGGTCGTTGCCCAGAGCGAGGATCAGCGGCTATCGCTTTGGACTCTGCGCGAAGGAATTTCCGAAGCGGAGAAGGCAAACGGCGGGGCATTGAAGCACGATATCGCCGTTCCGATTTCACGAATCCCCGATGTCATCGATAAGATTGACCGGGAAATAGTCCAAATCGTCCCCGGCTGCACAATCAACATTTTCGGCCATCTAGGCGACGGCAACCTTCACGTCAACATTATGCCCCCAAAGGGCACAGCGTTATCGGAGTTATATTCTCGCGGAAGAAGCGTAACCTCGCGCGTTGAACGCATTGCGATCGAAGCCGGAGGAACTTTCAGCGCCGAACACGGTATCGGGCAGCTCAGAGTCGCCTCGCTTGAACAGCATCACGCGACCGTCGAACTCGAGCTTATGCGGACCATCAAGAAAGCGATCGATCCCACATGGATGATGAACCCCGGAAAAGTCGTAAGGCACGACGGCTAGGCACGCATGCGGCGCCGGTAAAAGTCCGCGCCCGCCCGATCGTTCGCCCGGTTCGGCTATCGGACCAGGTCATCGACTCCTTGCGCAAGGACATCGAGACTGGCCGAACCGCTCCCGGCTCACGCCTTCCCACGGAAAAAGAGCTGACGGAATCATTCAACGTCAGTCGCACGGTCATCCGCGAGGCGATCTCCCGGCTGCAAAGCGACGGGCTTGTTGTCGCACGGCAAGGGTCCGGCATCTTCGTCGCCGACCCCCATGAGGTCGCGCGATCGTTCCGGCTGGGATTGGACGACCCGGAGAGCAAGACGCCGATCCGCGAGGTCTATGAACTCAGGATCGGCGTGGAAAGCGAAGTCGCGGCGTTAGCGGCCGCGCGGCGTACCGAGGCAGATCTCGTTGCGCTGGAAAAATCGCTTAATGCCTTGCTCAAATCGTCGAACGACTTCGAACGCGGGGTAGAGGCGGATGTCAATTTCCATCGCCTCATCGCTCGCCTGTCGAGGAACCGCGTAATGCTTCGCTTTCAGGAGTTCCTGTCGTCCATGCTGGTCGAAACGGTCAAGATCGCGCGCGGCAACTCCGCAAGGCAATCGGGCCTCACCGAATCCGTGAACGAAGAGCACGTGAGAATTTACAAGGGAATCGTATCAGGTGATCCCGAGAAGGCCCGCAATGCCGCACGACTTCATCTCATCAATGCGCGAGACAGACTGCTGCCCAGCGAAGACCAACCCTAGTGCCAACACAGAACAGCTTCGGGGCGATTGGGCCTACTGGCCGTTAAAATACGCAGCGCTCGCCTGGCCTTCCACTTTTACAAAGCCAAGGATCGGCCGGGGCCTAACTTGATGTCGTCAAGAAAGACTCTCGGGCCTACCGTTCGTGGCGCGTCTTGAACGACCCCAGCCACACTCGCAGATGCGCATTGAGATATCGTGGCAAGCGTCGTCGGCGGGATTGATCTAAGTGCATGGACCGACGCTCGTGGGCATACAAACGCCAGCAATTCCGGGGGCAAGTTCTCGCTGTATAAAGTCGGCGATGCCTGGACACGCGAACCCTTCATGCAGCCATGCTGGATGCGGCAAGGATCTGCCTTTCGCGCTGACACCGGATATGACCACCGGATTGTCCGTTGCCACGAGTTCCCGCTCTCGTCACTCCACCCCACCAATGCAAAGATACTTTATCTCTACATATTCATCGATGCCGTGGCGGGAACCTTCAAGGCCGAGCCCCGCTTGTTTGACGCCGCCGAAGGGAGTTTCCGTCGTGCCGATGATCCCGGCATTGATGCCGACCATGCCGTACTCCAGTTGCTCCGACACGCGAAGACTGCGGGAGATATCGCGCGTGTAGAGATAGGCCGCCAGTCCGTAATCCGTATTGTTCGCCATCTCGATCGCTTCTGCCTCGGCGGAGAAGCGGATTACCGGGACGGCCGGCCCAAAAATCTCTTCCTGCGCGCATAGCATATCGTTGGTCGCATCGATCAGCACCGTCGGTTCGAAGAACAGCCCGTCCTTTCGCTTGCCGCCCAGCGCGAGCCTGGCGCCCGACGAAACCGCTTCGGCGACGTGGCGTTCAAGCCTATCTAGCGCCTGTGCGTCGATCATCGGCCCCTGCACGACACCCTCCTGGAAACCGTCGCCGACCACCCGACCGCTTACCTTCGTCACCAACTTCTCTGCGAAGGCTTCGTAGATGCCCTCCTGCGCAAAGATTCGGTTCGTGCATACGCAGGTCTGGCCCGCATTGCGGTATTTGCTCGCCACGGCTCCCTCGAAGGCCGCGTCGAGGTCCGCATCGTCGAAAACCAGGAAAGGCGCATTGCCGCCCAGCTCCAGCGGAAGCTTCTTGATGGTCGGCGCGCATTGCGCCGCGAGTATGCGCCCCACATCCGTGGAGCCCGTGAAGGACAGGTGGCGGACGGTCTTGCCGGCGCACAACGTCTTCCCGATGGCAACCGAGTGCGCTTCGTCGCCAGTGACGATGTTCAAGACACCGGCGGGGAAGCCGGCCCGCTGGGCCAGTTCGAGCAGCGCCAAGACGGTGAGCGGCGTCTGCTCGGCCGGCTTGACCACCACCGTCGAGCCCGCCGCCAAGGCAGGGGAAACCTTCCTCGTGATCATCGCCAGCGGGAAGTTCCAAGGCGTGATCGCCGCACATACGCCGACTGACTGCTTGATGGCCAGATAACGCTTGTTCTGGTCTGTCGTTGATATCACCTCGCCATAAACCCGGCGCCCCTCTTCGGCGAACCGGCGCACGAAGCTGGCGCTGAACTGCACCTCACCGCGCGCCTCGACCAGGGGCTTGCCTTGCTCCGCCGTCATGATGCGGGCCAGATCCTCAGCGTTCTCCAGGATCAGTTCGTACCAGCGCATCAACAGGTCGCCCCGAGCCAGCGCAGTCCGCTTGCGCCACTCGGGCCATGCCGCCCGAGGCAACCGCGCTGGTAGAGCGTTACGCGGAGCAGGAAGGCTGGCGACTGACCTTGGCGCGCGCGGGGGAATTCGACGACTCCAACTATCTGGCTAATCCCGTCAACCGCTGCTTCTTCTGCAAGAGCAATCTCTACGACCGTATCCGGGGACTAACGAGCCGGCGCATCGCATCCGGCGCCAATCTCGACGACCTCGGAGATTATCGACCGGGCCTGCAGGCGGCGCAGGAACGGGGCGTCGTCCATCCGCTGGTGGAAGCCGGCATCGACAAGGCAACTGTCAGGCTGCTGGCCCGATCGCACGGACTTGCCGATCTCGCCGAACTGCCGGCCCAGCCCTGCCTTGCCAGCCGCATAGAGACCGGCATCCGCATCGATGCCAACGACCTGGACTTTGTTCGGCGTGTCGAGGCGGCCGCGCGGGAGAAGGCCGGCTCCAGGATCACGGTCCGCTGTCGCATCACCCGAAGAGGCGTCGTGCTCGAACTGGCAGACGTCGAAGACCGCAACAGCGCCGAAGCGGCATGTGCCGAGGCTCGTTCGCTGACGATGGCGAGCGGCCGCAGATGGCTCGGAGAGCGCGACTATCGTCGCGGATCAGCCTTTGTTCATAACCAACGAACCAAGCAATAACCTGCGTTCAAGAGGACGGATGATGACAGGTTACCTTCAGAAGCGAGCTTGGCCGTCGTAACGCTCGCACTAACCGATCCGACCGCGTCCGCCCATACCGGCATCGGCAATACTAGCGGCTTTCTCGACGGCCTCGCCCATTCCTTTTCGGGCTCGAACCATATTCTCGCCACGACGATGATGGGTCTATTTGCATCCCTACTTGGCCGAAGGGCGTTTTGACTATTGCCTGCCTCCTTCATTATGGCCATGGCCATCGCTGCGGGCGGCGCATTGGGCATGGGCGGCCTCGCCACCCCTTTTGGGAAATTGGGTATTGCCTTTTCGGCGATCGTTCTGGGCATGTTCGTGGCCCATGGTTCCCAGCCGCGAGATGACGCGCAGGTTGTTCACCGGTTGAACGTCCGTCGCGCTGACTAACGCCGCGGCGCGCACGCTAGCCCACGCAATAGCCCCGTCCGGTAGGAGCGCGGTTTCGGGTTGGGTCTCTTCAAGCCAATCGAGGATCGCCATCGACTGCGTAAGGACCGTGCCGACGTCCAGTACCAGCGTTGGCACGCTACGGCCCGGGTTCAGCGCCGGGTAGTCGTCTGCACCCTGCTCTCCCGCGACCACGTTGACCGGGACCGCCTCGTAGGCGATCCCCTTCAGATCAAGTGCGATCCGGACGCCGTAGGACGTGGTCGATCGCCCGCAGGTGAAAAACCTCACTTGAGCCCAGGCGTACCGTCGAACTTCTTTTCGAGGCTCTCCCAGCAGTCGATGTAGTTGTCCTGCAGTGGCGCTTCCTTGCCGGCGAACTCGGTCAGATGCTGCGGGAACCGGGTCTCGAACATGAACGACATCGTGTTGTCGAGCTTGTCGGGACCGAGATTCGCGCGCGACGCGCCCTCGAAAGCATCGCGGTCCGGCCCGTGCGGCAGCATCATGTTGTGCAACGACATGCCGCCGGGTACGAAGCCCTGGGGCTTGGCGTCGTACTGTCCGTAGATGTTCCCCATCAGCTCGGACATGATGTTCTTGTGATACCAGGGCGGGCGGAAGGTGTTCTCGGCGACCAACCAGCGCTCGCGGAACAGCACGAAGTCGATATTTGCCGTTCCCGGAGAGCCCGAGGGCGCGGTCAGCACGGTAAAGATCGACGGGTCGGGGTGATCGAACAGGATCGCACCGACCGGGCAATAGGCGCGCAGGTCGTATTTGTAGGGCGCGTAGTTGCCGTGCCAGGCCACCACATCGAGCGGACTTTGCCCGATCTCGGTCCGGTGGAACTGACCGCACCATTTCACCGTCAGACCCGAAGCCGTTTCCCGGTCCTCGAAGGCCGCGACCGGCGCCTTGAAGTCGCGCGGATTGGCCATGCAGTTGGCGCCGATCGGGCCACGCCCCGGCAGCTCGAACTTCTGACCGTAATTCTCGCAGACGAAGCCGCGGCACGGCCCGTCGAGAACTTCGACCCGGTAGACCAGCCCGCGCGGGATGACAGCGATTTCCTTGGGTTCCAGGTCAATGATGCCCAGCTCCGTCGCAAAGCGCATCCGGCCTTCCTGGGGAACCACAAGAAGTTCGCTGTCCGCCGAGTAGAAATACTCGTCCACCATGGACCGGGTGACGAGATAGATGTGGCTGGCCATGCCGACCTGGGTGTTGACGTCGCCGGCCGTGGTCATGGTGCGCATGCCCGTCAGCCAGGACAGGTCCTCATTGCTGTGCGGCACCGGGTCCCAGCGGTACTGGCCGAGGCTGGTGACATCGTCCACCACGTTCGGCGCCGACTTCCAGTACGGCACATCAATGCGCTGGTATCGGTGCGAATGCTTGACCGATGGCCGGATGCGATAGCACCAGGTGCGTTCGGGCGGATTGGCTGTGAATGCGGTGCCCGAAAGCTGCTCACCGTACAGGCCATACTCGCAGCGTTGTGGCGAGTTCATGCCCTGCGGCAGGGCGCCGGGCAGCGCTTCAGTCTCGAAATCGTTGGCCCAGCCGGGCATGTAGCCTTCGGTTGTGCCCCCTGTATTGGGAGCGCGCAAAAGTCCCGAGATCCTTGTTTGCGTGTTCATGCTGGCTCCTTTCCGTTCTCAAGACGGTATTGGTTGAGTTTGCAACCAACAAGCGAAAATATGATGATAATGACAAAATCACATGATTTTCATGCGAAAGCCGTCATGCCCTGTGTGCTCGTAATGGCGGCAAAGCAGACAAGCCTTGCGTTTCACGGTCGCTACGAATCTCGCTACAGGGTGCTCCGGAACGAATGGCGCGTGCTCTTCCATCTAGGGTGCTACGGCGCCATGACGGCGCAAGAGATTTCTACCCGGGCACGCCTTCAAAAGACGAAGGTCAGCCGCGCCGTCGCCGCTCTGCATCTGCAGGAGAAGCGATACCTCGAGCGCGCGAGGAGTCCGGATGACCGACGGAAGGCGGAACTATCACTGACGAAGGCAGGACTCGTCACGTTCAATGATCTTACCCGGGAAGCTGATCGCTTCGAGACAGAGTTCATGTCCAGTTTCTCAGAGGAAGAACGTCAAATCCTTCGCCAGTGCCTGAGGAGAATAGCACACCTCTAGACTGTGCGGATGACGCGGTCTGGGATCGCATCAGGCAATCGCCCCGAAACAAGATTGACTATTTCCCGGTGACGCGGTGGCGCGCATCACCGGGCGGGACCGGCCGGCCGCGGAGGTCTCGAAGCGTCGGGACCTCCACCAGCACTCGCTCTATGCGTGGACCCGCGTTGCACGTCTGTCCAGCCTGGCGCGCCTCAAGGCCCGTACCGATAACAGGCGCCGCCCGGGCACTATGACGGCAAGCCGTCCACGGCCATCGGAACGCGCTGAGGTGACATGGCGAAAGTGGTCCGTTTCTGGTGTTAGTTTTCCGACGGATTTCCGAAGGAGGAAGTTCGAGGAT
>NZ_JBPODT010000002.1:0-1334099 GCF_051390635.1 Microbaculum mangrovi
TTCTATGTAGAGTGTCTTCACGTCGAGCCTTGCCAGCCAGTCTCGCAGCGCGGTGGCGATGAACTCAGGCCCATTGTTGGACCGTATGTGCTCCGGCGGACCGTGCGTGACGAACAAATCGGCGAGCGTATCCAGCACACGCTGCGAGTTGAGCTTTCGGTCGACCTCGATCGCCAGGCATTCGCGGGTGTGTTCATCGATCACGACCAGCATCCGGAACGCCCTGCCATCATGGGTGCGATCCTGCACGAAGTCATAGGACCAGACGTGGTTGCGATGGGTCGGCCTCAGCCGCACACACGATCCGTCCGCTAGCCACAGACGCCCGCGCTTCGGTTGCTTCATGGGTACCTTGAGCCCCTCGCGCTGCCAGATGCGATAGACGCGCTTGACGTTCACCACCCAACCTTCGGCATTCAGCAGTGCCGTGATCCGGCGGTAGCCATATCGACCATATTGCTCAGCCAGGCGAATGACCGCTCTGGTTAGCGCGGCCTCATCCTGCCGGCCCTGTGGCTGCTTGCGCTGGGTGGAGCGATGCTGGCCGACCACATGGCAGGCACGGCGCACTGAGACGCCGAGATCCCTCACCACGTGGTCGACACAGGCACGACGGCGCGAGGGGCTTAGAAGTTTCCCTTTGCAGCCTCTTTCAGGATCATCGCGTCCAGAGTCAGATCGGCAACGGCTTTGCGAAGCCTCTGGTTCTCACGCTCCAGATCCTTCAGCCGTCTTGCCTGATCGACTTTCAGCCCGCCGTACTCCCGGCGCCAGCGGTAATAACTCTGCTCCGACACCGCCAGCATGCGGCAGATCTGGCCTACCGTCTCGCCCTGGCTGAGACGAACCTCCGCCTCACGCAGCATCGCGATGATCTCTTCAGGGGAATAGCGCTTTCTCGGCATTCTCAGCTCCAGTTTTGGAGCCGAACTCTAACTTAGACCAATGGCCACTTTCCGGGGAGCATACCACGTCGGCCCTAATCGCCGGCCCTCATCATGGCGACACGCTCGCCTTGCCCGGGCGGGTCGAAGGCGGGCTGCGTTTCCTTCAGCAGGCCGTGCAGGATGTCGGCGAAGACCTGTGCGCTCGGGGAACGGGTCCGTCCGCGGCGGCTCACCGCGCCGATCCTGCGGTCGATGGTCGGATCCGCCAGGTACTGGACGGCGAGGTCGTCCCCGTCGTCCAGCCGCAGCGCGAACGAGGGCAGGATGCCGATGCCGATGCCGTTGCGCACCATGGTGTGCATCGTCGCGAGGTTGGTCACCTCGACGACCGGTGGAATGGTGTCGGGGAACTTGGGCAGATGCTTGTCGAGCAGGGACGGGATGCCGGTGCGCTCTGTCATCGCGATGCGCGGCAGCGTCAGCGCCTTTCGCCAGGTCAGCTTGCGGATTTCCGGAAAGTGCACCCGCGAATAGAAGACGCCCAGCCGTTCCACTGCGAGCGGCGTGAACAGCAGGTCGTCATAGGCCAGCGTGTCGGCGCAGATGCCCATGTCCACGGTCCCCTCGCGGACCTGCTGGGCGACGCCGCCGGAATTGGCCTCGTTGATCACCAGCCGGATCGACGGATAGCGCTCCTTCAACTGCCGGACCGCATTCGGCACCACCGAGATGGCCAGCGAGGACAGGCACGCGATTTCGAGGTTGCCGAGCCGGCTGTCGCGGAACGCTTCGATGTCCTTCAACATCGCGTCATATTCCGCGATTACAGCCCGCATGCGCGACACGATCAGGTCGCCGAAGGCGGTGGGGCCGATGTAGCGCGTGGTTCTGTCGAACAGCCGTGCCCCGAACTTCTCCTCGGTGGCCTGTATGACGGCGCTCAGCGACGGCTGGCTGATGCCCAGATGCCGGGCCGCCCGGCTGAATCCGCCGAAGTCCGCGGCTGCGACCACCCATCGCATGTGCTGAACGCTCAGGCTCATAGGCTTTACCTATCAATATATCGATATTCATGGCGTTAACTTGTAAAGGCGGCTATGTCAATTTCCCGCCACCTGAAACCCGAAGCGGATGGCTTGAGAGTGCGCAATTCGGTACGTATCGGTGGCGGCGCGGGGTTTGCGTCCGACCGGATCGACGCGTTGGGGCCCCTGATCAGGAACGGCTCCGTCGATTACATCATTCTGGAAATGCTGGCCGAGCGGACGCTCGCCATCCTGCAGGGCGCCCAGGAAATCGGCCGCGACGGCTTCTTTCCCAGCCTGCTGCACCGCCTGGACCGCTATCTTCCCGAATGCCTCGATAAGGGCATCGGCATCATCACCAATGGCGGCGGCGTGGACCCGCTCGGGGCGGCGAAGCGCATCGCCGAGACACGGTCGCGCCGCGACATTCCGTGCCGCATCGGCGTGGTGACCGGTGACGACGTGCGCGCGGCGATCCTGCGCGACGACGTCATGATCCCGGAATATGGCGTGCGGCTCAGCGAGATCGGCCGCGGCTGCATCTCCGCGCATGCCTATCTCGGGTCCGAGGGCATCGAGCGCTGCCTCGCCGATGGGGCGCATGTCGTGATTACCGGCCGCGTCGCCGATCCGGCGCTGGTGCTCGGCCCGGTGCGTCATGCGCTCGGCTGGTCGCCCACGGACTTCGATCTGGCCGCGCGCGGCCTCGTCGCCGGCCATCTCGTCGAATGCGGCGCCCAGGCGACCGGCGGCTATTTCGCCGATGCCGTCAACAAGACCGTGCCGGATCTCGAGACCGTCGGCTACCCGATCGCCGAAGTCCATTGCGACGGCCGCATCGTCATTTCCAAGCCGTCGGAGACCGGTGGCGTCGTCGATCGCCGCACGGTGACCGAGCAGCTTCTCTACGAGGTGCACGACCCCTCGCAGTATCTGACGCCCGACGCCGTCATCGACCTGAGCCAGGCGGAAGTCGACGAGGCGCAGGACGGCGTGCACGTCACCGGCATCGCCGGCCGGCCCGCGCCGGAGACGCTGAAGGTGCTGGTGGCGCTGGAGAACGGCTATCTCGTCGAAGGTGGCATTTCCTATCACGGGCCGGGCGCGCTCGAGCGCGCGGCGCTGGCCGAGGACATCCTGCGCAAGCGCTTCAAGCTGATCCTTCGCGGCAAGGCGCGGGACATCTGGTTCACCCGATACGGAACCGGCGACGTGCGGCTGCACATGTGCGCGCGGGTGCGCGACACCCAGCAGGCCGACATTCTCGCCGCCGAGGTCGAGGCGCTCTACACCAACGGCCCGGCCGGCGGCGGCGGTGCCCGCGCCGTGGTGCGCCGGTCCCTCGAGATCGTCAGCACCCTTATCCCCCGCGACACCGTGTCCGTCTCCGTGGAGATGATCGATGCCTGAGATAGAGCCTAAGGTTTCACTGCCGCTCTACGACCTGGCCCATGCGCGCGCCGGCGACAAGGGCGACACGCTGAGCATCTGCGTGATCGCCTACGACCGGGCCGACTACGCGCTGATCGGCGAGCAGGCCACGCCGGAACGGGTGGCCGCGCATTTCGGCGACGACGTCAAAGGGGCCGTGCGGCGCTACGACCTGCCACGCCTCGGTGCCTACAATTTCGTGCTCGAGCAGGCCCTGGCGGGCGGCGTCAGCAAGGCGCTGACGCTCGACACCCACGGCAAGGCCAAGAGCGGCACGTTGCTGGCGATGACGGTCGAGGTCCCGCAGGACCATCCCGCCGCCGCCCGGAACGCGGAAGACCGGCGCGACGAAGACACCAGTTCGAAATAGTCACCTAGCTGTAAAATGGAGGAAATACCGATGTCCAAGAGCACGAAGGCGCTCGCAATCACGATGGCGATCTGCGGTGCGACCGCGTTGACGCCGGCCTATGCCAAGACGCTCGAGGTTCAGAGCGTCTACCCGAACAACATGCTGTATCAGGGCGAATCCTCGCTGCGCTTCGCCGAGCAGCTCGAAGCCGTGACCGGTGGCGACCTCAAGGTCAAGGTGTTCTCGGCCAACGAGCTGGTCCCGTCCTTCGAGGTGTTCGACGCCGTCAGCTCCGGCGCGATCGAGGCCGGCTGGGACTGGACCTCCTATTGGGGTTCGAAGATCCCGGTCGCCAATCTCATCGGCGCGATGCCGTTCGGCCCGCAGGGCGAGGTGTTCGTCGGCTGGATGTATCAGGGCGGCGGCCTGGAGCTGCTGCGCGAGGCGTATGCGCCTTACGACGTGGTTCCGGTACCCTGCCACCTGACCGCGCCGGAGCCGGGCGGTTGGTTCAACGTCGAGATCAACGAGCCGGGCGACCTGAAGGGCCTGTCGATGCGTATCGGCGGCCTGGGTGCCAAGGTGGTGGAGAAGCTCGGTGTCACGCCGCTGCTCATCCCCGGCGGCGAGGTGTATCTGGCGCTGGAACGTGGTCGCATCGACGCGGCCGAGTTCTCCCATCCCTCGCTCGACCGTCAGCTCGGCTTGCCGGAAGTCGGCAAGTACTATTACTTCCCGGGCTGGCATCAGCCGGGTAGCTGGAACTCGCTGCTGGTCAACAAGACCACGTGGGAGGGCCTGACCGACGCGCAGCGCGCGGCGATCGAGACCACCTGCCAGGCGAACGTGCTGTGGTCGCTCTACGCCATCAACGCCCTCCAGGGCGACATCCTGGTCGAACTGGAGAAAGAGGGCGTCGAGGTCCGGGAGTTCCCGGAGACCGTGATGGCCGCGCTCAAGACCGCCACCGACGAGACGCTGGCTGAACAGGCCGAGCAGGACGAGCTCTTCAAGCGCGCGCTCGAGTCCATCAACGCCTATGTGGCGAGCGTCGACGTGTGGAACGCGAAAGTGCTGCCGCGCAAGTAACGGCGACGGTTGCCGTCCGCGGGCGGCCGCTGCAAGGAGGACTTGTGGTGATTGGATATCTCGTAAATGGGGCAGGGCGGCTGAGCGCCGCCCTCCTCCTGCCGCTGATCGCTCTGGTTCTGATCGGCATCGGCGCCCGCCTGCTCGGGTTCAACGAGGTCGTGTCGTGGCCCGTGTCGCTGCCCGTCATCGGCAGCGGCGTCACCGCCAACACGCTGATCGAGCTGCAGTCCTTCCTGTTCGGCATCATGTTCCTGTTCGCCGGGGCGAGTGCCTTGCGCCGCGGCGAGCACGTCATGGTCGACATGCTGAGCGGAACGTTCTCGGACAGGACGCGCGCCGTGATCGACAGCCTCGCGATCCTGTTCCTGATGCTGCCCTTCCTGGCGGTGACCGGCTGGGCCTCGATCGGCTTCGTCGAGCGCTCGTGGTTTGCCGCCGAGACGTCGCATTCGGGCAGCCTGACGCACATCTTCCTGTTCAAGGCGGCCATCCCGGTCGGACTTTTCCTGCTCGCGCTGGAAACCCTGTCGCGCCTGTGCGGCAACATCGTCTTCCTGGTCAAGGGGGAGCCCGTCCGCCATGACTGAAATGCTGCCCCTGGTGATGATCGGGCTTCTGATCGTCTTCATCTTCCTCGGCTTTCCGGTCGCGTTCGTGCTCGGCGGCGTCGGTATCGGCGTCGGCCTGCTGGCCGGCCTGCCGCTGGGCTTCTTCAACATCGTGGTGTCGCGCATCTACGTGAACGTCATGATGAACTGGCTGCTGCTGGCCATCCCGCTGTTCATCTTCATGGGGCTGGTGCTGGAACGCTCCGGCATCGTGCGCACGCTGCTGCTGTCGTCGGCGCGCATGATGGGACGCTTTCCCGGCAACATCGCGCTTTCGGTGGTGATCATCGGCGTGATCTTCGCCGCCGCGACGGGTGTCATCGGTGCCTCCGTGGTGCTGCTCGGCATCATCGCGCTGCCGGCCATGCACGCGGCCGGCTACCGCCAGGAGCTTGCCGCCGGCGTCGTCATGGCATCGAGCACACTGGGCATCCTCATTCCGCCGAGCATCATGCTCGTGCTGATCGGCGACCAGATGCAGGTGTCTGTCGGCAAGCTGTTCGCCGGGGCCATCATGCCGGGCCTGGTCATTGCCGGCCTGATGTTCGTGACGATCCTGTCCTATTGCTTTCTCAGGCCCCAGGCCGCGCCCGCCTATGTCGACAAGGACTGGGAGGAGCTCAGCTTCCTGACCCAGCTGCGCGGCTTCGTCGAGCCGCTGGTGCTGATCACCATCGTGCTCGGATCGATCCTGGCCGGCATAGCCACGCCGACGGAAGCCGCCGCGATCGGCGCGGCCGGGGCGATGGTCCTGGCGGCGATGCATGGCGGGCTCAACCGGCGCATCCTCGGCGAGGCGACGCGCTCGACCGTGACCACCACGGCGATGGTCCTTTGGCTGATGGTCGGGGCGACGTGCTTCTCCCTGGTCTTCACCCGCCTTGGCGGCAACGACCTGGTGGCCTCGGCCACCGACGCGATGGGGCTTGGGCCCTACGGCACGATGATCGCCGTGCTGGCGCTCGTGTTCGTCCTCGGCTTCTTCCTGGAATGGATCGAGATCACCTACATCGTCGTGCCGATCTTCCTGCCGGTGATCGTCGGTCTGGATTTTGGTGCAGGCGTGGAACCCCAGGACATCGCCCTTTGGTTCGGCGTGCTGCTGGCTGTCTGCCTGCAGACCTCGTTCCTCACGCCGCCCTTCGGCTTTGCCCTGTTCTACCTGAAGGGCATCGCCAAGCAGACGATAAGCGTCAAGAACATCTACAAGGGCGCGATCCCGTTCGTGCTCATCCAGTTGATCGCCCTGACGGCGACGATCCTGTTCCCCGGGATCATCCTGTGGCTGCCGAGCCTGATGTAGCCGGCGCCCGGGCGGTTTCCCCTGACAACGACCTGTGACCTGCGAATAGAGGGATGAACTCTATGTATCCGACGTTGAAACTGTACATCGATGGTGTCTGGCGCGACGGCTCCGAGGGCGCGTCCGAGCCGGTCTACAATCCGGCGACGGGCGAAGTGATCGCCACGCTGCCGCATGCCAGCCGGGCCGACCTCGATGACGCCCTGGCGTCGTCGCGCGCGGCCTTCGCCAAGTGGAAGAAGGTTTCGGCCCACGAGCGCTCGACCTACCTGAAGAAAGTCGCCGCGCTGCTGCGCGAGCGCAGCGAACAGATCTCGCAGGTGCTGACGCTGGAGCAGGGCAAGCCGTTGCCGGAAGCCCGTGTCGAGATGGTCTACACCGCGGACGTGTTCGAATGGTACGCCGAGGAAGCGCGCCGCACCTACGGCCACATCATCCCCGCGCGCAACACCACCCATCGCCAGATGGTGCTGAAGGAGCCGATCGGCCCGGCCCTCGGCCTGTCGCCCTGGAACTTCCCGGGCATCGTGCCCGCGCGCAAGGTCGGCGCGGCGCTGGCCGCCGGCTGCGTGTCGATCATCAAGGCGTCGGAGGAAACGCCGGGCACCTGCGTCGAGATCGTCCGCGCCTGCCACGATGCGGGCATTCCCGCCGGCGTGGTCAACATGGTGTTCGGCGTTCCCGCCGAGATCTCGTCCTACCTGATGGCGTCCGACGTTATCCGGCAGGTCTCCTTCACCGGCTCGATCCCCGTCGGCAAGCATCTGGCCCGGCTGGCCAGCGACAACCTGATCCGCTGCACGCTGGAGCTGGGCGGTCATGCCCCCGTCATCGTGCTGAAGGATGCCGACGTGCGCAAGGCGGCCCGTGTCGCGGCGACCGGCAAGTTCTACCGCAACGCCGGCCAGGTCTGCGTGTCGCCGACCCGTTTCCTGGTCGAGGCGCCGGTCTACGACGCTTTCGTCGAGGAGATGACGACGATCGCCAACAGCGTGAAAGTGGGCAACGGCGCCGTCGACGGCACCGAGATGGGGCCGCTCGCCAATCCGCGCCGCCTCGACGTGATGGAGGAACTGGTCGCCGACGCCCGCACCCGCGGGGCCAGGATTGCTGCCGGCGGCAACCGGGTCGGCAACCAGGGTAATTTCTGGGCCCCGACCGTGATTGCCGACGTCACGACCGAATGCCAGATCATGAACGACGAGCCGTTCGGCCCGCTGGCGCCGATCATGCCCGTCGACAGCCTGGATGCCGCCATCGCCGAGGCCAACCGGCTTCCCGTCGGGCTCGCCTCCTACGTCTTCACCAGTGCAATGGACACCGCGCGCCAGGCGGCCGAGGAGATCGAGGCCGGCGTCGTCACCATCAACCACGTCATCGCCTCGATGGCCGAGACGCCGTTCGGCGGCGTCAAGCAGAGCGGCGACGGCCGCGAGGGCGGGGCCGAAGGCCTGGAAGAGTTCCTGGTCACGAAATACGTGTCCGAAGGCCCGGCGGTCTGAGAAGCGGCGTCATGAGACAGAACCCGATCATAACCTGCGCCATTACCGGTTCGGCCGATACCGCCGACAAGAGCCCGGCCGTGCCGGTCTCGCCGGCGCAGATCGCGGACTCGGCGCTCGCGGCGGCCGAGGCCGGCGCGGCGATTGTGCACCTGCATGTGCGCGAGCCCGAGACCGGGCAGCCCTCGATGCGGCTCGATCTCTACGAGGAGACGGTTGCGCTGATCCGTGAGCGCAATCAGGAGGTCATCGTCAACCTGACGACGGGCGCCGGCGCGCGCTTCGTTCCCGACGAGGCGCGTCCGCAGGTCGGCGCGCCGGGAACGACGCTCGAGGGCACGGCCAAGCGCATGGAGCATGTGCTTAAGATCCGCCCTGACATCTGCACCCTGGATGTCGGCAGCATGAACTTCGGCGAGCATGTCTTCGTCAACACGCCCGGCCACCTGCGGACGATGGCCAGCGAGATCACCAGGGCCGGCGTCACGATCGAGGCCGAGGTGTTCGATCTCGGCCACATTCGCCTGGCGCGGCGCCTGTTGGACGAGGGCGTGTTCCACACCAGGCCGATCTTCCAGCTCTGCCTGGGCGTGCCGTGGGGCGCGGAGGCCGATCCGGCGACGCTCCTGCAGATGCGCGACCGCTTGCCGCAGGATGTCGAGTGGTCTGCCTTCGGAATTGGTGCCATGCAGTTCCCCATGGTGGCGCAGAGCTGGCTCGCGGGTGGGCATGTGCGCGTGGGGCTGGAGGACAACCTCTATATCGCCCGCGGCGAACTGGCCGACAGCAACGCGCAGCTGGTCAGGCGCGCCGTCGATATCCTGGCCAGTCTTGGCGCGAGCCCGGCATCGGCCACGCAGGCCAGAACGCTCCTGGGGTTGTGACGGGACGCGCCGTCTTCCGGGACGGCCCCCCGAACCGCCTATTCGAAAAGCAGACAACGAGGCGCTGAATGTTCAGCTTTGAAAACAAGATCGTCGTTATCACCGGGGCCGCCGGCGGCATTCCGACCGCGACGGCGAAGCTCTTCTATGATCTCGGCGCCAGCCTGGCGCTGGGCGATCTGGACGTCGACAAGATCACCGGCGCGACCGCCGCCATGGACGGCGACCGGGTGCTGTGCCACGCGCTCGACGTCACCAGCACGACGTCGTTCGACAGCTTCAAGGCCGCGGTCACGGAGCGGTATGGTCGCTGCGACGTGCTGGTGACGGCCGCCGGGCTCTATCGCGACCGGATGGTGGCCGAGATGACCGACGCGGAATGGGCGGCGATGATGGCCGTCAACGTCGACGGCGTGTTCCGCGCCTGCCGCGCTTTCGGCGATGCCATGGGCGAGGGCGGAGCGATCGTCAACATCGCCTCGCTGGCCGGCCACAAGGGATCGCGCGAGCATGCCCACTACGCCGCCGCCAAGGGCGCCGTGCTGAGCTTCTCGCGCAGCCTTGCCGCGGAACTTGCGCCGCGCGTGCGCGTGAACTGCGTCTCGCCGGGCCTCGTCGACACCGGCTTCGTCGCCTCGCTTCTGGAGAAGATCGGCACGGCGATGGAAGACGCCACCCCGATGAAGCGGCGCGGCGAGCCCGAGGACATCGCCCGCGCGATTGCATTCCTGGCCAGCGACTGGGCGAGTTTCGTCACCGGCGAAACGATCCACGTCAATGGCGGTTTCAGCATGCTCTGACGAAAGGTCGAGACAATGAAAGACAACCCCTTCTCGCTGCAGGGGCAGCGCATCGTCGTGACGGGCGGACTGGGCGGCTTCGGCTTCGCCACCGCGCAGGCCGCGCTCGGCATGGGCGCGCGGGTCTTCCTGCTCGACCGTGAGGAGCGGCCAGAGGCGATGGCACGGCTCGACGCCTATGGCGATCAGGTCAGCTTCCATGCCTGCGACGTCTGCGACCGGCAGGGCGTCGAGCGCCTGGCCGCCGAGATCGGCCCCGTCGACGGGCTCGTCGTCAATGCCGGCGTGCTGCCCTTCGACGATTGGGAGGCGCCCGACTGGGACAGCGCCTTCGACCGCGTGATCGACGTCAACCTGCGCGGCGCCATCAATACGGCGCGGGCTTGGTTCGGCTCGATGTGCGAGGCGGGGCAGGGCCGTATCGTGTTCGTGGGCTCCGCTTCCGGCAAGATGGGCGGGCTCCAGGCCGGGCCGCACTATGTCGGCTCCAAGGGCGGCATCCACGCCGTGACCAAGTGGCTGGCGCTCAAGGGCGCGCGCCACGGCGTGCGCGTCAACGCGATCGCGCCGGGTAGCGCCGACACCGGCCTTCTCGATGGCCAGCCCTTCGCCTCCGACAAGGTGCCGCTGGGGCGCATGGCCACGGCCGAGGAAATCGCCTGGCCGATCGTTTTCCTGCTCGGCGAGGCATCCAACTACATGTGCGGCAGCATCCTGGACGTGAACGGCGGCCTGTACATGGACTAATCGTCCCGGACTTGCCCCGGGGGCTCCGGCGCTCGCACGCTCGGAGCCCCCGCGCTATTCAGGCAGTCGGAGGTGATCCGCCGACTGCCTGAATAGCGCGGGTCATCACCGATGCCCGCATGCTCCCGCACGATAGCGACCGCCCTCGCAGACGAGACGGGTCATCCCGGCGCAACGCAGCCGCTCCGTATGGACGCGGCTATCGGTCTGACTGGCTGAGCGGCTCCAGGGGACATCGATGTCCTCGGCATTCGGAGCGCGCGGAAACGCCAGTCCAAAGCAACACAGCTTTAACAAGAGTCCGCATTTCCCTTCCGTTTCGGGCTCGACGCCTCGAAGGCGCGTCCGTGGACGCTGGCACGCACAGCCACGTGCCTTTCCGCGCCCTTCTGCACTCCGTAGGCATGCGGTCTCGCACGTTGCGCCTTCACTCTGGATGAGCCGCTTGAGCCGATAGCGGACACATGTCGATCGCGAAGCCGGATGCGTGGGGTGGCGCGGTCTGCGCTGACGACATGCGGAAGAGGGCGGGCGCCCGTCGAGGGCCGTGGCGACAGCACCTCTGGCTAAACGGCGAAGCCACGATATGCGCCTGCGGTCGCGAGCGAGCCGCTTGATCCGGCCACAGCGTTGTCCCCGGGGTCCCACCTTTGCCAGCGCATGTCGTATAATCAGCGAGCGGAGACGGGACAAAATCTCTGTGACGAGAGGATCGTTTGTCGTCGATATTAAATCACTATGCGGAATGAAGTTTTATTTTTCTTGATTTTCTGGACATGGCCGCTATCAATTCGTCGTGTCCGCATCATCAAACGAAGTCAGAACCGTGTCTCTAGATAAGCTGTTCAATCCCCGGTCTATCGCCATCGTCGGTGTCTCCACCAAGAAGGCCATTTTTCAGGTCGGGGGGCGCGCCGTCTTTGATCATTTGCGCCTGCACGACTATCCGGGTCGGATAGACCTCGTTACCCGTGAACCGGTGGTGATAGACGGCGTAGAGAGCGTTACCGATCTTGCCATGCTTGAGCACACGCCTGATTGCGTTCTGGTATCGGTGCCCGCCGACGACGTCTTTCCGGTTGTAGAGAAGGCACTGGGACTCGGCTGCCGTTCCTTCGTGGTCATTACGGGCGGTTTTTCGGAATCAGGATCCGATGGTGCGGCGCGCCAGGCCAAACTGGCGGAATTGGTTGCCGCGCGTGGCGGGGCGATGCTGGGCCCCAACACCACGGGCTTTGTGAACTTTGCGGAGCGCGTGGCGATGAGCTCGACGAGCCGCATCAGTGCCGCGCTGGCGCCGATAGGCGAGATCGGCATCGTCGTTCAGAGCGGCGCGCTTGGCAGCGCGCTTCTGGAGGAAGCGGCACGCAGCGGCATCGGCCTCAGCCATCTCATCTCGACCGGGAACGAAGCGGTGACCACCCTGGCCGATTGCGTCGACTATCTGGTGGACGATCCCGCGACGCGTGTGATCGCCCTGTATGTCGAGGGGTTCCGCCAGCCCGACCGGATGCTGGAAGCGGCGCGGCGGGCCCATGCCGCGGGCAAGCCGATTGTCGTGTACAAGACGGGCCGCTCCGATGCGGGGCGCAGAGCCGCCGCCGGTCATACAGGAGCGTTGGTCGGAGCGCGCGGCAGCTATGAAGCCGCCGTCCGCCAGCTCGGCTGGATTGATGTGCGTTCGATTGAGGATCTGCTGCCCGTCGCCCACTACGTGGCGCAGCCCGGCGCGGCGGCACGTACGATGGGCATCATCACCGTCTCCGGTGGCTTTGGCGGCTGCGTCGCCGATGCTCTGGAAGAGACCGGCGCGATCAGCCTGCCGACGCCGGGCCCGGCCACCGTCGAACGCATGCGAAACGACGTCCCCGCCTTTCTGTCCGCCAACAATCCCGTCGACATTGGCGGTACGCCATTCCGCAGGCCCGGTGGTTTCGCGGAATGTCTGGACGCATTCGCCGACGATCCCGCTCTCCATGCCATTGCGGTAGCCAACACGCCGATCGTGCCGCCTTGGGGCGCCGACGTGGCCGAGGCGGTGAAGGCGACGCACGCGCGCACCGGAAAGCCGGTCTCGGTGATCTGGCCGTCCGAGATCTTCAATGGTGAGGCCCTGCGCGACCTTCGCGCGGCCGGGACGCCCACGTTCACTCGTGTCGATACCTTCACCGCGGCCGTCGCGGGGGCCGCCGCGCTGGCGACGGCGCGGGACAAGCCGTCGCGGCTTCTCCGCGAAGGGCGCAGCAACAGCACGCCGAGCCTTGATGTCGATCTGGAAACGCTCGACGAAGCCGCAAGCAAGTCCTTCCTGAAGCTTGCCGGCCTTCCTTTTCCGGCCGAGACCTTCGTGTCCGGGATGGATATGGCAAAGGTGCGGGAGGCCGCTGGCACGATCGGCTATCCGGTAACCCTGAAGGGGATCGCGCGTGGCGTCGTCCACAAGTCCGAGTTCGGCCTTGTGGCCGTCGCGCTGCCGGACGCGGAAGCGCTTGAGACACGTGCGGCTGCCATGCTCGAAAGCGCCGACCGGAACAACCTCGAGTTCGAAGGCTTCCTGGTGGCCGAGACGGTCCGTCCGCAGGCGGAAGTGATCGTCGGTCTCGGTCTCGATCCGGAGTTCGGCCCAACACTGACTTTCGGTGCCGGCGGCATCTACACCGAGATCATGCAGGATGTGGCGACACGCGTGTTGCCGCTCGACGAGGACGAGGTCCGCGGCATGATCGAAAGCTGCCGCATCTCGCGCATTCTTCAGGGCGCGCGCGGCCGTCCTCTACTCGATGTCGACGCGCTCGTGTCGTTGGTATCCGGCGTCGCCGCGCTGGCCCCCAGGCTCGGGCCTGATTTCGCCGGCCTGGAGTTGAATCCCGTGGGCGTCGGGCTGGCCGGCGAAGGCGCGTGGCCGCTCGATGCGAGCGTGTTCAAGGCACGGTGCGGCGCATGAACGAGACGATGCAACGGCGACGCAAACTCGTCGAAACCGACGCGGCCGCAGCGCTTATCGGCGAATGGCTCGGCGACGGTGATCTGCTCGCGCTTGGCGGCCTCTTCAAACAGGGCCGGCCGATGGCGTTGGTCCGCGAAGTGATCCGATCGGGTCGACAGGATCTAAAACTCATCTCTTCGCCGGGCTCCGGTTTCGATGCCGATCTTATGATCGCCGCGGGCTGCGTGGCCGAGACGTTTCTGCCGGCGGTAACGCTTGAAGATCGCATGTGCCCGTCGTTCCGCGCGGCAGCGGAAGCCGGAACCATCACGGCGCACTGCGTCGACGCATTGTCGGTCGTGGGCGGATTCCTGGCGGCGGCAAACGGCGTTCCGTTTCAGCCGGTCGCCGCCTGGAAAGGCTCCGACGTACCGTCCAACAACCCGCTGATCGCTCCGATCGAGTGCCCCTTCACCGGCGAGACGCTGTTCGCCACAAAGGCGATCCGGCCGAAGCTGGCGCTGCTTCATGCGCAGGAAGGCGATGTCTATGGCAATGTGCGGCATCTCTCGACGATGACCTATGCCGACCAGATGATCGCGCGGGCGGCGGAACGGGTGATCGTCAGCGTGGATCGCATCGTATCGACCGAGAATATCGTAGAGCGATCGCGAGAGACGACGATCCCCTGCATCTATGTCGACGCGATCGTGGAGCTGCCCTATGGCGCCCATCCGACTGGCAGCTTTCCGCTCTACAGCATCGACGAGGCCCATATCGAGCACTATGCGACCGTGGCCGAAGCCGTGCGGCGGGGCGGTGATGCAGCGCGCCCCCAGCTCCAGGCCTACCTCGACCGCCACGTGCGTCGCACGCGGGATCCGCAGGCCTACGTCGATAGCGTCGGTGGAGCCGCGCGCATGAAGGAACTCGAAAACGAGGCGGCCGAACTATGACCGAACGTCCCTGCACCCCTGCCGAATTGCAGGCGGTTGTCCTGTCGCGCGAATTGCAGGATGGCGAACTGGGCGCCGCCGGAGCGTCGGCCGCGATCCCCATGGCCGCCATGATGCTGGCGCGACTGACACATGCGCCCGACCTCCAGATCGCCGGGGAGATGTTCGTCAATCCAAGGCCGAAGCAACTTTGGAACTCGATGCTGGACGATCGCGCGCTCGGCGCCTGCGAAGCCGCCGAGACCTTCCTGGAGCTTTTCGGCCATTCGCACCGGGGCCTCGACTTTTTCTTCCATAACGGCATGCAGGTGGATGCCTACGGCAATATCAACCTGCATCATATTGGCGGCACCATCGACAAACCGAAGATGCGGGGCCCCGGTGCGGCCAATATTTCCTACGCGGCGACCTCACGTCGCTTCTACATCTGCACCGGCAATCACTCGTCCCGCACGTTAGTGCCACGCGTCGATTTCATTACCTCGCCCGGCTATCTCGACGGACCCGACAGCTTTCGGGCGGCCGGGCTCACCGGCGGTCCGCGCCTGTGCGTCACGCCACTTGCGGTGATGGACTTCCATCCCGACACGTTGCGCATGCGCCTGAAGTCGGTTCATCCGTGGAGCTCGCCGGAAGAGGTGGCCGCCAACACCGGTTTCGACCTTCTCACGGAAAACGATACGGCCACGACCGCGCTGCCGAGCGATCGCGAACTCTCGCTGCTGCGCGAGACGGTGGACCCGAAGGGCCTGTTGCGCGAGGCGTAAAGCCGGACCGTCAGCGCGGCCGGCTGCGCCTTTCAACGAACGCCGCGACGGCGGCCGCGTGCTCGTCCGTGCCGTGGGCGGCCGCCTGCATGGCGCCGACCGCGGCGAGATAGTCCTGAAGATGCGTGCGCTCCGCCATGCGCAGCAGGCGCTTCGTCATGCGAATGGCCGGCACCGGTTTGGCTGCAATCTCGGCGGCGAGCTCGAGCGCGCGGTCCATCAGGTCTTCCGGTTCGTGAACGTCCAGCACCAGGCCCAGCGTCAGCGCCTCGGCCGCTTCGACGGGGCGGGCACGAAAACTGATCTCGGCCGCGCGCTGATAGCCCAGGTGGCGCACGAGGAACCAGCCGCCACCGTCGCCGGACACGAGCCCGAGATCGACGAACACCTCGCCGAAGACGGCGTTGGTGGAGGCGAGCCGCAGGTCGCACATCAGCGTCAGGTCGCATCCCGCGCCCATCGCCGGCCCGTTCACGGCGGCGATGGTGGGAATGTCGATTCGCGACAGGATCATCGGCAATTGCTGCACGGCGGCGCGATAGGCCTCTGCGATATCGGACGGTGATCCGCCGAAGATGCCTGTCTTCTGGTGCATCTCCTTGACGTTGCCGCCAGCGGAAAAGACCGGCCCCGCACCGGTGATCACCAGCACGCGGGCATCGCGATCGCGTTCCACGTCCTGCAGTCCGGCAATGAGAGCCTCGATCATCTCTGCGTCCGACATCGGATTGCGATGCTCGGGGTCATTGAGCGTGAGCACCACGACGCCGTCTGAACGTCGGTCGATCAATACACGTGGCTCACTCACGACTGGTTCTCCGCAACGATGGGTTCGATGAATGCACCGCCGTCGCGGAGCTGCTTCTCTATGGTGTGCGCCACGGCGACGAGGCGCTGTCCGATGGCGCGTTGCTTGACGGCGGACAGGTGCCGCGCCGGGGCCCCGCAGGCCAAGGCATAGACCGGCGAGCCACCCGGAAAGATCAGAGGCGCCGCAACACCGTTGATATCCGTATTCCAGCTTGCAGACGCTGTTGTGTAGCCGTGGTCGGCGACCTCGCTTCGGCCCTTCTCGATGCTGGCCTTCAATTCGTCCCAATGCTTCTCGTGACGGACCTTGAGATGCGAGAACAGATAATCGAGCTCGACCTGCGGCAGCGGCGCGATCAGCGCGTGGCCGGTCGCGGTACCAGCCAGCGGGATGCGCGAGCCGACCTCGAGCCGAAGCGTCATCAGCGTGTTGAGGCTGTGGCAGACTTCCAGTTCGATCACGTCGAGCCGGTCCCGCCCGGCCAGCGAAGCGTGGACATTGTAGGTGTCGGCGAGTTCCTTGAGATAGGGACGGACCAGGTCGCCGAGGCTGAAGGGCTCGCGCGCGGCAAAGCCGAGGCTGAGCACGGAGGTTCCCAGTCGGTACTGGCGCCGCCGCGGCGAATAATGCAGATAACCGAGCCCGGTCAGGGCCTGCAGCAGCCGCGAGGTCGTCGGCTTCGGCAGGCCGACGCGCTGAGCGACTTCCATGCCGTTCAGCCACACCTGCTCGGTTGTGCTGAAGGCCTCGAGAACGGCCAGCCCGCGTGCCAGTGCATTGACGAAATCACGATCCTTGGAAACGACGCCACTGGTACGCCTCCGCCGGACCCGTTCGCGCGGAGACGGCTCCGAACCACTCGAGTCGGCATCCTGCCCTGAAGCAGCGGAATCGTCGCGACTTGTCGCCATGCTCACTCGTCCCAAAAGCTCGCGCCGAGCTGATCCATGCGATGGCCGAGCTCGCTCGAGAGCGCCATCAGTTCGGGACCGAGCGTCTCCTGGAAATGCGCCTCGTCCAGGCCACGCCGCCGCGTGCCGCAGTTGAGTGCCAGCACCGTCTCGCCACGATCTAGCCAGACCGGCGCCCCGACGGCGAAAATCTCGCGCCGCCAGGCACCGAACGACACCGAGAAGCCGCGCCGGTCGACCTCGGCGATCTCGGCGCGCAGCTCCGCCTCAACCGTGTCGGCCTTGTCGCCCGCGGCAGCGCGAATGGCCTGCATGTGATGCTCGCGCTCTGCCTCCGGCAGCGCCCACATATAGGCACGGCCCATCGCCGACTGCGCGATCGGCACCAGGGAGCCGATACGAAGACGCATGGTCACTGTCTCCGGCCCGGAGCAGTAGTGAAGATAGACCATGTCGGGACCGTCGCCGATACCAAGCGCGACCGACATCTCGTACTTGTCGGCAAGCGCCTGCATCAGCGGTTCGGCGACCCGGCGCACCGGCAGGGAACGCAGTAGCGCATGCCCCAGCGCGGTTACCTTGTCGCCGAGATGGTACTGGCCGTGTGGCTCGACCTGCCGCAGATAGCCCATCTGCGACAGCGTGTAGGACAGCCGCGCCACGGTCGCCTTCGGCAACGCCGTCCGCTCGGCGATCTCCTTGTTGCCGAGTGGCGCATCGATCGCGCGGAAGGCCCGCAGGATGTTCAGGCCACGCGCGAGAGAAACGACCATGGTCGTGTCCTTCGCCTTCACCGCAGCCATTTTCGCACCACTCCCCACGCGTTTATTTGCCGCTCCACACGGGCGGGCGCTTCTCGGCGAAGGCACGTGGCCCCTCCTGCGCGTCTTCGCTCGCATAGACATGCTCGTATATTCGTTTTGCGCTCTCAAGGCCTTCGGCGCAACCCAAGTCCATGGTTCGCAAGATTGATTCTTTCCCGGCCGCCACCGACAACGGCGCATTGTCCCGGATCGTCGCGGCCAGGGACCGGGCACGCGCCAGCACGGCCTCCACGGTCGGCTCGATATGGTTGACGAAGCCCAGCGCGTGCAGCCTTTCGATCGTCTGCAATTCGCCGGTGAGGACCATTTCCATCAGAATCGGCTGGGGCATTTGCCAGAGCAGCGGCATCGCCCAGGGGGAACCGCGCCCGCGCTTCGCTTCGGTGATGCCTCCGCTCGTGCCGGCCAGCCCCACGCGCAAATCGGCGTTGAGCGAGATCATGAAGCCCCCGGCTGCGAAATGGCCGGTCATCGCCGCAATGATCGGCTTGCGCACCTGACGCATCCGCTCATGGAACGGATCGCGGATCAGGGTCAGAACGTCGACACCACGTGTTGCACGAAGCTCGCTCGCTTCCTTCAGGTCCATGCCGGCACAGAAGGTGCCGCAAGGCGCGGCCGTCAGGATCGCCACCCGGATGTCGTCACGGCGATCTACCTCTTCCCACAGGTCGTACAGCCGGTTCGCGGCGGCCACGGACAGTGCGTTTCGCCGTTCGGGACGGTTGAGCGTGATCGTTGCGATGCCCTCCGAGTCTTCGAAGAGCACGGTTTCCGCTGCCAGCATACGAGTGCAATCCTCCATCGCCTTGCGCCGGTCCGGCGCGATCGAGGCAACACTAGCAGAAACTCATAGTGCGGAACAATATTTCAAAATATGCTTGTGTGCGGTTGCCCGCTGTGCCATTTTTGCCGGCGTGGAATGCAGGTTTTTGCCGGGCCACACATGCTCTGACATGCCAGGTGCGGCCTTACCGAAAGGAAGGCCCGCGACCTCGGCAGCGGGCGTCGCAACGCGCTTTTCGATAGGCCGCAGGCAGGCGGCCACCTACGATAGGGAGGATTGAATGCAGACGAAGCTACGCAGAACGCTTTTGGGTGCCGCGATGTGCCTTGCTGCAGGCACATTGAGCCCGGCAGCGGCACAGACGTTCAGCTTGGGTTCGACGAACGCGACATCGAGCCACTACCAGATCGCCGTAGCGATGGCCCAGGCCATCGAGGCCGGCATCCCCGACTCGACCGCCACTGTCGTGGAGACCGGTGCCAGCGTCGACAATGTGCGTCGCCTGGTGCGTGGAGAGATCGATCTCGGCCTCGTCGCCGGAGACGTGTTCGTTCAGGCGAAGCAGGGCATCGGCCAGTTTGAAGGCCATGCGGTCGAGGATCTCGTCGCGCTCTATCCCTACAACGACTCGGTCATCAACATCGCGGTGCGTGCGGATTCGGGCATCACCACGCTGGAAGAGCTCGATGGCAAGAAGTTCACCCCCGGCATCCGCGGCAGTGGCGGCGAGCTTCTCATCACGCAGAGCTTCGAACAGTTCGGCATAAATCCGGACTACGTGTACGGCACGGTCACCGATGCGATCGAAGGCGTGCGCAACGACCAGTTGGTCGGCTACAGCAAGTATGCTGCCGCCAATCGCGTCGACTCCACCTTGCAGGAACTGATGACGTCGGTGGATATGCGCATCCTAGGCTTCACGCCCGAACAGCAGAAACTTGTCGCCGAGAAGATCCCCGGCGTCGGTTTCACCACGCTGCCGGCAGGGTTCATCAAGGACAATCCGGCGGTCGTCACGCCGTCCGTCCCGATCGTTTATGCTACCCGCCTCTCGCTCATGGACGATGAGACCGCGCGCAAGGTGGCGCAGGCAATCGGTGAGAACAAGCAGATCCTTATCGATGTCTGGCCGCAGCTCGCCGACTACGACTTCAAGGGCTCGATTCTGTCGACGGTCGGCATCGGCATCGAAGTGCATCCGGGCGCCATGTCGTACTGGGAGTCGGCCGAGTAGTTCGCGCCGGATTCCGACCACAAGCGACCGCTCCGGGGCTAGGCGCCCCGAGCGGTCGCCGTCATTCACCGACAGTTCCACGCCGGAAAACCAACATGGTCGACGCTTGGTCTGATCGCAGGTTCCACGAGGCGATCAACGCGCTGCTGCGGGTCGTCCTCGTAACATATGCCCTGTTCCAGATTTACACGTCATTCTTCGGAATGATGGAGCCTCTGGTCCAGCGCGGCATCTTTCTCGGCCTCGGGCTCGGATCGGTCTTTCTGCTGACGGCGGCAAATCGGCTCGGACAGGGCAGGCCGACCGTCGCAGTCATCGTCAACGTCCTCCTGGCTGCAGCCGGTTACTACGTCTGCTTCCATATCGTCTTCAGTTCGAAGCGCCTGTCCGACTTCATGGTGGAACTGACCACCTGGGACATCGTGCTCGGCATCGCGACGATCGGCCTCGTACTCGAGGCGGCGCGCCGCACGATCGGGTGGTTCCTACCGGTGCTGGCCGTTATCGGCCTGGCCTACTACTACTTCGGACACGGCGTCATTTCCGGCACATGGCAGCCGCCGCGCGTCTCCACCCTGACGTTCGTGGAGACCTACTACGCCTCCACCGAAGCCATCTTCGGCTATATGGTCGATATGGGGACGCGGGTAATCGCGATCTTCATCATCCTCGGGGCGCTCCTGCTCAGCACCGGCGCAACGGAGATCTTCATCAAGCTCGCGACCATGATCGCCGGCCGCAGCTATGGCGGCCAGGCGAAGGTCTGCACGGTTTCGTCCGCCCTGTTCGGCACGGTCACCGGATCGGCCGTCGCCAATGTCATGGCCATGGGACCGGTCACGATTCCGACCATGCGACGTTCCGGCTACAGCGGGAGCTACGCCGCCGCCGTCGAGGCCGTGTCGTCAGCCGGAGGCCAGATCATGCCGCCGGTGATGGGCGCCGGCGCCTTCATCATGGCCGAGATCCTCAACATTCCGTACTCGCAGGTCATGACGGCCGCGCTGATCCCGGCGCTGCTTTACTTCCTGGTGCTGTGGTTCAGCATCGGAATGCGCGCGCGGCGCCTCGACATCCGCCCGTTGGATCGCAGTGAGATGCCGCAATGGCGGGACCTCGCTGACCCCTTCACCGCGCTTCCGATGTACCTGCCGGTCGTGAGCCTCATCGTCATGCTGGCGCGCGATTTCACGCCGACGCTGGCCGGCTCCGTCGCCGTCGTCGTTCTGATCGGGACCCTGTTCGTGCTGCGCACGCTGAGGTGCCTGATCGACGGGGAGCCGCACAAGCTCGGCGCCACCTACCGCACGCTCGTGCGCGAGATACTCAAGGGTCTCTACGATGGCGGCAAGGCCATCGCCATGGTCGCCGTTCTGCTCGCCTGCGCGGCGATTGTGGTGAAGGTGCTGACGGCCACCGGAATCGGCGTCAAGATCTCCAGCCTCATCCTGTCCTTCTCCGACGACAGCCTTGTGCTCGTGCTGATATTCACGGCCGTACTGGCTATTCTTCTGGGCATGGATGTGCCGACGACGGCCTCCTACATTCTCGCATCTGCGGTCGCCGGCCCGATTCTGATCAAGCTCGGAATCGAGCCGCTCAACGCCCATATGTTCATCTTCTACTTCGCCATCATGTCGGCGATCACACCACCGGTTTGCGCCAGTGTCTTTGCCGCAGCATCCATCGCGGGCGAGAACTTCTGGCGCGTCGCCGGACATGCCGTTGTGATGGCCATCGCGCTCTATCTCATTCCGTTCCTTTTCATCTTCCGCACCGGCGTGCTGATGGAAGGCAGCGCTTTCGACATCATTCACAATACGGCGATGACGGCGCTCGCGGTGATCGCAATCACGGGCGCCTCGGCGGGCTACCTGCTCGGGCTGCTGGCCTGGCCGATGCGGATCGCGCTGTATGCGGGCGGTGCGATGCTGTTCTATCCCGCTGTCTGGAGCGACGCGGCCGGAATTGCCGTCGTCGTCGTCGTGGCCGCTCTGAGCCGCTGGCGGACGACATCCAGCCGGGCCTTGCCCCCGACGGGCCGGGCGGCTCTGGACAAGAGACTGTAGGGGACGGAAACGAAGCGGCGCCGTCGGGTCGGCGACCGCCCTAGGTGCGCTGGCGGCGCGCCAGCCACCAGCCGAACGGGGTCGGCCAGCGCTCGAAGGGGCGATCGTCGAGTACGTTCGCCGCGTGAAGTGCCCAATTGGGCTCTACCAGCATCTGTCGTCCGATCGCGACGAGATCGGCCTTGCCGGTCCGTACGATCGCGTCGGCTTGCGCCGCTTCCGTGATGCCGCCCACCGCCATGGTGGCGATGTCCGCTGTGGCGCGTAGGTCCGCGGCGAAGCCAACCTGGAAACCCGGCCCGCGCGGCACCAGCATCTCCTTGCGCGGCAGGATCATGCCGCCCGACGAGCAATCGACCAGATCGACTCCCAGTTCGCGAAGCCGGGCGGCGAGATAGCGGGACTCTTCGAGCGACCATCCCACATCGACGCCGTCGACGGAGGAAATCCGGCAGGCGAGGGGCTTCTGCGCCGGCCAGGTCTCCCGAACCGCCGCCACCACGCGAAGCGGAAAGCGCACCCGGTTCTCGAGGCTGCCGCCATAGGAATCCGTGCGCAGGTTGGAAAGCGGCGACAGGAAGCTGTGCAGCAGGTAGCCGTGCGCCATGTGGATCTCGACGAGGTCGAACCCGGCATCGTTGGCTCGCCGGGCGGCATCACGATAGGCCGCGACCAGCCTCTCCATATCCGCCTCGGTCATCTGACGCGGCACGTGGCCACCCTGGGCCGCAGGCGTCGCACTCGGCCCGATCACCTCCATGCCTGGCGCGATCGGAGCGGGAGCGAAGCCCTGCCACGGCGCGGAAGTCGATGCCTTGCGCCCGGCATGCTGAAGCTGGATGCCGATGGCCGCGCCGCAGCCATGGACCGCTTCGGCCAGCTCGGCGAGGGGCCCGGCCTGTCCCTCGCTCCATATGCCGAGATCGGCATCGGTGGAGCGTCCCTCCGGACTGACGGCTGTGGCCTCTGTCATGACGAGGCCCGCTCCGCCTAGGGCGAAGCGGGCCAGATGGGTGCGGTGCCAGGCCGTCGGCACCGCGTCCGGTGCCGAATAGGTCTGCATGGGCGAGACGACGACACGATTGGCGAGCCGCAGATCGCGGAGCGCAAAGGGCTCGAACAAGCCCTCTGTCATCTGGCGCGCATGGCCTTGCTGATGATGGCGCGCTGAATCTGCGACGTGCCGCCCCCGATCGTGCACTGCATGCCTTCCCGGAAATAGCGCTCCATATCGGCCTCCGGCAGCATGGAATGTCCGCCCAGGATCTGCATGCCCTGGCGCGAAACGGTCTGCAGCGTTTCCGAGGCGAACAGCTTGGCCATCGCCACTTCCTTGCCGCACGGCTCGCCGCGCGCGGCCACTTCCGCCGCCCGGTAGACCAGCAACCGTGCCGCATCCACCTGTGTCTGCATGTCGGCCAGCATATGGCGGATCACCTGGAAGTCGAAGATCGGCTGGTCGAACTGAACGCGTTCATGGGCATAGCCGAGCGCGTCGTCGACCGCCGTCTGCGCATTGCCGACATACGCCGCCGCCACCGCGATACGCTCCAGTTCGAGATGGTCGGTGATGATTTCCCAGCCCTGTCCCTCATGGCCCAGCCGGTTGGCGACCGGCACGCGGGCATCGTCGACGAAGATTTCGGTCGTACCCGTCGACCGCCGCGCGAGCGTCGGCAGCTTCCGGATATCGAGGCCGGGCGTATCATTGGGGACGATCATGACGGACAGCCCCTTGTGCTTGGCCGCCTCCGGATCGGTCCGCACGAGCATCGCGATCTTGACGTCGCGGGCGGCCGCGCCGCTGCACCACAGTTTCTGGCCCTTGATCACGTACTCGTCGCCGTCGCGATGCGCGCGGGTGCGGGTGGAGGCCGCATCCGAGCCGGCACTTGGCTCCGAGATCGAGATCGAGAAGCGGATGGCGCCGCTCATGAAGGGCTCGAGATAGGTTTCTTTCTGCGTATCGGAGCCGAATTTCACGATGTTCATCGCGGTAAAGGTCGGCACCAGCACGGAGGTGGCGAAGTCGAAGCCGAATTTGCCGAGCCCTTCGCACATCAGCGCATAATCGAAAATGTCGCCGCCGAAGCCGCCGTGATCCTCGGGGATCAGCAGCCTCAGCCAGCCCTCGTTGGCGATCTTCTCGTAGGCCTCGTAGGGATAGGCCCGCTCCATGTCGTGCTCGCGGATGTACTCGCGCGTCACCTCCTTTTCCATGAAGCGGTCGACGGTCTCGTGCCAGGCGCGCTGCTCGCTGTTGAGGAAGTTCATGACTTGGCAAACTCCATTTCGGCAAAGGGATCGCTGGCGGCCGGCTCGAGCCGTTCGCCGCGGATGAGTAGGCTGAATTCGCAGCGCAGGATCGTCTCGCGGCGCTGATTGACGCCCAGCAACTCGCAGGTCGCCACGCCGGCACCGTCCTTCTTGGGGCGCAGGGCGATGATCTCGGAGCGCGCCCAGACGGTGTCGCCGATGAAGCTCGGCTTGAGGAAGCGCAGGCGGTCGACGCCATAGAAGACCTCGACCACGCCGGCATCGAACGGCATGAGCGCGTTGACGATCGAGAAAACCAGCGAGCCCTGCACGAGGCGCTGGCCGTAGAGCGCTTCACGGGCAAACTCGACATTGGAATGGATTTCCAGCCAGTTGCCGGTGAGCATGCAGAAATTGACGACGTCGGTCTCCGTCAGCGTGCGCCCGCGCGACGTGCGAACCTGTCCGACCTCCAGTTCGCCGAATGTCTGATCGATCATAGTGTCTCCCGTGATGCTAGGGGCTGGATCAGCGACCCAACCAGCGCGGCTTGCGCCTCTCGGCAAAGGCGCGGGCGCCTTCGCCCGCGTCTTCGCTGGTATAGACCGCGCGATGGAGTTCGGCAGCTTTGGCAAGGCCCTCGGCGCAGCCAAGATCCATGCCCGCCGCAAGGCTCGCCTTGGCCGCGCGCACTGATAGTGGCGCGTTCTCCGCGATACGTCGCGCCAGTGCCATTGCCCGGGTACGGACATCGGCAACGCTTTGCTCGACATGATTGACGAAGCCGTGACGGGCCAGGTCCTCGACGGAGACGGGATCGCCGGTGAGCATCATTTCCGTAAGCACCGGCTGCGGCAGCATCCATAGGAGTGGCACCGCCCACGATGTGCCCCGCCCGAAACGCGCCTCCGAGATCATGGCCACCGAGCCGGCGAGACCGATCCGGATGTCGGCCCCCATCGCAATCAGCATGCCGGCTCCGGCGAAATGGCCGACAAGGGCGCAGACGATCGGCTTGGTGACGTCCCGCATGTCTGCCTGGAACGGATCCTCCATGCGGTCCAGCGGATCGTCGCCCGCGGCGCGGATCGCCGCCATGTCCTTCAGGTCCATGCCGGCGCAGAACGTCCCGCAATCGGTGGCATCGACGACGACGGCGAGGATGGAGGTGTCCTCCTCGACCTGCCGCCACAGGGCGGTCAGCCGATTGGCGGTCTCGACGTCGATGGCGTTGCGTCGATCCGGCCGGTTCAGCGTGATGCGCGCGATTCCGTCTTCGACGCCGAATATCACGGGCGCATTCGTCTCCGCGTCCTGCATGCCATCCGCGCCTTCCCACGCCGTCGTCTTTTCTCCGAGGACAGCATCTATTCGCCGCCCGTCGAGGCCCGTGCCAGGGCCTTTCCCGGAACTTAGTCGAGGCCGCTGGAAAGGGTCAATCAAATTTCCACCTTGCGGAACGGATTTTCGAAAAACTGTTGACGCCCCATCTTTCGCATGACAAGAAACCGGTCTGTCTACGACCCGTCAGAGAGGGCAGGCCGGCTCGCATTTCGGCCCGTTCGGACAGGGATGTCGGGGGCAATTCGGAAGAATCGGGAGCACCGGATGACGAAACACGTAAGGCTCGGCGCAGGCTCGGGCTTTTGGGGCGACGCGCTTGATCCGGCGGTCGAGCTGCTCGAGAAGGGCGATCTCGACTACCTCTCGATGGACTACCTGGCCGAGTTGACCATGGCGCTACTTCAGCGTCAGAAGCTGAAGAACCCCAAGGCCGGCTACATCCCCGATCTGCCGGACCACATGCGGGCCCTTCTTCCGCTCGCGCGTCAGTCGGGCACGCGGATCGTCTGCAATGGCGGCGGCGCGAACCCGCGCGCGGCAGCCGAGCGCATCCGCGAGGTTGCCCGCGAGCTAGGCCTCAGCGGTACGCGCATCGCTGTAATCGAAGGCGACGATCTTCTGCCCCGGCTGGACGAACTGGTCGCCTCCGGCACCGACCTCACCAATTTGGACACCGGTGAGAACAACTTCGTCGGCATCCGGAACCGTGTCGTTGCCGCCAACGTCTACACGGACGGTTCCGCCATCGTTTCGGCGCTCGAGCAGGGTGCCCATGTCGTTATCGCCGGCCGCGTTTCCGACAACGCCCTGTATGTCGGCCCGATCATGCATGAGTTCGGCTGGTGCTACGACGAGGCCCATTCCGATCGCATAGGGGCGGCCATCACGGTCGGTCACATCGTGGAGTGCGCCGCCGCAGCAACGGGCGGCATGTCCTCGCGCTTTGCCGAGATGCCCAACATGGGCCGGGCAGGGTTTCCGATCATCGAGTTCGGAGAGGACGCCAACGCCGTAATCACGAAAGTCGATGGGTCCGGCGGTCACGTCGACGCGTTCACGGTCAAGGAACATCTCGTCTACGAAATCGGCGATCCGTCGCGCTACATCATGCCGGACGGTGTCGCGGATTTCACCACCGTTCGGATCGCGGAGGAGGGCCCCGACCGGGTCCACCTGTCCAACATGACCGGCCGTCCCCGCCCGGATCAGCTCAAGCTCGTCGTGGGCTATGAAGACGGCTGGATCGGCGAGGGCATGCTGTTCTTTCCCTGGCCTTACGCGCTGGAGCGCGCGCAAAAGGCGAAACAGACCCTCACGGAGCGCTTCGAGCGTCTCGGGCTCAAGTCCGATGCCGTGCACTTCGACTTCGTCGGCGTCGACATGCTGCACGGACCTGCCTCGCCCGCACCGGACCACGATCCGGCTGAGATAGGCCTCCGCGTCGCGGTTCACACCGAGACCAGGGCCGAAGCGGAAAAGGTCCGCCGGGCTTGCTCCCAGCTGTGGATCATGGGTCCCGGCGGTACGGCATTCGGCACTCCGATCAAGCCGCGCCCGGTCTACGGTCTGTGGCCGACCTTGGTGCCCCGATCCTTCGTCACCCAGACTGCCGAGATCCTGGAGGCATGACCATGAAGCTTCTTCGCGACATCGCTTACGTGCGTTCCGGCGACAAGGGGGACGTGGCGTCCGTCGGCGTCATCGCCCGCGCGCCGGAACATTATCCCGCACTCCTGCGCAGCCTCACGCCGCAGAGCGTGAAGTCGCTGTTTGGCGACTGGGTGAAAGGTGAGGTTGAAATCTATCCGATGGACAACATCGAAGCCGTTGTTGTCATCATGCGCGGCGCACTGGGCGGCGGTGCCACGCGCACGTTGCGGCTGGACCAGACCGGCAAGGCGATGGGCAACGGTCTGCTCCGCCTGCCCGTCGTCGACCAAGCGTAAGTGGAAAATGACTGGTGCCGCATCCATAGCGGACCAGGGCGCCGCGATCGCGCGGGGCTACGAGCGGCATAGCGAAGCGGTCGACGCGGCGCGTCGGACCGCCATCGCCGGCGGGCCGCCGGATGCCGTCGCCCGCCACCGCGCGCGTGGCAAGCTGACCGCGCGCGAACGCATTTCGCATCTGCTCGATCCCGGCACGCCCTTCATGGAGATCGGCCAACTCGCCGGCCATGAAGTCTATGACGACGCGGTGCCGTCGGCCGGCATCATAACCGGCATCGGCATGGTCGAAGGCCGCCTCGTCATGGTCATGGCGAACGACGCGACGGTGAAGGGCGGCACCTACTATCCGTTGACGGTGAAGAAGCAGATTCGCGCCCAGAACATAGCGCGCGAGAACGGGCTCGCCTCGATCTACCTCGTAGACTCGGGCGGCGCCTTTCTGCCGATGCAGGAAGACATCTTCCCCGACGAGCATCATTTCGGCCGTATCTTTCGCAACATCGCCGAGATGTCGTCGATGGGCCTGCCTCAGATTGCAGCGGTCATGGGCTCGTGCACGGCCGGCGGCGCGTATATTCCGGCTATGTGCGACGAGACCGTGATCGTGCGCGGCACTGGCACCATCTTTCTCGGCGGACCCCAGCTTGTTCAGGCGGCGACCGGCGTCGTCGTCGATGCCGAAACGCTGGGCGGCGCCGACGTCCATACCGCCAGCTCTGCCGTCGCCGATCATCTCGCGCAGGACGACCACCATGCGATCGCCCTGGTGCGTGCGGTCGTTGCACGAAAGCCCGCGCAGCCGTTGCCGGCCCCGCCGCTGCCACCCCGCGAACCGCTCCATCCCGCCTCCGGCATGGCCGCGCTGATCCCGTCGGACAGCCGTCTGCGCATCCCGGGGCGCGACATCCTCGAGCGCCTGCTCGACGCCGGATGCCTCGACGAGTATCGCGCACGCTACGGCCAGACGATCATCTGCGGCACCGGCGCGATCGGCGGCTATCCCGTCGGCATCGTCATGAATGACGGCGTCCTGTTCTCGCAAAGCGCCCAGAAGGCCACGAACTTCGTAGAGCTTTGCTGCCAGCGCGATGTCCCGCTGCTCTTTCTGCACGACATCAGCGGCTTCATGGTCGGTCAGGAATATGAGGCCGACGGCATCGCCCGCCACGGCGCCAAGCTTGTCAATGCGGTCGCCACCGCGCGGGTGCCCAAGTTCAGCCTCCTCATCGGTGGCAGCTACGGCGCGGGCAACTTCGCCATGTGTGGCCGCGCGTTCGGCCCCCGGCTGATGGGGATGTGGCCCAATGCCCGCACCTCGGTCATGGGGGGAGAGCAGGCCGCCACGGTGCTCAGCCTCGTGCGCGAAGCGCAATTGCATAAGGCCGGCCGCAGCTTCACCGAGGAGGACCGCCAGACGTTCGAGGCCCCGGTGCGGGACGCCTATGAGCGCGCCAGTCATCCTGTCTATGCCGCCGCCCGGCTGTGGGTCGATGCGGTGATCGATCCTGAAGACACACGCGAATGGCTGACGCTCGCGCTTGCCATGGCTGCCGCGTCGCCGAAGCAGGAGACGCGCTTCGGCGTGTTCCGGATGTAACGATGTTCGAGCGCGTCCTGATCGCCAACCGCGGCGAAATTGCCCGGCGTGTCGCCCGTACCTGTCGGCGGATGGGCATCGACTATGTAGCCGTTTACTCCGACGCCGATCGCGACGCGCCGCATCTTCGCGGCGCCGCCGCACGCGTGCCGATCGGTCCCGCCCCGGCGGCCCTCTCCTATATCAATGGAGAGAAGCTGATCCGTGCAGCGCTCGATACAGGCTGCGACGCCGTGCATCCCGGCTACGGGTTCCTGTCGGAGAATGCCGCGTTCGCGGACGCCGTGGAGTTGGCAGAGCTTGCCTTTGTCGGTCCGGCTCCGAAGACGATCGCCGACATGGGCGACAAGGCCACCGCGAAGGCGATCATGGCCGGGGCAGGCGTGCCGGTCGTTCCCGGCTCCAGCGAGGCCAGCGACGACGCCGATACCATCGCGGCGCTTCTGGCGCAGACGGGATACCCGGCCCTCCTGAAGCCGGTCGCCGGTGGCGGCGGCAAGGGAATGGCGGTTGTCGAAAGCGGCGACGGCCGCGAGGAAATCGAATCGGCCATCCGGACGGCGCGCTCCAGCTTCGGTGACGGACGCCTGCTGGTGGAACGGTTCGTGCGCGATCCGCGCCATATCGAGGTGCAGATATTCGGCGACGGCCAGGGCAACGTCGTCCACCTGTTCGAGCGCGAATGCTCGCTTCAGCGCCGCCACCAGAAAATCGTCGAGGAGGCCCCGGCCGCGAACCTGCCGGGCGACCTGCGCGACGCGATGATCGATGCCGCGCTTCGCGGAGCCCGCGCGTTGGCCTATCGCAATGCAGGCACCTTCGAGTTCATCGTCGGCGCCGACGGCGGGTTTTATTTCCTCGAGGTGAACACGCGCCTCCAGGTCGAGCACCCCGTGACCGAGGAAATCACGGGCCTCGATCTCGTCGAATGGCAGTTGCGCGTCGCGGCGGGGGAAGCCCTGCCGCTCACTCAAGCGCAGATCGCAAGTCGCGGACATGCAATCGAATGTCGCCTCTATGCCGAGGATCCGGCGGCGGGCTTCCGTCCGTCGCCCGGCCGCGTCGCCCGGCTTTGCTGGCCGCCGAACGTTCGCGTCGAAAGCGCCGTGGAGAACGACACCACGGTGCCGCCCGACTACGACCCGATGATCGCGAAGCTCGTTGTCCATGCCGCCGACCGGACGGCCGCGATCGCGGCTATGACGACGGCGCTCGACGCGACCGCGATCACCGGCATCACCACCAACCTCGGCTTCCTGCGCCGGCTGCTCGAAACACCGGAAGTGGTGGCCGGAACCGCGTCCACCGGCTTTATCGATTCCGAGCTGCCGCGGATCATGCCGACGGTCGATCCCGCCGACGCCATCGCGGCTGCCGCGGCCGCGGTCGTCTGCGCCGCCCGGACCGAACCGCGTTCGGCGTGTTCGCCCTGGACCCGCCCCGCTCCGTTTGATCGGGCGACACTCGATGCACGGGCGCCCTTGGGGCGCATCGCATTTTCAGTCGGGGGCAAGAGCCGGGTCGCCCACTTGAACGCGCTCCACGGCGACTGCGCGAATATCGAGATCCAGCCTGAAGACACGGGCGAACCCGTCAGTCGCATCGTCATGGCGCGCCGGCAGGACGATCTGGTGACCGGCACGGTGGGCCGGCAGCGCTGGTGCGCGCAGGTCACGGCGCGCGCGGTCGATCTGACACTCGCCGGCACACGGGTCCTGGTGGACCGGATTGCCGCGGGCCAGGACACGGCCGGCGACGGCGGCGACGAGGCGAAATCGCCCATGCCCGGCGTCGTCGTGGCACTTTCGGTCGTCGCGGGAGCCGCGGTTTCTCGGGGCGACGTCGTCGCCGTGGTCGAGGCCATGAAATTCGAAAATCCCGTCGTCGCGCCACGCGACGGCGTCGTCGGGGAGGTCTGCTGCGCGGCGGGCGATCAGGTGCGCGCAGGCCAGGTCCTTGTACGACTTCTTGAAGAATCCGGCATGGCCGTCAGCTAAGGAAGACAGGCGATTGGCACTCGATAGCGAAACCCTTGCGCAACTCATCGGCACCATGCAGCGCTTCGTGGAGGAGAGGCTGATCCCGGCGGAGCCCCGCGTCGAGGCCGAGAACGCGATTCCGCCAGAAATCGTCGAGGAGATGCGTCACCTCGGCCTGTTCGGCATGTCGATCCCGCAGGAGCATGGCGGGCTCGGCCTTACGATGACGGAAGAGGTGGAGATCGCCTTCGTGCTGGGGCGCGCCGCGCCCGCCTTCCGCTCCCTGATCGGCACCAACAACGGAATCGGGTCGCAGGGCATCGTGATCGACGGAACGCCGGAGCAGAAGGCGCATTGGCTGCCGCGCCTGGCCTCCGGCGAGATGATCAGCTCGTTCGCACTGACCGAACCCGATGCCGGATCGGACGCGGCTTCGATCTCGCTGTCCGCCCGGCGCGACGGTGACGACTACGTCCTCAACGGGACCAAGCGCTTTATCACCAACGCGCCGGTCGCCAGCCTGTTCACCGTCATGGCGCGCACCGAGCCCGATGTGAAAGGCGCCAAGGGCATCTCCGCCTTCCTGGTGGAAGCCGATACGCCGGGGCTGACCGTCGGCAAGCCCGACCGGAAGATGGGGCAGCGCGGGGCGCTGACCGCCGACGTCTTCTTCGAGGATTGCCGGGTGCCCGCATCCGCGATCATCGGTGGCGTTCCCGGGCGCGGCTTCGCAACCGCCATGAAGGTGCTGGACCGCGGCAGGCTGCACATCTCCGCGATCTGTGCGGGCGCCGCCACGCGGCTTCTCGACGATGCGCTCGCATTCGCGCTGGAACGGAAGCAGTTCGACCAGCCGATCGCGGAATTCCAGCTTATCCAGGCAATGCTGGCCGATAGCCGCACCGAGCTCTATGCCGGCCAATCCATGGTCCGCGATGCGGCCCGCAGGCGGGATGGCGGCGAGAGCGTCTCGCTGGAAGCCAGTTGCTGCAAACTGTTCTGCTCGGAGATGGTCGGCCGCGTCGCGGATCGGGCGGTTCAGATACATGGCGGCGCCGGCTACATGGCGGACTACGCGGTTGAACGGTTCTATCGCGACGTCAGATTGTTCCGGATCTACGAGGGGACGAGCCAGATTCAGCAACTCGTCATCGCCCGCAACATGATTGCCGGTGCCTAACGCGGTTTTGGCATCCCGATCTCTTCGAGTGGATTGCGAATAGACCGTCCAGGGCACTGGTCCGGACGACATCTTGGCTCAGGGCAGGGCGCTGCCCGTCTGGCGGCGGCATCCACGAGACAATTTGCGCTGACCGGGTAGCGACAGCGGTCGCAGGAGCCCGATTTCGCTTGGTTCCGGCCGTTCGGCGCGGCCTGCGGAATGACCGATCCCAACTTCCAGACCCACCTTGTCGCAGGCAGATCATGTTCTGCCGGTCGACAGAAGTAAGCAAATGCCATCGCCACCCCTCCAAGGGAGGCGTTTTTGATTCTGGGGCAATCTTCTGGGGGGCGTTTTCAGTATGGGTCTTTCGCTCTTGGAAAAACCCCGGGAAAAATTGGTCGGAGTGGCAGGATTTGAACCTGCGACCCCCTCGTCCCGAACGAGGTGCGCTACCAGGCTGCGCTACACTCCGTACCGCTGGTGAGCCGCTATATAGCCGCCCGTTCTGGCTGCCGCAACCCGCCTTTTTCGGACGTTGTGTGGTGGTTCGGTGTCTGGCCGCGCGCGGGCCGGCGCGATCCTCCCGGAATCCCCCGTCTCGCCGCCGGTCGCCCCGTCCTTCGACTGAAACAGGATCGAAACACGCGCAAAATCTTTCTGATACCGAACCACCCCATTAAGGCCGGCACGCACGCCGCCGCCGGTATGCGGATCGGATACGCGCGGGACGGTCATCCCGGCGGTCCGGCGCAGGTTCGGCGCGCAACCGACCGTGGACGCGCTTGGGGCGAACCGCCCCCGGCCACCTGGTAGGGGTGCTCTGTCCTGGCGCCGCCCGGTTGCGGGCGGCCCAGGTCCGGGGCGGCATGGTTTTGGAGATCGGGAAAATGAACGCCATCGCGCTGGAGCCGCGGCATGAACCGGTTGTGCTCGTCGTCGAGGACGACGAGGCGAACCGCGAGCTGTTGCTCGACGAGCTGGACTTCATCGGCTGTCGCGGCATCGCCGCCTCGAACGGTGAGGAGGCCCTGTTGGTCCTCGATGCCACGGATATCGACGTCGTGCTGCTCGACGTGCAGATGCCCGCGATGAACGGCTTCGAGGTGCTGCGCCGGCTGCGCGCCGACCCGCGCCGCCGCATGCTGCCGGTGGTGATGATTTCGGCGCTGTCCGACATGGTCAACGTGGTGCGCTGCCTCGAGCTCGGCGCCGACGACTATCTGCCCAAGCCGTTCAATCCGGTGCTGCTGAAGGCGCGGATCTCCGGCTCGTTGCAGAAGAAGCGCTGGCGCGACCAGGAGGCGACCTATCTCGCCCGCATGGAGCGGCAGCTCGCCGAGATCGAGAGCGAGCGGGCCCGCGCCGACAGCCTGCTGGAGGTGGTGCTGCCGACGGCCGCCCTGCGCGAGCTGAAGCTGACCGGTACGGTCGCCCCGCGCCGCTACGAGAACGTCGTCGTCCTGTTCTCCGACATCGTCCAGTTCACCCGCTACTCGGAGACCCATTCCGCCGAGGAGGTGGTCGCCAATCTCGACCGGCTCATCGAGGTCTGCGAATGGGGCCTCGCCGAGCACGGGCTGGACAAGATCAAGACCGTCGGCGACGGCGTCATGGCGACCGCCAACATGTCGGTGCCCCATGGCGACCCGGTCATGGCGGCGGTGCGGGCGGGGCGGGCGATGGTCGCCGCCGCAGCGGACAACCCGGCGGGCTGGCGCCTGCGCGTCGGCATCAGCTTCGGCCCCGTCGTCGGCGGCGTGGTCGGCCGCTCGAAGTTCAGCTTCGACGCCTGGGGAGACCCGGTGAACGTCGCTGCCCGCCTGTCCGGGCTGGGCGACGAATCGGCCGTCTACCTGAGCCAGGACGCCTTCGATCGGATCGCCGGCCGCGCCGACGCGACCCGTCTCGACGGCATCCCGCTGAAAGGCAAGGGCACCGTTCCCGTCTACAGGATCGACGCGGATTAGCCCTGGCGATCCGCGTCGGTCGCCCCGTTGGCCGCCCGTTGGCCGCCCCGTTGGCCGCCCTGTCGATTGTCGTGTCGATTGTCGGGGCGGCGAAGGTCCTGAAACAATTGAAACAATTCCAAAGCCGCGCGACGCCGATCTGAAAGAAAACTGTCGTACAGGACGGGTCGTACCGCGGGTGCCAGGGCATGAGGCTCGGCAATTGCGTGAGCGAAAGGCTTGCGTGTGAGGAGTTCGTACCTTTGGAAGCGCAGGGACTTCGACCGGATGCGTCCGATCGCGCCGGGGCCTCGGCCCGTGCGCCCGGAACCGACGCGTCCGGAACCGACGCACCCCGACCCGACGGGCGCGGAACCGACGCGGGCGGACGCGACATGAGCGGCGCCTGCGAAGGCGACGTCGGCAAGGTCGGCTGCGTCGGCGGCGACGAAAACCGCATGCTGCTCGATTTCGCGGTGTCTCAGTCTCCCGCGGTTTTGTATCTCGGCGCCTTCACCAATTCCGACACAGTTCGCTTCGTCAGCTCCAACGCCCAGTCGGTGATCGGCTGGACGCCATCAGAGATGGTCGGCGCCGCCTCGATCTGGCGCGATCGCGTGCATCCCGACGATCTGCCCGGCTACGACGCCGCCGTCGATCGGGTCCAGAAAGACGGCGCGCTGAGCCAGGAATACCGGCTGCGGACGCCCGACGGCGACTACCGTTGGATGCGTGACCAGCAGCGGCTGACCACGCCCGGCGACCCTCGCGGCGAATATGTCGGCTGCATCATCGACATTACCGCGGAAAAGGATGCCGAGGCCGATCTGGTCCGCGCCGAGGCGATCCATCGCGCCATCGTCGATGCCGCGGTCGACTCCGTCATCACCACGGATCGCGACGGCCTGATCATCGATTTCAATCCCGCCGCCGAGGAAATGCTTGGCTACCGCGCCCACGAGGCGGAGGGCGTGCTGCTTTGCGATCTGACCATGCCCGAGCCGGTGCGCGAGCGCCGCAGAAAGAGCTTCGCGGCCTACCGCAAGGGCGTTGCGGGCTCGACCATGCCCGATTGCTTCGAGACCGACGTTCTGCGTCGTGACGGCTCGACCTTTCCCGCCGAGATCCGCATGCGGCGCGTTCTGGCGGGCTCCGAAATGTTCGTCGTCACCGAGATCCGCGACCTGTCCGAGCGCGCCGAGGCCGAGGCGACCCACCGCCGTCTCACCCAGATGCTGCGCGATGCCGTCGACAGCCTTCCCGCCGGCTTCGCGATCTCGGATGCCGAGGAGCGCATCGTGCTGTGCAACGACGCGTTCGCCGAGCCGTACGGCGTCGACCCGGACGAACTGATCGGGCTCGACCGGCACCAGCTTGTCCCACGGCTCTATCGCAAGCTGCGCCGCTTCAACGGCGTGAGCGTCGACGGCAGCGACCGCCACGCCGAGATGGTCGCCGAGCGCCTGGGAAATCCCGACGTGGCGCCCTCCGAGCTCGAGATGAAGAATGGCGAATGGCGGCTCGTGTCGTCGTTCCCGACCGCCGACGGCGGCATGGTCACGATCCGCACCGATATCACCGCGCTGAAGCAGGCCGAGCAGGCCATGCACGCCTCCGAGTCGGTGATCCGCATGGCCGTCGAGGCCTGCCCGGTGCCGCTCGGCCTGGTGCGTGCCAACGATGGCATGATCATCTACGAGAGCCCGGCCTCCAAGGAGCTGTTCCGGCGGCCGCGCGCCGATAGCGAGAGCTACACGGCCGGCATCTTCGTCAGCCGCGAGGATCGCCAGCACTTCCTCGATACGCTGCGCGAGGACGGCGGCATCGACGGCTTCGAGGTGGAGCTGCGCCGGGCGGACGGCGAGCAGTTCTGGGGATCGATCTCGGCGAGCCTGATCGACTACAAGGGCCAGGATTGCGTCGTCACATCGGTCTACGATCTGACCGAGAAGCGCATCGTTCAGGAAGAGATGGCCCGCCAGCGCGAGGCGCTGCACCAGAGCGAGAAGCTGGCCGCGCTCGGCGAGCTGCTCGCGTCCGTCGCCCACGAGCTCAACAATCCGCTCTCGGTGGTCGTCGGCCAGGCGCTGCTGCTCAAGGAAACCGCCAACGACAAGACGATCGCCGAGCGCGCCGCCAAGATCGGCGGGGCCGCCGACCGCTGCTCGCGCATCGTCCGCACCTTCCTCGCGATGGCCAGGCAGCAACCGATGGAGCGCCGTCCCGTCGACCTCAACCGGGTCGTCGAACTCGCCATGGAGGTGACCGGCTATTCGCTGCGCGCCGCCGACATCGACGTGCGCCTGTCGCTGAGCCGCGAGTTGCCGATGGTCTGGGGCGACGCCGACCAGCTCAATCAGGTACTGACCAACCTGATCCTCAACGCCCAGAAGGCGCTCGAGGGTTCGAAGGCCCCGCGCCGCGTCAAGATCATCACCAGCTATCGCGAGCAGACCCGCGAGCTGGTCCTCAAGATCAAGGACAACGGCCCCGGCATTCCCGAGCCTATCCGCTCGCGCATCTTCGAGCCGTTCTTCACCACCCGGCAGGTCGGCTCGGGCACCGGCATCGGCCTCGCCTTCTGCCATCGCATCATCACCACCCACGGCGGCACGATCTCGGTGGAAACGGGAAACGACGGCGGGGCCAGCTTCGTCATCCGGCTGCCCGTGACGCGCATGGGCACCGTTCCCGCCGAAGGCGATATCCCCCACGAGGCGGAAACCGCCAGGGCCGCCATCCTCGTCGTCGACGACGAGGTCGCGGTCGCCGAGATGCTGGCCGACATCCTCGAGGAGGACGGCCACAAGGTCGAGATCGCCCATTCCGGCAGCCAGGCGCTCGACCGGATCGAGCTGCGGGACTTCGACCTGGTGCTGTCGGACCTGCGCATGCCCGATATCGACGGTCCCGCCATGTTCGACGCCATCCGCGAAGCCCGCTCCGAGATGGTGCCGCGCGTCGCCTTCATCACCGGCGACACGATGAGCGCGCGGATCCGCAGCTTCCTGCAGGAATCGGAGCGGCCCTACATCGAGAAGCCGATCGTCCCCCAGGACGTACGCGACCTCGTGCAGCAGATGCTGCGCGAAGCCGATCAGACGAGTGAGGAGACCGCATCATGATGACCGGACTGGAGATCGCGGCGACGCCGCGCTCGGCCATGCTCGCGCCGGCAGCCATGCAGCACATCGCTGTCGTCGACGACGAGGCCGATATCCGCGACACTGTCGGCGAGTACCTGGAACTGAAGGGCTTCCGCGTGACCCGCTGCGACGGCGGCGCCACGCTGCGCGCCCTACTCGAGACCGATACCGTCGATCTGGTGCTGCTCGACGTCGCCATGCCCGAGGAGGACGGTCTGTCGATCGCCCGCCACCTCAGCGCCAATACCGATGTCGCCTTCGTCATGGTGACGGCGGCCGGCGAGGTGGTCGACCGCATCGTCGGGCTGGAACTCGGCGCCGACGACTATCTGGCCAAGCCCGTCGACCTGCGCGAACTGCTCGCCCGCATCAAGACGGTGCTGCGCCGGGGTGCCCGGCGGGCCGCGAAGAGCGGCACCGATGCCGTCGAGACGCCGCAGCAGGTGAAGTTCGGCAACTGCACGCTGGATACCGACGCGCATCGCCTGAGCGGGCCGGACGGCGCCGACATTCCGATCACGGCGATGGAGTTCGACCTGCTCAGGGCCTTCGCGGAGCATCCCAACCGGGTGCTCAGCCGCGACCAGTTGCTCGACATGGCCCACAACCGCGGCTGGGAGCCGTTCGATCGCTCGATCGACATCCGCATCGCCCGGCTGCGCCGCAAGGTCGAGTCAAACCCGGCCAAGCCGCAGGTCATCAGGACCGTGCGCGGCGCCGGCTACATGTTCGCGCTGGCCGGATAGCCGCCCGGCTGTTACCGCGCAGAAACAAAGTCGCGCGTTTCGGACATCCGACCGAAACCTCGGTCTACGAAAAACGCCCCGGTAATTGCCGGGGCGTCTTCGTTTTCGGGGCGCCCGTTCTCCGCCCAAGAAAATGAAGGGAACCGCTATGACCACCATGAAGCCCGAGACGCTGGCGATTCATGCCGGCTATCGCAAGGACCCCGCGACCAACGCCGTCGCCGTGCCGATCTATCAGACCACGTCCTACGAGTTCGACTCGACCGGCCATGCCGAGCGTCTGTTCTCGCTCCAGGAGCTGGGCAATATCTACACCCGCATCATGAACCCGACGACGGCCGTGTTCGAGGAGCGCATGGCGGCCCTCGAGGGCGGCGCCGCGGCGCTGGCCGTCAGTTCCGGCCAGGCGGCCTCCGCCCTGGCGATCCTGAACATCGCCCGCGCCGGCGACAACGTGGTCTCCTCGACCGACCTGTATGGCGGCACCTGGAATATGTTCGCCAACACGCTGAAGGCGATGGGCATCGAGGTGCGCTTCGTCGATCCCGCCGATCCGGAGGCGTTCCGCCGGGCGACCGACGATCACACCCGCGCCTACTACGCCGAGACGCTGCCCAATCCGAAGCTGATCGCCTTTCCGATCAAGGAGGTGGCCGCCATCGGCGACGAACTCGGCGTGCCGCTGATCATGGACAACACCGCCGCGCCGGTGATGTGCCGTCCGATCGACCACGGCGCCCACATCGTCGTCTACTCCACCACCAAGTATGTCGGCGGCCACGGCACCTCGATCGGCGGCATCATCATCGATTCCGGCCGCTTCGACTGGGAGAAGCACGCCGATCGCTTCCCGATGCTCAACCAGCCGGACCCGAGCTATCACGGCGCGGTGTGGACCGAGGCCGTCAAGCCGCTGGGGCCGATCGCCTACATCCTCAAGGCCCGCGTCACCCTGCAGCGCGACCTCGGCGCCTCGGTCAGCCCGTTCAACGCCTTCCAGTTCATCCAGGGGCTTGAGACGCTGCCGCTGAGGATGCGCGAGCACTGCCGCAACGCCGAGGCGGTCGCCGAGCATCTGGCCAAGCATCCCGCCGTCTCGACCGTTATCTTCCCCGGCCGGATGACCGGCGAGGCGCGCCGGCGCGCCGACGCGGTGTTCACCGGCGGCTATGGCGGTCTGGTCGGCTTCGAGCTGGCCGGCGGCATGGAGGCCGGCCAGCGCTTCATCGACGCGCTCGAGCTGATCTACCACGTCGCCAATATCGGCGACACGCGGACGCTGGCGATCCATCCCGCCTCGACGACGCACCAGCAATTGACGCCCGAGGAGCAGCATGCAGCCGGCGTCACGCCGGGCTACGTGCGCCTGTCGGTGGGCATCGAGCATATCGACGACATTCTGGCCGATCTCGATCAGGCCCTGGATGCGGCGACCTCGGGTCAGGCCCGCGCGGCCTGATCCGTCCTGTGGCCCGGACCGTCGGCGTCGGAATGCGCATCGCGACGCCGCCTGCCGCCGGACGGTCCGGGCTTCCATCCGGGGCTTCCCCGGATTTCGGGACCCCGTTGCCCAAGCCGGTCGGATGGCCGGCCAGCGCCTAGCCGTCCGGCGCCGACAACGGCACGACGAACTCAACGGGCGCGCCGGGATCGCCTGACGCCCAGCCCTCCGGCGAAATCTGCAGATCGACGCGCGGCACCGGCCCGTCGACGCCGTGGAGCGCGAACACGACCCGGTTGCGCGACCGCTCGACCCGCACCTCCATGAAGCTCTGGAAGAACGGCGCGTTGTTGAAGTCGAACATGCCCGACAGGGTCTCGATCTGGATCGGCCAGGCGCCGAACCGCTTGATCCATTGCCAGAACGGCTGCTTCCAGGCCGGCGTCTCCTCGTCGAGCTTGAGCCGGATCGCCGCGCGGCTGGGATAGAAGCCCCAGGTCCGTGCCGGCGGATCGTCCGGCCAGGCCAGTGCCCCGCCGATGCTCAGATAGGCGCCCCCGCCGCCGTTGACGAAATGGTGGATCGGGTCTTCGCCCGGCGCCGTCTCCTCGGCGTAGTACTCGAAGGTGTGCGTGTCGCCGGCCATCAGGACGCGCGCGCCGGCATCCTCCAGCATGGCGTACAGGGCCGCGAAGTCCGCATCGCCGAGGCTGGTGTCGACGCCGGCGGCATAGCGCGGGTGACCGACGATCGCCATCAGGAACTTGCCGCGCGACCTTGCGAGCGCCGCTTCGAGCCAGGCCCGCTGCCGCGGATCGATCGTGCGCCGGATGCCGGTATCGACGGCGACGATGGCGAAGTCCGGCGTCTGGATCTCGAAGAAGGCGCCGCGCTGATGGTCGTTGTCGATACGGTAGAGCGTGCGCAGCCGTTCGGCGCGGTCCAGCAGCCGGTCGATCCGGCTCCTGTCCGTCGAAGTCAGGTTCATGTCGGCGTCGGCGCGCGCCGACAGCGACAGGCGCGCCGCCTTCGGCTCGAGGAAGTTGGCGTTGAAGCCCTCCAGCGCGTCGAACCAGTCGTGGTTGCCCGGAATGGCGTAGATCGGTTTGGTGAAGCCCTTGAACGGCATGTAGAAATTGGCCTCGTAGTCGACCATCGCGCCGGCCGGATAGATCACGTCCGAGGAGATCACCAGGAACTTCACGTCGTCGCGCCGGCCAAGGTCGAGATACCGGTCGACCAGCGAATACTGCGACGGGTCGCCTTCACCGGTATCGCCGATGACGATGAAGCTGAAGTCGCCTTCGTCGATGCCGGGCGGATGCACCGCGAACAGCCCGTCGCGATCGCCCGGATAGGCGCGTTCCACCGCATCGATCATCCGCTCCCGCCAGATGTCGACGCGCAGCTCCGTCACCTTCTGATAGAAGGCGCTCGCCCAGCTTTCGGTGTTGAAGTACCAGCTGAAGCCCCAGATCGGATTGACGGCGGCGAACAGGATGGCGAGGGGCAGCCCCAGCCGGATGGCAAGCCCGAAAGTGGCCGGCAGCGAGGCCCGCGCCTCCCGCAGCATGGCCGAGAAGGCGAAGCGGGCGTCTGTCCAGGCCCGCAGCAGCCGGCGCGGCAAGGGCGCCATTTGCCGGTCCTCGCCGGCGATCCTCAGGCGCCACGCCTTGCGCTCCAGCGGCCGGCTGACCCGCCGCCAGAGGAGGCGCAGGGGCAGGATCACGAGCGCTCCGAGCCCGACCGCCATGATGATGTCGCCGAAGGTGGCGACGAACGGCGAGGCGATGCCGAGCCAGGTGTCGGTGGTTCGCATCCGCGCGACATGGGTGAAGAACAGCACGAGGCCGATGGTCGCCAGCCAGTAGACGTCGGCGCGCCGCGTCGCTGGCGCGCTCCGGGCAAGGCGCGCGCGCGTTTGCGCGAACAGGGCCTGCGGGCCGAGAGCGAGCCCCGGGTCCGGATGGACGTCCAGCCCCCGGTCGGTTTCCGCCGCCGTCGGCACCGTCGGCGAAGCCAGCAGGCGCCAGCCCGCCATCGCCGTGTAGCCGGCGATCGCCACCCCGATCGCGGCGTCGACGCTGACCGCCTTCCATAGCAGCCAGCCGGCCGCGGCCAGCGCCAGGCTGGAGGCGCCATTGACCGCGAGCACCGTGCGCGACCGGCCTGGCGCCCCGCGCGACAGCGCCTGGCCGAGCTTCACGACACCGTCCAGCACCAGGACGCCGATCAGGAGCACGACGATTCCGGTGACGACCAGTCCGGGGCTCACATACAGGAGAAACGTGACCGCAAGCGCCAGGAGGCCGGAGGCGTAGGCCGCCGGGCGCGACCTGAGCGCCGGGTTGGCGATCGTCGAATAGAGGTCGGTCAGCCCGACGGCGAACGGAAGCAGGCCGAGGAATTGCAGCGACCATGTGCCGGTCGCAAGCGGTGCGGCGAGCGCCACGACGCTGATGGCGATCAGCCCGATCCCGATGCTGGCGCGCGTCAGGCGGACATGCCAGCGCCGTCCTGACGAACGCGCGCGTCCGGTTTCATCGTTCGGTGCGCCACCTTCTGGCACCTGACCCACCCCCGGTCCATATCGGAGGGGCCATCCCGCCGGCCCCTCTTGCGACTCTGGCACGCGACGGGGAAATGGCAAGCCGGGTCGGCCACTCCGGGATGAACCTGCCGCTTTCACCATGCCTGATTACTTAACCTGACAGGTATTTTTGGATTAACAGGCAATTAACCGCATGGTTTTGTTCGCCGCTCGTCCGACCGGTTCTGTCGCCTGATATCAGGACTTGGCGCGGATGTGCTTGCGGCTGCCGCTCGGGCAGGGGGCCGTCTTGCTTTTCGGTGTGATGGTCGCGGCCAATGCAGCCCTTGCAGGCCCGACGACCACCCGGGTCGAAAGCACGCTGACCCCCAGCGCTGTGGGCCAGGAAGTGACCTTCACCGCCACGCTAGCCACCGGCGGCTTGGCCATCACCTGGACGGGCGAGGCCGCCGGCAAGGGGCGCGACGACATCTATGGCGCGATCGTTCCGCGCGACTGACCGATGAGGCATTGGATCGCGCAGGCCCGGCGGGGCGATCGATGGCCGCCGCGCCCCGCGCCACGCCCGACCCGAAGCGCCGCATTACGGCCGCGCCGGATATTGGCCGTCGTAGGCGATGCAGCGGATGAGCGTCTTCTCGTTGACGTCGACCTCGGGCTTCAGCATCGGCAGCGCGAAGGTCCGCCGGCCGTCGCCGCCGAATTTGTTGGCGAAGAGGCTGAACAGCTTCACGTAGACGCCGCCGACCGGGAGGAGGCGTCCGTCCGCCGGCAGGAAGTCTCTCGGACACCAGTCAGCGGCGAAGGTCCGGACCTCCCCGACGATCGGGTCGGCGGATTGGGCGTGTGCGGTGGTCGCGCCGGCGAGGGGGCTCGCGCCGGCGAGGCTCGCGACGATCAGGGCTCTGATCTTCATGGTTCATTCCTTGTGTCACGGCCGCCGCGGGCGGGCGTCCGACAGGGGGCACCCGATGCTGGCCTACGATGCGGGCCAACGATGTGCGGCATACGATGGGGGGAGCGTCAGTCTCGATAGATGGCTTTGACTGGCACCGAGCAGTCCGGAAAATTCAGGCGGAACGTGGACTTGAGACGCCCCGCGCGCCACGAATAGCGCTCCTTGTAGTTCGAGAAGGTCGGCTGCCGTACGCCTTTCGGGAGATCGCGCGCGAAATCGAAGTGCAAGGTGCCGGTCGTCGCGGTCTTGAACTTGAGCCGGGCCATCCCGGAAACCGCGTAGAAGGCGTTTTCGTTTTGATAGCTCACGTCGTCCAACGACACATTGACCGCTTTGCGGCCTTCGACCTCGAACGTCGAGGGGCCTGAAGCGACGGCGCACCAGCCCGTCTCCGACCGCGCGGCCGTTGCCGCCGTGGTGCCGTTGAGAAGGACGTTCTTGGGTGCGCCGGATTCCGCCGTTGCCGCTGTCGCCGACGGCAGCAGCAGCGCAAGCGCGAGACTGATCGTGTGAATGCGATTCATGGTGGATTTGTCTGAGCGGTTGGTGAGGAACACGGGTGGAATGAAGGTGCCGTATCGGCAGGTGGGACGGCGAAACTAGCCGGGAAGGGTAAATCGGACGTCACCGCGATCGCGCCGCGTCGATTGCCCGGCGGAGGGTTTCGGAAATGGCGGGGGACCACCGTCTTGCGGACGGGGCGGACGCTGCCCAAATAGCCGGTCGTCGTTCCCGCCCGAAAGCCCTCCATGCCGTCCTTGAAGTCCATCATTGAATCGCGCCGCTTCGAAGTGGTGATCACCGTCCTCATCATCGTCAACGCGATTACGATCGGCCTGGAGACCGTGCCTGTCGCCATGGAGCGGGCCGGCGATCTGCTCGTGTTTCTCGATCGGGCTGTCCTGAGCGTGTTCGTCGTCGAGCTGCTCGCCCGCTTCGCCGTCTACCGGGCCGGTTTCTTCCGCGATCCCTGGCGCATCTTCGATCTCGTCGTGGTGGGGCTTTCGCTGGTGCCCGCCACCGCCGGCCTGTCGGTGTTCCGCGCCCTGCGCATCCTGCGTGTCCTGCGCCTGATCGTCGTCGTGCCGTCGCTGCGCCGCGTCGTCGGCGGCCTCGTCGGCGCCCTGCCGGGCATGGGCTCGATCATGGCGCTGCTGGCGCTGATCTTCTACGTCTTCGCGGTGATCGCCACCAAGCTCTACGGTCCCTCGTTTCCCGATTGGTTCGGGACCATCCCGGCGTCGGCCTATTCGCTGTTCCAGATCATGACGCTGGAGAGCTGGTCGATGGGCATCGTCCGCCCGGTCATGGAAGTCTATCCGATGGCCTGGGCGTTCTTCTTGCCGTTCATCATCTGCACCACCTTCACCGTGCTCAACCTGTTCATCGGCATCATCGTCTCGGCCATGCAGGCCGAGCACGAGGCCGAGGCGGTCGCCTCGCGCGCCGAACTGCAGAACGAGCAGGAGGTGATCATCGCCGAGCTGCGCGCCATGCGTGCCGAAATCGCCGAACTGGCGGGGAAAGCCGGCGCCGGCCGCTGAGCCGGCCGGCTACGGGCCTGAAACACACCGCTTACAACTGCAACAATTTTCTCGGCCGCGGACGTCATCCGGAAAAAGGCGGTCCCTAGAAAGGCCGCCGAGATGCACGGCATCGCAAGCGACGCCGCGGAGATACCCGCGAAGATGCACCCAGTGATGTCCCCGGTGATGCCGTTGCCTCGCTGAACCTTGAAAGGAGACTACGATGACGACCGCCGAATATTTCGGACTGGCACGGCCGCAGAGCCCAAGCCTCTTCGGCGCCGGTCAGTTCGTCCATTCCACGTTTGCCATGGTCCGCCGCTGGTGCCGCATGCGCCAGGCGCTCGTCGAGCTGAGAGAGCTCGACGACCGCATGCTGACCGATATCGGCCTGTGCCGCTCGACGCTGTATGCCACCGCGCGCGAGGTGCACGGTTTCAAGGATCGCGGTCATGGCGGCTTCTGACCTTCCGGTCCGGCCGCGGGCCGGCGGGCGCCCCGTCGTTCTCGTCCACGGCTCGCTGTCGTCGGGCGGTATGTGGAAGGGCGTCCGCCGCGCGCTCGCCGACCGGTTCGCCGTGCTGACGCCGGATCTGACCGGCTACGGCGCGCGTCCGGCCTGGACCGGGGACCGCCCGTTCCGCCTCGCCGATGACGTCGACGTGCTGGCCGGCGCGGTAGCCGGTCTCGAGGCGCCCTTCGATCTCGTCGGCCATTCCTACGGCGGCCTGGTCGCCCTGCGCTTCGCCTGGGAGCACCGCTCGCGCGTACGCAGCCTGATGCTGTTCGAGCCGACGCTGTTCCGCATCCTGAAGGACCCCGAGATCGGCACGCCCGAGGCCTGGGCCGAGATCGACGCGATCGCGCGCGTCGTCGCAGATGGTGCCAGGGCGAACACGTCGGAAACCGCCATGCACCGCTTCGTCGACTACTGGAACGGCGCCGGCGCCTGGCAGGCCCTGCCGGAGGATCGCCGGCGCGCCTTCGCCGCGCAAGCCGCGACCGTGTCCCGCAATTTCATCGCCGGCGCCGCAGACGACATGCCGCTGCGCGCGCTGCGCCAATTCGATATCCCGACCTTCGTCGTCGCCGGGGCGAATTCGACCGGCGCCGCGCTGGCAACGTCATGGACGCTCGCCGCGCAGCTTCCCGTGGTCGACCACGTCACCGTCGCCGGCGCCGGCCACATGATGCCGGTCACCCATGGCACGGAAAGCCTGAAGCTGATCGACCGCTGGCTCGACAAGCCGCGGTCGCCATTTCGGGTTCCGATGGGGGCACCGATTCACGCTGCCGCCTGAAAGGACTGACGGTCGAGCCGGGTCCGCTCCCGAAAGTCCCTGTCGTGCCCGTCACCGCTCCCTTGGAACGCGGGCACGCGACCTGAGCCCCGGATCGTCAGGATCCGGGGCTCTTTCGTGCTAGAATTCCGCCGTTCCGGCCCCGTTCGCTCCGGGCCCATTCATCTGGGGGGCGTCCACGGACATTGCGAACCCGGTCCGGCGCGGTAGAACCGTGATCCCATAGGAAGGACAGGACCATGCCCGAACCTCTCGTGCTGATCGCCGGCGGCGGTATCGGCGGGCTCGCCGCCGCCCTGACGTTCCATCAGATCGGCGTGCCCTGCGTCGTGTTCGAGAGCGTGCGGGAGCTGCGTCCGCTCGGCGTCGGCATCAATCTGCAGCCCAACGCCGTGCGCGAGCTCTACGATCTCGGCATCGGCGCGGAGGATCTCGACCGCGTCGGCCTGCCGGCGAAGGAATGGGCGATGGTCGGCCTCAACGGCAACGACATCTATGCCGAGCCCAGGGGACTGCTCGCCGGCTACAACTGGCCGCAATACGCCGTTCACCGCGGTCTGTTCCACGTGCTGCTGCATGAGGCGGTGCGCGCGCGCATCGGTCCGCATGCCGTGCGGCTCGGCGAGCGCGTGACCGGATACGAGACCAACGCCGACGGCACCGTCACGGCGATCGTCGAGCGCGCCGACGGGACCGTCGCCCGCCACGCCGGAACGCTGCTCATCGGCGCCGACGGCATCCATTCGGCGGTGCGCGCGCAGATGCACCCCGATCAGCCGCCGATCCACTGGGGCGGCGCCATCATGTGGCGCGGCACGACGCGGGCCAAGCCGATCCGGACGGGCTCGTCCTTCGTCGGGCTGGGCACCCACAGGCAGCGCATGGTGATCTACCCGATCTCGCACCCCGATCCGGACACCGGGCTCGCCACCATCAACTGGATCGCCGAGGTCACCGTCGACAACTCGCATGGCTGGCAGTCGAGCGGCTGGTTCAAGCAGGTCGATATCGACGCCTTCATCCACCACTTCGAGGATTGGCGCTACGACTGGCTCGACGTGCCCGCGCTGCTGCGGGCCGCCGACATCGTCTACGAGAACCCGATGATCGACCGCGATCCCGTCGCCACCTGGCGCGATGGCGCCGTCGCGCTGATGGGCGATGCCGCCCATGCCATGTACCCGACGGGATCGAACGGGGCGAGCCAGGCGATCGTCGACGCGCGCGTGCTTGGCGCCTGCATGGTAGAGCAGGGCGTCACGCCGGACGCGCTGCAGGCCTATGACGACCGGTTGTGCGGGCCGATCTCGGACGTGGTCCTGCGCAACCGCGGGGCCGGCCCCTTCGGACTCCTCAACATCGTCAACGAGCGGTGCGGTGGTGAATTCGATGCGATCGACGACGTCATTCCGCCGCGCGAACGTGCTGAATACGTGGCCGGCTACAAGGCCGCCGCGGGCTTCGCCATGGAGAAGCTGAACGCCGCCCCGCCCACCATCGCGCCGGGCGCGCGGGCACGCGCGGAATCTCCTGCCTGACGGCCGGACGGCCGGCCGTCGTGCGGCCGGCCCCGCTATCAGGTAGGCTGCGCCATCAGGTGCGGCGCGTCAGCGAGAACTGCCCGCCGTCGGTGCGCGCGCAGGCCAGGTTGTCCGGCGTCACCAGGTTGCAGTTGACGATGGTGGTGGTGTCGCGCAGTGCCGAGCGCATGGTGATCTGCACAGTCCGCCCGTCGACCATCCGATAGGTTCCGTCGGACACCGTTTCGCCGGTCGCCAGCACCGTGGTCTGGAAACGCCCGGCGCCGAATCGCGTGGCGGTCAGTCCGTCGGCACTCGTCCAGTTGCCGTCGATGGCGCCGCCGCTCAGGCTTCTCCCCGAGCTGCCGTTGCAGCCGGCGACACCGAGCCCAGCCACGATGATGGCGGCGGTTGTCCAGAAAGTTCGCGTATTGCGCATGCCGTGATCTCCTCGTCTCTGACCCGTTTTACAGAGATTCTTGAGATTTGCGGAGTGTGGCAAGAGTTTGATCGTGTCATGCGGCGTGGGCCCGCGCCTCCGACCACGACCGCAGGCGCGGCCGTACGGAGAATGACGTCATTTCGTCGCCGCGATAAGGGGGGCGACCGTGTCGACGCCGAGCGTGACGGTGCTGAGTTCTCCGAACGGTACCAGGAGGTCGAAGGGAAACTTGACCGAGATCTTCATGTACGGGCTGCCGGATATCTGGGCATTGGCGACGGCGACCTGAAGATCGTCCGGTCCGTAGGTGCTCAGGTCCGCGGCGAGCAGGGACGCGATCTGCGACGAGCTCTTCTTCGGATCGATGTTGAGCACGCGGACCACCTTGCTAAGCGCATGGCTCATCTCGTTGCGCGCCTGCAGGGCGCGGCCGTATTCGATGGAGGCGCCGACGACCATGATGAGCAGCGGGAACACGAACGCGAACTCGATCGCCGCCACGCCCCTGCGATCGCGCAGGAACAGTGAGGTCAGCCGGCGTGCAACGCCGCGCTTCGCCGCCGGGCTGGTGCTAGCGGAGCTGGACATGGGTCTTCGATTCCAGTGTCAGGGCCGGCAGCATCAGGCCGCTATAGGCTTCGGTTGCACTGATATTGATGAACACGGAGGGGGGCACCTCCGGCGCGCACCAGCTGGTGCAGCTCGCGGCCGCGCTTCCGCAGGTGCAGGTCTTGCCGACGGCGACGGAAATCGCCTCGGAACCGTTGGCCGACGCCAGCACGACGCCCTTGATCGCTTCGAGATCGGAGACGTTCGACATTGCCGCCTGGACACCGGCGCGGACGTTGCGGTCGAGCTCCATGCGGGCTTCGACGGCAAGCCCGATATCGGCCATCAGCACGACGCCGATGATCAGCGGAGGGGCGAACAACCCCATTTCGACGGCCGCGACACCGCTTTCGCATTTCAGGAATGAAACCAGCTTGCGGAAGATGGACATTGGGTTGGCTCCGGAACGCTGCCGCTACTCGACCAGGATGACGAGCTGTTCTTTCTGGATCTGCCGGATCGACTTGCCGACACAGTTGGTGCCGAGCCCGGCCGTGCCGATCACGGTGATGGTGGAGGCGACGATCTGGCTGCAGCCACCACTGCTCATGCTGTTCCCGGCCCATTGAAGGTGGGCATTGGGCGCATAGAAGGCCCCGTCGAAGAACGACGACGAGTCGCCGTTGATCATGTGATCCGAATTCGGATCGTCGGGATCGACGAACAGCAGGATGCCTTCATAGGGGCCGCTCGTCGCGGCTGTGAGTTCGATATGCGCGCCGCCGGCGAAACCGACGGTCGCGCCGCCCGTCAGGTAGAACATGACGCCGGATCCCTGGACGTTGGCCGTGGAGTTGATCTTCAACTCACCGCCATTGACCACGTAGACGCCCGGATCGAGCTTGACGTTGCGGCGCATGTACAGCCCGCCGCAATAGGTCGCCGGCCCGATCGTGTGGTTTGTCCCGGGGGAACCGCCGAAATCGTTCTGTGGCGCGCAGCTGCTGTCGACCGGCGGCTTGGGGGTGTCCGCATAGGGATCTTCCACCGTGTCGGCGTTCTCGACGGCCGAGGTGCACTCGGTCATGTTAAGGCCCGGGGAGGCTGCGACATTCCCGACCGCGGTGACGCACGGGGTCTCGACCCTCGCTGTGCCGCTGACTCGCACGGCATCATTCGCCAGCGAATTGGCGTGCACGTTGCAGCCGCTGAGGACCGCATCCGCGGTTCCGTTGAAGTCGACCGCGGCGGAGGCGGTCTTGCTGAGCGCCAGCAGGCAGGTCGGCTCGGTCGGCGTCACGCGGGCCACGGCCCGCCCCGACAGGGGTACGTCGCCGCTCAGGAAGAGCGAGGACAGGAGGCGCGGCACGTTTTCCTGGATGACGACCTCGACGGCATTGCCGTCGCCGGCAAAGCCACCCGCGGTCGGCGGGTTCTTGGTCGCGAGCGTGCCGATGGTCGCGTCATAGCCCGTCTCCGCGGCCGCCGCCATGGCGGCGGCGTCGATGACCGTCCTCGCCATGCCGTTGCGCAGCTCTACCGCGCCGGCATAGGCGGCGACGTCGGCGGAGTTCTGGATTTTGCGCTGGTTGAAGTACCAGTAGCCGGCTTCGGCGCCCAATCCAATCCCGCCGATCACGACAGGCATCAGCACGGCCACCAGGATCGCCACGGAACCGGACTGGTCGCCCGGAAACTTCTTGCACGCCAGACTCATCGCTGCTCTCCCCAGCAAGGGAACTTCGTGTGCGTTAAGAATCGGGGAGACATCTAAAAAGCGAGTGAAGTCGACTAATAAAATTTTCCCTATCTTTAGTCTTGATTTGGGACGCTTTGTCAGGATCCCGCAGGGTGTTGATATATATGGGAAATTTCGGAACGGATGTATGCTCTAGAGCTGCCGTCTTCATACGAATTCAGGTCTCGGAAACGATCATTTCGGGACTGCCCTAGGGTTAATACCCGTCATGCCCTAGCGTCAGGAATGGCGTCAAAGAATGCTAACTTACGACGGCGCGCGCGGACGTGAGCACGATCCGGAGTGCTCTGCGCGATCCGGCGCCGCCATCCCCCGGTCTGCGCCTGATCTGCCCGTGATCCAAAGGTGAGGTTTCGTCACTCGCCTTCACGCCCCGTTTCCCCGATAGTGCCGCGTCGGGAGAGGTGTCATGCGAATAGGGGTTCGGCTGGCGCTGACGGCCTTCGTGCTGGTCTCGATCGCGGTCACCGCCGCGATCGTGCACCTGTTGTGGTGGCGCACGGCGCGGGACAATTCGCGCGAGCTGGCCGCCACCATCAACGCCCAGATCGTCCAGGCCGTCGAGGCCGAGATCCAGGATGTCGCCACCCAGGGCCGCTCCGCCTACTGGGCGATCCGGACCCTGTTCCAGAACAACGTGCTGGAGACGCGCGAGGCGGACAAGCGCGAATTCGTGTTCCTGGCGCAATTGCAGGCCCAGCCCTCGGTCTCCTGGATCGCGCTCGGCTGGCCGGACGGCGATTTCTTCGCCGCCCACAAGTTGGGTGACGAGAAGCTGGAGATGATGGAGATCGGTATCGTCGACGGCGCGCGCACCCGCCGCGTCGACCGCTATCAGGTCTTCCCCAACGACATCGAGTTCCGCGAGCGCTTCTTCGAGCCCTCCGACTTCCTCTCGACGGATCAGCCGTGGTTTTCGACCACCATCGACCGCGAGGGGCCGCACTGGGTCGACGTCGTCGACCATCCCACCGGTCCGCGCCCCGCGCTCGTCTTCGCCGGTCCCGTCGTCGTCTATTCCAGGACCGTGGCCGTGCTCGCAGTCATGATCGAGCACGACCGCCTGTCGCGCTTCCTGTCGGGCCTCACCGTCGGAAAGAGCGGGGCCGCCTTCATCCTGGCGCCGGACGGGCGGCCGATCGCCGTGCCCGACCCGGAGGCCGACGAGCTGATGGGGACGCGGTTCGACATCCGCCCGCGGATGCTCGCCGTCGCCGAACACGCGATCCACGAGGCCATGGCGCCCGACGCCACCCGCATGAAGGCGGCGCGCGAGATGCGCCTCGTCGGCGCGGACGGCGAGGCCTACGGGGTGACGCTGACGCCGCTCGCCTATGCCGGCTGGACGCTGGCGACCGTGATCCCGGAATCCGAGTTCCTCGGCGAGATCGACCGCACCACGCAGCGCCTCGCCGTCGGCGTTCTGGCGCTGGTGATCGTCGCCGCCCTGCTGTCGGCCTGGCTCGGCCGGCGCCTGCTGGCCAAGCCGCTCGGCACCGTCGCCGGCGAGCTCGACCATATCGAGCGCTTCGACCTGGAGGCGGTCCGCTACCATCCTTCGCGGCTGACCGAGCTCGACGAGCTCAGCGGCACGATCTCGCGTATGGCCGGGGGGCTCGCCGCCTTCCGCAAGTATCTGCCCGCGGATCTGGTGCGCATCCTCGTCTCCGAGGGCATCGAGGCCCGGCCCGGCGGCGACCGCCGCGAGCTCACCGTCCTGTTCGCCGACGTCGCCGGCTTCACCGGCCTGTCGGAGCGCATGGGCGAGGACGTGGTGCCGCTGCTCGGCCGCTATCTCGACCTGATGTCGAACACGGTGCAGGCGGAATCCGGCACCGTCGACAAGTTCATCGGCGACGCGGTGATGGCCTTCTGGGGCGCGCCATACGAGATCCCCGACCACGCCGCCGCCGCCTGCCGCGCCGCGGTGCGGGCCGTGCGGGCGATCGAGGGCGCGGGTCTCGCCGACGATCGCGGCGCGCCGATCCGCATCCGCGTCGGCATCAATTCCGGCCCGGTGCTCGTCGGCAATATCGGCTCGCGCACCCGCCTCAACTACACCGTCATCGGCGACGCGGTGAACGTGGCGAGCCGGCTCGAGGGCGCCAACAAGGCCTATGGCTCGTCGATCATCATCGGCGAGCGGACGCGCGAACTGGCGGGCGATGCGATCCTGACGCGCAGGCTCGACAAGGTCGCCGTCTACGGCCGCGCCGGCGGCACCGCGATCTACGAGCTGATCGGCCTTGCCGGCGAGGCGCCGCCGCCCTGGGTCGCGCCCTACGAGGAGGGGCTCGCCAGCTATGCCTGGGGCGATTTCTCCACCGCCATCACCCATTTCGGCCAGGCCGACCGGCTGCGCCCGGGCGGCGACGCGCCGTCGCGGATGCTGATCGCCCGCTGCCGCGGCTTCCTCGCCGATCCGCCGCCCGCCAACTGGGACGGCACCACCGCGCTGCTGTCTAAGTAGCACCGCCCCCTGGACCTGCAGGGCGGTCTTATGCGACGAGGAAGGGCCGGACGATGATGGCGAGGCCGGCGAGCGTCAGCGCCGCGCCGGTGGCCGCGGTCAGCCAGCGCCGGCCGCCGGCGAACTTCTCCACGCCCACATAGACGGCGATGCCGGCGATCCAGATCAGGTTCATGATGCCGCCGACGAACAACAGCGCCATCAGGAACCAGCAGCAGCCCAGGCAGTAGCCGCCGTGCTCCAGCCCCATGCGGAAGGCGCCGCCGGGGCCGGCCCGCCAGTGCTCGGCGATGAACATCAGCGGGTTGCGGCAGTGTCTCAGGCAGGCCTGTTTCAGGGGCGTGAGCTGATAGAGCCCGGCTGCGACCAGCAGCAGGCCGGCGATGAGCGGGCTTGCGATCTCCATCATGCCGGTGACGACGCCGATGCTCTCCAGCGCCCATTGCAGGCCGGTCGCAATCAGGCTGAACGCGGCCCACATCGCCAGATAGCCGGCGACGAACAGGGCCGAGGCGACAAGCGGCCGCCCGCCCGATCGCCCGCCAGTTCCCTGTGCGCCCGAAACCTGTGCGCCCAATGCCTGCCCGCCGGGGGCCTGCCCGCCGGGGGCCTGCCCACTGGTGGCCTGCCTGCGCGCGATCGCGGTGTAAAGCAGCACCGTCGGCGCCGCGCTCGGCACCATCATGGCGACCATCATCACCCACCACATCAGGAAGACCAGCGCCGCGTAGCCGGCCGACCACGCCGCCGGCTGCATCGCCATGCCGGGCATGGCGATCGCCATCTTCGTCATGGTCAGCGCCGACATGCCCATGCCGATGCCGGCGACCGTATAGGCCGCGGCGAGCGCGACCACCAGCGACAGGCCGGCGATCACCACCAACCGGTCGCGTTTCAGGACGGATTCAAGCGCTAGCGTCGCCGTCATCGCACGGCTCCGGGCGCTTGCGGGCCCCACGGTCGTTGGGATCCCTCTCGTGGGACCGATGATCGTGGGGCCGGCGGTCTGGGGGCCAGCAAATGCGAGGGCGCAGAACCGGCCGGAGAACCGGCGGCCGTCACGCCGCCCAGGCGAACGGCGCGAAGTGGCCGTTGCGGGTGGTGGGCCCGCTGGCGTCCCACGTGATGCCGAAGGCGTCGAAATGGCTGCGCGTCGCCTTGGCCAGCGCCAGCTTGGAGTTGGCCGGATGGGCGGTGTTGTCGAGGTAGATCGGCGCGCCGTCCTCCGCCTGGCTGGGGATGCCGACGACGGCCTGGTCGATCAGGTCGCCGGCCTTCACCGCGCGTGTCATGCCGTCCATCTCGAAGGTGATCGGCCGCCGGTCCACGCCGGCGAACTCGCCGACCAGCGGCGCCAGCACGGCCATCGGCCCGCCGGCCGCGCCCGAGGCGATTTCGCCGATCGCCTCCACCTGCTGGTCGGTGGCCTTTTCGTCGACGATCAGGCCGACCTTCATGTTGCCCTCCGCCATGGCGCCGGGGGAGTGGAGCAGCACGATGAACGACACGCCGTCCAGCGGCACGTCGCCCATGTGGCCCTTGTCGATGCGCATGGCGATGGCCGCCTTGCAGTCGCCTTCGCTCGGCACGGCTTCCATGTTGGTGCCGATGCAGGGGCAGATGAACGCGCAGTTGCACGTTTCCATGTACTCCCCTTCGATTTTCCAGGCCGCCATATCTCCCTCCTTCTGTTTAATTAGCCGCATTATAGGTCAGGTTTCCCCGCCATGCCAGCGCCCCCGCGCCAGTCTCGCCAAGCGCTTGCCACGCGAAGAGCCCGGCCGCCGATGCCCGGATGCTGCGGCCCGAGATCGCCGGGTCGCGCCCGGCGATGACGCCGAGGGTGGCAGGGCGGTGACAGGAGGTCGGATGGGCGGGGCAGGCGGTAGTGGGGCGAAAGACACGGGGACGTGAGCGGCGTCGTCCCTTCCCCCGCCATGCCCGGGATTTTCCTGTCTACGTCATGCCCGGGCGTGACCCGGGCATGACGTGCTATCCGGCACGGCGGCGGCGCGCGGGGGAGATTTCCGGGTCACGCCCGGCGATGACGCGGAGGGAGCAAGGCCGTGACAGGAGGTCGGATGGGCGGGGCAGGCGGTAGTGGGGCGAAAGACACCTGCACGTGAGCAGAGTCGTCCCTCTCCCACGTTATGCCCGGGCGTGACCCGGGCATCTCGTGCCGTATCCCTCGGTCTACGTCTGGATCTCCTCCCAGAGGTCCCGCCAGTCCGGATTGACGCTTTCGATCAACGCCACCTTCCATTGCCGCGACCAGTGTTTGAGGTTCTTCTCGCGTTGAATGGCGTGGGCGATGGTCGGATGCGGTTCGGCCAGGACGAGGCGTTTCAACTGGTATCGTTTGGAGAACCCGGGCACGAGACCGTTTCGATGCTCGACGGTGCGGCGGATAATATCGTTGGTGACGCCGACATAGAGCACGCCGCGCGGTTTGTTGGTGAGGATGTAGACCCAGCCGCCCATGCCCAGATGGTGCGGCCCGAGATCGCCGGGTCAAGCCCGGCGATGACGTGGAGGGGGAAACCGTGCCCCCATTTGCACGTCGTGCCACCCTCTTTGCGGCATGCCCGGGCTTCGCTTCTCCCACGTCATGCCCTGGATTTTCTTTTCTACGTCATGCCCGGGCGTGACCCGGGCATCTCGTGCCGTCCGGCACGGCGGTGGCACGCGGGGAGAGCGTCGGGCAGCACCTGGCGATGACGTGGCGCGTGGCAGGGCGGTGACAAGAGGCCGGACAGGCCGGGGGACAGGGCCTTGCGGCCCGTGACGGACGCGTGCCCCGGACCTGATCCGGGGCCCAAGCGGCGGTGCCGCGTAATCGGCGCTCCGTCTCCGACACGCCGGTCTCGCCGAGCGCTTGTCACGCGAAGCGCCCGACCGCCCATGTCCAGATGGTGCGGCCCGAGATCGCCGGGTCAAGCCCGGCGATGACGTAGGGATTTTTGACGTCATGCCCGGGCGTGACCCGGGCATCTTCTGCCGTCCGGCACCCGCGGTTCGGCTCGCGCCGATAGAGCGGCCCCTCACTCCTTCTTCAGCAAGTTCTGCAGCAGCTGCTTGGCCGCCTCTTCCGGGTCCATTTCCTCGGTCTGGTCGGCCTGATCCGCGTTCTTCTTCTTTCGCCGCTTCTTGGTGTCGCCGTCGGGTTCGTTGGCCGGCTCGTCGGCGGTCTCTTTGGCGGCGGCGTCGGCCTTGGCCTTCTTGCCGCCCTTCTTGTCCTGGGCCGCCGGCGCGTCCTTGCCTTTGGGCTGCTGCTTGCCCTCGGCCTTGCCCTTGGGCTGGGCCTGCGGCTTAGCCTGCGGCTTCGCCGCCGGTTGTCCGCCGGTGGCCTGGCTGCCTGATCCGCCGCCCAGAAGCTGCTCCAGGCCCTTGAGCGCGCCGCCCTTCAGCGCCTCCTCGTCGATCTTGCCGTCCTTGAGGATGTCGCCGATGTCGACGCCGGTCTCCTCCTTGATCTTGTCGGCGACGCCGCCGAGGGCGTCGTCCTTGCCGCCCAGCGCCCCGGCGCCCAGCGCCCCCGCGCCGGGCAGGTTGAACAGCCCGCCGCCGAGCTTCTGCAACTGCTGGTAGGCGGCCTGCGGGTTCTGCAGGATGCCGGCGATGTCGGGATAGATCTTCGGGCTCGCCCACGGGCCGGCGACGATGACCGGCACGCCGAGGCCCTCCAGGTCGGACTTGCCGCCCTGGCCCTCGAGGCTGGCCACCACCTTCGGGTCGACCTTGAGGTCGAGCGACTGGGCCGGCATGTCGACGGTGCCGGCGCCGCTCACGCGCACCAGCGGGCCGTAAAGATGCAGGTCGTCGGTCCTGGCCTTGCCGTCGGTGACGGCGAAGCTCGCGCCCAGCGAGGCGAAGTCGGTCTTCTCGGCCTCGCCCGAGCCCCAGCCCGACAGGACGCCGGAGGTGAGGTTGCGCGCCATCTTGGCGACATTGATGCCGCGGACCGCACCGTTCTTGAACTCGAAGCTCGCGGTGCCGTTCAGCGCCGAGACGATCTCGCGCTGGCTCTGGCCGCGCGCGGTCAGGTCGATGGCGATCGCCGCGGTGCCCTCGATGCGCGAGAAGCCGGCGGCGTCCCGCAGGAAGGGGAAGGCATCGAGGCCGGACAGCGAGAATTTGAAGCCCTGCGTCGGCGTCTGGCCCGAGGCGTCGACCTGCAGCGTGCCGGTGCCCGCCCCCTTGTAGAGCTTCAGGTTGGACAACTGCGCGTCGAGCTTGCCGCCGGAAATCTTCGCCGAGATCGCCACCGGCCCGGTCTTGATCCGCTTGTAGACCAGCCGCTTCACCGACAGCGCCAGGTCGGCGTCGAGCGCGTTCAGCGCCGAGAAGTCGATGCGATCGGTGCTCCAGCCCGCCGGGCCGCCCGCGGCCGGTTGTCCCGCCGCCTCACGTCCGGCCTCGCCCAGATACGGATTGACGTTCAGCGTCTCCAGATCGAGCTTGGCGGTCACCGACGGCTTCGCCCCGAGCGTCACCTTGCCCGAGCCGGTGCCTTGCGTGTCGTCGAGGCGGATCAGCGTGTCCTCGAAGGCGATGGCGGTCTCGGAAACGGCCAGCCGGCCGTCGACGGAGAACGCCTCGAAGCCGGATTGCCAGGCCGGCTCCTGGCCGAGCCAGCGCATCAGCCCGGTGAGCGAGGCGGTTTCCAGCGACACCCGGCCGTCGGCGGCGCCGGCCGCCGAGACCTTGCCGTTGAAGCCCGCCGAGACGCGCTGGGAGCGCGCCTGCGCCTGCACGCCGGAGGACTGGCCCGCAAGGATGCCGCGCACGTCTGCGGTGGCCGACAGGTCGAAGCGCTCGCCGTTCCACACCGCCGAGCCGGCGACGCTGACCGGCTTGATCAGGTCCTCGAACTTGGCCGTCGCGTTGATGTCGGTGATCCGCTCGGTACCCTGCTTGCCGGTCGCACCGGACAGGGCGGCGATGGTCGCCGAACCGTTCTGCAGCGACAGCGAGCCGGACGCGTTGATGCGCGCCTTCAGCTCCGCCGGCGTGCGCCCGGCGGTGGCGAAGACGATGTCGGCGCCCGCCGTGCCCGAGACCGGCACCGCGCTCTCGCCGGCGAGCCGGCTCGCCTCGCCCAGATCCACGCCGGTGATGCGCAGCTTGCCGCTGACATAGGGGCTCTCGCGCGTCGCATCGAGCGACAAGGAGGCCATGCCCGAGGCGCTGCCCACCCCGATCAGGTCGGCGACCAGGTTGGCCTGGCCCTCGCCGACATGCAGGTTGGCGACCAGCGGGGTGATGGCGATGCCCGACACCACCACCTTGGAGACGGACACGTCGACGTCCGCGACCGTGGTCTCGAGGGCGGAGAAGTCGATCGGCTGGTCGGAGGTGTCGGGGGAGGGGGCGGCGGCCTGTCCCTCGCTCGCTCCGCCCGTCGCCAGCAGCGCGTCCAGGTCCACGACCTCGCCGTTCAGCGACGCCCGGATGCGGGTGACCGGCTGGCTCATGTCGACCCGAATTTCGCCGCCGAAGGCGCTGTCGCCGGCGCGCGCCTCGAACGGCTCCAGCGCGAAGGCGTCGCCGGTGTAGAGAGCCCGACCCGAAACCGACAGATCCGACGCCAGAGCCGACGGATAGCCGACCGAAATGGCGACCGGGGCGACCTCGCCCTGCAGGAACGGCCCGAACCGGCCGATCTCGCCAGCAAGCGAGATCGGGTTGCCGTCGAAAACCGCTTTCAGATCAAGGGTCAGGGGCGCGTCGAAGTCGGCCAGCGAGGCCGTCAGGTTGAGCGCGGAGACCTGCCTGCCATCGGCCAGCTGCACCGTGCCGTCCTCGATGCTCAGCCGGTCGAGCGACAGGCTTTTCAGCGCCTCGGCGGGAGAGTCGGACCCGCCGGAAGTGTCTGATCCCGCGGCACTTTCCCGTGACTCCGCCTGCGGCACGGTGATCACCGGGCCAACCAGCGCGATCTCGGTCATCCGTACCTTGCCGGACAGCAGCGACGACAGGGCGAGCCCGAAGCGCAGCTCGTCGGCGACCGCAACATCTTGATATTGCTCGCCGATCCGCTGCGCGACGGAAACCTCGCCGGCCACCAGGTCGAGCGAGGGGAACACCGAGATATCGATGTCGCCGGCCACGCGGATGCGGTATCCCGTCGCCGATTCCACCTGATCGAACAAGGTGTTACGGACGTTCTCGGCCGATATGAACAGCGGCGCGATCAGGATCGCTACGACGCCGATAATGATGAGAGCGGCAATTCCCCACAGCGCGCGTCGCAACGAACACCTCCAATACGCCAACGATTCGAATTGGTTAATGAAACTAGACCAGAATCCTAAAAAAAGATGACCGCGTGAGGGCAGGGGCGCATATCCGCGCCGTGCGCCGCGCCGGACGCTGCGATGGTGGTCGTGCCGGTTCTGTCCGCGTCCGTCATTCGTCTGCATTGTCCGGCGCGTATGCATCCTGTATACAAAGACAAAACGCGAGGATTTCTGGGAGGAATCCGGTGCTTGCGCGTATCCGCCTGACACGGGCGCGCCGATGACGGCGATGCCCGACAAGGAGGTCGACCGCTCGCTGTCGCAGACGGTGAAGGCGCAGCTTGCCCTCCGCGACCTGATCCTGTCCGGTGAGCTCGAGCCGGGCGAGCGCATCTCCGAACTCTCCATGGTCGACCGGCTGGGGGTCTCGCGCACGCCGGTCCGCATGGCGCTGGTCAGGCTCGAGGAGGAGGGGCTCCTGGAAGCCATCCCGTCCGGCGGGTTCTCCGTTAAGTCCTTTACCGAACGCGATGTTTTCGAGGCCATCGAGATCCGCGGCACGCTTGAGGGGCTTGCCGCCCGCCTCGCCGCCGAACGTGGCCCCTCGGCCAGTGATCTCGTCTCGGTCCGCGATTGTCTCGGCGAACTGGACGCGGTGGTCGAGCGCCATCTGGCCGGCGGCGGTCGCTTCGCCGACTACATCGCCCTCAATGCCCGCTTCCACCGGATGCTGACCGATCTGGCCGGCAGTCATGTCGTCGAGCGCCAGATCGAACGCGTCGTGACGCTGCCGTTCGCCTCGCCGAGCGCCTTCGTGCTGATCCAGGAAGACGTGCCCGAGGCGCGCACGGTGCTGACCGTTGCCCAGGACCACCACCGGTGTGTTGTCGACGCGATCGAGGCGCGCGAAGGGGCGCGCGCCGAGGCGATCATGCGCGAGCACGCCCGCCTGGCCAGCCGCAACCTGCGCTATGCGCTCCGGAACCGGGAGGCCTTCGACCGTATCCCGGGCGCGGCGCTGCTGCGCCGGCGCGGACGGACCTGACATCCAGCCGACAGACAAGCCAGCCAACAGATAAGAAATCACCCAAGGAGGAACCCCCATGCAGAGAACCATCCCGCCCTTCCGCGCCGATCATGTCGGCTCGATCCTGCGCACAGCGCCGTTGAAGGAGGCCCGTGCCAGGCACGAGGCCGGCGAGATTTCCGACGCGAACCTGAAAGCGGTAGAGGACTCGGAAATTCGGAAGATCATCGCCAAGCAGGAAGAGGTCGGCCTGCTGCTCGCCACCGACGGCGAGTTCCGCCGCTCCTGGTGGCACTTCGATTTCCTCGCGATGCTGGACGGTGTCGAGCTGGTGGCCGGCGAGAAGTCGATCCAGTTCCACGGCATCCAGACCAAGGCGCGCAGCCTCAACATCACCGGCAAGGTCGGCTACGCGACCCATCCGATGATCGAGCACTTCACGTTCCTGAAGGAAAACACCAGGGTCACGCCGAAGATGACGATCCCGTCGCCGTCGGTGCTGCATTTCCGCATGGGGCGCAACGCGATTTCCAAGGACATCTATCCGGATCTCGATGCCTTCTTCGCCGATACGGCGGTCGCATATCGCAAGGCGGTCGCGGATTTCGCCGCCGCCGGCTGCCGCTACCTCCAGCTCGACGACACGGTCTGGGCCTACCTGTGTTCGGAAGAGCAGCGCGAGCAGGCCCGCCAGCGCGGCGACGACCCGGCCGCGCTGCCGAAGATCTACGCCGAGATGATCAACTACGCGGTCGCCGAGCGTCCCTCGGACATGGTGATCACCATGCATGTCTGCCGCGGCAACTTCCGCTCGAGCTGGATCTCCGAGGGCGGCTACGAGCCGGTCGCCGAAGTGATGTTCAACGACGTCGCGATCGATGGCTACTTTCTGGAATACGACACCGACCGCGCCGGCGGCTTCGAGCCGCTGCGGTTCGTGCCGAAGGGCGACAAGCAGATCGTGCTCGGCCTGATCACCTCGAAGAGCGGCACGCTGGAGAAACCGGAGGATGTGAAGCGCCGCATCGAGGAGGCGACCCAGTATGTCGACCTCGAGCAGTGCTGCCTGTCTCCGCAGTGCGGCTTCGCCTCGACGGAGGAGGGCAACGTTCTCACCGAGGACCAGCAATGGGCGAAGCTCAAGGAGATCGTCGAGATTTCCAGGGAAGTCTGGGGGTAGGAGCGGCGCCGGTCTTTTCAGGGCTGGCCCTTCCCGGCCAACCCTTCCGGGCAGGTGCTGTCCGCTAACCCCCGGCGGGCGGCTTCAGGCGGCCGTATTTCGCCATCACCGCCTTCAATGCCTCGGTGTCGATGCCGGCGCAGACCTTGCCTTCCGGCTTCACGGTGGCAACGTCCTCGCCCTGGACGATGGCGTTGATGACGCTTTCGTCCACCGCCTCGACGGCGGCCTGGTAAAGCGGATCGAGCATGTCCCAGTTGAGGCTGCGACGCGTGATCACCGGTCCGGCATATACGGAATCGACCATGTCGTCGGCGACCGAGAAGGCGAGGAAGATGTCGCCGGAACTGTTGCCGCCGGCAGTCCCCGAGCGGCCGATGCCGAGCGCGGCGCGCTTGGCGAGATTGCGCAGGAGAGCGTCAGAGAGCGGCGCGTCTGTCGCCAGGATGACGACAATGGATCCCGTTTCGGTCTCGCGCATCCGTCTTTCGGGCATTTCCTCGCCGACGGGCACGCCCAGCACCGTGAACCACGGCCGGATCCCGAAATTGGCCTGAACGAGCGCGGCGACCGTGTAGGTCTCGCCGCCGATGTCGACACGACGCGACGACGTGCCGGTACCGGCCTTGAATTCATAGGCGATCATGCCGTTGCCGCCGCCGACCGAGCCTTCCGCGACGACGCCGGACGTGGCGCCGTCGAGCGCGGCGATCGCATGCTCGGGCTTTACGTGCAGGGCGTTAATGTCGTTCAGGGTGCCGTCGTAGGTCTCCGCCACGATCGGCATCGCCCAGGCGTCGTCCTCGCGGAAATGCGCTTCGTAGGTGCGGATCATCCACTCCACGGCGCCGTGATGGCAGGCGCCGATGCCATGGGTGTTGGTGATCAGGATGGGGCCGAGGAAATAGCCGGCGTCGTTCACCCAGTGCACGCCGGTCATCTCGCCGTTGCCGTTGAATGCGTGGAACCCCGCCCACACGGGACGCGGCCTGTCCTTGTCCGGGCGTGGAACGACGGCGGTGACGCCGGTGCGCATGCGTTTCGCCGGATCGGTAAGCGTGGTGAACCCGACGCGGACACCGGGCACGTCGGTGATGGCGTTGATGGGGCCCGGTGTGCCCGGAAAGGGCAGACCGAGGTCGCGGGCGCGGGGCTTCGACATGGTGGTCTCGTGCGGAGGGTGGGGCCGGCGTTCGCCGGCCCGTCAGACCCGTGACTTGCGATAGGAATCCTTCAAGGCAATCAGCGGCCCGTCGAAGGTGAACAGGTCGCAGCCGTCGACCTCGACGCGCGTGCCGTCCGGTGCCGTGCCGACGAAGCGCCACTGCGAGAGGCCACGATCGCCGAAGACGTGGTGTCGGCCATTGGTCCATTGTGCGTCGGGAAAGCCCGCGAAGATCCCGGCATAGCCCTTCCGTACCGCTTCGCGGCCCTCGAAGACCGTGCCGTCCGCGTCGGGGCCGCCCGAGGCGTGAAACGCGCAATTCTGCGCCATGCAGGCCATCAGGCCGTCGACGTCGTGTGCGTTCCAGGCCTCGATGAACCGGTCCAGCGTCTCGAGCCGTTCCCGGTGACGCGCCGTGTCGGCCGCCGTTTTGCCCGAAGTGTCGCCCGGCGCCATCCCGATCACCCCGTAATTTCGACTTCGAGAAATCGCATCTCGCCGGACCCGTCATTGACCACGTTGTGCTCGACGCCGACCTTGCGCGCATAGGGAATGCCCTCGGTCAGTTCGGCCGTCGTGGCGTTCCCGTCCGGCATCTCGATCAGCAGGCGTCCGCTCACCAGCGGCACCACCACATAGTCGTGTTCGTGCCGGTGCCAGCCCGTTTCGGCACCCGGCTCGAAGGCCCATTCGGTGGCCTTCACCCGGCCGTCGTCGATACGCACGGTCGGCGTCGCCTTGGGTCTCTCGGTCATGTCGTCTTCCTCGATCGTTGCTTGCGGGAGGGGGCTAGTGGGTCAGGCCCGGTCCGCCGCCATTGAATGTCAGGCACATGAAATCATGGAACGCGCGGGCCGCCGGTGACAACTCCGCATCGCGTTTCCACGCAAGTCCCAAGTCCATGGAGGGGACGAGGTCATAGACATTGCGCGTTTCGATGCGCTGACCCTCCAGGGACCACGGCCGGTAGACCATGTCCGAGAGGATTGTGATGCCGGTGCCGTTGGCGACCATCGAGCGCACGGCTTCGACCGAGGACGTGCGGAAAATCGTCTTGGGACGAAAAGGTGTCTTCTCCCAATAGCGTTCGGCGGTCTGTTGGGCCTCGTCGACGGTCAGCATGACGTAGGGCTCCTGCGCCACATGCTCCAGCCGGATCTCCGGCATGCCCGCCATAGGGTGGTCGATCGGCAGCCACAGTCGCCGCCGCGAGCGGATCAACGTCTCGTGGTCGAGCGCCATCCGGTTTTCCAGGTTCGAGGTCAGGAGGACCGCGATATCGAGCCGGCCATCCATCAGCTCCTCCTCTATCGCCTCGCGCGGCGCCTCGCGCAGCTCGATGGTCGCCGCGGGATAGCTGCGCGAAAACCGCGCCTGGTGCTGCGGCATGAAGTAGCCGGCCACCGTATAGGTCACGCCTATGCGGATGGGACCCTGCGCCTTGGTGGTCGAAACGCTGGGGACGCGCAGCGCCTCGTCGACGGACGCGATGATGTTGCGAGCGTGCTGCAGGAACCGGCTGCCCTCGAAGGTCAGCGTAACGCCGTTGGGATGGCGGTCGAACAGGCGTGTGCCGAGGCGCAGCTCGAGTTGCTTGATCGCACCGGTTACCGCGGATTGCGAGACATTCAGCTCGACGGCGGCGCGCGAAACCTGGCCGGTCTCCGCAGCGCCGACGAAGTAGCGCAATTGGCGCAAGGAAAGGGTCATCCAGTCGCCCCCGACTCATCTCCAAAGTTGCACTTTTTCTGGCCTGCCCGAAAAAGCGGCATCGATATCGTGCAATGTATATCAGTTTTCGTGATACTGCAGCACAACATTTCCGATTTAACAATATCATGAACCTGCGCAAACATAGGCGTCGACCTTGCGGCTGCACCCTGCCGCACTATCCGGGTCCACTTGGGAGGTGTTCATGAACCGCTATCTTCAAGGTGCCGCAGTTGCGGCCATCCTCGTCGGGGTCGCTGGTGCGGCGTCGGCGGCCGACTGGTTCCCTTATCCGGTTGAATCATGGGATCCGCCCTTCGACATGGCGAGCCCGCGAACCTCGGTCGAATACGTGCCGCTCAACAAGGCAAGCAAACCCTGGGAGCTGTGCGTCTCATTCCCGCACATGAAGGATGCCTACTGGCTCGGCGTCGATTACGGCGTTTCCGAAGAAGCCAAGCGTCTCGGCGTCAAGATGCAGCTCGTCGAAGCGGGCGGCTACACCGAGCTGCAGAAGCAGGTCTCCCAGATCGAGGACTGCGTGGCCGCCGGCGCCGACGCCGTCATCATCGGCGCGATCTCCTTCGACGGCCTCAACAACCTGGTTTCCGAGATCCGCAAGAAAGACATTCCCGTGATCGACGTGATCAACGGCATGTCCTCGCCGGAACTGTCGGCCAAGTCGCTCGTCTCCTTCGGCGAGATGGGCGCCAAGGCCGGTCAGTTCCTGGCCGAGGCGCATCCCGCCGGCTCCGATACGGTAAAGGTCGGCTGGTTCCCCGGCCCGGCAGGCGCCGGCTGGGTGGAGGCCGGCAACACCGGCTTCATGGCCGCCGTGGACGGCAGTGCCGCCGAGGTCGTCGAGACCAAGTACGGCGACACCGGCAAGGAAGCCCAGTCCAAGCTGGTCGAGGATACCCTCGAGGCCCATCCCGACCTCGACTATATCGTCGGCACGGCTGTGACCGCCGAAGCCGCCGTTCCGATCCTGCGCGACCGCGGCCTGACCGATCAGGTCAAGGTGCTGTCCTACTACTTCACGCCCGGCGTCGATCAGGGCATCCGGCGAGGCCAGATCCTCGCCGCCCCGACCGACTCCACCGTGATCCAGGGACGTATCGCCGTCGATCAGGCGGTCCGCATCCTCGAAGGCAAGGACTACATGAAGCACGTCGGTCCGGCGCTCTATGTGGTCAGCCAGGACACGATCAAGGACTTCGATCCGTCCTCAACGCTCGCTCCGGACGGCTTCAAGCCGGTCTTCCGGGTCGAGTAGGTCGCGACCAGCCGCCGCGCACAGGGCCCGGTTCGCCATGAACACGGAAACACAGCGCGGCGGCCCCGCTACCGGGGCCGCCTCTTCCCCTGGGAACGAGAGGGGCCCCGCTACCGGGGCCGCCTCTTCCCCTGGGAACGACAGGGGCCCCGCTTTCGGGGCCGCCCCTCTTCTCGAGACACGCGGGATAACCAAACAGTATCCCGGGGTGCTGGCACTCGACCGGGTCGATTTCGATCTGAATCCGGGCGAGGTGCACATCCTGTTCGGGGAGAACGGGGCGGGCAAATCCACGTTGATCTCCATTCTCGCCGGCGTGCAGCCGCCGACGAGAGGCGAGGTCCGCTTTCGGGGCGAGAAGATCGAGCTCGAGTCCGTCCATCACGCGCGGGAACTCGGCATTTCGGCGGTGTTCCAGGAATTCTCGCTGGTGCCGCAGATGACGGTCGAGGAAAACCTGTTCCTGGGAGCGGAGATCATGCGCGGCGGCGTCCTGGACAAGGCCGCCCTCCACCGCCGTGCCCAGGAGATCATCGACCGGCTCGGCTTCCCCTTGCGGCCCGGCGACCGGGTACAGCATCTGACCCGCGCCGAACAGCAGATGGTCGAGATCGCCAAGGCGTTCCGATCGGACCTGTCCGTCCTGATCCTCGACGAGCCGACCGCCTCGCTGACCGATCGCGAGACCGAGCAGCTCTTCGCCCTGATCGATCAGATCAAAGCCGAGGGCGTCGGGGTGGTCTACATCACCCATCGTATGCAGGAAATCCGCCGCATCGGCGACCGCATCACGGTGCTGCGCGACGGCCGCTATGTTGCGACGCTGGACGCCAAGACCGCGGGCGACGAAGAACTGGTCCGCCTGATGACCGGACGGGTCATCTCCGAGCTGTTCCCGACCATCCGGTTCGATCCCGGCGAGGAAAGGCTGCGCATCGATCACTTGACCATGCCGAAGCATGCGGTGGTGGACGCCTCGCTCGCCGTCAGGAGCGGCGAAATCGTCGGCCTGGCCGGCCTCGTCGGCTCCGGCAAGTCCGAGATCATGCGCGCCGCGTTCGGCGTCGACCCGGTCGCCTCCGGCAAAATTACTCTGAAGGGCGAGGACATAAGCGGTCTCTCTACTCGCGAGCGGATGAACCGCGGCCTGTTCTACATTCCCCCCGACAGGCGCGAGGAGGGGCTGATAATGATGCGCTCCTGCCGCGAAAACATGTCGCTGCCCTCGCTCGATCGCGCTCCGTTCGCCAAGGGGGGCTTGCTCGACCGCGTTGGCGAGGCGCGCAAGGCGGGCGAACTCGCCGACCGCATGAATCTGCAGCCGCGCCGCATCGAGCGCGCCGTCGACCATTTCTCCGGCGGCAACCAGCAGAAGGTGCTGCTTGCCAAATGCCTGACGCGGCCCGTCGACGTCTATGTCTTCGATGAGCCGACCGTCGGTGTCGATGTCGGTACGCGCGCGGCGATCTACGCCTTCATCCGCGACCTCTGCGAGGCCGGTGCCGCGGTGGTGCTTATCTCCTCGGATCTGCCCGAGATCCTGCACCTGACGAACCGCGTCTACGTGTTCTACCGCGGCCGGGTGATGGCCGAGGTCCATGGTGAGGACATCACCGAGGAAAACCTGCTCCAGCATTTCTTCGAAAGGGAGGCGGCGTAATGGCCAGCCCCGAGACCGGAACCGATGCCGAAATCGCCGCGCCGAAGCGCGATCTCGCCTACTGGATGAAGTTCCTGTTCATCCGCCTCGGCGTTCTGCCGTTCCTGCTGGTCATTGCGATCGTCATCTTCACGATGATGTCCGACAATTTCCTGTCGGCGCGAAATCTCACCAATGTCGTGCGCCAGTCCGTCTATCTGATGATCGTCTCGCTGGGCCAGATGTTCGCGCTTCTGACCGGCGGCTTCGACCTGTCGGTCGGCACCATCCTGGCGATCACCTCGGTCGTCGGCGCTTCGGTGATGGCGGCCATATACGCCACGATGCCGGATGCGGTCGTGCTTGCGATCGCGATCGGCGCTCTGGCCGGTATCGCCGCCGGTGTCGCCGTCGGCGTCTGCAACGGTATCGGCGTCGCGGTGTTCGGCGTCTCGCCCTTCATCATGACGCTCGGCATGTCCTCCGTCGGCTTCGGCATCGCGCTGTTCCTGACCGGCGGCGTTCCGGTCTACGGCATGCCCGTCGAGTTCGGCGAGTTCTTCGGCTTCGGAAAACTGCTCGGCGTGCCGGTCCCGATCTACATCGCCGCGCTCTTGGCGCTGGTTACCTTCTTCTTCGTCAACTGGACCCGTCAGGGCCGCTACTTCTATGCCGTCGGCGGCAACGAGAAGGCCGCGCGCCTGTCCGGCATCAACACGCGGATGACGCTGTTCATCACCTACGTGCTGACGGCGCTGCTCGCCGGCATCGCCGGCATGCTGCTGACCGCCCGCCTCGATACCGGCGAGGCCAATATCGGCGCGTCGATGCCGCTCGAATCCATCGCCGCCTGCGTCATCGCTGGCGTCTCGCTGCGCGGCGGCGTCGGCCGGGTCGAGAACGTGGTGCTGGGCGCGCTGTTCATCGTGCTGGTGCAGAACGGCATGAACCTGGCGCGCATCGAATCCTATCTCCAGATGGTCGTGCTCGGCGCGTTGTTGATCCTGGCGGTGATCGCCGACCAGATCCGTCTTCGGTATCTCGCCGGATCCCGGGACTGAAATGACGGATGAGAAAGCGGGTCTTAAGGGAGGCCACAAACCTATGACGTTCTTGAACTGCGACATGGGCGAGAGCTTCGGGCTCTACCGGATGGGCGACGACGAGGCGCTGATGCCACTGATTTCGGCCGCCAACGTTGCCTGCGGTTTTCACGCGTCCGACTTCAACCACATCCCCAAGACGGTGCGGCTGGCGAAGAAGCACGGCGTCAAGGTTGGCGCCCATCCCTCGCTGCCCGACCTGCAGGGGTTCGGTCGGCGCGAAATGACGATGCCGCGCGACGAGCTGGCCAACTGCCTGATCTACCAGATCGGCGCGTTGAAGGGCTTCCTCGACGCCGAGGGCATGCCGCTCAACCATATCAAGCCGCACGGAGCGCTCTACGGCATGGCCGCGCGGATGGAGGATGTGGCGCATGCGGTCTGCGATGCCGCGGACATCTACAACTTACCGATCATGGGCATGATCGAGACCTGCCACGAGAAGGTCTATACCGCGCGCGGTCATGTCTTCATCGCCGAGTACTATGCCGACCTCTACTATAACAGTCAGGGCAAGCTGCTCATCACCCGCGAGCACGATCCTGTCGATCCGCAGGATGCGGCCGAGCGCGCGATACGTGCTGTTCGGGAAGGGGTGACGAAATCGGTCGACGGCAACGACATCCCGGTGCGCGCCGACGCGATCTGCGTCCACTCCGATACGCCGAACGCCGTCGAGGTTGCCAGGGCCGTGCGCGACGCGGTCGCGCCCTATCTCGAGGCGGCCTGAGCGACGGCGAGCCTTACGGACAATTCAAACGAAATAGAGAGACGGGATATCATGAGCACCGAAATCCTCTCCCCGCTGCCGGGAACCTTCTATCGCAAGCCGGCGCCTGACCAGGCGTCCTACAAGGAAGCTGGCGACGCCGTCGCCAAGGGCGAGGTCATCGGCCTCGTCGAGGTCATGAAGACCTTCTACGAGGTCAAGGCCGACGCCGATGGCCAGATCGAGGCGTTCCTCGTCGAGAACGAGGACGCCGTTCAGGCCGGCCAGCCGCTGGCCAGGCTCAAGGGCTGAGACGGACCGCCAATGGCCATTCGCAAGCTGCTAGTCGCCAACCGCGGTGAAATCGCCGTGCGGATCATCCGTGCGGCACGTGATCTCGGCATTCGCACGGTCCAGGCGCACAGCGAAGCCGATACTGCTTCGCTGGCGGTGCAACTCGCCGATTCCGCCGTCAACATCGGGCCGGCCCAGGCGCCGAAGTCGTACCTGAACATCGAGGCGATCGTGGAGGCGGCGAAGGCGAGCGGCGCCGACGCCGTGCATCCCGGCTATGGCTTTCTGGCCGAAAGCCCGCACTTCGCCGACGCCGTCGAAGCGGCCGGGCTGACCTTCATCGGACCACGCGGCGACACGATCCGGATGATGGGCGACAAGGTGGCCGCCCGCGCCGCCGCGGCGTTGGCCGGCGTGCCGACGGTGCCCGGCAGCGACGGGCGCATCGACGACTTCGCCGATGCGGAAGCGCTCGCCGGGACGATCGGATATCCGGTGATGATCAAGGCCGCCGCCGGCGGCGGTGGTCGCGGAATCCGCATTGCTCACGACCCGAAGGAGTTGGCGCATTTCTTCCAGCTGGCCCAGACCGAGGCCCGCTCGGCCTTCGGCGATGGCGGGCTTTACGTGGAAAAGGTTATCGAGCAGGCGCGCCATATCGAGGTGCAGGTCCTCGGCGACGGTACCAACGTCGTCCATTGCTTCGAGCGCGAATGCTCGTTGCAGCGACGCCGCCAGAAGGTGTGGGAGGAGGCGCCGTCGGCCGCCTTGTCCGAGGACGCCCGCCAACGGCTGTGCGACTCCGCCGTCGCATTGGCGCAATCGGTCAAATATCGCGGCGCCGGCACGCTGGAATATCTGTACGACGATGCCAGCGGCGACTTCTATTTCATCGAAATGAACACCCGCATCCAGGTCGAGCATCCGGTGACCGAGTGGATCACCGGGGTCGATCTCGTCGGCGAGATGCTGAGGATCGCAGGCGGCGAGCCGCTGCGTCTCAGGCAGCAGGACGTCACCCGGCGCGGCCACGCCATCGAGGTGCGTATCAACGCCGAGGATCCGTCCAACGACTTCATGCCGTTCCCGGGCGTCGTCGGCGGCCTGCGCATTCCCGGCGGACCGGGCGTGCGCTTCGACACCATGCTCTACCAGGGCTACGCCATTCCGCCCTTCTACGACTCGCTGCTGGGAAAATTGATCGTCTGGGGCGAGGATCGCGAGCGCGCCATCGTTCGGATGAAACGGGCGCTCGGCGAACTGGAGGTTGCCGGCGTCAAGACGACCATTCCGTTGTACGTCGCGCTGGCCCGCGATCCGGACGTCCGTGCCAACGCGGTGCACACCCGCTGGCTCGAGCATTGGCTCGAGTCCAACGCATCCCGACTTTAGAGGGGGAGTTAGCCAAAGATGGAAAACAGATACTCCTTTGGCGGCGACGAGCACATCTTCGTCGAAGTCAACGAGGAAATGTCCCTTGAGGCCTTTTTCAAGAGCCTGTCGATCACCAGTGCGGTGAAAGAGGCGGACATCAAGGGCGTCACCGAGATCTGCCCGGCCAACGCGTCGTTCCAGATCAAGTTCGATCCCGACGTGATCCATCCCGACGACATGCTCAAGGAGCTGAGGTCGCTGGAGGTGGCCGCCGAAAAGGCGGAGTCGCGGATCGCTACGCGCATCGTCGAAGTTCCGGTCTTCTATCAGGACCCGTGGACACACGAGACGCTGATGCGCTTCCGGGAGCGGCATCAGGATCCGAACGCGACCGACATCGAGTATGCCGCCCGCATCAACGGCTACGACACCGTCGACAAGTTCATCGAAGCCCATTCCGGCGCGCCGTGGTTCGTGTCAATGGTCGGCTTCGTCTCCGGCCTGCCGTTCCTCTACCAGATGGTCGAGCGCGCCCGGCAGATCGAGGTGCCGAAGTACCTGCGGCCTCGCACCGACACGCCGAGGCTCACCGTCGGCATCGGCGGCTGCTTCGGCTGCATCTATTCGGTGCGCGGTGCCGGCGGCTACCAGATGTTCGGCATCACCCCAATGCCGATCTTCGATCCCAAGCAGGAAATCAACTACCTCAGCGACTTCATGGTCTTCTTCAAGCCCGGCGACATCGTCAAATGGAAGCCGATCGGCCGCGCGGAATATGACGAAGCAGTCGCCCAGGTCGAAGCCAACACGTTCACGCCACGGACCCACGACGTGACCTTCGATCTCGGGGATTTCGAAAAGGATATCGACGGCTACAACGCCAAGCTGATGGAGGGGCTCTATGGCAATTAAGGTCAACAATCCGGGGCTCGCCACCACCATTCAGGACCTGGGCCGGCCCGGCTACTATCACCTCGGCATTCCGATCGGCGGCGCCATGGACCGTTTCGCGCTGCACTGCGCCAATCTGCTCGTCGGCAACGATGAGGGCGCGGCCTGCCTGGAGTGCGTGTTCATGGGCCCGGAACTCGAGTTCACCAAGGACGCGACGGTGGCCGTCACCGGCGCCGATCTGCCGCCGAAGCTCGACGGCGAGCCGCGCGAGAGCTGGACCTCCTTCAAGGTGAAGGCGGGGCAGGTTCTGTCCTTCGATTTTCTGAAGGCGGGCGCGCGCGCCTATATCGCCGTATCGGGCGGCATCGACGTTCCGGTCCAGCTGGGCAGTCGTTCGACCTACGCGATCGGCGCGCTTGGCGGAGTCGATGGCAGGGCGATCGCGGCCGGCGACGAGCTTCCGGTCGGATCGGGAGCGGGAGCGGCCGAAGGGCGCAGCATTCCCGCGAACATGCGCCGCATGCCGCGTGGCGCGGTCGAGCTGCGCATGCTGCCCGGTCTCTACTGGCACCGCATCACCAAGGAGGCCGGAGCGCACTTCTTCGAAGACACCTGGAAGGTGGCCCCCGAGTGCGACCGCATGGGGTACCGCTTCCGTGGCGGCCGTCCGCTGGACTTCGTGCCGCGCGAGCAGCCGTTCGGCGCTGGCTCCGACCCCTCGAATATCGTCGACGCCTGCTATCCCTATGGCTCGATTCAGGTGCCCGGCGGTACCGAGCCGATCGTCCTGCATCGCGATGCGGTGTCGGGCGGCGGCTACTTCATGCTCGGCACGGTGATTTCCGCCGATATGGACCTGATCGGCCAGATGCAGCCGCATACGGAGACGAAGTTCGTCCCCGTCGACATGGATCAGGCGCTGAAGGCGCGCAAGGAGCGGCACACGGCTCTCGACGAGGTCCGGGCCCGCTTGTCCTGATCGGGAACATGACGGACAGGAGGAGGATCGGGGCGCGCCGGTGGGCTGTTCCCCGACCCGCCGACAAATCGCGGCTGGATCGCGAACGCCTATGGGCGAGCCCGTTTTCTGCGGGGAGACGTCGGCGTTTGAGTATCGCGCCGGCAGACGTCGCGCGTCCATCGTACGCATAGTTAATTATTCGGCGTAACAGCTCGTAAACACATGGCGCGTTATTTTCGACCCGATATTTGAGGGGCTCGCAATGACGCGATTCCGCGACAGATGGCCGAACCTAGCGCGCACCGTCCTGCCGGCGGACGATGCGGACAGAGTGTTGTGGTACGGCCTGCTCGTCGTCCTCGGTGCCGCGGCGCTGACTTTGTCCGCCAAGGTCCAGGTCCCGTTCTGGCCGACGCCTTTCACCATGCAGACACTGGTCGTGCTTCTGATCGGGGCGGTGTTCGGGCTTCGCCTTGGCATCGCGACGGTCGCTGTCTATCTCGCTGAAGGCGCGGCCGGTTGGCCGGTCTTCGCCGGAGGTGGCGGATACGCCTATTTCTTTGGGCCGACCGGCGGGTTCCTGGTCGGCTTCCTCGTCGCCGTTGCGGTCGTCGGATACCTCGCCGAGCACGGCTTCGACCGGCGCTGGCATACCGCTCTGATCACCTTCCTTGCTGGCGATGCCGTGCTGTTCGCCTTTGGCGTGGCGTGGCTCGCCTATCTGTACGGTTTCGCCAAGGCAATTTCGATCGGCCTCATGCCGTTTCTGCTTGCCGAAGCCGTCAAGATCATACTTGCGATGGTGGCCCTGCCGTTCGCGTGGAGATTTGTCGGTCCCCGGTTCGGCTACCGGCACTGATCCGCGGTTTTACACCGGTCCGACCGAACGCTTTTTGACCGGACGGTAGAAACCTGTCTTACAATCCGCATCCGTGGCACGCCCGTCGCACCTGTTGTGCGGCGCGGCAGAACTTCGATCTGGAGGGGGGTAGGGTCCGGCATGGGCGCTGGTTCGTTTCGCAAGGGTGCGCAATTGCGCGCCGCTGACCTGCCCGGACCGTGTGCACCGGTCGCGTGCGCACATGACCCTCGTCGCGTCACACGCCGACGCGCCCGGGTTCGCGCCGCCATGGCATGTTTCTTGTTTTCCGTACATTCCCGAGTGGGACATTCCCGAGTGGCGAAGATGGGTCAACCATCGACAATCGAAGAGAGAGGGGAGAAGTTCACATGAGATCCGGTTGGACTGTTCGTTTCACCCGCCGCGCCGTTCTCGCCGCCGCCGCGCTCGCGCTTGCGGTCGGAGTTGGCGGAAGCCCCGCCACGGCGCAGAAGGCCAAGCCCATCAAGGTCGCGGCGATCTACACCGTCCCCGTCGAGCAGCAATGGGTGAGCCGCATCCACAAGGCGCTCAACACCGCCCAGGACCGCGGCGACATCACCTATGTCTACTCCGAGAACGTCGCCAACACCGACTACGAGCGTGTCATGCGCGAATATGCCGAGCAGGGCATGGATCTCGTTCTCGGCGAGGCATTCGCCGTGGAGCGGGCCGCGCGCAAGGTGGCGGCGGAGTATCCCGAAACCGCCTTCCTGCTCGGCTCGTCCTTCGGGCCGTCGCAGCCGAACTTCGCGGTGTTCGACAACTTCATCCATGAGCCGAGCTACCTGACCGGCATGATCGCCGGAGCGGCGACGGAGTCGAACATCATCGGCATGGTCGGCGGTTACGCGATTCCCGAGGTGAACCGCCTGATGAACGCCTTCATGGAGGGGGCACTGGCGGTGAATCCGGACGTGAAGTTCCTCGTGACCTTCATCAACTCCTGGTACGACCCGCCGAAGGCGAAGGAAGCCGCCTTCGCCATGATCGACAAGGGCGCCGACATCCTCTACGCCGAGCGTTTCGGTGTCTCCGACGCCGCCAAGGAACGTGGCATCAAGGCGATCGGCAACGTCATCGACACGGCCGGCGATTATCCCGGCACCATCCTGGCGAGTGCCTTGTGGCACATGGAGCCGACCGTCGACCGCGCCATCGACGCGGTGGTGAACGGCACCTTCGAGCCGGCCGACTATGGCCAGTTCAGCTACATGGGGTATGGCGGTGGCTCCTTCGTCGTTGACGAATCCCTTGCCCCGGCCGATGCCGTCAAGGCGGCCCGGGAGACGGAACAGGAAATCAAGGACGGCCTGTTCCGCGTCAACGTCAACGACGCCGAACCCAAGTCGACGATGTGAGGCAAACCCGGCGCGGGGCGAGGGGTGGGCACAGGCAAGGCCCGATCCTCCCCCCCCCCCAGCCGTACGTTCGGGCGAGGGCGCCGCGCGACCGCGGGCCGCGAGCATTGCATGATCGGGAGGAGGGGGAGCCGATCCGATGACCGCATCGGGAACTGACCGATCCGGGGCGCCCGTCGTGCTGGCGCTTCGGGATATCTCCAAACGCTTCGGTCCGCTGCTCGCGAACGACGCGATCGACCTGGAGCTGAGGCGCGGCGAGATCCTTGCGCTGCTCGGCGAAAACGGCGCCGGCAAGACGACGCTGATGAACATCCTGTTCGGTCACTACGTGGCCGACGACGGCGAGGTGCTGGTCGCGAACGCGTCCGGCGCGCTCGAGCCGCTGGAGCCGGGCTCCCCGCACGCCGCCCTCAATGCCGGCATCGGCATGGTGCACCAGCATTTCACGCTGGCCGAAAACCTGACCGGCCTCGAAAACATCGTGCTCGGCACCGGCCCGGTGCTGAGCTTGCGGCTGTCCACTGGCCCGGCCCGGCGCAAGGTCGCCGAGCTGATGAAGCGCTCGGGACTCACCGTCGACCTGGACATCCAGGTCTCGCGCCTGACCGTCGGCGAGAAGCAGCGCGTGGAGATCCTCAAGGCGCTGTATCGCGACGCCCGCATCCTCGTCATGGACGAGCCGACCGCGGTGCTGACGCCGCAAGAGGCCGAGGGCTTGTTCGAGACGGTCCGCTATCTCGCCGAATCCGGTCTGGCGGTGATCTTCATCGCCCACAAGCTCGCGGAGGTCCTGGCGGTGTCCGACCACATCGCCGTGCTGCGCGCCGGCAGGAAGGTTGGCGAGATGGCGCGCGCCGACGCCGACCGGCGCAGGATAGCCGAGATGATGGTTGGCCGCGACGTGCCCGAGAGCCGTCGCACGCCGCGCGAGCCGGGCAAACCGCTGCTCGAGCTGCGCGAGGTCGCCGTGGCCGGTGCCGATGTCCGCAAGTCCCTGCACGCGGTCTCGCTGACCCTGCGCGAGGGCGAGATCGTCGGCATTGCCGGCGTCTCCGGCAACGGCCAGGCGGCGCTCGCCGGCCTCGTCGCCGGCCTCGCCGCGCCGACTTCCGGCGAATTAATCCTTTATGGCGACAGGGTCACGCGTTTCGATCCCCGCCGGTTTTCCCGCGCCGGCATCGCCCGTATCCCGGAGGATCGCCACCACGACGGCGTCGTCGGCGCCATGACGGTTGCGGAGAACGTGGTGATCGAGGAGGTGCGCGAACCGGCCTACCAATCGGCGGGCTTCCTCAGGCGCCAGCCGATCCGCGCCCGCGCTTTGGATGCCATCCGCGACTACGACGTCCGCTGTCCCGGCCCCGACGCCCCGGCGCGGCTGCTGTCAGGCGGCAATATCCAGAAGCTGATCCTTGCCCGCGTTCTGGACCGCAGTCCGAGGGTGATCCTTGCCAACCAGCCGACGCGCGGCCTCGACGTCGGCGCCCAGACCGAGGTGCACCGTCGCCTGCTCGAGGCGCGCGGGCGCGGGACCGGCGTGTTGCTGATCTCCGAGGACCTGGACGAGCTGATGATCGTTTCCGACCGCATCGCCGTCATCCACAACGGCCGTCTCTCCGAGTCGATGCCGGCGGACACGCTGGATCGCGGCACGCTCGGCCTGATGATGGCAGGCCACGACGAGGAGACCGCGGCGTGATCCGTTTCGAGCCGCGTCCCGCTTCGCCGGTCCTCTCCGTCGTGGTCCCTGTCGCGGCCGCGCTCGTCTCGCTGGCCTTCGCCGCGATTCCGCTCGCCTTTGCCGGTGCCCCGATCTTTTCCTCCTACGGACTGATGGTGAAGGGCGCCTACGGCTCTCTCTTCGCCTTCTCCGAGACGCTGACGCGCACCACGCCGCTGATCCTGACCGGCCTCGCCGCCGCTGTCGCCTTCCGGGCGAAGCTCTGGAACATCGGCGGCGAGGGCCAGCTCTATGCCGGTGCGCTCGCCGCCGTGGCGATCGGAACCGGCGCGATCAGCGGGCCGAGCTGGGTGATGATCCCGGCGGTGGTGCTGGCCGGCGCCGTAGCCGGCGCGCTGCTGATGCTCGGCCCCGCGCTGTTGAAGCTGCGTTTCGGCGCTGACGAGGTGGTCACGACTCTGCTCCTGAACTTCATCATGCTCCTGTTCGTGCAGATGATGCTCGAAAGCGCGCTGAAGGACCCCATGGGGCTCGGCTGGCCGCAATCCTCGCCGATCGTCGACGAGGCGATGCTGCCGACCCTGATTGAGCGCATGCGTGTCCATTCCGGTCTGCTGATCGGCCTGGCGATGGCTGTGCTGGTCTATGTGATGATGCGCTTCACGGTGTGGGGCTACGAGATCCGCGCCGTCGGCGAGAACGCGTCGGCCGCGCGCTATGCCGGCATTCCCGTGATGGCGACCGTCGTGCGCGTGGCGCTGATCTCCGGCGGTCTTGCCGGTCTCGCCGGCGTCGGCGAGGTGGCGGGTCTGAAGGGCTATCTCACCGCCGACCTGTCGCCGGGTTTCGGCTATGCCGGCATCGTCGTGGCCATGCTGGCGGGCCTGTCGCCGCTCGGCGTTGTCGCCGCCGCCCTGTTCGTCGCCAGCGTCTTCGTCGGCGCCGACTCGATGAGCCGCGCCATCGGCGTCTCCAGCTATCTGGCCGACCTGGTCGTCGCCATGTCGCTGCTCTGCGTGCTGGTCGGCGGCTTCCTGGTGCGTTTCCGCATCCGCTGGGTCGGGCGGCATCACCCGGCACAGACCCATGCGCGGTCGGGCGGGGAGGGCTGAGACGATGGAAATCCTCGAGATCCTCGTCACGGCGAATTTCTGGGCCGCCGCCGTCCGCATCGCCTCGCCGCTGATCTTCGGCGTCCTCGGCGCGCTGATCTGCGAGCGCGCCGGCGTTCTCAACCTCGGTATCGAAGGTATCTTCACCGCCGGTGCCATGGCCGGCTGGATGGCGGTCTGGCTCGGCCTGCCGCTGTGGGGCGGCGTCCTCGTCGCCGCCCTCACCGGCGGCGTCTTCGGCCTCCTGCATGCCGGCCTCACGGTGCCGCTCGGCCTGTCGCAGCACGTCTCCGGCATCGGCGTGACGCTGCTCGCCTCCAGCCTGGCCTATTTCGCCTATCGAACGGCCCTGCCGGACGTGTCCTCGCCGCCGCGCATCGTGCCGTTCCAGCCGCTCGATATCCCGGTCCTCTCCGACATCCCGTTCCTGGGGCCGGCGCTGTTCAACCAGACCGCGCTGACCTGGTTCGCCTTCATCATGGTCGGCGTCGTCGCCTGGGTGCTCTATCGCACGCCGCTGGGGCTAGCGCTTAGGGCGGTCGGCGACAATCCGGCATCGGTCGACGCGCAAGGCCTGTCGGTGTACGGGCTTCGCATCGGCGCCGTGGTCGCCGGGTCCGCGCTGATGGCGATCGGCGGCGCGTTCCTCACCATGTCCGCCTTCGACGCCTTCTTCTTCGGCATGGTCAACGGCCGCGGCTGGATCTGCATCGCGCTCACCGTCTTCGCCTCCTGGCGGCCGGGAAAGGCGCTACTGGGCGCGCTGCTGTTCGGCGCCTTCGACGCTTTCCAGGTCCGCCTGCAGACCGAGGTCGGAGCGTTTCTGCCGAGCCAGGTCTTCCTGATGCTGCCATATGTCCTGTCTATCGTCGCGCTGGTCGTCGTGGCGCGGAAGGCGGATTATCCTCGGGCGCTGCTGGTGCCGTGGTTCAAGGGACAGCGCTGAGACGGCCAGTCACGTACCCACGTCATCCCGGGACGAAGCACAGCGAAGATCCGGGGATCTCGTGCCGTATTCCGTATCCAGAGATTGCCGGGTCGAGCCCGGCAATGACGAATTGAGAAGATAGTCACATGACCTTCGACCTGATTGTCAGAAACGCGACGTTGCCTGACGGGCGGACTGGCATCGACATCGCCTGCGAGCACGGCCGGATCGCCGCCGTCGAACCGAACATCGCGGCCGAAGCGGGCCGGGTGATCGACGCGAACGGGCAACTCGTTTCCCCGCCCTTCGTCGATCCACACTTCCACATGGACGCGACGCTGTCGCTTGGCATTCCCCGCATGAACCGGTCGGGAACCCTGCTCGAAGGCATCGCGCTGTGGGGCGAATTGAAGCCGCTGCTGACCCACGAGGCGGTGAAGGCGCGCGCGCTCAGATACTGCGATCTCGCGGTCAGCCAGGGCCTGCTGGCGATCCGCACCCACGTCGATGTCTGCGACGACCGCCTCCTCGCCGTCGAGGCGCTGCTGGAGGTCAAGCAGGAGATAGCGCCGTATATCGACCTGCAGCTCTGCGCCTTTCCGCAGGACGGCTACTACCGGTCGCCGACGGCGGCGGAAAACCTGGAACGGGCGCTGGACTTAGGGGTAGACGTGGTCGGCGGTATTCCGCATTTCGAGCGCACGATGGCCGACGGCGCGCGCTCCGTCACCGCGCTCTGCGAGATCGCCGAGAAACGCGGCCTGCTGGTCGACCTGCATTGCGACGAGACCGACGACCCGATGTCGCGCCACATCGAGACGCTTGCCTACGAGACGCAACGGCTCGGCCTGCACGGCAGGGTCAACGGTTCGCACCTCACGTCCATGCATTCGATGGACAACTACTACGTCTCCAAGCTCCTGGCGCTGATGGCCGAAGCCCGCGTCTCGGCGATCCCCAATCCGCTCATCAACATCGTCATCCAGGGGCGCCACGACACCTACCCGAAGCGCCGCGGCATGACCCGCGTACCGGAACTGCGCGCGCACGGCATCGAGGTCGCCTTCGGCCATGATTGCGTGATGGACCCGTGGTACTCGCTCGGCAACGCCGACATGCTCGAGGTCGCCGCCATGGGCCTGCACGTGGCGCAGATGACGAGCCGCGACGACATGCGCTGGTGTTTCGACCGGGTGACGAAGGGCGGCGCCGCGGTGATGCATCTCGACGGCTATGGCCTCGATGTCGGCTGCAACGCCGACATGGTGCTGCTGCAGGCAGCCGATCCCATCGAGGCGATCCGCCTGAAGGCGACCCGGCTCGCCGTTATCCGCCGCGGCACTGTGATCGCCGAGACCCCGGCCCGCGTGGCGACCCTCGACCTGCCTGGCCGCCCGGCAACCGTCGATCCGGCTGCCTATGCCCCGAAAGACGCGTCCGAAGACGCCGGCTGAGGTCGCGGGACGCAATTCAGTAAATTTGACCGATTGATAAAAATTTTGATCGGGTGAATAATCCTGTCAGGCTACGTGTCGAGTGGCCGGCGAATTTCGTGTGTGCGGTGGTGTCCAACCGCTGCCGCGCTGGGGCCGAAGGCGTCGACCACTGACCTGAAGGAGGAGAGACGGGTATGGCACCCAAGCCGATGTCCGGGGAACCCGATATCGCCGCCGGCCGACTCACGGCCGAGGACTACAAGCGCAATTTCTCTGATCTGCACCCGCCGTTGACCCGGCACGAAGCGACGGTCGAGGCCGACCGTTGCTTCTTCTGCTACGACGCGCCGTGCATGATCGCCTGTCCGACGTCGATCGACATCCCGCTGTTCATCCGCGAGATATCGACCGGCAATCCGGACGGCGCGGCCAAGACCATCTTCGCCCAGAACATCCTCGGTGGCATGTGTGCCCGCGTCTGCCCGACAGAGACGCTGTGCGAGGAGGCCTGTGTTCGCATGGAAGGCGAGGGCAAGCCGGTCAAGATCGGCATCCTTCAGCGCTACGCCACCGACCATTTCATGGAGGCGGGCGAAACGCTCTACGAGCGCGCCGCCGAGACCGGCAAGACGGTTGCCGTCGTCGGCGGTGGTCCGGCCGGGCTCGCCTGCGCCCATGCGCTCGCCCGCAACGGCCACTCGGTGACGGTCTTCGAGGCACGGGAGAAGCTCGGCGGCCTCGATGAATACGGCATCGCCGCCTACAAGACCGTCGACGATTTCGCCCGCAAGGAGGTCGACTTCGTGCTCTCGATCGGTGGCGTCACCATCGAGACCGGCAAGGCGCTCGGCCGGGATATCGCGCTTGCCGACCTGCGGTCGAAATACGACGCCGTCTTTCTCGGCATCGGCCTTGGCGGCGTCAATGCGCTCAGGGCCGAAGGCGAGGATCTCGACGGGGTCCACGACGCGGTCGACTATATCGCCGAGCTGCGCCAGGCCGATGATCTCTCCGCGCTGCCGATCGGCCGGCGTGTCGTCGTCATCGGCGGTGGCATGACGGCCATCGACATGGCGGTCCAGGCCCGCCATCTCGGCGCCGAGGATGTGACCATTGCCTATCGCCGCGGCGCCGAGCAGATGGGCGCCAGCGGCTTCGAGCAGGAACTGGCCCAGGTCAACGGCGTGCGGATCCTGTACTGGGTGAAGCCGAACGCGGTGACCGGCGACGACGGCCACGCGACCGGAATCGAGCTGGAGCGCACCCGCCTCGACGGATCAAGGGTCGTCGGCACCGGCGAGACGATCCACCTGCCGGCCGATATGGTGTTCAAGGCGATAGGCCAGACCCTGGTCGAGGGTCCGCTTGGCGGAGAGCTGAAGATCGACGGCGGCAAGATCGTCGTCGACGACGAGGGCCGCACATCGCTCGACGGCGTGTGGGCCGGCGGCGACTGCGTTGCCGGCGGCGAGGACCTCACGGTCCAGGCCGTCGCGCATGGCCGGGACGCGGCCGCGAGCATTCACCGGGCGCTCGGCGCCTGATGGGCCATGGCCTGTTGAAGGCTGGAGGAGGAGACAATGGCCGACCTTCGTTCTGAATTTCTGGGAATCAAGTCGCCCAATCCGTTCTGGCTGGCCTCCGCGCCGCCGACCGACAAGGAATACAACGTCGTGCGCGCCTTCAAGGAGGGCTGGGGCGGCGTCGTCTGGAAGACGCTCGGCGAGGACCCGCCGATCGTCAACGTCAACGGGCCGCGCTACGGCGCCGTCCACGGACCGGACCGCCGGCTGCTCGGCCTCAACAATATCGAGCTAATCACCGACCGGCCGCTGGACGTGAACCTTCGCGAGATCAAGACGGTGAAGCGCGATTGGCCGGACCGCGCCCTCGTCGTCTCGCTGATGGTGCCCTGCGAGGAGAAGAACTGGGCCGATATCCTCAAGCGGGTCGAGGAGACCGGGGCCGACGGCGTCGAGCTCAATTTCGGCTGCCCGCACGGCATGTCCGAGCGCGGCATGGGCTCGGCGGTGGGCCAGGTGCCCGAATACATCGAGATGGTGGCGCGCTGGTGCAAGGCGCACACGCGCATGCCCGTCATCGTCAAGCTGACGCCGAACATCACCGACATCCGCTATCCCGCCCGCGCCGCCAAGGCCGGCGGGGCGGACGCGGTTTCGCTGATCAACACCATAAACTCGATCATCGGCGTCAATCTCGACAACTTCGCGCCGATCCCCGAGATCGACGGCAAGGGCAGCCACGGCGGCTATTGCGGCCCCGCCGTCAAGCCGATCGCGCTCAACATGGTCGCCGAGATCGCCCGCGATTCCGAGACGTCGGACATGCCGATTTCGGCCATCGGCGGCATCACCACCTGGCGCGACTGCGCCGAGTTCCTGGCGCTCGGCGCCTCCAACCTGCAGGTCTGCACGGCGGCGATGACCTACGGCTTCAAGGTCGTCAAGGAGATGATCTCGGGTCTGAGCGACTGGATGGACGAGAAGGGCTTTACCTCGATCGACCAGATCGTCGGGCGTTCGGTCCCCAATATCGAGGCCTGGCAGTACCTGAACCTGAACTACGTCACCAAGGCCAGGATCGACCAGGATCTCTGCATCAAGTGCGGCCGCTGCCACATCGTCTGCGAGGATACCTCGCACCAGGCGATCACGCACACGGTCGACGGCGTGCGCCGGTTCGAGGTGATCGACGAGGAATGCGTCGGCTGCAATCTCTGTGTCAACGTCTGCCCCATCGAGAACTGCATCACCATGGAGCAGATCCACGGGGTCGACCCGCGGACCGGCAAGCCGATCCCCGACGAGTACGGCAACTGGACGGCGCATCCCAACAACCCGATGCGGGTGCAGGACGCCGCGGAGTAGCGAACCAGCACGTCATGCCCGGGCTGGCCCCGGGCATGATTGTTCAAGACAAATATCGAAGACACGGGGGCAATCCCGTGTTTTCCTTGACCGGACGTCGTCTCGTGCCGTTGCGGATCGGTTCCGTGGCGCAGCATCCCGTTCGGGTACCCCGTGCCGTCGATTTCCGCCGTCATCGCGATGCTGGTCGCAGCCGTTCTGCTGATGGGCAGTCCAGGCCCGGCCACCATGAGCCTTGCCGCCTCTGGGGCCGCGTTCGGCATTCGCCCCGTCGTGCCTTACCTGTGCGGGATCTGTATCGGCACCGCCGGCGTGCTCCTGATCGTCGCGACCGGCGTCACCGGGCTCGCTCTCTCGATGCCGGGCGTCACGTCGCTGATCGTCGCGGTGGCGGGCGCCTATATCCTTTTTCTAGCCTGGAAGATCGCCACCGCCCCGCCGCCGACGCAGGCCGCACACGATGACGAGGCGCCGTCCATCTTCGGCGGCCTTCTGCTGGCGATCGCGAATCCGAAAGCCTACGCCGCCATCGGCGCTGTCTATTCGAGCAGTGTGCTCCTGGACGGCAGGCTGCTTGAGGATGCGGTCGTCAAGGTCGCGTTGCTCTCATTCGTCATCGTCGCCGCCAACTCGGTCTGGCTGTTGTTCGGTGCCGGGCTTGCCGGACTCCTGCGCCGGCCGAAAGCCGGACGCGTGCTCAATCTTGTCTTCGCCGGATTGTTGGTCGCCTCGTTTGCCCTGTCGGTCCTGCTTTGACGTCGGGCCAATGTTCTTGAAATGTTCACGGTGCGGCGGTAGGGTGCGCTTCCCTCTCACAGGAGCGTATCCCGATGAAGCTGTATGGCGCGCCGCACACGCGGTCGGTCCAGGCCGTTTGGATGTTGGAGGAATGCGGCGCGCGCTACGAGCGGGTGCTGGTCGACATCCGGGGCGGCGCACAGCACACGCCCGAGTATCACGCGATCAACCCGATGGAGAAGGTGCCGGCACTTGTCGACGGCGAAGCCCGCATTGCCGAAACCGGGGCGATCTGCGCCTATCTTGCCGACCGATTTCCCGAGGCCGAGCTGGCTCCGAGGATCCACGATCCCGAGCGCGGCCGATATCTGCAGTGGCTGTTCTTTTCCGGAAGTTGCGTCGAGCCTTCCTTCATGGAGAAGGTTCTCGGGATCGACGTGAATCCCTCACAGGCCGGCTGGGGCAATTACGCGAAGGTTCTCGACGTGCTGGAGGAAGGAGTTGGTGAAGGTCCTTGGCTGCTCGGCGACCGCTTCACGGCGGCTGATGTCGTGATCGGTTCCGGCCTCTACTTCGGAATGCGGCTGTTTGACCTGATCGCACCGCGACCGGCCTTCGACGCGTATGTCGACCGTTGCATTGCACGCCCCGCCTTTGTCAGGGCACAGGAACTGGCGGAGGATTGGACGTAGGGGGGAAGAGACCCGCCCGTTTCACGGCAATCGGGATCCGCGAATAGGTCTGTCAGTTCCGGCCCGGCTGCCGCCGAAGCAGCGCAGCCCGGCCACCTTACTTGCCGCTCCCCACGTTAGGGGCGCCGGCCGCACTAGCGTGGCCTCAAGCCATCGCAGAAGATGGTCAGGACGGTCTTCTCTGCCGCCAGGGTCGGATCGCCGTTGGCGGCGTCGCCAAGCACGGCGCGCACCTGAACGTCGAAATCGGCGTAGTGCTGGGTCGTTGCCCAGATCATGAAAATGAGATGGACCGGATCGACCGGCGTGATCCGACCTTCGCCAACCCAGCGACGGATCACCTTTGCCTTGGCGTCGACCAGATCCTTCAGCGGGCCGCGCAGAAACTCGCCGATCGCCGGTGCGCCGTGCAGGATCTCGTTGCTGAACAGCCGTGACTCCCGCGGCATGTCGCGTGCCATCCGCAGCTTGAGGCGGATGTACTTCGAGATTTCCTCGATGGGATCACCGTCCGCGTCGAGATGCTCCAGCGGCTCGAGCCAGGTCGCCAGCGTCGCCTCAAGGACGGCGCGGTAGATGTCTTCCTTGCGCCGGAAATAGTAGAGCAGGTTCGGCTTCGACATGCCGGCCTTCTCGGCGATCTGGTCGATTGTCGCGCCGCGATAGCCGTAGGACGAGAACGCGTCCAGCGCCGCGTCCAGGATGATATTGCGGTTGATCGCCTGAATCCGCGTCCGCGGCTTCTTGCGCTGATTGGGGGCCGGGGCGTTCATTCGCCCGTCTCCGCCCGCGCCTGCATCGCGTTCCTCCTGGCCTCTGGTCGTCTTGCCCCGGCACGTTTTGGCGCCGCGAATTCCTGCTCCGCTCATGATGTCGCGCGCGTATCGATCCTAGCCGATGATCTGCGGGCGCGGGACGCCGAATTGGCGGGCGCGCACCGGGCAACCCGGGCAACGACAGTCTGGCGATCAAGCATATCCGAGTCTCTCGCGTCTTGCTCGGGCCTGGCCGGAATCTCGGAGCTCCGACCCGCCAGAGGCTCACGCCAGCGAGCGGATTGCCGGCTGCTTGGTTGCCTGGGAGGATGCCCCGATACCGCGCAGGATGATCTCGACGACGTTGCGCTTGGCCTCTTCGAACTGTGCGTCCGATAGCGGTTCGCCGTCGTTCAGCGTGGCGATCTGATGGCCGAAGTCGGCATAGTGCTGGGTCGTCGCCCAGATCATGTAGAGCAGGTATTCCGGGTTGATCGGCGCGATCTTTCCCTCGGCGATCCAGCGCCGGATCACGGCGGCGCGGGAGTCGGTCCAGTCGCGCAGCGTCGTCTCCAGATAGTCCTGGATGACCGGCGCCTTGTGGATGATCTCGTTGGCCCACACCTTCGAGCCCATAGGATGGGCACGCGAGATGTCCATCTTCTCGTTGATGTAGCGGGTCAGCGCCTCCACCGGGTCGTCGCTTTCGTCGAACGAGTTGGCCGACTTGAGCCAGATGTTGAAAATGTCGTCGACCACGCGGCGGTAGAGCGCGAGCTTGGTGGGGAAGTAGTAGTGCAGGTTTGCCTTGGGGAGACCGGCGCGCTCGGCGATCATCGCCGTGGTGGCGCCCTTGAAGCCGTATTCGGCGAAGACTTCCTCGGCGGCCTTCAGGATCGCGGCCTCGTTTTCCTGCCGGATTCCGGTCCTGCCATCCTGCCGAGCTCCGGTCGCTCCGCGTGCCGCTTCGCTGGGCATCCGCACCGTCCCCAAGCCTGATTTTTTGCCTTGACCAAATGGTCAAGTCATCCTAGCGTTTGAACCTGACCATTTAGTCAACTTTGGCAGATTCAATGCGGAATGGCAATAAAACCGTTCGGATCGCCAAGAAGACGGTCAATAAGAAGGGGGAAATCTCTGGTAATTCGCTTGTTCCGGCTTCGCGCTTGAGAGGCGCATGACCGGAAAGGCCGGTTCAGCGGGGCCGGGCCGATTGCGGTCTGCCCACGCCGGCAAAGTAAGGCGAGTACCGGAATTCTCCCGCCGGATAGGTCAGGCCGGACAGGTGAGGGAGGAGTCCATGGACCGGATTGCCAATGCCATCGGCGACACGGTGGCGCCGTCGTCGAGCGCGCGCGTGTCACCGGTGTTCAACCCGGCGACCGGCGAACAGATCGCCGAGCTTCCGCTGTCCACCGTCGCGGAAGTCGGGCGGGCCGTGGCCGCCGCCAAAGCCGCGGCCCCGGCGTGGGGCGCGACCCCGCCGCTGAAGCGCGCGCGGATGATGTTCAAGTTCAAGGAACTGCTCGACAGGCACGCGGCCGATCTGGCCCGCGCCATCTCCAGCGAGCACGGCAAGACGCATGACGACGCCCTCGGCGAGGTCGCCCGCGGCATCGAGGTGGTCGAGTTCGCCTGCGGCATCCCGCACCTGCTGAAGGGCGAATATAGCCGCAACGTCGGTCCCGAGATCGACACCTATTCCGACCGCCAGCCGCTTGGCGTCGTCGCCGGCATCACCCCGTTCAATTTCCCGGCCATGGTGCCGATGTGGATGTATCCGGTCGCCATCGCCTGCGGCAACACGTTCGTGCTGAAGCCGTCCGAGCGCGACCCTTCCGCGCCGATGCTTGCCTACGAGCTTTTCCGGGAAGCCGGATTCCCCGAGGGTGTCCTCAACATCGTCCACGGCGACAAGGAGGCCGTCGACGCGATCCTCGACCATCCCGACATCAAGGCCGTGAGCTTCGTCGGGTCCACGCCGATCGCCGAATACGTCTATGCGCGCGGCACGGCGGCGGGCAAGCGTGTGCAGGCGCTCGGCGGTGCCAAGAACCACATGATCGTCATGCCCGATGCCGACATCGACAAGGCCGCCGATGCGCTGATGGGTGCGGGCTACGGGTCGGCCGGCGAGCGTTGCATGGCCGTTTCGGTCGCGGTGCCGATCGGCGAGGAGACCGCCAACAAGCTGGTCGAGACGCTGATCCCGAAGGTGCGCGGCCTGAAGATCGGTCCCTCCACCGATTCCGATGCCGAGATGGGGCCGCTGGTGACGCAGACGCATCTCAACAAGGTGCTCGGCTACATCGAGGCGGGCGTCGCCGAGGGCGCGGAGCTTGCCGTCGACGGCCGCGGATTCACGCTGCAGGGCTACGAGAACGGCTACTTCGTCGGCGGATCGCTGTTCGACAAGGTCACTCCGGACATGACCATCTACAAGGAGGAGATCTTCGGGCCGGTGCTGTCGGTTCTGCGCGCCCACTCCTTCAACGAGGCGGTCGACCTGATCAACGCACACGAATACGGCAACGGCACCGCAATCTTCACCCGTGACGGCGACGCCGCGCGCGCCTTCGCCGACCGGATCGAGGTCGGCATGGTTGGCGTCAACGTGCCGATCCCGGTGCCGGTCGCCTATCATTCCTTCGGCGGCTGGAAGCGCTCGCTGTTCGGCGACCATTCGATCTACGGCCCTGAGGGCGTAAGGTTCTACACGCGGCTCAAGACCGTCACCACGCGTTGGCCGGGTGGCATCAAGGACGGCGCGGTCTACACGTTCCCGACGATGAACTGATCTGGAACGTCAGCGAGGCACGGGGCGCCAACGGATCTGAAAAAGGAGCAACAGGGACAATGACAAGTCCGGCGGACAATCTCAGGATCAACGGCGAGCGCCTCTGGGACTCGCTCATGGAGATGGCCAAGATCGGCCCCGGCGTGCGCGGCGGCAACAACCGCCTGACGCTCACCGACGACGACAAGAAGGCGCGCGAGCTGTTCATTTCCTGGTGCGAGGGCGCCGGCTGCACGACCGCCGTCGATTCGATGGGCAACATCTTCGCCCGCCGCGAGGGGACCGATCCCTCGCTGCCGCCGGTAATGGTCGGCAGCCATCTCGACACCCAGCCGACCGGCGGCAAGTTCGACGGTGTCCTGGGCGTTCTGGCCGGCCTGGAGATCCTGCGCTCGCTCAACGACATGGGGATCAGGACGAAGCATCCCATCGAGGTCGTCGACTGGACCAACGAGGAAGGCTCGCGCTTCGCGCCGGCGATGATCTCGTCCGGCGTCTTCGCCGGCGTCTACAGCCAGGAAGAGGCCTATGCGCTCACCGATCGCGACGGCAAGGCGCTCGGCGACGAACTGAAGCGCATCGGATTCGTCGGCGACGAGAAAGTCGGCACGCGGCCGCTCAAGGCCTTCTTCGAGCTGCACATCGAGCAGGGCCCGATCCTGGAGGCGGAGCGCTACGACGTCGGCGTCGTCACCCATGGCCAGGGCCAGCGCTGGTTCGATATCAAGCTGACCGGTTTCGAGAGCCATGCCGGGACCACGCCGATGCCCCGCCGCAAGGATGCCCTCGTCGGCGCGGCGAAGCTGGTGCAGGCGGTCAACGAGATCGCCCTCGCCAATGCCCCGCACGCGGTCGGCACGGTCGGCGTGCTGGAGCCCTATCCCGGCTCGCGCAACGTCATTCCCGGCGCGGTTTCGATGACCGTCGATTTCCGCCATCCCGACGATGCCGTCCTGCTCGGCATGGCCGAGGCTCTTAAAGCGCGGGTCGCGAAAGTCTGCGCCGAGCACAAGCTGACCGAGGAGACCAACGAGGTCTTCTATTATCCGCCGGTTCCCTTCGACGAGAATTGTGTCGCCGCCGTCCGCGCGGCGGCCGAACGGCTCGGCTACAAGCACCGCGACATCGTCTCGGGCGCCGGCCACGACGCCTGCTACATCGCCCGCGTGGCGCCGACCTCGATGGTGTTCACGCCCTGCGTCGACGGCATCAGCCACAACGAGGACGAGGACATCTCGCTGGAATGGGCCACCGCCGGCGCCGACGTCCTGTTCCACGCGGTGGTGGAGACGGCGGAGATCGTGGAGTGAGGCACCGTCCGTGCGCCGGACGGAAAGCAGGGTATTTCGATTAACGGACGCCCGAGGCTCGAAGCCGAGGGCGGGGACGCGAAAGCGAACGAAAGTCAAAAACGACGGGAGCAGGCAATGTCGACAGTGATCAAGGGCGGAACGGTCGTCACGGCCGATTTGACCTACGAGGCCGATGTCGCGATCGAGAACGGCAGGATCGCCGCGATCGGCAAGGGTCTTTCCGGCGACGAGACGCTCGATGCGACCGGCTGCTACGTCATGCCGGGCGGCATCGATCCGCACACCCACCTCGAGATGCCGTTCATGGGCACCTATTCGACCGACGACTTCGAGAGCGGCACGCGCGCCGCGCTCGCCGGCGGCACGACGATGGTGGTCGACTTCGCGCTACCGTCGCCGGACCAGTCGCTGCTCGACGCCCTGTCGATGTGGCACAACAAGTCGGGCCGCGCCAACTGCGACTATTCCTTCCACATGGCCATCACATGGTGGGGCGAGCAGGTCTTCAACGAGATGGAGACGGTCGTCCGCGAGAAGGGCATCAACACCTTCAAGCACTTCATGGCCTACAAGGGCGCGCTGATGGTGGACGACGACGAGATGTTCGCCTCCTTCCAGCGCTGCGCCGAACTGGGCGCGCTGCCGTTGGTCCACGCCGAGAACGGCGACGTCGTCGCCCAGCTCCAGGCCAAGCTGCTGGCCGAGGGCAACAACGGCCCCGAGGCGCACGCCTATTCGCGGCCGGCAGAAGTGGAGGGCGAGGCGACTAACCGCGCCATCATGATCGCCGACATGGCCGGCGTGCCGGTCTATATCGTCCATACCAGCTGCGAGCAGGCGCACGAAGCGATCCGGCGCGCCCGCCAGAACGGCATCCGCGCCTACGGCGAGCCGCTGATCCAGCACCTGACCCTGGACGAGAGCGAATACGCCAATCCGGACTGGGATCACGCCGCCCGCCGGGTGATGTCGCCGCCGTTCCGCAACAAGAAGCACCAGGACTCGCTGTGGGCCGGCCTGCAGGCCGGGTCGCTGTCCTGCGTGGCGACCGACCACTGCGCCTTCACCACCGAGCAGAAGCGCTACGGTGTCGGCGACTTCACCAAGATCCCGAACGGCACCGGCGGCCTGGAAGACCGCATGCCGATGCTGTGGACGCACGGCGTCAACACCGGTCGGCTCACCATGAACGAATTCGTCGCCGTCACCTCGACCAATATCGCCAAGATCCTCAACACCTACCCGAGGAAGGGCGCGATCCTGGTCGGCTCCGACGCCGATATCGTCGTCTGGGATCCGTCGAAGGAGAAGACGATTTCGTCCAAGACGCAGCAGTCGGCGATCGACTACAATGTCTTCGAAGGCAAGCACGTGAAGGGACTGCCGCGATATGTCCTGAGCCGCGGCCTCGTCTCCATCGTCGACGGCGACGTGAAGACGCGGGAAGGCCACGGCGAGTTCGTCGCCCGCGAGCCGTTCCAGGCGGTCAACAAGGCGCTGTCGACCTGGAAGGAGATCACTTCTCCGCGCAAGGTCGAGCGCTCCGGCATCCCGGCGAGCGGGGTGTGATCGGTGCAGGCGACCGGTGAACCTCGAAAGCGGCCGCGCATCTGGATCAACAGCCTTCAGATCCTGCTGTTGAGCCTCGCGTTTCTGTTCATCGAACTGATCGTTGTGGGGTTTGCTTTCGGCGAGCGGCCGGAGGGAACGAAGATCATCGGATTCATCATCGCGATGGGGATGTTCACCGTCCTGGCGGCCATCTTCCTGGGACTGCCAACATTCCTGATAGCGTTCCCGTTCGCTGGTCTCGCTATCCTGCTTTTCCGTGCTTTCGGCTACAGACCGGAGGTCGTCGCCGTGATCGCAACGCCTGTCGCGCTCGCCCTCGGCCTCTGGTTTGCCGTCAACAGCCTCGACAACTCCCTGAGGTCGCTCGGCGGCGATATGCAGATGGAGCGATGGCACTACGCCCTGTGTTTCGTCACGACCGTGCTCGTGAGCGTCTGGATCTGGCAGCCACACAAGGCGGTGCGAACCTGATGAAACCGCCGTGCGCTAATCGCTCCGGAGTGAGAGCCTAGAGAACCCTATGTCGGTCGTAGCAGCGAAAAACCTCAGTCTGACGTTCCAGACAAACGACGGTCCGGTTCACGCGCTGTCGGAGATCGACCTCACCGTCGAGCGCGGCGAGTTCGTCTCCTTCATCGGCCCGTCCGGCTGCGGCAAGACCACGCTGCTGCGCGTCATCGCCGATCTGGAACAGCCGACGTCGGGCGCGATCACCGTCAACGGCGTATCGCCGGACGAAGCCCGCCGAAGTCGCGCCTACGGCTACGTGTTCCAGGCCGCCGCCCTCTATCCCTGGCGCTCCATCGCCCGCAACATCGCCCTGCCGCTGGAGATCATGGGCCTGTCGAAGGCCGAGCAGCAGGCACGCATCGACAGGAACCTGGCGCTGGTGAACCTCACCGGCTTCGAGCGCAAGTTCCCCTGGCAACTGTCGGGCGGCATGCAGCAGCGCGCCTCGATCGCCCGCGCGCTCGCCGTCGAGCCGGATCTCCTGCTGATGGACGAGCCCTTCGGCGCCCTCGACGAGATCGTCCGCGACCACCTCAACGAGCAGCTGCTGCAGCTTTGGGACAAGACGGGCAAGACGGTGATCTTCGTCACCCACTCGATCCCCGAGGCGGTGTTCCTGTCGTCGCGTATCGTGGTGATGTCGCCGCGGCCCGGTCGGGTCCACGAGGTCATCGAGTCCGACCTGCCGCGCGACCGCACGCTGGATATCCGCGAGACGCCGGAATTCCTGAAGATCGCCCACCGCGTCCGCGAGGGCCTGCGAGCGGGACACAGCTATGACGAATGAGCCGGTCCGCAACGAACCGCTCCCTCGTCATCCCGGCCGGAGCGCCACGGCGGCGACGGGGGCTCCCCGATCCCGGCTCGGGCTGCGGCCGTCCGGGATGACGCCGGATGGGCGGCGGGGTCTTCGGCGAATGCGAGGCCGCGTATGAGCAAAGGCGTCGACGAACGCGGCTTCTTCATGGACCGGGTGCTTCCGGTGTCCGTCGTCGTCGTCGCCATCATCGCCATCTGGTACGTCGCCGCCGTCTTCCTGAACGCGCCGTTCCAGCGCGACACCTACGAGCGCGCCGAACAGAGCTACACGACCGCCGAACTCGTCGCCGCGACCCTCAACCAGGAGCGTCCGGTGCTGCCCGCCCCCCATCAGGTCGGGCAGGAGATCTACAAGACCGTCTTCGAGATCAAGCCGACATCGAAGCGCAGCCTGATCTATCACGGCTGGATCACGCTCTCCTCGACCCTGGTCGGCTTCATCATCGGCACGGTTCTCGGCATCGTGCTGGCGGTCGCCATCGTCTACAGCCGCAACCTGTCGAAGTCGCTGATGCCGTGGATCATCGCCTCGCAGACGATCCCGATCCTCGCCGTCGCGCCGATGATCATCGTCGTGCTCAACGCCGTCGGCCTGTCCGGACTGCTGCCCAAGGCGCTGATCTCCACCTATCTGTCCTTCTTCCCGGTCGTCGTCGGCGTGGTGAAGGGTCTGCGCTCGCCCGATCCGATCCATCTCGACCTGATGCGCACCTACAACGCGAGCAGCAGCCAGGTCTTCTGGAAGCTGAGATGGCCGTCCTCGATGCCGTTCCTGTTTGCCTCGATGAAGATCGCCATCGCCATTTCGCTGGTCGGCGCCATCGTCGGAGAGCTGCCGACCGGCGCGGTCGCCGGCCTCGGCGCGCGGCTGCTGGCCGGCTCCTACTACGGCCAGACCGTCCAGATCTGGTCGGCGCTGATCGCGGCCGCCGTGATGGCTGCCGTTCTCGTCGGCATCGTCGGACTGATCAACAAGCAGGTCCTGCGGCGCATGGGGATGGCGCAATGAGAAGGCCGTCGCCCCTCCTGACCGTCGCTGCCGTCCTGGCCTTCGCGTCGCTGATGCTGCCGGCGGCGAAGGGTGGCTTCGGCATCATCGCCCTGCCGACCCTGACCGGCGCCGCCGCTGCCGTCGTCGTCGCCGCTGCGCTGTCCTACGTTGTTCCGGCCGTGACGATCCCCGCGACCGCGATCGCCGCCCATCTCGGCGCCTGGTATCTGATCGGAGCGGTCGCGTCTTTGTCGGGCGATGCCGGGATCGGCTTCTGGTGCCTGGTCGTCGCTGCCTGGCTCACCGCCTGGCGGCTGACCGATGCGTTGTCTGCTCTGGAGCCGCGCGCGGTGATCTGGCGCCGCCTGATCGGCGTGCTGGTGCCGTTGCTGTTCGGCGCCTGGATCCTGATCCTGTGGGAGCTGATCGTACGCGGCTTCGCCATCCCGCAGGTGCTTCTGCCGGCGCCGAGCCAGATCTGGACCCGGCTCGTCGGCTCTGTGCCAACTCTCCTGGCCGACTTCCGCCAGACATTCCTCAAGGCCGTTCTGATTGGCTACGCGCTCGGCTGCGGTTCCGGCTTCGTGGTTGCGATCCTCGTCGACCGGGTGCCATTCCTGCGCAGGGGTTTGCTCCCCATCGGCAATCTGGTCAGCGCGCTGCCGGTCATCGGCATCGCCCCGATCATGGTCATGTGGTTCGGCTTCGATTGGCCCTCCAAGGCTGCCGTCGTCGTGGTCATGACCTTCTTCCCGATGTTGGTGAATACCGTCGCAGGTCTCTCCGCCGCCGGGGCCATGGAGCGCGACCTGATGCGCACCTACGCGGCGAGCTATTGGCAGTCGCTGTTGAAGCTGCGGTTGCCAGCGGCGATGCCGTTCATCTTCACCGCGCTCAAGATCAATTCGACGCTGGCGCTGATCGGTGCCATCGTCGCGGAGTTTTTCGGAACGCCTATCGTGGGGATGGGCTTCCGTATTTCGACCGAGGTGGGCCGCATGAACATCGACATGGTGTGGGCGGAAATCGCCGTAGCGGCGCTTGCCGGCTCGGTCTTCTACGCGCTGGTGGCGCTCGTCGAGCGCACCGTCACGTTCTGGCATCCGTCCTATCGGTGAGGTGATCTCACGACGGGGCGATGCCCAATCCGGAGGAGTGGAATGAAAAAGCTACTGATAGCATCCATGGCCGCCGGCCTTGCCTTCGCGGCACTGCCGGCCAATGCCGCCGACAAAGTTGTCCTGCAGCTCAAGTGGGTGACCCAGGCCCAGTTCGGTGGCTACTACGTGGCCAAGGACAAGGGCTTCTACGAGGAAGAGGGCCTCGACGTCGAGATCAAGCCGGGCGGTCCGGACATCGCGCCGCCGCAGGTGATCGCCGGCGGGGGAGCCGACGTGATCATCGACTGGATGCCGCCCGCTCTCGCCTCGCGCGAGAAGGGTGTGGCGCTCGTCAACATCGCCCAGCCGTTCAAGAGCTCTGGCATGATGCTGACGTGCCGCAAGGAAACGGGCATCACCAGCCCGGAGGATTTCAAGGGCAAGACGCTCGGTGTCTGGTTCTTCGGCAACGAGTATCCGTTCCTGTCCTGGATGGCGCATCTCGGCATCCCGACCGAGGGCGGCCCCGATGGTGTCACGGTCCTGAAGCAGGGCTTCAATGTCGACCCGCTTCTGCAGAAGCAGGCCGACTGCATCTCGACCATGACTTACAACGAGTACTGGCAGGTCATCGACGCCGGCATCAAGCCGGAAGACCTCGTGGTCTTCAAATACGAGGACCAGGGCGTCTCCACCATGGAGGACGGTCTCTATGTCCTCGAGGACCGGCTCTCCGACCCGGCCTTCGTCGATGTCATGGCCCGTTTCGTCAAGGCCTCGATGAAGGGCTGGGAGTGGGCGCGCGAGAATCCGGAGGAAGCCGCGATGATCGTGCTCGACAACGATGCCACCGGTGCACAGACCGAAAAGCATCAGGTCCGCATGATGAAGGAAATCAACAAGCTGACCGAGGGCTCCGACGGCACGCTCGATCCGGCCGATTTCGATCGCACGGTCGAGATCCTTCTCGGCGGCAAGTCCGACCCGGTCATCACCAAGAAGCCGGAAGGCGCGTGGACCCACGCGGTCACCGACAAGATGAAGTCCATGTGAGGACCGGCGTCTTCGACGACGTGCGGCGAGGGGGCTTTGGCCCCCTCGTTTGCTATGAGGCCGGCGCAAGCCGGTCGCGCTCCGATTTCACATGCGCCAGCGAGCAGATGCCGAGCCAGTCGCGCAGGTGTCGGCGCATCGGCGTCGACCCGTCGGCCTCCAGCCGGCCGCTTTCCAGCGCATGGGACAGCGAGAGGTCGCCGCGCCAGATGTAGATCATGTCCGGCAGGCTGACGGTCAGATGCAGGTCGACCTCGAGGCCGGGATCGTCCACGCACATTTCGCAGGCGCCGTTTTCGTTGACGAACCACCAGTGGCGTTGCCGCCGCGGCCGGTCGTGGAAGTCGAAATGGACGACCGCGCGTTCCCGGCCGAACGCCTGCGGCCGGACATCCTTCTCGAGCGCCCACAGCAGCAGGCCGAGATCGATCTCGTGTTCCTGCAAAGTGCGGCGCGACCATTTCTGCCCCCAGATGCCGAGCGCTTCGACGATTGGGGCGAAGTCCTGGCCCGCCGGGGTCAGGTGATAGGTCCAGCTCCGCCCCGTCTTCGAGCGCCTGCGCTCGACGATTCCCTCCGCCTCCAGCGCCTTCAGGCGTCGAGACAGGATCGTCGGCGAGGCGAGCGGCACGCCGCGCTGCACTTGCGCGAACCGGGTCGCGCCGGTCGCCAATTCCCTCAGTATGAGAGCCGTCCAGCGTTCGCAGAAGACCTCGGAGGCCTTCGCGACCGGACAGAACTGTCCATAGGTCTTCATCGCCGTCCTCCTGTTTCGTGGCAGCAAGGCTAACAACGGCGCGAATGCCTGCGATACTACAGATAATAGACTATTTTGCCGGCTCCTTGTGTGGTCGCCTGTCTGCCGGTCGAACGGCCCTCTCGTGCCGGACGGCCCGGAGCACGAGGAGAGCGACCATGCAGACCCTGAGGAATCCTGTTTCATCGCACGAAGATCTTTCGGCCGAGCCGGCGGCGCGCATGTGGGGCCTCGGCGGCAGGCACTATGACGACGTCTCTTTCGCCATCTCCGATGCGTTGGCACACGCCGCCCAGCGTCTGGCCCCGACGCCGGGAAGCGATGTCCTGGACGTTGCGACGGGCACCGGCTGGACGGCGCGCAATTGCGCCCGCTATGGCGCTCGCGTCGTCGGCGTCGATTTCTCCGAAGAGCTTCTCGAGGCGGCGCGCGACCTGTCCGCAAACGTCCGTCCGCCGATCCGGTTCGCGTGGGCCGATGCCGAAGCCCTGCCGTTCGATGACGCGTCCTTCGACGGCGTTGTCTCGACGTTCGGCGTCATGTTCGCGCCAGGGCAGGCGCGCGCGGCCGCCGAGCTCGCCCGTGTCCTGAAACCCGGCGGCCGTCTGGTGCTGACGACCTGGCCGCCGGGCGGCACCGTCGAGACGTTCTTCGGCATCGCCGGCAAGTATGGCGATGCGCCCGCGCCGGCGGCCTCGCCGTTTGCCTGGGGCTCGCCGGCGGGCGTGAGCGCGCTGCTCGGTGCCGATTTCGATCTGACCTTCGAGGATGGGGTGAACAACGCCTATCACGAAAGCACGCAGCACATATGGGACTGGTACGTTCGCGGCTTCGGTCCCGTGCGGCAGATGGCGCAGGGTCTCGATGCCGAGCGGCTAGACGCATTTCGCGCCGAAATCGACGCCTATCATCGCCATTTCCTCACCGAATCCGGCCGTCTGCACGTGAAGCGCGACTATCTGATGACGATCGGCCGGCGGAAATAGCCGGCCCGACAGGCGAATAGCGGCGTTTCGGGCGACGGGAATGTGTGTCCTTGGCGGTTCGGGTCCTGTCGAAACCGGGCATAACCGCGAATTGCGGGGTGCGCGCCGTGGCCATCTGGTGCATAGAAACGGGGACACGACCCTTGAGATGCATCCGGAAGGACCCATGGCAAACGTCACCGTCGTCGACCATCCGCTCGTCCAGCACAAACTGACGCTTCTGCGCGACAAGAACCGTTCGACCGCCGGTTTTCGGCGGCTGATCAAGGAGGTAGCGCTGTTCCTCGGATACGAGGTGACGCGCGACCTGCCGATGACCTCGATCCGCATCGAGACGCCGCTCGGCGAAATGGACGCGCCGTCGCTGAAGGGCAAGAAGATGGTGTTCGCGTCGGTGCTGCGTGCCGGCGAGGGCATGATCGAAGGGCTGATCGAACTGGTGCCGTCCGCCCGCATCGCCCATATCGGCCTCTACCGGGATCCCGAGACGCTCAAGCCGGTCCAATACTATTTCAAGGCGCCGGAGGACATTTCGGACCGCCTCGTCATCGTCGTCGATCCGATGCTGGCGACGGGCAATTCGGTCGCCCACGCCATTCAGCTTCTGAAGGACAAGGGCGCCAACAATCTGCGCCTGTTGTGCCTGCTGGCGGCGCCCGAGGGCATCGCCGCGCTGCAGGAGCGCCACCCGGACGTGCCGATCTTCACCGCCGCGATCGACGAGTGCCTGAACGACCACGGCTATATTGTGCCCGGCCTGGGTGACGCCGGCGACCGTATGTTCGGGACGAAATAGCCGATCAGCCCGGCACGACCCATGTCCGTCCGGGATGCCGACCGGATTGGCGCAACCTCAGGCCTTCTCGTCTCCTAGCCATTTGTAGACGATGCCGCCGAGCACGCCGCCGATCAGCGGGGCGACCCAGAAGAGCCAGAGTTGCGCCAGCGCCCATCCGCCGACGAACAGCGCCTGGCCGGTCGAGCGGGCCGGGTTCACCGAGGTGTTGGTGACCGGGATGCTGATCAGATGGATCAGCGTGAGCGCCAGCCCGATTGCCAGCGGCGCGAAGCCGGCGGGCGCGCGCTTGTCGGTCACGCCCATGATGATCAGCAGGAAGAAGAAGGTCAGCACTATCTCGGCGGCGAGCGCGGCCATTAGCGAATAGCCGGCCGGCGAGTGTTCGCCGAAGCCGTTTGCCGCAAATCCTGTCGATAGGGCGAACTCGGCGTGCCCAGACGCAATCACGTAGAGGACGGAGGCGGCCGCGATCGCGCCGACGACCTGCGCGATCCAGTAGGGCAGGATGTCGGAGGTCGGAACGCGCCCGCCGGCCCACAGGCCGAGGGTGACTGCCGGGTTGAAATGGCCGCCGGATATGTGTCCGACCGCGTAGGCCATCGTCAGGACGGTGAGGCCGAACGCCAGAGCAACACCCGCGAATCCGATGCCGAGGTCCGGAATGCCGGCGGCCAGCACGGCCGAGCCGCAGCCTCCGAAGACGAGCCAGAACGTTCCCAGGAATTCCGCACCGAGACGATTTATCATCGGCATGCTGTGGCCTCCCTATGCATGCAATCGGATTGTTAGCCGGGAAATATTGCCTCCGATTCGTCCGTTGCGGAAAGTAAATTGTCTTGCGCGGCGTCTGCGCGTCAGCGCGGTTACCCGCACGGTGCTGACGAGCAGGGATTCGGCACCCGATTTGAGGACCTGATCGGCAGCGTTGCCACCTGCCGCTCGATCCTTGACTCCGGGCCTTTCGCGGGATTGTTCGTGTTAAGCCGCCCCGAAACGCTGGCCGGCCATCGCAAGACGCGACAGCGGTCGTTCGCTTTATCTGTTTGCGCGATGTCCGCGATGCCGGAATATGCCGCCATGGATCAGAAAGCCGCCCGCCCGCCGTCGAACCTGTTCTACCAGTCCCGCGCCCGCCGGCCGCTGCTCGACCGGGCCGAGGGCGTCTACCTGTGGGATGTCGACGGCAACCGCTACCTGGACGGGTCGTCCGGCGCGATGGTCTCCAACATCGGCCATTCCAATCCGCGTGTGCTGGCCGCCATGCGCGATCAGATGGACAAGGCGACCTTCGGCTATCGGCTGCATTTCGAAAACGAACCGGCGGAGACGCTCGCCCGCCGCGTTGCCGGGCTGATGCCGGACGGTCTCGATCGCGTATTCTTCGTTTCCGGCGGGTCCGAAGCGGTGGAGAGCGCTCTGAAGCTCGCCCGCCAGTGGGCCGTGGCGACGGACCAGGCAAGCCGCTGGAAAGTAATCTCGCGCTATCCCTCCTATCACGGCTCTACGCTCGGCGCTCTGGCCGTGACCGGCATGGCGCTGATGACCGCGCCGTTCTCGCCGATGCTGCGCGAGATGCCGCGAATTCCCGCGCCGACCTGTTATCTCGACCGCGACCCGCTCTCGATGGACGAGCGCGGCCTGCGCTATGCCGAGATGCTCAGGCAGGAGATCCTGCGGCAGGGGCCGGAGACGGTGCTGGGCTTCATCATGGAGCCGGTCGGCGGTGCCTCGACCGGCGCGCTGGTCGCGCCCGACCCGTACTACGCGCGCATCCGTGAGATCTGTGACGAGTTCGGCATTCTCCTGATCTATGACGAGGTGATGAGCGGGGCGGGGCGTACCGGCAAGTTCCTCGCCGCCGAGCACTGGGGCATCCGGCCCGATATCGTCGTCGTCTCAAAGGGCTTCGCCGCCGGCTATGCGCCGCTCGGTGCGATGATCGCCGACCGCGCGCTGGTCGATCCGGTGCTCGATAACGGCGGCTTCATTCATGGCTACACCTATGCCGGCAATCCGCTCTCCTGCGCCGCCGGTCTCGCGGTTCTCGACGAGATCCTGGAGCGGGACCTTATGGGCAACGCCGCGCGGATCGGCGATCACCTGAAGGCCGAACTCACCGGCCTGATGGCGCACTATCCCTTCATCGGCGACGTGCGCGGCAGGGGCCTCCTGCTGGCGTTCGAACTGGTATCCGAACGCGACACGATGGCGCCGCTTCCGGTAAGCGACAATGCCTATATCCGGCTGGTCGAGCACGCCTATGAACGCGGCCTGATCATCTATTCCCGCCGCACCCGCGGCGGGCGCGAGGGCGATCATTTCCTCGTCTGCCCGCCGATGATCGCGACCGAGGATCATGTCGCCGAGATCATGGACAAACTCACCGCGTCGTTCGACGCGCTGTCCGACGAGCTCGGTCTGCCGAAGGGGAACGGGTGACGCGGTCCGGCGAAAGCGTCGATCTCGTCGGGCATTACGGATAGGCTCGGACGCGCCCGCCCGTATGTCGTTACACTTATGGCGTGAATCGATGCTGCAGGAACCGGAACTGAAATGAAGGTCGTCTACAACGAAGCCCAGAAGCGGCATTATCCGAAGCATTTCGTCGCAAGCGGCGTCATCACCCAGAACCCGGAAATGCCCGAACGCGCCGACCGGCTGCTGGCCGGCGCGATCGAGGCCGGTCTCGAGCACGAATTGACCGTGGAGCAGGGGCCCGGGCCGATCTCGGCGGTGCATTCGCCCGCCTACATCGAATTTCTGATGAGCGCCCACGCGCGCTGGACCCGCCGCCAGGGCGCGTCCGCCGAAGTGATCCCGAACGTCCATCCGGTTCGCAGCCGGTCCGGCTATCCGCGCTCCGTCGACGGCCAGGCCGGCTATCACATGGCCGACACCGCCTGTCCGATCTCGGCGGATACCTGGGAGGCGGTGCGCCTGTCCGCGTCGACGGCGGTGCAGGCGACGACGGCCGTTCTCGACGGGGCCGCGTCGGTCTACGCGCTGTCGCGTCCGCCCGGCCATCACGCCTTTGCCGACATGGCCGGCGGCTTCTGCTACGTGAACAATTCGGGCGTCGCCGCGCAGGGTCTGCGCGCGGTCCACGACCGCGTCGCCATCCTCGACGTCGACCTGCATCACGGCAACGGCACGCAGGGCATGTTCTACGACCGCGCCGATGTGCTCACCGTCTCGCTCCACTGCGATCCGTCGCGCTTCTATCCGTTCTTCTGGGGATACGAGGACGAGCGCGGGGAGGGCGCCGGCTACGGCTACAACATGAACCTGCCGCTGGCGCGCCATTCCGCCGATGCCGCCTTCCTCGAGGCCCTCGACAGCGCCATTGCCCGCATCCGAGCCTACAGTCCCGGCGCGCTCGTCGTTGCGCTCGGCCTGGACGCCTACGAAGGCGATCCGTTCGGCGGCCTGAGGGTCTCGACGGACGGCTTTGGCCGTATCGGCGAGAAGATCGCCGGCTTGCGCCTGCCGACGGTGATCGTCCAGGAGGGCGGCTATCTCTGCGACGATCTGGGCAGGAACCTGACGCGCTTTCTCACCGGCTTCGCGGCGCAGCACACAGTATAGACCGATCCCCGGGCACGTCATGCCAGGGATCGACCCGGGCATCGCGTTTCCGCCCCGGCGGTCCCTATTCGGCCTCCAACCCCGCCGCGGCGAAGTCGACCACGCGGCCGATGATCGCCTCGACGTCGGCGAGGTCGCAGGCGCCGCCGGAAAGTGCCTCCAGCCGTCGCAGGTCGTGATAGAGCGCGTGCAGCGCGCCCATGGCGAAGTGGAAGCGCCACAACAGGTCTTCACGCCGCAGATGGGGCAGGGCGCGGGACAGCGCGTCGACGAAGCGTTCCAGGTGGCGCACGTCTCGCTCGATCAACGCACGCATTTCCGGTGGGCCGTCCAGGACGGCGCGGGCGACGAACTGCATGTAGATCGACCGGCCGCCGGTCTTTCGCTGCTCCGTCAGGGTGGCCCGCAGGGGCGGCTCGAACAGGGCGCGCAGGATTTCGCTGACGGGGGCGGGATCGGGTGCCGACCGCGCCTCCGCCGCGCGCAGCAGACGGGCCCGCTCCCGGTTGATCGCTAGGCCGCCGCGCCGGAACACCTCCAGAAGCAGCGCGTCCTTCGAGCCGAAGTGATAGTTCACCGCGGCCAGGTTGACCCCGGCCGCGGCCGTCAGCGCCCGCATGGTGACGCCGGAATAGCCGTGCGTGGCGAACATGCCCTCGGCCGTGTCGAGGATCAGCGTTCGCGTCTCCTCGCCACGGGGGCTGGCCTGTTCCCCTTTTGCGGTGCCGGCCATCTCGGCGTTACGCCAGGTACACGCTGCCCTCTCCGCCGGTGCGGGCCGGATCGGTATTGCGGTATTTGCGAAGTTCCAGCCGCGCCATCTGGTTGCGATGCACCTCGTCGGGCCCGTCGACGATGCGCACGGTGCGGGCATAGGCGTAGGCGTTCGACATGATGTGGTCGGCGACGCCGCCGGCGCCGAAGGCCTGGATCGCCCAGTCGATGACCTTGATCGCCGCATGCGGCGCCGCGACCTTGATCTCGGCGATCTCGATGCGGGCCTCCTTGTTGCCGACCGTATCCATCTTCCAGGCCGCGTGCAGGGTCAGGAGCCGTGCCTGGTCGAGGGCGATGCGGGATTCGGCGATGCGCTCGGACCAGATCGACTGGTTGGCGATCGGCCCGCCGAAGGCGTCGCGCGATTCCAGTCGCCGGCACATGCGCTCCAGCGCCCGTTCGGCGACGCCGATGATCCGCATGCAGTGATGGATACGGCCCGGGCCGAGGCGACCCTGCGCGATCTCGAAGCCGCGCCCCTCGCCGAGCAGAATGTTGGAGGCGGGCACGCGCACGTTGTCGAACGCGATTTCCATGTGCCCGTGCGGGGCGTCGTCGAAGCCGAAGACCGGCAGATGGCGGACGATCGTCACGCCAGGATGCGGCAGCGGCACCAGGATCATCGATTGCTGCTTGTGCCGGTCCGGATTGTCCGGATCGGTCTTGCCCATGACGATTAGGATCCGGCAGCGCGGATCGCCGGCGCCGGAACTCCACCACTTGCGCCCGTTGATGACGTATTCGTCGCCCTCGCGGCGTATTTCCATCTGGATGTTGGTCGCATCCGACGAGGCGACCGCCGGCTCCGTCATCGAGAAGCCGGAGCGGATCTCGCCGTTGAGCAGCGGTGTCAGCCACTGTGCCTTCTGTTCGGGCGTTCCATAGCGCTCGAACACTTCCATATTGCCGGTGTCCGGCGCCGAGCAGTTGAACATTTCCGGAGCGAAATGGCTGCGCCCCATGATCTCGCACAGTGGCGCGTACTCGACATTGGTGAGGCCCGCGCCGACCTTCGATTCCGGCAGGAACAGGTTCCACAGGCCCTGATTGCGCGCTTCCTGCTTCAGTTCCTCCAGCAGCGGCAGTGTCGTCCAGCGGTCGCCGCCCTCGTCGATCTGGGCGTAGAGCGCCGGTTCGTTCGGATAGACGTGCTCGGCCATGAAGGCGAGGAGCTTCTCGCGCAGGTCCTTCACGCGTGGCGAATAGTCGAAATCCATTGGCTCCTCCTTGGGGCGTCCCGCTTTGGGGGCCGTCCCGCTTTGGCTGTGATCTGAGCACACGTTAATTCAAACGCGCGTTTGAATTCAAGCCTGTGGTAACTACGGATGCGGGAACGCACTGCGCGGTAGCCCTTGGCGGATCCGTCCCGACGCGTTAAGGACCCGGCATGGACACCACTTCGAGACCGGAACCGGTCGATATCGACACGCTCAAGGCCAAGATCGGTACTCACGTGGGGCAATCCCGCTGGCGTCTCGTCGACCAGCCGATGATCGACCAGTTCGCCGACCTGATCTGCGATCACCAGTTCATCCACGTCGATCCGGAGCGGGCCGCCGGGACGCCGTTCGGCACCACCGTAGCCCACGGTTTCCTGACCCTGTCGCTCCTGGGCGGGCTGGCCGGCGAGGTCATGCCGTCCATCGCCGGGACGGCCATGGGCGTGAATTACGGCTTCGACCGGGTGCGGTTCGTCGCCCCGGTGCGCTCGGGCCGGAAGATTCGGGCGATATTGACGCTCAAGGAGGTCGATTCGACCGAGCCGACGATCGCCGATCTCCTCTACGAAGCCGTTCTTGAGGTCGAGGACGAGGAAAAGCCTGCTGTCGTCGCCCTGTGGCGGGTCCGTGCCTACTTGAGCGACGGTGTCGCCTGACGGGCCGCCTATGGCGCCCGGTCCCGAAATTGCCTAGATTAGGGGTTCACCGTCGTATTCCGGGGAATGCGCCGGATTGCGCGCCTGAACCGGAAATTGAAATCAGATGCGCCGTCCGGGATTTTCCGGACCGCCCGGACCGTAGCTACAAGGCCTGACTCATGCGGTTGACCAAGCAGACCGGATACGCCCTGCGCATCCTTCTTCACTGCGCGCTGTCGCCAGAGCGGTCGGTGACGGTTGCCGAGATCGCGCGCACCCAGCACATCACCGAGCACAACGTCTTCAAGATCGTGCCGATGCTGGTCGAGGGCGGTTTCCTGGAGACGACGCGCGGCCGCGGCGGCGGCATCAAGCTCGCCTGCGAGCCCGGGGATATCCGCATCGGCGACGTCGTGCGCGTCACCGAGGAAACGCATATCGAGGCCGAGTGCTTCGGCGGCGGCGCCGACTGCGCCATTCGCCCGGTCGCGCCGATCAACCGCATCCTCGACGACGCGCTGAGCGCCTTCATCGAGGTGCTCGATCAGCACACGCTGCTCGACCTCGTCAGCGCGCGTCCGGCACGGCCCGGTGCACCGGATCTCCTGGAGAGGCTGGCGCCGGTCGGTTGACCGCAATCGCATAGGGCCGCCGATTTGTCCGCCAGTCCCGTCGTCGTCGAAGTCACCCGTGGCCCGCTGGTCGAAAGCCGTCATCGCGGCGCCCTGGCCATCGCCGATGCGAAGGGCCGCATCGTGTTTACCCTCGGCGACACGCATTCGCCCGTCTATCCCCGCTCGGCGGTGAAGGCCTTGCAGGCGCTCCCGCTGGTCGAGGACGGCGGTGCCGATGCCTTCGGGTTCACGCCGGCCGAGATCGCGCTCGCCTGTTCCTCCCACAACGGCGAGCCGGCCCACGTCGAGGCGGCCCGTTCAATGCTCGCCAAGGCCGGGCGCGACGAAAGCGACCTCGAATGCGGCCCGCAGCCGCCGGCCCGCGACGAGGACCGATGCGCCCTGCGCCAGGCCGGTCGGGTGCCCGGCCGCATCCACAACAATTGCTCCGGCAAGCACGCCGGCATGCTGGCTCTGGCGGTCCACATGGGCGTCGATCCGAAGGGCTATTCGACCGCGGATCATCCGGTTCAGCGCCGCGTGCGGCAGGCGATGCAGGACATGACCGGCGCCGCGCTGTCGGCGGACCGCTGCGGCATCGACGGCTGCTCGATCCCGACCTGGGCCGCGCCGCTCGACGCCTGGGCCGTCGCGTTTGCGCGGGTCGCCACGGGCGAGGGCGTCGGCGAAGGCCGCGCGGCGGCGCTGAAGCGTATCCGCGAGGCCTGCCTAGCGCATCCCTTCATGGTCGCGGGGTCGGGCAGGTTCTGCACCCTGTTGATGCAGCGGGCCGGACCGCAGGCCTTCGTCAAGACCGGTGCCGAAGGCGTGTTCTGCGCCGCCTTCCCCGAGACCGGCCTTGGCGTCGCCCTGAAGATCGACGATGGTGCCTCGCGGGCCTCGGAGGCGCTGATGGCCGCCACCGTCCTCGCGTGCGCCGGGCTGAACGACAGTCAGAAGGCGGCGGTCGCGCCGATGGCCAATCCGCCGGTCGTGAACCGCATGGATCTTCGGGTCGGCGAGATCCGTGTCGCCGCCGCCGTTCGCGACCGGATCGCGGCTGCCATGCGCTGATCGCTGTTGGCGGAGCCGCGCCGCTCGCCTATAAATCGATGAACCAAAACATGGGAGATCTGCCATGACCGCCTGCATCGTCGGCTGGGCCCATTCGCCCTTCGGAAAGCTCGAGGGCGAGACCGTCGAGAACCTCATCGTCACGGCTGCGAACCAAGCACTTGCACATGCAGGTATTGGTCCGAAGGACGTCGACGAGATCGTGCTGGGCCATTTCAATGGCGGCTTTTCTCCGCAGGACTTCACCGCCTCGCTGGTGTTGCAGTCGAGCGACGACCTGCGCTTCAAGCCGGCGACGCGCGTCGAGAACGCCTGCGCCACCGGGTCGGCCGCCGTTCACCAGGGCATCAAGACGATCCGCGCCGGCGCCGCCAAGGTCGTGCTCGTCGTCGGCGTCGAGCAGATGACGGCGACGCCTGGCCCGGAAATCGGCAATATCCTGCTGAAGGCCTCGTATCTGCCGGAGGACGGCGAAACGCCGGCCGGGTTCGCCGGTGTCTTCGGCAAGATCGCCCACAACTACTTCCAGCGCTGGGGCGACCAGTCCGACGCGCTGGCCCGGATCGCCGCGAAGAACCACAAGAACGGCGTCAACAACCCCTACGCCCAGATGCGCAAGGACTTCGGCTACGAGTTCTGCCGCGTCGAAAGCGAGAAGAACCCGCTCGTCGCCGGCCCGCTGAAGCGCACCGACTGCTCGCTGGTCTCCGACGGCGCCGCGGCGATCGTGCTGGCCGATACCGAGACCGCGCTTCGGATGAACCGCGCGGTCGCATTCCGCGCCGCGAGCCATGTGCAGGATTTCCTGCCGATGTCGAAGCGCGACATCCTCAAGTTCGAAGGCGGAGCCGAGGCCTGGAAGCGGGCGCTGGCACAGGCCGGCGTCAAGATCGACGATCTCTCCTTTGTCGAGACCCATGACTGCTTCACTATCGCGGAACTGATCGAATACGAGGCGATGGGGCTGGCGCCAGAAGGGCAGGGCGCGAAGATTGCGCTCGAAGGCCAGACCGAAATCGGCGGGCGCCTGCCGGTCAACCCCTCGGGCGGCCTGAAGGCAAAGGGCCACCCGATCGGCGCCACCGGCGTCTCCATGCACGCGCTGACCGCCATGCAGCTCTGCGGCAACGCGCCGGACGGCATGCAGATCGAGAACGCCGAACTGGGCGGCATCTTCAACATGGGCGGCGCCGCGGTGGCCAACTACGTCTCGATCCTCGAGCGGATCAAGTAGGACTGTCCCGGGGTGTCCGTCTGTGCCGGGCGCGCCCCGGCATAGACCGTTTAAGGGATCATCGAAGGACTTGAGCCTCGCGTCATGTTCTGGCGCGCTCCGGGCTTTTGTCCGCCGTGCCTCACCCCACCCGGTTCCGGGCAATCGTCAGCGCGGGATAGACCTCCGCACTGTCTTCGGCGAGGTCGCCGGTGACGACGGTGTCCCATTCCATGCCGAGGATCGCCGCCTTCGAGACCTGCGAGATCACGTTGTCAGTGACGAGCACGGCTTCGATGCCCTCGACGACCGAGATCTCGAAGCCGACGGCGGCCTTGCGCACGACATTGCCGGTCGCCGTGACGTTGCGCAGATAGGGGCCGAAGCCGAGCGCGAAGCCCGAGGCCGCGGCGTTCTCCACGACGTTGCCGGTCAGGGTCGTGTCGGCGGAGACGAAGATGCCGTTGCCGCGGGGCTCCGGAAAATCACCGATCTCGATATTGCGGATCAGGTTGCCCGAGACGACGGCGAGATGGCCGCCCTGGTCGAGGTTGGTGACGGAAATGCCGTGCGTCGCCGTGTCGACGATGTTGTTGGCCACCACCGCCCCGTCGTAGGCGAACTCGACGAATATCGCCACTTCGCCGAGCCGGGTGCAGTTGTTCTGGGCGACGATGACGTTGGAACCGGAATTGACGCGGATCGCGGAAAAGGTGCAGTCGCGCACATGATTGCCGGTCACGGTGACGTCGCCGCCGCGGAAGACGACGATGCCGTTGCCGTAGGGCCCGTCGCCGCCGGACCGGTTGTGGATGCGTTCCACACGGTTGTTCGCGATCATCGCTCCGTCCGGCTGCTTCGTCGACTGCCAGACCATGATGCCATTGTCGCCGCAGTCGAAGACATGGTTGCCGGTGATGTCGAGGTCGTTGCCGTCGAGCGAGAACAGGCCGGCGCCGAGCGCCCCGCTGATGGAGGTGTTGGCGACGCGGCCGCCGCAGTCGTTCAGATAGAGCCCGTCGGCCCAGCTGTTCTCGATCGTGCAATCGGTGATGGATACGGCCTTGATCCCGGTCAGGTCGACCAGTGCCTGGGCGCCGCCGAGTGCGCGCGCCATGCCGTCGAACACGAGCCCGTCGAGGCCAACGGTGTCGCCGCCCTGCGCGGCCACAAGCGCGCTGTCGCCGAGCGCCACTAGTCGGCTTGCGCCGGCGATGCCGGTGATGCGGGCGCCGGAGCGCAGCACCAGGCCGGTTGCAAGATAGCGTCCCGGCGGCAGGAACAGCGGCGTGCCGGTGATCCGCGTCTCGTCGACCGCCCGCTGTAGCGCGGCTGTCTGGTCGGTCGTGCTGTCGGCGACGATGCCGAATCGCGCCGCGTCGAGGCCATAGGCCTGCGCGCATGCCGGCCGCGCGGCGGCCCCCGTCGCGGCGAGGGCCGCGCCGGAAAGAAGGAACCCGCGGCGGGTTATCCGCGTTGTCGCAATCATGACCTCTCCACCAGAAATCCCGACGCCAAACGAGGCGCGACCAGCATGGCACGCGGATCGCTCCGCCCGGTTAACGGCCCGGCACAACGAGAATTCTGGACATTGCCACCTGCCATGTTGCCCACACCGGTCCCACGGCCTATCTATGTGCAGCGGTTGGGGGCAGCCGTGGACAGGCTCCTGAGCTTCACATTCCCCTGAACCGGTTCACCGCACGAGGAGGGACAAAAATGGCTTTCGAACTTCCCGATCTGCCCTACGCTTACGACGCATTGGCGCCGTATATGTCGGCCGAGACGCTGGAATTCCATCACGACAAGCATCACCTGGCTTACGTCAACAACGGTAACAACCTGCTCAAGGGCACCGAGTGGGAAGGCAAGAGCCTGGAGGAGGTCGTCAAGGGCTCCTTCGGCAAGAACCAGGGGCTCTTCAACAACGCCGGTCAGCATTACAACCATCTCCATTTCTGGAACTGGATGAAGCCGAATGGCGGCGGCAACAAGCTTCCCGAGAAGCTTGCCAGCGCCATCGAGTCCGATCTCGGCGGCTACGACAAGTTCCGCGAGGCGTTCATCAATGCCGGCGTGACCCAGTTCGGGTCTGGCTGGAGCTGGCTGGCCGTGAAGGATGGCAAGCTCGAAGTGATGAAGACGGCCAACGGCGAGAGCCCGCTGGTGCACGGCGCGACCCCGATTCTCGGCTGCGACGTGTGGGAGCATTCCTATTACATCGACTATCGCAACCGGCGCCCGGACTATCTCGCCGCCTGGGTCGATCACCTGATCAACTGGGAATATGTCGAGGAGCAGTTCGAAAAAGCGTCCTGACGCCATATCGAACGCCTTTTCACGGAAAACGGGGCCTCGCGCCCCGTTTTTCATATGCGCGTCATAGTTCGCTGCTGCCCTTGCCATGCGGTCTGCGCCGGACTACGCGAGTGAGACCACGAACAAGGGAATGGCGCCATGCTGAGCATCCATGTCGCGACGGATCGGGGCTTGCAGCTGGTGCCGGACGCCGGCGCTCGGCCCGACTTGCCGTCCGATGCAGTCTGGATAGACCTCCTGAATCCGACCTCGGAGGAGGAGGCGCAGCTCGAGCACTGGCTGACGATCGACGTGCCGAGCCGCGAGGAAATGCGCGAGATCGAGGTGTCCAGCCGCCTGTTCGAGGAAGACGGCGCGCTGTACATGACCGTCGTCGCGCTTCTGAACGCCGATGGCGAGAACCCCACCCTGACCGACGTCACGTTCATTCTGGTCGGGCGCCGTCTGGTGACCGTGCGGTATGCCGAGCCGCGGCCGATCACGCTTTTCTTGCAGCGCGCCCCGAAGATCGGTCCCGCCTGCCAGAACGCCGATTTCGTGCTTGTCGGGCTGATCGAGGCCTTCATCGACCGCATCGCCGACGTTCTGGAACATGCCGGCCTGGATGCTGACCGCATCGGCGACGACGTCTTCCTGCGCGAATCCTCGAAGCCCATAAAGACCGATGATTTCAGGAAGACGGTCGCGCGCATCGCCCGCACCGGCGACCTGACCTCCAAGGCCCGCGAGAGCCTTGTGACGATTTCGCGCCTTCTCACGTTCATGTCGGCCGGGCCGGGATCGGTGAAGCTGTCGAAGGACGTCAAGCTGCACCTGAAGACGGCGGTGCGCGATGCCAATCAGCTGGCCGACCACGCCACCTATCTGGCAACCAAGACGGAGTTCCTGCTCGACGCGACGATGGGGCTCATCAACATCGAGCAGACGAACATCATCAAGATCTTCTCGGTTGCCGCGGTCGCCATGATGCCGCCGACGCTGATCGCCTCCATCTACGGCATGAACTTCCAGTTCATGCCGGAGCTCAATGAGAAGTGGGCCTATCCGCTGGTCCTCGTCGTGATGATCGCCTCCGCGCTCGCGCCCTACTTCTATTTCAAGCGCAAGGGCTGGCTGTAGACCCGCTTCCGGCAGGTTCCTCTCGGCGATTCGCACTTCCATAAGTCGCCTCGGATAACCGCGAAGGAACCGGGCCTCGCTCCCGGCGCGGCTCGAGGGCCTGCCGTTGGTCCAGAAAACGCTTGATCATAAAATATAGGAGTCCTATACAAAATGCATGGCGAACGAATTGACGGAACAGGTCGCCTTCGGGCTGGCGAAAATCGGGGCTGTGCTGAGAACCGCGCAATGGCGCGCGGGCGAGCAGAGCGGTCTTACCCCCACGCAGATCGGCATCCTCACGACCCTGTATCGGCTGGGGCCAGACCGCGTGCAGGCGCTTGCCGGACAGCTCGGTGTGACGCACGCGACCGCTAGCGATGCCGTGACGGCTCTGCGCGGCAAGGGACTGGTCGAGAAGAGCCCGGATCCGCGCGATGGCCGCGCGGTCTTGGTGGGACTGACGGAAAGCGGTCGTCGCGCGGCGCAGGAAAGCGGTGCCTATCCGCCGGAGTTGCTGACCGCCGTCGCAAGGCTGCGACCGGAAGACCAAGCGGGCCTGCGCCGATCCCTGACCGGAATCATTCGTTCATTGCAGGAATCCGGATTGATCGAACCGCAACGTCTTTGCGTGACGTGCCGGTTCTTTCGCCCCAATGCGCACCCTGGTTCGGACAAACCGCACCATTGCGCATTCGTGGATGCCGCCTTCGGGGACGCGTCGCTGCGCCTCGATTGCGGCGACCACGAAGAGGCCGACGACGCCGACAAGGCGCGCCAGTGGACGCGCTTTCTGGAGGCGGCGTCGGATTGAGGAATGAGCGTCCCGTTCGCTGCAACGACCGGGACGCTCGAAATCGCCACCCCTCTAGGGAAAGAAAGGAAGCGATAAATCATGACACAAAGTACGAAGTTCTACCACGCCGGCTGCGCCGTTTGCGTCGATGCCGAGCGCCGGTTTGCCGATGCGCTGGACCCCGATCGGTACGATGTCGAAGTCGTGCATCTGGGCGAAGCACCCGATCGGATCGCCGAAGCCGAGGCCGCCGGTGTGACGTCCGTTCCCGCCTTCGTCATGGACGGGCATCCCTACCACATCAACTTCGGCGCCTCGCTCGACGATCTGAAGGGAGGTGCGTGATGACGGCGCGCACCATCGCGCTTGCCGCCTCCGCGGCGTTGGCTATCGCGGCAACGGCAGTCCAGGCACATGACGGGACCGGCGGCATCAAGGCCGAAGGGTCGAATACGGCGATGCCCGACTTCGATCTGGTTCACGCCAGGATCACGACCGAAGGCAACGTTGCGGTGTTTCACATGGCCGTCTCCGGCAAGGCCGGTCAATCCAGGCCCGCAGCCACCGGAAAGCTCGCCGGTTCGCACGTATTCGCCTATGTCTGGCCAACCAGCGTGGACCCCGCCGTCGTCGGTTTCGAGCCGAAGGCGGGCATCCTGTCCATGGTGATCACCGCGCATCCCGACTTCGACGATACGCCGCTATTTGACGAGAATGGCGACGGCGATCTGGGCAATGACGGCGACCTGTGGCACAGCCATTGGGTGGTCCTCGGTCCCGACGATGCCTGCGGCGAGGGCGCGCTCAAGGTGATCGACATCCCGGATGGGGCCAAGCCGCGCTTGCCGGCGACGTGGCCGGGCCTGCCCATCCTGATCGACAGTCCCGGCTGGGACCCGGTTCTTGACGCGGAAACGGTCGAGGTTCGTGTGCCGTTCTCCGACATCTCCGTGGTCAATGCCGCGAAGTTCGATGGTGTGACCTCGGGGCTTCGCGTGAACGCCAATGTCCACGCGCCGCTCCTGTGCGTGACGGATGTCTTCGATGTCGCGTCCGGAGACCTGAGCCTGCCGGGCAGGGTCAACGAATAGAGGGCAGTCAACGACAACGCCCTCCATCCGCCACGATGGTCTTCCCGGGAGGGATCGCGATAGCTGCCGATAGGTAGGCCCCCGCGACGTACGGTCCCCTGCAATTTCCGGGACGGTCACGGTCCGGATGACCCTGAACTGACGCCGGCGGTGGCGAGGTGCCGCCGGCGCCCCCTTGCGCACGTCGCAGGAGAAACAACGGCGCGGATCGGAATTGGTACGGCCCGGGCCGTGAAATTTCGAATGGCCTGCCTTAGATGTATCGCTAGTATCGGGATCTCGCCCCTCCGCTTTGGACTGTCATTCACGGGAGCGTTGAATCGAATGTCGATTGATTTCCTGTCGCGTCGAAGCTTCATGGCTGGGACAGCGGTTGGCGCGGCCGCGCTGACGCTCGGCCTGCCTCGTCACCTTCTTGCCGCACCGTCCGGACCATTGGCGCTCGAAGCCCGGCCCGGTACGGCGCAACTCTTGACGGACGAAGAGCCGGCGACCGCGATCTGGGGCTACCAGGGCGGCGCCCCCGGTCCCCTGATCCGTGTGCGCCAGGGCGATGAAGTGGCGGTGACGCTGACCAATCGGCTCGAGGTGCCGACCACCATTCACTGGCATGGCATCCGGATCGACAACGCGATGGACGGGGTGGCGCATCTGACCCAGGCGCCGGTGCAGCCCGGCGAGCGCTTCGACTACCGCTTCACCGTCCCCGATGCCGGCACGTACTGGTACCATCCGCACGTCCACGGGTCCGGCCCGCAGCTCGACCGCGGCCTGTCCGGCCTGTTGATCGTGGATGAGGCGAGCCCGCCGGACGTTGATCATGATGTCGTGCTGCAGTTCGACGACTGGCGGATCGGTCAGGACGGGCAGATCGATACGGCGAGCTTCGGCAATCTGCACGATGCCACCCATGCCGGGCGCCTCGGCAACGTGCTGACCGTGAACGGCAGGGACTTCGAGACGGTCGCGGCGAAGGCGGGCGACCGCGTGCGGCTGAGGGTAGTCTCGAGCTGCAACGCCCGCATCCTTCAGCTTGGCTTCGGCGATCTCGATCCGTGGATCGTGGCGCTCGACGGTCAGCCGGTCACGCCGCACCGGCTTGGCACCGGGCCGCTGATCCTGGGCCCGGCCCAGCGCGTCGACCTGATCGTGGATCTTGTCGGCGAGCCCGGCGGGCGCTTCCCGGTCGCCGAAGTCTCCGGCGAGCCGTTCGAGGCGACGGCGATCGTGCTCGACGCGGGCGAAGGCCGCGCGCCGCGCGCCGGTCCGCCGCCGGCCCTGTCCGCCAATCCCGTTTCCGTGCCTCCGGCGAAGCCGGAGCGCATCGTCGACCTGGTGATGAGCGGCGGCGCCATGGCCTTCCTTCAGGAGGCGCGCTTCGAAGGAGAGGTCCTGGACGGGCGGACGCTTGCCAGCGAGCATGGCCTCGTCTGGGCGCTGAACGGTGTCGCCGGAATGCCGGAAAAACCGCTGTTCTCGGCCAGGATCGGCGAACCCGTCGCGGTGCGAATGGTCAACGACACGCTATTTCCGCACTCCATGCATGTGCATGGTCACCACTTCGTGATCTACGACGATGCGGGAGCGCCGTTGCCGGGGCTGCGCGATACGGTCACGGTCGATCCTCGGGCCGAGACGACGATCGGTCTGATCGCCGACAATCCCGGCAAATGGATGATACATTGCCATATGCTCGAACATCAGGCCGCAGGAATGGAAACGTGGTTCGAGGTGTTGATCTAGCGTAACGCGGCCGGCTCCGGTGAGGTTGACGTATTTCGGGTTCGACCTGTGTCGGGGCAGTCGAAGCGGGCTGAAACTGGAGGTCACCATGGACAAGAACGTTGGTAGTGCCGACAAGGTCGTTCGCATCGTCGTCGGCATCGCGCTGATCGCTTTCGCGCTGTTCGGCCCGGCCGACATCGCATGGAAATGGGTCGGCTGGATTGGTGTCGTGCCGATTCTCACCGCGGTGATGGGGTGGTGCCCGGCCTATTCCATCCTGGGGCTGCGCACGTGCCCGATGGAGAAGAAGTCGGCCTGACCTGGACCCGACGTATGGTCGGGTGAGTGGGCCTCTCAGCCGTGGGCCCACTCCCAGTAGAGGTCTCTGGCCTTCTGATAGACCGGGCCCGGTTGCAGGTCGCGGGCCTCGATGCGATTGACCGGCAACACCTTTGCGTAGTTGCCGGCGGAGAACAGTTCGTCCGCGTCCAGCAGTTCCGGATAGGTGATGATGCGCTCGTGCACGTGATAGCCGGCGGAGCGCAGCAGCGCGATTATGCGCTGGCGTGTGATCCCGTTCAGGAAGGTCCCGTTTGGATAGGGCGTGTGGACGCTGCCGTCCTTGACCATGAACAGGTTCGCGGTGGCGAGCTCGGCCACATTGCCCATCGCGTCGAGCACCACGGCGTTTTCGAAGCCCTTTTCGCGCACCTCGTTGAGTGCCCGTGAAGAATTGGGATAGAGGCACGCCGCCTTGGCGTTGACCGGAGCCTGTTCCAGGGTCGGCCGGCGGATCTTCGAAAGGCTGACAGAGAAGCCCGCCGGTTCCGGCATCGGCACTTCGTAGATCGACAGGCAGAACCGGGTCGACTCGGGCAGCGCGGGCACGCCCATGTAGCCGCCTTCCTCCGCCCAGTACATCGGCCGGATGTAGAGTTCGGCATCCGCCCCGAACTTGGCGATTCCGTCCTGCGCCAGCTCGACGATCTCGCCGACGTCCATGGTCGGGTCCAAGCCGAGCGCGGCCGCCGAGTTGTTGACCCGCGCACAGTGGCGGTCGAGATCCGGCGACACGCCTTCGAAGGTTCGGGCGCCGTCGAAAACGCAGGATCCGAGCCACAAGGCATGGCTGCGCGGTCCGACGATTTGCGGGTTGCCATCGACCCACTCGCCATCGAGATACGTCCACGTCTGGGACCAGTTCGCCATGCGCGCGCTCCTACGTCGTCTGCGCCCTATCGAAAGCCCTTCACGCGCCATCGTCAATGCAGCATCAGATGCCGGTGCAGGGTTTCATTCCGCTAGCACCGATTGGTCCGGCGTGAGTCCGCGCTCGCGGTCGCACAAAGATTAGTTCCCCGATCGCATCGGCTTCACGGAATAACCACCGTCCCCCTCGTGTTTCTGTCGATGCCGTGCGGGCGAGGATCACACGGCTGTGAGTTGCGTCCCGACGGTGGTTTTCCGAAGGTCGGGCGGCACACCGCCCGAAACAGACCCTGGAGCAGAATGCATGAAACGTGTGATATTTGCCGCTACCGCAATCGCCGTGTTGTCCGCCGGTGCGGCGGCCTGGGCGGCCATGGACCCGATCGCCACCCGCCAGGCGGTGATGAAGAACAACGGCGCGGCGATGGGAACGCTGGTCAAGATGGCCAAGGGCGAAGCGCCGTTCGAGGCAAGCGGCGCCAATCTCGCCGCCCGCGTGCTCTTCAACAGCACGGTGGGTTTCACTGCGCTGTTCCCGGCCGGAACGGAAACCGGCGGCGACACCGCGGCCAGCCCGAAAATCTGGGAAGACATGGCCGGCTTCGCGGCCAAGGACGCCGCGTTGCAGGAAGCCGCCGCGGCCATCATCGCCACGCCGATTACCGACCTGGACGGGGTCAAGGCGGCCATTGGTACGCTCGGCAAGACCTGCCAGGGCTGTCACGAGACCTACCGGATAAAGAAGGATGGCTGACAACCGGGCTATACTCCCGGCATGACCAGACGAATCATCCTTTCATTTCTGGCGCTCGCCCTCATCGGGGCGGGCGCCTTTTGGCTCCTGACGACACCGCGCACGCTGGCGGCGGGCGATCTGCCCGACCACCGGCCTGACGTCGAGCACGGCCGCTATATGTTCTTTGCCGGTGGCTGCGCGTCCTGCCACGCCACGCCCGGCCAGGAAGACCCGCTCGTTCTCGGCGGAGGCCTTGAGCTGCCGTCGCCTTTCGGCACCTTTCACGTTCCCAACATCTCACCGGATGCGGATACCGGCATTGGTGGCTGGTCGACGGTCGATTTCGCCAATGCCATGGTCAATGGCGTGTCGCCAGACGGCAGCCACTACTATCCGGCGTTTCCCTACACGTCCTACCAGCGCATGAAACTGGAGGACGTCATCGATCTGAAGGCCTTTCTCGACACGTTGGCACCGGCCTCGACCGCGATCCCCGGCCATGACTTGCCGTTTCCCTTCAACATCCGCCGGGCCCTCGGCGTCTGGAAACTGCTGAATTTCGATGGCGAGCCGTTCGCGCCGGATCCCGCCGCGTCGGAGGAGATCAACCGCGGCGCCTATCTGGTCACGGGACCGGGGCACTGCGGCGAATGCCACACGCCGCGCGACGCCCTCGGCGGACTCGAGCGCGACAAGTGGCTGAGCGGCGCGCCATCGCCGGATGGGAAGGGCAAGGTTCCCGACATCACGGCCACGGGGCTCAAGGACTGGTCCGCGAACGACATCGCCTATGCGCTGGAGACCGGCTTCACGCCGGAATTCGATACGCTGGGTTCGAGCATGGCCGCGGTCGTCCGCAATATGGCCGAGCTGACGCCTGAAGACCGGGCCGCCATCGCCGCCTACCTGAAGAGCGTGCCGGGACAGTAGGTGCAGGCGGCGCGTTCCGCGTCGCCGCTAGTCGGATCGCCGGGCGAACAAGGGCAGGGCAGGGCCGGCCGCGTCGGCCTCGATCGCCAGCATCTTGCGTTTCACGGCGATCCCGCCATGCGCCGAGAAGCCGCCCACCTTGCCGCCGGCCGCCAGGACCCGGTGGCAGGGCACGATGATCGGGAACGGATTGGCGCCTTCGGCCTGGCCGACCGATTGCGCCGCGCCGGGTTCGCCGATCCGCTCGGCGATCTCGCCATAGGTCAGCGTTGAGCCCGGCGGGATCGCCCGGGTCACGTCGTAGACGCGCCGGTTGAACGCCGGAATGCCCTCGAGATCGAGTGTGATCGTGGTGAGGTCGCTCGGCTTGCCCGCCATCAGCGCCGCGATACGGTCGATTGCGTCCTGAACGGAAGGCGGCGGCGCGATTTCGATGGCCTCCGGAAACCGCCGCTGTATCCGCGTCCGCGTGGCCTCCGTGGAGGCCTCGGGCAATTGCACGCCCGCGATGCCGCTCTCGGACCATGCGATGGCGCATGGCCCGATAGCGGTTTCGAAAAGGGCAAATCCGACAGCCGACATTCCCGAAGGATATCAGCCGTCGGCTTGAACGCCGACCCGATTCCGGGCCGGTTCGATCACGCCCCGCCCAGCGCCCCGATCACGCGCGCCCAGGCCCGGGTGCCGTGATGAAAGCTCGACAGGTTGTACTTCTCGTTCGGCGAATGGACCTTGTCGTCGTCGAGACCGAAGCCGATCAGGATCGAGTCGACCCCGAGCGTGGTCTTGAAGTCGCCGACGATCGGGATGGAACCGCCGCAGCCCATCATCACCGCCGGCCGGTCGAACTCCGCTTCCAGAGCCGCGGCCGCCCTGGCGACCTGGGGTCCGGACACATCGACCTGCAGGGCCGGGCTCGCGCCGTGGCTGATGAACTCGACCTTGCAATCCGCCGGCAGGCGTTCCTTGACGAAGGCGCGGAAACTGTCGCGGATCTTGAATGGGTCCTGATTGCCGACAAGACGGAACGACACCTTCGCCGAGGCTTTCGAGGCGATCACCGTCTTGGTGCCTTCGCCGGTATAGCCGCCGATGATGCCGTTGACGTCGCAGGTCGGGCGCGACCAGATCTGTTCTAGGACGCTCCGGCCCGTCTCGCCGGCGGGAACCGACAGGCCGACATCGCCCAGGAACGCCTTTTCGTCGAATCCGAGCCCGTCCCACTGCGCCTTCACGTCGGCGGGGAGTTCCTCGACCCCGTCGTAGAAGCCCGGCACCTGGATGCGCCCGTCCGCGTCGTGCAGGTCGGCGATGATGCGCGCCAGAACCCGGATCGGATTGCGCGCCGCCCCGCCATACATGCCCGAATGCAGGTCGCGGTTCGCTGCGGTGACGACGATTTCCTCCAGCAGCAGGCCACGCAACATGGTGTTGATCGCCGGCGTCTTGGCGTCCCACATGCCGGTATCGCAGACCAAGGCGAAGTCGGTCTTCAACTCGTCCTTGTGGGAGTCCAGGAACGGGCCGAGGCTGCGGCTGCCGGATTCCTCTTCGCCTTCGATCAGCACGGTGATCGCGATCGGCAGGCTGCCCGTCGCGTCGACCCAGCCGCGGCAGGCCTCGACGAAGGTCATGAACTGGCCCTTGTCGTCGCAGGCCCCGCGCGCGACGATCTGCTCGCCCTGCGGCGTGTCGACCAGACGCGGCTCGAAGGGCGGCGTTTCCCAAAGGTCGAGCGGATCGGCCGGCTGCACGTCGTAGTGTCCGTAGAACAGGACGTGTGGCACGCCGCTGCCGGGCTTGGCGCCGCCATGGCCGACCACCATCGGCTGGCCGCCGGTCTCTCGTGCCGATGCCTCGAAGCCGATCTCGCGCAGCTGTTCGACGACCCAGTCGGCGGCCTTGCGGCAGTCCTCATTATGGGCCGGATCGGTCGAAACGGACGGGATGCGGATCAGCTCGAACAGCCGGTCGAGGCTGGCGGGATGGTTCGCATCGATTGCCGAGAGCGCCTTGTCGGTTGCGGTCATGGAAGCTCCTATGGTGCGTGTGCCGGCGTGCAGCTTAGCATCAACGGCTAGTGCAAGCCGCGTGGCTCGGCAAGTATCCGGCCACGGAGATTAGCGCCGCCGCGACCCGAAGATGCCGCGCAGGATCCGGTTGCCGCTCGTGCCCAGCTCCCGGCCGAGCGCGGACGCGAGCGAACGGCCGAACGACTTCACGATCTGCATGCCGGCATCCTCGACATCCTTTCTGGGAACGCCCCAGATCGTCTCGTCGCTCTTGCGCCCCCTGCCGCGTGCGGGTTCCGGTTCCGCCTGGGCCGCCCGGCGTGCGCGCTCGGCGAGGATCTCGTAGGCCGATTCCCGGTCTAGCCCGGTGTCGTAGATGCCCGACACCGGGCTCGACAGGATCACGGCCGCGCGCTCGCGCTCGTCGAGGGGGCCGAGTCGGGAGGCCGGCGGGCGGATCAGCGTACGCTGCACCACCGACGGCACGCCCTTGTCCTCCAGCGTGGAGACCAGGGCTTCGCCGACACCGAGCTCGGTGATCACCCGGGCGGTATCGAAATCGGGATTGGGCCGGAACGTATCGGCCGCCGTCTTCACGGCCTTCTGCTCGCGCGGCGTATAGGCCCGCAGCGCGTGCTGCACGCGGTTGCCGAGCTGGGCAAGCACCTTGTCGGGCACGTCGAGCGGATTTTGCGTGACGAAATAAACCCCCACGCCCTTGGAGCGGATCAGCCGGACGACCTGCTCGACCTTGTCGATCAGCGCGTCGGGCGCATCGTCGAACAGGAGATGGGCCTCGTCGAAGAAGAACACGAGCTTCGGCTTGTCGGGATCGCCGACCTCGGGAAGCTCCTCGAACAGCTCCGACAATAGCCACAGCAGGAAGGTGGCGTAGAGGCGCGGGGACGAGATCAGCTTGTCGGCGGCGAGCACGTTGACGATGCCGTGGCCGTCCCGGTCGATACGCATCAGGTCGGCGATCTCGAGCGCCGGCTCTCCGAAGAAGTGCTCGGCACCCTGGTTCTCGAGCACGAGCAGCCGGCGCTGGATGGCACCGATCGTCTGTTTGGTGACGTTGCCGTAGGAGGTGGTGATCTCGCTGCCGACGCTTGCGAGATACTCGAGCAGGGAGCGCAGGTCTTTCAGGTCGAGGATCGCCAGTCCCTCTTCGTCGGCGAGGCGGAAGGCTATGTTGAGCGCCCCCTCCTGCGCTTCGGACAGTTCCAGGAGACGCGAGAGCAGCAGCGGTCCCATCTCCGTGACCGTGGTGCGAACCGGATGGCCCTGGTCGCCGAACAGGTCCCAGAAAACGGTCGGGGTGGCCTGGAACCGGTAGTCGGTGAGACCGATGGTCTCGGCGCGTTTCAGCAGGAAGTCCTTCGGCTCGCCGGCCGCCGCGATGCCCGACAGGTCGCCCTTCACGTCGGCGCAGAAAACGGGAACGCCGGCGTTGGAAAAGCCTTCTGCGAGGATCTGCAGCGTCACCGTCTTGCCGGTGCCGGTCGCGCCCGTCACGAGCCCATGCCGGTTGGCGTAGCGCAGGTGGATGTATTCCGGTTTGACGCTTGTGCCGACGTAGATCTTGCCGTCGCTATCAGACATCTCGGGTAGTCTCCTCGAACCGTCGGGCGCCGGCGATCGCGGCAGTCGCGTTCCGGTTATAAAAACCGGCTGGCGGGCGCGCAATGCGCGGCTTGTTTCACTCTCTGGCGGCGGGCAGAATGGCCCCGACTCGCGAACGGATATGTACAGGAGGCCGATATGGATGAGCTCATCGACCAGCTCGTGGACCAGGTTGGGGTTACCAGGGAACAGGCGGATACCGCGCTGAAGATCATACTCGGCTTCCTCAAGCAGTCCGGTCCCGCCGACAAGGTTTCCGAATTAATGGAGAAGCTGCCCGGCGCGGAATCGATCGAAACGCCGGAAGGTGGTCTGGGCGGCATGATGGGCGCCATGGCCGCGTTCAGTTCCTTGCAGTCCGCCGGCCTCGGCATGGGCGAAATCCAGGGTGTGACTCGACAATTAGTTGCCTTTGCGAAACAACATGCAGGTGACGAACTGGTCGACGATGTTGTCGGCTCGATTCCCGGTCTGAGCCAGTTCGCCTGAGGGGGGAAGTCGGGCTCTATTCTTGGACAACGAGAGACAGGAGGCGCTGCATGTCCTACCCCGTGCTCAAGATCGAGGGAATTGGCCCGAAATACGCCAAGAAATTGAATGCGATCGGCGTCATGACGACCGCAAAGTTGCTCGATAGAGCCAAGAATCCGAAGGGCCGCAAGCAACTGGCCGCCGAGTCCGGGATCGACGAGACGCTCATTCTCAAATGGGCCAACATGTCCGACCTGATGCGCATCAAAGGCGTTGGCGAGGAATATTCCGAGCTTCTCGAGGTCGCTGGCGTCGACACTGTCAAGGAGCTGCGCAACCGCAAGCCCGATAATCTGCTCGCTAAGATGGTCGAGGTGAACGCGGCGAAGAAGCTCGTGCGCGCCCTGCCGAGCCCCAACAAGGTCAAGAGCTGGGTCGATCAGGCCAAGTCCCTGTCGCCCATGATGAAATACTGAGGCTGCATACGGCCCATAAAAAATAGGCAGTAGCGGCCACCCGCCTGCTGTGGCACACAACCACCGTCGTTTTTGGCGGTCGACGAGAAATACAGCAGGCGAGACGACCGAATGAGTGAACTCGATCTGGCGGCCGGGTTTCCGGCAGCCGACGAAGCGCAATGGCTGGGCCTGGTCGAAAAGGTCCTGGCCGGGCGGGATTTCAAGCGTGCGCTGGTCTCCAGGACTCGCGACGGGCTGGAAATCATGCCGCTGTACGGACAGCACGAGCCGGGGCGCCATGTGCGCCCCGACGCTGGCCGCTGGGCGGTGTTCCAGCGGGTCGATCATCCGGATCTCGACGAGGCCAATCGGCTTGCCCGCGCCGACATCGAAGGCGGCGCCGATGGTCTGGAACTCGTCCTGCCTGGCGCGCCCGGCGCCAATGGCTTCGGCGTTGCCCCCCAATCGCTGGACGACATGGAGCGTCTTCTCGACGGCATCGACCTGACGCGCGTGAAGCTGCGGCTCGATGCCGGCTACGAAAGCCGTCCGGCGCTGGTTCTGGCCATGGCGCTGGTCGAGAAGCTCGGCCTCGGGCCCGATGCGATCGACGTCGTCGGCCAATCCGATCCCGCCAACGGCCTGCTCGCCGATGGCCGGCTGGCGGGCCCCTACGACCGGATATCAGCCTGGGGTGTTGATCTCGGCTACTACCTGAAGACAAACGGGCTTCGCGTCGCGCCCTACGTCACCGATGGTCGCGCCGTCCATGCCGGCGGTGGGTCCGAGGTGCAGGAACTCGCCTATAGCGTCGCCGATGCCCTGGAGCATCTGCGCATGTTCGAGGCCGGAGGCATATCGCTCGAGGATGCGCGGACCTACGTGACGTTCTCGCTTGCCGCCGACGCCGACCAGTTCGTGACGATCGCAAAGTTCCGGGCCCTGCGGCTTTTGTGGAACCGGGTGCAGGAGGCGTGCGGCATGGCGCCGGCGCCGGCGCGCGTCCACGCCGAGACCGCGTGGCGGATGATGACCCGCCGCGATCCGTGGGTGAACCTGCTGCGCACGACCGTCGCGACGACGGCGGCAGCGCTCGGCGGTGCGGATTCCATCACCGTCATGCCCTTTACCGCCGCGCGCGGACTGCCCGATGCGTTTGCCCGGCGGATCGCACGCAATACGCAACTCGTCCTGATGGAAGAGGCCAACCTGTTCCGTGTCGGCGATCCGGCCGCGGGTTCCGGCTATGTGGAAACCCTGACCGCGGCCATGGCCGAAGCAGCCTGGAAGGAATTCCAGACGATCGAGGCCGAGGGCGGCATCGTGAAATCGCTGATCGATGGTGCCTTCCAGGCCCGTATGACCGACGTTCGCGATCGCCGCGACCGCGATGTCGCCACGCGCAAGGAGCCGCTGACGGGCATATCGGAATACCCGTTCCTGGCAGAACTCCCTGTCTCCACGCTGGACGCCCCCACCTGGGAAGTCGAACATTCCGGCGTCGCCCTCGAGCCGCCGTCGGCCGATCACGGCGAACGCTACAGGGCGCTCGTCGCCGCCGCGCGCAACGGCGCGACGCTGGCGGACATGGTGGCCACCGGTGGTGGTCCCTGGGTACGGACCCAGGCCATCCCGAAGATGCGCTTGGCGGAGCCGTTCGAGCGTCTGCGCGATACCTCCGATGCAGTGCTGCAGGCCACTGGCCGGCGGCCGCAGGTTTTTCTCGCAACGCTCGGCCGCGTGGCCGATTTCACCGCGCGTGCGAGCTTCGCGCGCAACGCTTTCGAGGCCGGCGGCATCGAGGCCGTCGGCGGTATCGCCTTTGACGGTCTCGACGACATGATCGCGACCTACCGCGAAAGCGGCGCCGAGGTTGCCTGCATCTGCGGCACCGACGATGCCTATGGCGAGCAAGGCAAGGCGGTTGCCGAGGCGCTCAAAGCCGCCTCCGCGAAAGGCGTCTATCTGGCCGGCCGCCCGGGCGACCGCGAGGCCGACCTGCGTGCCGCCGGCATCGATGCCTTTATCTACGCAGGCTGTGATATTCTGGCGGAACTGACCGCGGCCCACGAGCGGCTCGGTTTGACCGGCGACGTCCGGAAATGATGGAGTGCCCGGCGAGATGACGCGCATCCCCGACTTCACCAAGGTGGCGTTCGCGCTGTCCGAAACCCCGGTGACGGCATCCGAAACCGCCGCCTGGGAAACGCCCGAAGGCATCCCGGTTAGGCCGACCTATGGCGATGCCGACCGCGAAAGCCTTGATTTCCTCGATTCCTGGCCGGGTATCGCGCCCTATCTGCGCGGTCCCTATCCGACCATGTACGCCACGCGGCCGTGGACGATCCGGCAGTATGCGGGCTTCTCGACGGCCGAGGATTCCAACGCGTTCTACCGGCGCAACCTCGCCGCCGGCCAGAAAGGCCTGTCGATCGCCTTCGATCTGGCCACGCACCGCGGCTACGATTCCGACAATCCGCGCGTGAAGGGCGATGTCGGCATGGCCGGTGTCGCGATCGACTCGATCTACGACATGCGCACCCTGTTCGATCACATCCCGCTCGACACGATGAGCGTGTCGATGACGATGAACGGGGCGGTGCTGCCGATCATGGCGCTCTATATCGCCGCCGCCGAGGAGCAGGGCGTGCCGACCGAGAAGCTGTCGGGCACGATCCAGAACGACATCCTCAAGGAGTTCATGGTCCGCAACACCTACATCTACCCGCCCAAGGCTTCGATGCGGATCGTCTCGGACATTTTCGCCTTCACGGCGGAGAAGATGCCGAAGTTCAACTCCATCTCGATCTCCGGCTACCACATGCAGGAAGCCGGGGCGACGGCGGACCTGGAGCTCGGCTACACGCTCGCCGACGGCGTCGAGTATCTGCGCGCCGGCGTCGCCGCCGGCCTGTCGGTCGACGCCTTCGCGCCACGCCTGTCGTTCTTCTTCGCGATCGGCATGAACTATTTCATGGAGATCGCCAAGCTGCGCGCCGCGCGCCTGCTGTGGGCAAAGCTGGTGCAGCCGTTCGAGCCCAAGAGCGACAAGTCGCTGGCGCTCAGGACGCACTGCCAGACGTCGGGCTGGAGCCTGACCGCGCAGGACGTCTTCAACAACGTGACGCGCACCTGCATCGAGGCGATGGCGGCCACCCAGGGCCACACCCAGTCGCTGCATACCAATGCGCTGGACGAGGCACTGGCGCTGCCGACGGACTTCTCCGCCCGCATCGCCCGCAACACCCAGATCCTGCTCCAGCAGGAGGCCGGCACCTGCCGCGTCATCGACCCGTGGGGCGGCTCCTACTATGTCGAGCGCCTGACCCACGATCTCGCGGCCAAGGCATGGGCGCACATCCAAGAGGTCGAGGCGATGGGCGGCATGGCCAAGGCCATCGAGGCCGGGCTGCCGAAGCTCAGGATCGAGGAAGCCGCCGCCCGGACCCAGGCGCGCATCGATTCCGGCCGCCAGGCGGTGGTCGGCGTCAATCGCTGGCGTCCTGAGGAAGAGGCCGAGATCGATATCCTGAAGGTGGACAATTCCGCGGTGCGCACGCAGCAGATCGACAAGCTCGAAAGGCTGCGCGGCGAACGCGATCCGGCGACCGTGGCCGCGGCGGTCGAAGCGCTGGCCCGCTGCGCCCAGACCGGTGAAGGCAACCTGCTGGCGCTTGCTGTCGACGCCGCGCGCGCCAAGGCCACCGTCGGCGAGATTTCCGGCGCGCTGGAAAAGGTCTGGGGCCGCCACCAGGCGGAGATCCAGGCGATTTCCGGCGTCTACCGGCAGGAGGTCGGACAGATGGACGATAGCGTCAAGCGCGTGCAGCGCATGGTCGATGCCTTCGAGAAGGAGGAGGGCCGCAGGCCGCGTATCCTGGTCGCCAAGATGGGGCAGGACGGCCACGATCGTGGTCAGAAGGTGATCGCTTCCGCCTTCGCCGACCTTGGCTTCGACGTCGACATCGGCCCGCTGTTCGCAACCCCCGCCGAGGCCGCCCGTCAGGCGGTCGAGAACGACGTCCACATCATCGGCGTGTCGTCGCTCGCCGCCGGCCATCTGACGCTGGTGCCCGAGCTGAAGGCAGCGCTCGAGGAGGCCGGCCGCGGCGACATCATGATCGTCGTCGGCGGCGTCATCCCGCCGCAGGATTTCGCCGCGCTGAAGGAAGCCGGCGCCTCGGCGATCTTCCCTCCCGGCACCGTCATCTCGGAGGCGGCGGCCTCGCTGATCGATGAGCTCAATCGCCGCCTCGGCCATGGGCCCGCCCAGGCAGCGGAATAGGGCGGGCCGGACCGTGAGGGCCGGCTAGAAGGGCAGCCCCTGGCCCGGATTGGGCGCTCCCGGCATGCCGGCGGGCATGTCCATGACGTTGAGCCCGCTCGGGACCTCGAACACGGCCGGATCCTGTTCGGTGCGCTGCAGGTTCTCCAGGCCCGAGCCGAAGCCTTCCCCGGTCACTTCGATCGGGATGTTATCGGCCGTCAGGCAGGCGAGCGCCTGCTTCATCTCCCAGACGGTGCAATCCTCGCCGTTCACGGTCTTCTTTTCGTCGGTCGGCGTGCCGTCGAAATCGTTGGCGTCGATGTTCGGCACCCGCATCGCCATGCCCGGCATCTGGTCCGACCACAGGATCATGTCGCCGCTGGCCATGTCGCGGACGCTGCTCATCGCCATGCCCTGCTGTTTCATGTTGATGCGCATTTTTCGGTTTGCGGCCGAGTAGTGCATCGTGGCGCGCACGTCCATGCCCTTGCCGTCGCTCAACACCCAGTCGCCCTGGAAGTCGACCGTCGGATAGGGTGGCTCGGCATGCGCCGCGGACGCGAAAAGCGCCGCGGACAATCCAATGGCGAGTGCTGATTGGCGTAACATCGTCGTGATCCCCTTCAAGTCTTCAAAGACGTTGTGAATTCGAACTCGAAATGCCCGATTCTCTAGCGTACGGCGAACATTCACTGGGAGATACGGTCGCGGCGAGATGGCTAGCGCCTCAGTGTCGCTGGCGTCCCCGTCGTCCGTCGCGACGACGAGGGTCTTGCGGAGCCAAATGCACTTGTGTACGCGTCGTGACAGTTGTGATGGCGACCTGGTCCGTTCACCCGTGATGATCCGACGATATCTCGCATTTTTCGCCCTGCTCCCCGTTCTTGCCGCCTGCGTTGGCGAGGACCAGCCCTCGGCGACGTCCATCATCCCGGTAGCCTATACGATCACGGCGCAGGCCGCCGGCCCGATCACGCCGGATACGCCGTATTCGACGGCAACCTTCCGCAAGCTCTTCCCCGAACAGCGGATAGACGTCATCTCGACCGCTGACGAGGATGGCGTCGTCGACGCGCTGACCGTGTTCTCCGACGGGCTGCAGGTCATGATGGTGATCCCCGCCAGGGGCGGAAAGGCGGTCAAGGCCGTGCACGGCTCCGGTCTCGCCGTCGCCGGCCCGAACGGCGAGCGGCTTGGCATGAGCTTCCGCCAGGCCGGCACGAGCCGCAACGACTGCAACGTCGGCTCCGGCCCGTGGCTGGGCATGGCTGTGTGCGCGGCGCGCGGCGCTTCGAACATCTACCTCGTCTTCGACAACGGAGGCTGGAACGGCTCGCCCAACGAGCTGGCCCCGGCATCGGCCCTTGCCGACGGCAAGCTGCAGCGCATTGTCTGGGTGCCGCAGCGGGCCGGTTGAAAACCGTGACTAGGGCGTGACGCGGGCGCCGTGCTGCGCTATGCCGCGACCATGACGAACGCCGACTGTTCTTCCGCGACGATGCCCAACGGTCGCTCGATCGAGGAAACCGTTGCCGACCTGCGTGCCGGCGACCGGGCGACGCTCGCCCGCGCGATAACGTTGATCGAGTCCCGAAAGCCAGACCATCGCCGCGCCGCCGCCGCGCTGCTGCAGGCGATCCTGCCTTACACAGGAGAGGCCTGGCGCGTCGGTATCAGCGGGGTTCCGGGTGTCGGCAAGTCGACCACCATCGACCAGCTCGGCATCAACCTGACGGATGCCGGAAACAAGGTGGCGGTGCTCGCCGTCGATCCGTCCTCCCAGCGCACCGGTGGCTCGATTCTGGGCGACAAGACGCGCATGGCCCGTCTGGCGGTAGATCCGAATGCCTTCATTCGTCCCTCGCCGAGCGCCGGGACCCTTGGGGGCGTCGCCGCGCGGACGCGCGAGACCATGCTCGTCTGCGAGGCGGCCGGCTTCGACGTCGTGATCGTCGAGACTGTCGGGACGGGGCAGTCGGAAACGGCGGTCGCCGACATGGTCGACGTCTTCGTCGTGCTGGCGCTGCCAGGCGCCGGCGACGAACTGCAGGGCATCAAGAAGGGGATCCTGGAGATCGCCGACATCATCGCGGTCAACAAGGCCGATGGCGAAAACGCCGATCGCGCACGACAGGCCGCCGCGTCGCTGCGCGCCGCCCTGCACATCCTGACGCCGATAAGCCCGAACTGGACCCCGCCCGTGCTGGCGGTATCCGGGCTGAGCAATCTCGGCCTCGACAAGCTGTGGGTCGAGATCGGCGCTCACCGCGCCACCATGCAGGCCTCCGGCGAATTCGACGAGCGCCGTGCCGCTCAGGGCGTCAAATGGATGTGGGGAATGCTGGAGGAACGGCTGCTCGCGCGTCTGCGCTCGGATCCCGACGTCTCCGCGCGCCTTGACGCGCTGGAACGGGACGTTCGCGAGGGCCGCCTGGCACCGACCGCGGCGGTCGAGGAGGTCGCCCCGGCGCTTGGCGCGTGAGTGAGGACGGCGATGGCAAAGCCCCGCCTGCTTGTCACCGGTTTCTCGTCGTTTCCCGGCGCGCGGCGCAATCCGACCGAGGTGCTGGTGAATGCCCTCGACGTGAAGCGCCTGGTCCGGCGGTTCGACATTGATGTGGCCGCCGCGATCCTGCCGACCGAATACGCCGCCGTGTCCGACCTTCTGCCTAGACTGTGGAACGACGTTCGGCCCGATGCGGCGATCCACTTCGGCCTTCATGGCCGGGCGCGGACGGTGCGGATCGAGACGCGGGCGGCGAACCATGCGACACCGGTCCGCCCTGATGCGGGGGGAAAGCGGCTAGCCGCCTTAGCCATCGAGCCCGGCGGCCCGCCATACCGCCGCACGACGTTGCCGGCCGAGAAGATCGTCGTGGCGCTCCGGCGTGCCGGCATCCCCGCGACGCTGTCGGCGGATGCGGGCGGATATCTCTGCAACTACGCGACCTGGGTGTCGTTGACGGCGGCACGGGGAAAGACGGGCGGTGCAGGAGGCCCCGCCGGCTTCGTGCACCTGCCCTGGCCGGCGGAGGAACGCGCCCCGAACGCCCCGTCGGGGCGTCCAGGATGGGGTGCACTGGCGCTGGCTATGGAAACGGTGATCGCGACCGGCGCGCAGGCGGTCCGTATGAGATCGCAGGTCCGCGCCGGTTAAGGACGTCGAAGGACTTCCGGAAGGGACTTCCGGACCGCCTGCCCTCGACGCCATGCCTCCACGTCATGCTCAGGGGGCGGCACCCCCAAGTGACAAAAAAAGCCCGGGGTCAGACCCCGGGCTTTCGGTCAAACGCGGATCGCGGTCCGCGGCTGTCTTCCTCAGAAGAACGCCTGGATGCCCGTCTGCGCGCGGCCGAGGATCAGCGCGTGGACATCATGCGTGCCCTCGTAGGTATTGACGGTCTCGAGGTTCGTCAGGTGCCGCATGACGTGGAACTCGTCGGCAATGCCATTGCCGCCATGCATGTCGCGGGCCATGCGCGAGATGTCGAGCGCCTTGCCGCAGTTGTTGCGCTTGACGATCGAGATCATCTCCGGCGCCACCTTGCCCTCGTCGAACAGGCGGCCGACGCGAAGCGAGCCCTGCAGGCCCAGCACGATCTCGGTCTGCATGTCGGCGAGCTTCTTCTGGATGAGCTGGGTGCCGGCGAGGGGCTTGCCGAACTGCTTGCGGTCGAGCGTGTATTGCCGCGCCGCGTGCCAGCAGAACTCGGCCGCGCCCAGCGCACCCCAGGAGATGCCGTAGCGGGCGCGGTTGAGGCAGCCGAACGGGCCCTTGAGGCCGGAGACGTTGGGCAGCAGGTTCTCTTCCGGGACCTCGACATTGTCCATGACGATCTCGCCGGTGATCGAGGCGCGAAGTGACAGTTTGCCTTCGATCTTCGGGCAGGACAGGCCCTTCATGCCCTTTTCGAGGATGAACCCGCGGATCTGGTTGTCGTGCGCGGCGGACTTCGCCCAGACCACCATCACGTCGGCGATCGGCGAGTTCGAGATCCACATCTTCGCGCCGGTGAGGCGATAGCCGCTGTCGGTCTTCTCGGCGCGTGTCACCATGCCGCCCGGATCGGAACCGTGGTCCGGCTCGGTCAGGCCGAAGCAGCCGACCCATTCGCCGGAGGCGAGCTTGGGCAGGTACTTCTTGCGCTGGGTCTCGTCGCCATAAGCGTAGATCGGATACATGACCAGCGAGGCCTGCACGCTCATCATCGAACGGTAGCCGGAGTCGACGCGCTCCACTTCGCGCGCGACCAGCCCATAGGAGACGTAGCCGGCGCCGACGCCGCCATACTCTTCCGGGATCGTGACACCGAGCAGGCCGAGTTCGCCCATCTCGTTGAAGATCGCCCGGTCGGTATTTTCGTGACGATACGCTTCCAGCACGCGCGGCATCAGCTTGTCCTGCGCGTAGGCTTGCGCAGTATCGCGGATCATCCGCTCGTCTTCGTTGAGCTGGTCCTCAAGGAGGAACGGATCCTCCCACACGAACTTGGCGTAGCTGGTCGGAGACGGCTTCGCGCTGGCGACGACGGACATAGGGCTTCCCTTGGTCTTCTCGTGAACGGTAGGCGCAACCTCTATCCCAACGTGTCGCGGATTTCGAGACACGTTGACGCATCCTCGCTATGCGCCCGATACAGATATTATTTTAATCTTAAAACTATTCCTGTCCAGACACAATTCGAGATCCGCAAGCGGCTATTCCGCCTTGCCTGCGATCTTCAGCGCGCCTGCGATCTTCAGCGCGAAGGCGTAGACCAGCGCGATTTCCTTGAGCCGGTCGAACCGCCCCGCCGCGCCGGCGTGTCCGGCTTCCATGTTGGTGCGCAACAGGATCGTCGCGTTCGATGAGTTGTGGGTGCGCAGTTTCGCGATCCACTTGGCCGGCTCCCAGTAGGTGACGCGCGGGTCTGTGAGACCGCAGAGCGCGAGGATGTTGGGATAGGCCTGTTCGCGCACGTTGTCGTAGGGACTGTAGGCGGCGATCTGGTCGTATTCCTCGGCGCTTTCGATCGGGTTGCCCCATTCTGGCCATTCCGGCGGCGTCAGCGGCAGCGTGTCGTCGAGCATGGTGGCGAGCACGTCGACGAACGGCACTTCCGCGACGATCCCCAGGAACAGGTCCGGCGCCATGTTGGCGACCGCGCCCATCAGCATGCCGCCGGCCGAGCCGCCATGGGCGACGATCCGGCCACGCGCGGTGATGCCGGCATCGGCCAGATACTCGCCAACCGCGACGAAATCCTTGAACGTGTTGGCCTTTTTCGCGCCTTTCCCGTCCCGGTACCAGTGATAGCCCTTGTCCTTGCCGCCGCGGATATGGGCGATGGCATAGACGAAACCACGGTCGGCCAGCGACAGCCAGTTCGTATTGAAGGCCGCCGGAATGGAGATGCCGTAGGAGCCATAGCCGTAGAGCAGGCAGGGCGCGCTGCCGTCGAGTGGCGTATCGGTCCGGTAGAGCAGGGTGACGGGCACGGTCTCGCCGTCCCAGGAGGTCGCGTGCAGGCGGCGCACCACGTAGCGGTCCGGATCGTGGCCGCTCGGCACCTCCTGCCGCTTGCGCAACGTGCGCTCGCGGCTCCCCATTTCGTAGTCGAAGACTTCCGAGGGCGTGCGCATCGACGAATAGGAGAAGCGGATGGTCGCGGTGTCGTACTCGTAGCCGGGCATCAGGCCGAGCGAATAGGCCTCCTCCTGAAACGCGATGGCGTGCTCCTCGCCGTCGGCGTAGCGGTGGACGATGATGCGCGGCAGCCCGTCCTCGCGCTCCAGGCGCACCAGATGGTCGCGGTAGCTGACCATGTCGAGGATCAGCCGGCCCTCGCGATGCGGCACGAAATCGCGCCAGTTTTCGGGGCCGGGGGAGGCCAGCGGACATGTCGCGATCTTGAAGTCCTCCGCTCCGTCGGCATTGGTCAGGATCACCAGTTCGTCGTCGCGGCCGCGACCGGCGTGATGGTCGACCCGGTATTCGATTCCCTTGCGCCGCGGCGCGACCATCACCGGTTCGCTTTCCGGCTGCGACGCGTCGATCAGACGAAGCTCGGAAGTCTCGTGGTCGTGGGTGCTGAGGACGATGAAGCGGCCCGACTGGGTGTCCGAAACGCCGACGAAGAAGCCCGGATCGTCCTCCTCGTAGATCACCACGTCATCGTCCGGCGAGGTGCCGACCCGGTGGCGCATCACCCGCTTGGGGCGATGGTTGTCGTCGAGCCAGGTGTAGAACAGGTAGTCGCTGCCGGCTGACCAGACCGCCGATCCGGTCGTGCGCGGGATCGCGTCGGCGAAATCCTCGCCCGAGGCGATGTCGCGGATGCGGATGGTGTAGAACTCCGACCCCATCTCGTCGACGGCGTAGTGGATCAGCTTGTGGTTCGGGCTGTGGTCGGCGCTGGCCATGCGGAAATAGGCCTTGCCGCTCGCCATGAAGTCGGCGTCCAGCAGCACTTCCTCCGCGCCGTGGTCCCCTTTCCTGGCGGCATCCCGCGGCTGGCGGACGATGAGCGGATGCTGGGCGCCGAGTTCGTAGCGCATGGCGTAGGCATAGGGGCCGTCCGGCGCGGGCACGCTGGAATCGTCCTCCTTGATGCGCCCGCGCATCTCGGTGAACAGGTGTTCCTGCAGCGGCTCGGTATGCTCCAGCGCCGCTTCCGTCCAGGCGTTCTCGGCCTCCAGATAGGCGCGGATCGCCGGGTCCAGCACCGACGGATCGTGCATCACCTGCTGCCAGTTCTTGTCCTTCAGCCAGGCGTAGTCGTCGATCCGCTCGCGGCCGTGATGGACGGTCTTTTCGGGGCGGCGTTCGGCGGTCGGTGCGGGCATTGGAACTACTCGTCCTGCAGGAAACACAAAGGGTCCGGTCAGGCTACTACCGGCCCGCGGCAGGATCGACAAGGCAAGAGGCTACTCGGTTCCGCCTTCCGGCACCTTCTTGAGGGCAGTGCCGTTCAGGCAGTAGCGCAGTCCCGTCGGCTGCGGGCCGTCGGCGAAGACGTGGCCGAGATGGGCGTCGCAGCTGGCGCAGCGCACCTCGGTGCGGCGCATGAACAGCGAGCGGTCTTCGTGTTCGATGACGGCATCGGCGGAGAGGGGGGCGTAGAAACTCGGCCAGCCGGTGCCGGACTCGTACTTCGTGCCGGCGTCGAACAGGGGCGCGCCACAGCAGACGCACAGATAGGTCCCCGGGTCCTTGTCGTCCCAGTAGGGGCCTGTGAAGGCGCGCTCCGTGCCGTGCTTGCGCGTGACCCTGTATTGCTCGGGCGTCAGCCGTTCGCGCCACTCCTGATCGGATTTGGCGACCTTGGGCCGTTCGGATTGATCGGACATCTGGCACAGTCTCCACAACGAAGAGTCAATTGCCGATCACATAGGGCGGGAGGTGCGCCTATGCCAAGACTTGTTGAGTTATCGCATGATCTGGACCGGTTTTGATTGACGCCGGTGCGCCCCTTCGTATGTTCAACGACATGCGATTCGAGGATACAGACGCACCTATATCCGACGACGGGGGCGCGATGTTGCTTCCGGTTTGGCGGGGCGTGGAAGAGGCCGAAACATGCGGCTTGTGATCTTGGCGGCGGTGCTTTTCGCGTTTTGGCTGCTTTTGTCCGGCCACTACGAGGCGCTGCTCATCGGCTACGGCATCCTGTCCGTCGGGCTGGGCGTCGTCTTCGCGCGCCGGCTCGACATCCTCGACGAGGAGAGCTTCCCCTACGGACTGTTCTGGCGCGGCGTCCTCTACTGGCCGTGGCTGATCCTGGAGATCATGAAGTCGGCGATCGACGTCACCAAGATCATCCTGAATCCGAAGCTGCCCATCTCGCCGACGCTCGTTCGGGTGACGGCCCACCAGAAAGGCACCGTGGGCATCACCACATACGCGAACTCCATCACGCTGACGCCGGGCACCATCTCCGCCGTCGTATCGGAGCGCAAGCATGAGATCCTGGTCCACGCGCTGACCGAGGACGGCGGCGAAGTGCTGGAGGAAGGCGAAATGGATCGCCGCGTCGCAAGCTTCGAGGCCGGCACATGATGTTTGCTGTCGCAGCGATTGCGGTGCTCGTCGCGCTTGCGCTCGCGGTCGTCCGGGCGCTGGCCGGTCCGACCGTTTTCGACCGCCTGGTCGCCGCCAACTCGATCGGCAACTGCGCCATCCTGCTGCTCGCCGTGTTCGGCTTCCTCACCGGGCGGCCGGAATTCCTCGATATCGGCATTCTTTACGCACTGCTCAATATCGTCGGTACGATCGCGGTGCTGAAATACTTCCGCTTTGGCGATCTCGGCCATCGGGGCGGCGAGGAGCCGACCCAATGACGATCGATCTCCTAGCCGACGTCGTCAGCGGGATCTTCCTGGCCATTGGCAGCTTCTTCCTTGTAGTCGGCGCGCTGGGGCTGATCCGCATGCCGGACGTGTTCACCCGCATGCACGCGACGTCGGTCAGCGACACGATGGGGGCCGGATTCCTGATCCTCGGCATGATCGTTCAGGCCGGTTTCACGCTGGTGACGGTGAAGCTGGTGATCATCCTGGCCGTATTCTTCTTCACCGGTCCGCTGGCCACGCACGCGCTCGCTCGTGGCGCGCTCGCCGTCGGCTTGCGCCCGGTTCTGCTCGACCGTGCCGGGCGCCGGCGCAACAAGGAACTCGAACTGATCGAGGAGTTCGGCGTCGTCGAGACGCGCCGCGAGCCGCTTTCCAGGCCCGCCGAGCCGACCAGGAAGACGTCCGTAAGGAAGAAGAGCGCGTCGAAGTCGAAATCCGCGAAGAAGTCGCCGGGCAAAGGCAAGGGAGGCTCGTCATCGAAGCGCTGATCAACATGGTGCTCCTGACGATGATGGCGCTGGTCGTTATCGGCGTCGTGCGCCTGCGCAATCTGTTCGCGGTCGTCATCCTGTCGAGCATCTACTCGTTCCTCATGGCAAGCGTTCTGATCGTGCTCGATGCCGTCGACGTGGCGATGACCGAGGCCGCCGTTGGCGCCGGTGTCTCCACGGTACTGATGCTGGCCGCGCTCTATCTGACCAAGTCCGAGGAAGCCGCACCCAGGCATACGCCGCTGTTGCCGATGTTCGTGACCATCGTCATCGGCGCCGCGCTCGTGTATGGCGCCGCCGACATGCCGCCTTTCGGCGCGGCGGACACGCCGCCGAATACCCATGTCGGCCAGGCGTATCTCGAGCGCTCGCTGCCGGACACGGGAGTTCCCAATGTCGTGTCTTCGGTGTTGGCCAGCTATCGTGGTTTTGACACCCTCGGCGAAACGGTCGTCGTTTTCACGGCGGGCATCGGCGTCCTCTTGCTGCTGCGTCGCAATACGCGGTCGAAGGCGAAGGACTAGACCATGCGCCTAGATGTCGTCCTTCGCGTTGTCACCAAGCTGCTGTTGCCGTTCATCCTGGTATTCGGCCTCTACGTGCAGTTCCACGGCGAGGTCGGACCCGGGGGCGGCTTCCAGGCCGGCGTCATCGTCGCGGCCTGCATCATTCTCTATGCGATCATGTTCGGCGTTGACCGGGCGATGCGCGTGCTCTCCGTCAAGGCCGTGGAGAAGATGATCTCGCTCGGCGTGCTGATCTTTCTCGGCACGGGGGTCGCCGGCATGTTCATGGGCGGCGAGTTCCTGAATTACTCCGTGCTCGAACATGATCCGGTAGGCGGCCAGCATCTCGGCATCACGCTGATCGAGCTCGGCGTTCTGATCACGGTCTCCGGCACCATGGTGGCTATCTTCTACGCATTCGCGGGGCGGGGCCGATGAACGAGTTCGTTTCCGAGATCGTCGATCACTACAATCAGTGGATCACCATCTTCCTGATGGTCGCCGGCCTCTACGTGGTCGTCGCGCGCGGCAACATGGTCAAGAAGCTGGTCGGTCTGTCGATCTTTCAGACTTCCGTCTATCTGCTCTACATCTCTCCGGGCAAAATCCTCGGTGGTACGCCGCCGATTCTCGCCGACGGGTTCACGGTCTATTCGAACCCGCTGCCGCACGTGCTGATCCTTACCGCCATCGTCGTCGGCGTTGCCACGCTGGCCCTCGGTCTCGGTCTCGTGGTGCGCATAAACGAGGCCTACGGGACCATTGAGGAAGACGAAATCTTCGACGAGGGCGGTGAAGAATGACAGGTGAGGGGTTTCACCTCGCAGAGCAGCTTCCCGCTCTGCAGATCGTCCTGCCGCTTGCCGGCGCGGCCCTGTGCGCGCTGATCGACCGGCGCGGCTTCGGCTGGGCCATCGCGACTCTCGTCAGCTTCGCCATGCCGGTGATCTCCGTCATGCTGCTGATGCAGGTGCTCACGACCGGCCCGGTGTCCTACGCATTCGGCGGCTGGGAGCCGCCCTACGGCATCGAGTACCGCGTCGACGTCGTCAACGGCTTCCTGCTGGTGCTCATCTCGATCATGGGCGCCGTGGTGATGCCCTACGCGCGACGGTCGGTCGCCGCGGAAATCGCCGAGAACAAGCAGGCGTGGTTCTACTGCGTCTATCTACTCTGCCTCGCCGGCCTTCTTGGCATGGCAATCACGGGCGACGCGTTCAACGCCTTCGTGTTCATGGAGGTTTCGTCGCTGGCGATGTACGTGCTGATCGCCCTCGGAAACGACCGCCGGGCACTGGTCGCGGCCTATCAGTACCTGATCCTGGGCACTATCGGCGCCACCCTGTATGTCATCGGCGTCGGCCTGCTGTTCGCCATGACCGGCACGCTCAATTTCGTCGACATGGCCGAGCGCATCGTCGCGGTGGAACAGACCCGACCGGTTCTTGCCGCGCTCGCTTTCATCACGGTGGGCATGTGCCTGAAACTGGCACTGTTCCCGTTGCATGTCTGGCTGCCGAACGCCTATACCGGCGCCCCGTCGGTGGCCACGGTATTCATCGCATCGACCGCCACAAAGGTCGCCGTCTATCTGCTGCTTCGGTACTACTTCTCGATCTTCGGTGTCGCCTTCGTCTTCGAGGATCTGCCGGTCACTCCGATCCTGCTGATCATGTCGATCGCCGCGATGTACGCGGCCTCCATCGTCGCCATCTTCCAGGACAACGTCAAACGCATGCTCGCCTATTCGTCGGTCGCGCAGATCGGCTACATCACGCTTGGCATCGCCGAGGCTACTCCGCTCGGCCTGACCGGCGGCATCGTGCACTTGTTCAACCACGCACTGATGAAGGGCGCGCTGTTCATGGTGATGGGGTGCATCGCCTACCGGATCGGCCACTGCCGCCTAGGCGGCATGGCGGGTATCGGCCGGCGTATGCCGTTCACCATGGCCGCTTTCGTCATCGCCGGCCTGTCGCTGATCGGCGTGCCGGGCACGGTCGGCTTCATCTCGAAATGGTACCTGGCGATGGCCGCCATCGAGAACGGCTGGTGGTGGCTGGCCTTCCTGATCATGGGCAGCTCGTTCCTGGCCATGATCTACATCGGGCGCGTGGTCGAGATGGCGTGGTTCCGCCAGCCCACGGGGGCCGCGGCCGAAGCGACCGATCCGCCGCTTTCGATGCTCGTGCCGACCTGGATACTTGCCGGCGCCTGCATCGCTTTCGGTATCGATTCTGAAATGACGGCCGGCATCGCCGCGCAGGCCGCAGACGTCTTGTTCGCGGGGCTGAGATGAGCGGTTCGACCCTGATCCTCCTGGCCCTCGCGATTCCGGCCGCCGCGGCGCTTCTGATTCCGCTGTTCCACCGGCTGCCGAATGTGCGCGAGGCCGTGACCCTGCTCGCCGCCGGCCTGCTCTTCGCCGTGGTCTATTCCATCGTGCCGCTGGTCTTGGCCGGCGAAGTGCCGATGACCGGCGGGCTCGAGGTGATGCCGGGGGTGGTCATCGCCTTTTCGGTCGAGCCGCTCGGCATGATCTTCGCCTGCGTCGCCTCGACGCTGTGGATCGTCAACTCGATCTATTCGATCGGCTACATGCGCGGCAACAACGAGCCGCGCCAGACCTCGTTCTATGTCTGCTTCGCCGTGGCGATCGCGTCCACCATGGGCATCGCCTTTTCCGATAACCTGTTCACGATCTTCCTGTTCTACGAGATCCTGACGCTCTCGACCTATCCGCTGGTCACCCACAAGGGCAACGACGCGGCGCGGATCGGCGGGCGGATCTACCTCTCGATCCTTATCGGCACCTCCATGCTGCTGTTGCTGCCGGCCATCATCTGGACCGGCGCGCTGGCGGGAACGCTGACCTTCAACCGGGGCGGAATCCTGCCGGAAACGGTGCCGGTCGCCATGGTCGGCGTGCTCCTGTTCCTGTTCGTCTACGGCATCGGCAAGGCAGCCGTGATGCCCATCCACTTCTGGCTGCCCGCGGCTATGGTCGCGCCGACCCCGGTCTCCGCGCTGCTGCATGCCGTGGCCGTCGTCAAGGCGGGCGTCTTCACGGTCACCAAGGTCGTGGTCTACGTTTTCGGCGTCGACTATCTCGTCGATGCGGGGACGGCCGGATGGATGATGTGGGTCGCGAGCTTCACGGTCATCGTCGCATCGCTCGTGGCCCTGAGGCAGGACAATCTGAAGAAGCGGCTGGCCTATTCGACGGTCAGCCAGCTCTCCTACGTCGTTCTCGCCGCGGCGATCCTGACGCCGCTGTCGCTGGTTGGCGCCGCCGTGCACATCGCCGCCCACGCCGTCTCCAAGATCACGCTGTTCTTCGCCGCCGGCTCCGTCTACACCGCTGGGCACGTTACCGAAGTCAGCCAGATGAACGGGATCGGCCGGCGCATGCCCTGGACGATGGGGGCCTTCGCGATCGGCGCCCTATCGATGATCGGCGTGCCGCCGACGGCCGGCTTCCTGAGCAAATGGTTCATCCTGTCCGGCGCCTACAGCGCCGAAGCCTGGCTCGCCGTCGGCGTGATCATCGCGTCCACGGCCCTGAACGCGGCCTATTTCCTCCCCATCGTCTATGCCGCCTTCGCGCGCAAGGAAGACGAGGGGTATGTGAAACAGCACGGCGACCATGGTGAGGCTCCGTTGCCGATCGTTATCGCCCTGACGGCGACGGCGGCAGGCACTATTCTTCTGTTCCTGTTTCCCGCGCCACTTGTCGCGCTGGCCGAGTCGATGGTGGGGATTGGCCAATGAAGGAAAAGCAGCCCTGGCTCGTCCGGCCCGAGACGATCCGCCTGTTGTGGATCGTGTTCATCGCCATCCTGGCCATCACCGTGCTGGCCGATTTCTTCGTCGTGTACCATAGCTATTTCGGCGTCGACGGCACCTTCGGCTTCGGCGCCTGGTATGGATTCGTATCCTGCGTTGTGCTGGTGGTGTTCTCCAAGGCGCTCGGCGCCGTTCTGAAGCGGCGGGACGACTACTATGATTGAGACTGTCTTCCCGCCTGGATTGATCCTGTTCTTCGGCGCCTTTTTGCTACCGTTTCTGACGGGTGCGTTGCGCTCGGTCTTCGCGCTCGTCCTGCCGCTGGTGGCGCTGTATCTCGTCTGGGGGGTACCGGACGGGCCGGCGCTGACGATTTCCTGGTTCGGCTACGAGCTCGCCCCCGTCCAGGGCGACGCGCTGTCGCGTGTCTTCGGCACCGTCTTCACGCTGATGGCGTTTGCCGGCGGCCTGTTCTCGCTCAACCAGCCGAACCGGTATGAACTTCCCGCCGCCTACGCCTATTCCGGCGCCGCGGTCGGTGTCGTCTTTGCCGGCGACCTTTTGACGGTTTTCGTGTTCTGGGAGTTGATGGCGCTCGCCTCCACCGTCGTCATCTGGTGCGGCGGACCGAACGCCTGGGGCTCGAGTATCCGCTATGCCATCATCCATCTGCTCGGCGGCGTCGTGCTGATGGCGGGCATCGCCGCCTATGTGGTCGATACCGGGTCGATCGCCTTTACCGCGATGGAGGTCGGGTCCCTCGGCACCTGGCTGATCCTCGCCGGCTTCCTGCTCAATGTCGGCGCGCCGCCGTTCTCCGCCTGGCTGCCCGACGCCTATCCGGAAGCCTCCTGGAGTGGGATGGTGGTCCTGTCGGCCTTCACCACCAAGACTGCCGTCTATGTGCTGCTGCGGGGCTTCCCGGGTACCGAGATCCTGATCTGGATCGGCCTCTATATGATCTTCTACGGGATTGTCTACGCGATCCTAGAGAACGACATGCGCCGTATCCTCGCCTATTCGATCGTCAACCAGGTTGGTTTCATGGTGACGGGTATCGGCATCGGCTCCGAGATGGCGCTCAACGGCGCCGCCGCCCACGCCTTCGCCCACATCATCTACAAGGCGCTGCTGCTGATGTCGGCCGGTTCCGTGCTCTACGCCACGGGCAAGCGCAAGTGCACCGATCTCGGCGGCCTGTTCCGCACCATGCCGGTGACGACCATCTGCGGCATCATCGGTGCGCTTTCGATCTCCTCTTTCCCGCTCACATCGGGGTTCATCTCCAAGTCTATGATCAGCCAGGGCGCCGCCGACGCGAATCTGGCCATTGTCTGGTTCGCCCTCGCCGCGGCATCGGCCGGTGTCTTCCTGCACGCCGGCATCAAGTTTCCGTGGTTCGTCTTCTTCCAGAAGGATTCCGGCCTGCGCCCACCGGACCCGCCCGGCAACATGACCGCCGCCATGTGGCTCCTGTCGGCGCTGTGCATCGGCCTCGGCATCTTCCCCGCGCCGCTCTACGCGATGCTGCCCTATCCGGTCGACTACGTGCCCTACACCTGGTCCCACGTGATCTTCCAATTGCAGCTTTTGCTGTTTTCCGGCCTCGCCTTTTTCCTGCTGCTAAACATGTTAAAGAGAACCGAGACGATCACGCTGGATTTCGACTGGTTCTGGCGTGGGCTCGGCAAGGCGCTCGGCCGCGAGTTCGACTGGCGGATGCTGGCCGCTTGGGAGGCCGTCGCGAACCGGACGGCCAGCCAGGCGCGCCGTTTCGTTGCCGGGGTCTACAAGCATCACGGCCCACGCGGCGTTCTCGCTCGGACCTGGCCTACCGGGTCGATGGTACTGTGGGCGACGCTGTTACTCGCCGCATGGTTGCTGGTGTACTATGTGCGGTAGCAAAACCGCTGTTTCCGCTGGGTAATGCTGGCAAGATGAAAGCCTACAACCGCCTTGCACCGCGATGGCGAGCGATTGTATCAGAATAACGTAAGTTTTATTCAGGGCGAGTAAAATAAAGTCCGGTATCCAGTTGATATCGGATATGCCTTATATTATGTCTCGCCTCGCTTGGAAAAACTGACGGCGAATCGAACAGGTTCCGGCACCCGGCCGGTCGAAATCGCGGAATGCGATTTTTTGGGCATCCCAAATCCCCGCCGGTTTCCCAAAACACCGTGAGAAGAGTTCGAAATCTTATGGAACAGACCACCCCGAAAACCGAACTGATAGAGTTGGCTGCGGACATCGTCTCTGCCTATGTCAGCAACAATACTGTGCCGACCAGCGATCTTGCTGCTTTGATCGGCGATGTCCATCAGGCGCTGGTGTCGGCCGCGACGGGGGCAATGGAGCCGGTCAAGGAAGAGCTGAAGCCGGCAGTGCCGGTGCGTCGTTCTGTGACGCCGGACTACATCATCTGTCTCGAGGATGGCAAGAAGTTCAAGTCGCTGAAGCGCCACCTGCGCACGCACTATGATCTTTCGCCCGAGGAATATCGGGAAAAGTGGGGTCTGGCGCCTGACTATCCGATGGTCGCTCCGAATTACGCCGCAGCACGGTCGGCCCTTGCCAAGAAGATGGGTCTCGGCCAGCGTCGCAAGCGTCGCTGACGTCCTGTTATAGCTTTCCGGCCCGCCGTCGCGGCGCGACGGCAGGCCATGATCATCGCCTCGGCAGGGAAACTTTGCCGAGGCGTTGCTTTTCCGCGGCCAGTGCCTGCATCAGCGCGATATGTCGATTGATATCGTAGCTCCAATGGCCCGCACGGCCGCGCCGGCGTTCGGCCCTTAGCGCCCGCTCCAACCGCGCGACGATCGACTGCGCAACAGCGGGGTTGGTGCTGGCGATTTCGTCCGGCGTGGCGCGCGCCAGCCAGGGCAGATGCCGTCTGCGCTCGTAGCGCACTAATCCGGCGCCAACCGCTTGGCGAATACCCCTCGCTTTGCGGGGTATCCGATCCGCCACGTCGTGTCCGGCCTCTTTTCTCGGCTGTTTCCCGCTTGCCATTGCCACCGCCTCATCGATCCGTCTCGGTTCGTCGAGGGTAGAGGACGTTCAGGGTGTGAGAAAAAAATCCTATTGAAGTTGCTGCTAAGCACAGGGGATCAAAAGAGAAAAAGACAGATCCAGCCGGAATCTATTCACGCTTCCCAGCGCTGCGTTAGAAAAGAGGAAATAATTCCTATTGCCGTTCATCCGAGGCGGCTGCGTATGAGGGAGCCAGGCATGGAGATCCGGTCGCCAGTTGGGACGCCGTGCAGAAAAGAAGCGCCGGATCCGGCGGTCTCGCGTCAGCACAAGAAGTCCGTGCTGGTCACGGTGGTCTCCCGTAGTTTCAGGGTTCGCGAGGCGTCGATTGATGCCGCCGGACGAACGACCGCGCCCGAGGCCTTTGCGCGCCATGTCGCGATGTATCTGGCCCATGTGGTGTTCGGCTGGAGTTACGCCGAAATCGGACAGATGTTCCGCCGTCACCGCACCTGCGTGACATACGCCTGCGCCCGGATCGAGGACCGGCGTGACGATGTCCGCTTCGACGCCCGTATGTCCCGGATCGAGCGCCGTATCGCCGTTGCGGCAGGAGAGGGGGCATGAGGCGTTCGTTGGGCCGGCGCCAGGAGGAGTGGGCTGCGCGTATCCTGTTGGCACTGGCCGAACACGGCCGGCGGCTTGAGCCTTCCGGCGATGTCACGGATCGGTACGAACTCCGACCTCGCGATGACAAGACGCCACAGGTCGTCGCCGATCGCGCGCTCGTCGACATGATGCTGGCCAACGACTGGCTCGTGTCGGTCGGGGCGGCACAGATCGCAAGCCAGGCGGGTCTTGCCTGGCTGCGTCGGCAGAAATCCCATGATGACCCCTGGCGGGGTCAGCATCTCGCGACTGACAGGATAGAGGTCGAATTGCCCGGCGGAGGACGGGCGCCGGCGACCGTGGCCACCAACGAGAGCCCGCTCGCATGGCTGCGCCGCCGCCGGGGCGCCGACGGCAGGCCGCTGGTCACCGAAACCCAGTTCGTGGCTGGTGAACGGCTACGCGCCGATTTCGAGCGTGGACGGCTCAATCCGCGCGTGACCGCCGACTGGACGCGGCCGTCGGCCGGCAAGCGCCGTCGTTGTGGTGGCGGCGGCCCCGCCGATGTCACCGACGCCGCGCTTGATGCCCGCGAGCGCGTCGAGGTGGTTCTGCGCGCGCTCGGCCCCGATCTCGGTGCCCTGCTGCTCGACGTATGCTGCTTTCTGACGGGGCTGGAGGACGCGGAGCGGAAACGCGCCTGGCCGCGCCGTTCCGCCAAGGTGGTGCTGGGTATCGCGCTAGACAGGCTGGCGGCGCATTACGGCCTGTCGGAAACGGCTCGCGGCGCCGACCGCGCCAGGAAAATCCTGCACTGGGGGGATGAGGACTACCGGCCCAGAGCCGGGGCCGCGGCAGATTCGTCCGTTAACTGAGGGCGGTTGCCGTGGCTGACTCGGCGTCGCGTTGGATGCGTGCCACCATCGCCTTGAGACCGTTGGAGCGCTGCGAGCTCAGATGATCGCGAAGGCCCAACTTGTCGAAGATTTCGGTCGAACTGATACCGAGGATCTCGTTCGCCCGCCGCCCTGAATAGAGCGCAAGCAGGATTGCGATCAAACCGCGCACGATATGGGCATCGCTATCGCCGCGGAAGCTAAGCACCGGATCGTCGCCATCGGTAACCTCCGTCACCAGCCAGACCTGGCTGGCGCAGCCGTTGACCTTGGTCTCTGCGGTGCGTTCGGCGTCGCCCAGCGGCTCCAGCGTGCGGCCGAGCTCGATCACATAGCGGTAGCGATCCTCCCAGTCGTCGAGGAAGGCGAAATCGTCAAGGATGGTCTGGATCGGCGCGGTGCCTGCTGCATTGGTCATGCCCCCGGATATAAGGCCCCCGGCCGGCGCTGCCAATTCCAATGGCTGATCAAATCCGCCGGTTGAGCCGGACAGGCCCCGTGCCGCGGGCGGTGAAGGGCAGGACACCGCCCGCGGCCGGGTCGTCGCGCCGTTAGGCCCGACGAAACGTGTGTACCCGAAGCCGGCTTTGGCCCGGCCTTGGGGTCAACCCTGGTTTTCCGGACCCTGCCAGGGAATATCCTTGTCTTCCTGCAGCAGCGTATCGATGCCGCCGTACACGGAAATCGTCTCGTCGGCGCCGCTGTCGGAATTCACCTCGACGATATACTCGTAGAGTTTCCTGGCGCCGTACTGAGCTTTCTGGCCGAAGACCTTCAGCGCCGCCGAACCGGTCTGGCATGTATCGGGATTGCGTTCGCAGAAGCCGGCGAGATCCGACATCGTGCTTTGCGCCGCCGAGAGCGCTTCGAGCGTGGAAACCTGGTTCGCGCTGTCCAAGGATTCCGTCTCCGACGTCACGGTTTCGCCCGTCGGGATGAACAGTATTACCAAAGACAGCCAGAATGCTGTGCGAATGAGAAACATGACGTCTGCCCTTTGTCTGTCGACACCGTCTCGCGCCGATCATGACGAGACCTTACGCGGGCGGACTTGAGATCGACTTTGCCGAAAAGAGAAAATTTGAACTATTCGCCCGGCAGCGGCGCTCACGTCGGGGCATGGATGCCCGAAGTCTCCGGATCAAAAGGGTTTTCTGCCGTTATGTGGTTGTTAACCCTGATAAAATCACGGTCGATCTTGGCCTCGATTTAGCGTTCCCTTAAGGGGGCGCTGGCATAGTCCCTTCGTACGGTCAATACCGTGATTTGCCCCGATTGCCATCCCGCCGGACGGTTAAGGGTGGTTGGAGTATTCAGTGCGCGTTTTCGAGTCCAATTCGCCGTTTTCCCGCATCGTAGCCTCAATGGTGCACGAGAGTGCACGGCACGATCCGATCCGAGCCGCCTTTCACGCCAGCTTCATTGCCACCAGGCTGATCGGCGGAATGGCCACGGTCGTGGTGCTGCCCGTCTACCTGGCGCTGTGGGGTGCCCCCGATCTGTTGGCGGCAACCTGCTTCGCGTGGCTGACAGCGCCGCTGGCGGTCGCCTTGTATCTGTCGCGCACCGGGCGACTTGCGGCGGCCCACCTGATGTCCGCCTCGACGCTGTCGGGACTGGTTGTCTTCGCATCGGCGTGGACCGGCGGTCCGACGTCCCTCTTCCTGCCGTGGCTGGTTGCGGTGCCCGTCGAAGCGGCGCTGTCCGGCTCCGCGCGGACTGTCGTAGCAGCCGCCGGAATCGCTGCGGCCGCGTTGCTCGCGCTTGTCGGGCTCGATGCTGCCGCGCTGCTGCCTGCGGCCCTTGCGTTTCCTGTTCCTACCTGGTCTCTCGCGCTGCTGGGCGCCCTGCCGGCGCTTCTCTATGCCGGGCTGCTGGCGGCCCGCGGCGGTGCGATGGCCCGGGCGCTCGCCGAACACCAGCGCGCCGGCGGAGACCGCCTGCGGACGATCGTCGACGCCGCCGGTGATGTCCTGCTCACGTTGCGCCGCAACGGCAATGTCACCTATTCCAGCGACGCCGCGCAGGTGTTGCTGGGCACCAGTGGTGCGGAACTCGACGGCGACGGCTTGTTCGCCAGGGTGCATGTCGCCGACCGGCCCAACTACCTGACCGCGCTCGACGATGCGGCGGCCGGCCGCCCGTCGGACGTCGAGTTCCGCGTTCAGCGCGGGCTGCCCGACGGTGCGCAGGACTATGTGTGGGTCGAGATGAGATGCGGTCCGATACCAGGCGAGCCCGGGGCGACCCCGGATATCGTTGGCGTATTGCGCGAGGTGAACGAGCGCAAATGGGCCGAAATCGCGTTGAGCGAAGCCCGCGAGGAAGCCGAAAGCGCTAACCTCGCCAAGGGCCGCTTCCTTGCCAACATGAGCCACGAACTGCGCACGCCGCTGAACGCCATCATCGGGTTCTCGGAGATCCTGACCAGCGAGCTCTACGGCCGCATGGACAACGAAAAGCACCGCGAGTATGCCGAACTGATCCACGAGAGTGGTGACCACCTTCTCGAGGTCGTCAACGACATCCTCGACATGGCGAGGATCGAGGCTGGCAATTTCGATATTCATCCCGAGCCGGTCGACGTCGCCGAGCTGATCGACGGTTGCCGCAAGATGGTGGCGGGCGACGCCGAAGCCGCGAGTCTGCGGATCGAGACCGACCTGCCGTATTCCATGCCGGAGCTTTGCGCCGATCGTCGCGCCTGCAAGCAGGTGGTGCTCAATCTGCTGTCGAATGCGGTGAAGTTCTCCCGATCCGGGGGGCGCATCGTCGTCGGCGCCTATCGCGACGGCGACGGGGTGGCCATATACGTCGCCGACGAGGGGATCGGCATCCCGCGCCACGAGATTGCCCGTCTCGGTGATCCGTTCGTGCAGCTCAGGGAGACGTTCGATCGCCGCCATGCCGGCACGGGACTGGGGCTGTCGGTGGTCAAGGGTCTGGTTGTGCTGCACGGTGGCAAGGTGGATATCGAGAGCGAGCTTGGTCTCGGCACGCGGGTGACGGTGCGTCTGCCGCGCAGCGCGCTGGCGCAGGCATCTGCGGAAGGCGCGATAGGGCCGGACGCGCAGCCGGAAACGTCGCCGGACGCGACCGGCGCGATCAAGCTGCGCGCTTAGAACCGAACAGGGAATCAGGCCATGTTGGGCAGGCTTATCGGAGTGGTCATTCGCAATCCTCTCGGCGTGCTCGCCGCCGCGGCCGTCGTCGGCTCGTGGGGCGCGATCTCGGTGAATGCGATGTGGCTGCAGACCGGGCCGCATCCGGCCCCGTTCCTCGGCCGCGACGCGCTCGTCGGCATTCCGGCGAAACTGCCGCCGACCAGGCCCGATCGCCAGGTGACCAAGATCGATCCCGCCAGCGCGGAGGACGCCGACCGCGCCCGCCTCGTCGCCAGGCAGATGGCGTTGACGCGCGATCTCCAGATCGAGCTGGCGCGACGCAACTTCTATACGGGCGGCATCGACGGCCAGTACGGCCCGCGCACGGAAGCCGCTATCCGCGACTACGAGCGCATGGCAAGCCTTGCCGACACCGGCCAGCCCTCCGAGGCCCTGCTGGCCCATGTACGCATGTCTACGCTGCAAGCCCCGCCGCAGCCGGTCCCGAGCCCGGTGCGTCCGGTGCCGGGAAACGAGGCGGCCACGGGCCCGGCGACACCCGTCCATGACGGCGACCCGGTGGCCGCGCTGATCGAGCAGGCCGACGAGGCCGAACACAGCGCGACAGCCGCCCCGGAACAATCGGCTGCGGCGCCTCTCCCGGCGGCTTCCCCTGCGTCCGATACTGATGCGCGTGTCGAGGCGGTCCAGGCGATTCTCGCCGATCTCGGCTACGCGCCGGGCTCCATCGACGGGCGCTTGTCGTCCTCGACGAAGCGGGCGATCGAGGACTTCGAGGTCGATCGGGGCATGCCCATGACCGGCCAGATATCGCCGAGGCTCCTGCAGGAACTCACCGCGGTCTCGGGCGTGCCGCTCGGCTGACGCGGCAGACACGCGGGGCAGCGTCATGATCGGTTCGGAGCGGGATATCCCTCCGGGCGCGACTGCACCGCCGGTCCCTGCGCGCCGGGATGGTCTGCGTCCCTGACTGTGAACGGGCAGGGTGCGCTCCCATACCCCGACCGGCTACCGTGGGAGCCGGGAGACAACCACGTTCCGTCGGAGGATATGTTTTGCGGTTGAAATCGGCAATCTGGGTCTCGGCCTACGTGCGGCGGCTGTCGGCCGAAGGCATACCCGTCGCCGTGATGCGCCGCGGCGCGGAGGAGGCCGGCGCGATCTTCATCAAGATCAACCGGCTCGACGGGACCGCCGACGTTTACGGCCCGGCGCCGCAGACCGCCTTCGAGGAAGACCGGCCACTCGAACGGTTGTGGTCACGGGCGACCGGCACCGAGCCCGTGGAGGACGCCAGGGCCGAGGAATATCTCGCCAGGCAACGCCGTTTCGATCCAGACCTGTGGGTGGTCGAGGTGGAGGAGCGGACTGGCCGCCATCTCCTGGAGCAGGTTATCGACTGAATGCGACAGGGGCCGGCGGGCGTCGTCGGGTTCAGGAGCCCGTGCGGCGGCTGAGATCGGCGACGACATCCTCGAGCCTGCGCGGAGCGCCCGCGGCCGATCGGGGTGCCCGCGCCGACGGACGCGCCACGCTCGGCTCGTGCCGGGCGGTCGTCCCGCTCGCGGGGGCGGCGCTCCAGAGGCCAACGACATGCCGGGCGACGGCGGGCGTCAGGCTCTCAGCCAGGCCGGCCAGCGTACGCAGGACGTCGTAGGAACGGCCTGCTTCGGTCACGGTCAGCAGGATGATGCCGGTAGCCTGATCGGGGGCGATGCCGGCGGCGCGCGTCGCAACGGTCAGAGGCTCGCCATGCAGGTCGCCGACGATACGGGCGCCGAGTTCGCGCGGCAGCGACAGCGTGCTTGCGAGCCGATGGGCGATCTCGGCCCGCTCGCCGACGGCGGCCAGCGCAAACAGGGTCTCGCCGAGATCCACGCCGGCATGATGGGGATGCGTCCGCGCTCCGGCTTCGCCGCCGCCGTGCCGGTTGGCGATCCGCTCCAGGATCGCCCGCCGCGCATCGTCCTCGACCAGCCAGAAAAGCCGTGCCAGTGCATCGTCCGAGAGTTCGGCGCTTTCGATCAGCCGTCGTGCCGCCGAGCGGGGCAGGTTCGGTATGGCGGCGATGCGCTCTGCCGTCGCCTCGTCGACGGCTGCCGTTTGCGTCAGCGCCAGCGATGTGGCGATCGCCGGATCCTGCCTGTCGACCAGCGCGGATACGATTTCGGCCGTGAGGTCGGTCCGCGAAGCCATGGCGCGCGCCTTTTCCTCGCTGTCACCGACGGCAACGTCGTAGAGGTCTTGGGTGGTCAGCACCGGGCTGTGGCGCAGCATCGGCGCGGCGATCTCCGCTGAATCGGCGATCATGAGTCGGGCTATATCGGGGCTGACGAGTTCGCAGGGGGCGAGGCGGCGCGATATGGTGGCGCGGATCTGCGGGCTCACACGGGGGAACAGGGCTCCCATCAGCTCGCCGAAATGGGCCGGTACGTGCCGGTCGCCGCGGCGGGCCGTTTCGTGAATCAGGTCGGTCAACGTGTTCAGCGCGGTCGCGCGCACATCGTCGGCTTCGATCATGCGGCTGCCGATCAGCGTCGACAGCGCATCCTGAAATCTTTCTTCGAAACCCTGATCCATCCCGCGTCTCGCCTTTGGCCGCCACCACCATTGCGTTCACGGTAGTGGTTACCTGTTAGCGAACTGTTAACCCTGATGAATCGTTAATGCCGTTGTTCGGCTAGCCGGCGCGGACTCCGCGAGCGCCGGACCGACGCTCCGATTTGGGAGACGTACGATGGCAGCGGTGCTGAAATTCAACAGCGACATGCGTCGAAGCCGGCGGCAGCCGGAGATTGGCGCGCGTTCGGCGGACAAGCCGGAGAAGATGGGTGAAGTCATCATTTTTCCCGGTGTGCGGATCGAACGCATGGAAATCGATCTGTCTCATCGCCTGGTTCAGGTTTCCGGGCCGGGCGAGGGGCCATCCGGTTCAACGGCGGACAAGCCCTGACCGGGTCCGGGAGTGTAGCAACGGCGGAATGACGTCGGTGACTTTCGGGCGTGACGTCCGCGCTGTGCTCTCCGCCGTTATGCTCGCGGCGGCACTGACCGGCTGCGCCGCCGAGGCCGGCGATTTCGGGCGGCCCGTGAAGGGCTACGTCAACGATGTGCTGCTGCCGGACATCGGCGATCGCATGGCGCGCAACCGTGGCGAGCCCGTATCCGACTTCATGCTCACCGACGACGAGAAGGAGCTGAGAGCCCGCTCCTACCGGTTCATCATGCCGATCCATCTCGACGCCTTCAGGGCGCGCAACGAGACCGAGTGGGTGCGCACCCGTATCTGGCCCGATTCGCGTTGGCGTCCGGATCCGACGCTCTACTACCGGCTGATGCGCAAGGACGGCTACCAGTCGAACTACGGGCGCTGGAATTCGATCATCGACGAGATCACCGCCGATATCCCGCTGGTCCTGCCCTACTATGTGGTCTGGCAGGAGGTCTGCCGCACCGACCAGCAGCGCCAGGCCGCGCTGTCGCGCACGGTGATGCTGACGTCGGAGGAGGACGCCGATGCGCGGGCCCGCGTCTGGGAGAACCGCCGGGTCGCCGACTGGGCCGTCACGGGAATGCGCTGGCGCGTCGAGTCCTACGCCTATGCGATTCAGCGCACCGAGATCGAGATCCCGACCGGCAACTACGAAGCCGAGGCCGACGTCGCGCTCAATCGCCTGAAGAGCGAGGTCGAATGGCTTGCAGCAGGCGTCGCCGATCCCAATTGCGGTGGCGGAGCGATCGTCAGCAAGTCGCCGCCGCCCTACGACGGGCCGATGGTCTACAAGAGGTGATGTTTTCCTCGGGCCGTCGCGACTTCTCAGCCTCATCCTGAGGAGGCCGCTTCGGCGGCCGTCTCGAAGGATGTGCGGCGAGCACCGGCGGAAACCGCGCCCTTCGAGACGCCGCCTACAGGCGGCTCCTCAGGGCGAGCTTTCTTGGAGGTAGTTCCTCAAGCCTCCTCGAGCGGCCAGTCGACGATATGGTCTTCCAGGTCGGCCTCCGGCACGTCCTGCTCGCGCACCGTGCGCCCGCGCACGGAAATGCCGGCCATGTGCACCGTTTCCGGGTCGCCGGAGACGAGCGGATGCCACCAGTAGAGATCCTTGCCCTCGTATACGAGCCGATAGGCGCAGGTCGGCGGCAGCCAGGTGATCCGGTCAAGCTCCTCCGGCGTCAGCGACACGCAATCCGGCATCAGTGCCGCGCGGTTCTTGTAGTCGGTGCAGCGGCAGGCCTGACTGTCGAGCAGCGCGCAGGCGACGTTAGTGTACCAGATCTCGCCCGTATCCTCGTCCTCGAGCTTCATCAGGCAGCACCGCGCACAGCCATCGCACAGCGATTCCCACTCGGCCGAGGTCATCTCGGCGAGGGGTTTGGTTTTCCAGAAGGGCGGGGTGGGCATGGGGGCATACGAGGTGATTACGCCAACTCTGAATGAAATATACGAAATCACGAAAACTGTGTCTGCCCGTCGCCGAATCTAAAGCCATCAACCGCTCTGGATTGGTCAAATCGGAACCATAAGATTCAGTTCATTTATTGCAATTATAACGCGAGTGGCGTCGGTATGTCATTTCATGCGAGCGTTCCGCACGGGGCACCGAAATATATGTCTGGATTCATGCGAATTATATTCATCGCGTTGACAATCGTGACTGGTCCTTTTCTCGTTTCGATTGCGCAGTATGAAGCCCGCTTTATGCCTGGGCTCGCGTACGTCTTATTGTTGCCGATCGCGTTTATGATCTCGGCGCTATTTGGCTACGCGTTGGTCGTTGTCGCTCCGCGGAACTTCGAGCAATTGCTGCGGACTTGCGGCGCGACTTTTGTGGCCGGCCTGATTCTCCTGCCCCTTATCCCATTCAGTATAGCGGTTCCTTTTGCGATGGCGGCTGACCTGCAGCCGCTTGTGTTCCTGGTTGCAGGAGTGGGTATCGCAATTGCCGGGCTGGCGGTATTTACAGGTATTCTGAGGTCCGGTGTTTCTAAAAAACTGGAACTTAGTGTCTTTGCGGCCTTTGCTGGCTTATCATTCTGGTTATATCCGGCGTTTCGACTCGATGCTCCTCCATCGCCGGAGAATCTCTTCGGATTCTGGCCCGAGGTCATTGCGCTGGTCCCCGTCGTCCTGCTGGCGATCAGGTACGCACCCGCACGGATCGGCTTTGTTCGGGGCATTCTTCTGTTCGCGGCGTCGGTCGCTCCGGTCTATTTTCTGATCGCGTACAAGTCGTTGGTCGCAGAAGATAATTTCACCGACCTTAGAAGGGCGGCCCTTTGGCCGGTTCGCTTCGTTACGGATGCGTCGGACGACAGAAATCACGTAAACTACGTTGACGTCATAACCGAGTATGAAGAAGGCGAGCCCATCCGTATCGGCGAGCACTGGTATCGGTTCGACACATCCGGATCGGCGAAGGCGATGCGGAACGCCAATATGCCGGAGGGCCGCAATGCGAGACTCTCAATCAGGGCCAAACCAAATAACTTTGGTTTGCCCGGGAACATGACCGAGGAAAATCGCACCGTCGAAGTGATCATCAGCTACGCGCCGATTTACGGACTTCGCTATGTCGGCGGATCGGAAAATCCACGGGTGGTCTACGAGGACGTAATCGTTTCCATGAGGCGAAATCGCGACAACCCTGGATGGCCGCCCAACCCCGTTATCGAGGACGCGCTGCGGAAATACATCGAGAACGCCCGCATTCCCCCACCGGCCGAAAACGCCGCTGCGAACTGAAGCGCGGGCCCATCCCCGCTAACCAATCCCCTTTTTCCCCGCCTCACACTACCGTGAGACAGTGCGAATCCCTTGCCAAAACCTGCTATGCTGCGCATCTAGACCGCGTGGGCGAGCGCGACTTTTCGCGGAAACGAGTGCGGACGGAGTTGTTAGGACGTGCGCGACCCTTTTGAAAGCGGTCAGAAATCCGGATTGGGAACGCGAATCCGCCGGCGCCTGCTGGAAATCGATTCCTTCATAGACGCGTTCTTCTATTCCATCCTCGAAGGCGCGAAACGGGCGATCGAGGCCTATTCGGCACGGCTCGAGCGCTTCAACGTCAAGGGTTGGCGCCGGGTTCTGGTCGAGTTCTTCTCCGACGCCGCGACCATGGGGGCGGGCGGCGCCGTGCTGATGCTGGCGCTCGCCATTCCCGCTTTCGACGAGACATCCGACGACTGGTTGTCCCAGAACGACTATTCGGTCGTCTTTCTCGACCGCTACGGCAACGAGATCGGCAAGCGCGGCATCCTGCACAACGATTCGGTGCCGCTCGACGAGATCCCCGACCACATGATCAAGGCGACGCTGGCCACCGAGGACCGGCGTTTTTACCAGCATTTCGGCATCGATTTCGGCGGCACCTTGCGCGCCATGATCGAGAACATGCGCGCCAAGACCGTGGTGCAGGGCGGGTCCTCCCTCACCCAGCAGCTCGCCAAGAACCTGTTCCTGACGAACGAGCGCACCATCGAGCGCAAGATCAAGGAAGCGTTCCTGGCGATGTGGCTGGAGACCCACCTGACCAAGAACGACATCCTCAAGCTGTATCTCGACCGCGCCTATCTCGGCGGCGGCACCTTCGGCGTCGACGCGGCCGCCGAGTTCTATTTCGGCAAGTCGGTGCGCGACATCAATCTGGCCGAGGCCGCGATGATCGCCGGCCTGTTCAAGGCGCCGGGCCGCTATGCCCCGCACATCGACCTGCCGGCTGCCCGCGGCCGCGCCAACGAGGTGCTGGAGAACATGGTCCAGGCCGGGTTCATGACCGCGGGGCAGATCTATGCCGCCCGCCGCAATCCGGCGACGCCGGTCGACCGGTCCGGCGTGACCGCCCCCGACTATTTCCTCGACTGGGCCTTCGAGGAGGTGAAGCGGATCACCGGCGGCAAGGCGGTCGTGCTGACCGCCAAGACGACCATCGACATGAACCTGCAGAAGGTCGCAGAGGACGCGGTCGAATCGAGCCTGCGCCAGTACGGCAAGCAGTACGGGGCGAGCCAGGCCGCGATGGCGATGTCCGACCTGCAGGACGGGGCCGTGCGTGCCATGGTCGGCGGCCGCGACTACGGCGTGAGCCAGTTCAACCGCGCCACGTCCGCCCTTCGCCAGCCCGGCTCCTCGTTCAAGCCGTACGTTTATCTGACCGCGCTGATGAACGGCTTTACGCCGCAGTCGATCGTGCCCGACGCGCCGATCACCATCGGCGGATGGTCGCCGCAGAACTACGGCCGCCGCTATCGCGGCAACATCCCGCTGACGACGGCGCTGCAGTACTCGATCAATACGGTGGCGGTGCGTCTGGCCCAGTCGGTCGGCCGCGACAAGATCGTCGAGAACGCCTACAACATGGGCGTTAAGACGCCGCTCGTGATCTCCAAGTCGCTGCCGCTCGGGGCGTCCGAGATGACGGTCATGGACCAGCTCGCTGGCTATGGCACGCTTGCCTCCGGCGGCCTGAAGCTGACGCCCTACGCGATCGTCGACATCCGCGACGGCGAGGGCAACCTGATCTACCGGCACAGCCGCGACGAGCCGCCGCGACAGCAGGTCGTGCCCGCCGACAAGGTGTCGCAACTGAACGCGATGCTCTACCAGGCCGCCAATTTCGGGACCGGCCGCCGCGCCCTGTTCCCGACCGCGCCGATCTCCGGCAAGACCGGCACCACCAACGCCTATCGCGACGGCTGGTTCTGCGGTTTCACCGGCAACTACGTGGCCACCATCTGGATGGGCAACGACGATTTCCGCTCCACCAACCGGATGACCGGCGGCAGCTTGCCGGCGATGACCTGGAACAAGCTGATGAGCTATGCCCACAACGGCATCGAGATCAAACCGATCCCCGGTGTCGGAGGCGTGCCGCAGCCGGAGGTCGCCGCCGCCCAGGTCGGGCCGGATGGCGAGGCCATTCCCGCGCCGGTGCCTCTGGTGCTTTCCAAGCAGTCGGAAATCCTGCTCTTCCAGATCGAGAAGCTGATGCGCGAGGCCAAGCCGCTCAAGCCCATCGCGCCGCCCGGCCCCTCCGCCGAGATGAGGGCGAAGGAAAGCGGTACGGCGGCCTGGTGGCGCGCGCCCGAGCCGGCGCAGACGCCGCCCGCGACGCCGGCGAATGCCGAGACGGAAACGCCGCCGGACAAGGTCGTGGAAATCACCATTCGCGGCAACTGAGCCGGAAGCCCCCATCGCCCGACGCCTGCCGGTAACCGCGCGTCCACCATTCCGGGCTTCTGCGGGAGCGCGTCATTTGGCTTTGCCGCCGAACATGGTACCCCTGCGGGTCCAGGCCCGTTCGATGGAGTTTGACTGATGCGGTTCGCTCGCGATTTGCTGCTTTCCGGCTTGGTTTCCCTTGCTGTTTTCCCGTCCGCCGCCTCCGCGCAGGATCTGGCAGACGGCGCCGTCGAGGCGGCCTTGCCGAAACTCGAGGCCTATGCCGAGGGCCTGGTCGAGAATGGCGAGGTGCCGGGCATGGCGGTCGCCGTCGTCCACAAGGACCGGATCGTCTACCTCTGGGGCTTCGGCGTCCGCGAGGAGGGCAAGGACGCCCCGGTCGACCCCGACACCGTGTTCCAGGTCGCTTCGCTGTCCAAGGCCGTCTCCGCGACCGTCGTCGCCGCCCTGGTGAGCGAGGGGCGGGTCTCCTGGGATAGCCGCATCGCAGACATCGACCCGGAGTTCCAGCTAAGCGAGGCCTATCCGAGCGCCCAGCTGACGGTCACCGACCTGTTCGCGCATCGCTCGGGCTTGCCCGGGAACGCCGGCAACGAGCTCGAAAGCCTCGGTTATCCGCGCGACGAAGTCCTGCGCCGTCTGCGGCTGGTGACGCCCGCGTCGAGCTTCCGCTCCGCCTATTCCTATTCGAATTTCGGCCTGACCGAGGGCGCGGTCGCTGCCGCCCGTGCCGCCGACCTGGGCTGGGAGGCCGCCGGCGAGCGCAAGCTTTTCGGCCCGCTCGGCATGACGGCGACGAGCTATCGCCACGACGATTTCGTGGCTCACGCGAACCGTGCGACGCTGCACGTGCGCCAGGATGGCAAGTGGCAGGCCCTGTCGGTCCGCGAGCCGGACGCACAGGCCCCGGCCGGCGGTATTTCCTCGACCGTCGGCGATCTCGCCGAATGGATGCGGCTCGTGCTGTCGGGCGGTGTCTTCGACGGCGACCGGCTGATCGACGAGGCGGCGATGGACGCGATGCACGTGCCGTTGATGACGCGCGGCACCCATCCGGTCAACGGCAGCCCGAGCTTTTACGGTCGCGGCTGGAACGTCGAATACGGCCGCCGCGGAACGGTCTGGGGCCACGCCGGCGCCTTCTCGAACGGCGCCCGCTCCGTCGTCAACCTGATGCCCGACCACGATCTCGGCATCGTCGTCCTTGCGAATGCCTTCCCGACCGGCGCGCCCGAAGCCGTCGCCGCCACCTTTTTCGACCTGGTCTTCGACGGCGCGCCGCAACGAGATTGGCTGGAGCCCTGGAGCGCGCTCTACGCGAGCATGTTCGGCCCCGAGATCGAGGCGGCGAAGGAAACCTACGGGACGCCGCCCGCCAACCCGTCGCCGGCGCTGTCCGCGGCGGCCTATGTCGGCACCTACGCCAACGACTATCTCGGGGAAGCGGTGGTCGCGGAGGAGGGCGAGGGCCTCGTCCTGAAACTCGGCCCGGATGGGGCGAAACAGTTCCCGCTCGTGCATTTCGACCGGGATCTGTTCCTCTACACGCCCTATGACGAGATGCCGGACTTTCCGGTGCCCGCCATCTTCCGGATCGGATCCGACGGCAAGGCAGGGGCCCTCACGCTCAAGGATCTCGACGATCTCGGCATGGGAACGCTTGTCCGAGAGGCTCCGTAGGTCCGCCCGACCGGGGCTGCCCCGGCAGCCAGTTCAAAGAGCCAGCCCGGCCTTTCGCAGCCCTTCGTAGAGGTGCTGGCGGTCGGCCGGGTCGGCATAGGGATGAACCGATTCCCAATAGCCATCCGGATCCTGGGGACTGACCTCGGCCGCTTCGCGAGCGAGTGCGGAGGCCTCGTTCGGCCGCCCGAGCCTGGCGAGGCTGGCGATCGCCACGATCAGCACCAGATGCAGCCGGCGCGAAGCCAGAGCCAGGTTGGCGAAATGCAAGGCCTCCTCGTAGTTGCCGAGATGGTAGTGCGCCAACGCGATCCGGCTCGTGAACAGGAAGCCGATCGGGTCCTGGGGACTGAGCCGCAGGGCCCTCAGGAGAGGATCGAGCGCGGCGTCGAAATTGCCCATGTAGATGCGAACCCAGCCAAGTGCCAGGTGGCCCGGCGCGAAGTTCGGATTGAGATCGATGGCCCGTTGAGCCGCGGCTAGGGCGGCCTGATGGTTGCGCGAGAGGATCGCGCCGGCGAACAGTGCGTACTGGCAGTAGGGATCGCGCGCGTCGAGAGCGACGGCGCGCTCGGCCAGCCGTAGGATCTCCAGCCGTTCCGCGTCGACGTCGGTCGTCCAGCTGAAGATGCACTTGCCGAACAGGACCCGGGCGAGCGCCATGTAGCCGCGGGCATATCGCGGGTCGATCTCGATCGCCCGGCGCACCCACCTCTCGGCCTCGGCGAAATCGTCCCGGGTAAACTGGTAATGGTGCCACATGCCGCGCGAGCAGCATACGAAGGCGTCCGGGTCGGTTCTCGTCTGCTGGATGGCGCGCCGGCCTTCCCCCATCAGGATCTCCGGCTCGATGGCACCGACGACGTTTTCCGTGATCTCGTCCTGGATCGCGAAGACGTCCTCGAATGATCGGTCGTAGCGCTCGGCCCAAAGGTGGGCGTTGGTCTCCGCGTCGATAAGCTGGCCGGTGACACGGACCCGGTCTCCGGACTTGCGGACACTGCCTTCCAGGACGTAGCGCACGCCGAGATCGGTCGCGATCTTTTTGATGTCGACCGCGCGATCCTTGTAGATGAAGCTGGTGTTTCGGGCGATCACGAAGAACCAGCGATGCCGCGACAGGGCGGTGATGATGTCTTCGGTGATGCCGTCGGCGAAATATTGCTGCTCGGGATCGCCGCTCATGTTGACGAAGGGCAGCACCACGATCGACGGCTTGTCGGGCAGGGTCAGAGCGCCGCCGAGGATGCCGGATTCGGTAGGATCTTCCGCCTCCCAGTCGACCCGGTAGACCGAGACGGGGCGCGGGATGTTCTTCAGCGTCCGTTCGCCCAGATGCGTCAGCCGGAAGTTGGCCTTGCCGTAGATCTGCTCGCGGATCGAGCCGGATATGCAGATCCCCCCGGGCGTGGCGATTTCCTGAAGCCGCGCGGCGACGTTGACGCCGTCGCCGAGCAGGTTGCCGTGTGCCGTTACGACGTCGCCGAGATTGACGCCGATGCGGAACTCGATACGCCGCCCGGGATCGAGGTCCTTGTTGTGCCGTGAAAGGCTGCGCTGGATCGCGACAGCACACCGTAGCGACTGCACCGGGCTGGGAAATTCCGCGACCGCGCTGTCGCCGGCATTGGCGAAGACCCGGCCGTCGTGCTCGCCGGTGAGCTCGCTTATGATCTGCTGGTAGGTGGCGAGCGTGCGAAGAGTCCCCTCTTCGTCGAGCGCAGTCAGTCGGCTGTACCCGGCGACGTCGGTGGACAGGATCGCTACAAGTTTGCGTTCCACGCGCGTAGCCGCTCCTGCGGCTTTGATGACCTTGCGAGTATGGTCCAATCCCGGAGCCGCTAGAAGCGAATTCTCGGGATCGGCCGCCAGGTCACGGGAACGCTCGCGGGCGCATGGGCGCCCGCCGATCGTCTTTCGGAAGAATCAAAATGTCGGGCGGGGCAAGCCATCGGCTTGCCCGGGCGCTCGCGCGTCCTAGCGGCGGCCGCCGGCGGTGGCGCGCTTCTTCGGGCGGGCGATTAGGCCTTCGCGCTGAGCCATCTTGCGGGCGGCCTTGCGGGCCCGGCGGATCGCTTCGCCCTTCTCGCGGGCGCGCTTCTCGGACGGCTTTTCATAAGCCTTGCGCCGCTTCATTTCGCGGAACAGGCCTTCGCGCTGCAGTTTCTTCTTCAGGGCCCGAAGGGCCTGGTCGACATTGTTGTCACGGACGAGAACTTGCAGTGGACTTCTCCTCTTGAAGATCAGGTTGAACCGGCGACAGGCCCTTGCATGCGCAAGCCCACGGGCGCGCGGAAGGGCAAATCGGTGAGCGAATGCACATTACCTAGAGGATTTCACGGAAAATGCAAATCGGACGTGCATCCGCCCGACGCCGTTGTTGGCGAATTGGCGTGATGCGCTTTCCCGGCTATAAGCAGGCGTGATCCTTTCGAGCGCGTCGCCACCGTTCCTGGCGCCTGAGGCCATGCCGCCGTTTCAGACCGTTGCCGTCATCATCGTCGCCGCCGTGCTCGGCATCGGCTCGGCCTGGCTGGCCGTCGTCGGTGATATCGGCTTCGAATCCATCCGCGTCGGCGCGTGGACCGCGTGGCCGACGGCCGGTGCCTCGAATTCCGACCCTTATATCCGCGCCCGTTTCGCCCGCACCGGCGAATTGCCGATTTCCGCGGCCGAGGGGGCGGCCTTCGTGGCCCGCGACGATTCCGACGGCGAACCGCTGACCGGCAAATGCGACTATCTCGTCTCCGGCCGGACGCCCGCCGCCCAGTGGTGGACCCTGACGCTCTACCGTGACGCCGATCTGTCCCTGATCGAGAACCCGACGGACCGCTACAGTTTCAATTCCACCGACATCCTGCGCAAGCCGGACGGCTCGTTCGACATCGTCGTTAGCGCGAAAGCCCGTCCCGGAAACTGGCTGCCCGGCGACGAGCGCGTCGACCGGATGCGCCTGGTCTTCCGCCTTTACGACACGCCGATCGCAACCGGCGGCAGCGTTGCCGATATCGAGATGCCGAGGATCGAGCGGGGAGGGTGCCGGTGAGCGATCATATCCAGCCGATCCGCGGAGCGACGGTCTGGCGTGGTGAGCGCGATCGGTGGTTTTCGGTCGATATCGGGCGAACCGCCTGGCTCGCCGCCATAACGCTGGTCCTCGCGGCGATCGTTCATCTCTCGACGATTCTGGTGATTCCGCATTTCGCCACCCGGGATGCCTGGTCGCGGATCGTCGCCATTGCCGAGCCTGTCGGCATCACGCTTCTGCCGCGCGCCAAGCCCGGCGACGAGGTGCTGCCGGGATTGGATCCGGCGGTCGTCTACGGGGTCTGCATGTTCGACCTCGACGAGGGGCCGTTCGCCATTACCGCTCCGATGCCCGGCGACTACTGGTCGGTTTCGTTCCATACCCGCGACGGCGTCATTTTCTACGCCGTGAACGATGAGGCGGCGACATCGAAGCGGTTCGATATCGAGATCCGCGACGCGCGCCAGATGCGGCAGTTCCGGCTTGAGTACCCGGAACCCGACGAGTCCATCCTCACCATCGAGTCGCCTTCGGCAACCGGCTTCGCTCTGATCCGCGCGCTCGTTGCCGCGCCGAGCATGCGCCCGCGCGTGGAAGCCGCGGTCGCCGCGACGGTCTGCGAGACCTTCATCCCGCCGCCGCCCGTCGCCGAGCCGGTCGGCCCGCCGCTGCCGCGCCCGTCGCCGCTGCGATAGACGCGCACATAGTGCGGTTTATAGGTATGCGATGGCTGCAATGCTGCATTGCCACATAACCGGCTTTTCTAATTCTCCCAACGCCTTACATCTCCCGTGACACAAGGGTTTCAAAGACTGCTGCATCGCAGCATCAGGAGTGTAAGATGACTACCAATACCAATCGCCAAAACGCGTCTGTCGGCCGCATCAGCGAGCTGCAGATCGAAGCCGAGCGTCTGCGCGCCGAAGCGATCGCGAATATGATTATCGCAGCGGCATCCGGGATCGGGCGCCTGTTCTCGTTGATCGTGCGTCTCGGCAAGCGTGGCGTCGCCAGCCTGCAGCGTCGGCGCGAGGCCGACCGCATCGTTCGCGAACTGTCGCGGATGACCGATCGCGACCTCGCCGATATCGGCCTGGGCCGCGGCGACATCATGGCCGTTGCCAACGGCTCCTTCGTCCGTCCGGCCCGCCCCGTGGCCGCTGCCGGCGTCGTCGATCTTCGTCCGGTCGAAAAGCCCGAGACCAGCGACGTGGAGCTGCCGCGCGCCGCCTGACCGACCTCGGCCCCGTGCGCAGTAACCGATCGGCCCGCCTCGTGCGGGCCGAACGCGTTTTGGGGCGTTGCTGTGGTCTCGCACCGGCCGGGCCATCACCACGGTTTTGCCATGGTATTTGGCCGGTTATGCCATCGAACCACCTTGGCTGCGTCACGGTAAGGCGGGATTAATCGGTTTCTGGTATCGTTTTTGACTGGTCGGCCCCATTGCAAGGGGAGCGGCCGCAAGGCGAGCGGCGGGACCGTTCCCGGTCCGTGCCGCTGTTGGAGTGGTGTGATGGCAGCGTTGATGTTGGTTGCCGCGGCTGTTGTGGTTTTTGCCATTGTCCTGGGCGCCGCCATGCTGGCGGTCTACGGCGATCCGTCCGAGGACGTTTCCCCGCGCTGAGCCGGGCTATCCGGCCAGTTCGTCCGCCGTTTTCAGCACTTCGTCGGCCAGCGCCTGCACTTCGCCCGCGGCGATGCCGGACGGCTGGGTCTCGACGACGGTGCGGCCGTCTCCCATCGATGCTGCGAACGCAACGCGGCTGCCGAGCGCGCTGTCGGCGACCCGGTGGCCGAGCGTATGGATCTGCGCGATCATGGCGCCGGTCAGCGCAGCGCGCCGGACCGCCCGGTTGACCACCAGCAGCGCGTCCACCCGTTCCTTGGCCGCCAGCTCGAGCGTCGGGTCGGTCGCCCACAGGTCGACCGGGGTCGGCTGGATCGGCACGATGACGAGACTGGCCACTTCGATCGCCGGCCGCGCCTCGAGATCCGACTTTGGCGGCGTGTCGATCACCACCACGTCATGGTCGCGCCGCAGCGCCCGCGCCTCGCGCCGCGCCCCCCATCCAGACGCGGTCCGGAACGCGAGCCCGGCCTGGTCCTCGCCGAGCCGCGCCTCGCGCGCCTCGAACCATTCGCCGAGACTGCCCTGCGGATCGGTATCGAGCAGCGCCACGGTCTTGCCGGCCAGCGCATAGGCGACGGCGAGGTGGGCGGCGAGCGTGGTCTTGCCCGATCCGCCCTTCTGCTGGGCTAGCGTGAAGACGTAACCGGCCATGCGGTTCTCCGCGCGTGGCGGGATTCCCCGCGGCTTGGCACTCCGGCTTGGCACCCCGGCGTGGCGCCCCGGCGGGTCTCCCTGACGCGCCAAGCCTCGCACCGCGCGTTGTGCAATGCAACAAAAACCTAATCGCCAACAGCGAGACGCAACCCGCCGGCCGCAATCCGCAACCCGCGTCCATCGGGGTTTTCGGCTAGTCCGCCTCAGCGTCGAGATGGGCGATGGTTTCGATCAGCAGGGTGTCGAGCCGGTCGAGATGGCGCTCGATCTCGCCGGTCTCGCGGCGGAAGGCCAGCCCCACGCCGCCATCGGCCAGCGCGGCCGCCGCCACGCCCCCGCCCGCCAGTCCGGCGCTTGCCAGCACGCCGTCGGCCGCTGCCGTGCCTGGCGCCGCGGCGCCCGGTGCATCGGCGCCGTCGGGCCGGTGGCGGGCCTTGGCCCAGTCGTAGCCCTCGCGCAGCTCCGCCAGGATCGCGCGCCCCGCCTCGGGCGCGATCGCGTCGAGGGCGATCAGCCCGTCGATCCAGCCTTCGGTCGCCTCGGGCGGGAACACCCGACTGTAGCGCAGCGTGAACACGAGAAGCTGGCGGGTGGTGTAGAGCTCGTCCTCGGGCGTGGCAGGCCCCATATTCCGGCCCGGACTTGGGTCCTCACTCCGGCCAGCATCCGGCGCTTCGCCGGTGGCCGACCGGATGCCGCTGCCGCCGCAGGAGCGGCAGGCGACGGACGGTTCGCGTCCGTCGGAGTCGCTGCGGGCAGCGTCCTCCTGGTCCAGGACAACGACGCCCGTCCCCTCGCATACGGGGCAATCCATGCGCCCCTCCCGCGCCGACCAACGCTCGGCGCCTTTTAGTGAGCCAGCGAATATAATTGTAGCGGATTTCGGTGCCCCCGTCCACGCCGCGCCAGACGGGCAGCAGGCCGCGCATTGCTGCGTGGTTCAGCCGAGATACTGGCCTTCGTATCCGACCCGTGCTCCGAAGGTGCGGATGATCTGCATCGGATCGAGAGCCTGTTCATATCCGGGCTCGCCTTCCCGGACCATGTAGATGACCATGGCGTTGCTGGGCTTGCTGTGCTGAATGGTCTGGGGCGGCGTGTAGGTGCCGAACGTCGATCCGGAGCCGTAGATGTTGCCCCCGATCATGCTGCCGTGGACCGTTGAATTTGATTGGTAGGTGCCTGGCAGCACCGTTGTGCTGATATTCTCCCAGTCGGCCTGATCCAGAACGACAAATCTCTGGAACCCGTTGTCCAGCGTCAGCACAGCGCCGCGGACAAGCGTGATTTCGCGCACCAGCGCAGCAGATGCAAAGCTGTTGCCGCGTGTTTCGATACGGTAGGCGTTGTTGGATAGGGGGATCTCTGAGAAGCCCCCGGCCAGGGAATCTGGCTGATACTTCGTGCAAGCGGAAATTGCGAGAGCCGCGACTACTAGGAACAGCAGGCCGAACCTTCTCACCATGATTGCCCCCATCTACCCTAAGTCACAATTCGCGTGAAGCATTATCGATGGTAGCATGACCCAGGGTAACCGCGAGTCGAATCTGACATGAGGGACAGGGCTGCGCCCCGATCTCATGGGATGCGTCCATCGACGCGCCTTTCGCACTTCCGAGATTGGCGATGTTACGCCATTTTCTGGAATAGGAAAAAATTCCTTGACAGCGTGACGCTGGTCCTGTAGGGTTTCGCCATGCTCGACAATTGCGCCTGACACAGGCAGGCCCGGTGGGTCGCCCGGCGGGACACCCCGCAGGGTGGCTGGCGGTGGCGCGGGTTTCGGGGCGCCGGACCGGCGATCCCCGGGCATCGATCCCAGATCGATGATCATAAAGCGACGATCCAAGATCAACGATCTTGGATCGACGGTCCCCAAACCACAGACCCAGACACGACAGATCCAGACACCACAGGCCCGGAGACAGCGGGTCCGGAGACTTCCGGCCGGAGACGTCCGGCCCGGAGATTTCCGGGCGGGAGACAGGGGATCGTCGGCGCCGGGTGGGGGCGGCCCGCCGCCGCGTACCCCCCGGTTCCCCCGGTTCCCCCGGTTCCCCCCGGGGCCCCCCAGGGGCCCCCCAGGGGCCCCCCGAACCTTTCGGCGGCCTGACACGGAGTTGCCCATGCCCACCGGCCACACCGTCACCCGCGACGACCGCGCGCTGATGCGGGCGCTCTACGAGGGCGAGCCCGAGATGACCGTCGTCGAGATCGCCCGGACGATCGGCGTCAACCGGGCGACCGTGTTCGACTATGCCCGCCAGAACGGCTGGGTGCGGGCGAAGCGCGGCCCGGGGCCGAAGGCGGCGGGCCCGGCGATCGAGCCGAGCAACCGCCGCGCCGTCCTCAACACGCTGTGGCTGGCCGCCACCCGCCAGGTGCTGGCGCTGGCGGTCTCCGGCGGCGCGGCGTCTAAAGGCGCGCCCGGGGAGAGCGGCGAGGGCGGCGATAGTGGCTCCGGTGCGTCCGGTGCGTCCGGTGCCCACGGCACTTCAGGGGCCCCCGGCACCCCCGGTGCCACCGTCGATGCGCAGGCGCTGATGGCCGCCGTGCGCACGGTCGAGAAGCTGATCGACATGGACAATGCCGACGCGCGCGGCGCCGCGGCGGCAGCCGCCGCAACGGCGGCGCCCGCCGACGAAGGCCCGGTGGATATCGATGACTTCCGTAACGAGATTGCGCGCCGCCTGGAAGGATTGCTGGGAAAGCAGCCGGTTTGACGCTGCCTGCCGGTTGATCAGGGCGGAGGAGTGGCGCCGGCTCGGTGCCGACTGGCCGGTCTGGGCGCGCGACGCACAGTTGCCGCCCGGCCTGCTGGCGGGGCAGGCGGCATGGTCGACCTGGGTTCTGCTCGGCGGCCGCGGCGCGGGCAAGACGCGCGCCGGGGCCGAATGGGTGCGCGCGCTGGCGCTGGGCGTGGCGCCGGTCGCATCCGCGCCGGTGAGCCCGATCGCGCTGGTGGCCGAGACTTTGCAGGACGGCCGCGAGGTGATGGTCGAGGGCGTCTCCGGCCTCCTGACGGTGCATCGCCCGCACGAGCGGCCGGCCTGGAGCCCGTCGCGCCGGCGCCTCGAATGGGCCAACGGCGCGGTGGCGCAGGTGTTCTCGGCCGAAGACCCGGATTCCCTGCGCGGGCCGCAATTCGCCGCCGCCTGGTCGGACGAGCTGGCCAAGTGGCGCTTTGCCCAGGCGACCTGGGACATGCTGCAGTTCGGCCTGCGCCTCGGCGCCGATCCGCGCCAACTCGTCACCACGACGCCGCGGCCGATCCCGCTGCTGAAGCGCCTGATCGCGGACGCGGGCGCCGATAGTACGGGCACCGGGCCAGGCACCGGAACGGTGCTGGCGCGGATGCGCACGCGCGAAAACGCCGGCAACCTGGCCCCGGCCTTCCTGAACACCATGGCCGGGCGCTACGGCGGCACCCGGCTCGGCCGCCAGGAGCTGGACGCCGAGCTGATCACCGAGCGGCCCGACGCCCTGTTCAAGCGCACCGCGATCGAGGCGGGCCGCGTGGTTGCCGCGCCCGACCTGATCCGCGTCGTCGTCGCCGTCGATCCGCCGGCCGGATCGCGCTCGGCGCGCAAGGGCGCGGCCTGCGGCATCGTCGCCGCCGGGCTGGCCGATGGCGGCGGGCTGTTCGTGCTCGCCGACGCCACGCTCGAGCGTGCCCGGCCCACCGCCTGGGCGCGGCGTGCCGTGGGGCTCTATCACCGGCTGTCCGCCGACCGCCTGGTCGCCGAGGCGAACCAGGGCGGCGACATGGTGGCCGCGGTGATCCGCGAGGTCGACGCCGCCGTGCCGGTGCGGCTGGTGCATGCGCGCCGCGGCAAGTGGCTGCGGGCCGAGCCGGTCGCCGCGCTCTACGAGCAGGGCCGCGTCGCCCATGTCGGCGCGCTGCCGGCGCTGGAGGACGAGATGTGCGATTTCGGCCTCGACGGCCTGTCGGACGGCCGTAGCCCGGACCGGCTCGACGCGCTGGTGTGGGCGCTGAGCGAGCTTGCGCTGGCGCCCGGCGCCGAGCCGCGCATCCGGGCGCTGTGACGCAGCGGTACGGCCGGGGCAGGGCGGGTTACGGCGTTGTTGCCGTGCGACAACAGGTCGAAATATTAATGAGGCGGCGTTGTATTCGCTCTTGCGGTGCCCGGCCAACGGGTGCTGACTTTCGGAACAGGCGACAAAGGACAAGCGAGAAGGGGGCGTCAATGCACGCGTTGATCCGCACTACCGCTGTCGCGGCCGGTCTCGTCGTGACGGCGGGCATGGCCCAGGCGGCCGACATCTACACGCCGCCGCCGGAAGTGATTCCCGTGGTGCCGACCATCGACTGGACCGGCTTCTATATCGGCGCCCACGCCGGCTATGGCTGGGCCAGCGGCGACGGCACCACCTCCTATCGGCCCAATCCTGCGGCGTTCGGGGCCAATCCGTTCTCCGCGTCGACCGACCTGGACGGGTTCCTGGGCGGCGTGCAGGGGGGCTTCAACTGGCAGAGCGGGGGCTTCGTCGGCGGCGTCGAGGCCGACATTTCCTGGTCCGGCATGGACGGCAGCGAGCGCGTGGCGCCGCTGTCGCTGTTCGGCGGGCCGGCCGTGCCCGGCTGGTTCCAGAACCAGTCCGGTGACATCGACTGGTTCGGCACCGTGCGCGTCCGCGCCGGCTTCCTGGCGACCCCGGAAATGCTGCTGTACGCGACCGGCGGTCTCGCCGTCGCCGACGTAAGCTACAGGACGTTCACGTCGTTCACCCCCGCGCCGCCGTTCCAGTATGGCGCCTCGGCGTCGGAGACGGCGACGGGCTGGACCGTGGGCGCCGGCGCCGAATGGGCCTTTGCCCCGAACTGGTCGGTCAAGGCGGAATACCTGTACTTCGATCTCGGCGACCTCGACTACGTCGCGCCGCCGCGTGCGCCCAACCCGCCCTTCGCGGTGACGCAGAGCTTCGACACCACCGGCAGCATCGTCCGCGTCGGCGTCAACTACCGCTTCAGCTCCTACTGAGGCGCCGGCGGCGGGGCGAGACCCCGCCGGCCTGTACTGATCTGGGCAACAGCCTTCTCCGAGGGCCGGCCATCGCGCCGGCCCGTTTTTTTTGCCCGCGCGACGGTTCCCGCCGCGCCCGGCGCGTTATCCGCGAGGCTCCCCGTGTTATCGTTCGACACTTTTCTCGCCCGCCTGTTCGGCGGCCGGTCCCGGCCGTCCGCGACGCCCTCCATACCGCCCCCCACACCGCCCCCCACACCGATGGAGGCCAAGGCCTCGGCGACCGGCCGGCTGATCGCCTTCCACGCCCAGGGCCAGCCGGTGTGGACGCCGCGCGACTATGCCGCGCTCGCCCGCGAGGGCGTCCAGAAGAACCCGGTGGTCCATCGCTGCGTGCGGCTGGTCTCCGAGTCCGCCGCCTCGGTGCCCTGGCTCCTGCACGAGGGCGACGGCGAACGCGACCGCCATCCGCTGCTCGACCTGCTCGCCCGTCCCAACGCCCGCCAGTCCGGCCAGGCGCTGATGGAGGCGGTCTACGGCTACCTGCTGGTGGCCGGCAACGCCTATGTCGAGGCGGCCGGCGTCGACGGCGAGATCCGCGAGCTGCACGCGCTGCGGCCCGACCGGATGAAGGTGGTGCCCGGCCCGGACGGCTGGCCGGACGGCTACGAATACACCGTCAACGGCCGCTCGGTGCGTTTCGACCAGACCCAGCACCAGCCGCCGGTCCTGCACCTGTCGCTGTTCCATCCCGCCGACGACCATTACGGCCTCGGCCCGCTGGAGGCCGCCGGCACCGCGCTCGACCTGCACAACGCCTACGGCGCCTGGAACAAGGCGCTGCTCGACAACGCCGCCCGGCCCTCCGGCGCGCTGGTCTTCGAAGGCGAGGGCAGCCTGAGCCTCGACCAGTTCGAGCGTCTGAAGACGGAGCTGGAGGACCACTACCAGGGCGCCGCCAATGCCGGCCGGCCGCTGTTGCTGGAAGGCGGGCTCGCCTGGCAGGCGATGGGCATTTCGCCGCGCGACATGGATTTCATCGAGGCGCGCCGCGAGGCCGCCCGCGACATCGCGCTGGCCTTCGGCGTGCCGCCGATGCTGCTCGGCATTCCCGGCGACAACACCTATGCGAACTACGCCGAGGCCAACCGCGCGCTGTGGCGCCAGACCGTGCTGCCGCTGGTCGGCCGCACCGCCCAGGCGCTGGCACACTGGCTGGCGCCCGTCTTCGGCGACGGGCTCCGGCTGTCCGGCGACGTCGACGCGATCGATGCCCTGTCGGCCGACCGCGCGGCGCTGTGGTCGCGGCTCACCGCCGCCGATTTCCTCACCGACGACGAGAAGCGTCTGGCGGTGGGCTACGGGGTGCGCGAATGACCGAGGCGCTGGACCGGGTGCTCGACGCCGTCATCGCCCGCGGGGATCTGGCCCACCTGGCGCTGTTCCTGTGGGCGGGGGCCGCCAGCGCCCTGTCCTGGCACGCGCTCAGGGAACTGGCGCGGTCCAACCGCCGCTTCGAGGAGTTCGTCACCGCGCTCGCCCGCGTCGACCGGCTGATCCGCGGCCGCGAATGACCGGGTGGGCAAGCCCGTCCCACCCCGGTCGCCGACCGGCGCGTGGCCCATTGCCGAAACGTCAATCCGAGGCGTCACAGGGTGCGTATCGGCTGGTAGACGGCCCGTCCCACCACCGAAATGGCCGGTATGGCGGTCCCGGTCCTGCCCGGCGAAGCCGCCGAATGATTAGGCAAATACTGCTTAAAGTCTGGTCACGTTCTCCAATTCTGCGTGGATTGATCGCTGTTTGTTCTATTATGAATAGCCGGTTTATTTCTTATTCATGACGTAGGGTAATAAAAAGCATCCGCTTTTTGATTCTTTGGTGCGCAAATAATCGCCGGATGAGATGCCGGAGGTATCCCTGCCCCTTTCCCAGAGGAAACCGGCAGAAACCCCGAGTTGGCCGCCGTTGGGGTGGGCCGGCGCCAGTCCGCGCCTGCCGTCGCCCGATACCGACAGGACCCGCCGATGCCCAGGACGACCGACCGGTGCGCCGCTGACGGCCGTGCCGCAAATCACCCGCGCCAGGACCCTGTCCGCGACGACCACGCCCGCGTCTTTGCCGATTTCGCCGAGACGCTGGCCGGTCTCGTCGCCGCGACCCGAAAGCACAAACGGAGATCCGCATGACCAGGAGTAGGAGCGGGGCGCCGCGTCGCCGGGGCCCGTCCGCCCGGAATGTCTCTCGCGACAGGTACGACGGCCGCGACGGTGACGACCCGATCGGGCGCGAGCGCAAGTTCGCCCCGGTCGACCTGAAATCGGTGGCGGCGGACGGCTCCTTCTCGGGCTACGCCTCGATCTTCGGCAAGGCCGATCTCGGCGGCGACCTGGTGGAGCCCGGCGCGTTCTCGCGCAGCCTGGCGGCGCGCGGCGTCGCCGGGGTCAAAATGCTGTTCCAGCACGATCCCGCCGAGCCGATCGGCGTCTGGCAGGAGCTGGCCGAGGACGGCGTCGGGCTCTATGCCCGCGGCCGCCTGATGCCCGAGGTGGCGCGCGCCCGCGAAGTCCTGTCGCTGATGCGCGCCGGCGCGCTCGACGGCCTGTCCATAGGCTTTCGCACGGTGAAGGGCCGCACCGATCCGAAGACCGGCATCCGCCGCCTGTCCGAGATCGATCTGTGGGAGGTCTCCGTCGTCACCTTCCCGATGCTGCCCGAGGCGCGCATCGACGCGGTCAAGCGATCGCCGTGGGCGCCCGGGGCACCCGGACCGCTTGAGGGGGGAGGCGCCATCGCCGCCGCCATCCGCCGAGCCGCCGCCCGGATGGCCCCCCGCTGACGCGCCGCCTGGCTCGCCAGGATGTAGACCCGATAGCCGTCCATCCGTGAAGCAAAGGCCGCATGGGCCCTGGATCAAGTCCAGGGCACGCGGCTTCGGTTTGCCGCCAGGGTCGTGCCGCATAACGGGGGGCTGTTCGTCTGTGCCTGCTGTAACGCACCGCCTTTGCCTCGCGACAGGCCTCGTGCCCTGGACTTGATCCAGGGCCCATGAGGCGGTGGCGGGAGGCTCAGTGGTTGAAGCGATCGAACAGGTCGTCCCAGTCGGGATTGGCCGTCTCGATCAGGGTGATCTTCCAGTGCCGGCGCCAGCCTTTCAGCTGGTGCTCGCGGCGGCGGGCGGCGTCGAGGTCGGCGAACGGCTCGGCATGGACGAGACGCTTTACGTCGTACTTGCGGGTGTACCCGTCGGCGAGACCGCTTCGATGCTCGAAAATGCGCCGCGCGATGTTGGCGGTGACGCCGATATAGAGCGTGCCGCGTCGCCGGCTCGCCAGGATGTACACCCAATAGCCGTCCATCGGTGAAGCAAAGGCGGCACTGGGCCCTGGATCAAGTCCAGGGCACGCGGTTCTTCGTGGTGCAGACGCCTAGCCACCAAGGACGACTGCGTTGCCGTGGCGGTTGTCTGGCCCCACGCGCTCGGCAAACCGAAGCCTCGTGCCCTGGACTTGATCCAGGGCCCACGGTGCGGTGGCGGCGGTCTCAGTGGTTGAAGCGTTCGAACAGGTCGTCCCAGTCGGGATTGGCCGTCTCGATCAGAGCGATCTTCCAGTGCCGGCGCCAGCCTTTCAGCTGGTGCTCGCGGCGGCGGGCGGCGTCGAGGTCGGCGAACGGCTCGGCATGGACGAGACGCTTTACGTCGTACTTGCGGGTGTACCCGTCGGCGAGACCGCTTCGATGCTCGAAAATGCGCCGCGCGATGTTGGCGGTGACGCCGATATAGAGCGTGCCGCGTCGCCGGCTCGCCAGGATGTACACCCAATAGCCGTCCATCGGTGAAGCAAAGGCGGCACTGGGCCCTGGATCAAGTCCAGGGCACGCGGTTCTTCGTGGTGCAGACGCCTAGCCACCAAGGACGACTGCGTTGCCGTGGCGGTTGTCTGGCCCCACGCGCTCAGCAAACCAAAGCTGCGTGCCCTGGACTTGATCCAGGGCCCATGCGGCCGCGCTGTTGTCCCGAGCCGTCCCGTATTTCTGAAACCCCGAACCAGGAACCCCGACACATGACACGACATTTCGCGCGCCCCCGCTCCCGCAAGGAAGGCGAAGAGATCGCCGCCGGGCCGACCAGCCTGGAGGTGGTGGAGGCCTTCGACGAGTTCATGGCCGCCTTCGAGGCCTTCAAGGAGGCCAACGACGAGCGCCTGGCGCAGATCGAAAGCCGCGTCTCCGCCGACGTGGTGACGACGGAGAAGATGGAGCGCATCAACCGCGCCCTCGACGAGCACAAGCGGCTGGTCGATGGGCTGGTGCTGAAGTCGCGCCGCCCGCCGCTGTCGGGCGAGCGGCCGGAGGCCTCGCTGTCGGCGCTGCAGCACACAGCGGCCTTCGAGGGCTATGTGCGGCACGGCGCCGAGGGCCAGCTGCGCGCGCTCGAGGCCAAGGCCATGTCGGTGTCGTCCGATCCCGACGGCGGCTATCTCGTGCCCGACGAGACCGAGCGCGAGATCGGCCGGATGCTGTCGCGGGCCTCGCCGATCCGGGCTATCGCCGGGGTGCGCGAGATCTCGGCCTCGGTCTACAAGAAGCCCTTCGCCATCACCGGGCCGGCCACGGGCTGGGTCGGCGAGACGGCGGCGCGGCCCGAGACCAACAGCGCCACGCTGGCCGAGCTCACCTTCCCGGCGATGGAGCTCTACGCCATGCCGGCGGCGACCCAGACGCTCTTGGACGACTCCGCCGTCAATATCGACGAGTGGATCGCTGGCGAGGTGCAGGCCGCCTTCGCCGAGCAGGAGGGCGCGGCCTTCGTATCCGGCGACGGCAGCAACAAGCCGAAGGGATTTCTTGCATATGCAACCGTCGCCGAGGGCTCCTGGAGCTGGGGCAATCTCGGCTATGTCGCCACCGGCGTCGACGGCGATTTCCCGGCCTCCGATCCCTCCGACGTGCTGATCGACCTGGTCTACGCCCTGAAGGCCGGCTACCGGCAGAACGCCACCTGGGTGATGAACCGGCGCACCCAGGGCGAGATCCGCAAGATCAAGGACGCCGACGGCAACTACATCTGGCAGCCCGCCGCCCAGGCCGGCGGCACCGCCTCGCTGCTCAACTTCCCCGTAGCCGAAGCCGAGGACGTGCCGGACATCGGCTCGGACACGCAGGCTATCGCCTTCGGCGATTTCCGCCGCGGCTATCTGGTGGTCGACCGGCTCGGCGTGCGCATCCTGCGCGATCCCTATTCCTCCAAGCCCTACGTGCTGTTCTACACGACCAAGCGCGTCGGCGGCGGCGTCCAGGACTTCGACGCCATCAAGCTGATGAAGTTCGGCGTGAGCTGAGGCGGGAGCGCTCGCCCGGCGCGGCCGCCGGGCAGTGTCTTCCTGCCGGGCGCGGCGCTATCGGGGCAAGGCTCTTGCAGGGCAAGGCCCTGACAGGACTATGTCCTTAGAGGGCCAAGCCCTTGGCGCGCCGCGCCGACCCCCCTCTCCATCTCTCCCCCGCAAGGGGGGAGAGGGGAAACTGCCGTGCCAACCGGACAGCCGCGTGTCCCGGACGTGATCCGGGACCCATTCGGCGCCTCAGTGCGGCGTCGCCGCCGATAGGGAACGCGGGCCCGCAAAGCGTGGGGCCGCCCCCCCTTTACGTCATTGCCGGGCCTGATCCGGCAATCCCGGGCGTATGGCACGAGATGCCCGGGTCAAGCCCGGGCATGACGCGGGGAATGGAGGGGACCCGGCAATCCGGCCTGCGGCCCCTAGGCCCGGGAACCTGCCCCCGCGTTCCGGAGCGAGCCCCAAGCACGCCCGGAAAACACCACCTGTGATCGGGGCTCTGCCGTGCCACCCGAACAGCCGCGTGTCCCGGACGTGATCCGGGACCCATTCGGCGCCTCGGCGCGGCGTCGCCGCCGATAGGGAACGCGGGCCCGCAAAGCGTGGGGCCGCCCCCCCTTTACGTCATTGCCGGGCCTGATCCGGCAATCCCGGGCGTATGGCACGAGATGCCCGGGTCAAGCCCGGGCATGACGCGGGGAATGGAGGGGACACGGCGATCCGGCCTGCGGCCCCAGTGCCGTGGCCCCGGCCCTTGGGCTCCGGGGCAGGCTTGTGGCCCGAGGCCCTGGTTTTGGCCACGGCCGTGCCAACCGGACAGCCGCGTGTCCCGGACGTGATCCGGGACCCATTCGGCTCCTCAGTGCGGCGTCGCCGCCGACAGGGACCGCGGCTCCGACGCCCTTCGCGAGCGCCCGTCGTCCCGGCCTCTCAGGAGACCCTCATGACCCTGATCCTCGTCACGCCGCCGGCGGCCGAGCCGCTGTCGCTCGCCGACGCCAAAGCCTTCCTCAAGGTCGAACACACCGACGAAGACGCGTTGATCGGCACGCTGATCGCGGCGGCCCGGCTGCACGTGGAGGCGGCCATCCGCCGGGTGCTGGTGACGCAGGCCTGGCGGCTCGTGCTTGACGGCTGGCCGCCCGGGCGCACGGTCGAGATCCCGCTGTCGCCGGTTGCCGCCATAGATGCGGTCACGGTCTATGACCGCGACGGCACGCCCGCCGTCCTCGATCCGTCCGCCTATGTCGCAGACGTCTCGTCGTTTCCCGCCCGCCTGATGGTGCGCGACACGGTGGCGCCGGGCGCCGCCTTCAACGGCGTCGAGTTCGACTTCACCGCCGGCTATGGCGACCCCGCCGACGTGCCCGCGCCGCTCGTCCAGGCGATCCGGCAGCTCGTCGCCCACTGGTACGAGACCCGCGAGCCCGTCGCCTTCGGCGGGCCGGTGGCGCAGGTGCCAGGCACGGTCGCCGCGCTGATCGCCCCCTACCGGGCGGTGAGCCTGTGATGCCGCTCGGCAGGCTGCGCAGCCGCGTCACGCTGCAGGCGCCGGTCGATGCCGACGACGGCGCAGGCGGCACGACGCGAAGCTGGCAGGACGTGGCCACCCTGTGGGCGCGCGTCGAGCCCCTGCGCGCGTCCGAGCGCGTCGAAGCGGAGCGCATCGAGGCGGCCGTCGATATTCGCGTCACCATCCGCTGGCGACCGGACGTCGGTCCCGCCATGCGCCTTTCCTTCGGCACGCGGGTCTTCGAGATCCGCGGCCTGATCGACCGCGAGGAGCGCCACCGCTACCTCGACTGCCTGTGTGAGGAGACCCCCGCATGAAGCTCAGGATCCGCCTGACCGGCGCCGATGCGCCCGGCACGCTCGCCCGCCGCCTCGAGACGGGCCTGGAGAAAGCGCTGGAGGCTGGCCCCGAGATCGCCCGCCCGCCGCGCCTGGAAGGCCGGTTCAAGGACCATCGCGACATCGCCGCGCCGCGCGGCGAGGCGGGCGACCTGCGGGTGACGCCGCGGCCCGAGCCGCGCGCCCCTCTGGGCGGCACCCGCAGGGGTGGAACCTACAGGGGTGGCACCCGATGAGCGCGGCGCTGGCGCTGCAATCGGCGCTGGTCGCCGCGCTGCGCGCCGACGCGCCGCTGACCGCGCTGCTCGGCGGCCAGGCGATCCATGACGGCGCGCCGCAGGGCGCCGGCTTTCCGCACGTGAGCCTCGCCGATCTGACCTCGCTCGACTACGGCGACGTCTCCGGCGAGCGGCAGGAGCACTATGCGACGCTGCTGGTGTGGTCGCGCCAGGGCGGCCGGCGCCAGGCGCTGGAGATCCTCGGCGCCGTCACCGCCGTGCTCGACAACGCTGCGCTGGCGCTGGCCGGCCACCGCCTGATCAATCTCGCCGTCGAACGCACCGAGGCCCGCCGCCAGGCCGACGGCGCCACCTGGCGCGGCCTGATGCGCGTGCGCGCCGTGACGGAAGCGGACTAGGCGCGACGCGCCGGCGCCGCCGATAGGGAATGCGGGCGTGTGGGACGCCGCGCGGAACCAACACCGACCCATCCACACCACGGAGACACCGATGGCCGCCCAGAAAGGCAGGGACCTGCTCTTGAAGATCGACTCCGACGGGGTCGGCACCTTCGTCACCGTTGCCGGCCTGCGAACCCGCACGCTCGGCCTGAACGCCCAGAGCGTCGACGTGACCGACATGGAGTCGGCCGGCGAGTGGCGCGAGTTGCTGGCGGGCGGCGGCATCAAGCGGGCGTCGATCACCGGCGCCGGCCTGTTCCGCGACGCCCAGTCGGACGCGCTGATGCGCCAGCTCTTTTTCGACGGGGCGATCCGCGCCTTCCAGGTGACGATCCCCGATTTCGGCATCATCGCCGGCCCGTTCCAGATCACCGCGCTGGAGTTCTCCGGCCGCCACGACGGCGAGCTGACCTTCGACATGGCGCTGGAATCCGCCGGCGAACTGACCTTCGCGGCGGTGTAGGGCCATGGCCAATCCCCTTCGCGGCGAGATTTCCGCCCGTCTCGGCGGGCGCGACCTGACGCTGTGTCTCACCCTCGGCGCCCTCGCCGAACTGGAGGCGGCGCTGGGCGCCGGCGACCTGATGGCGCTGGCCGCCCGTTTTGAGGCCGGCCGGCTGTCGTCGCGCGAGGCGATCGCGATCATCGGCGCCGGCCTGCGCGGGGCGGGGCACGAGATCACCGACGCCGAGGTGGCGCGGCTGCCGATCGACGGCGGCGCGGCCGCCTATGTCGGCCTCGTCGCCGACCTGCTGGAAGCGACCTTCGGCGCGGCATCGACGGCCGATCCGGACGGCGGCGCGCCAAACCCTACGGCGGCGGGCTGACCGGCGCCACCGATCCGTCCGCCGACCGGCCCGCCGATAGTTCACACAACGCTGATTCAAACGACACTGGTTCACAGGGGGGCGCCACGCCGCCCGAGCGGCGGTTTCCCTGGGGGGCGCTGCTCGGCTTCGCGGTCGCCGTGCTGGGACTGAGCCCGCGCCAGGCCTGGGCGGCGACGCCACGCGAGCTGGCCCTCGCCGCCGGCTGGCTGTCGTCGTCGCATGCTCTGGCATACGCGCCGACCCGCGCCGATCTCGCCGCGCTGATGGCGCGGTTCCCGGACTGATCACGAGGGGCCGTCGTATGGCCCTGGGCCCTGGATCAAGTCCAGGGCACGAGGCCCGTTAGGGGATCGACACCGTGCCACGGGTCGCAGCGCCGCGCCGCGCAAAAGCCACGCCAACGGACAACGAACGGAACACGCCATGCCCGAAACCGACGACACACTGACCGTCCATGTGGATGCCGACATCTCGGCCTTTCGCGCCGACATGGAGGAGGCGACGCGGCTTGCCCGCGGCTTCGGCGCGGCGCTGACGGGCGCGTTCGAAAGCGCGGCGCTGAAGGGCCGGTCGCTCGGCGACGTGCTGCGCGATCTCGCCCTGCGGCTGTCGCGGCTGGTGCTAAACGCGGCGCTGCGGCCGCTGGAGCAGGGCCTTGCCGCCGCGCTCGGCGCGGCGGTGCAGGGCGCGCTGGGGTTCGCCAACGGCGGCGTGCTCACGCCGTTCGCCGCCGGCGGCGTCGTCTCGCAGCCGAGCCTGTTCGCCCTCGGCGGCGGATCCGGACGTGGTCTGGGCCTCGTCGGCGAGGCCGGGCCGGAGGCGATCCTGCCCTTGCGGCGCGGTTCCGACGGCCGCCTCGGCGTGGCGGCAGAGGGTGGCGGAGCGGTCCATGTCACCTTCAACATCCAGACGCCGGACGTGGACGGCTTCCGCCGCGCCCGCGGCCAGATCGCCGCCGATCTGTCGCGCACCGTCCAGCGCGGCGTCCGCAACCGCTGACGCGCTTCAATGCGGCGCCAATGCGGCGGGGATTGGGCGGCGAAGTGGCGAAAAGTTTATAATTTTCAATGATGTAACATTCTGTGATTGAAATTTCGGAACGTCGCATCCGGTGCCGCGTTGATGGGCCACGTTCGAGACAGAACGCGATCCGATTCATGTCCGGCGGCCTCGTGCCGCCGGCACGAAACCAGGAGATGACCATGACCGCACGACCCATCCGTTTCCTCGCCGGCTCGGCACTCGCCCTCGCGCTCGCCGCGCCCGCTTTCGCCCAGTCGGGCACGCAGTCCGACACCAGCCAGACCACTGAACCGCCCGCCGCCGTCGAGCAGAACGGCGATACGATGCAGGCCCCCGGAAATGGCATCGAGAGCGGTGCCGAGGGCGGCACGGCGATGGACAGCGACGCGCCGACGCTGAAGAACACGCTGACCGACGAGATGACGGCGCCGAAGTCTCAGGCGCAGCCTGGGCAGGCGCAATCGGGCCAGCGTGACCCGGCCGCCGCCGCGCGGGCTCCCGCGAGCGCCCCGGCGAGTGCCGACGGATTGCCGGCCGAGCCGATCCTGACCGCCCAGAAGACCGGGCAGGTCGCCTCCGACACGTTCATCGGCATGGACGTCCGCAACCCCGAGGACGAGTCGATCGGCACCCTCGACGCGCTCGTCATCGACAGGCGCAACCGCGTCGTCGCCGGCATCGTCTCGGTGGGCGGCTTCCTGGGGATCGGCGCCAAGGACGTCGCCGTGAACTGGCGCGAGTTCGACTTCCAGCCCGAGCAGGAGGTCGCCGTGGTGATGCTGAGCCGCGAACAGCTCGAGAACGCGCCGGCCTTCCGCGACAGGGGCGATCTGCAGGCGCGGCTGCGCGCCATCGGCAACGGCGACGCCGAGACCCGGGCCGACCGGCTGAACGCCGAGCCCGGCACCCCGGCCGACAAGCCGGCCGCCGCCGAATAGACGCTGGTCCCCGCCCGCGGCGCGGCGTGATCAACGGCCCCATCGGGCCGACCCCGTTCATGCCCCCGATCGCGCCACGCCGTGTGCCGGGCGGCGCCCGGAACCCCGTTCCGGTGTCGCCGCCCGCAACTTCCGAAGCCGGCCTCCTTTCTTTCGGAGGTCGGCTTTTTTCGGTCTTCCGTTAGCGGGGCCCCGTGTGCGGGGCCCTAAGTGGACGGGCCGAAGCCCGTCCGGTCCGCGCAGGATGTGCCCATGAGCTTTCACGAGATCCGATTTCCCGCCGATGTCTCGCGCGGCTCGACCGGCGGCCCCGAGCGGCGCACGCAGGTCGTCGCGCTCGCCTCCGGCCATGAGGCACGCAACCAGCAATGGGCCGAGTCGCGCCGGCGCTACGACGCCGGCACCGGCATCAAGGACGCCGACGCGCTGCACGCCGTCATCACCTTCTTCGAGGAGCGCCGCGGCCGCGCCCACGGGTTTCGCTGGAAGGACTGGGCCGACTACAAGTCCTGCGCGCCGCTGGCCGTGCCCACGCCCGCCGACCAGGCCATCGGCACCGGCGACGGCGTCGAGACGGAGTTCCAGCTCGTCAAGGTCTACGGCGCCGCGCACCTGCCCTGGACGCGCACGATCGCCAAGCCGGTCGCCGGCACGGTCCGCGTCGCCGTCGCCGGCATCGAGCTGGCTCCGGTGACGGATTTCGCCGTCGACGTCACCACCGGCCGCGTCGCCTTCGTCAGCCCGCCGGAGGTGGACGCCTCGGTCACCGCCGGGTTCGAGTTCGACGTGCCGGTGCGCTTCGACACCGATGTCATCGGCGTCGACCTCGCAAGCGTCCGCCACGGCGCCATTCCGCAGATCCCGGTGGTGGAGATCCGCATCTAGGCGGCGCGTTTTGGTGGGGCGCTGCGATCGATACCGAACGCAGGCCGCCCAGTGCGGTCCGACTGCCCCTGATCGTCACTACCGGGCATGACGCGGGAAGGGGGAGGGCACGGCGGTACAGTGGGTGAGGCTTGAGCCCGGGGTTCGTCCCCTTGGGCCCCGGATCAAGTCCGGGGCACGAGGTCTTTTGTGTGTCCGCCACCGTGCCGAATGCCGCAGCGCCGTGTCCCGGACTTGATCCGGGACCCATGCGGCCTGTCCGCGTTTTGCTGCGGTCGATGCCGAAAGCTGGCCGCCCAGCGCCGTCCGACTGCCCCCGCCCGTCATTGCCGGGCCTGACCCGGCAATCCCGGGCGTGTGGCACGAGGTGCCCGGGTCACGCCCGGGCATGACGCGGGAAGGGGGAGGGCACGGCGGTACAGTGGGTGAGGCTTGAGTCTGGGGTTCGTCCCCTTGGGCCCCGGATCAAGTCCGGGGCACGCGGCCATGCTGTTTGGCACGGCCATGCCACCCGAAAAGCATCGTGTCCCGGACTTGATCCGGGACCCATGCGGCCTGTCCGCGTTTTGCTGCGGTCGATGCCGAAAGCTGGCCGCCCAGCGCCGTCCGACTGCCCCCGCCCGTCATTGCCGGGCCTGACCCGGCAATCCCGGGCGTGTGGTACGAGGTGCCCGGGTCACGCCCGGGCATGACGCGGGAAGGGGAAGGCACGGCGATGCGAAGCGTGAGGCTTGAGCCTGGGGCCTCGTCCCCCTGGGCTCCGGATCAAGTCCGGAGCACGAGGTCTTTTGTGTGTCCGCCACCGTGCCGAATGCCGCAGCGCCGTGTCCCGGATGTGATCCGGGACCCATGCGGCCTGTCCCCTTGGTGCTGCGGTCGATGCCGAAAGCAGGCCGCCCAGTGCGGTCCGACTGCCCCTGATCGTCATTACCGGGCATGACGCGGGAAGGGGGAGGGCACGGCGGTACGGTGCGTGAGGCTTGAGCCTGGGGCTCGTCCCCTTGGGCCCCGGATCAAGTCCGGGGCACGCGGCCATGCTGTTTGGCACGGCCATGCCACCCGAAAAGCCTCGTGTCCCGGATGTGATCCGGGACCCATGCGGCCTGTCCCCTTGGTGCTGCGGTCGATGCCGAAAGCTGGCCGCCCAGCGCCGTCCGACTGCCCCCGCCGTCATTGCCGGGCCTGACCCGGCAATCCCGGGCGTGTGGCACGAGGTGCCCGGGTCACGCCCGGGCATGACGCGGGAAGGAGGGGGCACGGCGGTACGGTGCGTGAGGCTTGAGCCTGGGGCTCGTCCCCTTGGGCCCCGGATTAAGTCCGGGGCACGCGGCCATGCTGTTTGGCACGGCCATGCCACCCGAAAAGCCTCGTGTCCCGGACTTGATCCGGGACCCATGCAGCCCATCCACGCGGGGGCTGCACGCCGCACAGCGAAGGGTAGTCCGATGAAAACCGTTTCCTCCGCGCTGGCCGCCCATCTCGCCGGGCCGGTGACGACGCTGTGCTGGTGCTGGAAAGTCAGCCGCACCGATGGCGTCGTCCTCGGCTTCACCGATCACGACCGGCCGATCTCCTTCGGCGGCGTGACCTACCAGGCGGCGAGCGGGTTCGTGGCGAGCGAGATCGCCTCCAGCCTCGGCCTGTCGGTCGACAATCTGGATGTCGAGGGCGCGCTGTCGTCGGCGGCGATCACCGAGGCCGATATCCGCGCCGGCCGCTACGACGGGGCGGCCATCGAGGTCTGGCGCGTGAACTGGGCCGAACCCGGCCAACGGCTGCTGATGCGCTCCGGCGCCATCGGCGAGGTGACGCGCGGCGAGCTCGCCTTCACCGCCGAGCTGCGCGGCCTTGCCCATGCGCTCGACCAGACCGTCGGGCCCACCTATCAGCGCACCTGCGACGCGGTGGTCGGCGACCATCGCTGCGGCGTCGATCTCGACACCGCCGCCTACACGGGCAGCGCGGCGGTGACGGCGGTGAGCGACAACCGGGTCGTCTCGACGGGCGGCCTGGACGCCTACAACGACGGCTGGTTCCGGTATGGCCGCCTGACCTGGACGTCGGGCGCCAACGCCGGCACCGGGGCCGAAATCCGCGCCCATCGCAGGACGGCGGAGGGGGCGGCGCTGACGCTGTGGCAGCGCGCGCCGCTGCCGATTGCGGCCGGCGACGCCTTCACCGTCACCGCCGGCTGCGACAAGACGATCGGGACCTGCAAGGCGAAGTTCGACAACGTGCTGAACTTCCGCGGGTTCCCGCACATGCCCGGCAACGACCGGGCCTTCTCCTATGTCGTCGGCCAGACCGGAGAGAACGATGGCGGCAGCTTCTTCAGGTGAGGCCCGGCGCGGCCGGCCGCTCGTCCGGTCGGCCGCCCAGGCGGTCGACCAGACGGTCAGCCGGGCCGCGATCGTCGCCGAGGCGCGCGCCTGGATCGGCACGCCTTACCATCACCAGGCCAGCCGCAAGGGCGCGGGCTGCGATTGCTTCGGCCTCGTGCGCGGCGTCTGGCGGGCCCTATACGGGCCGGAGCCCGAAGCCGTGCCCGCCTACAGCCGCGACTGGGGCAGCGTCACCGGCAAGGAGGCGCTGATCGAAACGGCGCGGCGGCACCTGGTCGAGATCGCGCCACGGGCCATCGCCCCCGGCGACGTGGTCGTCTTCCGCATCCGCGGCGGCAAGGTCGCCAAGCACGCCGGCATCGTCTCTGCGGTGGCCGGCTCGGCCGGCGGCTCGGCCGGCGGCGCGGACGGTGGCGGGGCGACCGGTGAGGGCGACCGTTTCGTCCACGCCCAGGAGGGCGCGCCGGTCTGCGAAGTCACCCTGTCGCCCTGGTGGCGCCGGCGCATCATCGGCGCCTTTTCCTTTCCCGGACTCGAGCACTAGACCATGGCAACGCTTCTGCTTTCCGTCGCCGGCTCGGTGATCGGCGGCGCCATCGGCGGCCCGGCCGGCGCCGTGATCGGCCGCGCGCTCGGCGGGCTCGCCGGCGCCGCCGTCGACCAGACGCTGCTGGCGTCGACGGCAGCGCGGCCCGACCGGGTCGGCCCGCGCCTGACCGCCGTCGACATCACCGGCTCCACGGAAGGCGCGGCGATGACGCGGCTCGTCGGCCGCACCCGGCTGTCGGGCCAGATGATCTGGGCGACCCGGTTCCGCGAGGACGCCGTCACCGACGACAGCGGCGGTGGCAAGGGCCTGGGCGGTGGCGGCGGCAGCACGACGACCTACAGGTATTTCGCCAATTTCGCCGTCGCCCTGTGCGAGGGGCCGGTCGACCGCATCGGCCGCATCTGGGCCGACGGGCGCGAGCTCGACCAGGAGTCCGACGATGTCGTCATCCGCAAGCACCGGGGCCGGTCGAACCAGGGCCGGGACAGCCTGATCGAGGCCAAGGAGGGGACCGACGCGACGCCCGGCTACCGGGGCGTCGCCTATGTGGTGTTCGAGAACATGGCGCTGGAGACCTACGGCAACCGCATGCCGGTGATCACCGCCGAGGTCTACCGCTGCGTCGGCGACCTCGAGCCGCTCGTCCCCGCCGTGGCGCTGATCCCCGGCACCACCGAGTTCGGCTACGATCCCGGCACCGTCAACCGGCTGAGCGGGCAGGCCAGCTACACGGCGGACAACCGGCACACGCTGGAAGCGCCATCCGATCTCGTCGCCTCGCTCGACCTGCTCGGCAGCGTCGCGGAAAACTGCGACTCGATCGTGCTGGTGGTCGCCTGGTTCGGCACCGACCTGCGCTGCGGGCATTGCGAGATCAGGCCGAAGGTCGAGAACCGCGCCAAAACGACGATGAAGGACGGCATGCCCTATGCCTGGCGGGTGGCGGGCGAGGACCGGGCCACCGCCGACCTGGTGAGCCAGTTGCCCGGCGACATTCCCGCCTTCGGCGGCTCGCCGAACGACGCCTCCGTGATCGCCTGCATCAAGGAGCTGAAGGCGCGCGGCTATCACGTCACCCTCTATCCCTTTGTGATGATGGACATCGAGGCCGGCAACGCGCTGCCCGATCCCTATTCCGACAATGCCGGCGCGACCGGCCAGCCGACCTATCCCTGGCGCGGCCGCATAACCTGTTCGCCGGCGCCGGGCCATGCCGGGTCGCCCGACAGGACAGCGGCGGCGGCGGCCCAGGTCGCGACGTTCGCCGGCACGGCGCAGGCCTCCGATTTCGCCGCCTCGCTCGGCACGGTGGTCGACTATACCGGCCCGGCCGAATGGTCCTATCGTCGCTTCGTCCTGCACATGGCGACGCTGGCCGATCTCGCCGCCCGGGCCGGCGCGCCCGTCGATGCCTTCACCATCGGCTCGGAGATGGTCGGCCTGACGACGGTGCGGTCTTCGGCGTCCGCCTATCCCTTCGTCGACGCGCTGGTCGACCTGCTGGGCGAGGCGCGCGCGATCCTCGGCGGCGGCACGAAGCTCGGCTATGCGGCGGACTGGTCGGAATATCACTCGCACCGGCCAGCCGACGGCTCAGGCGACGTCCATTTCCACCTCGATCCGCTGTGGTCCGACACCGAGCTCGATTTCGTCGGCATCGACAACTACATGCCGCTGTCGGACTGGCGCGACGGCACCGATCACCTCGACTATGCCAACACCGGTCCGACGTCGATCCACGACCGCGCCTACCTGACGGCCAATATCGCCGGCGGCGAGTATTACGACTGGTATTACGCCAGACAGGCCGACCGCGACGCGCAGATCCGCACCCCGATCGCCGACGGCGCCTACGGCAAGCCCTGGGTGTTCCGCAACAAGGACATCCGCGGCTGGTGGGAGAACGCGCACCACGACCGCCCCGGCGGCAGCGAGAGCGGCGCCCCGACCGGCTGGACCCCCGAGGGCAAGCCGATCTGGTTCACCGAATTCGGCTGCCCGGCGGTCGACAAGGGGCCGAACCAGCCCAACGTGTTCTACGACCCGAAATCGTCGGAAAGCGTCCTCCCGCACTATTCGTCCGGCGCCCGCGACGATGCCGCCCAGCGCGCCTACCTGCAGGCGATGCTCGACTACTGGACGGACCCCGCCAACAACCCGTCGTCGGGCGTCTATTCCGGCCGCATGGTCAACCGCGAGCGCATGGCGGTGTGGGCGTGGGACGCGCGCATGGGGCCGTCGTTCCCGCAGGACGAGACCACCTGGGCGGACGCGCCGAACTGGGAATACGGCCACTGGATCTCCGGTCGCCTCGGCGCCGCGCCGGCGCGCGAGACCGTCAACCACCTGCTCGCCCGGTACGACATTCCGCTGTCGCTGCGCGACGTCCGCGACATGGCCGGCGTCGCCGATGCGGTGGTCGTCGACCGGCTGATGTCGATCCGCGCCGTGCTCGACGCGATCCAGCCCGCCTACCTGTTCCAGGCCTTCGAGAGCCAGGGCAAGCTGCGCTTCGCCTCCCGTATCGGCGCGCCGGTGATCCGCGACGTCGGCCTCGACGACCTCGTCGACATCGGCGCGCCCGACGGCGGCTCCGGCTCGGTCGGCACGGATCGCTACGCCCGCACGCGCGGCCAGGAGACCGAGCTGCCCGATGCCGTGAAGATCAGCTACGGCGATCCGGTCAACGACGACCTGAGCGGCGGCGTCGAGGCGCGCCGCTCCGACGGCGGCTCGATGCGGGTGGAGCAGGTCTCATTGCCGGTGGTGATGGGCGAGGCGCGCGCCCGCGCCCTGGCCGAGACGCTCTTGTTCGACGCCTGGGTCGGGCGCGAGCGGCTGGAGTTCGCGCTGCCGCCGGCGCATCTGGATCTGGACCCGGGCGACGTGATCCGCTTCGCACCCGGCGGCGACGCCGACGGCCAGGAGACCTGGCGCATCGCCGAGATCGACGACGGTGCCTATCGCCGCCTGCGCGCCGTGCGCGTCGAGGCGAACCTGTTCGACGCCGCCGCGATGCCGCGCCGCGCGCGGCCGGTGGTGAGCGTGCCGGCGCTCGGTGCGCCCCTGGCCGTGTTCCTCGACGGCGCGCTTCTGCAGGACGCCGACGACCCCCATGCCGGCTATGTCGCCGCCTTCGTCGCGCCGTGGCCGGGCAGCGTCGCGGTCTACAAGAGCCCGGCCGAGACCGGCTTCGTGCTCGATACGATGCTCCCCACCCCGGCGACCGTCGGCACGACGGCCTTCGACTTCTACTCAGGCCCCCTGTGGCGCTGGGACCGGGTCAACGATCTCTATGTCGATCTGGAGGCCGGCACGCTGGCATCGGCCGAGGCCATCAACGTGCTGGCCGGCGCCAACGCGCTGGCGGTCGAGACCGCCGAGGGCGAATGGGAGATCGTGCAGTTCCAGACGGCCGAGCTGATCGACGTGAACCGCTACAAGCTGTCGCTGCTGCTGCGCGGCCAGCGCGGCTCCGAGCATGCCATGCGCGATCCGGTCGCCGCCGGCGCCCGCGTGCTGGTCCTCAACGCCGCGCTGCGGCAGCCCGACCTGTCCGATGCCGACATGGGCCTGCCCTACACCTGGCGCGTCGGCCCGGCGACCCGCGACGTCTCCGATGCGTCCTTCGGCGCCCACACCGTCACCATGGCCGGCAAGGGCAGGCGGCCACTGGCGCCGGTACGCCTGACGGGCCGGCGCGATCCCGCGACCGGCGACTGGACGCTCGCCTGGATCCGGCGCACCCGCATCGGCGGGGATTCCTGGAACCAGACCGAGGTGCCGCTGGCGGAAGACAGCGAAGCCTATGAACTGGAGATCCTCGACGCGCCGGGCGGTACCGTCCTGCGCGCCGTGGCGCTGACCGAGCCGCGATACCTCTACACCGCCGCGGCCCAGACGGCGGATTTCGGCTCGCCGCAATGGACCGTGCCGATCCGCGTCCGCCAGATGTCCGCGAGCTTCGGCGCCGGCGCCGCCGCCGAGGCCCTGACCTGGGATCACTAGAACCGAACCACTAGACCCGGGCCACTAAACCGGGACAACCGGAAAGGCTGGACGATGGCAGAAACCGCCAGACTGCGTCTCCCCGAGATCGCCGCCGCGCAGGCGCAGAAGCACGTCACCCACAACGAGGCGCTAGTGGCCCTCGACACGCTGGTGCAGCTCAGCGTCGTCGACAAGGATCTTTCCGCCCCGCCCGGCAGTCCCGCCGAGGGCGACTGCTACATCGTCGCCGCCGGCGCGACCGGCGCCTGGACCGGCTGGGAGGATCGCATCGCCCGCTACGAGGACGGCGCCTGGCGCTCCTTCCTGCCCGGCGCGGGCGACGGCGTCGGCTGGCTCGCCTGGGTGGACGACGAGGAGGCGTTCTACGTGCTGACGGCGACCGGCTGGGAGGCGCTGACGACGGGCGGCGCCGTCGCGATCGAGGCCGGCACCTGGACGCCGGCCGTCACCTTTCAGACGCCCGGCGACGTCAGCGTCTCCTATTCCACCCAGACCGGCACCTACATCCGCGTCGGCGACACCGTCTTCGTCACGTTCGTGCTGTCCTTCACCCCGACCCATACGACGGCTTCGGGGCAGTTCCGGATATCCGGCCTGCCGGTGACGGTCGCCAGCGACGGGCTGGGCAGCTTTCAGCACGGCGGCGCCAATCCGGTTTCCTATCCCGCCGGCACGAGCGCGCTGCTGACCGTGCCGGTCGCCAGCCATCAGAACATCGTCATCGTCGCGAACGGCAGCGGCGCGCTCGGAACCCTCGGCACCGCCGAGGTGACCAGCGGCGTGGCGCGCGTCTTCCGCGGCGAGGCCGTCTACGGCGCGTGACGCCGGAACCGGTCCAGTAAACGGCCCCGCAAGTGGAAGTGTAAACGGTCGCGATGGCCGTCGCGGAGGAGCCGGGGACGCGTCCGCGCGACCGGCCGGCGGCGGAAAAAGGCCCGCAGGTCCGCCGCTTTATGCTTTGATTTCAAAGATTTCCGGTGTTTCTTTATCGTTTGATCAAAAGTATTTCGCCGGGACAATATATGGGGTGTGCTACGGCGCAACATAAACTATTAAGTATAGTAAATAATGTATTCTTTAAAAAAATACATAAAAATGAAAACTAGTTGGCGAGTCGTGCGGAGTCTTGGTTGGGATTGCGTGGTAACCTTAAGATATAGACTTCCGAAAAATTTCTAAAAATATTTCAAATTCTGGTCATATTTCGTTAGCAAATGCGCATCGTCACGGCCCTTGAAGCCGGGGCGCTTTGTGTAACCAGCGACGGAACTGAGTATGACTGGAATTTCGCTGGGGCGTTTGGGCCTTCATGTAACCGCGCTGGCGACGGCCTCCGTCGTCGCCTCGTTCGCCGTGGCGCCGGCATCCGCGCGTATCCTCGACGGCGATCCGTCCGCGGTCACGCTGACCTTCTCGCCCAAGGATACGAAGACCGCCGGTTTCACCACCGGGGTCGGCCGCACGCAGGCCATCTCGGTGGCGCGCCGCTATCTCGGCGGCAACCCGACCGGGCAGCGCTCGCAGTGGTGCGCGGATTTCATGAACCTGGTGGAGAAGAAGATCGGCCGTGAAGGCACGGGCTCCCGCTCCTCCAAGTCCTATCTGGCCTACGGCAAGCCGGTCTCCAACCCGCAGCCGGGCGACATCGTCGTCCTGGCCCGGCGGGGTGGCGGCCATGTCGGCTACTTCATGGGCTGGAAGGACGGCAAGATCGAGCTGATTTCCGGAAACCACGGCCGCAAGGTCGGCATCGGCACCTATCCGAAGTCGCGCGTGCTGGGGTACCGGCGGCCCTGATCGCCCCACCCACTCGACCTAATCAGAAAAGGCCGTCCTCCGGGGCGGCCTTTTTGCTTTTGCAGGGAGACCGCGATGGCCCGGCACGGCTTCGAGGCGGCGCTGCCGCACGTGTTCCGCCACGAGGGCGGCTATGCCGACCATCCGCGCGATCCCGGCGGCGCCACCAAGTACGGCATCACCGGCGCCACCCTGTCGGCCTGGCGCGGCGCGCGCGTCACCGCGACCGATGTGCGCCGCCTGACCCGGGCGGAGGCCGGCGCGATCTACAGGGCGCGCTACTGGGACGCGATCCTGGCCGACGACCTGCCGGCCGGCGTCGACTACTGCGTGTTCGACGCCGCGGTGAATTCCGGGCCGGGGCGGGCGGCGCGATGGCTTCAGGCCGCGCTGCGCGTGCCCCAGGACGGTATCGTCGGCCCGGTGACGCTTGCCGCGGCGGCGGCCACCGATGCCGCCCGGCTGATCGACGACATCTGCGACGTGCGTCTCGCCTTCCTGCGGTCGCTCGGCACCTTCGCGGTGTTCGGCCGCGGCTGGGAGCGCCGCGTCGGCGAGGTGCGCCGCGCGGCCCGGGCGATGGCGCGCGACGGGGCGGCGGCGACCACGCCACCGGATCCTCGCGGCGACGGCCGCGACAGCGCGCCGCCGGCCGGCGGCATCTGGTCCATGCTCGCCGTCCTGCTGCGGGCGATCCTCACGGGAGGCAAACGATGATCGGCGCCCTTACCCCCTTCCTCGGCCCGGTCTTGGAGATCGTCAGGCGGGTGATCCCCGACCCGGCCGAGCGCGCCCGCATCGAGGCCGAGCTCAGGCAGGCGGCCTCCGACGCCGAGGCGCGCCTGGCCGAGGCGCAGGCCGAGATCATCACGACGGAAGCCCGGGGCGGCCCGCTGCAGCGCAACTGGCGGCCGCTCTTCATGATCGTCTGCATGGGCCTGCTCGTCTGGCACGCCGTCGCCGTGCCGATCCTCGCCGCGATCCTGCAGGTGCCGCTCGACGAGGTCGTCGGCCTCAAGGCCGTGCCCGACGGCCTGTGGACCCTGCTCGTCGTCGGCATGGGCGGCTATATCGGCGGGCGGTCGCTGGAAAAGGTGTTCACGGGCAGGGACAGGTGAGGGCGGTTGGCGCTCGTGCCGCTTTGCCGCTAGGTTCCCCGCCAAAGATGACCCCAGCCGGAGCTTTCCCGCCTTGTCCAACACCCTGACGATCACCGACGCGGCCCGTTCGCGCATGTCCTGCCGCGCCTTCCTCGATACGCCGGTGCCCGAAGACACCGTCCGCGCCATCCTCGACGCGGCGCGGTGGGCGCCGTCGGGCGGCAACCTGCAGCCCTGGCACGTGCACGTCGTCACCGGCGACGCGCTGGAGGATCTGCTCGGCCGCATCACCCCGCGCTTCGATACCCTGCCGCTGGCCGAAGGCGCCGAATACCAGGTCTACCCGGTGCCCCTGAGCCCGCCCTATACCGGCCGGCGCTTCAAGTGCGGCGCCGATCTCTACGCCTCGCTCGACATCCCGCGCGAGGACCGGCCGGCGCGCTATCGACAATATGCCCGCAACTTCGTGCTGTTCGGCGCGCCCGTCGGCATCTTCGTCTCGATCGACCGCCAGATGGGCCCGCCGCAATGGGCCGATGTCGGCATGTTCTGCCAGACTGTCATGCTGCTCGCGCGCGAGCACGGCCTGCACACCTGCGCCCAGGAAGCCTGGACCTTCTGGCACAAGACGATGACCGATTTCCTCGAACTGCCCGACAACATGATGCTGTTCTGCGGCATCGCGCTCGGCCACGCCGACATGGACCATCCGGTCAACAACTGGCGCACCGAGCGCGCGGAGGTTGACGACTTCGCCGTTTTCCGGGGATTCTGAGCACCCGACACACCTGAACGACCCATTCATCCGACGTTCAGCCAGGCGACACTACGGTTCCGGCCCATGAACAGGAACGCGCTCATAGGCCTTGCCGCCGCTCTCTTTGTCGCGCTCGCCGGCATCGCCGCGGCGACGCCGGGCAATGCGCTTGCGTGCTCCGGCGGGCTCGGAGACAATTGCGCGGAAATCGGCGCCGGTGAGACCGGTGCGGGCCTTGGTGCCGAGTTCGGAATCGGGACGACCGGCCCGGCCGGTGTCGCTGGCATTCCGAGCCTCGCCACGCCTGCCGCGCCGACGCCCGCGCCGATGCCCGCGCCGATGCGGCTTGCCGGCGACGGCTGCGGCACCGCGGCGGCCCAGGCGGCGGCCGCGCAGGGCGGCCAGGTCATCGGCGCGCCGCGGGTCGTCCAGCGCGGCAACCGCACGCTGTGCGTGGTCACCGTGCTGATCAAGGACCCGAGCGGGCGCAAGCCGCCGACGCGCAAGCAGATCACGGTTCCGGCCGACTGACCGGGCCGGACAGTTTCGAGGCCGGACCTTAAGGGAAACACCACGATGCGCATTCTGGTCGTCGAGGACGACAAGGATCTGAACCGCCAGCTCGTCGCCGCGCTGGCCGACGCCGGCTATGCCGTCGACACCGCGTTCGACGGCGAGGAAGGCCATTTCCTCGGCGATACCGAGCCCTACGACGCCGTCGTGCTCGACATCGGCCTGCCGCAGATGGACGGCATCCGCGTGCTCGAGCAGTGGCGCGCCGACGGCCGCAAGATGCCGGTGCTGATCCTCACCGCGCGCGACCGCTGGTCCGACAAGGTCGCCGGCATCGACGCCGGCGCCGACGACTATGTCGCCAAGCCCTTCCACATGGAGGAGGTGCTGGCGCGCATCCGCGCGCTGCTGCGCCGCGCCGCCGGCCACGCCTCCAGCGAGATCGAGTGCGGCCCGGTGCGCCTCGACACCCGCTCCTCGCGCGTCACCGTCGACGGCAACGCGGTCAAGCTGACCTCGCACGAGTTCCGGCTGCTGTCCTACCTGATGCACCATCAGGGCAGGGTGGTGTCGCGCACCGAGCTGGTCGAGCATCTCTACGATCAGGACTTCGACCGCGATTCCAACACGATCGAGGTCTTCGTCGGCCGCCTGCGCAGGAAGCTCGACACCGATATCATCGAGACGGTGCGGGGCCTGGGCTATTCCATAGCCGCGCCTGCGGCCGCCGATTGAGCGCGCCGAACACCGCGGTTCCGGCCAAGGTGCTCTCCGCCAGAAACGCAGCGATCGACGTCGCGGCCCGGCGTACAGTCGGGATGTCGCGATGAGCGCGTCGTCACGCCAGCCGGTATCCCTCGCGCTGCGGTTGTTCGTTCTGGCCGCGGTGTGGAGCCTGCTGGCGCTCGCCGCCGCCTATTTCGTGCTGGTCTCCTATTACCGGGCCGGACTGGAGCGCAATTTCGAGACCCTGCTCGACCTGCATCTGTTCAACGTTGTCGCCGCCATCCAGCAGGACGAGGATGGACGGATCTACGGCGAGCCGCAGCTCGGCGATCCCCGGTTCGAGACCTTCCGTTCCGGCTGGTACTGGCAGGCGATCCGCCTGGGACGCAGCGATCAGGCGATCGCCTCGCCCTCGCTCGCCGGCGGACGGCTGGGGCTGAAGAACACCGAGGAAGCGCCCTTCGACGACGCGTTTCGCCGGGTGATGGACATCGAGGGGCCGAACGGCGAGACCCTGCGCGCCGTCGAGCAGCTTGTCCTCTTCGACCGCACGGGCGATCGGCTGGCCTTCGCCACGGCCGCCGATCTGGGCGAGCTCGACGCCGACATCGCCGCCTACCGGAACCTGCTGGTCGCGGTGTTCACCGTGCTCGGCGTCGGCATCGTCGTCATCACGGTCGCGCAGGTGCGGCTCGGCCTCAGGCCGCTGCGCCGGGTCGGCGCGGCGCTGTCCGGCATCCGCGAGGGCAGGGCGGAACGCCTGACCGGCGCCTATCCGCGCGAGATCGCGCCGCTGACCGCCGAGATCAACGCGCTGATCGAGTCGAACGCCAAGATCATCGAGCGCGCCCGCACCCAGGTCGGCAATCTCGCCCACGCGCTGAAGACGCCGCTTTCGGTGATCACCAACGAGGCGCGCAGCGAGAAGGGGCCGCTCGGCGACAAGGTGGTCGAGCAGGCCGGGCTGATGCGCCACCAGATCGACTACTATCTCGACCGCGCCCGCGTCGCCGCGTCCGCCGGCGTCGTCAGCGCGGTGACGGAGGTCGAGCCGGTGGCCGCGACCTTCGCCCGCGCCATGGGTCGCATCTACGCCGACCGCGACATCGACCTGACCGTCGATATCGAGGCGGGATCGCGCTTCCAGGGCGAGCGCCAGGACCTGGAGGAGCTGTTCGGCAACCTCGTCGACAACGCCTTCAAGTGGGCGGCGTCGCGGGTGCGGCTGAGCTGCCGGCAGGCCCCGGACGGCGACCGCAAGTTGCTCGAGATCGTCGTCGAGGACGACGGTCCGGGCCTGAGCGAGGCGGAATGCCGGGACGCGATGCGGCGCGGGCGGCGGTTCGACGAGACCCAGCCGGGCTCCGGCCTCGGCCTGTCGATCGTCCGCGACCTCGCCGAGCTCTACAACGGCAGCTTCGCGCTGTCGCGCTCGCCGCTGGGCGGGTTGCGCGCCATGCTGCGGCTGCCGGCGGCCTGACCCCCGGTCGAAATCCCGCACCAAAACCCCCGCGAAAGTCATCGTTCCGCCCCAATTCGCCGCAAGGTCCGGCTTCCGACGTTCGCGGGGCGTCGCCTATTGCCCAAACGACCGGCGCGCAGGGCTGCACCGCTGGCAAATGATGAGGAAGAAACAGAAATGCATCTGACGAAATTCGTCGCCATAGCGGCGCTCGGCCTGTCGGTCGCCGCCTGCAACGGCGATCGCGGCGGCGAGACGCTCGGCACGGTGGTCGGCGCGACCGCCGGCGGCATCATCGGCAACCAGTTCGGCTCCGGCGGCGGCCGGGCACTCGCCACGGTGGCGGGCGTCGCCGTCGGCGGCCTGATTGGCAACCGCATCGGCGCCTCCGTCGACGAGGACGCGCGCCGCCGCGCCATGGAGGCCGAATACCAGGCGCTGCAGTACGGTCCGCCGAACACGCCGGTGGTCTGGCGCGAGCCCGACCAGGACGTCTATGGCGAGGTCGTCCCCGGCGCGCCCTATCAGCGCGGCGGCAGCGATTGCCGGGATTACACCCACACGATCTACGTCAACGGGCAGCCGGAAGTCGGCCGCGGCACCGCCTGCCGCATGCCCGACGGCACCTGGCAGACCGTTTCCTGACCGTTTCCGGCAGCCGAAATCCGGAAAAGGGGAGGCATCGCCTCCCCTTTTTTGCCCTTAGGGAAGGGGATTTCAGCTTTTTTTAAGCCGCGCCACCGACCATTCCGCGCCGAAGCGTTGCCCCAACCGACGCGTGCAGCCGCGAACGGACGTCAAGCATGACCGCCGACCTCAAGGTCCTGGAGCAGGTGAAATCCTATCTCGCGACGTTGTCGCCGCGATTGCGCGCGAAGCTCGTCAGCGAGATCGAGGCACAGCGCCTGAAGGGCAGCGCGGACGTGGCCCAGGAGGTCGTTCTCGACCTGCTGCGCGGTGTGATGCGGGCCGAGTCGGCGCAGGCGAGGCAATCCGGCACACCGGAAAGGGCGTTCAGCGAGCCCCTGGAGCCGTTCCTGGTCGACGAAGCCGGCCCGCGGAAGCTCGAGGGGGTCATCGCCCGTCAATCGCTCGATGCGCTCTGGCGCTGGCTGCAGCGCGAGGACGCGATCGGCGGCGCCCTGCACAAGGCAACCGAGGACGCCAACGCCGCCCTGCTTGCGGGCGACGACGAACGCGCCAACGGCATCATGGCGGGCCTGCGCGCCGATATCGTGCCGATCATCGAGGCGGCTCTGGCGGACGCGGCCGACGACCCGCGCCGCGAGATGAAGCTCGCCATGCAGCTCGACGGTCAGCGCGGCTTCGACGACCTGAAGGACATCATGACGGTGATGCGTCTCGAGGAGCGCATCAACAAGGTCGTCGCCAGGCTGCCGGCGACGATCGGCGATCTCGATGACGATCTGATCGCGAAGATCGTGCACCGGACCCGGGATGTGGACGGGGATCTGCTTTATCTGCTCGTCCCGGTCTATCGCCGCCTGGCGCATCCCGCCCATATCATCCGCATCCTTACCGAGTACGAGAACACCGACAAGGGCAGCCGGCTGGTCGAGAGCCGCTTCGCGCCCTGCGCCGAGATCGTGCTGACGGACGTGGAACTCGCCGCCGACCGGATCGCTATGCATATGGGCCGCCCCGGCGAGTTCGACCGGCTGCTGGAGGCCATCAAGCGGTTCTACACGCTCGCCAACGGTCTCGGCGTCGCGATTGAGCTCGACGACGCCACCGGATGGCTCCGGCGCCTCACCGACCAGCGCAAGCGCGCCTCGGAGATCCTGTCGGCCGAGGTCCAGACCATTCCAGGCTCGGTGCGCCGCGCGATGCGGCCGCGCCGCCGCGACGGCGAGCGTGGTGCCGCCTCCGACGACGACGTCCAGGACGCCGAGCACGCGGTGCGGCTCATGGTCGCGCTCAAGCCCTATCGCGGCGAGCTCGCCGTTAACGAGCTGCTCGGAACCGTGGTCGGCCAGGTCGAGACATTCATCGAGGCGGCGAATGCCGCGATCCTCCACGACATCCGCAAGTCGAGCGGCGCCGCGCTGGAGGCCGCGCGCCGCGATCTCGAGGTCGCCGTGCGCATCAATGCCGTGGTCCTCGGCGAGACCTACGCCTCGCTGCTCAAGCGCTCCGGCGACGCCGCCGGCCCCGTGCCCAGCCGTTTCGATCTGTACGAAGACGACGAAGACGGTGGAGAGGCCGACGCCGCCTCGGCCGCTGCCTGACCCCGCCCACGCCCTGAACCGCCGCGCCTGATCTGCGGCATCCCGGCCCGGCGCGGACCCGCTCCCGACCCGCTCCATCCTGTCTCCACATTCCCCTGCGACAGCTGCCCCCACGCGATTGTTACGTCGGTGCGACGGTTTTGCGGTTTCGCAAACCAGCGACGACGCGCTATCTAGGCATCGTCGGGCGGAGACCCTTCCGCCCCCGGACGGAGTGCGCCTATGGTCCTTTGGGTGGTATTCGCGGTTATGACCGGCGTCGCCATACTGGCGGTGCTGGCACCGTTGACGCGAGGCCGCTCACCCGCGCGGAGCGGGCAGGACTCCGATCTGGCCGTCTACAAGGACCAGTTGCGGGAGATCGATGCCGATCTTGCGCGCGGCGTGATCGATGCCTCCGAGGCCGGGGCCGCACGCGCCGAGGTCGGCCGCCGGCTTCTGGCCGCAGACCGGGCCGCCCAGGAGGCGCGGGTCAGCGCCGCTCCGGTATCGCGGGCGGTCGTCACGGCCGTCATCGTGCTGGTGCCGGCCATCAGCCTCGGCACCTATCTCGTGCTCGGCTCCCCCAATCTCCCCGGCCAGCCGCTGTCGGCACGCATGGAGCGTCCGCCGCAGGAGCAGGACGTCGAGATCCTGATAGCGAAGGTGGAGGACCACCTGGCTGACGAACCCGAGGATGGGCGCGGCTGGGAAGTGCTGGCGCCGGTCTATATGCGGCTCGGCCGGTTCGATGATTCCGTCAACGCCTATGCCAACGCCCTGCGGCTGCTCGGCTCGACCGCAGAGCGCGAGGCCGACTTCGGCGAGGCGCTGGTGACCGCCCGCGACGGCGTCGTCAGCGAAGAGGCGCGCGCGGCGTTCGCCCGGGCGCTCGCGCACGATCCGAAGATGCCGAGGGCGCGGTACTTCGTCGCGATCGCTGCCGAACAGGATGGCGACACGGACATGGCGAAACGGCTCTGGCGCGCGCTTCTGCTGGATTCCCCGTCCGGTGCGCCGTGGCGCGCGACGGTGGAACAGCGGCTGGCGGCGCTGGACGGCCCCGCGATGCCTGGCCCGAGCGCCCTTGACCCGAACGCCCTTGGGTCGAACTCCCCCGGGCCGAGCAGCGAGGACATCGCCGCCGCCCAGGACATGTCGGCCGAGGACCGCGGCCAGATGATCGCCGGCATGGTCGAGCGGCTGGCCGGCCGGCTCGCCGAGGACGGCAAGGATCTCGATGGTTGGTTGAGGCTCGCTCGCGCCTATGTTGTGCTGGGGGAGCCCGACAAGGCCCGCGACGCCCTGACCTCGGCGCGGGATAACTTCCCGGACGACGCGGCGGCGGCCGGCAGGATCGACGACGCGGCCCGGTCGCTCGGGCTTGAGAGTTCGTGAGCGCCGGCATGGTATCGGGCAGGCATGGTATCGGAATGGAATTCGTTGGGCGGATAGAGAGGTTGGATCGCGAATGACACGCAAGCAGCGTCGCCTGGTTCTGATCGGCGTGGCCGGCGTCGTCCTGTTTTCCGCCGTCGGGCTCATGCTGGCGGCGTTCCAGGACAATATCGTCTTCTTCAACAGCCCCAGCGACGTCATCGCCAACAAGACGGCGCCCGGCAAGCGCATCCGGCTCGGCGGCCTCGTCGAGGAGGGCAGCGTCGAGCGGATGGACGGCGCCACGGTGCGATTCACCGTCACCGATACCGCCAACGAGCTGCCGGTGGTCTATACCGGCCTGCTGCCGGACCTGTTCCGCGAAGGGCAGGGGGTGGTCACGGAAGGCGCGATCGGAGCGGACGGGATCTTCGTCGCCGACACGGTGCTTGCCAAGCACGACGAGAACTACATGCCGCGCGAGGTCGCCGACGCGCTGAAGCAGGACGGCCACTGGATGGCCGAGGAGCAGGCCCAGTGAACGGAACCGTCCGCGCCTGCCGCCGCGAAGCCGCGATCCGATCCGCGATCGGGGCCCTGGTCGGGGCGGGGACAAGCGACGGCACCGTCGCGCGCGGACGGGCGAGGAATGCGATGATGCGCCCTGGGATGCGCCCTGGGATGCGCCCTGGGATGCGCCCTGGACAGGCGCCAAGTGGTGCTGCGAGGATTGCCGCTAACCTGGAGGGAATATAGCCGTGGTACCGGAGATCGGTCATTACGCTCTCGTCCTTGCGCTGGCGCTGGCGCTCGTGCAATCGGTGTTGCCCCTGTGGGGCGCGCGGCGCGGCGACCAGGCGCTGATGGCGGTGGCGCCGCCCGCGGCGGTCGGGCAGTTCGTCCTCGTGCTGGCGGCCTTCCTGATGCTGATGGTCGCCTATCTCCAGTCGGACTTCTCGGTGGTCAACGTCTGGGAAAACTCCCATTCGGCCAAGCCGCTGCTGTTCAAGATCTCCGGGGTGTGGGGAAACCACGAGGGCTCGATGGTCCTGTGGGTGCTGATCCTCGCCTTCTTCGGCGCGCTGGTCGCGCTCTTCGGCGTCAACCTGCCCGATACCCTGCGCGCGACCGTCCTGTCGGTGCAGGCCTGGATCGCGGCGGTGTTCCTGCTTTTCATCCTGGGGACGTCCAACCCGTTCCTGCGCATTCTCAATCCGCCTGCAGAGGGCAGCGACCTCAATCCGATCCTGCAGGACGTCGGCCTGGCGATCCATCCGCCGCTGCTCTACGGCGGCTATGTCGGCTTCTCGATCGCCTTCTCCTTCGCCATCGCCGCGCTGATCGAGGGCCGCGTCGACGCCGCCTGGGCGCGCTGGGTGCGGCCGTGGACGCTGGCCGCCTGGTGCTTCCTGACGCTCGGCATCTCGGTCGGCTCCTACTGGGCCTACTATGAGCTCGGCTGGGGCGGCTGGTGGTTCTGGGACCCGGTCGAGAATGCCTCGTTCATGCCCTGGCTCGCCGGCACGGCGCTGCTGCACTCGGCGATCGTCATGGAGAAGCGCAACGCGCTGAAGATCTGGACGATCCTGCTCGCCATCCTGACCTTCTCGCTGAGCCTGCTGGGCACCTTCCTGGTGCGCTCCGGCGTCCTGACCTCCGTCCACACCTTCGCCTCCGACCCGACCCGCGGCGTGTTCATTCTCGCCATCCTGGTCCTCGCCGTCGGCGGGGCGCTGACGCTGTTCGCCTGGCGCGCGGGATCGTTGCAGACCGGCGGCGTCTTCGCCCCGATCAGCCGGGAGGGCGCGCTGGTCCTCAACAACCTGCTGCTGACGGCCGCCTGCGGCGTGGTCCTGGTCGGCACCCTCTATCCGCTGGCGCTCGAAGCCGTGACCGGCGACAAGATCTCCGTCGGCCCGCCATTCTTCGACGCCACCTTCGCGCCGATCATGGTGCCGCTGCTGATCGCGGTGCCGTTCGGGCCGATGCTGGCGTGGAAGCGCGGCGATCTCTATGCCGCCACGCAGCGCCTGATGGTCGCAGCCGGCATCGCGCTCGCCGTCATGATCGGCGTCTACGCCTACACCTATGGCGGTCCCGTGCTGGCCCCGGTCGGCATCGGCATCGGCGCCTGGCTCATCCTCGGCGCCATCTCGGAGATCACCTTCCGCTCGAAGCTGTTTTCCAGTCCGCTCGCCACCGGCCTGCGCCGCGCCGCCGGCCTGCCGCGCTCGGCCTGGGGCACGGCGCTCGCCCATATGGGGATGGGCGTCACCGTCATCGGCATCGTCGCGGTGACGGCCTACGAGAGCGAGACCATCGTCGCGATGAAGCCCGGCGACACCGTCGACGTCGCCGGCTACGAGCTCACCCTGGACGGCTTTTCGCCGTATCAGGGGCCGAACTACCGCGACCAGGTCGGCCATATCACCGTGCGCAAGGGCGGGGCCGAGATCGGCGTGCTCAATCCCACCCGCCGCGTTTACCTGGCCAGCGGCCAGCCGACGACCGAAACCGGCATTCGCACCATGGGCTTCAGCCAGCTTTACGTTTCGCTGGGCGAGGGCAGCGGCGAGGGTTCGGTCGCCGTGCGCGCCTACTACAAGCCGCTGGTGACGCTGATCTGGCTCGGCACCATCTTCATGACCGTCGGCGGCGTGGTGTCGCTGTCCGACCGCCGCCTGAGGGTCGGCGCGCCGCGCCGCGCCCGCGCGCGGGCTCCGGTCCCGGCGGAGTAGGTCCCATGCGCCGCCTAGTCCTTGCCCTTGCCGTCTTCGCCGCGCTGGCGGGGTCCGCGGCGGCGGTCCAGCCCGACGAGATCCTCGACGATCCCAAGCTGGAGGCGCGCGCGCGCGACATATCGGCGGGGCTGCGCTGCCTCGTCTGCCAGAACCAGTCGATCGACGATTCCGATGCCCCGCTTGCGCGCGACTTGCGCATTCTGGTGCGCGAGCGGCTGCAGACCGGTGACAGCGATGGCCAGGTCGTCGACTACATCGTCGACCGGTACGGCGAGTTCGTGCTGCTGAACCCCCGCTTCGAGGCCAAGACGCTGATCCTGTGGGCGGCGCCGGTGGTGCTGCTCGTCCTCGGCGGGATCGGCGTGTTCGTCGCCGCCCGCCGCCGCCGCGCCGATCCGGCCAGTCTCACCGACGACGAGAAGCGGCGCATCGAGGCGCTGCTCGAGGCGCAGGACTGAGCCTCGTCACCTAATCGGTCCCCCCGACATACTGCCGCAACTCTGGAACAAGCAGGAGGCGACAATGGCGCCCGGACAACGCGTGACCTTTGAAGGAAGCCTTGGCGACGAGCTCGCGGCCCGGCTCGATCTGCCAGCCGGCGAGATCCATGCGTTCGCCATCGTCGCCCACTGCTTTTCCTGCTCCAAGGAGCAGCCGGCGACGGCCCGCATCTCGACCGAACTCGCCAGGCGCGGCATCGCCGTGCTGCGGTTCGATTTCACCGGCCTTGGCTCCTCGCAGGGCGAGTTCGCCAACACGGACTTCTCCTCCAACGTCCAGGACCTGGTGAAGGCGGCGGACTGGCTGCGCCGGACCTACGAGGCGCCCAAGATCCTGATCGGCCACAGTCTCGGCGGGGCCGCGGTGCTGATGGCCGCCGGCGAGATCCCCGAGGTCAAGGCGGTGGTCACGGTCGGCGCCCCGGCCTCCACCGAGCACGTCGTCAAGAACTTCGCCGCCGATATCGACCGCATCGAGGAGGACGGGCAGGCCTGCGTCACGCTCGGCGGGCGCCCGTTCACGATCCGCAAGCAGTTCCTCGACGACGTGCGCGGCCAGAAACTGCTCGACAAGGCCGGCGCCCTGCGCCGCGCGCTGCTGGTCCTGCATTCGCCGACCGACGAGGTGGTCGGCATAGACAACGCCCGCCAGATCTACGACGCGGCGAAGCACCCCAAGGGCTTTGTCGCGCTCGACGGCGCCGACCATCTGCTCACCCGGCGCGGCGACGCCGTGTTCGCCGCCGAGATCATCGCCGCCTGGGTCGCCCGCTATCTCGATATCGGACCGGCCGCCGAGGTCGTCTCGCACGAAAGCGGCGTGACCGTCATGGAATCCGGCGAAGGCCGGTTCCAGCAATTCGTCCACGCCGGCCCGCACCGCATGCTCGCCGACGAGCCGGTGATCGTCGGCGGCACCGACACCGGCCCCTCGCCCTATGATTTCGTGTCGATCGGGCTGGCGGCCTGCACCTCGATGACGCTGCGCATGTATGCCGACCGCAAGAAGATGCCGCTCGGCCGGGTCACGGTCAGTGTCACCCACGGCAAGGTGCACGCCGACGACTGCCAGGATTGCGCGGAGGGCTTCGTCGGCAAGATCGACCGGTTCGAGCGCCACATCACGGTGGAGGGCGACTACAGCGCGGAAGACCGCGCCAAGATCCTCGAGATCGCCGACAAGTGCCCGGTTCACCGCACGCTGGACGGCCGCAGCGCAATCGTGACGAAATTCGACGAGTGACACACTGCGCGCCCGGTCTGGTCTTCCGTGGGCGGGGCATGTGGCGTTGAGCGGGAATACCGCCTAAATTGCGGGGGAATGAACCGGAGACAGGGCCCATGGCGCGCGACATCATTGTGGTCAAAGCCGCGAGAGATCCCGACGCCGGGGTGTGGTTTGTCGAGTCGAGTGACGTGCCCGGTCTCAATCTCGAGGCGGAAACGCTCGAGGAACTGGTCGACAAGCTTCCGGGCGCGGTCGCGGACCTGCTTGAAATCGGCGGTTTCGAAGGCGGTCGGAGCGAGATCCCCATCGAGCTCCCCATCGAGCTCATTGCCCACGCGAGTACACGCGTTCGGCTGAGCGTGGCGGCGTGAACGATTACGGCAAGGCCGTCCGGGAACTGCTGGAAAAGGCCGGTTGCGTGTTTCATCGCCATGGCCGGGGCGATCACGATATCTGGAAGAGTCCCAAATCGGACCGGCCCTTCACCGTTCCCGTGACGATCAAGTCTCGCCATACGGCCAACAAGATCCTGAAAGACGCAGGGCTTCCCAAAGCTTTCTGATTCCGCGGCCTTTTCGGTGCTTTCCCGGCTCCCGGGATCGAAGTCGCGCCTAACCGGCCGTTATCCCGCGGGTCGGCCCAACCTTACCGATATTTAATCCGCCCGACAGGCGGCTGTAAGGCGACGCAGCCCATAGTCCTCGTGAAGGCGGGGGGATCGATAGACCCGCGCGAAGATTGTCACGAGGAGAGACACTATGCCCCAGTTCAATTCCGATAGGGCGCCCCGGCGGATCCGGTCGGCCCTGATGGCCGGAACGGCGGCGCTGGCGATCGTCGGCACCGCGGCCGGCACCGGGCTCCTGAACCCCGAGCACGCCGCCGCCGAAAACGTCAGCGCCAAGGTGCAGCCGATCCAGACCTACGATTTCGCCGACCTGGTCGAGGCCGTCAGCCCGGCCGTCGTCAGCGTCGAGGTGGAAGGCCGCGACGCCAAGGTGGCGATGACCGACGCGCCCGGCATGCCCGACTTCAAGGACCTGCCCGAAGACCATCCCTTCCGCCGGTTCTTCAAGGACTTCGAGGATCAGTTCGGCCGCGGCGGTCCGGGGAGCGGTCCCGACGCCAGGAAGGGCCCGCGCCAGGGTCCGAAGCGGATGGGGCAGGGCTCCGGCTTCATCATCTCCGACGACGGCTACGTGGTGACCAACAACCATGTCGCCGGCGAGGCCGAGAAGATCACGGTCACGACCAAGGACGGCACCGAGTATGAGGCCAAGCTGATCGGCACCGATCCGAAGACCGATCTGGCGCTGCTCAAGATCGAGGCCGACACGGATCTGCCCTATGTCGAGTTCGCGGACGCAGAAGCCCGCGTCGGCCAGTGGGTCGTCGCCGTCGGCAATCCGTTCGGCCTCGGCGGCACGGTGACCGCCGGTATCGTCTCGGCCAACGGCCGCGACATCGGCTCCGGCCCCTATGACGACTACATCCAGATCGACGCGCCGGTGAACCGCGGCAACTCGGGCGGTCCGACCTTCTCCGTCGACGGCAAGGTGATCGGCGTCAACACCGCCATCTTCTCGCCCTCCGGCGGCAATGTCGGCATCGCCTTCGCGATCCCCGCCGAGATCGCCGTCCCGGTGATCGATGAGCTGAAGGCGACCGGCGCCGTCAGCCGCGGCTGGCTCGGCGTTCAGATCCAGCCGGTCAGCCAGGACATCGCCGACAGCCTCGGCCTCGACAAGCCGGAGGGCGCGATCGTCGCCTCGATCCTCGACACCGGCCCGGCCGGCGACTCCGACATCCGCTCCGGCGACGTCATCCTGTCGGTCAACGGCAAGCCGGTCGAGGACGCCCGCGATCTCGCCCGCAAGATCGGTGATCTCGATCCCGAAGACACGGCGAAGCTGGTGATCTGGCGTGACGGCGACACCGTCGACCTGTCGGTCCAGCTCGGCGCCCAGCCGGTCGAGAAGCAGCGCGTCGCCTCGCTCGCGCCCGAACAGTCCTCCTCGGGCGAGGTCGAGAACGACAAGCTCGGACTGGTGTTCGCTCCCGCCGACGAAGGCGGCGTGCGGATCACCGAGGTCGACCCGGACGGCGAAGCCGCCCGCAAGGGCCTGCAGGCCGGCGATGTGATCGTCGAGGCCGGCGGCGCCGACATCAAGGATCCTGCCGACCTAACCAAGGCGGTCGAGAAGGCCGAAGAGACGGGCCGCAAGGCGGTTCTGCTCAGGGTCAAGTCCGGCGACAGCGAGCGTTTCGTAGCGCTGTCGTTGCGCAAGGCCTAGGTCGGGTCGAAGGAACGGGACGGTGCGGTCTCCTCTCGCCCCCGCCGCAATACCGTCCCGGACGGCAGGCCGGTCTGACCGGCCTGCCGTTTTCTCCACCCATGCGCTACAACTGGGCCCGATGAAGATTCTCGTGATTGAAGATGACCGCGAAGCCGCCCAGTACCTGGCCAAGGGACTCAGCGAATCCGGTCATACGGTCGACCTCGCCGGCGACGGCGAGGAAGGCTTCGGACTCGCCCGCGACGGCAGCTACGACGTGCTGGTGGTCGACCGCATGCTGCCCAAGCGCGACGGCCTTTCCGTCGTGATGGAGCTGCGCGAGACACAGAACTCCACGCCCGTGCTGATCCTCTCCGCCCTCGGCGAGGTGGACGACCGGGTCAAGGGCCTGCGCGCCGGCGGCGACGACTATCTCGCCAAGCCCTACGCCTTCTCCGAACTGGTCGCCCGCGTCGAGGCGCTCGGCCGCCGCCGTGGCTCCACCGAGGTCGAGACGGTGCTGAAGGTCGGCGACCTCGAGCTCGACCGCCTGGCCCACCGCGTCCAGCGCGGCGGCACCACCATTCCCGTCCAGCCGCGCGAATTCCGCCTGCTCGAATACCTGATGCGCCATGCCGGCCAGGTGGTGACGCGCACCATGCTGCTGGAGAACGTCTGGGACTATCATTTCGATCCGCAGACCAACGTCATCGACGTGCACATGTCGCGGCTGCGCTCCAAGATCGACAAGGGCTTCGCCGCCCCGCTGCTGCACACCGTGCGCGGCGCCGGCTACATGATCCGGGAAGGCGAGATTTGAGGACCGCGCTCTTGCGCGGGCCCGCCTCCGGGTGCTTCAAGGGCCTGCCATGTTCGAAGCCCTGAAGCTCCTCAGATCGACCGCCTTCCGGCTCTCGCTGATCTACCTGGCGGTGTTCGCCGTCTTCGCCGGGCTTCTGATCGCCTATCTGTCCTGGAACACCTGGGTCATCTTCTCCCGCCAGCTGATCGATACCATCGACGCCGAGGTCCAGGGCCTGGCCGAGCAGTATCGCATCGGCGGCGTCCTGCGCCTCATCCAGGTCATCGACCAGCGCACCGGCAACCCGTCCAGTTCGCTCTATCTGCTCGAGGATCCGGACGGCAACCGGCTCACCGGCAACGTCGCCGGCGTTCCCCTCAGGGTCTGGAACGAGGACGACGCGGTGCGGATCCGGTACGAGCGCTTCAACGAAGGAGCCGGATCGAACCACGAGGCAATCGTCCGCGTGTTCCATCTGCCCGGCGGCTTCCGCCTGCTCGTCGGCCGCGACATCGAGGAGCGCCGCCGCCTGCAGGACATCGTCTGGCGCTCGACGCTGCTCGGCCTGGTCCTGATGGTCGTGCTCGGCGTCGGCGGCGGCTACTACGTGTCTCGCCGTATCCTGGGGCGTATCGACGCGGTTTCGGAGACCAGCCGTACCATCATGGCCGGCGACCTGTCGCAACGCATGGCGCTGTCGGGCTCCGGCGACGAGTTCGACCGTCTCGCCGAAAGCCTCAACGCCATGCTCGCCCGCATTGAGCGGCTGATGCACGGCCTGAAGGAGGTCTCCGACAACATCGCCCACGACCTGAAGACGCCGCTGACGCGCCTGCGCAGCCGCGTCGAGGCGGCCCTGCGCGCCGAGCCGACGGAGGAGGGCTACCGCGAGGCGCTGGAAACGACGATCGAGGAATCCGACCGGCTGATCGCGGTGTTCAACGCCCTGTTGATGATCGCCCGCGCGGAGGCCGGCGCGGCCGGGGCCAGCTTCGCCACCGTCGATCTTGCCGAGGTCGCCCGCGACCTGGTGGACCTCTACGAGCCGGTTGCCGAGGAAGCGGGCCAGTCGCTCACCGTGGAGGCGTCGCACAAGGCGGAGATCAAGGGCAACCGCGAGCTGATCGGCCAGGCGATCGCCAATCTGGTCGACAACGCCCTGAAATACACCCCGGCGGAGGCGGGAGAGCGCGGCATATCCGTGTCCGTGCGCTGCCAGGACGATCGTGCGCAGATCGTCGTCGCCGATTCCGGCCCCGGTATTCCGGCGGAGTCGCACGACAAGGTCGTGGAGCGCTTTGTCCGGCTGGAGGAAAGCCGCTCGGCGCCCGGCGCGGGGCTCGGCCTGGCGCTGGTTGCCGCCGTCGCCCGGCTGCACGGCGGCGAACTCAGGCTGGAGGACAATGAGCCGGGCCTGCGCGCCATCCTCGACCTGCCCGCCGGCAGCGGCAATACGACCGGCGCCTGAGCGCAGGGACTGGAGGGCAGGGGGCCTGAACGCAGGGGCCGGAGGGCAGGGGCCCGAGCGCAGGGGCCCGAGCGCAGGGGCCGGAGCGCTTGCATCCCGCGCCGTTGCCCCGCATCGTGCCTGCGATCGGAAATGTCGGGCCGGGACGCATGGCGAAGACTGCAGAAAAGACCAGAAAAGCTGAGAAAACCCTCCTGTCGCGCCTGAGCGAGTCGCCGAATGTCGTCGACAAGACGGACGCCGCGGCCTTTCTCGACGACCTGCTGGCGGCCGCCAAGGCGGAGAAGTGCCGGAAGCTCGCCAAGATCGACAGGAAGGGCGCGCCGGCCGATTTCCTGAAAGGCGTGCTCGAAGGCTCGCCCTGGCTTCGCGGCCTCCTCGAGGCCGATCCGGCCATGGCCGAGCGGGTGCTGTTCGCCGACACCGACAGCTATCTCGCGGTTCTGGGCGCCGCCGCCCGCTCGGAGGTACGCGCCGCCGAGGATCGCGCGGCGGCGATGGTCGCCCTGCGGCGCTACAAGAACGAGGCGGCCGCGTTGGTGGCGCTGGCCGATCTCGGTGGCGTCTGGTCGGTCGACCGGGTCATCGCCGCGATGACCGAGATCGCCGACACCGCCGTCTCGTCCGCCGTCGACTGGCTGCTGGCCGCCGCCGCCGAGAAGGGCGATCTCGCGCTGGCCGATAAGGCCGAACCGTCGCGGGACTCCGGCTACATCTTGCTCGCCATGGGCAAGCACGGCGCCGCCGAGCTCAATTTTTCCTCCGACATCGACCTGATCGTCCTCTACGACCCGGCGCGCGCCCATGCCGCCGATCCGGAGGAGGTCGAGGCGCTGTTCGTGCGCATCACCCGCGATCTCGTCAAGCTGATGCAGGAATTCACCGCCGACGGCTACGTCTTCCGTACGGACCTGCGCCTGCGTCCCGATCCCGGCGCAACGCCGATCGCGATCTCGCTCGAGGCCGCGCTCGAATATTACGAGAGCATGGGGCAGAACTGGGAGCGCGCCGCGCTCATCAAGGCGCGGCCCTGCGCCGGCGATATCGCGGCGGGAGAGGCTTTCCTGCGCGAAATCTCGCCCTTCGTCTGGCGCAAGTACATGGATTTCGCCGCGCTCGCCGACGTCCATGCGATGAAGCGGCAGATACACGCCCACAAGGGCCACAGCGCCGTCGCCGTTCGCGGCCACAATCTCAAGCTCGGCCGCGGCGGCATCCGCGAGATCGAGTTCTTCGTCCAGACGCAGCAGCTGGTCATCGGCGGCCGCCATCCCGAACTCAGGACGCGGCGCACGCTCGATGCGCTCGACCTGCTCGCCGAGGGCGGCTGGATCAAGCCGAAGGTCCGCGACGACCTCGCCGACGCCTACCGGTTCCTGCGCCGGCTGGAGCACCGCCTTCAGATCGTCGCCGACGAGCAGACCCAGACCATGCCGGCCGACGCGGACGATCTTGAGCGGTTCGCCCGATTCGCCGCCTTCAAGGGTGAGGCGGAGATGGCGAACGCGCTGACCGCCGAACTGCGGACGGTGCAGCGTCACTATGCCAACCTGTTCGAGGATGCCCCGACGCTTTCCACCGATACCGGCAACCTGGTCTTCACCGGCGACGAGGACGATCCCGAGACGCTGGAAACCCTGTTGCGGATGGGCTTCACCAACCCGAAGGAGGTCACGGCCGCCGTTCGCGCCTGGCATTTCGGCCGGATCGCCGCGTCGCGCAGCGCCCGCGCCCGCGAGCGGCTGACGGAGATCACGCCGGCGCTGCTGGAGGCGCTCGGCACCACGGCCAACCCTGATTCCGCCTTGCTCGCCTTCGACCAGTTCGTCTCCCGCCTCCCCGCGGGCATGCAGCTTTTCTCCCTGCTCTGGTCCAATCCCCACCTGCTGCATCTGCTCGCCGAGATCCTCGGCACCGCGCCGCGCCTCGCCGATCTCCTGAGCCGCCGCCCGCGCGTCTTCGCCGCCGTGCTGGAGCCCGATTTCTTCGACGCCCTGCCGAGCCGCGAGATGCTGGAGACGCGCCTGGAGGCGACGCTTGCCGAGGCCGCCAGCTACGAGGATGCTCTCGACCGCGCCCGCATCTTCGGCCAGGAGCAGTCCTTCCTGATCGGCGTGCGGGTGTTGTCGGGGACGGTTTCGGCGGCCGATGCCGGCGGCGCCTTCGCCCGTCTGGCGGAGCTTCTGGTGGACCGGCTGCATCACTTGGCGGCCGAGGAGCTGGCGCGGACCAACGGCCGCATCAAGAAGGGGGCCGTCGCCGTCGTCGCCATGGGCAAGCTCGGCGGCGCGGAGATGACCGCCACGTCCGATCTCGACCTGATCCTGCTCTACGACTACCGCGGCGAGGAGCCGACGTCGGACGGCCGCCGCCCGCTGCCCGCCTCGCAGTATTACATTCGCCTGACCCAGCGCCTCGTCGCCGCCCTGTCGGCGCCCACCGGCGAGGGCACGCTCTACGAGGTCGACATGCGGCTGCGGCCCTCGGGCCGATCGGGTCCGCTGGCCGTCCACATCGACGGCTTCGCGTCCTACCAGACCGACGAGGCCTGGACCTGGGAGCACATGGCGCTGACGCGCGCCCGCGTGATCTCGGGGCCGGACAAGCTCGCCCGCCGCATCGGCGACGTCGTCGGCAAGGTGCTGACGGCCAAGCGCGGGATGAAGGACCTGCGCGCCGACATCGTCGACATGCGCGACCGCATCCAGAAGGAAAAGGGGTCCGACGACGCCTGGGAGATCAAGACGGTGCGCGGCGGCCTGATCGACGTCGAGTTCATCGCCCAGTTCCTGCAGCTCGCCTACGGCCACAAGCACCCCGAGATCCTGTCGCAGAACACCGCCGCGGCGCTCGCCGCCGCGCGCCAGGCCGGGGTGCTCAAGAAGGGCGATGCGGCGGTGCTGGAGCCGGCCTGCCAGCTCTATCACGCGGTGACGCAGATCCTGCGACTGTGCCTGACCGGTCCATTCGACCCGGCACAGACCCCGCGCGGACTGTCGCGGCTTTTGTGCAACGCCGCCGACGTTCCCGACCTGTCGCGTCTGGAGGCGGATCTACGCGACACGCAGGCGAAGGTGAAGGCGGTGTTCGACAAGCTGCTGGCCGTCTGACGATCGGTCTATCGGCCGGCGGGTTGACCGGTGCTTCGGAACAGGGAGGCCGATCCGATGATCCGTGGCGTGCTTCTCGATCTGGCGGGCGTCGTCTATGTCGGCGGCGCGGCGTTGCCGGGCACGATTAAGGCGGTGGAGCGGCTGCGGCGCGCGGGATTGCCGCTCGGCTTCATCACCAACACCACCCGCTCGCCGAAGCGCGAGATCATCGCGCGGCTGAAGGCGATGGGGCTGAGCGTCGCCGATAGCGAGCTGACCACGCCGGCACAGGCCGCGCGCGCCTGGCTCCACGCCATGCGCCGCGCGCCGCACCTGCTGATCCATCCGGCGCTGGCCGAGGACTTCCAGGGCCTCGACGACTATCCCGACACGGCGGTCGTCGTCGGCGATGCCGGCGCGGGCTTCACCTACGAGGCGATGAACGGCGCGTTCCGCGCCCTCGTGGATGGCGCGGGTTTCCTGGCGCTGGCCCGCAACCGGACCTTCCGCGACGCCGACGGCGCGCTGAGCCTCGATGCCGGCGGGTTCGTCGCCGCGCTCGAATACGCCAGCGACCGGCAGGCGGTGGTGGTGGGCAAGCCGGCGCCGGACTTCTATGCCGCGGCCGTCGCCGGCCTGGGCGTCGACGCGGCGCAGGCGGTGATGGTCGGCGACGATGTCGAGGCCGACGTCTCCGGCGCGCTTTCGGCCGGCCTGGGCGCGGCGATCCTGGTGCGGACGGGAAAATACCGGCACGGGGCGGAGGAGGGCGCCAAACCGGCCCCGACGGCCGTTGTGGCCGATCTGGCCGAAGCGGTGGACTGGATTCTCCGCAATCGCGGATAGGACCGACGGACGACGCCGCTCGCTATTGCACTGTCACGACTTCAGGCCGACGCCGCGCGCGCCTGCGGCCCGCCGTTGTCGGGCGTTCCCTGGATGACCGGCTTCTGCGGCAGCCGCACCGTGACGATCGTGCCCTTGCCGGGCGTCGAGCGGATGCGCAGCGCGCCGCCGTGCAGCTCCACCAGCGAACGTGAGATGGCGAGGCCGAGGCCGGAGCCCTTGTGGGTGCGGGTGAACTGGTTCTCCACCTGTTCGAAGGGCCGTCCCAGCCGGCGCACCGCGTGGCGCTCGATGCCGATGCCGGTATCCTCGATCGAGATGGTGATGCCGCCCGAAACCGAGCGCGCTCGGACCTTGATCGAGCCGCTCTCGTTGTTGAACTTCACCGCGTTCGACAAAAGGTTCAGCATCACCTGCTTCAGGGCGCGCCGGTCGCCGCTCACGCTCAGGTCGTCGCCGATGACGACCGAGGTGGAAATGTTCATCTCCTCGGCGCGCAGCGACATGATGCGCACGCACTCGCCGGCGATTTCACCGAGATCCAGATCCTCGGCCTCGAGCTGGTAGCGGCCGGCCTCGATTTTCGACATGTCGAGGATGTCGTTGATGACGTCGAGCAGGAACTCGCCGCTCATGCGGATGTCACGGCAATATTCGTTGTACTTGTCGGAGCCGAGCGGACCGAACGTGCCGGTCTCCATGATCTCGGAAAAGCCGATGATGGCGTTGAGCGGCGTGCGCAGCTCGTGGCTCATGTTGGCCAGGAACTCCGATTTGGTCTTGTTGGCGAGCTCGGCGCGGGTCTTTTCCTGGGCGTAGCGCTCGGCCAGATCGACCAGCTGCTGCGCCTGCACTTCCAGCGTCTGGCGGGAACGGCGCAGGTCGGCGACCATCGCCGTCAGGGCCCGTTCGCTTTCCAGAAGGCGCTCTTCCTGCCGCTTCAGCGGGGTGATGTCGGTGCCGACGCTGACGAATCCGCCATCCTTGGTGCGCCGCTCGGAAATCTGCAGCCAGCGGCCGTCCTCGATCTGCGCCTCGTAGAGCCGGCCGGCGTCGCCGACCGGTCCGCCGACCTTCTCGTCCACCTGCACGATCGGCTGGCGGCTCTGCTCCATCACCGCGTCGTAATGGGTCCCCGTCTTCACCACCGCGTCGGGGAGCCGGTGCAGTTCCTGGTACTTGCGATTGCACAGGACCATCTTGTTGTCGGCGTCCCAGAGGACGAAGGCTTCCGAGGTCGCCTCGATGGCGTCGCGCAGGCGCATGTCGGCGGTGGCGCTGCGCTCGGCGAGACGCTGCTGTTCGGTGATATCGACGGCGATGCCGACGAGATGGCGGTCGCCGTTCGCGTGGTCGGGCACGATCTCGGCGCGTGCGCGCAGCCAGATCCACGATCCGTCGGCATGGCGCATCCGGAAGGTGCGGTCGACGTGGCCGGTATCCTGCGCGGCGAGCGCGTTCGCCAGGTCGTAGAAGTCCTCCTCGTCGGGGTGCAGCATCTGCGACACGTCCCCGATCGACAGCATCGCGTCCTTGTCGTCGCGTCCGAGCATCTCCAGCATCGACGCCGACCAGAAGATGCGTCCGCGCGCCAGGTCCCAGTCCCACAGGCCGCAGCGGCCGCGGCGCAGCGCGGTGTCGAGGCGCGCGCGGCTGGTGTCGTAGGCCGTCTCGACCCGATTGAGGTTGGCTCCCTGCCAGCGGAAGGCGAGGCCGATCAGCAGCAGGGCAAGGTCGGCGATGATGAGGATCGTGGTCGGCAGGGCCGCCGCCGCGCGCCAGCGCTCGACGACGGTGCTCTTGGGCTCGATCACGGCGACGTCGCCGAGCGGCGCCTCGAGATGGCGAACCGTGACCAGGGCCGGGTTGTCGCCGGGCAGGGTGGCGTCGAACACGCCGGCGCGCGCGCCGAAGGTGGCCAGCGGCAGGGCCGGGCCGAGCACGTCGACGAGCCCGGCGTTCCGCAGGCCGTTCGATTCGGGAAGGCCGGCGATGATCCGGCCCGCCGTGCCCGTCACCAGGACGATCTGGCCGAGCGTGCGGTTAAGGCCGGCATCGGTGAGTGCGACCTGGGCGAAGGCCTCGCCGCCGAGCGTGCCCTCGGCGCGGTAGGCCGCGTCGATCCGCGCCGCGATGATGTCGGCCGTCATGGTGAGCTCGTGGCGCACCGCGATCTCGGCATCGTCGCGTGCCTGCATGTTGATCGTGACCACAGCGGCCGCGATCAGCAGAACCAGTATGATGAGGAGTGGAGTGACAATGCGCCGGAACAGCGGCTCGGCCTTAACCAGGCCGGCATAGGTCGGAACGGCAATGTCCCGAGCAATTCCCTGAAACGCAGATACACTTCCCCCTATGCGCCCCAGGCGCCGAACGGACTCCGCCCGCTGCATTTTTGACCCCCTTCGGAATGCTTCGACAAGGCCTCTCGCCGAAGCGCCGCATCTCTTCCGAATCGTCTTATTCGAATCAAATGCAAGGTGATTTGTCTAGAGTCTGCACGCTTCTAGGCGCGCTTTTTGGCTCGTGAGTCCAAAAAGCAACGCCCCCGCCACAGGCGGCCAAGCCTTAAAAACCGGTTAACTCCGGGCGTTTAATCCAGGCTGCGCTCTACGATATCGGCGCTGTCCCGTGACAAGCCCTCGTGCCCGGCGATGCGCCTGAGTTCGGCTTCCGCCGCCGCGCGCCGCGCCGGTTCGAGCACCCGCCACGAGCGGAACGCCGACACCAGCCGCGCCGCGACCTGCGGATTGCTGCGGTCGATCTCCAGCGTGAAGTCGGCGACCAGCCGGTAGCCCGCGCCGTCGGCCCGGTTGAACTGGGTCGGGTTCGCCGCCGCGAACGCGCCGATGAGCGCGCGCACCCGGTTCGGGTTCGACAGCGAAAAGGCGGGATGATCCATCAGCGCCATCACCCGGTCGAGTGTATCGGGCCCCGTCATCGTCGCCTGCAGGCTGAACCACTTGTCGAGCACCAGCGGGTCGGTGCGATAGCGTTCGAAGAAATCGTCCAGCGCCGTGTCGGCCTCCGGCGCCCCCTGGCGCGTCAGCGCCGACAGGCCGGCCATCCGGTCGGTCATGTTGTCGGCGTTGCGGTAGTGCCGCTCCGCGGTCTCGATGCCCGCCTGGCCGGTGCCGGCGATGAGCCCGAGCGCGGTGTTGCGCAGCGCGCGGCGGCCCGCGCCGGCCGCGTCCGGGCTGTAGGGCAGGTTGGAGCCGTAGCGCCGATAGACGTCGGTGAGGCAGGCGCCGAGCTCGCCGCCGATCAGGCCACGCAGCCACCGGTCGGCGCCATGGATCGCGTCGGGATCGACATTGCGGCCGATCTCGCGGGCGATGTCGGATTCCGAGGGCAGCGACAGCACCTGGGCGCGGAAGCTCGGATCGAGCGCGTCCGCCTCGACGGTGTGCTCGAGCGAGCGGAGGAAGCGCGGGTCGATCTCCGGCGTCCTGCCGGCGGCGATCGCGGCCTGCGCCTCGATCAGGATGCGGGTCGCCAGCGACTGGACCGCCTGCCAGCGATTGTAGGGGTCGCTGTCCTCGGCGGCGGCGAACAGCAGGTCGTCGTCCGTCAGGTTGGCGGTCAGCTTCACCGGGGCGGAGAAGCCGCGCAGCAGCGACGGCACCGGCTTGGCCGGCAGGTCGGTGAAGACGATCCGCTCCCGCGTGCCGGTGAGCTCGATCAGGCCGTCGCGCACCGCCGGGCTGTCGGTCTTCAGGTCGGCGATCTCGTCGCCGTCCGGGCCGAGCAGGGCGAAGGCGATCGGGATCGGCATCGGCTGCTTCGTCGGCTGGCCGGGCGTCGGCGGGCAGGTCTGCTCGAGGGTCAGCTCGTAGGTGCGCGCCGCCGTGTCGTAGCGCCCGCTCGCCGTCACCTCCGGCGTGCCGGCCTGGTGGTACCACAGCATGAAATCGTCGAGGTTCCGGCCGGTCGCCGCGGCGAAGCAGCCGATGAAGTCTTCGATCGTCGCCGCCGTGCCGTCGTGGCGGTCGAAATACAGGTCCATGCCCGCCCGGAAGCCGTCCGGGCCGAGCAGCGTCTTAAGCATGCGGATCAGCTCGGCGCCCTTCTCGTAGACGGTCGCCGTATAGAAGTTGTTGATTTCCTTGTAGGTTTCAGGCCGTACCGGATGCGCCAGCGGCCCCGCGTCCTCGACGAACTGGTGCGCCTTCAGGGTCCGCACGTCGCCGATGCGTTCCACCGCGCGCGAGCGCACGTCGGCGGAGAAATCCTGGTCGCGGAACACCGTCAGCCCTTCCTTCAGGCAGAGCTGGAACCAGTCGCGGCAGGTGATGCGGTTGCCGGTCCAGTTGTGGAAGTACTCGTGGGCGATGATGGCCTCGATATTGGCATAGTCGGTGTCGGTCGCCGTCTCGGGGCTCGCCAGCACGTACTTGTCGTTGAAGACGTTGAGGCCCTTGTTCTCCATCGCGCCCATGTTGAAGTCGGACACGGCGACGATGTTGAACACGTCGAGATCGTATTCGCGCCCGAACGCGTCCTCGTCCCAGCGCATCGACCGCTTCAGCGCTTCCAGCGCGTAGTCGCAGCGGTCCTCCTTGCCCTTCTCGACATAGATGCCGAGCGTCACCTCCCTGCCGGACGCCGTGACGAAGGTGTCGCCGACGCGGCCGAGGTCGCCACCGACCAGGGCGAAGAGATAGGACGGCTTGGGATGCGGGTCATGCCAGACGGCGTAGTGCCGGTCGCTGCCGGCCACGACGCCGCTTCCGACCGGATTGCCGTTCGACAGAAGCACGGGGGCGTCGGAGGCGCGCGCCTCGATGCGCACCGTGTAGACGGCGAGCACGTCGGGCCGGTCGGGGAAGAAGGTGATGCGGCGGAAGCCTTCCGCCTCGCATTGGGTGCAATAGACGCCGTTCGAGCGGTAGAGCCCCATCAGCCGGGTGTTGGCGCTGGGATCGATGGTGGTGCCGATGTCGAGCACGAAAGCGCGCTCGGGCGGCGTGGCGATCGTCAGGCGGTCCTTGTCCAGCTTGTAGGCGGTGCCGGCCAGGGGCGCGCCGTCGAGTTCCAGCGCCGTCAGCTCCAGGTCCTCGCCGTCGAGAACGAGGTCGCCGCCGGGGCCGTCCGGATTGGGCCGGACGTGCAGGCGGCTCCTGACCCGCGTGCTCTGCGGGTCGAGGCGGAAATCGAGCTCGACGCGATCGACGAGATAGGCCGGCGGGGCATAGTCCTGTAGCCGCACGACCGGCGTCTGATCCTTGGCCATATGGTGAAAACTCCTGAACGGCTGGCGGGACGAGATTTAAGCCCTCAATGTGGCCGCGCCAAGCCCCGGCAGGAAATGGGGCGGCGGCGCCCCGCGCCCCGAGCGACGACGGCGATCGCATTCCCCTTGCGTCATTGCCAGGCGTGACCCGGCAACTCCGAGAAGACGGCACGAGATGCCCGGATAGAGCCCGGGCATGACGAAGGAGGGGAGGACCGGACTATTGATTGCCCCAGCCGTCGGCGCCTCGTCGTGTCGGCGCTGGGTCCCGGATCAAGTCCGGGACACGAGGCAGCAATAAGTTGCTCGGACCGTGCGCCAATACGACGCCCGTGCCCCGGACTTGATCCGGGGCCCAGACGGCGGTAGCGGCAGAACCGAGCGATATACGGGACACCGAGCGATATACCGGACGACGAAGGAGAGGCTTTTCCCGGCCGCCTATCTCTCCAGGCGCCAGGTCTCGCCGGAAAGCGGCGCCTGTGTCGGCATGCCCCATTCGAAGCCCGCCTCGGCGAGCAGGCACCACAGGTAGTCGGCCATCGAGCGGCGAACGAACAGGCGGAACACCGGGCCGCCCTCGGTCTCGTCCGCGTCGACCTGCCACAGCGTCGCCTGGGCGCGGCCGAACAGGGAGCCGGCGACCTGTCCCAGGGTGAAGGCGGACGGATGCAGGTCGAGCGTCGTCAGCTTCATCAGCATGTCGCGGGCGCGCGGACCAGCGAGCTCGATCGTCGTGTAGTACGAGGAAACGTCGGTGACCTGGTGGTGGACGCCCGCCAGCGCGGTCTCCAGCCCGTCGGCCAGCGCCGCCTGCGCGTCCATCGCGGTGACGATCCAGAACTCGTCCGGACCGATCCACAGGATCGCCGTCTCATCCTGGCGCGTGGCCCGGCAGGCCTCGGGAAGCGAAACACCGACCGTGTCGGTCACGGCCTCGCCGATCGCGTCCGGATCGCCGCGCAGGACCAGCTTGCCGAGGAACGGCGCCTCCGCCATGCGGGCGGCGTCATCCGTCGCCTTGACCGGCGCACGATGGGCGAGGGCGGAGCGGCGGCGCGTGTCAGACATCCCCGTCCTCCCGCAGCTTGAGGAAATCGGTGCCCGTCACCGTCACCGGAATCGGCGGGCCGGAGGGGCGCGACACCCACAGGCGGTCGCCCATGCGGTCGCGCCCGGATTTCACCATGGCGAGCGCGATCGAGCGGTTCAGCGTCGGGCTCATGTAGCTCGACGTGACATGGCCGAGCATCGGCACCGGCTTCGCCGTCGGCTCGGTTCCCGTCGCGATGACGTGCGCGCCTTCCGCGAGCATGATCGCGGGATCCTCGGTCACCAGGCCGACGAGCTGCTTGCGGTCGGGCCGCGCCGTGTCGGAGCGCGACAGCGAGCGCTTGCCGATGAAGTCGCCCTTGGTCTTCGACACGATCCAGTCCATGCCGAGATCCTTCGGCGTTGCCGTGCCGTCGGTCTCCTGGCCGACGATGATGAAGCCCTTCTCGGCGCGCAGCAGATGCATCGCCTCGGTGCCGTAGGGCGTGATGGCGTATTTCGCCCCCGCCTCCATCACCTTGTCCCACAGCCATGCGCCGTAATCGGCGGCGATGTTGATCTCGTAGGCGAGCGCGCCGGTGAACGAGATGCGGAACACGCGCACCGGCACGCCGTCGATGGTGGCATCGGCATGGCTCATGAAGGCGAAGCGCTCCGGATCGGGGTCGATGCCCTCGCAGAGATCGGCGACGACGCGCCAGCTGTCCGGCCCCGACAGGCTCGCCACGGCCCATTCCTCGGTGACGGTGGTGAGATAGACCTCCAGCTCCCGCCATTCGGTCTGGAGATAGTCCTCCAGCCATGTCAGCACGCGCGCGGCGCCGCCCGTCGTCGTGGTCATGTGGAAATGGTCGTCGGCGATGCAGGCGGTGACGCCGTCGTCCATCACCATGCCGTCCTCGCCCAGCATCAGCCCGTAGCGGGCCTTGCCGGGAGCGAGCTTCGACCAGGCGTTGGTGTAGACGCGGTTCAGGAACGTGCGCGCGTCCTTGCCGCGGATGTCGATCTTGCCCAGCGTCGAGGCGTCCAGCACGGCGACGCCCTCGCGCGCGGCCAGGCTCTCGCGTCGCACCGCCTCGTCGAAAGACTCGACCGGCTTCACGTAGGCGCGGGCGCGCAGCCAGTCGCCGACCGGCTCGAACACCGCGCCGTTGGCCTTGTGCCAGGCGTGCATCGGCGTCGTGCGGCGCGGATGGAAATGGTCGCCGACATGCTGGCCGGCCAGCGCGGCGAAGGTGACGGGTTTCCACGGCTGGCGGTAGGTGGTCGTGCCGACCTGCCAGATCGGTTTCTGCAGCGTATCCGCGACGAGGGCGAAGGCGTTCATGTTGGCGACCTTGCCCTGGTCGGTGCCCATGCCGGTGGTGGTGTAGCGCTTGGCGTGCTCGATGGAGTCGTAGCCCTCGTGGAGCGCCAGCCTGAGGTCCTTGGTGGTGACGTCGTCCTGCAGGTCGATCCAGGCGCGCACCTTGTGTTTCGGCCGCCCCGACGGGATTTCCGGGATCACCTTCGGCGTGCCCTGCGGCCGCTCCGCGCCCTCCACCTTCGGCGGTTTCGCCGCCTTGGTCGAAAGTCCGGCCTTCGCCGCGGCGTCCGCGCCGGCCTTGGCGCCTTCCTTTAGGCAGCCGTCCAGGTCGAAGGTCGCCGCCGCCGCGCCCGCCGACCGTTCCCGCTGCCAGGATTGACCGGGTTTGAAGGCACTCAGGGCCTCGTCATAGGCGAGCTTGCCGCGCGACTGCGAGAACAGAGCGATATTGGGCATCCAGCCGCCCGAGACGGCGAGCAGGTCGCATTCGATCGCGGTCACGGGGCCTTCGACATCGCCGGAATCGCCGAGCCTGCGGACTGTCGCGCCCGATACCCGGTGGCTGCCCGAGGTGCCGACGATCGCCGCGCCGGGATGGATCGCGATGCCGCGCCCGGCCGCCGCGCTCAGCAGCGCGGCGTCGACGTCGCGGCGCAGGTCGACGATGCCCGCGACCCGCGCGCCCGCCGCCTGCAGGTCGAACGCCGCCTCCCAGGCGGAATCGTTGTTGGCGAAGACCAGGACGCGCTTGCCGGGCAGGACGCCGTAGCGGTGCACGAAGGTGCGCGCAGCGCCGGTGAGCATGATGCCCGGCCGGTCGTTCTCGTGGAACACCAGCGGCCGCTCGACCGCGCCCGTCGCCAGAACCACCTCCCTGGCCCGCACCCGCCAGACGCGCTGGCGCGGCAGGTTGCCGGGCCGCGCGTTCGCGGCCAGGTGGTCGGTGACCCGCTCCCACAGGCCGACGAAGTTCTGCGCGTAGTAGCCGAACGCGGCGGTGCGGGGCAGCACCGTGACGCTGTCCAGCCGGCCAAGCTCGGCGACGACGCTGTCGACCCACTCCGCCGGTGCCGCGCCACCGAGCCGGACCGTATCCGGATCGACGGACAGGAGCCGTCCGCCGAGCGCGGCGGTCTCCTCGGCGAGGATGACGCGGGCGCCGGCGCGCCCGGCCGTCAGCGCCGCCATCAGGCCGGCGGGGCCGCCGCCGACGACCAGCACGTCGCAGTGCCGGTTGATCGCCTCGTAACGGTCGGGATCGGGCGCCGACGGCGCCTTGCCCATCCCCGCGGCGCGGCGGATGAACGGCTCGAACGCCATCCAGCTGCCGAGCGGGCCCATGAAGGTCTTGTAGTAGAAGCCGGCCGGCAGGAAAGCCGAGGCCCAGTCGTTGACCGCGCCGACGTCGAACGTCAGAGACGGCCAGACGTTCTGCGCCATCGCCTCCAGGCCATCGTAGATCTCCTGCTCGGTGACGCGGGTGTTCGGATCTGTCCGCGCCGCGTCGCGGCCGATCTGGACGAGGGCGGTCGGGTCCTCGCTGCCGGCGCCGAAGATGCCGCGCGGGCGGTGATATTTGAAGCCGCGCGCCACCATGTGCTCGCCGTTGGCCAGAAGCGCGGAGGCCAGCGTGTCGCCGGGATGGCCGGTGAAGTCGCGCCCGTCGAACCGGAAGCGGACGACCCGGCTACGATCGATCAGCCCGCCGGAGGCGCGGCGATTGGGCTGGCCGGTCATGGGACGAGCTCCAAGTCACGAGAGCCGGAACATCCCACTACGTCATTGCCGGGCTCGCCCCGGCAATCTCGTGCGAATGGTCCGGCAGGCGTCCAACCGCGCCGAGATCCCCGGGTCGAGCCCGGGGATGACGTGCCAGGGGAGAGCAGCGCCGCGCTCACGTCGCTTCCTCCGGCTGCACGACCTTCACCGCGTCGTTGCCCGAGCCGATCGGCGCTTCGCCCGACGGCGTGGCCGGCGCCACGGTCGTCACCTTCGGCGGCGTCTCGCCGATCCTGTAGACCGCCAGGATCTCGTCGGTGGCGGTGTTGCGCAGCATGTTGAAGAACCGCCGGCAGCCGGCGGCGTGGACCCAGCGCTCGGCGAACAGGCCCTTCGGGTTGTTGCGCAGGAACACGAAGTCGGCCCATTGCGCGTCAGTCAGCGCCTCGCCGTCGGTGGGCCGGGCGATATGCGCCTCGCCGGCGTTGGAGAACTCTGACTGGTCGCGCGTGCCGCAATAGGGACAGGTGATCAGGAACATCTCGTTTCTCTCAATCGCTGCACCGCTCTCCCGCTCCCCCTCTAATGCGCTACGGCCGCGGCGCCGTGTTCGGCGACCAGCGCGCCGGACTGGAACCGGTCGAGCGCGAAGGGCGCGGCGATCGGATGCGGATCGTCCCTGGCGACCGTCCAGGCGAAGACATGGCCGGAGCCCGGCGTCGCCTTCCAGCCGCCGGTGCCCCAGCCGCCGTTGATGTAGAAGCCCTTTACCGGCGTTTTCGAGATGATCGGGCTGGCGTCGGGGCAGGTGTCGACGATGCCGCCCCACTGGCGCATCATCCGCAGGCGCGACACCGGCGGCAGCAGCTCGCACAGCGAGGCCATCTGGTGCTCGATGATGTCCATCGAGCCGCGCTGCGTGTAGGAATTGTGCGCGTCGATGCCCGCGCCGATGACCAGCTCGCCCTTGTCCGACTGGCTGCAATAGACGTGCACCGCGTTCGACATGATGACGCAGGGCACCAGCGGCTTGATCGGCTCGGAGACGAGCGCCTGCAGCGGGTGGCTCTGGATCGGCAGCTTGATGTCCAGCATCGCCGCGATCACCGAGGTGTGCCCGGCGGTGACGCAGGCGACCTTCGGGGTCTTGATCACGCCACGCGTCGTCTCCACGCCCGTGACCGCGCCCCTGGCGGTCCTGATGCCGGTCACCTCGCACTGCTGGATGATGTCGACGCCCATGGCGTCGCAGGCCCGCGCGTAACCCCACACCACCGCGTCGTGCCGGTTGGTGCCGCCGGAGCGCTGCAGCGTGGCGCCCAGCACCGGATAGCGGATGTCGTGCGAGATGTTGATGATCGGGCAGAAATCCTTGACCTGCCTGGCGTCGAGCCATTCGGCGTCGACCCCGTTGAGGCGGTTCGCCTCGACGCGGCGCTTGAGCTGGCGGGCCTCGTGCTCGTCATGGGCGAGGTTCAGTACGCCGCGGTGGCTCATCATGATGTTGTAGTTGAGCTCGCGGCCGAGCGTTTTCCACAGCTCCAGCGCGTGGTTGTAGATCGCCGCGCTCTCGTCGAAGAGGTAGTTGGAGCGGATGATGGTCGTGTTGCGCCCCGAATTGCCGCCGCCGATCCAGCCCTTCTCGATCACGGCGATGTTGGTCATGCCGTGCTCCTTTGCCAGATAGTAGGCGGTTGCCAGCCCGTGGCCGCCGCCGCCGATGACGACGGCGTCGTAGGCGGCCTTGGGCTCGGGCGCGCGCCACACGCGCGGCCAGCCCTGGTGGCCCTTCAGGCCCTCGCGGATCAAGGAAAAGACGGAATATTTCACCCGGCCGGCCTCGCTCGCTGTCGCGGCCCGGTTTCGACAGCCCCGGGCCGCTGCCTGCCTCGCGATGGTCGCTTACCGGAGCCCCTGGACGCAAGTGTCGGGCCGTTCCGCGAGGCAGGATGATTTCGCGTTGCAATACAAGCCGTTCTTGCGTCGCGATCGTTTGTCATCTAGGAGCGAACATTGGTCTGATTGCGACATCAGGCAATTCGGTTGGGTAACCGGTTGCCGCGCGGTTTGGGAAAGGCCTTGCATGGACGCCACCGTACAGCGTTCGCGCCGGATCGTATTTTTTCTCGTGCCGAACTTCTCGATGATCGCGTTCGCCACCGCGATCGAGCCCTTGCGGTTGGCCAACCGGCATCTCGGCCAGCAGTACTACAAGTGGCGCCTCGTCACCGAGACCGGCTCGCCCGGGCTCGCCTCGAACGGCGTCAAGGTCGCCGTCGACGGCTCGCTCGAGGATGAAAAGCGGCTGTTCCACTCCGACGAGCGGCCCGACATGTTCTTTGTCTGCTCGGGCGTTTTCGTCGAGAAGTACGAATCGAAGGCTTTGAATTCCTGGATTCGGCAACTTCACCGCGGCGGCGTTACCGTCGGGGCGATGTGCACTGGCGCCTGGATACTGGCCAAGGCCGGGCTGCTGGACGGCAGGCGCTGCGCCATTCACTGGGAGAACCTGCCGGGTTTCGCCGAGGCCTTCCCGGAAGCCGACGTCTATGCGGATCTCTATGAGGTCGACCGGAACATCTATACCTGTGCCGGCGGCACCGCCTCGCTCGACATGATGCTGAGCCTGATTGACGCCGACCATGGCGACACGGTCGTCAATCGCGTCTGCGAACAGGCGCTCACCGACCGGGTGCGCAGCCCGCAGGACCGCCAGCGCCTGCCGCTCAGGGCGCGGCTGGGTATCCACAATTCCAAGGTGCTGACCATCATCGAGCTGATGGAAGCCAACATCGCCGAGCCGCTGTCGCTGGTCGAGCTCGCCCGCTTCGCCGGTCTGTCGCGCCGCCAGATTGAGCGCCTGTTCCGCCGCACCATGGGCCGCTCGCCGGCGCGCTACTATCTCGAGCTGCGCCTCGATCGCGCCCGCCACCTGCTGCTCCAGTCGAACCTGCCCGTGGTCGAGGTGGCGGTGGCCTGCGGCTTCGTCTCGGCCTCGCATTTCTCCAAATGCTACCGGGAATTCTACGGGCGCTCTCCGCTGACCGAGCGGCGCGAACGAGAAAGTGCGACGTAGTGGGACCGCAGAGCCGATGATACCGCGCTGGTTCCTCTGGCTGGTCGCCGCCGCGATCGTGTTCTCGGCGTTGATGGCGGGACGGTCCTATCTGATCCCGATCGCCATCGCGCTGGTCCTGTTCAGCCTGCTTGCCGCGCTGATCGACCGCATCACGCGGATCCGGGTCGGCCACTGGTCGGTGCCGCGGCCGCTGGCGACTGTCATCGGCCTCGTCATCATCTTCTACGCGCTGTTCCTGATGGTCTACGTCATGTCCTCCCAGGTGGAGGCGGTGATTGCCGCGAGCCCGCGCTACATCGCCCGCATGGAGGCGCTGCTGTCGCAGGCAGCCGAGTTCTTCGGCCGGGATATCGCCGAAGACATGCAGAGGGCGCTCTCCGAGATCGATCTGACCAGGCGCATTCCCGGCGTTGTCGGGTCGGCCGGGGCGACGCTGACGACGATCACCCTGATTGTCCTCTACATGGGCTTCATGTTCGTCGAGCGCGGCGCCTTCCAGTCCAAGCTCGCCCGGCTGTTTCCCAATTCCGACCAGTCGCGGCGCGTTCACGGACTGATCATCTCCATCTCGGACAGCATCCAGCGCTACTTCTCGATCAAGCTGTTCGTCAGCGCGCTGACCGGTGGCGCCGCCTATGTGGTGATGAAGCCGATGGGTCTCGATTTCGCCGAGACCTGGGCACTGCTGGCCGTGCTGTTGAACTTCATCCCGAATATCGGATCGGCGGTCGCCACCCTGCTGCCCGCGGTAGTGGCGCTGGTGCAGTTCGATACGCTGGGGCCGTTCGTGATCATCTTCTTCGGCGTCGGCGCGATTCAGCTCTTCATCGGCAATTTCGTCGAGCCGGCGCTGATGGGCCGCTCGCTGAACCTGAGCCCGCTGGTGATCATCCTGTCGCTGACCTTCTGGGCCTTCGTCTGGGGCATCGTCGGCATGTTCCTGTCGGTGCCGATCATGGTCATCGTGCTGATCGTCTGCTCGCACGTTCCCGCCTGGCGCCCGGTGGCGATCGTGATTTCGCGCGACGGCGAGATACCCGCCGCCGGCGACCTCAAGGGCTAGTCGCCGGCCGTTTCCCGCGCTCCAAACAGGTTTTCGACCGTCCTATAGCGGGCGCGCAGACGCTTGCCGAACACCCGGCTCGCCTCGACCGTCCAGTGGCCATAGTCGGTCACCAGCGGGGCGCCGTCGGCGGCGAGCACCGCGCAGTCCCCGCCGGGGCAGAGCAGGGCGATCTTCGACACATAGGCAATTCCCCGGCGGGCGAGCGCGTCGGCGTAAAGGCGGTCGACGCGGAGCACCTCGCGGTCGAGATAGGCGCGCAGGAAGCCGTCCAGGCCGTCCATTGTCCGGCGGGTCGCGACAAGGGTCGGCACGTCCCTGGAGTATTCGGGCTGCGGTCCGAAGACGACGACCGGCACGCCCGCCGTGGCATAGTCGGCGGCGAGGGCGGCCACGCCGTCGGCGTAGCGGTCGATATCCTGCGCCGCGTCCGATCCAAGCCGTGCGGTGATCGCGACGCCGTCGAGGCGGTCGGCGTTATCGGCAATGAACGTGCCGGTGAACTGCCTGAGCTGCACGCATTTCGGGTGCTCGGTCCACGGATCGCAGCCGGCCCCCGTCAGCTGGATGACGTTGACGCTCTTGTAGGCCCGCGACAGGGCGAGCCACAGGTCGGCGGCGTGGCTGTCGCCGACGACCGCGAAGTTACGTTCTCCGAGGGGGGAACACGCTTTGAAGTGCCTGGCGAACTCCTCGATGGACTGGTTTCGCGTCACCATGTGGCATCGGTTCGACCGTGTCGCCGTGCGCCGGGCCCTTGCGTCCTTGTCCATGGTCTTCAGCATCGCGGCGACGTCGTCCGACATGCGCCAGTCCATGCCGCCGCTCGCCGACACGTAGGCCGCCGGGGCGACGAGGACGACCGCCAGCGCCGCCGAGGCGAGCCCGACCTGCCGGTTGCTCAGGGCGATGCCGCGCGGCCGCCTGCGCCGGAACGGCTGCTCCACCCAGAAATACATCGCCGTGGCGATGGCGATGGAGGCGGCGACCATGCCCCACTGCTCGACCGGCCGGAAATCGCGGGCGATCGCGTAGGCGTAGAAGACGACGATCGGCCAATGCACCAGGTAGAGCGAGTAGGAAATGAGCCCGATGCCGATCGCGACGCGGTTGTCGAGGAGGCGCGCCAGCCGCGCGCCGCCCCCGGCGAAGATCACCAGTCCCGCGCCGATGCAGGGCAGCATCGCCGACGTTCCGGGAAACGGCGTCGCCTCGGTGTAGAGAAACACCGCCGCCAGGATCATCGTAAGGCCCGCCAGCATCAGCGCGTCGAGCACTAATGCACGCCGGGGGCGGTATTTTTCGATCCAGACGAGCGCCGCCCCGACGGCGAACTCGCCGATCCGGAAATGGGCGAGGTAGAAAACCGCCGCCGCGTCGTTGTCGAGCGTCCGGTCGGCCCGGTAGACGCTGATGGCGCCGGCGACCAGCAGGAACAGCGGGACGCCCCACTCGGTGAGGGCGGGAAAGCGCGACCGTTCGACCCGTGGCCGGAGCGCCAGCAGGGCAACCAGGACGGTCGGCCAGACCAGATAGAACTGCTCCTCGACGCTGAGCGACCACATGTGCAGCAGCGGCTTGTAGATCGCGTCGGCGTCGAAATAGCCGCTTTGCCACCAGAAGCAGATGTTCGAGACGAAGAACGTGGTGCAGACGAGCGAATCCGCGAACTCCTCGAAGAAACGCGGCGACAGGATGAAGAACGCGGCGACGAAGCTTGCCGCCAGCACCACGAACAGCGCCGGAAACAGCCGGCGGGCGCGGCGGACATAGAAGGTCGCGTAGGAGAAGCGGCCGGCTTCATGGTCGGCGCGGATCAGGCGGGTGATCAGATAGCCGCTGATCACGAAGAACACGTCGACGCCGACGAAGCCGCCGCTGAACGGCGCGAACCCGACATGGAAGAACACCACGACGAGGACGGCGAGCGCGCGGAGCCCGTCGATTTCGGGACGGTAGGTCACGCTGGTCATTGCGAGCAGATCCGTACGGCGTGCGGCCGCCAAGAAAGCCGGGCCGGCGCGCGCCGGCACGGCTTTTCTTACAAACAGCGCGGCCCGACCTCAAGCGCCGTGCCGGTTTTCCCCGCTGCGTCTGGCCGGCGCGTCGAACCGGCGCGCCCAACAGGCGCGTACAATCGGCGCGTCAGGCCCTCAGCCGCTCGTTCTGCGGATCGAACGGGGATTCCTCGATGACGGTGGCCTTGTAGCGGTCGCCGAGGATCTGGATCTCCAGATCCGTTCCGATCTCGCCCAGCTCCGGCCGCACCATCGCGAGCGCCAGCGACTTGCCCAGCCGCCAGCCGTAGCCGCCCGACGTCGCCCGGCCGACCAGTTCGTCGCCCCGCCAGATCGCCTCGTTGCCACGCGCGTCGGCATCCCCGATGCCGTGCACTTCCATCGTCACGAAGCGGTTCTGGAACCCCTTCTGCTGCCAGGCGACCAGGGCGTCGCGGCCGATGAAGTCGCCCTTGTTGGGATGCACGAAGCGATCTAGGCCCGATTCCAGCGCGGAATACTCGATCGACAGTTCACGCGGGATCAGCCGGTAGGATTTCTCCAGCCGCATGGAATCCATCGCGCGGATGCCGAACGGGCGGATGCCGTAGTCCTTGCCGGCCGCCATGACGAGGTCGAAGATCATGTTCTGCATCTCGATGGGATGATGCAGCTCCCAGCCGAGCTCCCCGACGAAGTTGACCCGCATCGCATCGGCGACGGCGCGGCCGACGCTGATGCGCTTGCCGGTGAGCCAAGGAAAGCTGGCGTTCGACAGGTCGGTGTCGGTGAGCTTCTGCAACACGTCGCGTGCGCGCGGGCCGGCGAGCACCAGCACGCCGAGCTGCGTCGTGACCGGCTGCACGCGGACGCTGCCGTCGGCCGGCAGCAGCTTTGTCAGGTAATCGTGGTCGTGCCGCTCGTAGGCGCCGGCGGAGACGAGGTAGTAGCCGTTCTCCCGCGCCTTGTAGACGGTGAACTCCGAACGCACGCCGCCGTTCTGCGACAGCATGTGGCAGAGGCCCAGCCGCCCGATCTTCTTCGGAATGCGGTTGGCGAGGATCGCGTCGAGCCACGCCTCCGCGCCGGGGCCGGAGACATGGCACTTGGCGAAGGCCGACATGTCGAGCAGGCCGACGCCCTCGTGCACCGCCTTGCACTCCTCGCCGACGAACGGGAAGTAGTTGGACCGGCGGAACGACCATTTCTCGCGCACCTTGCCGGTCCAGTCGGCGGGCGCGTGGTTGTGGTTCGTCAGCGTGTCGTCGACGGCGAGCTCGTCGGCCGGCACCTCATAGTCGAGGGGGGCGAACCAGTTCGGCCGCTCCCAGCCGTAGACCGAGCCGAAGACCGCGCCGCGCTGGCGCATCCGGTCGTAGCAGGGCGCCATCTTCAGCGGACGGGCGGCGGCGCGCTCCTCGTCGGGATAGTGCATGGTGAAGACATTGGCGTAGGCCTCCTCGTTCTTCTCCTTGAGGTAGCCGCGCGAGGCGTAGGGGCCGAAACGGCGCGGGTCGACGCCCATCATGTCGATGGTCGGCTCGCCGTCGACGATCCATTCGGCAAGCTGCCAGCCGGCGCCGCCGGCCGCCGTGACGCCGAAGGAATGGCCCTCGTTCAGCCAGAAGTTCTCCAGGTCCCAGGCCGGGCCGACGATCGGCGATCCGTCCGGCGTGTAGCAGATCGCGCCGTTGTAGACCTTCTTGATGCCGACCTCGCCGAAATAGGGCACGCGGGTGATCGCGGTCTCGATATGCGGTTCGAGGCGCTCCAGATCCTCCTGGAACAGCTCGTACTCGGCCTTCTCGTCCGGCCCGTCGACATAGCAGCACGGCGCCCCCTTCTCGTAGGGGCCGAGCAGCAGGCCGCCGGCTTCCTCACGCATGTACCAGGAGGAATCCGACTCGCGCAGCACGCACAGCTCCAGTCCGCCGTTCCGACGGTGCTCCTGGATCGCCGGGTGCGGCTCGGTGACGATGTACTGGTGCTCGACGGGGATGACCGGAATGTCGAGGCCGATCATCGCGCCGGTCTGGCGCACGAAGTTGCCGGTCGCCGAGACGACGTGTTCGCAGGCGATGTCGCCCTTGTCGGTCTTCACCAGCCAGTCGCCGTTCGGCTGCCGCTCGATCCCGGTCACGCGGGTGTTGCGGTGGATCTCCGCGCCGCGGTCGCGCGCTCCGCGCGCCAGCGCCTGGGTCAGGTCGGCGGGCTGGATGTATCCGTCTTCCGGGTGCTGGATGGCGCCAAGCAGGCCGTCGACGTTCACATACGGCCAAAGCGCCTTGATGTCGTCGGGGCTGAGCTGCTTGACCTCGATACCGAGCGTCCGGGCGATGCCCGAATAGTACATGTACTCGTCCCACCGGTCCTTGGTGCGGGCGAGGCGGACGTTGGAGACCTTGCGGAACCCCGTGTCCATGCCGGTCTCCTCGGCAAGCTCCTGGTAGAACCGCACCGAGTACTTGTGGATCTGCCCGACCGAGTAGGAGAGGTTGAACAGCGGCAGCAGGCCGGCCGCGTGCCAGGTCGAGCCCGACGTCAGCTCGTTGCGTTCGACCAGAACGACGTCGGACCATCCCTTCTTCGCCAGGTGATACAGCGTCGAGACGCCGACGACGCCCCCTCCGATGACGACTGCGCGGGCGTGTGTCTTCATGGTTTCCCCCGAAAACGCGGTGTCGGACGGGCATCGCCCGAAAAACCTGCTCCGATCCGACATACGCCTCCTTCACGCATGGTGATGATCGGCAGGCGACATCGAGTGTCGCCGATCCGCCAGCGGCATCGCCCCCCTATGGGGGGAAGCACGGGAACGTCCACGGATATGGGGGCTGAAATGCACGACGGCGGCCGGAGGGGCCGGCCGCCGTCGCTATGCCGTCACCGCCCGCTGCACCCTGGACGGCGTCGGTATTCCTCTAGCGCCGGCGCATCCGGCGCTCGGCCGCGCGCCGGTCGGCGGCGATCTGCCGGACCGCCAGCGACGCGTTGATCTCCATCGGCAGGCCGGCGGCGGATTCGATGTCGCGCCGCGTCAGGCCGATGTCGTCGAGAATCCGGTCGTCGAGGGCGGTCATGGTCATGAAGGTCCGCCGCTGCTGGCGCCGTTCGATCCGCCGGCGCAAGCCGTGAAGGACCGATGTCGCGAGAGACAGGAACCCTGTCCGGAAGCTCGGCCGAGCGACCGCTTCACAGCAGGGGGAGGCGCTGTTCTGGTAGGTGCTCATAATGGATCTCCGGATCTTGGGGCGGCAATTTCGAAGCCGCCGCCGTTTCCACGGAGAAATATCGGTTGGGAAGACTGTTCAATCAAACGAATTGATTTTACGCTAGTGTTCAATGAAATTGAACACAGGGGCGGATTAGGTGACGCCATGACGAAATCGGAAACCGGCGGGCTGCCGCTGCTGGAAAACGACGTCCTGCGCACGTTCGTCGCGATTGCCGAGACAGGCAGCTTCGCACGGGCGGCGAAAACCGTGTTCCGCACGCCCTCGGCGGTGTCGATGCAGATCCGCAAGCTGGAGGACACGCTCGGCCGGCCGGTTTTCGTCCGCGACGGCCGCAGCGTCCGACTGACGACCGAGGGCGAGGCGCTGCTCGGCTATGCCCGGCGCATGCTGCGCCTGTCCGACGAGGCGGTCGGCCTGTTCCGGGCGCCCGCCGTCGAAGGCATCGTGTGCATCGGCACGCCGGACGATTTCGGCACCCGCTTCCTTCCGAACATCCTGAGCCGTTTCGCGCGCACCCATCCCGGCGTCGACGTCGACGTGACGCTCGACATGTCGAACGCGCTTCTCGGGAGGCTCGACCGGGGCGCCCTCGACCTGACGCTGGTCACCTCCGCGTGCGGTCCCGCCGCGCTCGATCGCGGCCAGATCGTCTATACGGAACCGCTCGTCTGGGCCGGGCTGGAATGCGGCTGCGCCTACGAGCAGCGGCCGATGCCGCTCGCGCTCGCGCCCAAGGGTTGCGCCTGGCGGTCAACCGCGCTTGCCTCCCTGGACAAGGCGGGTATCGCCTCGCGGACGGCCTACACGAGCCCGCACTGCGCCGGCCAGATGGCGGCGATCTACGCTGATCTCGCCATCGCGCCGTTCCCCGAAAGCCTGATCGAAAAGCCGCTGGAGCGCCTGGACGACCGCCGCGGCCTGCCGGCCCTGGGCGACTACCACATCGTGCTGGCCAAGCGTCCGAACCTCGGTCCGGCGGCCGAGGCGCTCGCCCGGCACGTGGTCGAAAGCTTCCGCGATATCGCCCGCGGCGGGCATACGAAGGCGCCGGCCGACCCGGTGAGCGACGTCGCCGCCGAATAGGGCCTGACGCATAGCGTCCGAGCGGTGGCACTTGAATCGATGGTTTAAGTCCGTAGCCAGCTAAACGGATTTCTCGCGTTTCGGAATCGGTGTTTCAGCCGATCCGGCTAACGGGTTGGTCGGAATCGGGTTTTCCAGGCGTGAAGACCGCGCCCCGTCCTGAATCGATTTGTGAGAAGGGCCTCCGCTCAGGCGGGGTCCGGCCGCGCCCGGCGCCGTTCGCCGCGCCGCCCCCGGCCTTCGCCCGGTAGCGGGGTCTTGGGGACGGGCAGGGTCACCGCACGCGCTAGATTGGGGAACAAATCGATCTTGTTGGGCAGTGCCATCGCGGCGACGAAGTGCTCCTGGAAGCGCGGCTCCAGCGCCGTCTCGATCTTCTCGATACGGGTGACGAGGTCTTCGACCTCGGCGCGGTGGCCGCGGTTCAGTAGGCACATGCGCGCGCCCGTCCCCGCCGCGTTGCCGACGGCCGAGACATGCTTCAGGTCGCAGTCGGGGATCAGCCCGATCAGCATCGCGTACTTGGTGTCGATATGGGCGCCAAAGGCGCCGGCGAGCTTGATGCGGTCGATATGGGTGCAGCCGTACCGGTCCATCAGCAGCTTCACGCCGGCATAGAGCGCCGCCTTGGCGAGCTGGATCGCGCGCACGTCGTTCTGGGTGATGCGGATCTCCTGGTCGCCCCGCCACAACAGGTAGGAGAAGGTGCGCCCGTTGGCCTCGATACGCGGCGACCTCGCCGCCAGCGATCCGTCGATCACGCCGTCCTGGGTGACGATGCCGGCCAGGAACATCTCGCCGATCACCTCGATGATGCCCGATCCGCAGATGCCGGTGACGCCGACTTGATCGATCTTCTCGGCGAATTCCTCCTCGTCCGACCATGCCTCGAGGCCGATCACGCGGATCTTCGGTTCCAGCGTTTCGGGATCGATGCGCACCCGCTCGATCGCGCCCGGCGCGGCGCGCTGGCCCGACGAGATTTCCGCCCCTTCGAAGGCCGGCCCGGTCGGCGAACTGGCGGCGAGGATGCGGTGCCTGTTGCCGAGCACGATCTCGGCATTGGTGCCGACATCGACCAGCAGGGTGACCTCCTTGCTCTTCTGCGGTCCTTCCGCGAGGGCCGCCCCGGCCGCGTCGGCGCCGACATGGCCGGCGATGCAGGGCAGCATGTAGACGCGCGCGCCCGGATTGACGCCGAGCCCGATCTCGCGGGCGGGGAAGGTGAGGGCGCCGGAGACGGCGAGCGCGAACGGCGCGCCGCCGAGTTCGCGCGGATCGATCCCGAGGAACAGGTGGTGCATGATCGGATTGCCGACGAAGACCGCGTCGAGGACGTCGTCGCGGCTGGCGCCGGCGTCGTTGACGGCCTTGTCGATCAGCCCCTCGATCGCGCCGCGCACGGCGGTGGTGAGCGCCGGCAGGCCGTCGGGGTTCATCATCAGATAGGAGACCCGCGACATCAGATCCTCGCCGAAGCGGATCTGCGGGTTCGCGGTGCCGGTCGAGGATACGGTGCGCCCGGTCAGCATGTCGGAGAGATGGCAGGCGATCGTGGTAGAGCCGATGTCGACGGCGATGCCATAGAGCCTGTCGTGGAAACCCGGCCAGATCGACACGATGGTGGGGATGCCCTCGGTATGGACGGCGACGGTGACCTTCCATTCGCCCTGCCGGAGCAGCGTCTGGACGATGGGCAGCAGGCGGAACTCGCAGCGCGCGCCGATGAAGCCCCATTGCGCCTCCAGCGCCCGGACCAGCCGGTCCGCGTCGCCGAGCGGCTGTTCCATGTCGGGCTCGTCGACCTCGACATAGCACAGCTGCATCACCGGATCGCGCGGGATCGGCCGGGCCTCGGCGCGCTTGCGCACCAGCGCCCGGTTGGTTTGCGCCTCGATGGGGATGTCGATGACGAGATCGCCCTCGATCAGCGCCGAGCAGGACAGCCGCCGGTCTTCGGGCAGGCCGCGCTTGGCCTTGTAGCGCGCCTCGGTATCGGAGAACGGCGACAGGTGCGTTGCCGCGCTGGTGATCTTGTGCTTGGCGAACACGCCCTCGGTGACGGTGACCTGACAGCGCCCGCAGATGCCGCGCCCGCCGCAGACGGATTCGACATAGACGCCGAGCTGGCGCGCCGCTTCCAGGACCGGCGTGCCGAGCGGGAACCGGCCCCGTCGCCCGGAAGGCATGAACAGGACCAGGGCGTCCTTGACCTGCGAGATGTCCTCGCTCATGCCGCCCTCGGCGTAATCGCTGTCGACCGGCTTATCCATGGCCGAAAACCCTGAACAAGCCGTTGGTTGGCCGAAGCGCGTCTCTGGCGCGGGTGTCCGCCAATCCGGTGTCTCCGGCCTAAACGGCCCGGGCCCGGCGCGCCTCGCGGCCGCCGCGCCTGCGCCCACCGGCGGCCGGCGCCGCTGTATCGGCCCCCCCGGCCGAAGCGGCGGGGGCGGTACTGGCCGGCGCGTGGTCGCGATAGGTCTTGATCCAACCGGCGCAGTGGGGATCGGTGCCATTCAGCACGTTGGCCGCGCGCACCATCTCCATTTCCTGCGGCCGGCAGGGGTTCATGATCGCCGACGTCATGCCGGCGCCGATCACCATGGGGATGAAACCGGCGTTGATGCCGTGGCGGTGCGGAAGGCCGAAGGAGATGTTCGACAGGCCGCAGGTCGTGTTGACCCTCAGTTCCTCGCGCAGGCGCCGGACCAGGCGGAACACCTGCTGGCCCGCGGTGCCCATCGCGCCGATCGGCATGACCAGCGGATCGACGACGACGTCCTCCGCCTTGATGCCGTGGTCGGCGGCGCGCTGGACGATCTTCCTGGCGACCTCGAAGCGGACGTCCGGGTCTTCGGAAATGCCGGTCTCGTCGTTGGAGATCGCCACGACCGGCACGTCGTATTTCTTCACCAGCGGCAGGATCGCCTCGAGCTTCTCCTCCTCGCCGGTCACCGAATTGACCAGCGGGCGGCCCTTGGCGACCTGGAGGCCGGCCTCGATCGCGGCGGTGACCGAGGAGTCGATCGACAGCGGCACGTCGACCAGCGACTGCACGATCTCGAGCGTCCTGACCAGCAGCGGCGGCTCGGTCTCGTTCGGGTTGACGGCGGTAACGCCGGCGTTGACGTCTAGCATGGTGGCGCCGGCGGCGACCTGCGCCAGCGCGTCGGCCTGCACCGTCTCGAAATTGCCGTCCACCATTTCGGCGGCGAGCTTCTTGCGGCCGGTCGGGTTGATGCGCTCGCCGATCACGCAGAACGGCTGATCGAACCCGATGACGATGGTTCTGGTGGCGGAGGCGACGACGGTGCGCGACATTCACTTGCCCTCCGCGACGAAGGTCTTCCGGCCGCCGTTCGCGCCGAACCACGAGCCGCGCTCGGCGAGCCATTCGGCGGTCTTCCTGAGGCCGCCGAACGGAAAGACGTGCAGCTGCACGATCGGGCAGTCCGGATCGGATGCGACATGGGTCTCGATCGGGGCAACGACGCCTTCCGGGCTGAATCCCGATGCCAGCGCCATGACCGAGGTGGCCCGTTTCTTCAGGAAGGCGAGCGAGGGGCCGACGCCGCACAGGGCCGCGTATTTCAGGAGCGTCGTGATCTTGGCCGGGCCGGACACGCCGACATGGATCGGCAGCCGGTTACCCGCCGCGGCCAGGTCGTGCGCCCAGGAGACGTAGCGCTGCGGATCGAACCCGAACTGGGTGACGATGCGCATGTCGAGGCCGTGCTCGGCGGCGAAGGCGTTTTTCTCGGCCAGCGCCTCGGCGATCGTCTGCGAGGACATGTCCGGGCTGCCTTCCGGATGGCCGGCGACGCCGATCGTCGTGATATCGAACTCGGAGAGGATGCCGGTCCGTAGCACGTCCATGCTCGAGCGCAGGCTGCCGGCCGGGACGTCGACGCTTCCCGCGACGACCAGCACGTCGGTGACCCCGGCCTCGCCGGTCAGGAGCCGCAGCCGCTCGCGCAGGTCCGCTTCGTCGGCGATGCGGCGGGCCGGCAGATGCGGCACCGGTTTGTATCCGTCCTGGGCCAGGATCTTCGCGGCGCGGGCGAATTCCGGTATGGGCGCTGTGCCGACATCGGTGAGATAGACGCGGGTGCCCGCCGGGAACAGGCCGGCGAGGCGGTCTCCCTCGAGCACCTGTTTCGGGGTCGCTTCGATCGACGCGGCGATACGGAACGGGGGACGGAACGCGGGATCCTGAGAAACCTGGCTTGACGACATGCGAATTTCCTCCGCGGCGCAAAGCGCTATCGAGGGTGGCGTTACGCGAAGTCGGGCCGGCGCGCCTCGGCGATGTCCGGCGGTTCCTGCTTCTTGATATCCATGATGCGGGACACCCTGCCGCGAGGTTTGCTTTCTCACGACAGGCAAAGTCTGTTTTGCGACCTGTTTTTCAGGGCCGGCGGCGTTGGGAAAAGTCCATAGGTCCCAGTGGGCTAGGGGCTATGTCCCACGTCTCTGGCCATGTCCGTCAGCGTCAGCCTTGCTGGCCTGCCACGACAGCGCCCGGCCCGCCGGGATTCCGCCCTAGGAACGCCACTTGATAGAACAGCCGATGGAGGCCTGCTGGCCGGCCGGCACCGTGTCGTCCCGGGCCACCTCGCTCATCGCCTCGCGCAGCTCGCGGCGGGTATCCGGCCCGCTCGGCTCGCGACCGGAGGAATCGATGCGGCCGCGGTACTTCAGCGTCAGATCCCTGCCGTAGCCGAAGACGTCCGGCGTGCACACGGCCCCGTAGGCGCGGGCGACATCCTGGGTCTCGTCGATCAGGTAGGGAAAGGTGAAGCGGTGGCCTGAGGCGAACGCGACCATCCGGTCCGGCGCGTCGTCGGGATAGACGTTCCAGTCGTTCGGCATGATCGCCACGACGCCGACGCCCTTGGCCTGCAGCGCCGCGGCGTCTTCGACGAAGCGGTCGATGACCGCCTTCACATAGGGGCAGTGATTGCAGATGAAGGCGACGACGAGACCGTTGTCGCCCCTGACGTCGTCACGCGTCCATGTCTTACCGTCGGTGCCCTTCAGGCTGAAATCCGGGGCCCGATGCCCGATCTCGCCGGGCGGCGTCGCGGTGCGAACCATGTCTGCCTCCATCGTCGTCCCACATGGCGCTCCACGGGGCATTCCACGTGGCGTTGATGCAGGACCATATCAAACGGAACCGGACATAGAACCGTCTCGCGGCATGGGCGCTGTGTCACCCCGCCGCGAGACGCTGTTCAAGAAGGCTGTCTACCGCTGGTGCGGCCAGGCGGCCGATCGGTCGAGTGGCGGGCGAATTGCGGCGCCTCAGCAGCTCATCTCATTCTGTATCGATCCGTTCGAATGGAACGTGTAGCATTTGGACGCCAGCTTGTAGGGGCCGTTCTCGCACGTCGTCTTGCCGCTGTTTGCAAGCTGTTCGCAGAACTTGCTGCCGTCGACCCACCATTTTCTTTCGATGGTCTTGCCGCCGAGCTTGAGGATCTTCTGGCCGCCCTTGGTGTAAGTCACCGACCAGGTGGCCACCTTCTTCCCAGCCTGGTCGTAACTGGTTCCCTTCATGGTCTTTCCGGGGAAGAGTTGAGCTTTCTCGGGACCCGTCAGTGGTTTCGCCCCTTTCTTGACCAGAGACGACTGGTCTTCGGCGAATGCCGATACACAAAGCATGGCCGAAAGTAGCGTCGTTGCGATAGCCAGTTTCATGTTTCTGCACCCTCGTTCTCGAATGGTTTCATATAAAACAGAGTCACGCAGTATCGATATTGTAGGTTTTGAGTGAGCCGAATTACAATATAGGAAAAACGCCGTCTCTATTGGCGGGAATAGATTGGTGCGTGGCAGTAATATTGGCCGGAATCGAGGCTTCTACCTTCCGTCCGACGCGGAGGTTCGAAATGTCGCGCTGTAAACAGCCGGCGAAAGCTCGATGTTTCCGTATCGCGGCGCGATCTGCCCGGTGGCTTCGGTTCGAATTGCGAACAACCCTCAAAAATTCGAGCCCGAGCGGTTTCGCGTCACCGGCAAGGGTATATATGACCGGGCCGCGCGAGCCTGCGGCCGCGAATCCCGAAGACGCCTGAAGGCGCCTGAAGACGAAGGAGAGTATGGACATGCGTGAGGCTTTCATTTGCGAGGGGGTACGCACCCCGATCGGTCGCTACGCCGGTTCGCTGGCGCAGGTACGCCCCGACGACCTCGCCGCCCACGCGATCAAGGAAGTGATGGCCCGCGCCTCCGGCCTGCCCGGCGAGGCGGTCGAGGACGTCATTTTCGGCTGCGCCAACCAGGCCGGCGAGGACAACCGCAATGTCGCCCGCATGGCCGCGCTCCTGGCCGGGCTGCCGGACACCGTGCCCGGCGCCACCATCAACCGCCTGTGCGGCTCCGGTCTCGACGCGGTCGGCACCGCCGCGCGTGCCATCAAGGCCGGCGAGGCCGAGGTGATGATCGCCGGCGGCGTCGAATCCATGAGCCGCGCGCCCTTCGTCATGGGCAAGGCCGAGACGGCCTTCTCGCGGTCGGCCGAGGTGTTCGACACCACCATCGGCTGGCGCTTCGTCAACCGGCGGATGAAGGCGGAATACGGCATCGACTCCATGCCGGAGACGGCCGAGAACGTCGCCGAGGACTTCCAGATCTCGCGCGAGGACCAGGACGCCTTCGCGCTGCGCAGCCAGGCCCGCGCCGCCGCCGCCCAGAAGAACGGCCGCCTCGCCAAGGAGATCGTCGCCGTGTCGATCCCGCGGAGGAAGGGCGATCCGGTTGTCGTCGACACCGACGAGCACCCGCGCGAGACGACGCTGGAGAAGCTGGCGTCTCTCAGGGCGCCGTTCCGCGAGGGCGGCTGCGTCACCGCCGGCAACGCCTCGGGCGTGAACGACGGCGCCGCCGCGCTGATCGTCGCCTCCGCCGAAGCCGTCGAGAAATACGGCCTGAAGCCGCTGGTGCGCGTCGTCGGCATGGCGACGGCCGGCGTGCCGCCGCGTATCATGGGCATCGGCCCGGCGCCGGCCTCCCGCAAGCTTCTTGAGCGGCTCGGCCTGTCGATCACCGACATGGACGTGATCGAGCTGAACGAGGCCTTCGCCGCCCAGGCGCTGGCCGTCACCCGTCAGCTCGGCCTCGCCGACGACGCCGACAACGTCAACCCGAACGGCGGCGCCATCGCGCTCGGCCATCCGCTCGGCATGTCCGGCGCCCGGCTGGCCCTGACGGCGGCGATCGAGCTGCACGAGCGCGACGCCGACAAGGCGCTTTGCACCATGTGCATCGGCGTCGGCCAGGGCATCGCCGCGGTTTTGGAGAAGGTGTAGGCCTACGCCTACGTCGCCGGCTCGGCTTCCGCCGGGTCGTCTTGCTCCTCGAACTCGAACCGAAGCTGGTTCTCGTCGAATTCGGTATCGATCGGCGTCAACACCGGACTGGCGGCGAAAACGCCGCCGTCCGTCGTGTGTTCCGGCGCCTCGCGCCGGGCCACGCGGAACACCGAGAACGTGCCGAAGGCCAGGAGCGTCACACCGAAGAACGTGTAGATCCCGGCCGCCCCATAGTATTCGATCGACAGCGAGGCGACCGGTCCGGCGACGGCCGATCCGATCGAGAAGGCCAGGATCAGGGTCGCGGCCGCCGGCACGATCGAGGTTTCCGGCAGGCGGTCGTTCACGTGGGCGATGACGATCGAATACAGCGGCATCGCCGCGATGCCGCCGACGGCCATGGCGGCCGCGACGACCCAGATCGGGTGGCCGATGAGATTGAGCAGCAGCGCGACGGACAGCGCGCCGATGCCGGTCACAACGGCGGTAATAGCGACGACGAACCGCCGGTCGAACCGGTCCGAGAACCAGCCGAGCGGATACTGGGCCAGCGCCCCGGCGATCAGCGCGCCGGTCATGAACGCCGGCACGGCCCTGTCGGACAGCCCCAACCGCCCGGCGAACACCGCGCCCAGCCCGAGAAACGACCCCTGAATGAGCCCGGTCGTGAAGCACCCGACCGTGCCGAACGGCGTTTCGCGGATCAGGCGCGCGAGCGTGTAGCGCTCGACCTCCGTGCCCTCGCCCGAGACATAGGGCGCGCTGAACCGGGTCAGGGTCACCGGGACGAGCGCCACCGACATCAGGATCGAGGCGATCACGAACGGGCGCAGGCCGTCCACCTCGCCGAACGAGGCGAAGAGCGGGCCGACGGCATAGCCCAGGATCGCCGCGATGCTGGCGACCGCCAGCAGCTGGCCGCGCACGTTGCGCGTCGCCTTGGCGTTGAGCCAGCTCTCGGTCACCGTCGCCAGTCCGGCGAAGCACAGCCCGGTGACGAAGCGCAGGGCGATCCAGAAATACGGCTCGATCAGCATGCCGTGGGCCAGCACCACGGCGGAGATGATCGAGCTCAGCGCCGCGAAGGCGCGGATATGGCCGAACCGGTCGACGAAGACGGGCGCCCGGAGCGTCCCCAGCATGTAGCCCAGGTAGTAGGTGGTGGTCATCGCCCCGACCACGGCCAGCGAGAAGCCGGCGGATTCGGCGCGCAGGGCCAGGATCACGAACTGCAGGCTGTTGCCCGCCAGCAGGATCGTGAGGCTGGTGAGGAGCGCGGTGACGGACAACAACAGCGGTCGCATCGAAGCACCTTGCCGGGGAGGAAAATGGGGAATCGCCCGCGGCCCGGCGGGGCCCGGGCATCACGGCGCGAATACGGTGGAAGGCGGGACGCTAGCCCGCGGCGGCGGCGCGCTGGTTGTGCAGCCGGCGCATCAGCTCCTTGGCGGTGTCGACCGTCACCGCCGCGTCGCGGCAATAGGCATCCGCCCCGACCGCCCTGCCGAATTCCTCGTTGAGCGGCGCGCCGCCGACCAGCACGATGTACTTGTCGCGCAGGCCCTTCTCCTTCAGCGCGTCGATGACGACCTTCATGTAGGGCATGGTGGTCGTCAGCAGGGCCGACATGCCGAGGATGTCGGGCTGATGCTCCTCGATCGCCTCGAGATATTTCTCGACGGGATTGTTGATGCCGATGTCGATCACCTCGAAGCCGGCGCCCTCCATCATCATGCCGACGAGGTTCTTGCCGATGTCGTGGATGTCGCCCTTCACCGTGCCGATCACCATCTTGCCGACCTTGGGCGCGCCGGTCTCGGCGAGCAGCGGCCGCAGGATCGCCATCCCCGCCTTCATGGCGTTCGCCGACAGCAACACCTCGGGCACGAACAGGATGCCGTCGCGGAAGTCCTCGCCGACGATGCGCATGCCCTCGACGAGCGCCCTGGTCAGCACGTCGTAGGGCACCCAGCCGCGCGCCAGCAGGATGTTCACGCCGTCCTCGATCTCCTCCTTGAGGCCGTCATAGAGGTCGTCGTGCATCTGCTGGACGAGGTCGTCGTCCGCAAGCGAGGAAAGATCGATATCGTCGTCAGACATGCGCGAAACCCCGACGCGAAGGACGCGGCCAGCAAAGCCGATTACGGGGATTATTCGGCACATTCGTCACGAGTCGTTTCCTGGAACCGACTTCCCGGGTCGTAATTGCGACGAGGGGCAGAATTTGGGGAGGGGGGCGCTACGTGTTGATCCGCGATTGGACATCTTAGCGAGGTGGCAATTGCCCCCAAGCTGACCTCAGATAGCTACTGAATTGACAACTGCTTTGCGTTCCCAAGTCGCTCGTTCGCGTGTTTTGGCGTAAGCGGCCGTTCGTTGCAAACTGAGTGAAGAGCCAGGAAGGGCAGGAAGCGGACGTTCGTTGCGGGCGCAGCACTCTAGCGCATGTATGATGGTGCAGAACTTGACCGCAGATACCGAGTGTTGCTTTCTTGCGGGTGCTTGGAGCTAAACCAGTTGGTAAGTTCCTAATATAGAGAAAAGCTGTTTTGATCCGCGGGATTATTAGCCGGCGTGGTCTTCGTGAGCGTGCTCCCGGGAAAAATTTCTGAAACGGAGACGTGGCTATGAAGCCAATTTCGAAAATGGACTGGGACATCATTGACGCACGCGTAGCGAAGGCATGCGACCGGAACCAATTTGAAAAGAAGACCGTTGGCTTCCTTGCGGTCGTCATTGATCAGATATTCCCAGGCCATGAGGATCAACTACAAGAAATTGTTACGGACGGGCCTGGCGATAGAGGAGTGGACGCCATCCACATTGTCGAGAGTGAAAGCAGCGCAGAAGTTTTTCTTTTTCAATCGAAATACAGGGAAATACATGGAGCTTGCCAAAAAACTATTAATGATGCGGATCTCCTAAAGATTGCACTTTTTCTGAACGAACTATTCGACAAGGCGGATGGCCTTCTAGGCTGTGGAAATTTCCGACTTAAGGAAGCGGTTCAGCGAGTTTGGCAGCTGCACGACAACGGGAAGATCTGTCGCTACAAGGTTATATTCTGTTCAAATGGTGGAGGTTTCTCGGCATCTGCGCGAGGCATCATCGACAGCGTTAAAGCTACCCATGCGTCCGTGTCGTTTGAGTTTTACAGTGGTCATGATGTTGTTCGGGCTATGGCCATTGAGGGGCGAAATGCGGAAGATGGTCAGCTTCAAGTAATTGGAAAGGAAATACTAGAGCGCTCTGATGGCGATGTTCGAGGGGCTATTGCGTCTGTAGATGCGCAATCCTTCGTTGATTTGATTACGTTAGAGGATGGAGAAACGATTAAGCGTCATTTATTTGATGATAATTTGAGAGTATTTCTTGGCTCTAAAGGCGGGTATAATCAGGAGATTATAGCTTCTGCCAATTCCGATGATAGATATCTTTTCTGGTATTTGAACAACGGTGTTACTGTAACATGTAAGAGTTTTTCATATAACAAGGGGCATAGTAATCCGAAGCTTAATTTTAAAGATTTTCAAATCGTAAACGGCGCTCAGACATCGCATTCTCTTGTGGAGGTAGCTAGGACAAATCCAGAGGCACTTTCCGAAGTTGTGTTGATGGTTCGTATGTACGCAACTGATCGAGAAGACATTGTGGAGAGGGTCGCGGTTGCTACAAACAGTCAGGCGAGAATTCAGAGTAGAGACTTGAAGGCTAATAAGGGCGTATTGAAGAAGCTAGAGCTTGCTTTCAAGGAGAGAGGGTATTTTTTTGAGCGTAAAAAGAACATGCATTCAGATAAGCCGGAAAGTAAGAGGATTGACGCTCTGAAGCTCGGTCAGATTATTCTATCTTTCGAGCTAAGGGAGCCGGATAAGGCTAAGACTGAGTCGGATTCTATATTTGATTCCCGGTTTCATCAGATTTTCGACAATCGGCAAAGCGTTGATGAATTGATCAGGCTTTACCAAATTTACGAGATCATTGAAAAAATGAGGGACCGCTACCAAGCGGATTTTGGGGCGTCACCAGAAACCGGGCACGAGCATCAGTATCTGGTCTATGGCCATTGGTTCGTACTCTTTGCCTGCAAGCTACTGCATGTAAAAACGCAAGCGCCGCAACTGCCAATTGGCGATGATGCACTTGCTTTGGTCGAAGAGGCTATCCGCAGGGTTGCCGCTGCCTGCCGACAACAAAAGGCGGTCGCGCATTATCAACTCTTCCGCAGTCCTCGCACTAAAGAGCGTATCCTGGGAGAGATTAGCGCTAAGCAGTTTGATTTTTTCGATCTATTGGCCGACTCGTAGATTTAATCGAGTGCATGCTATCTGCAATCGGAAGCAGTTTTTTGATGAGAGAATGATGGGTGATCCCTATAAGCTGGCTAATGCATTCGTCGCCGATTTTCGATCGATGGAATACACACTGAAGCGGTCAGGTTTTCTGAGAATCAACACAGAAATAGCTGAAGCGGACTGGGGTAGGTTCGCACAGAAGCTCGGAGAGGATTTCTTCGATCATGTGGTTCGTGCTGGCCTTGCAACGACACTTATCGGCGATCCTCCCAGGCGATTGCTGGCGAATATGGAGTGGTCACCGCCAACCACGGTTCCTTTGACGAATGTAGCTCAGCTAATGATCAACGGGGTGTGCAGAGTGCGGAATAGCTACATTCATGGTGAAAAATTTACGGGCGGACCCGAAAGGCAATGGGAGCGCGATGAAAGATTAGTCACGGAAGCCCACGCGATACTTGTGGAGGCAATGAAATTCTCTAGCGCCGTGCGTACGGTCGCCGAAAAATAGATGGTTTTTCAAATTTTCAAATCGAGACAATTATATCCCGTTTCAGTAAATCTGCGCAGAAGAACAGATATGACCCCGGCAGGGTGGGGAAGTCATCGTCTAAGCATTTCAGTGTGAATTTCCTAATAAATAACTTGCACATCTATAAACCGCCAGACTCCTCTTGCTCCCATCCCGCCCTTTGCCTCCCCCCACACCAGACTTGATCGCGGTCACCGAACGTAATATTGGTTCGCCGGCTTCCCCGGCCGGACCGTCCGCGCGTCCGGCGACAGGAGGGGCAGTGGACGCGTGATCCTGAAAGGCGGGATTGCCGATGACAGCGAAACAGTTTGATGAGCTGGCTCTGAACGGGACCGGGCGTCTCAGCCGCCGGTCGTTCCTGGCCGGATCCGCCGCAACCGTCGGCGCCCTGGGGCTCACCGGCGGGCTCGCCGGCTGCGCGACCGACGGCGGCATGACCCGCGCTGAAGCCGCGCTGGCCTACGGGCCGCTGCCCGACGAGAAGTTCCCGGTGCCTGCCGTCGATCTCGACCGGATCGATCGGAAGTTCTATCGCCGCACGGTGCGCTACGAGACCGACGAGGCCCCCGGCACGATCGTCGTCGACCCCGGCCAGTACTACGTCTACCGCATCGAGGAAGACGGCTATGCCACCCGGTATGGCGCCAATGTCGGCCGCTCCGGGTTCCTGTGGAGCGGCAACGCCTATATCGGGCGCAAGGCCGAATGGCCGATCTGGACGCCGACCCCGGACCAGATCGGGCGCGATCCCGAGCTCAAGAAGTATGCCGGCGGCATGAAGCCCGGCCTGGACAATCCGCTCGGCGCGCGCGTCCTCTATCTCTATCAGGACGGCAAATACACGCTCTACACGATCTACAGCACGGTCATGCCGCAGACGATCGGCACCGGCGTGTCGAGCGGCTGTGTCGGCCTGCTGACCCAGGACATGTTCCACCTCTATGCGCGGACGCCGGTCGACACGAACGTCGTCGTTCTTCCGGCTTAGGGGCTGCCAGCCTAGGGCTGCCTGCCCAGGAAGGCCGGCTTAGGGGCTGCCGAGTAAGCGACGGCGCCTACCGCCCCGTCAGTCCTCCGGCCGCATTCTCCTGCACCCTTGCTACGCGCCGATGTTCCCGGCGCGTCGCGCGTATGCCGCTGCCGGGATAAGGCCGGCGGGCGCGGCGCGTTAGCATTTCCTCAGAGCACGGTCAGGCCGGCGCACGGCGCCGAAGGCACGAGGGTTCCCATGAGCGACGTCCGGGATGAGCAGCGCGGCCGCCGGCGCGGTGGCGGCGCCGAGGCGCGGCGCGAGCGCCGTCGAGGCGGCGGCCAGCAATCGCTGCGCTACATCACCCGCAAGGTGCCCCTCTACGAGATCCTGAACGAGGAGGGACTGGCGCTGATCGAGGCCAACGCCGACACGGTGCTGGAAGAGATCGGCATCGAGTTCCGCGACGACGCGGAGGCGCTGGCGCTGTGGAAGGCGGCTGGCGCCGATGTCAGCGGCGCGCGCGTCCGCTTCCCCAGGGGGCTTTGCCGCGAACTGATCAAGACCGCCCCGCCGGTCTTCACCCAGGCCGCACGCAATCCGGAACGCTCGGTGCAGATCGGCGGCGACGCGACCGTGTTCGCCCCCGTCTACGGCCCGCCCTTCATCCGCAACCTCGACGAGGGCCGCCGCTACGCGACCATCGAGGACTTCCGCAATTTCGTGAAGCTGGCCTATGTGGCCCCGGCGATCCACCATTCCGGCGGCACCGTGTGCGAGCCGGTCGACCTGCCGGTCAACAAGCGGCATCTGGATATGGTCTACGCCCATATCCGCTACTCGGATAAGCCGTTCATGGGCTCGGTGACCCATCCCGAACGCGCCGCCGACTCCGTCGCCATGGCCAGGCTCGTCTTCGGCGACGACTTCGTCGACAGCAACTGCGTCCTGATCAATCTGATCAACGCCAACTCGCCGATGGTGTTCGACGAGACCATGCTCGGCGCGCTCAAGGTCTATGCCCGCGCCGGCCAGGCGACGATCGTCACGCCCTTCATCCTCGCCGGCGCCATGTCGCCGGTGACGGTGGCCGGAACGCTGACCCAGGTCCTGGCCGAGGTGCTGGCCGGCGCCGCCTTCACCCAACTCGTGCGCACGGGCGCCCCCGTCGTGTTCGGCTGTTTCGCCTCGTCGATCTCGATGCAGTCGGGCGCGCCCACCTTCGGCACGCCGGAGCCCTCGCTGGTCTCCTTCGGCGCGGCCCAGCTCGCCCGCCGCCTCGGCCTGCCGTTCCGCACCGGCGGCAGCCTGTGCGGCTCCAAGATCGCCGACGCGCAGGCCGCCTACGAGAGCGCCAACACGCTGAACGCGACGGTGCTCGCCGGCACCAACTTCGTCCTGCATGCCGCCGGCTGGCTCGAAGGCGGGCTGGCGGCGGGCTACGAGAAGTTCGTCATGGACTGCGATCAGATCGCCATGCAGCAGCGCGTCTGCGAGGGCGTCGATCTGTCCGAGAACGGCCAGGCGATGGACGCCATCCGCGAGGTCGGGCCGGGCAGCCACTATCTCGGCTGCGCCCACACCCAGGCCAATTTCGAAACCGCCTTCTATCGCTCGACCATCGCCGACAACAATTCCTTCGAGCAGTGGCAGGCCGAGGGCGAGAAGCGCGCCGACGAACGCGCCAACGCGCTGTGGAAGGCGTGGCTTGCCGACTACGAGGCGCCGGCGCTGGACGAAGGCGTGGACGAGGCGCTGCAGGCCTTCATCGCCAAGAAGAAGGAATCGATGCCCGACGCGTTCGCGTGAGCGGGGGTGGCGGGGCTTCCCGCCCCAAGCACGGCGTCCCCTGACGCACCGCCGCATGGGGCCCGGATCAAGTCCGGGACACGCGAGCCTGCTTGAGGCACGGCCGTCGTCAGACAGCAAACCGTGTGCCCCGGACTTGATCCGGGGCCCAGACGAACGCCGCACGAACTCAGGACGGGTGTTGGATTGCCCGAATCCACCCCACCCGTTCATTCCCGCGAAAGCGGGAAGCGCGCGGGGAGAAGCGGCGGCCTTTGGGCCGGAGGGCATTTCCTACCCCGCAGTCCTGCCCGGACTTGTTCCGGGCACCCATCGCCACTATCGCTGATGGCAGTGTTCATCGATTGCCGGGACTGGTCCGGCCATGACAGCCAGTGGTTACGTGTGACCCCGCTATACGCCAACCTCTCCGAAGCCGTCGCCGCCCACGGCCTCGCCCTGCGTGGCGGGTTCCATCCCGCGCCGGAGGACGCGAGTCCGGACGCGGGCGAGGGGCGGGCGACCCGGACCCTCGTCCTCGTCGGCAATGTCGGCCCGGACCTGTGGCCGCATTTCGCCCCGCAGGACGATGGCGGCCGCGACGCGCTCGACCGCTGGACGCGGGCGACCATGAAACCGATCGCCGACCGGTTCGCGGCGCGCTGCATCTTCCCCTTCGATACGCCGCCGCTGCCGTTCCAGCGCTGGGCCATGCGGGCGGAGCCTGTGCGGCCTTCGCCGCTCGGCATCCTCATGCATCCCGATCACGGCCTCTGGCATGCCTATCGCGCCGCGCTGCTGTTCGCCGAGGCGATCGATCTGCCGTCGCCCGACGCGCGGCCGATCCCCTGCGATACCTGCGCGGACAAGCCGTGCCTGTCGGCCTGTCCGGTCGGCGCGTTTTCGGGGAAGGGCTATTACGTGCCCGCCTGCGCGGGCTATCTGGCGTCGCCCGAAGGCATCGGCTGCACGACGGGCGGCTGCCGGGCGCGCGATGCCTGTCCGGTTGCCGCCGACCGCCGCTACGCGCCCGACCAGATCCGCTTCCACATGGCCGCCTTCAAGCGGGCGGTTTGCGGATAAGGCCCTGAATGAGATAAGGCCCTGAATTAATTGTTTTATAATTGGCGCTACATACACCGAGGCGTTGGTTTTTATCCGATGCCGAAGTGGGGGGCTCTTTGAGAAATTCGGTCAGTGACGCCGCGAGCCTGCCGCTCACGGTCGGGGCAGACGGCGCCGGCCACCCTTACCCGGCCGCCGCCAGCGTGAATATCCCACATGTCATCTCGGCAATCCGGGTCGCCGCCGTGCTGGTGGTCCTGCTGGGCGTGTTCAGGGAGTTCTTCGTATACGGCTACGGAGAGGAAACGTTCTTCAAGGAGATGCGGCAACTCGATCTGGACGACGAGGCCAATGTGCCGACGTGGTTCAGCAGTGTCTTGATGTTCGTTATTTCGGTGTCGGCGTTTCTTATCTATCGCGGGTTCAAGGGCGGCGGGACGATATTGAGGCTGAGTTGGGCGGGCATTTCCGTCGTGTTCCTGGCTCTGTCGATCGAGGAGGTCGCCAGTTTCCACGAGGCTCTGATGGTGCCCCTGCGACTGATGCTCGGGGCAAGTGGCGTGTTCCATTACGCCTGGGTTGTCCCCGCCTTCTTCCTCGTGGCGATCTTTGTCCTGCTGTCCGTTCCGTTCCTGATCCGGACACCGCTCCGATATCGGGTCTTGTTCGTCGTCGCCGGCGCGATCTACGTCGCCGGCGCGATGGGCTTCGAAATGATCGGCGGGCTGGTTGCGTCGAGCGTCGGCGAAGACGTCTACTACTACGGCTTCATCACGGTGGTTGAGGAAGCGATGGAAATCGCCGGTCTGACGATTTTCGCGGGCGCCGTGCTCGAGTACTTCGCCGCCGGCGGTGCCAGGATTGAGCTGATCAGGAGCTGAGCGGGGCTCACCCACGCATCCTCAGCCCCTCCGGGTCGAACAACGGTTCGGGCTGGATCGTCGCCGGCCGGCGCTCACCGATGATCTCGATCTCGAACGCGCCGTTGCCGTCAGATGCGCCGTTGGCGAGCCCGGCCGGGATGTAGCCCTGCGCCAGCGAGGCGTCGACGAAGTGGCCGTAGCCGCCCGACGTCACCCAGCCGACGACCGCGCCGTCGTGCCAGATCGGCTCGTCACCGATCACGTCGGCATCGTCGACGTCGACCACGAAGGTCACCCGCTTCAGCGTCGGCGCGTCCTTTTCCTTCGCCGCCCGCTCGCGGCCGATGAAGTCGTTCTTGGAAAGGTCGACGAAGCGTTCGAGGCCGGCCTCGAACGGGCCGTAGATCGGCCGAAGCTCGCGGAACCAGGTCGGGAAGTTCTTTTCAAGCCGCATCGACAGGAGCGCGCGCATGCCGAAATTGACGATACCGTGCGTTGCGCCGGCCGCCATGATCGTCTGGTAGAGTCGCCGCTCGTATTCGGGTGCAACCCAGATCTCATAGCCCAAGTCGCCGGTATAGGTGATGCGGCCGACCATGGTGGGCACCGCGGCGAGATCCATCTCGCGGAAGGCCATGAACGGGAACGCCTTGGAGGTAATGTCCTCGTCGGTGAGCACGGCAAGCACGTCGCGCGCCTTCGGCCCGGCGATCGACAGGCCGACCAGCCCCATGCCGAGCGCCTCGATCGCCACCGAACCGTCCGTCGGCAGGTGCTGCTCGAACCAGCGCATGTGATAGACCTGCGCCTGGCTCGATCCGAACATCATGAAGCGCTCGTCCGACAGCTTGGCGATGGTGAAGTCGCCGATCAGCTTGCCGTTTTCGTTGAGCATCGGGGTCAGCACGATGCGGCCGGTGCGGGGCATCCTGTTGGTCATCAGACCCGACAGCCAGGCTTCCGCGCCCGGTCCGGTGATCTCGTACTTGGCGAAGTTGGCGATCTCCGTAACGCCCACACCCTGGCGCACCGCCATGACCTCGGCCTTCACGTGCTCGAAGTCGTTGGAGCGGCGGAACGAGACGATGTCCCTCGGCTCGACACCCTCCGGCGCGAACCACAAGGGCGTCTCCAGTCCCCAGGAATCGCCCATCACCGCGCCCTGGGCGCGCAGGGTGTCGTAGAGCGCGGTGGTCTGGACGGGCCGCGCGGCGGGCAGCTCCTCGTTCGGGAAGCGGATCGAGAAGCGGCGCGAATAGTTCTCCTGCACCTTGGCGTTGGTGTAGCCCAGCGTCGCCCAGTCGCCGAAGCGGGCGACATCCATCGCCCAGACGTCGAAGCCCGGATCGCCGTCGACCATCCAGTTCGACAGGGCGAGGCCGACGCCGCCGCCCTGGCTGAAGCCGGCCATCACCGCGCAGGCGCACCAGAAGTTCCTCAGGCCCCGGACCGGTCCGACCAGAGGGTTGCCGTCGGGCGCGAAGGTGAAGGGGCCGTTGATGATCTGCTTGATGCCGGCGTGCTCGAAAGCGGGGAAATGGGAGAAGCCCACTTCCAGCGACGGCGCGATGCGTTCAAGGTCGGGCACAAGCAGTTCCTGGCCGAATTCCCAAGGCGCCTGGCGCGGCGACCACGGCCGGCAGGCTTTCTCGTAGGTGCCCATCAGCATGCCGCCGCGTTCCTGGCGGATGTAGATCTCGCCCTCGAAATCGATGGCGTGGACGACTTCCTTGCCGGTGACCTGGTTGATCTCGGCGACCTCGGGCATGTCCTCGGTCAGGACGTACATGTGTTCCATGGCGAGCACAGGCAGCTCGAGGCCGACCATCCGGCCGACCTCGCGCGCCCACAGGCCGCCGCAATTGACCACGTGCTCTGCATGGATCGTGCCCTGATCGGTGACCACGGTCCACGTGCCGTCCGGGTTCTGGGTGAGATCGGTAACGCGGTTGCGCAGCACGATCTCGGCGCCGCCGATGCGCGCCGACTTGGCGTAGGCATGCGTCGTGCCGGACGGATCGAGATGGCCCTCGATCGGGTCCCAAAGCGCGCCGACGAAGTGCGACTCGTCGATCAGCGGCAGAAGGTCCTTCGCCTCTTTCGGCGAGATGATGTCGAGCTCCATGCCGAGATAGCGGCCGCGCGCCTTCGCCATCTTCAGCCATTCCAGCCGCTCGGTATTGCCGGCGAGCTGCAGGCCGCCCGTCAGGTGCAGGCCGCAGGACTGACCGGAAATCTCCTCGATCTCCTTGTACAGGCCGATCGTGTAGGCCTGCAGCTTGGCGACGTTCGGATCGCCGTTCAGCGTGTGGAAGCCGCCGGCGGCATGCCAGGTCGAGCCCGAGGTCAGTTCCGATCGCTCGATCAGCACTACGTCTTTCCAGCCGGCCTTGGTGAGGTGGTACAGGACGCTGCACCCGACGACGCCGCCGCCGATCACGACGGCCTGTGCGTGGCTTTTCATCCTCTCGCGGTCCTTCTCGATTGGGGAAGCCCGTTGTTTGTCGTAGCCGGTCCCGGCCTCACGCCGAGATCGATCGCGATGCAGCGGCTCGGCATGGAAACGTCCGTCATGGCGAGACCCCGAAACCCGGCCTAGTAGTCCGTCGGCGCGCCGCCTTCGGCGATGCGTCGCGCGACGAAAGCGTCGATCTCTTCCGCGATCGCGGGATCGAGCGGCGGCGGCTCATACTGGGCGAGGACTTCTTTCCAAAGCCGGTTGGCCTTGTCGTACGCGGTCGGCCTGCCGGCCTCCGACCAGGTCTCGTAGTTGCGCCAATCCGACAGGAGCGGCGCGTAGAAGGCGTCACGATAGCGCGCCTGGGTATGCGGCGTGCCGAAAAAGTGACCGCCTGGCCCCACGTCGCGGATGGCTTCGAGCGCCAGCGTATCCGTGTCGACGACGATCGGCTCGAGATACTCTGCGACCATCTGCAACAGGTCGACGTCGAGAATGAGCTTCTCGTAGGACACGGTCAGGCCGCCTTCCATCCAGCCGGCTGCGTGCTTGATGAGATTGCCCCCGCCCATGATCGCGCCCCACAGCGAGAACACGGACTCGTAGGCCGCCTGTGCGTCGAGGGTGTTGGCCGCGCAGGTATTGGAGGTCCGGTAGGGCAGGTTGTAGCGGCGCGCGAGCTGGCCGCCGACATTGGCCGCCTTCATGTATTCCGGCGTGCCGAAGGCCGGCGCGCCCGATTTCATGTCCACGTTCGAGGTGAACCCGCCATAGACGACCGGCGCGCCCGGACGCACGAGCTGGGTGAAGGCGATGCCCGCCAGCGCCTCGGCGTTCTGCTGGGCCAGCGCACCGGCGAGCGTGACCGGGGCCATCGCGCCGGCGAGCGTGAAGGGGGTGACCACGATTACCTGGTTGCGGCTCGACATCTCGATGATGCCCTGCAGCATTGGCGTATCGAGCCGCAGCGGCGACGACGAATTGATGATCGAAAGCAGTGAGGGCTCTCGTTGCAGCCTCTCTTCGGAAATGCCGCGCGCGATGCGCGCGATCTCGATGCCGTCGCGGTTGCGTTCCTTGCCGAGCGAGTAGACGTGGAAGATCTTGTCGGTCAGCGTCGCGAAGTCGCGCAGGCATTCCAGATGCCGGATCGAGGCGTGCAGGTCGACCGGCTCCACCGGATAGCCGCCGGTCAGATGGATGATGTTGAAACTCTGGGCGAGTTTCACGAGGTTGCGGAAGTCCTGGTGGGTGCCCGGCCGCCGTCCGCGGTCCATGTCGGAGCAGTTCGGCGCGCTGGCCATTTGCGCGAAGGCGACCCAGTTGCCGCCCAAGCGGACGTTGTGCGCCGGATTGCGCGCGTGCATCGTGAATTCCGGCGGGCAGGTCTTCAGCGCCTCCATGATCAGGCTGCGGTCGATACGCACACGGTCGGAGCCCGGATCGACGTCGGCTCCGGCGCGCTTCAGGATCGCCTTGGCCTCCTCGTGCATGAAATCGATGCCGATCTCCTCGAGGATGGTCAGTGACGCATTGTGAATATCCTCCAGTTCGTCGGCGCTCACGATTTCGATTGGCCGGTAGGTCATCCGGGGCTGGCGGAACGGCGTCTGCTCGAAGCCGCGCGACTGTCCGGCGCGCCGGCTGCGCCCGGTGCGACGGTGGCTCCTTTCCGGTCCATCCGCCAGAATTCCGGTATCCATGGTCAACGTGCTCCGCATCGGCCATCTGGTCCGTAGGCGCTACGCTGCAGTGATTTTGCCGCCTAGCCAAGCGGTTCGGCGGATCGCCACCGGGGGACGTCGCGGAAGCGTCCGGACAGGTCGCAATCGGAGTATTTATTCTGCGCGCGCTATTGCCGAGAGGGCGGGGCTACATGTTAGGCTTGTCCAGCCTTGTTTCAGAACAAGCCACGCTCGGCCGGGACCACGAACCGAACGCCCGCCGCGGAGTCCCTACATAAATGCGCGGAGAGCGGGATCGCCGGACGCGAGGGTCGGCAATAATTGGGAGTTTTTATATGACGAAAAGCGACAAGCCGCGCCGCCTGCACCCGAAGGTGCGGGAGGCCAGGGATCTCATGGGCCGCGGTCGTATGGACCGCCGCGAATTCGTACGAGTCGCGGCGCTGCTCGGGGTATCCGCCACCGCCGCCTATGCCATGGGCGGCGTCACGCCGTCCTTTGCCCAGCAGGGTGACCTGCCGTTCCCGCAGGACGATTCCAACGCCAAGGATGGCGGCATTCTCCGTGTCGCCATGCAGGTGCAGAAGATGGAAGACCCGGCGACCTATTCGTGGGTCGAGATGTCGAACCAGACCCGGCATATGCTGGAACACCTGACCTTCACCACGCCGGATAACGTGACCCAGCCGATGCTCGCCGAGAGCTGGGAAGCGTCGGACGACCTGAAGACCTGGACGTTCAAGCTGCGCAAGGGCATCAAGTGGCACAACGGCGACGATTTCACCGCCGACGACGTCATCTTCAACATGACCCGCTGGATGGACCCGGACGTGGGGTCCTCCAACATCGGCCTGTCCACCTTCGCCTCCATGGTCGAGGAGAAGGACGGCAAGAAGCAGATGCTTCCCGGCGCCCTTGAGAAGGTCGACGACTACACGGTCCGCCTCAACCTGTCGAAGCCGGTGCTGTCGGTGCCGGAAGACCTCTACAACTATCCGACCGCCATCGTGCACCGTAGTTTCAAGCCGCCGCTTTCCGACAATCCGATCGGAACCGGCGCCTACACCATGACCAACCTCAAGGTCGGCGAGCGCTGCGAACTGAAGCGCGTCACGGAAACGGCCGACGGCAAGCCGTTCGAATACTGGGGCGGAAAGGTCTATCTCGACGAAATCCACTATTACAATTTCGACGAGGACAACCAGCTGACGGCCTTCGCGTCCGGTGACGTCGACGCCATCTACGAGTTCGGCATCGAACAGTTCGAGCTCGCCGAGGCGCTGGACGGAGAGATCATCGAGGCGCGCACGGCGCAGACCCTGTGCTGCCGCATGCGGGTCACCGAAAAGCCCTTCGATAACGAGAAGCTGCGCCAGGCGGTCATCGCGGCGACCGACAATTCGGTCTATCGCGACCTGGTCTTCCAGGGACGCGGCGATATCGGCGAGAACCACCACGTGTCGCCGATTCATCCCGAGTACTACGAGCTTCCCGGGCTCAAGCGCGACGTGGCGAAAGCCAAGCAGCTGCTGACGGAAGCGGGATATCCGGACGGCATCGAGCTGACCATCGACGTCGGCAACACCGATGGTCCCTGGCACCAGACGGTCACCGAGATCATGCGTGACCAGCTGAAGGACGCCGGCATCACGCTGAACATCAACGTCATGCCCCCCTCCAAGTACTGGGAGATCTGGGACAAGACGCCGTTCGGCGCCACCGCCTGGACGCACCGTCCGCTGGGAACCATGGTGCTGTCGCTCGGCTACCGGAGCGGCGTGCCGTGGAACGAGACCGCGTTCGCAAGCGAGGAGTTCGACAACGCGTTGAATGACGCCGAGGCGATCCTCGACACCGAAGAGCGCCGCGAGAAGATGAAGAAGGTGGAGCAGATCCTGCAGGACGCCGCCGTCATGGTGCAGCCCATCTGGCGCCCGGTCTTCACGATCGCGGCGAAGAAGGTGCACGGCTATCCGCCGCACCCGACGCAGTATCACCAGTTCAACAAGGTCTGGCTGGAAAGCTGATTTGAACTGTGGCCGCCGCGCCCGCCGACAGGCGGGCGCGGTATTCCCGCCGCGAAAGAACCGACGGTAGTCGGGGGCAATTCCCCCGGAAGACGGCGTCGCGGGGGAATATGAGGGGACGGCATACAATGCTCAATTTGATTTTCCGCCGTTTGGGGCAAATGGTCCTGATCATGGCGGTCGTTTCATTCGTTCTGTTTCTTGTATTCGATAGTGACAAATTCAAAAAACAGATTGCCGTCAACGAATTAGGCGGTTTCGGCGTACAGGCGCTGACCGAACAGGAATACCAGGACTGGCTCACCTCAAAGGGCCTCAACGTCCCCTTCTACGAGCGCTATGCCGACTGGGTGGCCGACGTCTTGCGGGGCGATTTCGGATTTTCGTTCGAGAAGAACACCGCGGTCGGACCGCTCCTCGCCGAGCGTCTGGTAGCCACCGGAATACTCGGCTTCTGGGTGTTCGCGCTGATGATCCCCATCGCGCTGATAACCGGCGTTGTCGCGGGGATGAAGGAGGGGTCGTTCCAGGACCGGGCGGTTTCCTTCATATCGGTTTTCACCACATCGATACCCGAGATCGCGACGGCGATCTTTCTCACCGTCATTTTCGCCCTGGGCCTCGGGTGGCTCCCGACCAAGTCGGCGATGACCCAGGGGTTCGACTGGACCCAGCTGGTTCTGCCGGTGATGACCCTCGTGCTGTACGACTTCGGCTACGTTGCCCGGATGACGCGGGCCTCCATGGCCGAGGTGATGACGTCCCAGTACATCCGCACGGCGATCCTGAAAGGCATCCCCTACAGCCGCGTCATCCTGCGCCACGCCTTGCGCAATGCGCTGATAGCGCCGTTCACGGTGATCGTCCTGCAGCTCAACTGGCTGTTGTCGGGCGTCGTCGTGGTCGAGGTGTTCTTCCAGTACAACGGCTTCGGCAAGATGCTGCTCGATGCCGCCTTGTTCGGTGACATCTATGTCATCCAGGCGGGCACGCTCGCGGCGGTCTTCGTCGCCGTGTTCTCGCAGATCATTTCGGACGTGGGCTACACGCTGCTCAATCCGCGTATCAGGTTCAGTTGAGGAGACGCGATCGATGAGCGCGACAGCAGAAAGCCCCGTGGCTACCCCGTCGATCCTGGCCCGGCTCACGCAACCCAAGCCGGTGATCGTGCTGATCCTGCTGATGTGGGTGCCGCTGATCGTCTACGTGATGTTCGGTCAGATGATCGGGTCGTCCAGTCGTGTCGTCCTGCTCCCCGCCATCCCCGCGACGATGCTGCTATATGTGCTCGCAGTGCGGGCCTGGTGGGAAGCGAAGATCGCGGTGATCGGCGCCACCCTGGTGTTTTTCTGGCTCTTTATGGCGGTCACCGCGCCGTATCTGCCGCTGATCGACCCCAACCAGCCGATCGCCCCGTTCACGCTTCCGTTCACCGAGAAGAAGGACATCTTCTTCTGGCTGGGAACGGACTACAAAGGGCGCGACATGCTCTCGCGCGCCATCTGGGGCTGCCAGCGGGTGATCGTCTGGGGCGTCACCGCGACCCTCGTCGCCTATGTCGTCGGCACCGCGTTCGGCCTGCTCGCGGGCTATCTCGCCGGCTGGTGGGACGAGATCATCTCGTTCATCGCCAACATCCTGCTGTCGTTCCCGGTGATGGTGCTGTTCATCCTGATCCTGAACTATCTCGGGCAATCGGGCTTCAACATCGTCATCGCCGTCACCTTCGCTTCGGCGCCGGCGATCATGCGCATCGTTCGCGGCCTCGCCCTCGACATCAAATCGCGGGACTATGTCTATGCTGCCCAGACCCGAGGCGAGCATCCGATCTGGATCATGGTGGTCGAGCTCCTGCCCAACGTGCGCGGGCCGATCATCGTCGATGCCTGCCTGCGCCTCGGCTACACCACGGTCGCCATCACCACGCTGACCTTCCTGGGGCTGGGCCTCCAGCCGCCGGATCCCGATTGGGGCCTGATGATCAAGGAGGCGGCCAATACCGCGATGATCTTCAAGTTCTCGTATATGCTCATCATTCCGGCGCTTTCGGTGTCGACGCTGATCCTCGGCTTCAATCTGATGGCCGACGGTCTGCGCGAAATGAGCCTGCGCGACTGAGGAGGGCGCAACCATGACCGATCAGACGCCGGTTCTCGAATGCCGCAACCTGTCGATTTCCTATTTCACCCGCGCCGGTGAAATCCCGGCGGTCGTCGACTTCAATCTCACGTTGATGCCGGGCGAGGCGCACGGCATCGTTGGCGAGTCGGGGTGCGGCAAGTCGACGGTCGCGTTGGCGATCATGCAGTATCTCGGCCAGAACGGCCGGATTGTCGGCGGCGAGTTGCTGTTCAACGGACGCGACATGCGCGCCATGAGCGAGGAAGAGCTTCGCAATCTGCGCGGCTCCCGGATCGCGATGGTCTATCAGGAACCGATGGCCTCGCTGAATCCGGCGATGAAGATCGGCGAGCAACTGGCCGAGGTCCCGATTTATCACGACGGCGTTTCGAGCCAGGTCGCTCGGGACCGCGCCGAGGAGATGCTGGCCAACGTCAACGTGCCGGATCCCGCGCGGATCATGGCTTCCTATCCGCACCAGGTTTCCGGCGGTCAGCAGCAGCGCGTGGTCATCGCCATGGCATTGCTGTCGAATCCCGAGCTTCTGTTGCTCGACGAGCCGACCACGGCGCTGGACGTGACCGTCGAGGCCGGGATCGTCGAGCTGATCAAGGATATCTCGGCGAAGTTCGGTACGTCGATGATCTACATCTCGCACAACCTCGGGCTGATACTCGAGACGTGCGACCGCATCACGGTCATGTATTCGGGCGAGGCGGTCGAGGTCGGCGACATCGAGACCGTCTTCAACAACATGCGCCATCCCTATACGCGCGGCCTGTTCGCTTCGATCCCGCTGCCCGGCGCCGACAAGAACGCCCACCCGCTCGTCGCCATCCCCGGCCAGTTGCCGTTGCCGCATCAGCGGCCGACCGGCTGCTACTTCGGTCCGCGCTGCCAGTTCTTCGAGGGCGGACGCTGCGATCTCGGCCTGATCCCGATGGAAAAGGTCGATACCGGTACCGAGCACTTCGTGCGCTGCGTGCGTTGGCAGGAGATCGACTGGGACGCCACCAAGCCGAAGGCCGACGAGCGTCCGCCGGTGGAGCCGGGCGATGTGGTGCTGAAGGTCGAGGATCTGACCAAGCACTACGAGATCGAGGATTCCGCCCTTTTCGTCTTCGGCGCCGGCGAGACCAAGACCGTCAAGGCGAACGAGGAGCTCAGTTTCGAGGCCCGCGAGGCGGAGACCGTGGCGATCGTCGGCGAGTCCGGCTGCGGCAAGTCGACCTTCGCGAAGGTGCTTATGGGGCTCGAGGAAGCGACCGACGGTGGCGTGCTCCTCGGCAACCTGGACCTGGCCAACCTGCCCGTCGAGAAGCGCAAGGCACAGACGATCGCCAAGCTGCAGATGGTCTTCCAGAACCCGTTCGACACGCTCAATCCCAGTCACACGGTCGGCGGCCAGATCGCCCGTGTCATCAAGAAATTCGGTGTCGAGACCGACAAGGGAAAGATCCAGGAGCGGGTCTACGAGCTTCTCGATATCGTCAAGCTGCCGCGCGATTTCGCCAAGCGGCGGCCGCGTCAGCTATCCGGCGGACAGAAGCAGCGCGTCGGCATCGCCCGCGCCTTCGCCGGCAATCCGGAGGTGGTGATCGCCGACGAGCCGGTCTCCGCGCTCGACGTGTCGGTCCAGGCCGCGGTCACCGAGCTTCTGATGGACATCCAGCGCGATCATCGCACCACGCTCCTGTTCATCAGCCACGACTTGTCGGTGGTGCGTTATCTCGCCGACCGCATCGTCGTGATGTATCTCGGCCAGATCATGGAGCAGGGCACCACCGATCAGATCTTCGCGCCGCCCTATCATCCTTATACCGAGGCGTTGCTCTCGGCCGTGCCGATTGCCGACACGCATATCGAGAAACGCAAGGTGCTGCTGACCGGCGAGCTTCCATCGCCGTCCAATCCGCCGAAGGGCTGTCCGTTCTGCACGCGCTGTCCCTATGTCATCGAGGGCCTGTGCGACAAGCGCAAGCCACCGAACAGGCGCATGGCCGACGGTCACTACATCTTCTGCCACCTCGACGAGGTGACGCTCAACGACATGGAGCCGGTGATCAAGGTCGCCGAAGCGGAAAAGGACGAACCGGCTCCCGCCTGATCCGCCCGCCTGATCCGCCCGCCTGAACCTTCCGCCGTCGGGCAATGCGGTGGCCGTCGCATTTCCGCGCATTTTCCGTCGCGAAACCGGTGCGCGCGGCGTCTCGGTCATCGTAGGTTTGGTGCGATAGGCTCTTGAAAACGGGCCGCTCTGCAGCTGCCTGCGAAGGGAACGCGTCGTCATGCGTGGTTTCGCCCTCAATCGCACGCCCGCCTTTGTCGTCGGTCCGGGTCGGGTTTCCGAAATCGGCGCCGACGTCACCGATATGTTCAGCGGCGACGCGACCGTCATGCTCGTCGCCGATCCGGGACTGGCATCGCTCGGCATCACCGAGCGGGCCATGGCGGCGCTCGCCAGGGGCGGCCATCGCGTCGTCCTGTTCGAGGATATCACCAGCGATCCCCAGGAGACGCAGGTCGCCGCGGGTGCCGCGATGGCATGGCAGGTCAAGGCGCGGGCCGTCGTCGGGCTAGGCGGCGGGTCGGCGCTCGACGCCGCCAAGATGATCGCTGTGGCCTCGGTGGCCGATCGGGCCGTCGAGGACTATCGCCTGGCGGACCATCCGCTTCCCGCCCGCCGCGTACGGCTGATCTGCGTGCCGACCACGGCCGGAACCGGGTCCGAGGCGACGGCCATCTCGGTCCTGTCGGCGCCCGACCACACGAAATACTGGTACTGGGGCGATCCCCTGAAGCCGGATTTCATCGTACTCGACCCCGAATTGACGGTCGGCCTGCCGGTGGCGCTGACGGCGGCGACAGGCCTCGATGCGCTGGTCCATGCGATGGAAGCGGCGACGAACCGCAAGGCCAATCCGGGCAACGATCTCTATGCCCTGTCGGCGATCCGGATTGCGGTCGCCTATCTGCCGCGGGCCGTGACCGAGCCCGGGAACCTCGATGCGCGGATGCGGATGATGCTCGCGGCATCCTCGGCCGGCGCCGCGATCGACAATGCCGGTACCGCGCTTGCCCACAATGTGGCCCATGCGCTCGGCAGCCTGATGCCGATCCATCACGGCCGCGCGGTCGCTATCGCCATGGCCGCGACGCTGCCCTTCGTGATCGAGGGCAATCCCGGCGGATTTTCCCGCGTGGCCGAGGCTTTCGGCCTGGCGAGCGCCGATGCGCTGCCGGCCCGGTTCTCCGCGCTTCTGGACGAACTCGGCCTCGACCGCAGCCTGCCGCGCGACATCGATGCGGCGACGCTGGCCGCGCGCATGGCCGCGCCGGAAAACGCCGCGATGCTCAGGGCCACGGCGCGGGATTTTTCGGAGGAAGACGTGCACGGGCTTGCCGAATCCGTGCTCGCCGCGACGACCCGCGCCGGGCAGGCCGCATGAAGATCGCGGCGATCGAGATCAGCCATCACCGGCTCCCGCTCGACCCGCCGTTCCGGGCGAGCTGGGACACCCGCCCGCGCACCGAATTCGAGGCGACGGTCGTCCGTGTAACGTCGGATGAAGGTCTGGTCGGAGTCGGCTCAGGGGACAAGATGGTCGGCTTCGAGGGCCATGAGCATCTTTTCGTCGGCCACGACCCGCTCCGGCTCGAACGGCACGGCCGCGTCCTGGACAACATCGCCTTCCACTACGGCCGTTGCTGGCCGCTCGACCTGGCGCTGTGGGACCTCGCCGGCAAGATCGCCGGACTGCCGGTCTGGAAGCTCCTCGGCGGCCGCTTCGACCGCATTCCCGCCTACGCCTCCTCCGGCACGCTGCGCGGCCCCGACGCGCTCGCCGATGCCGCCGAGGCCTACAGCGCCCGCGGTTTCCGCGCCATGAAGATCCGCTTCCATCGCGGCGACTGGCGCGACGACATCGCGGCGCTCGCCGCGGTGCGCGCCCGCCTCGGCGACCGGCTCACCCTGATGGTGGACTGCAATCAGGGCTGGCGCATGCCCTGGGACACCGCCGCGCCCTGGACCCTGAAGGACGCGCTGCAGGTGGCCCACGAGCTCGAACGCCTCGATGTCTACTGGATGGAGGAGCCGCTGCACCGCGGCGACCGCGAGGGGATGCGGCGTCTGCGCGACCGGACCGACGTGCGCGTCGCCGCCGGCGAGATGACGCGCGAGCTGCACGAGTTCCGCGACCTGATCGATGCCGGCGCCGTCGATATCCTCCAGCCCGATGCCGCGCTCGTCGGCGGCATCACCGGCCTGCGCCGCGTCGCGGTCATGGCCGAGGCGCACGGCATCGTCTTCACGCCGCACACCTGGACCAACGGCCTTGGCGTCGCCGCCAACGCGCACCTGACCGCCGGCATCGCCGCCGCGCCGTTCATCGAATTCCCCTTCGATCCGCCGGAATGGTCGCTCGATTGTCGGGATTTCATTCTCGAAAGCCCGGTCGATGTCGACGACAACGGCGATCTGGCGCTGTCCGAGGCCCCCGGCCTGGGCGTGACGCTGGACGAGGAGCGGCTGGAGGCGACGCGGATTGGATAGGGGAGTGTGGTCCGGCCGGGATGCCCGGCGGCCCCATGCCTTGGTCTGCGTCATTGCCGGGCGTGGCCCGGCAATCCCGGGCGTGTGGTACGAGATGCCCGGGTCAAGCCCGGGCATGACGTGATAGAGGGACCCGGGCTTGACCCCGGGCGCGGGGACGGCACGGTAGGCGGTTGCGTGAGAAGACGGGCCAGCGAGAAGGCGAGCGAGAACGGAATGACGAAAACCTACGACGCGATAGTCATCGGCGCGGGCGTGATCGGCGCGGCGATCGGGCTGGAGCTGGCCCGCAAGGGGGTGAAGACCCTCAACGTCGACATGGCGCCGGCGGCGGGCTACGGCTCGACGGCCGGTTCCTGCGCCATCATTCGCACCCATTACTCGACGCTGGAGGGCTCCGCCTTCGCCTTCGAGGGGTTCCACTACTGGAAGGCCTGGCCGGACTATCTCGCCGCCGCCGACGAGCGCGGCCTCGCCGAGTTCCGCCAGACCGGCTGCATCGTCATGAAGACGGAGGCGAACGGCTATCTCGCCAACGTCAAGGCGCACATGGACGCGCTCGGCGTGCCCTACGACGACCTCGACACGGCGGCGCTGAAACGGAAGGCGCCGTATTACGACCTGCATCTCTTCCATCCGCCCAAGCGTCCCGAGGACGCGGGCTTCGGCGAGCCGACCGGCGGCGAGCTGGCCGGCGCGGTGTATTTTCCCTATGCCGGCTACATCACCGACCCGCAGCTTTCCGCCCACAACCTGCAGCGCGCGGCCGAGGCCGCCGGCGGCGCCTTCCTGTTCAACCGGCGCGTGGTGGACATCCGCAAGGACGACACCGGCCGCATCGCCGGCGTCACCCTGGACGATGGCGAGCGCATCGCGACGCGCATCGTCGTCAACGTCGCCGGGCCGCATTCCTTCAAGGTCAACGCGATGGCCGGCGCCACCGCCGACATGAAGATCGGGACGCGGGCGCTGAAGCAGGAGGTGGTGCACGTGCCGATGCCGGTCGATGGCTACGATGCGGACGGCATGGTGACGTCGGATTCCGACATCGCCTGCTACACGCGGCCGGAAAAGGGCGGCTTCCTGCTGGTCGGCTCCGAGGACCCGCCGTGCGATCCGCGCGAATGGGTCGATCCGGACGACTGGGACCGGAACTTCTCCGAGCAGTGGCGGGTGCAGGCCCTGCGCGCCGCGCAGCGCATCCGGAACCTCGGGATCCCGAGCCAGATGAAGGGCGTCACCGAGCTCTACGACGTCACCGACGACTGGATCCCGATCTACGACCGGTCCTGCGTGCCGGGCTACTACATGGCGATCGGCTCGAGCGGCAACCAGTTCAAGAACGCGCCCGTCGCCGGCGCGATGATGGCCGACCTGATCGGGAAGGTCGAAGCCGGCCACGACCACGACGCCGATCCGGTCGCGTTCCCGCTGACGCATATCGGCCGCACGACCGATGTCGGCTTCTATTCCAGGCTCAGGACCATCAATCCGGAGTCGAGCTTCTCGGTGCTGGGCTGATCGCCGTGACCGGGGGGGGGGCGGCCCCGATCCCGCCGCGGAAGGAAATTCGGTTCATTCCGCGGCCGGGGCTAGCCACCTTCGGCGGTTGGCTGTTACGAATTCCCGATGACTGCGACATCCGCCCAGGGCGAAACCAGCCTCGAAGCCGAGATCGACCGCCGTCTTGCCGGCTACGAGGCGCGCGACGAAACCGCGACGCCGGTGACCGACGCGATATTCAGCCGGGTTCCGGCCTCCGCCGTCGCCGAGCTGATGGAGCGGCTCGAACCGGACCAGAGAGCCAACCTGGAACGGCTCCAGAGGGTCGCCCCGCAGCATTTCAAGCGCCGGGTCATGCAGCTCGGTACCGAATTGGACGTGCCGGGCATGGACCGGAGCGGGCTGCTGCGGCTGATGGTGCCGGAGACGGTCCATTCGGTGGTCGGCGCCAACCAGCCCGCCGGAGACTTCTTCGCCTGCGACATGTTCGCCGATGTGCTGGCGGCGGCGGGCGTGTCGATCCCCTCGGGCGGACGGCTGCTGGATTTCGGCGCGTCGTCCGGCCGCGTGGTGCGGAACCTGGCGCTCTACTATCCCGAGGTCGCCTGCGAGGGCTGCGATCCGCGAAAGTCGACGAGCGAATGGGCCGAGGCGAACATCCCCTCGGTCCGGTTCTATGCAAGCCCGGTGATGCCGCCGCTGCCGGTCCCGGACGGCTATTACGATGCCGTCTACGCGGGATCGGTCTGGTCGCATTTCAGCGAACGGTCGGCGCTGGCCTGGTTCGCCGAGATGCGGCGCGCGATCGCCCCCGGCGGCGTGCTGGTCTTCACCACCCACGGCTATGTCTCGGTGCGCCATTTCAGGCGCAAGGCGGCGATGCCGGTGGCCGAGGCGCAGGCGGCGCTGGAGGGGATCGATGCCGGCCGCTACGTGTTCAATCGCTATCCAGAGAAGGCGCACGACAGGGATCTCGACAACGAGAACTGGGGGATCAGCTACATCCCGCGCGCCTGGATGGACGCCCGCATCGGCACCGACTGGGATGTGCTCGTGTTCCAGCAGGGCAGGCTGCACCTCAACCAGGACGTCTACGTGTTGCGTCGCGTGCCCGATGCGGAGCGCGGCAAGCGCCGGCGGCGGCGGCTGTTCGGCCGGCTGCTCGGCCGCTGACGGGCCTGCCGATGACCGTTGCGCCCCGGGCGCGGCGCGGTGACACTGTGGTCCGACTCGCCAGGACCTAGACTTTCCGGGAAATCCGCCATGTCCGACGTCGCCGTATCTTCACGCCTGTCCTACTCGGCGATCGGCGCGGGAACCGTCGCGGCCTTCGTCGGTTTCGGCAGCTCGTTTCCGGTGGTCGTCCAGGGACTGACCGCCGTCGGCGCGTCGAACGCGGAAGCCGCCTCCGGCCTGATGGCGATGTCGATCCTGATGGGGCTGGCCGCGATCCTCCTGAGCTGGCGCTCGCGCCAGCCGGTCTCGGTTGCCTGGTCGACGCCCGGCGCGGCGCTGCTGATCTCGACGGGCGCGGTCGCGGGCGGCTTTTCCGCCGCCGTCGGGGCCTTCCTGATCACCGGCTTGCTGATCGTCGTGGCCGCGCTCGTCCGCCCGTTCCGCGATCTCGTCGCCGCTATCCCGTCGTCCATCGCCAACGCGATGCTCGCCGGCATCATCCTCGAGCTCTGTCTCGCGCCGGTCCAGGCGATCGGCGTCATCCCGCAATACGCCTTGCCGGTGATCGTCGTGTGGGCGGTGATGCTGCGCTTCGCGCGGCTCTACGCCATGCCCGTCGCGGTGGTGGTGACGGCGGTGATCATCGTGACGACGACCGAACTTCCGGTCGCCTCGGTCGGCGAGCTGCTGCCGGCTCCGGTGCTGATCGCCCCGAGCCTCAGCTGGGGCGCGGTGGTGTCGCTGGCGATCCCGCTGTTCATCGTCACCATGGCCTCGCAGAACGTGCCGGGCATCGCGGTGCTGCAGGCCTACGGCTATCGCACCCGCGTGCGCGAATCCTTCCTGGTGACCGGCGTGGGAACGATGATCGGCGCGCCGTTCGGCGGCCAGGCGATCAACTACGCGGCGATCACCGCGGCGATCTGCGCCGGCCCCGACGCCGACCCGGACCCGGCGCGCCGCTGGATCGCGGCCGTCGCCGCCGGCGTCCTCTATGTTGGCTTCGGCTTCGCGGCGACGTTCGCCACGGTGCTGATCGCGGCCTCGCCGCCGCTGCTCATCCAGGCGGTGGCGGGACTGGCGCTGATGGGCGCGCTCGGCAGCGCGCTGCTCGGCGCCATGCGGGAGATCGGCGACCGCGACGCGGCGATCGTCACCTTCGTCGTCTCCGCCTCGGGCCTGAGCTTCTTCGGCATCGGCGCCGCCTTCTGGGGCCTGGTCGCCGGCGGCGCCATGCTGGCGCTGTCACGATGGCGTCAGGAGAAGACGGCGGATTGAGGCCGCGCCCGCCGTTTCGGGTGGCGTCGCGTCCGGGGAATCCGCTAGCGTCTCCGCGCCATGACCGCCGGAACTGATCACAAGCCCCTCGATCGCCTGAGCCTCAAGAGGGCGCGGCGCATCGCGCTCGCCGCGCAGGGCTTCGCCGAGCGCAGGCCGTCCGCCGCCACGATCACGCCCCGGCACATGGCCCGTGTGTTCGACCGGGTCGGCCTGGTACAGATCGATTCCGTCAACGTGCTGGCGCGCTCGCACTACCTGCCGTTCTTCTCCCGCCTTGGCCCCTATGACCGCGACCTGCTCGACCGGCAGGCCTATGGGCGCAAGCGCTATTTCGAGTACTGGGGCCACGAGGCCTCCTTCATCCCCGTCGCGCTGCAGCCGGCGATGCGCTGGCGCATGCGGCGCGCCCGCGCCGGCGAGGGCATCTATTCCGGCCTCGCCCGCTTCGGCCGCGAGAAGCGGGCCTTCATCGACACGGTCCTGAAGGAGATCGAGGCCGGCGGGCCGACGGGCGCCTCGGGGCTTGCCACCGGCGGCAAGTCGCGCCCCGGCTGGTGGGAATGGGGGGAGGGCAAGACGGCGCTGGAATGGCTGTTCTGGGGGGGCTACGTGACGACCGCGACGCGGCGCAACTTCGAGCGCGTCTACGACCTGACCGAGCGCGTGCTGCCGCAGGACGTCATCGCCGCGCCGACGCCCGACGAGGCCGAGGCCCAGCGCACGCTCCTGCGCGTGGCGGCGAAGGCGCTGGGCGTCGCCACCGAACGCGACCTGCGCGACTATTTCCGCCTTCCCGCCGCCGGCACCGGCGCGCGCATCGCCGAGCTCGTCGAGGCCGGCGCGCTGATCCCCGTGGAGGTGGCGGGCTGGAAGCAGACCGGCTATCTCGACCCGGCCGCGCGGATGCCGCGCAAGGTCGCGGCGAGGGCGCTGCTGTCGCCGTTCGATTCCCTGGTCTGGGAGCGCGACCGGGCCGAGCGGCTGTTCGATTTCCGCTACCGGCTGGAGATCTACACGCCGTCGGAGAAGCGCGTGCACGGCTATTACGTGCTGCCGTTCCTGATGGGCGAGGGGCTGGTCGGGCGCGTCTGCCTCAAGGCCGACCGCGCCGCCGGGATCCTGCGCGTCAACGCCGCCCACGCCGAGGACGGCACCGACGAAGCCGCCGTCGCCGCCGGGCTGGCCGAGGAGCTGGGCCTGATGGCCGGCTGGCTGGGACTGGACGGTGTCGAGATCGAGGCATCCGGCAACCTGGCGCCGCAACTGATCGCCGCGCTTCGAAGCAAATAGCGGTATTTTCTCGCTTTAATCTAGTTTTTAGGTTGATATTTCTTGGCTACCCGCGATCGGGACACGCTGTTTCCGCAGACTGTTTTCAAAATGTTGTCCAACAAATTGGGTAAGCGTAGTCGCTTGACTTGATAATGGCGAAGAAGCAAGCTTTCTAAAAATAACGGATCTGTAAAAAGTCCGGTAGTTGCATTCAGTAAAATCAAGTCCAGGAGATGCTCTGAAGAACGTATCGTTTGTTGGAGGGGGGTATGAAGCGCATTCTGGTGTTTCTGGCCATCGTCGCCTTGACCGTAGGAATCGCGGAGGCGGCAAAGACCAGCAAGAGGCAGAAATATCGCGTTCTGGATCTTTGCTCCTGGAGTGGCAATCCGGGAGACGCCAATCCTTGCTCGACAATCGTCAAGGTTCACAATCTTTCGAAGACGAGCTGCAGCGTCAGAATTCGCTTTTTTCGCAACGACCGCAATACTCCGGTCTGCACGATCCAGAATGCCAGCCTGGCCGGCGGCAAGGTGTGGTGCGCCAGCAGTCGCGAAGCCGGCAGCCCCGAGCCGCACAACTGCACGCAATGCAGCCCGCAGCTGCTCGATTTCAGCGAGACGTCAGGGTATGCCATCGTCGACACGAAGTGCGCCCGTTCGGCCGTTCAGGCGACCATCAACGTGATGGATCCCCAGTTCGACCTGGATATTCTGAGCATCCACCGCGTCGAAGTGGTTCCGCTGAACTAGGGCTGCCGACACGGACAGGCCGAAACGCGCCCCCGGACCGGCGGCGGCTGCGGTGCCGCGCCGCGCGCCGCCCCGTTTCCGACGGATCGCCGTCGCATCACGCTTCTCCCACGATTGTTTGAACCGGCGCGACCGCTTTGTTGCCTGCGGTCACGGGCTCTGATCCCTATGTTGAGGGCCTGAATGGAGGTACCCGATGCTCACGAGACGACGGTTCGGCGCCGTTTCGCTCGGTGCCATCGCCGCGGTCAGCTTCGGCGGGACGGCAGAGGCGTTCCGCGTGACCAAGAGCGATGCCGAGTGGCGCAAGATACTCACCCCGGCGCAGTACAGCGTGCTGCGCGAGGAAGGCACCGAACGGGCCGGCTCCAGCCCGCTCGACCGGGAGAAGCGGGCCGGCATCTTCCACTGCGCCGGCTGCGACCAGGCGCTGTTCTCCTCGAAGGCCAAGTATGACAGCGGCACCGGCTGGCCGAGCTTCTACAAGCCGCTGCCCGGCGGCGTCGGCACCCGGCGCGACCGCGGCTGGGTCTTCACCCGCACCGAGGTGCACTGCGCCAATTGCGGCGGCCATCTCGGCCATGTCTTTGACGACGGGCCGCCGCCCACCGGCAAGCGCTACTGCATGAACGGCGTTGCGATGACGTTCAGACCGGCCTGAGCGAGCGCGGGAGAGAAACGATGCGTGGAACCGTCCTGAAAAGCCTGATCGCGGCCGCGTTCGTGGCCCTGGTGGCACCCGTGGCCGGCGTCGTGCCGGCCCAGGCCGCCCAAGCCGTGGCGATCTTCGCCGGCGGCTGCTTCTGGTGCATGGAACCGCCCTACGACAAGACCGGCGGCGTCATCTCGACCACGTCGGGCTATATCGGCGGCGGCACCGCCAATCCGACCTACCGGCAGGTCTCGTCCGGCGGCACCGGGCATGTCGAGGCGGTCAAGGTGGTCTACGATCCCGACCGGGTCTCCTACGAAAAGCTGCTCGACATATTCTGGCGCAACGTCGATCCGTTCGACGGCGGCGGCCAGTTCTGCGACCGCGGCAGCCAGTATCGCAGCGCGATCTTCTATACCGGCGGCGCCCAGAAGGCTGCGGCGCAGGCCTCCAAGGTGGCGGTCGAGACGCGCTTCGGCAAGTCCGTCGCCACCGCCGTCCGCCGCGCCGGGCGGTTCTATCCGGCGGAGGACTATCATCAGAACTACTACCGGACGAACCCGGTGAAATATCGGTACTATCGGTCCCACTGCGGCCGCGATTCCCGCCTCGCCGAGGTGTGGAACTAGGGGGTGGAACCAGAGGGCGGCTCCCGATAGCCGTCCGGATTGCGCGGCGCCCTTCGGGCCCCGTTTTCGTTCGTCACGCGCCTGCGGCGACGGGGCGCGCCGAACCCTCTCGATTATATTCAGGAAATCGAATATAAAAGATCAGGACCCGCATGGCCGCCACGACGCGCGCCGGCGCCGGTTGGCCCCCATTGCGGTCCGTCAACGAAACACAGAGCGGAACGCGTGACCGTGGGCGACAGCACGACCCTCGCCGGGGACGAAACGGCGGTATCGCCGATGTCGGGGCACGACGACCTGAGCGCCGACGCGGCCATCGAACTGGCCGGCACCGCGCAGGCGGCGACGGACTTCCTCAAGGCGCTGGCGCATGAAGGCCGGCTGATGATCCTCTGCCATCTGGTCGAGCGCGAACGATCGGTCGCCGAGCTCGAGCACCTTCTCGGCGCCCGCCAGGCCACCGTCTCGCAGATGCTGGCGCGGCTGCGGCAGGAAGGCCTCGTCGAGGCCCGTCGCGACGGCAAGACGATCTATTACCGCCTGACCGACGAACGCACCCGGCCGCTGCTCGAGCTCATTCACGACATGTTCTGCGCGTTGCCGCCCGAAAAGGCTTAGGGCGCCGACGCATAGGCGCCGATCCAGGCCGGGCCGCGCTTGATGAGGTGAGGGCGGTCCCCGCCGGCCCGTCGTGACGCGCGCCGGTTCCCTGGCCTCGTCCGATCCCGATGAAGAAACGCCCCGCCGCGTTGTTCCAGCTTCGAAGCGGATCGTTTGTGGAGTACCATTTGTTCCGGTTCGCCCAGGGAGGCTCGTGAGTGACGCTCGTCAGGGAGGCTCGAATGCCGGACAAGTGGACTGACGCCGATGGCTACGAAATGTACGTGGGCAGATGGAGCCGGAAGGTCGGCGAGGGCTTCCTGGCCTGGCTCGATGCATCGCCGGGCCTGCGCTGGCTGGATCTGGGCTGCGGCACGGGTGCCCTGACGTCCCAGATACTGCGGCTGTGCGGTCCGCAATCGGTGGTCGGCGTCGAGCCGTCGGACGATTTCCTGGCGCTGGCGCGCCAGCAGATCGCGGACGACCGTGCCGAGTTTCGCCAGGGCTCCGGATCGGAGATCCCGATAGCCGACGGCGGCGTCGACATGGCGGTCTCCGGGTTCGTCCTGAACTTCATCCCCGACCCGGCGCTGGCCCTGAAGGAACTGATGCGGTGTACGGCTCCGGGCGGGACCATTGCGTCCTATGTCTGGGACTATGCCGGTCACGTCCAGTTCATGCGCACGTTCTGGGATGCGGCGGTCGCGCTCGATCCCGCTGCCCGGGAGCAGGACGAGGGCCTTCGCTTTCCGATCTGCCGTCCGAACCGCCTCGCAGAGGTGTTCGCGGGCGCGGGCCTGCGCGATGTCGTCACCGAGGCCATCGACATTCCGACGCCGTTCCGGGACTTCGACGACTATTGGCGCCCCTTCCTGAGCGGCGTCGGACCCGCGCCCGGATACTGTGTGTCTCTCGACGACACGGCTCGCAACAGGCTGAAGCACCGCCTCCAGGAAATCCTGCCGACCGATTCCGACGGCATGATCCTCCTGGCCGCCCGGGCGTGGGCTGTCCGGGGTACGCGCTAGGCGCAGCCTACGCGGTTCTGTCTATGCCGCTCCGTTCTGGCCGAGCGCCTCGATCTGGAGTTCGAGACCTTCCTGGATGTGATCGATGATCGCGTCCTCGGCGACGCGCGGATCGCCCGTCTCGATGATGTCGACGAGCTGCATGTGGTCGCCGAACGACTTGGACAGGTCGACCTTCTCGATCGTGGCGAACAGATGGAACGAGATCGCCCGGTTCCAGATGTTGTCGAACATCTCCAGCAGATAGCGGTTGTCGCACAGCTCGACCATGCGGCGATGGATGTTCCGGTTCGCCTCGAAATAGGCGGCGACCGTCTTCGAGGTGATGTTTTCCTCTTTCCCGATGGTCGCGCGCAGGTCCGCGTTGATGCGCGGGTCGTTGCGCTTGGCGAGAATGCGGATGGCCTGGCCTTCGATGGCGGCGCGGGCCTGGTACAGTTCCTCGACCTCGCCCACGGACATGTCGTGCAGCACGAACCCGCCGCGCGGGGAGGTGACCAGGATGCCGTCCTGTTCCAGGCGCAGAAGGGCCTCGCGCACGGGCGTGCGGCTGATCTGCAGTTCGGCGGCCAGCTTCTCCTGGACCAGCCGGTCGTTGCGGCCGACCTCGTTGTTGAAGATCGCGCCGAGTATCTGCTGATAGACCTCGTCGGCGAGTCGCCGCCGTTCGGCCTTGATGCTCTTGAGTGCCACTCTCGGACCTATTGTTTCCTGCTGTCGCCGGCCCCGTCGGCGCGGGCGATTCGCCCGGATTCTAGCCTATTTGCACACCAAGCGATCACGCCGTCACGATCCCCCTTGCGTCATTTTTGGATACTGAATACAGTATACATGAATTGCGAGGAGATGCAAAAACGTGTGTGGGATCGCAGGTAGAATTCTCAGTGCCCCCGGGCGCGTCGGCAACGACCTCGTCGAGTTGATGGATGCTCAGGAACACCGGGGAGCCGACAGCACCGGCTTCGCGGTCTACGGCATTCCGCGCGACGAGGGATATATTCTTCGCGGCATGGGATTCAACGAGTCCCGGCTGTCGGCGGATATGGAGGACTTCCGGCTGATCCTTCGGGAACACGGCGCCGATTTCCTCGATGAGCCGACCTTCGTCACCGGCGGCGCGGCGCATTATTGCGTCCGCATGGTGATCTCCGATCCGAAGGACCTTGCCCGCTGGATCAATGACGCCGACACCATGTCCGACCGCTTCGAGGTCCAGTCCTGCGGCCGGTCGCTGGAGATCGTCAAGGACACCGGCGGTTCGCGCGACGTCGCCGAGAAGCACGGCGTGCGCGACATGATCGGCACCCACGGCCTCGGCCATGCGCGTCTGGCCACCGAAAGCTCGGTGCTGCCGAACGCCAGCCATCCGTTCTGGGCGCGGCCGTTTCCCGACGTCGCCATCGTCCACAACGGCCAGATCACCAACTATTACACCTGGCGCGATCGCCTGCACCGGCTCGGCTATCGCTTCCTCACCGAGAACGACAGCGAGCTGATCGCCGTCTGGGTGTCGCACGAGATGAGCCAGGGCCTGACCCTCGACCAGGCGCTGAAGAAGTCGATCAGGGATATCGACGGCGTCTTCACCTACATGATCGCCGGCGAGGACGGCATCGGCTTCGCCAAGGACCGGTTCGCCATGAAGCCGCTGGTGGTGGTCTGGCAGGACGGTTCGTTCGCCGCCGCCACCGAGGAGCAGGCGGTGCGCCGGATCTACCCGGGCGAATGCGACGTCATCAACTACGACGGTCCGAGCCTGACGGAGATCTGGGGGGTGGGCAACCGGAGGGCCGCAGCGTGAGCGAGATCGTCATCGACGTTGGCGATCGGCCGATCCGGGAGGTCAACCAGGATATCCAGGCCGCCTGCGCGGCCGGCGGCCCGATCCGCGTTCGCAACACGCTGTCGCGGCACAATCTCGGCGTCGGCCTGCCGCCCGGCGTGACCATCCATTTCGAGGGCAGCGTCGGCTACTACTGCGCCGGGCTGAACACCGGCGCCACCGTCACCATTGAGCGCAACTGCGGCTGGGGCGTCGCCGAAGGCATGTCCGACGGGTTCGTCACCGTCGGCGGCTATGCCGGCATGTCCTGCGGCGCGGCGATGACCGGCGGCCTGATCCACGTGAAGGGCGATTGCGGGCCGCGCTGCGGGGTCGCCATGAAGAACGGCACCATCGTTGTCGAGGGCAAGGTCGGCTACCAGTGCGGATTCATGGCCCACAAGGGTCGGATCATCGCGCTGGGCGGCGCCGGGGAATCCTGTGCCGACGCGCTGTGGGAGGGCGAGGTCTGGGTTGCCGGCGCGGTCGACAGCCTGGGCGTCGACGTCAAGGTGATCGAGCCGACGGCGGAGGAGGTCGCCGAGGTCGACGCCATTCTCGAGCCGCTTGGCCTGAAGGACACGTCGCGCAACTGGCGCAAGATGATCTCGGGTCAGCGCCTCTGGTACTTCGAGAGCCGGGATGCAGGCGCATGGCTGATGATCTGAACACTCCCTACGAATACCCGTTCGACATGCCCTCCGAGGCCGACATCAAGTTCGGCGACGGGGCGATACCGGGCCGGCCCGCCGGCGTCCCGTCCTCCTATGACGAGGGCGGCTCGACCCGCTGGACCCCGGAGGCGATTTCCGAGGTTCATGCGCTGGCCCAGCTCGGCCGCTACCAGGTGCGCGGCTACAACACCTTCAACAAGCGTCTTCCCACCTTCGACGACCTGACCTTCGTGCCCGCGACGATGACGCGGCTTCCGCTGGAGGGCTATCGTGAGAGCTGCGACACCACCACCGTGCTCGGCGCCGGCCGCGGCCTCGTCGAGAAGCCGCTGGAGCTGAGGATACCGATCTACATCGCCTCGATGTCCTTCGGCGCGCTGTCGGCGCCGGCCAAGGCCGCGCTCGGCTACGGCGCCTCGAAGGCGGGCACGATGACCTGCACCGGCGAGGGCGGCATGCTGGAGGAGGAGCGCGAGGCATCCAGGACGCTGCTCTACCAGATGTCGCCGGCGCGCTATCGCATCGACCTCGACCACCTGCGCCGCGCCGACGCGCTCGAGCTGGTGGTGGGGCAGGGGGCGAAGCCGGGGACCGGCGGCCTGCTGCTCGGCATGAAGGTGTCCGAACGGATCTCCAGGATGCGCACCCTGCCGGTCGGCGTCGACCAGCGCTCGACCATCCGCCATCCCGACTTCCTCGGCGCCGACGACCTTGCGGTGAAGCTCGAGGAACTGCGGATCGCCACCAACTACCAGGTGCCGATCTTCGTGAAGATGGGTGCGACCCGGCCGCGCTACGACGTCGCCATCGCCGCCAAGGCCGGCGCCGACGTGGTGGTCGTCGACGGCGCGGAGGGCGGCACCGGCGCCTCGCCGGAACTGCTGCTCAACCACACCGGCATACCGACCATGAGCGCGATCCGCGCCGCGCGCGAGGCGTTGGACGAATGCGGCATGACCGGCAAGGTCGATCTGGTCGCCGCCGGCGGCATCCGCTCCGGCGTCGACGCGGCCAAGTGCCTGGCGCTGGGCGCCGACGCCGTGATGATCGGCAACGGCGCGATGATCGCGCTCGGCTGCAACTCGCCGCGCTATCTGGAGGACTACCAGAAGCTCGGCACCTCGCCCGGCGCCTGCCACCATTGCCACACCGGCCTGTGCCCGGTCGGCATCTCGACGCAGGATCCGGAGTTGCAGAAGCGGATGCATGTGGACGCCGGCGCCGAGCGCGTCGCCCGCTACCTCGCGGCGATGACGATGGAGATCACCGCGCTGGCCAAGGCCTGCGGCAAGTCCTCCGTCCACAATCTCGAGGTCGAGGACCTGCGTGCCCTGTCCTTCGAGGCCTCCGCCTTCACCGGCGTCAAGATGGCCGGTATCGACCGGGCGTACGACTGGTGAGGTGACCCCGTTCGAGTGGTGAACCACTAAAGTCCTGGTCGGCGAGTCTGGGGCGTGCCCCGGACGTGGTCCGGCGCGCGCGACGCCCTCGGGCGCTACCGCCCCGACGGGCTTTCGGCGGGCGACAGCTTGCGCCGGCCGGCGATCTTGAACCGGTCGGCGGTGCCGTATTCCCTGCGGCCGACCCCGGCGACGAAATCCCCGAAGACCGGCCCGTGCTTGTAGAGGTGGCCCGAGCAGCCGCCGGCGAGCAGGACGTTGTCGTGCTTGGGGTGCCAGTCGACGATGAAGTGGGTGTCGGGCGTCAGGATGATCTGGTTGAACTTGGAATCGACCACCTTCTGCCCGACCAGGCCGGGGAAGCGCTTGCGGATGTAGCTGCGCGTGCGCGCCAGCGTCTCGCGCCGGATCAGCCGCTCGTCGTTGTCCAGGTCGATCTTGTCGGGAATGACGACGGCCGCCTTGACGCCGGAGCCTTCCGTCGACGGCAGGCCGAACGACTTCTCGCCGTGGTCGATCCAGCACGGCATGTTCTCCTGGTCGAACGAGGCGTCGCCGTCCGGCGTCGAGGTGTAGAGCACGTTGACGCCGACCACAGCCGTGATCGGCTTGACCGTGCGCGGATACATGTCGGCCATCCACGGGCCGGTCGCCACCACGATCAGGTCGGCTTCCAGCGGCTTGCCGTTCAGCACCAGCCGCTCGTCGGCGTCCGTCGTCACGTGGCCGCGTTCCACCGTGCCGCCGGCGCGCTGGAACAGCTCCAGCCCCGCGCGCACGCCGCGGTGGGCCATGATCATGCCGGCCTCCGGCTCGTACAGCGAGTAGGCGACGCTCGCGGTGTCGAACTGCGGGAAGCGCGCGGCGGTCTCCTGCGCGGAAAAGCGGTAGTAGGGCACGCCGAGCTTGTCAAAGGTCTCCGCGGTCGCGTCCTCCCAGTGGCAATGGCCCTGGGTCGCCAGGATCAGCGCGCCGCACTCGTAGTAGAGCCGCTGGCCGATCTCGGCCTGCAGTTCCATCCAGCGCAGCCGCGCCTCGCGCGCCCACAGCGTATAGAACTCGTCGCGCCCGTGGATCGCCCGGATGACGCGGTTATAGTCTGTCGACGAGGCGCGCGAATGGCCCGGTTCCCAGCGGTCGATCAGGGTCACGCTTTCGCCGCGGCGCGCCAATTCCAGAGCCGTCATGACGCCGGCGATACCGCCGCCGACAACCACCGCACTGGGCCGCGCCATCGGGAAATTCCTCTTGCCAACACAATTTGATATGCATACTGTATACTGAATACAAAGACCGATCAACAATCGGCGAATAACGGTTGGCAAAGGCTGGAGGGGACCTTGACGCAATCGGAATTCGGCCTGCCGGAGGGCACGCATACGGTCGTTCTGGGGCTTGGGGATCTGTGCGGGATCATGCGCGGCAAGCGCATCCCGGCGACCCACTGGGACACGATCTGCCAGTCCGGCAACGCGCTTTCAATCGCGCTCTTCGCCATCGACATGACCTGCGACGTCTGGGACACGCCCTACGTCAACTTCGGCAACGGCTATCCCGACATGCACATGCTGCCGCTGACCAGGCCGGTGTCGCTGCCCTGGGAGCCGGGCGTGGCGTTCTGCCTGGCCCGCGCCGAGGGCATGGACCACAAACCGGTGCCGATCGATCCCCGCAACGTTCTGGTCCGGCAGATCGAGCGCGCCGCGGCGATGGGCTACGCCGTCAATGTCGGCACCGAGCTGGAGTTCTACCTGCTCGACCCCGAGACCCGGCGCCCCAGGGACAAGGGCATCCAGGTCTACGGCCTCGAGCGCGCCGCCGAGCTGGAACACGTGCTCGGGCCGATCCGCCAGCAGATCAACGAGGCCGGCATTCCCATCGAGCAATCGAACCCGGAATACGCCCCCGGCCAGGTCGAGGTGAACATCCACTACGGCGACGCCCTCCTGTCCGCCGATCGCGTGGTGATCTTCCGCTCGTTGGTGAAGCAACTCGCCACGCACCACGGCTATCTCGCCACTTTCATGGCGAAGCCGTTCTTCGAGCAGTCCGGCAACGGCTTCCACACCCACTATTCGTTGTGGAAGGACGGCAAGAACGCCTTCGCCGACGGCGGCAAGCTCAGCCAGACCGGCCGCCATTTCGTCGGCGGCCTGCAGAAGCGCATGGCCGAGATGTCGGTCTGCGGCACGCTCACGCCGAATGGCTACCGCCGCCGCCAGCCCTTCTCCTTCTGCCCGATCAACACGACCTGGGGCCTCGACAACCGCACGGTGGGCATCCGCGTGATCGAGGGAGCCGACGCCGCGACCCGGGTGGAGAAGCGCGACGGCACCGCCGACTGCAATCCCTATCTGATGCTCGCCGCCGAGGTCGCCGCGGGCCTGGAGGGCATCGAGCAGGGCATCGAGCCCAGCGCGATGACCACGGGCAACGGCTACGAGGACGAGGCGGCCGAGCCGATCCCGGGCAGCCTCGACACGGCGATCGCGCTCGCGCGCCAGTCCGACTGGCTCAAGGCGCTGTGCGGCGACGACCTGTACGAGCTGCTGTGCCAGATGTGCGAGCGCGAGATCGAGTTCGTCAACGCGCAAGTGACCCCGGTCGAGATCGACCGCTACCTCGGGAATTTCTGAGCGATGAAGATCGCCCGCGTCACCGGAACCGTCACGGCCTCCGTGAAGGCGGCCCCGCTGACGGGGCACAAGCTGCTCGTCACCGATGTCGAGGACGGCGCGGGCAACGTGCTCGAGCCGGCGGTCGTCGCGGCCGACACATGCGGTGCCGGCGTCGGCGATCTCGTGATGCTCGTCACCGGCTCCGCGGCGCGGCTGCCGGCGGCGGTCGCGGGCGTACCGATCGATGCCGCCATCGTCGCGGTGGTCGATCATGTCGATATCGCGGGAGGTCCGGCGAAAAGGGCCCCCACCAGGAGAAGGAACGGGTGAAATGGCAAAACCGGTCAGCGGACAGATGGCGCTGGGCATGATCGAGACCCGCGGTCTCGTCGCCTCCATCGAGGCGGCGGACGCGATGGTCAAGGCGGCGAGCGTGACCATCATCGCCCAGACCAAGTCCGGTGGCGGGCTGGTCTCCACGCTGGTGCGCGGCGAGGTCGGTGCGGTGAAGGCGGCGACCGATGCCGGCTCCACGGCGGCCAACAAGGTCGGCGAGGTGGTCGCCGTCCACGTCATCCCGCGCCCGCACGACGAGCTGGAAGGGATCATCGCGGCACTGGGCGGCGGCTCGGCCGACTGAGTGACCCGGTGCCGCTCCGACGTCTCGTCCAGGGGGATACCGGTCGATGAGCGCCGCAGGATTCGAGGAGTTCGCCGAGGCCGTCGCCGCGCGCAGCGCCGGCGGCGCCGTTGAGGCCGCGCCCCGCTACGACCGGGTGACGGTGCTCGGCGGTGGCCCCGACGCGCGCCTGCTGGCGGCGCTGTGCCTTGCCGAAGGGGCCGCCGTCACGCTGTTCTCCGCCTACGGGGAAGAGCTGTCGGCGCTGCGCTCGGGGGCGGGCGTCGCGTTGCGCGGCGCCGGTCCGGTCGGCACCTACCAGATCGACCAGGACAGCGTTCCCTCGATCAGGACGACGGCGGAGCTCGACCGCGCGGTCGCCGGCGCCGAGCTGATCTTCCTCACCGGACCGATCCACAAGCAGCGTACCTACGCCATGGTGCTCGCCGACCATGTCCGCGACGGGCAGGTGCTGGTGTTGGCGCCGGGGCGTTCGATGGGCGCGCTGGAGGCGGCCTGGCTGCTCCGGGTCGGCGGCGCCAAGGCCGACATCACGCTGGTCGAGACGCAGGGGCTTCCCTACTGGTTCGCGGTATCCGGCGCGACGCTCGACCTGTCGCCGGCGGCAACCGTCAGCGCCGCGACCCTGCCGAGCGGCCGCCCCGCGGTGCTTGCCGGCCTGGCGCGCTACCTGCCGAACCTGAACCCGGTGCTCAGCACCGTCCATTCCGGTTTCGCCGACGGCTCCGGCCTCGTCGAGGTGCCGGCGTTGCTGCTCGGCGGGCCGGCCGTCGGCAATGGCGGGCCCGAGGTGCCGATGGGCGGCGTGCCGCTGCCGGAGAACCGGACCTTCCGCGCGCTGATCGGCGCCGAGCATGCGGCGGTCATCGCTCGGCTCGCCGACGAACGCGCCGCCGTGGGCCGTGCCTTCGGCGTGCGCGACCTGCCGTCGGCCACCGGCTGGATGGACATTCATGCCGGCGCGCTGAAGGGACCGGGCAGCCGTCCGGAGCCCTCCGGCGCCACCGCGACCGCCATCCTGCGCGACGCCACGATCGGCTCGCTGGCGCCGCTCGTCTCCGCCGCGCGGCTCGCCGACGTCGCCGTGCCCGCGACCGAAGGCATGATCACGCTCGCCTCGACCATCCTCGGCGCCGACGTCGCGACCGCCGGCCGCAAGCTGGAGACGGTCGGCATCGACGCGACCGACATCGAGGACGCGCGCCGCATCATGGACGTCATCGCCCGGGGGGCGACGGCCACCGGGGATCCGCAACGACCGGGGAGCGGCACCGATGGATGACGATCTCAAGTCGATCGCCGCGGCCCGGCGCGCCGCCGATACCGCCTTCGAGGCCTATCGCAGGTTCCTCGGCACCGATCCGAAGGCGATCGACGCCCTGGTCGACGCCATGGCGCGCGCCATCGAGCCGGAAGCCAAGCGCCTCGGCGAACTCGCGGTGGAGGAGACGGGCTACGGCAACGTGCCGGACAAGCGGGTCAAGAACCTGTTCAACGCCCTGGCCGTCGCCGACTATCTGCGCGACGTGACGACCCTCGGCGTGCTGTGGCGCGACGACGCCACCAAGGTCGCCGCGATCGGCGAGCCGATGGGTGTGGTCGCGGCCCTGATCCCGGTCACCAACCCGACCTCGACGATCATCTACAAGGTGCTGTCGGCGGTGAAGGCGGGCAACGCGATCGTCTGCGCGCCGCATCCGCGCGGGGTACGATGCGGCCTGGAAACGACCCGCATCATGGCCGAGGCGGCCGAGCAGATGGGCGCGCCGAAGGGCCTGATCCAATGCCTGGATCATGTCACGATCCAGGGCACCGGCGAGCTGATGCGCCACCGCCGCACCTCCGTCGTCATGGCCACGGGCGGCCCGGCGATGGTCCGCGCCGCCTATTCCTCGGGCAAGCCGACGCTCGCCGTGGGCGCCGGCAACGTGCCCTGCTACGTCCATGCCTCCAAGGCCGGCCAGCTCGGCGAGGTCGCCGAGCAGATCGTCATGTCGAAGAGCTTCGACTACGGCACAGCCTGCGTCTCCGAGCAGGCGGTGGTCGCCGACCGCCAGATCGCCCGCGAGCTGCGCCACGAGATGAAGCTGCGCGGGGCCTATTTCTGTACCCCGGCGGAGGCCGACAGGCTCGCCCGGGTGATCTTCACCGAGCACAACGCGATCGCGCCGGACAGCGTCGGCCAGTCGCCGGAGGCGCTGGCCAGGCGCGCCGACTTCTCGATCCCGCCGCGCACGCGCTGCCTCGTTTCCGAGGAGACCGAGGTCGGCTGGCAGCGGCCGCTGTCGGCGGAAAAACTCAATCCGGTGCTGGCCTTCTACGAGGCGCGCAACTCGGACGCCGGCATCGAGATCGCCCATGCGATCGCCATGTTCGGCGGCTGGGGCCATAGCGCCGTCATCCACTGCGACGATCCCGCGATCGTCGCCCGCTACGCCACCGTGCCGACCGGCCGCGTCCTGGTGAACACGCCGGCGATCACCGGTGGCATGGGCTATTCGACGGACCTGGAGCCGAGCTTCATGCTCGGCACAGGCACGTGGTCGGGCTCGATCACGTCCGACAACGTGACCGCGCTTCACCTCATCAACATCAAGCGCGTCGCATACGAAAACCGGCCGTGGCGCGACATCTACGAGGAATACGGGGAGTAGGGTCCAGGGCATGACCAGGAGCGACATCACCATCCGCGCGCTGGTGCAGATCGACAACCTGCAACCGAAATTCGCCGCCTATAACGGCGCGACGGTGCAGGGCTCGATCCCGCTATCGGGCGACACCATCCTGATCGGCGAGCTGGCGCCCGGCAATGGCGTGTTCTCCCTGATCGACCGGGCGCTGAAGGCGAGTTCGGTGGAGGCGACCAGCCAGATCGTCGAGCGCGAGTTCGGCTTCTTCATCCTGCGCTCGCCCTCCAACGCCGAGGTGACGGCGGCCCGCGAGGCGATCCTCGCCGAACTCGGCGCCTCGATGCGCGACCGGGTGAAGCCCACCGTCGCCTCGACCCAGATCATCACCTCGGTCGAGCCCTATCAGGCGCAGCTCCTCAACAAGTGGCGCAAGGGGACGCTGGTCGTTCCCGGCCAGACGCTGGGCATCATCGAGTGCGCGCCGGCCGCCTACATCTCGATCGCCGCCAACGAGGCGGAGAAGTCCGCCGAGATCGACATCGTCGAGGTGCGCGCCGTCGGCCGCTTCGGCCGCCTGTTCGTGTCGGGATCGGAGAATTCGGTGGAGGCCGCGGTGGACGCCGCCGTCGCCGCCATCAAAGCCGTCGAGGGGACACCGGAATAATGGCCGCCGGCCGCCGTGTCATCGGGGCTGAACATGTCGAGGAGGCGCGGGCGCGCGGCCGCATCGTGGTCGAGATCCTACCCGGCGACATCGTCACGGCGCTGGCCAGCGAAACGGCGCAACGGCTCGGCATCAGGCTGGTGGACGGCCCGATCGAGCGCCCCGCCGTCGCGCGAACGGACGGCGGCACGTCGCTGCGCCGCGTCCTCTACCGCCGTTCGCCGAAATGGGTCGCGCCGAAGCCGGCGACGCCGCGCAACGCCCGCCGCCTGACCAAGCTCGCCCTGATCGGCGCCGGCGGCGTCGGCGGCACTATCGGCCATCTGGCGGCGAACGCCGATCTGGTCGACGAGATCGCTCTGATCGACATCGCGCCGGGGCTGGCCGAGGCGGTCGCGCTCGATCTCAACCATGCCAGCGGCATCAGCCGCACCCGCGCCCGCGCCGTCGGCGGCACCGATGCGGCGCTCGTGTCCGGCGCCGACGTGGTGGTCGTCACCGCCGGGCGGCCGCGCACGCCCGGCATGTCGCGGGCCGACCTGATCGACGTCAACCGCCGGGTCGTCCAGGCCGCGGCGGAAGCGATCCGCACGCAGGCGCCCGGGGCGATCGTCATCGTCGTCACCAACCCGCTCGACGAGATGACCGTGGAGATGCTGCGCGCCACCGGCTTCCCGCGCGAGCGGGTGCTCGGCATGGCCGGCACGCTTGATTCCAGCCGCTTCCGCAACGCGCTGGCGGCGGCGGCGGGCGTCGGCCCGGCCGATGTCGAGGCGATGACGCTGGGATCGCATGGCGACGAGATGGCGCCGATCGTCTCGCTCGCGCGCATCAGGGGGCGGCCGCTCGAAATGTTCCTGTCGCCCGCGCGGATCGACGCCTGCGTCCAGGACGCGGTAACCGGCGGCGGACAGGTCGTGGCCCTGCGCAAGAGCGGGTCGGCGACGCTTGCCCCGGCCCATGCCGCCATCGAGCTGATCGACCACATTCGCGGCGCGCGCACCGGGCCGGTCCCGGTCTCGGTCATGCTCGACGGCGAATACGGCATCGCCGGCGTGGTGCTGGGTGTTCCCTGCCACCTGGGCCGGGGCGGGCTGGTCGCCGTCGAGGAACTGAACCTGACGGACGCCGAGCGTACGGCGCTGCGCGCCGCCGCCGAGGCGATCCGCGGCCGGCTCGGGCTGTAGCCGCCATGGTCGTGCGGACCTTCAAATCCGGCGGCCGTTTCGAGGAGGTCGGGTCGTATTGCCGGGCCAAGCGGGTCGGCCCGTTCGTCTTCGTTGCCGGCACGACGGCGATCGAGCCGACCGGCCGGCTGCATGCGCCGGGCGATACCTATCGCCAGGCCATGTACATCTTCGGCCGCATCGAGGCCGCGCTGGCCGAGGTCGGCGCCGAGATGCGCCACGTGGTGCGCACCCGTGCGTTCCTGACCGACATGGCCCGGGGCGGCGGCGATTTCGTCCGCGCCCACGGCGAGGTGTTTAAGGGCATAGACCCGGTGACGAGCGGCGTCGAGGCCGGTCTGACCCAGCCCGGCATGATGATCGAGATCGAGGCCGACGCCCTGATCCACGACCCCGACGGGACGGTGGTTTTCGGCGGCTGATCGGCCGTTCCGGCGGGGCGCTTTTTAGCCGCCGAGCAATTGACGGGTCATTCAGACCGTGTACTGTATTCAGAATACAATAAGATCACGAACAGGTCATATCCGGTCACGGAAGGGGAACAAAGACAATGGGATGGACGTTACGGACAGTCGCCGCCGCGCTGGTGGTTTCGGCATCGGCGTTCGCGGCCACCACCGCACCTGCGCAGGAGCCGGTGAAGGTGGGATTCATTGGATCGCTGGCCTCCGACACCGGCAGAAGCACCCTTCGCGGCGCACAGATCGCGATCGACGAGCTCAATGAGAAAGGCGGCGTTCTCGGCGGCCGCCAGATCGTCCTGGTCGAGGCCGACACCGGCGGCGACGTGACGGAGGGCATCAAGGCCTACGAGTATCTCGCCGAGACCGAGAAGGTCGATTTCATCGTGTCCGGCTCCATCGACGACGTGTCGCTCGGCTGGCTGCCGCGCATGGTCGAATACAAGATCCCGACGCTGGACACCTGGACGTCGAACATCGGTATCATCGACAAGCTCGTCGAGGACTACGAGACCTACAAGATGTACTTCATGAACATCGCCTCCGACGAGGCGCTGGCCACGCTGTACGTCGATTTCGGCAAGGATGTGCTGAAGGACAAGATGGGCTGGGAGAAGGTGGTGATCCTGCAGGAGGACACCGCGTTCGGCAACGCCATCAACGGCCTCGTCACCCAGCTGCTCGCGCCGGAAGCCGGCATCGAGGTCGTCGACACGATCGTCTACGACACCGCCACGGTCGACTTCTCGCCGATATTCTCCAAGGCCGTCGATAGCGGCGCCGACTTCATCTACCTGATCTCCTCAGTGAACGGACAGGTCGTCTCCTCGCAATACGTGAAGTTCCAGGTTCCGCTGGCCATGACCGGCGTCGCGGTGGCGACGCTGGGCCACGAGTACTGGGAGGACACCGGCGGCGCCGGCGGCGGCATCTCCTCGCTGAGCCCGATCCCCTCGGTGGGCTTCCAGCTCGACGACATGGACCAGGCCTTCGCCGACAAGTACGTCGCCCGCTACGGCAACGACCGGCCGAAGTTCCCCCACTTCAACGGCTTCAACGCCTACTGGGGCGTGCTGCAGGCCTTCGACGCCGCCGAGACGGCCGGCGGCTTCCAGCCGCTCGACAACTGGGTCGACGCCATGCTGAACGAGGACTGGGTGTTCGAGAAGGACGGAGAGCTGTGGATGCGCTACGCCTTCTGGAAGCCGGGCGAGGTCGAGCCCCGCACCGGCCGCACCTATCCGCACAACCTGAAATTCGACATCACGCCGCCCTATGACGACGGCGCGCCGTCGATGGTCGTCATCCAGTGGTACGAGGACGGGACGCCGCATGTCGTCTACCCGCCCAAATACGCCAACGGCGACTTCAAGCTGCCGTCCTGGATCAAGCAGTAGTCTCCGGGCTCTCCGCGCCGGGCGCGCTTGAGCCCGGCGCGGGGGCCGCCGAGACGGAACCGACATCGACAATCGAAGATCGGCCGGGGCCAGCCTTCCGATGATCCAGGTCATTATCCAGGGGCTGTTGTTGAGCGGGCTCTATTCGCTGATCGCGATCGGCTTCACGCTGATCTTCAGCGTCGGCCGGGTCCTCAACCTCGCCTACGGCGCCTACCTGATGCTCGGCGCCTATGTCTATTTCTACATGGCGCAGACGCTCGGCCTGCCGATGGCCGTCGGCATGGCGGCGGCGATCGCCGTCGGCGCGCTCGCCGGCAGCCTGAAATACGGCTTCATCGTCAAGCCGCTGAAGGGCGATCACGTGGCGGTGGAGATCTCCACCCTGATCCTCGCCGTCGTCGTGCAGGCCGGCATCGTTCTGGTCTTCAACGACAGCTCCAAGGTGCTGCAGCCGATCGTGCCCGGCGTCGTCTGGATCGGCGGTGCGGCGGTCACCTACAACGTCGTCGCCGCGACGCTGGCGAGCTGGGTCATCCTCGGCGCGCTCTACCTGTTCGTGCGCAGGACCCACACCGGGCGGGCGATGCAGGCGGTCTCGATGGACATCAAGGGCGCCGCCATCTCCGGCATCGATCCCGACCGGGTCAACCTCATCACCTGGGTCATCTCCGGCATCCTGGGTGCGATCGCCGGCGTCTTCTTCGCCAGCTACACCCAGCTTAATCCGTCGATGTGGGTCTCGCCGCTGATCATCGCGGTGGCGGTCGTCATCGTCGGCGGCATCGGCTCGATCATCGGCACCCTGGTCGTCGCCCACATCATCGGCTTCATGGAGGTGATCTCGACCACCTTCATCGCCGCCGAGCTGCGCGGCGTCTTCACCATGCTGCTCATCATCGTGGTCCTGGTCATGATGCCCAGGGGCCTGTTCGGCCGGGCGGAGCTGTAGCGATGGCGGCCGGCATCACCTGGCGCCACGTCGTGCTCTGGGCCCTGTTCGTCGTCGGCATGTGCCTGCTTCCCTATCTCGTCCCGTCGGGCACGCTGCGCACGATCATTTTCGCCAACTACCTGGCGATCTTCGCCATGAGCTGGGACTTCCTGTCCGGCCGCACCGGCTACATCAGCTTCGGCCATCCGTTTCTGATCGGCATCGGCGCCTACACCACGGCGATCCTGTCGTACCGGTTCCATGTGCCGGTCTCGATCTCCATCCCCGCCGCCGTCGTCGTGACCATGCTGGCCGGCACGCTGTTCTTCCTGCCGGCGCTGAGGATCCGCGGTTCCTACTTCGCGCTGGTGACGCTCGCCTTCATGGAGCTGATGTACCAGCTCGTGCAGGTGATCCGTCCCGACCTGACCGGCGGCACGCGCGGCATATCCGGCGTCAAGACGCTGCTGAGCGGGGCGACCAACAACTTCTACCTCTCGTTCGGGCTGATGACGGTCATCGCCATCTTCCTGTGGAGCCTGAACCGCACCCGCGTCGGCACGGCGCTGAGCGCAATCGGCATGAACGAGGAATCGGTGCGCGGCAGCGGCCTCAACACCACGAAGCTCAAGCTGTTCGCCTTCATGGTCAGCGCCTTCGTCGCCGGCGTCGGCGGTGCCTTCTACGTCCACTATCTCGGCTCGATCGCCCCGCGCGCCCTGTTCGACATCAATTTCCTGTTCACGATCATCGTCGCGTCGCTGATCGGCGGCGCCTCGACCATCATCGGCCCGATGGCGGGCGCCTTCTTCCTCACGTTCCTGCTGGAATACCTGCGGCCCTATCTGCCCGGCACCGAACGCTATTTCATCTACGGCACCGTCGCGCTGGCGCTCTTCATGTACCAGCCCAAGGGCCTGTACCAGATCATCGTCGATGCCGCCGAACGGGTCCGCGGCAAGCCGAAACCGGAGGCCGTCCGTGACCCCGCTGCTTGAAGTTGACCGTGTCGTCAAACGGTTCGGCGGCATCTCCGCCGCCAACGACCTGACTTTCTCGGTCGGCCAGGGCGAGTCGCTCGGCCTGATCGGTCCCAACGGCGCCGGCAAGACCACGGTGTTCAGCCTCATCATGGGCGAGCACCGACAGAATTCCGGCGCGATCCGGCTTAAGGGGCAAGACATATCCGCGCTGCCGACCTACGAGCGCATCAAGCGCGGGGTGGCGCGCACCTATCAGGTGCCGCGTCCGTTCGGCGAGATCAACGTCGCCGAGAACATCCGCGTCGGCCTGATGCCGGACAGCATCCGGCTGATGCTGACCGAGGGGCCGGACCCGGCGGCCGAGCTGGAGCTGGCCCGCAGCGTCGGCTTCGACGCCGGCGATCTGGCGCGCAAGCCGAGCGAGCTGTCGATGGGCGACCTGCGCAAGCTGGAGCTGGCCCGTACGCTCGCCACGGCGCCGCAGATCATCCTGCTCGACGAGGTCTTCGCCGGCCTGACTGTCGGCGAGATCGGGCAGATTTCGGAACTGCTCGCCCGCAAGCGCGCGGAAGGCATGACCTTCATCATCGTCAGCCACGACCTGCGCTCGCTGGAACCCCTGATCGACCGCGCCGTCGTCATGACCTTCGGCCAGGTGATCGCGGCGGGCACGTTCCACGACGTGATGAGCGACGAGAAGGTGCGCGCGGCCTATCTCGGCCACTGACGCAATCGGGAGACCCGTTCGGCGATGGCACTTCTGGAGATCGAAAGCCTGAGCGCCTATTACGGAATGGCGCGGTCCCTGAACGACGTCTCGCTGTCGGTGAACGAGGGCGAGATCGTCGCCATCATCGGGCCGAACGGCGCCGGCAAGTCGACGCTGTTCGATTCGATCATGGGCATGACCAGGACGACCGGCTCGATCCGGCTGAACGGCGTCGAGCTGACGGCGATGCAGCCCGCCGACATCGTCCGGCTCGGCGTCGGCTACGCGCCCGAGCGCGCCCACCTGTTCCCGTACATGAGCGTGCGCGACAACCTGCTCGTCGGCGCCTACACCGCCCGCGGCGACATCGACGGCAATCTCGCGCTGGTGCACGGCCTGTTCCCGGTTCTGCTGGAGCGCCGCGACCAGGAAACCTCCACCCAGAGCGGCGGCGAGCGCCAGATGTGCTCTCTCGGCCGCGCCCTGATGACGAGCCCGAAGGTCCTGCTGGTCGACGAACCGACGATCGGCCTGGCGCCGAAGATCTGCAACGACATCGCCGCCGCTCTGCGCAAGCTCAACCGGGAGACCGGCCTGACCATCGTCATCACCGAGCAGAACGTGAACTTCGCGATGACCCTGGCCGGCTATCTGCACGTTCTGGAAACCGGCGAGATCCGCACCCGCGGCACCGTCGCCGAGCTTCAGTCGGACGAGGAGCTCAACAGGGCCTATTTCGGCCAATAGGGGCTGTGCCGGACGACGAGCTTCCATTTCCGCCCGGTTTGCGCGTGGGACTGCCGCCTGGAAACACGACTTGCCGCGCCCGCGTAACCCGGGATTTGATGCCCGAAGGGCGGTCTCCCGCACGACAAAAACAGCAATAGAAGCCGCGATCTACGGTAACCGGGAGCGTCGGCGGACTAAACGGCGCCAGGTCGACGAGGCCCGAATTGCACGTGATGCGGACGCCAATGTCCGCGATAGCGGGCGCTCTGGCGATTTCCTCTGGCCACGATTGACAGAGGCGAGGCCGGCTGTAATAGTCCTAACAATAGAACGTTATTACAATCGTGAGACGCGGGATTTGAACCCTCTCCAGCTCCCGAATTACGACTATATCATAGTCGGGGCCGGCTCCGCCGGTTGCGTGCTGGCAAACCGGTTGTCCGCAGACCCGGAAAACCGGGTATTGCTCCTGGAAGCAGGGGGAAGCGACCGCAATTTCTGGCTGAAGCTTCCTGTCGGCTACTTTCGGTCCATCAACGACAAGCGTTTTTCCCGTCATTTCAAGACCGAGGCGCAAGGCGGAACGGCCTGCCGGGAAATCAACTGGCCCAGAGGTCGTGTGATCGGCGGGTCGAGTTCCATCAACGGCCTGATTTTCATTCGCGGCCAACACCACGACTTCGACCGCTGGGAGGAAATGGGTGCCACGGGGTGGAGCTACCGCGAGGTCTTGCCGCATTTCCGCAGTCTCGAGACCTTCGGCGGCGAACCCAGCCAACTCCGCGGCGCCTACGGCGAAATGCCGGTTTCCGTCCTGCGCAACAATCATCCGTTTTGTTCGGCCTGGGTCGAGGCGGCCAATCAATACGGGATGCCGCGCAACAACGACTTCAACGGTGAAACCACCGAGGGAGCAGGGTCCTATCAGCTGTCGATCGGAAAACGCTGGCGCGCGAGTGCCGCACGCGCGTTTCTGCAGCCTGTCCTGGACCGCCCCAATCTCACTTTGATGAGCCGTGTGCTGGTTTCGAGGGTCCTGATCGAAGAAGGAAGCGGCGGGACGACGCCGCGGGCGGTCGGTGTCGAATGGCACGAGGATGGTCGCAAGGCAGAAGCGTTTGCCGCGCGCGAAGTCATCCTGTGCGCGGGCGCGATTCAGTCGCCGCAATTGCTGCAGCTGTCCGGAATCGGGCCGGATGACGTGCTGGAGAAAGCCGGCGTCCGGCAAATCGTTTCCAGTCCCGGCGTCGGTGGAAATCTCCAGGACCATTATCAGATGCGAACCATCGTTCGCATGAAGAAGCCGATCTCGTTGAACGACGACGTGCGCAATCCCTTCAGGCTGGCGCGGATGGGCATCGACTGGCTTCTGTACGGGCGCGGGCCTCTCACAATCGGCGCCGGCCAGGTCGGAGGTGCCACATCGACCAAATACGCCGATCCTGGCCGCCCGGATGTCCAGTTCAACGTAATGCCGCTCTCGGTGGACAAGCCGGGCGATCCGCTTCACCGCTATTCCGGGTTCACGGCCGCGGTCTGGCAATGTCATCCGGAATCGCGTGGTCGTGTGGATATCGTGTCCGACGATCCGGCAGCCGCCCCCCGCATCGTGACGAATTACCTGTCCACCGAACGCGACTGCGCGACGCTGGTCGAAGGCGTGAAGATCCTGCGGGAAATCTACCGCCAGCCGGCGTTCAGGGACCTGTGGGACGAGGAAATCGTCCCCGGCCCGTCGGCGAAAAGCGACGAGGAAATTCTCGACGCGGCCCGCAGGGGCGGCGGCACCGTCTACCATCCGGTGGGGACCTGTCGCATCGGTAGCGACGAGGCCGCCGTCGTCGATCCCGATCTGCGCGTCCGGGGCGTGGCGGGCCTTCGGGTCGTCGATGCCTCGGTCATGCCCCGCATCACATCCGCCAACACCAATGCGCCGACGCTCATGATCGCGGAGAAGGCCTCGTCGATCATCCGGGAGCAGGCAAAGCATCACGGGCAACAGGCCCGTGGCGGCCGACGGTCCCGCAACACCGGGAAATCGACATGACCGTCTAACTGAATTTCACCGCTGGTTCGAAAAACAAACGGGAGGACTGACAATGCTTAAAGTAATCCGAAACCTGCTCTGCGCGAGCGTCGCGAGCGCAAGCCTGGCATTCGGCGCATATGCGGCTGACGAACCCAATCCGATCGACTGGACGTCGGCGCCGGAAGTCGACGGCCAGCAGATCATGAAGCTGGGGCATTCCGTCAACATGGTCTGGTCGTCGCACACCGCGACGCTCAAGCGCTTTGCCGAACTCGTCCAGATCTACACCAACAACGAGATCAAGGCGGAGATCTTCCCGGGCGCGCAGCTTGGCGGCGAGCGCGAAATGATGCAGCAGGCGCGCCAGGGCGTCCTGCAGGTGACATTGCCGGCAACCAACAATGCCGCGGCACTGGCACCGACGCTGAACGTGTTCATCCTGCCGTATCTGGCGACGTCCACCGATGAGGTGAACTGCCTTCAGGACAAGATCACGCCGTTGATCGTCGACAAGGTTATCGAGGAGGCGGGAACGCGTATCGTCGGTTGGGAAAACTCCGGTTGGCGCGCCTTCTTCTACAAGTCCGACGACCCGATCGAGAAACCCTCCGATCTGGCGAACCTCAAGATGCGCGTCCCGCCGAACCCCATCATGATCGCCTCCTACGAGGCATGGGGCGGCAATCCGACTCCGCTCGCGTGGAACGAACTCTACAACGCCCTGCAGCAGGGTGTCGTGGAAGGCGGCGACAATCCGGTAACCGACGTGATCGGCATGAAGTTTCATGAGGTCATCAACCGGATGACCAAGTTCCACTACACCATCCTGACCCATCCCATCATGGTGTCGGAGCGCTGGTTCCAGTCGCTGTCGCCCGAACACCAGGAAGCCGTCCTGCGCGCCGGCAGGGAGGCCACCGACTACATTCGCTGGTGGCAGCCGATCGATGAGGCGAACTGGTGGCAGCAGGCCGAGGACGCCGGTGTGACCATCACCGAGATCGAGGACGAATCCGAGTGGATCGAAAAGGCCCGCGCCATCTGGCCGGACTACTACGACTCGCTCGGCGAGAACGGTGAGGAACTGGCACAGACGGCACTCAAGCTGGTCGAAGAGTGCAAGGCCGAAATGTAGTCTGAACCGGAATGGACCGGCATCTCCGCATGCCGGTCCATTCGACCCGGACCGAACACGGAAGACAGACCGTGCGCCACTTCGCCATCCGACTTATCTATGCCGCCGCGGCGTTGTTTCTGGCCCTCATGGTGAGCTCCCTGATGCTGCAGATCGTGGCACGGGAATTCAAGCTGCCAGTCGACTGGACAGAAGAGATGTCCCGCTTCGCGTTTATCTCAATGGTGTTTCTTGCAAGCGCCTACGCGACAATTAAGCGAAGGCATCTCAGGGTCAGCGTATTTTCGGACTTCATCGCGAGGCGGATCGGCAATCGAGCGGTCGCGGCCTTTCATCTGACCATCCTGTTCGGCTTCGATTCCGTCATGGTCTGGTACAGCGGCTACAATTTCGTCGATGGCCTTCAGTTCGCCAATATCTCTCCGGCGCTGGGCTTCAACCAGAACATCCTGTTCGCGGCCATGTGCCTCGGTTTCGGGGCGTCGGCGCTGGTCAATCTGACCGATCTGGTGGCGGTCCTGACTGGACGCGGCGACGGAACGCTCGACGGCGGCCGTCCGAAGGAGCGGCACGCATGAGCGACGTTACCCTTGCCCTTGCCGTTCTCTTCCCGGTCCTGCTTCTGCTGGGCGTGCCGATCTATGCCGCGCTCGGCATAACCGGACTGGTGGTCACGTGGCTGACCAACGTGCCGCTGGTTTTTGCCACACAGTCCATCCTCAACGGTCTCGACAATTTTCCGCTGCTGGCGATTCCGGCGTTCATCCTCGCCGGAAACCTGATGGAATCGGGCGGCATCACGAACGATATCATCCGCATCTTCCGCCGCTCCTTCGGTCACGTTCCCGGGTCGCTCGGTATCGTCACCATCCTGTCTTGCATGTTCTTTGCCGCGATCTCGGGATCGGGGCCGGGAACGGTGGCGGCAATCGGCGCGATCATGATTCCGGCGATGATCCGGCAGGGCTATCCGGCCCCGTACTCCGCAGCCGTCTCGGCCACGGGCGGAACGCTTGGCGTGCTCATCCCGCCGTCCAACCCGATGATCATCTACGCGATCATCGCGAACGTCTCGGTCACCGATCTTTTTGCCGCCGGCATGTTGCCGGGCCTGATCGTCGGGCTAACGCTTGCCGCAGTTGCCTATTTTGCCGCACGCCGGTCCGGTGCCGTCGTCACCCAAGTGCAGGGCGAACAGGAACAGGACTCCGTCGCCAGCCTGATGTGGCAGGGCAAGTGGGCCCTGGCGATGCCGCCCATCGTGCTCGGGGGCATCTACACCGGCCTGTTCACGCCGGTCGAGGCCTCGGTGGTCGCCGTTGCCTACGCGCTCGTGATCTCTTTGGTCGTCTATCGCACCATGACCTGGGAAGGCTTCAATCGCGCTTTCGAGGGCGCGGTGCTCATGGGCGGCGCACTGATGATCGTCGTCGCGTGCTCGACCCTGTTCGCGCGCACCATCACGCTTGAACGCATTCCGCAGGAACTGGTCGAGCTGTTTTCCCTGGTATCGTCTGAACCGCTGGTGATCCTGCTTCTGATCAACATCTTGTTGCTCATCATCGGAACGTTCATGGAGACGATATCGGCAATCATCATCCTGGCGCCGATCCTGGTTCCGCTGGTTCGCAATTTCGGTATCGACCCGGTCCACTTCGGGATCATCCTGATCATCAATATCGAGATCGCGTTCCTGACTCCGCCACTCGGCGTCAATCTCTTCGTCGGCTCCCAGATAGCCGGCGTGTCGATCGAAAAGGTCTTCCGCGCAATTCTCCCGTTCATCGTAGCTTTGATCGGCCTGCTGGCGCTCATCACCCTGGTGCCGGGACTTAGCCTGCTGATTCCTTCGCTTCTGCGGTGATGGCCCCCGAAAAGGAACAACTATGCCCTACGAAACTCTTGAACTGCTGATCGACGGCGAATGGACGTCGGGCACGTCCGGCAAATCGGAAACCGTGACGAACCCGGCAACCGAAGAAAGCCTCGGTGAACTGCCGCTGGCCTCGATTGCCGACCTGGACCGGGCGCTGGACGCCAGCGCGCGCGGGTTCGAGGTCTGGAGCAGGACGCCGGCGATCAAGCGTCAGCAGATCATGGAACAAGCCGCCCGATTGCTGGAAGAGCGGTCGGACGACATTGCCCGCAACCTGACGATGGATATGGGAAAACCGCTGGCCGAAGCGAAGCTCGAACTGACCTTCGCCATCGACGTGCTGCGCTGGTATGGCGAGGAGGGCAAGCGCATGTATGGCCGCCTGGTGCCGGCCCGCATGCCCGGCCTGCGCCAGATGGTAATGCGCGAGCCGGTTGGACCGACGCTGGCGTTCGTCGCGTGGAATTTCCCGGCCAATAATGTCATGCGCAAGGTCGCGGGCGCCCTGGGCGCCGGCTGCTCCATGATCATCAAGCCTTCTGAGGAGACCCCGTCGACCGCCATCGCGATCGGCCGGGCCCTGCAGGATGCGGGTCTGCCGGATGGCGTCCTGAACATCGTGTTCGGCGATCCCGCGGAAGTGTCCAGCCATCTCATCGCTTCACCCGTGGCGAAGAAGGTCTCCTTCACCGGGTCGGTCGAGGTCGGCAAGCACCTGCAGAAACTGGCCGCCGATACACTGAAGCGCTGCACGCTGGAACTTGGCGGCCATGCACCGGTTCTGGTGTTCGATGATGCCGATGTGCAGCGTGCCGCGAAGATGTGCGCCGCCGGCAAGTTCCGGAACGCCGGCCAGGTTTGCATCAGTCCGACGCGCTTCCTGGTTCAGGAGGATGCTGTCGAGGAATTCACCCAGGTCATGGTGCGGGAAGCCGAGGCGCTGAAGGTCGGCAACGGCCTCGATGAAGACACGACGATGGGGCCGCTGATCGGCGAGCGGCGGCTGCCGGTCATGGAAGGTTTTGTGGCGGACGCGGTAGAGCACGGCGCAAGCGTTCTGACCGGCGGCGCGCGCCTGGGCAATCAGGGGCATTTCTTCGCCCCCACGGTGCTTGGGAACGTCACCGACGAGGCGCGGATCATGAACGACGAGCCCTTCGGTCCGATCGCACCGATTTCGTCGTTCAAATCGCTGGACGAGGGCATCGAGCGCGCCAACCGTCTGCCCTTCGGGCTTGCGGCATATGCCTTCGCGGGAAGCGAGCGGACGATCTCGGCGTTGGGCGCGCGCATGGAAGCCGGCATGGTGGGTATCAACTCGCTGGTGGTGTCGACGCCCGAGACGCCGTTCGGCGGCATCGAGGATTCCGGCTACGGCTCGGAAGGTGGGATCGAGGGGCTCGAAGTCTTCACCCGCGTGCGGCTCGTAACCGAGACGACGGTTTGATGAACAAGGGGGAATTCAGGCGCGTCCTCGTCGTCGATGCGGCGGACAATGTCGGAACCGTGATCGATGACAGGACGGATCTGCTCGCCCATTCCGGCGGCCCGGTCGAAGCGGGCGTCCCCTATGGCCACAAGATCGCGCTGCAGGACATCGGGTGCGGCGGGGCGGTCATAAAGTACGGCGTCACGATCGGCACCGCCACAAAGCCGATCTCGGCCGGTGCGCATGTTCACGTCCACAATGTTTCGGAGCCGGATGAATGAGCACCCTCGAGGGTTATATGCGCCCCGACGGGCGTGTGGGTTTGCGCAACCACGCTCTGGTTCTGTCCACCGTCGCGCTTGCCAATCGCTGGGCGGAACTGACCGCGGCCGGTCACGAGGATGCCCTTCTCGTGACGGGCGAAACGATACGCGGCGGCCGTGGCGGGGACATGCCGGCGCAGCAGGAGCTTCTCGATGCTCTGGTGCGCCATCCCAATACGGGCTGCGCGCTCGTCCTGACCCAGGATCCGGTTTCCGCAGAAACACTGCGCAATTCGTTTGCCGGACTGGGCAAGCCCGTCGAAGTTCTCGCGCTGCTCGACCAGGACGGAATGGAGCGCGCCGTGCACCGCTCGCGTGAGGCGCTCGGCAAACTCATCTCCGCCGGCGGGGCCGAGCGGCAGCCGATCGGATTGGAGCATCTCAGCATAGCGCTGGAATGCGGGGGGTCGGATCCGACCAGCGCGCTTGCATCCAACGCCGCAATCGGCCGCTTCGTCGACCGTGTCATAGACGCGGGCGGAACAGCCGTCATCTCCGAAACCGTCGAATTCATCGGCGCTGAGGAAATCGTCGGCAAGCGAACGCCGGACCCCGAACTGCGCCGGCGTATTCTCGATTTCATCAGGACCCGGGAGGTCTGGCATTCCGAAGATGGACAGGACTATCGGGGCGTCAATCCGACAGCTGAGAACATTGCCGGCGGTCTGACCACGCTGGTGGAAAAATCGCTTGGCGCGGTCGCCAAGAGCGGGACACGGGACTTCATCGGTGCCCTGGGTTTCGGCGAGCAGCCGAACCGTTCCGGGCTTCACTTCATGGATACCCCGTTTTTCACACCGCTCTCGCTGACCGGAATGGTGCAGGGCGGATGCAACATGGTGCTTTTTGGGATCGGCCAGTTCAATCCGTCGGCCAATCCCCTGGTGCCGACGATCAAAGTCTGCGGCAACGAGAAAACCGTCGAGAAATGGCGGGATGCGATCGACATCGATGCATCGGCGCTGCTGACCGGCGCGCTGGATCTCGATGGCCTTGCCGACACGATCCAATCGACGATTGCCGATTGCTCGCGCGGGGCGCCATGCGCGGCGGAGCGCTGGGGGGAAGGGCAAATCTTCTTTCCTCGCGAAAGCGCACCGCTATAGTGACATGACCGGGCAGTTTTGTTGCGCCGCCAAAATCCCGCGGCGCTTAATACTTGAGCGCCGGAGTGGTTGGCCTATGGCTTACTTGCGGCGCCCGAGGACCGTGGGCCTTTTTCGTGGGCTGCCGCAACGTTGCGTCACGACTTTCCTAACCTGTTGATCCAGGGACAGCGTCAACCGGGTGAAAACCGAAACGAAAGAACTGAAGGACTTGCTGGTGCGTTCCGGAGCGGCGCCGCTCTACGTGCAGGTTGCCGACCTGCTGCGCGATCGCCTGGAAAAGGGAGAGTGGAAGGACGGCGACTATTTGCCGTCGCTCGAACGCCTGATGGACGAGTTCGCCGTCAGCCGCGTGACCATGCGCTATGCCATCAAGAAGCTGAGCGCCGACGGCCTGCTCTCCGCCGAACGCGGCCGCGGCACCGTCGTGACGGCTTTGGGCAAGCAGCGTCCGCTCCGGGTCGAAGGGAGCCTGGCCGATCTTATTCAGACATACCGCGGCGACCGCCCGGAGGTTTACAATCTGGAAGAGGGGTTCGCGCTGCCCCCCGTTTCGGGCGAAGAATGCCTGCTCGCGGACAGGTATTTCCACATCAGGCGCGTTCATTTGCGCGACGAGGTCCGCTACTGCATCATCTCCATTTACATTGAACAGCATGTATTCGAGCGCGAAGAACAGAAGTTCCGCGATGGCCTCGCCCTGCCGGTATTGGCGGAGATGGATGGGCTTGTCATCGCCACGGCCCGCCAGAGCGTAACGCTCGGCAAGTGCGGAGCGGTCGAGGCGGATCTGCTGGACTATCCCAGGGGCGATCCGGTGGCCAATGTCCGGCGCATACTCACCGGAGAGGACGGGTTGGCGATCTACGTCGCTGACGTGATCTATCGCGGCGACTGCATTCGCTTCGACATGGACCTGAAACCATGAGGCGTTTCTCCGTCTCGAGGATCGAGACGCATGCCTTCCGTGTTCCGCTTTCCGTTCCGGTCGAAACATCCTTCGGAATCATGCGCGACAGGCCCGCCGTCTTCCTGCGTATCGAGGATGACCAGGGCGTTTTCGGCTGGGGCGAGATCTTTGCCAACTGGCCGTCGGCGGGGGCGGAACACCGGGCCAGGCTGGCGTTGGAAGACATTGCACCGCTTTTGTTGGGAAAGGACGCACGAGATCCGCGGCATGTGTTCCGGGAACTGACGCGCAAAACGCGGATACGGGCCCTGCAGTGTGGCGAATTCGGCCCCTTCTCGCAGGCCATTGCAGGCATCGACACGGCGCTTTGGGATCTGAACGCCCGCGCGGACGGCCAGCCCCTGCGTAGATTGCTGAACCCCGGAGCGGCCGACATCATTCCCGTTTACGCCAGCGGCATCGACAGCCGCAAGGCACAGGCCGGCATTGCCGAAGCACGGCAGGCAGGACACAAGGCCTTCAAGCTCAAGGTCGGTTTCGACGAACGCGACGCCAGCCGTGTCGAACAGCAGGTTAAAGGGCTCGGGACGCAGGAGGCGCTCTTTCTTGATGCCAATCAGGCCTGGTCGCTGGACGAGGCCGCGGATTTTCTGTCGCAGATCGAGGGCAGCGCCATCGGATGGCTCGAGGAGCCGATCGCCGCGGATGCCGGGGAAGCGGTGTGGAGGCGCCTGTCGGAGGTTTCGACGATACCGCTCGCCGGCGGTGAGAATGTTGCGGGCGCGTCGAATTTCCAATCGCTCATCGAAAGTCGAATTCTAGGCTTTATCCAGCCAGACGTCGCCAAGTGGGGTGGTGTGAGCGGTTGTTTCGAGGTGGCGCGGCAGGTTGTCGATGCCGGGTTGACCTATTGCCCGCACTTTCTCGGCGGCGGGATCGGATTGCTGGCATCCGCCGAGCTCCTTGCCGCGTCCGGAGGACCGGGATTGCTGGAGGTCGACGTCAATCCGAACCCGCTGCGGGACGCTTTTGCCGTTCCGGCGATCGTGCAGGGGAGCATGACGCTTGCCGACGGACCCGGCCTTTCCGTGGATGCACTGCCGGAGAGTCTCGACCCGTACCGAACGTTTCATGGGGAAATCGCACAGTGCTCGTGACGGATTGACCGCGACACTCGGCGATATCCGCACCCGCGGCACCGTCGCCGAGCGTTCGTCGGACGAGGAGCTCTGCAGGGCCTATTCCGGCCAAAAGGTGCTGTGCCCGACGACGGGCTTCCATTTCCGCCCGGTTTGCGCGTAGAACGGCCTTCATCGAACCGAATGGCGGGCGCGCTGACGCTGGCGGCCGGCCGCATGACGACCATATTGGCAGCATGAACAGCGTGAGCCACAGGTTCTCCGTCGCGCCGATGATGGACTGGACGGACTTCGCGAAAAACATCACAAAATCGATCACTAAAGGGTTTGATATTCGCGAAGTTGTACTCTCGTTGTACCTTTGACGCTGGTATTGCCGAGTCCGATGGAACTGCGGGGCAGTGCTGGCGAATTACCATTGCGCGAGCGGGGATAGTGGTCATGCCGGGTTCAGGGAGCAACCAATGTCAAGCCGATGTTGTGGGATTATTTGGTGCGAAACGCGCGAGCCTCGGACAATGCGATCTCGCGTCGTTTGTCGAGGTACAAGGTTAGGTCCCGCAGGTGCACGCCCCTCGCGCTTTTCTGGCTTCTTTCAGCCCTGGTAAGCGGTAAGTCGATTTCTCCGGTGCTCACCTTGCGCAGAAACTTGGCGATCGTCAGATGAGAAAAGTAGTCCCTGTATACGATCTCAGCCGGGACGATTACTCGTCCTTCATACTGTGCCATGAGTAAGAATAATGTGTTCAACTTTGTGGCCCGCCTACGATCACCGGTGCGATGATCAACTTCGAAACGGGGAAGTTCAATTGGTGCAAACGGCACCATGAGGATATGGCGGGCGGTTATTGTGATTTGCGGCAAGGAATAGCGGGTGCGCTCGTAGCGCAAATAGGTGCTTCGTAGCTGCCGGAGGGCACCCCGGTTCAGAATATGTTAACCGAGGGGTTCGACGTCCTTTTTGCTCCCGTCACCCAATTTGATGCTTCTTCAAATCCAAATCGATTGTGGTGTTAGGCGCTCGCTCGAACGATCAATTCACAGGGTAAACTCTGGACGGTTCCTTCGGCATACCCGTTCTCGGCCTTCGTATCGATCATGCGCAGCGCCGCGTCGACCATAAAGTCGACCGGCTGTCGGATAGTGGTCAGCTGATATGAATTCCAGCGAGCCATGGGAATGTCATCGAACCCGCAAACCGCGATGTCCGTCGGAACTGATATCCGGTGTTCGCGGGCTGCATCGAGGGCTGCGAGGGCCATGATATCGTTACAGCAAAACAAAGCGTCAGGTCGCTTGCTATTGGCGAGCAACCGATGGACGGCGTCATAAGCGGCATGATAGCTGAAGGCTCCCGAGACCTCATAATGCACGGCGTGTCCCAACTCGTCGAGCGCGTCAAAAAATCCGCGCGTGCGCTCGCGATTTGTCGAGGTATCGGGCAGGCCGCTTACAAAACCAATTCTTTTGCTGCCGCGGTTGACCAATAGCCGGGCGGCCTCGCGCCCGCCCGCATAATTGTCGCAGGTGACAGCGTTCAGGCGCATATCTGGTTGCGTTCGATTGAAGAGAACTACGCGAATGCCGTGCCGGCGGCAGGCATCGGCCATGTTCGATGTGAGCAGCGCCGAGGTGACGATCACTGCCTTGGGACGTGCGGTCAGGATCTGCGGAGTGATGGTATCGATGTTAGCATCGTCCGGAGCGGCATAGACCAGCAATTGCCGCCCGCTCGATTGCAGTTTTCGGGCCAGCCGTTCGAGCACCATCGGATAAAATGGGTTGGAGAGATCTCCGGCAACCAGCGTAACCGTTCCAGCCGAGATCGCCTCTCCCGTCCGGCGCGCCGGGCTGGAATAACCCAGCCGATCCGCAATTGTCAGGATACGTTGTCGTTTCGCTTCATCGATCGAGCCATGCGGGCTGAACGCGCGGGAAACGGCAGAAATTGAGACGCCGGCAGCGTGCGCAACCTGTTTGGCGGTCGGCTTTGTCATGAAAAAATTTCAATCCATTGATGAAAACTTTCATATTCGTTTAGCATCCCTTGGAACCTGAGAAAAGGAAGCTTGAGATGGCCATCACCTATCTGAAATCGGGCAAGCCGGAAGCGGAACGCTCCGAAGACGATTTGAAAACCCGTCAGGTCGTTGTATCGACTCTTCAGGACATCGAGGCCCGCGGCGATGTTGCCGTGCGCGAACTCTCGGAAAAATTCGATAAGTTCGGTCCGCCCTCCTTCAAGCTCTCCGCGAGCGAGATCGAAGCGTTGATGAATCGCGTTTCGGCGCGTGACATGGAGGATATCAAGTTCGCCCAGGCCCAGGTGCGCAACTTCGCCCAGGCGCAGCGCGACTCGATGCTCGATATCGAAATTGAAACCATGCCCGGTGTCATACTGGGCCACAAGAACATCCCGGTTCAGTCGGTGGGCTGCTATGTGCCCGGCGGCAAGTTCCCGATGGTCGCCTCCGCGCATATGTCGGTTGCCACGGCCTCTGTGGCGAAAGTACCGCGCATCATCGCGGCGACCCCGCCGTTCAAGGGCGAACCGAACCCGGCCGTGATCGCCGCCATGCATCTTGGCGGCGCGCATGAGATCTATGTGATGGGTGGCATTCAGGCCATCGGTGCGATGGCGCTTGGCACCCAGACGATCGAACCGGTGCACATGCTTGTGGGACCGGGCAATGCCTTTGTGGCCGAAGCCAAGCGCCAGCTTTTCGGACGGGTCGGCATCGATTTGTTCGCCGGACCGACCGAAACCATGGTGATCGCCGACGAGACCGTCGACGCGGAAATCTGCGCCACCGATCTGCTTGGCCAGGCGGAGCATGGCTATAACTCGCCCGCCGTTTTGCTTACCAACTCGAAAAAGCTGGCCGAGGAAACCCTGGCTGAAATCGAGCGGATTTTGAAAATCCTGCCGACGGCGGACACCGCGTCCAAGAGCTGGGAAGATTATGGTGAGGTGATCGTGTGCGATACCTATGAGGAAATGCTTTCAGTGGCCGACGACGTTGCATCGGAACATGTGCAGGTAATGACCGACCGCGACGACTGGTTCCTTGAAAACATGACCTGCTATGGAGCCCTGTTTCTCGGTCCGCGCACCAATGTGGCCAATGGTGACAAGGTGATCGGCACCAATCACACCCTGCCCACCAAAAAAGCGGGGTGCTATACCGGCGGTCTGTGGGTGGGAAAATATCTCAAGACCCACAGTTATCAGAAGATCACCACGGATGAGGCCGCGGCAAAAATCGGCGCATATTGCTCGCGGCTTTGCATGCTCGAAGGCTTTGTCGGGCACGCCGAGCAGGCCAACGTCCGGGTGCGGCGGTATGGCGGCAATAACGTGCCTTTCGGAGCGGCCGCCGAATGAGCGCCTCCCCGTCGTTCAGGCTGGATGGTAAACGTGCACTCGTAACCGGAGCGGGCCGTGGCATCGGCAAGACTATAGCCGAGGCAATGGCCGAGGCCGGCGCCGAAGTGGTCTTGTGCGCCCGGACGGAAACCGAGATCGCGCAGGTTGCAGCCGCGCTGTCGGCCAACGGCCACAAGGCGCGCGCATTGCCATGCGACGTGACGAATGTGACGGGCTTTGCTGCGCTGATCGCTGAGCAAGCGCCGTTCGATGTGCTCGTCAACAATGCCGGCACCAACCGGCCAAAGCCGCAAAGCGAGGTCAGCGAAGACGATTATGATACGGTGATGGATCTCAATGTCCGCGCCGTTTATTTCGTCGCCAAAATAGTTGCCAACCAGATGATGGCGGCAGGCAATGGCGGCTCGATCATGACTATTTCCTCGCAAATGGGGCATGTGGGCGCGGCCAATCGCACCATCTATTGCGCATCGAAATGGGCGATCGAGGGCTTCACCAAGGCGCTTGCATGCGAGCTTGGTCCGCACAATATCCGCGTCAACACCATCTGTCCCACCTTTATCGAAACACCGATGACCAAGCCTTTCTTCGAGGACAAGGCATTCAAGGATTCGGTGCTGTCCAAGATCAAGTTGGGCCGTATCGGCCGAGTGTCCGATGTGACCGGCGCCGCAGTCTTCCTTGCCTCGGATGCCTCGGCCCTGATGACCGGCAGCGCGTTGATGCTGGACGGCGGATGGACTGCTGACTGATATCGAAACTACGTTCGGCGATAATTTGATCGAGACGTAGCTGTGTGCTGCGTGTTTTCGACGACCGCATCTGATCAGACCAGCTAAAGCGCTTCGGAAAACGCCACGTGAAAGACCGGAATGACGTCACGCAGCCAGTTCTCAAATGCTAACACCTGAGGTTTTCCACGAAAACCGGGCGCTTTGACCAGATAATAGGAGGTCACCTGAACCTCAATATCGTCGTTTTCGAATGGCTTGACCAACGCACCGCTGGCGAGTTCCTCAGCAACCAGCAGCTCGCTTTCCAGAACCACGCCCATGCCTTGCACGGCCGCGTCGATGGCTATGGTGGACCGGTCCAGCCAGATTTCGTTCGCCGGTCTCAGATCACCATGGCCGATCCGCCTGAAATAGTTTGACCAGCTTAGCGCGTTGACCGAATGAATGAGGGTTGCCTTTTCCAGATCGGCGATGGACCCAAGCCCGACGGATTGTACGAGATCGGGGCTGCAATAGGGCTGCAGTTTCTCGACGACGAGCGGCTCGACATAACGCTGTGCCCCGGCGGGTTGGCCATATGTGATTGCGATGTCGAAGCGTTCGCTTTCAAGGTCGTTGCAATCGGACAGCGTCGACAGGCGAACCTTCGCGCCGGGATTTGCCCCAAGAAATAAGGGCAGGCGCGGCTGCAGCCATTTCGCCGCAAAGCTGGGGCCTGACGCGATGACCAGATGCCCCGACTGTGACTGCGGCGCCACAAGTTCGGTGGCCACCCCAATCATCTCGAAGGCTTGTTCGAGCTCTTCGGCATACACGCGCCCGGCACTGGTCAAGGTTGCACGTCCCGCATGGCGCAAAAACAGTTTGACGCCCAGGAAGTCTTCCAACTGCTGGATTTGATGGCTAATGGCCGACGTCGTGACCCCAAGCTCCTTGGCGCCTCCACCAAAATTGCCGTTCCGGGAGGCCGCTTCAAATGCAAGAAGTGCTTTGAGCGGCGGCAGTCTTAATCGTGTGCGGCCGGCTGTTGAGTTCATCTAATCAGCTGTTGAACCTTTTCAACTGGCGTCTGTTTCAGCCCTTTTATACTACTATCTCCCAGAGCGAAGCAACGACGCCGAATGCCGGACGCGCTTCGTGCCAGACAAACCAATTTGCGACTTAGCGGACGCTCCGATGCCCAGAGGCTCGGCGCTGAAAGCGATGTCGCGCGCCTGAAGCAAGGGAGCGGTCAATGACGAATACGCGGGTCGAAGCCTATCAGGAATTTCTCGTGAGATATGGCGGCGACGTATTCCCCAACCTCTTCTCATCGGCCAGGGGCACTGTCGTTAAAGATGTTGAGGGTACGGAATATCTCGATTTCACTTCGGGGCAGATGTGCGCCACCATCGGGCACAATCATCCCGCCATAGTAGAGGCGGTACAGCGTGCTGGCGAAAAAGCTTACCATTTCTTCTCGGGCATGATCCCCGAAGTCGTGGCACAGCTGGCAAAAGTCGTCGGCGAAGAATGGATGCCTGGTGACCTTACCCGCTCGATCTTCATAAACACCGGGTCCGAGGCGACCGAAGTCGCCTTGCGCATGGCCAAGATGTATACCGATGGTTACGAGGTACTGACGCTCGGCGGATCGTGGCATGGCATCACGGGCGGGGCAGGTTCGGTGTCGATGGCCAGCGACCGGAAGGGCTATGGCGTACCGGCCCCGGGCGTCTTTGTCATCCCCGAGCCCAATGCGTATCGCCCCTATATTCCGGCGGAAACGGCCGAAGAGGCCGCGTTGGCCAATCTCGAGCTCGCGCTGAAGCTGTTCGATATGCAATCCGCTGGTCGTGGAGCCGCGATTATCGCCGAGCCCGTGATCAGCGCCGGCGGTGTTCTGGTTCCTCCCAAGGCCTTTATGGAAGCACTGCGCAAAGCGGCGGACGATCGCGGTATGCTGCTCATCTTCGACGAAGCGCAAACCGCCTTCGGTCGGATCGGTACGCGCACCGGCTCAGAGTATTTCGGCGTTACGCCGGATATTGTGACCATGTCCAAGACCTTGGGCGGCGGCTTGCCCCTGGCGGCGGTCGCAACGACGCCAGAGATCGAAGACAGAATTCATGCGCGCAAGTTCACCTACTACACCAGTCATGTGTCCGACCCGCTTCCTGCCGAAGTGGGGCTGGCCGTCTTGCGGGTGATCGAGCAGGAAAACCTCATTGCCCGCGCCAACGAGATGGGCGCATATCTGAAACAAGGACTTGAGAGCATTCAGCAGCGCTATGACGTAATCGGAGATGTCCGGGGGCTCGGCCTGCTTCTCGGCGTCGAACTTGTGACCGATCGCAATTCGCGCACGCCCGCTCACCAATTGGGTGCGCTGACGACCCAGAAATGTTTCGAGCGCGGCCTCAGCATGAACATCAGACGGCGACCGGAACGCGGATCCGTCTGGCGGATCGCACCTCCACTGACCGTGACGACCGAGGAGATCGACCGGGCGATCTCCATTCTCGAAGAGTCCTTGGCGGAGAGCCTCAAGGAGTTGCCTGCCAGCAAGGCGGCCTGATCGCCGCCGGCCGCAGCGTTCAGATTTTGAATTTCCATTAAGAGCAACAGGGAGCTCACCAATGAAGGCTATCGACAAGCAATATATACTTGCCGTTCTCACCGCTGCGGCCATTACAAGTCCCGCTGCGGCATTTGCCCAGAGTGCGACGCTGGATGAAATTCGGTCGTCCGGGGAAATCACCCTGGGATATCGCGAAACTTCGGTTCCGTTTGCCTATCTGGACGCCAATCAGACGCCGGTCGGGATTTCGATCGACCTGTGCAACATCGTGGTCGATAAGATCAAGGCCGAGTTGGACATGCCCGATCTGAACGTCAGCTACGCGCCGGCGAATGCCTCCAATCGTATTCCGCTGATTCAGAACGGCACGATTGACCTCGAGTGCGGTAGCACGACCAACACTGCCAGGCGTCAGGAGGAAGTCGCGTTCAGCGTGGCGACTTTTGTGGGAGAGACAAGCTGGCTGACTAAGAAAGACAGTGGCATCGACTCCGATCAGGATCTCGACGGCAAGGTCGTTGCGGTCACGCAAGGGTCACTTAACTTGCCGGTGGCGGAAAAAGCTAACGCAGAAAAGAATCTCGGTTTTACCGTTATCCAGGGCAAGGAGCAGGCGGAATCTCTGCTGTTATTGCGCACCGGCCGCGCCGACGCCTGGTTCGAGGACAACATCCTGCAAGCCGGTCTTGTCGCGTCCGCACCGGACTCGGACAGTTTCAAATTCGTCAAGGGTAACTATGGCGGCGCCCAATATTATGGGTTGATGCTTCGCAAGGGCGATGACGAATTCAAGGCTCTGGTCGACAGCGCCCTATCCGAGGCCATGACATCAGGAAGGTATGCGGAACTCTACGATAAATGGTTCACGCAGCCGATTCCGCCCAATGACGAAAATCTCAATTTGCCGATGAGCGACGGGCTCAAGGCGCGGGTTGAGAATCCCAGCGACTCTCTGGAATAGGCGTCCCAAGTGTCGTGCTTTCCCCGGGGGCATCCGCCTCCCGGGGGGTCTGTCGGTTCAAGTAGCCGTTGTCCTCTCTGTAAAAAAATGGGTCCAAATAGATGCCAGACGTCCTCTTTGAACAATCTCCAAGCGGCCAGTACTATTGGCAATGGCTGCTTTCCGGGCTTGGCTGGACGTTGGCGCTCGCTTTTCTGGGTTGGTGGATCGCATTTGCGGTTGGCTTGCTCGTCGGAGTCGGACGCACTGTGAATAATCGGCTGATCGCGGGTATTTGCCGGCTCTATGTCGAGCTGTTCAGAAATATTCCGCTGCTGGTGCAGCTGTTTCTGTGGTATTTCGTTTTGCCCGAACTGTTGCCGACTGCCGCCGGTACTTGGGTCAAGCGTATGGCACCCCCTTGGGGCGCTTTTGTTCCCGCGCTTATCTGTCTTGGCCTTTACACCGCCTCACGGGTCGCCGAGCAGGTGCGTACCGGCGTCGAGGCATTGCCCAAAGGGCAAAGCGAAGCCGCGACGGCGCTGGGGCTTTCCGGTTGGAAGACTTATCGATTTGTCATCGTGCCACAGGCGCTCAGGCTGATCATCCCGAGCCTGACCAGCGAGGTCATGGGCATTTACAAAAACACATCGGTGGCGCTCACCATCGGTTTGTTGGAACTCACCGCTCAGGCTCGGCAGATCAGCGAATACACCTTTCAGACCTTTGCCGCTTTCAGCGCGGCGACTGTGTTGTATTTGGTGCTGGCGCTATGCGCCTACCAACTCATGATGTTCATTGACGCGCGCCTACACATCCCCGGAAACGATCCGCGAGACCGCAACAAGACAGTGCCGCTCGTTCAGAAAATGGAGAAAGCACATGGGTGAGCTTGATTTCTCCGTAATCGGTCAATCCCTGCCGTATCTGCTATCGGGACTGCAGTTCTCTATCATTCTCACTGTGGTCGCTTTTTTGATCGGCATCGTCCTTGGTACGATCTTTGCGCTCATCCAACACCTAAACGTGCCGGTGCTCACGCAGGTCGTCCAGGTCTATATCACGGTTATGCGGTCGATCCCGCTGATCCTCGTTCTGTTCTGGTTCTTCTTTCTGGTCCCGATCGTGCTGGGAAGCGTATTTGCCGGTGGGCGCCCCATGCCGCTCGGCGCGACCTATACCGCGTTCATTACATTCGGCCTTTTCGAGGCCGCTTATTATTCCGAGATCATCAAAGTGGGCCTGCGTTCACTGAACAAGGGTCAATTCGAGGCGGCCGACGCCCTTGGCCTGTCGACATTCGATACCTATGCCTACGTCATACTTCCGCAGGTTTTCCGCGCCGTATCCCCAATAATCCTCACTCAGACCATCATCCTGTTTCAGGACACCTCTCTGGTCTATGTCTTGTCGATGACCGACTTTCTGGGGGCGGCGTCGAAGCTTTCGCAAATCAATGGCCGGATGGTCGAACTCTACCTGTTTGTCGCCGTAGTCTATCTCGCCATCTGCTGGATAGCGTCGCAATGCGTCGCGCTGCTCAAACATAGGTTCGACGTCCGGCAATCGCGCACGATCCGCAAATCGAACATGACCGTTTAAGCGGCAGACTGCCGGAGGAAACTGAATCCATATGTTGCACACTTCAATATCGCCACCGACGGCGACTGACACCGTCATCAGTCTTGAAAATGTGGGCAAGCGCTACGGCAATTTTGCTGCCCTTGAGAACATAGACCTGCAAGTTCGAGCGGGCGAGAAGATTGTCATTTGCGGGCCGTCCGGTTCGGGAAAGTCCACCTTGATCCGCTGCATCAACCGAATCGAGCATCACGACGCCGGGCGGATTGTCGTGGACGGGACGGAATTGACCGGGAGTATCAAAAACATCGGTGCCGTGCGCCGCGAAGTCGGAATGGTCTTTCAAAGCTTCAACCTGTTTCCGCATCTGACGATTTTGGAAAATTGTACCTTGGCACCCATCAAGGTCCGCAGCGTCGGTGCTAGTGCGGCGCGGGAGACCGCGATGAAATATCTGGAAAAAGTGCGCATTCCGGAACAAGCAAGCAAATATCCTGCTCAGCTTTCGGGCGGACAACAGCAACGCGTCGCCATCGCGCGCGCCCTCTGTATGGAACCAAAGGTCATGTTGTTCGACGAACCAACATCCGCGCTCGACCCGGAGATGATCAAGGAAGTTCTTGATACGATGGTCGGACTCGCGGGTGACGGAATGACGATGTTGTGTGTCACTCATGAGATGGGTTTTGCCCGGCAAGTAGCAGACAGGGTCGTCTTTATGGACCAAGGCAAGATCGTCGAGCAAAACAAGCCGGACGTCTTTTTCAACACCCCACAGACAGAGCGTGCTCAGAACTTTTTGCGGCAACTTGTCCACTGAACGCGGGGCTATCCATACATCAACTGATCGACATCGATCTGCTCGGTCTCGACCAAAGAACCGCGTCTCGTCACCCGGGTAATTTTGTGAATATCAATCCGGGCTTCGCGATGGCGGAGGCGCCGGACGCCCGAGACCGGTGACGCGATCGCTTAATGGTTTCGGCCTGCCGTCCGCTGGGAACGCCGTCTCCGGGGAAACTGCCCGTGTTGCACGAGCTTTAGGGCAGGGTCCTTCCTGGTCACTTCCGTGAGCCATTTCCAGCTATCGTACTTGTCTCCTGTCTGCCGCAGGTGCGTATAGCGCTTGAGCGACGTCCACGACCGGTGTCCGGAGTTGGATGCGACCTTGGGTATGTTCAAGCCAAGCTCGAACAGCCTCGAAACACCGTCGTGCCGCAGGTCATGAAAGCGGAGGTCGTTGATCCCGAGAAGCTTGCACGCTCGCGTGAAGGACGCACCGATCGCGTCGGTGGTGTAGGGGAAGATCTGATCGGCGACTTTGGGCATCGCCTCGACGATCGCAAGTGCTTCCTCCTGCAGGTCGCACCACACATCGTTACCGATTTTCTGGCCGGGATTCTTCATGTCGCGCACCAGTACGCGCTTGCCTTCCTTGTCCAGGTCTTTCCAGGTGATCCGGATGATCTCTTCCTGCCGGCGGGTTGAGAAAATGGCGAAGGCGATGATCCGATGCATTGGTATGGAGGACGGCCTAGCAGCCGACCGATCCTTGAAATGCTGCATGAGCCTATCGAGTTCATCGAGGGTTGGCCGACGATCGCGTTCACGGCTCTTCGTCGTTAGACCCAACCGATCCGCGACGATCCAGGCGTCCTGCATGGCTTGCCGGTCAAGAGGGTAGTCCCAGGCAGGGCGCGCGATGGCGAATACAGCGCCGAGGTGAGAGAGATAATTTGAGACGGTCTGCGGTTGAACCCCACTCTCGAGTTTCTCGCGCGCGAACGCGACAATATCGGCACTGGAGATCGACGCACATGTTTTGTCGGCGATATCGAAATTCTTGATGCTCTTGAGCACCTGCGCTTTTGTGCGTCCGATCTTCTCGTTGCTTTCGCGGATGTAGAGATCTATCGCGTCGGAGAGCGTCGGGTCTTGGTTCCCACTCGACCTGGATTTGAGCGCGACCTCAAGCGTGCCAGGTTGACCGAGCCGATATTCGCGTTGGCTGAGCCAGGCGTTGGCTGTTGACCGGAGCTCGAAGGTTTTGTTCTCACGCAGAACGATCTTGCCGCCGCGCTTTATGACAATCTGCGCGAGCCATGCTACAGATCCGTCCTTGCGTGAACGCTTTACGATCGTGCCCATATCGGTACAACATTGCCTTTAGCGGTACAACATTTGTTGTACTTTCCGGCTAAAAAGGTACAAAATCAGCCCAAATGAGGCAAGGGCAAAAATGAGAGATATGGACTAAGTAGTGGAAAAAGAAGGACAATCGCACATTAGCGTATCTCGGCGTTTTGCCGTCGCGCCCATGTTGGACTGGACGGACAGGCACTGCCGGTATTTCCACCGGCTGCTGACCCGTCACGCGCTACTCTATACCGAAATGGTGACGGCCGCCGCGATCCTGCACGGCGACCGCCGGCGTTTGCTGGGCTTCGACGCGGCCGAGCTTCCCGTCGCCGTCCAGCTCGGCGGCTCCGACCCCGAAGAGCTGGCCGAAGCCGCCGCCATTGCCGCGGGATTCGGCTACGTCGAGGTCAATCTCAATGTCGGCTGCCCGTCCGACCGGGTACAGTCCGGCCGCTTCGGCGCCTGCCTGATGGCCGAGCCCGAGCTGGTCGCCGACTGCGTGCGGGCGATGAAGGCCGCCGTCGCCGTCCCGGTTACAGTGAAGTGCCGGCTCGGCATCGACGATCAGGATACCGGCGCGCCGCTCGACCGCTTCGTCGCCGCCCAGATCGCCGCCGGCGCCGACGGGCTCGTCGTCCATGCCCGCAAGGCCTGGCTGAAGGGCCTGAGCCCGAAGGAGAACCGCGACGTCCCGCCGCTCGACTACGATCGCGTGCATAGGCTCAAGCGCGACTTTCCCGGCATTCCGATGTCGTTGAACGGCGGCCTCGGATCGGTGTCGGAGGCGGTCGCGCACCTGGAGACGCTAGACGGCATCATGTTCGGCCGTGCCGCCTATCAGCGGCCGGGGCTGCTGCGCGAGGTGGACCGGCTCGTCTTCGCCGATCCGGCGCCGCCGATCACGGACGAGGCGCTGATCGCGAAAATGCACGCCTATGCCGACCGCGAGACCGCGCAAGGCGTCCCGCTTCATCACGTGACGCGGCCGATGATCGGCCTGTTCCACGGCGAGGCCGGCGCGCGCGTGTGGCGGCGGATGCTGACCGTCGACGCGCAGCGCCCCGGCGCGCGTCCCGACCTCGTTCTCGATGCCTATCAAACCCTCGCGCGCGCCGCCCGGCGCGACGCTGCCTGACGTCACATCTCAACGAAAGGTCACGACTTTGGTCCTGGATTTCTCGGTCGCCGACATGGCGATGTTCGCGCTCGCGTTGGTCGCGACAGGCATCCTCACCGGCCTGCTGGCCGGTGCCTTCGGGGTCGGTGGCGGCGCCGTCATCGTGCCGGTGCTCTATCAGTTCCTGACCGCCCTCAAGGTCGATCCGGCGCTGTGCATGCATATCGCGGTCGGCACCTCGCTTGGCATCATCATCCCGACGTCGATCCGCTCGTTTCTGTCGCACCGCAAGCGCGGCATGGTGGACATGAAGCTCTTGCGCGGCTGGGCGGTGCCGGTGATTCTCGGCGTGATACTCGGCGCGCTGATCGCCGACATGATGTCGAGCACGGGCCTCAAGGCGACCTTCGCCGTCCTGGCGCTGCTCGTGGGCGTGCGCCTTGTGCTGGGGACGAGCGGGGCGCGTCTGGGCGCCGATCTGCCCGGCGAGCCGGCGCGGTCGTTGATCGGCGGCGCGATGGGAACCCTGTCGACGCTCATGGGCATCGGCGGTGGAACCTTCGGCAACACGATCATGACGCTCTATGGCCGGCCGATCCACCAGGCCGTGGCGACATCATCCGGGCTGGGCGTGCTGATCTCGATCCCCGGGGCGATCGGGTTCATCTGGTCGGGGTGGGGCGTGGAAGGCCTGCCGCCGCTGTCGCTCGGGTTCGTCAACCTGCTGGGCGTCGCCCTGGTGATCCCGGTGTCGACCCTGGTCGCGCCGCTCGGGGTGCGGCTCGCGCATGCGCTGAAGCGGCGACAGCTGGAAATGGCCTTCGGCATTTTCCTGCTGATCGTCGCGGCCCGCTTCGGGTACAGCCTGCTGTAAGGGGAGGGGAGAGCCCCCCGGCGGCCGCAATGCGCGGGGGGCTATTCCGGATCGGTGGCACCGGACCGACCGGCCCGGTTCAACCAGTGCGGATCAACCGGCGACGGCGGATGCCTTGTCGCTCAGCTTCTTGTTCAGCCCGTCGATCAGTTTCAGGGCTTCGCGGGTAAAGCTCTCGACCTGTGCCTTCTCCGCCTCGAGGGCATCGAGCCGCGCGGTCGCCTTCTCGAGAGCCACGCGGATCATCGGCGTGTCGTCATTCGCGGTGCCCGCCCGCAGGATCTCGTGGATGTCGTCGAGCGGCATCCCGATCTTCTTGCCGTTGGCGATGACCTCAAGGCGCTGCCGGTCCTCCACGGAATAGAGGCGACGGTTGCCATTGCGGCGCGGAGAAATAAGACCCTTCTCCTCGTAGAAGCGCAGGGCGCGCAGCGTAAAGCCGAACTCCCGCGCGATTTCGCCGATGGTGAACAGGTTGCGGTTCGCTGCCGCGCCCGCCTCTCGTTCGCCGTGCCCCTGGGGTAGGCCAAGGACCACACCAGATTCATGTGTCACTTCATCTGCCTCCAAAGTCGCCCACGGATAGTGCATGGCATGGGATCGTTCTGATCGAATGCCATGTCGTCGAAATCCGTTGACATATAAACATACGACGTGTTCCCGAGAGCTTTGGATCGCCACACGGGATCTGTGGGAACGCGACAACTGTACGATTCAATTCATCGGTTCCTGGTCGGACAGCGGACCGATACGTCCGCAGCAGCCATGTCGTTGCGCTAGCTTATGCCACGCGATGAAAACGACATTATTATCTATGGGCGCCATATAATTAACATTTCACCGCGCCGGGGGTGAGCGGTGGCGGCGGGGCCGTTACCGCCCGGTCGGCTCTCTCCGCAGTTCCCCGCGCACGACGCTCGGCTTCTTGCCGAACCAGCGGTAGGACGCGCGCGTGAACGCGCTGGGCGCTGAGAAGCCCAGTTGATAGGCGATCTCCGAGAAGCTGAGGCTCGGATCCTCGAGATAGCGCTCGGCCAGCGCCTTGCGTGTTTCGTCGAACAGCTGCTGGAACGAAGTGTTGTGTTCGGAAAGATAGCGCTGGAGGCTGCGTTCGCTGAGCCCGAGGCGGCGCGCCACGCGCTTCAGCTGGGCACCGTCTTCGCTCGGCAGCGCCTGGATGATCTCCTCGCGGACGCTGGTGATCAGATCGCGCGCGTGGTTGCGCTCCACCTGGATCCGATGGAGAAGCCTGCAGGCGATGCGAAAAAGCGCGGGATCGGCGTTCGCCGGGGTGGCGGAGAGCGCGTCGAGGGGAAAAGCGATCAGGTTCGTGCGCTGAGAGTACTCGATCACGCGGCCGAGGATGCGGCGATGGCAGTCGAGCGTACGCGGTGCGGGGCGAACCAGCTGCACCGCCATCGAGCGCCAGTTCCGGTCGATGATCGGCATCAACAGGCCCATGATCAGCACCGCCGCGAAATCGTTGAGCTGCCAGCGTTTCACCATCAGCGGCGAAAAGCCCCATTCGACGACGACGCGATTCGATTCCACCACGAGTTCGGCGTAGGCGACGTCGATCCGCGTGCTCAGGTAGCGGGTCAGTATTTCCAGCGCCGTCCGGCCGTCGGCGGCGTTCGCCATGGCAATGGCCAGCGGTCCGGCGGGAGCCGTGAGCTGCCATTCGCCGAGACGTATGCCGAAGCTGTCGTCGGCGGATAGAAACGCCGCGACTTCCAGGAACTTGGCGAAACTGTCGAGGTTGACGAATTGCTCGTCGTCCTTGGGATCGAAGTCCGCAAGGCCGACGGCTCCGGCAATGCTCTCGTAGCTCAGGCCGGAAGCGTTCGTGACCTCGGCGAGTCCGGTCAACAGCGCTGCCGAGACCTGGAGGCGGTCGGTGCTGACGCCGTGCATGTCTTTCCTAACGTTGCGGAACAACAATTTGGCGCGGGAGGATAAAAGTCGCAATGCCCTATCGGCAACTGAGCGAATAGCATGGCCACCTATTTTCCGTTTCACGTATTTCGAACGCGGTGGGGAGCTGTTCGGGACATGAATTTCAATGAGTGACGCCGTTGGGTCGCCCGCGCCCGAAAGCGCCGATCCCGCGCTTCACGATCTCTATCGCCGCTGGGTCGATCTCAGCGGAGACGGGCGTTTGCCGTCGGCGCAGGAGCTGGGGGTCGACGATCTTATGGAGCGGCAGCCCGGAGCGGTGCTGATCACCGTCGAGCCGCGCGCCGAGGGAAGCCGGCGCTATGTCTATTCGCGGGTCGGCGCCGGCCACCAGGCTGTGCTCGGTCGCGATATCCAGGGCTATTCCATCGATGAGCTGGCCGCTCCCCAGCAGGTGGACTACTTCGAGTCGGTCTACGACAGGGTCGTCGATGAGGCCCGGCCTCACTATTGGATGCGGGTGAACGCGCAGGTCTGCAGCAAGCTGCACACCTTCGAGCGGCTGATCGTTCCCGTCTCCGAGGACGGGGATACCGTCGACGGCTTCGTCGGCGTCTGGATCTGGCTCTAGACAGCGCGGCTCGGTCGCATAGCGGCTGCCGGCGCGAACAGTCGCGCCGGCGCGTCGCGGGAAATTCGATTCAGATCTTCTGGTTGTATTCGCCGACTTCGGGCTGGGCCGACAGGTAGTCGTCGATCTCGGCGAAGATCGCCCGCATGTTGGCCTCCGAGGTCGGGCTCTCGACGACGACGACGAGTTCCGGCTTGTTGGAGGAGGCGCGAACCAGGCCCCAGGTGCCGTCCTCCAGCACGAGGCGGATGCCGTTGACGGTGATGACGTCGCGGACCTTCTGCCCGGCCAGGCTGTCGCCGGCCTCCGCGCGCGTCTTGAAATGCGCGATGGCCCTGTCGACCACGTCGTATTTCACCTCGTCGGCGCAATGCGGCGACATGGTCGGCGACTGCCAGGTCTGCGGCAGCGCGGCGCGAAGCGCAGACAGCGGCGTGCCGGCATTGTGGTCCAGCATCTCGCAGACCGCGATCGCGGCGACCAGGCCGTCGTCATAGCCGCGGCCCACCGGCGCGTTGAAGAAGAAGTGGCCGGATTTCTCGAATCCCGCCCGTGCGTCGAGTTCGTTGACGCGCCGCTTGATGTAGGAATGGCCGGTCTTCCAGTAGTCGACCGAGACGCCGTTCTCCTTGAGCACGGGGTCGGTGGCGAACAGGCCGGTCGATTTCACGTCGACGACGAACCTGGAGCCCGGGTGCCGGGCGGACAGGTCGCGGGCGAGCAGCACGCCGACCTTGTCCGCGAAAATCTCCTCGCCGCTATCGTCGACGACGCCGCAGCGGTCGCCATCGCCGTCGAACGCAAGTCCGACGGCGGCGCCGCTCGCCTTCACCGCGTCGGCGACGGCGTGCAGCATCTTCATGTCTTCCGGGTTCGGATTGTATTTCGGGAAGTTGTAGTCGAGTTCGCAATCCAGCTCCACGACCTCGCAGCCGATCGCCCTGAGCACCCGCGCGGCGAACAGCCCGGCGGTGCCGTTTCCGCACGCCGCGACGACCTTCAGCGGCGTCTTGAGCGTCTTTCCCGCGACGAGGTCGGCGACATAGCGCTCGCCGAAATCCTCGACATACGTGTAGGAGCCGCCCTGACGCTGGACGCCCGCCCCCGACAGCACGATCTCCTTCAGCCGGCCGATCTCGTCGGGGCCGAAGGTCAGTGGCCGATCGGCGCCCATCTTCACGCCGGTCCAGCCGTTGTCGTTGTGGCTCGCCGTGACCATGGCGACCGCGGGAACGTCGAGCGCGAACTGGGCGAAATACGCCATCGGCGAAACTGCCAGGCCGATGTCGTGAACCCGGCAGCCGGCCGACATCAGCCCGGCGACCAGCGACAGCTTGATCGACTGCGAATAGGACCGGTAGTCGTGGCCAACGACGATATCGGGCCGCACGTCGCGCTCGTGCAGCAGCGTGCCGATGCCCAGGCCAAGTGCCTGTGCGCCCATCAGGTTCAGTTCGCTGCCGATCAGCCAGCGGGCGTCGTACTCGCGAAAACCGGTCGGTTTGACGAGCGGGGTGGTCTCGTAGGCCGCGGTGTTGGCCGCGACCGCTGCGGTCGGCTTTGGAAGCATCACCTGTCCATTCGATCGTTTCGACGATGGCGAGAGCAGTTACAGCACTCTCGTACGGGAAGGAACCGTCTCATTTGACGAGTTCGAGGGTATCTCCGGATAATTTGACGCTGGCAAGGCGGCCCAGGAAGCTCATGCCGAGCAGGCTGGAGGCGAGTGCGTCGTTTTCGGCGACCATCGCGCGCACGTCGCGCAGCACGATCCCTTCGACCTCGATGCGATCGAGCATGACGCTGGCCACGTTGACCTTGCCGTTGGCGGTCTGGACCGGGATGTTGAAATCGAGCGTGCGCGGGTCGAAGCCGGCGCGCCTGGCGTCGGCTTCCGTCAGCGCCACCGCCGATGCGCCGGTATCGGCGAGCATGTCGATCGTCCGGCCGTTCACCGTGGCCTGGACCAGGAAATGCCCGCGAGGGTCGGCGCGCAGCCGCACGGTGAGGGGCGCGGTGGCATAGGTGGACGAATTGGCGGACTCGTCGCGGCCGGCGTCCGGGTTCTCCGATTGGCTGACGTACTGCTCGAGCTTCGGGGCCGCGTAGACGGCGGCGCCGAGGACGAACAGGATTGCGAGACCGCGCATCATCGCGATGGCTCCGGGTTGCCCGTCCGGACAGGTCGCCTGTTTGGACTTGCGCGAACGGCCCTCGAGGCTAGGCGAAAAGGGTAAGTCGAGGGTGAAACCGTTCGCCGGCCTCCGGCCTCGGTAAACGAACGGTAAACGCATAATGGACGCCGGGTCAGCGCGGTCCCGTCAGAACCATCTCGTCGCCGCGCACCGAATAGGACGTCAGCCGGTCGAGCACGTTCACGCCGAGCAGGTTGTCGTTCAGTGCGCCCGGCGGCGCCACGTAGGCGCGCAGGTCATGGAAGGCGAGGGGACCGATCTCCAGCCGGCCGATCCTGGCCGGCGCCATGAAGGTGATGCCGTTGGCCGTCTCGACCGGCACCGAGTAAGAGAGCCCGCCCGGGTCGAGTCCCGCCGCGGCGGCGGTCGCTGGCGTCAGCGTCAGGACGCTCGCCCCGGTATCGACGATAAATCGCGCACCGGCGCCGTCGATGGTGCCGCGCGCGCCGAAATGGCCGCTCGCGTCGCGTCTGAGCGCGACGACGATGCGTCCGTCGGTATCCGTCGATGAGATTGGCGCGCCCGGCACCAGCTCTCCGAAGATGCGGGCGCCGAGGCCGGCGAACTCTGTGCGATAGCTGTACAGGGTCACGAGGATGAGTATCCCGCCGAGCCACACGGTGGCATGCCGCAGCGCGGTACCGGTGTTGAACCGGCGGCTGGCGAGCATCGAGCCGCCAATGACGATCAGCAGGGCGACCCCGCTGACCAGCGAGGCGAAGTCCGCGTTGGTGACGCCGCCGACCATCCCGTCGGAATGGCGCGACACCAGCACGATGGCCGCGAGCACAAGGATGCCGATGCCGATCCAGGCGAAGTTCATGCCGCGCACCTTGTCTGCTCTCCTGCCGGTTGAGGTTGCTTGCGCAGGGATATGTGGCGCACCGCGCGCATCCGCAACGGATCGTCGGATGCGGTCAGGCCGCCGAGCGCCGCCGCGGCCGCAGCACCGGTTTCTCGTCGTCCAGTGGCGGCAGCGCCTTCATCACCCGTTCGCGCGGGAAAATGACGATCGCCTCGGTGCCCTCGCGCAGTTTCGAGCGGAAATCGAAGCGCCCGCCGTGCAGTTCGATCAGTTTCATGACGATCGGCAGGCCGAGTCCGGTGCCTTCGTCAGCGTTCTTGATGGCCACGGAGCCGCGCCCGAAGGTCTGCAAAACCGTCGGGATCTCGTCCTCGTGTATCCCAGGGCCGCTGTCCTTGACGCTGAGATACTGCCCGCCGCCCGAGGTCCAGCCGACGGTCAGCGTCACCTTGCTGCCGTTCGGCGAGAACTTGACGGCGTTGGTCAGGAGGTTGAGGACGATCTGGCGCACCGCGCGCTCGTCCACCCAGATCTTCGGTAGGTCTACCTCGAAAACCTCCTCGATCGTGATGCCGCGCTGATCGGCGCGCAGCTTCGCCAGATGATGGCAGTCCTGCACCGTGCCCGGCAGCGAGACCGCTTCCTCCTGCAGGGCGTAGCGGCCGGCCTCGATGCGCGACAGGTCGAGGATTTCGTTTATCAGCTCGAGCAGGTGCTGGCCGCTGCGATGGATGTCGCCGGAATACTCCTTGTAGGCGGGCACGCTGTGCTTGCCGAGGATCTCGTCCTTGAGAACCTCGGAAAAGCCGAGGATGGCGTTGAGCGGGGTGCGCAGCTCGTGGCTCATGGTGGCCAGAAAGCGGGATTTGGCCAGATTGGCCTCCTCGGCCCGCCGCCGCGCCTCCTCCGACAGCGCGGTCGCCTGTTCCAGTTCGCCGATCAGTGCATCCTTCTCCTTGCGCAGACCGAACATCGCCAGCACCGTCGACTGAAACTGGCGGGCGATGATCATGAAGAAGACCTGTGCGCCTGCCGCCAGTCCGGCCATGGCGTAGTAGAGCGGCTCGCCCAGCATCGAGAACCGCAGCACGATCGCCGCGGTGATGGGCAGGGTGCCGGCCAACGAGGCCATCGGCAGGTTGCTGGCCGTCAGCGTGCGCATCGCCAGCACGACGATCAGGACGGCGAACATGAAGATGATCGGCTCGGTCTCGTGCGTGGGAACCGAGAGGAACGCCATCGTCGACCACATCACGCCGTTCAGGAATTCTGCGGCGAAGAACCGGCGCTCCCACAATTCGGCGCTCAGCTTATGCGTTCTTCCGAGCTCGAACCGCCGGCACAGATACGTCAGGATGCCGTTGCTGATCAGGACGCCGGCGAGCCACACCGAGGATTCCGACCATGGAACCCAGACCGTAATCATGCCTGCGATGATGATCGCCAGCAGCGGTACGACCAGTGCGATGCCGGTCTGGTTGCGCGCGTAGGCCAGGATCAGGTCCCGGTCGAAGGCAGGATTGGTTCCCGTGTGCGACGTCAGCCGCTCGCGGACCTGGCGGACCTTGCCGGAGACCGAGCGGCGACGTAGAGCCGCCTGTTGCTGGTCCGGGAGATTTGCGGTCCCACCTTGCTCGGTCATCGCGTTACTGCAAACTGTTACGCCGCCGCGACGCCGCCGCGACGAAGGAGAACTGCCCCCTTGTGCGGCAAATTCCTTAAGATCGTCGTAAGAATCGATTCATCTAGTTTCGAGGTTTTCCATTGCCCCGCCGGTCCCGCAGATACGTGGCCCGTTTCGATGAGGCGCTGACAGCGGTCCTGGCTGTCGCGCTGCTGTTGCTGGTCGCCGTGTATCTGCCATCCGACTGGCGGCGCAGCTATTACGGCCCTGCGCGGGTGATCGACGGCGACACGCTTGTGGTCGGCAGCGTGAAAACCAGGCTCAAGGGCATCGATGCGCCGGAGACGGGGCAGTTCTGCCGGCGCGCCGGCGAGCTCTGGCGCTGCGGCGAGGCATCGACGGCGGCGCTGCACGGCATGATCGCCGGCCGCAACGTGACGTGCGACGGCGCGGGCAGGGACGTCTACAACCGCGTGCTTGCGGTGTGCCGGGTCGGCGGGCTCGACCTGAACAGGGAAATGGTAAAGAAGGGCTGGGCCGTCGCCTACGGCGCCTACGAAGCGCAGGAAAGGGCCGCGAAATCGGCCGAAGCCGGCCTTTGGTCCAGCGAATTCGAGCGTCCCGCCCTCTGGCGCGAGATGTTCAAGGGCACATAAGGCGATCGGGCACTTGCCCGTGCCGCCGCCGCTATGATCCACTGAGACGGAACGACAGGGAACGCCTCACATGAAGCTCTACACGTCCACCCGGGCACCGAATCCGCGGCGCGTCGACATTTTTCTGGCCGAAAAGGGCATCGAGGTGCCCAGGGTCGAGATCGACATCATGAAGCAGGAACACAAGGCGCCCGATTTCATCGCGCGCAATCCTATGATGCGGGTGCCCGTTCTGGAGCTCGATGACGGTACCCATATCGCGGAATCGATCGCGATTTGCCGCTACTTCGAGGAACTGCAGCCCGAACCGCCGCTTTTCGGCGTCGATACGCTCGACAGGGCGCTTGTCGAGATGTGGCAGCGACGCATCGAACTCAATCTGATGTTCCCCGTGGCGATGGCCTTCCGGCACACCCATCCGGCGATGGCGGAGCTGGAAACGCCGCAGGTGGCCGAATGGGGCGAGGTCAACAAACCGCGCATCTTCACCATGCTCGAATGGCTGGACGGGGAACTGGCCGCCCGCCCGTTCATCGCCGGGGAGCGCTACACGGTGGCGGATATCACGGCGCTGGTGGCTATCGATTTCATGCGGCCGGTCCGGCTTGGCGTTCCCGAAAGCTGCGCCAACGTGCTGCGCTGGTACGCGGACGTGTCCCGCCGGCCGAGCGCCGGGGCATGAGCCTGAAACTCACCATAGTCGGCTGCGGCGACGCCTTCGGCAGCGGCGGGCGTCGCAATACGTGCTTCCATCTGGAGACGGAAGACGCGCGCTATTTCGTCGATTTCGGCGCCAGCGCGATGGTCGGCGTCAATGCCCTCGGCATCGATACCAACGCGGTCGATGCCGTCATCCTGTCGCATCTGCACGGCGATCATTTCGGCGGGCTTCCCTTTCTCATCCTGCACGCGCATTTCGTAACGAACCGGACACGGCCGCTGACGATCGCCGGCCCCCCGGGTGTCGAAAAACGCATTCGTGCCGCCCAGGAGGTTCTTTTCCCGGATTCCTCCAACATCGAACTCGGTTTCGAGCTTCGGTTCGTGGAACTGGTCCCCGGCAAGAATACCCATGTCAGCGGTGCCGAAATCGAGGCCTTCGAGGTGAGCCATCCCTCCGGCGCCCCGCCGCTGGCCCTGCGCATCAGGACCGGGGAGCGGCTGTTCGCGTTCTCGGGAGACACGCTGTGGCTCGACGTGCTTGTCGACGTCGCCCGCGACGCCGACCTGTTCATGTGCGAGTGCTACGCTTTCGAGGAACCGATCCCCTATCACGTGCGCTATCGCGACCTCGAGGCGAACCTGCCCCGACTTTCCGCCAGGCGCATCATGCTCAATCACCTCGGCCCCGAGTCGCGCGGGCGCGCCGGCGAGATCGACAAGTCCATCGAGCGCGCCGAGGACGGCCTGGTCGTCGAGGTGTGAGCGCCGACGCCGGATCCGTGACGCAGATCGACCGGCTCGCCGGCGAAATTGCCGCCTGCCGGGTGTGCGTGGACACTCCGCGCGGCAGGCCGCTGCCGCACGAGCCCCGGCCGGTCGCCTGGCTGTCGGGCAGCGCGCGGCTGGCGATCTGCGGACAGGCGCCGGGCACGCGCGTCCACGCCACCGGAATTCCCTTCAACGATCCGTCCGGCGACCGCCTGCGCGACTGGATGGGCATCGGCCGCGAAACCTTCTACGACCGCGCGCGGATCGCGATCGTTCCGATGGGCTTTTGTTTTCCCGGCCTCGACGCGAAGGGCGGCGATCTTCCGCCGCGCCGCGAATGCGCCGCGACCTGGCACGACCGTGTCTTCGCGGCCATGCCGCAGATCGAGCTGATCGTGGCGATCGGCCAGTATGCGCAGGCCTATCATCTGGGGGCGGCCCGCCGTCGCTCGCTGGCCGAGACGGTCGCCGCCTGGCGGGAGATCTGGGACGGGCAGGCGTCGCCCCGCGTCCTGGCGCTGCCGCACCCCTCGTGGCGCAATACCGCCTGGCTCAAGCGCAATCCGTGGTTCGAGACCGATGTCGTGCCGGTGCTGCGCGCCGAAGTGGCGCGCCTGACAAGCGCCTGATCAGTGGCGCCTGATCAATGGCTCGGTTCCTCGATCGGATCGGGAAACCGCATCGCCGCCAGGAACGCAAGCAACGCGGCACTCGCACAGGCGCCGATGACGATGGCAAGCGGGATCGCCGTACCGTTGTGCGTTGCGCCCACCAGGATGGTCGCCACCGTGGCGGCGCCCATCTGCAGGAACCCGCCCAGCCCCGCGGCGGCGCCGGCGAGATCCGGCCGGACGCTGACGGAACTGGACACCGCGCTCGCCATCACCAGGCCGTTCGAGAAGGTGACCAGCATCATCGGCCCGAACAGGGCGATCGGGATGTTCGGCCCGGCGAGCGCCATGACGATGAGCGCCGTCGCACCGATCACACCCAGGATCACGCCGAAACTGATCATGCGCCGCGTGCCCACTCTCTGGGCGTAGCGTCCGGTGACAAAGTTGCCGAGCATGTAGCCCGCCGCCAGCATCATCGCCCACAGGCCGAACTCGCCGGGGCTGCGGTGCATCAGTTCGATGACGATATAGGGCGCGCCGCCGATGAAGCCGAAGAACGTCGCCGAGGTGAACGACATCACCGCCGCGAAGCACAGGAAAAGGCGATTGTGGGCAAGGATCCAGAAGGATCGGATCAGCGGCCCGAACCCGGAGGATTCGCCCCGGTTGTAGTGGGTCTCCGGCAGGCGCAGCGCCACCAGCACGGTGACGCCGACGCCGACCACGACGAGGAGCAGGATGCCGGCGCGCCAGCCCAGCGTTTCCTCGAACAGGCCGCCGAGCGCCGGGCCGAGCATCGGCGCCAGCACCATCGACATGGTGACGTAACCCAGCAGGCTCGCCGCCTGGTCCCGCGTGAACAGATCGCGCAGGATCGCCCGGCCGAGAACCAGCGCCGCGCACCCGCCCGCACCCTGGATGAAGCGGCCGACAAGCAGCATTTCCAGGTTCCAGGCCAAGGCGGACATCAGGCTTCCGACGAGGAAAATGACGAGACCCGCGATGATCACCGGACGGCGTCCGAAGCGGTCGGAGACGCCGCCGTAGATCAGCTGGGCGAAGGACAGCGCGATCAGGAACACCGTCAGCACGTACTGGGCGGCGTTGTAGCTGGCGTCGAACTCCCGCGCCATCGACGGCAGCGACGGCAGCACCATGTTCATGGACATGACGCCGAGCCCGGTCGCGACGATCAGGATGGCCAGAAGCTGGCCGCGCTTTATGCCGTCGGCGACGGTCTCTGCCACGGTATCGGTCATGACTCCGCACCCTGCTTGAGTGCCGGGTCGGTCGCGGCCCGGCTGGTCCGGTGGACGCGGCTTTCGCGGTAGAAGACATAGAGGCCGCTGCCGACCACCAGCACCATGCCGGCGCCCGCCAGCGGATCGGGTAGCTGTCCCCAGACCAGATAGCCGAGCAGGATCGCCCACACGATGATCGAATACCGGAACGGCGCCACCAGCGAAACCTCGCCGTGCCGCATCGCCTCGGTGATGAAATAGAAGGCGCCCGACAGCAGCGCGGCGGCGCAGGCCAGGTAGATCAGCACCTCGCCGGGCACCGGTTTCCAGGGCTCGGCAAGCGACCACGCCCCGCCGACGACGGTGACCGAGATCATCGAGACGAGCGCGACGAAGGGCGTGGGGAGTTCGGCCGGCAGGTAGCGGCTCGCCAGGTCGCGCAGCGCGGCGAACGCGAGGCTGGCGACGGCGAACAGCGCGTAGGCATTGAAATCCGCGCCGCCGGGCTGGACCACCAGGAGCATCCCGACGAACCCGGCGACGACCGCGGCCCACCGGCGCCAGCGCACGATCTCGCCCAGCAGCATCGCCGAAAGCACCGTCATGACCAGCGGCATGCCCTGCAGGATCGCCGTGACGTTGGCGATCGGCATCTGGAACAGGGCCGTTAGAAACAGTAGTGTCGAGCCGATCTCGCCGATCACGCGCAGGCCCATCACCTTCCAGCCGCGCCGCGGCCAGGTGCTGAGCGCGCCCATGTACCACGCCAGGATCGCGATCAGCACGCAGGCGATCCCGCCGCGAATGAACAGGATCTGCGGCAAATCGAGTGACGCGCTGGACAGCTTCACGAAGGTGTCGTTGGTCACGAAGAAGAACATCGCCGCCAGCATCGCCAGCATGCCGTGCAGGTTCTCGCGCGCCGCCGTTTCCGGGGCGGTGGCGACGGACGTGGATGTTGATCGGGCAGAGGCGTCGCTCCGGCCACCGGGCTTGGACAGAAACACGGGAATTATCCGAATGCGATTTCTCGTTGCACCGCGGCGGAAATACGCCAAATGAAAGTATTCCTTATCACGCCGGGGCAGGCCCCACTACTGGCGCTACCGTTCAGCCGATATGCCGAAAAAGCAGAGCTTGCTATTCGTACCGGCGGCTTCAGCCGCCGGTGACGTTCATGTGGCGGGCGACGGCAGGGCGGGCATTGCGCCGGTCGATGACGAAATCGTGGCCCTTGGGCTTGCGCGCGATGGCCTCGTCGATCGTTGCCTGCAGCAGGTCGTCGCTTTCCGAGGCCCGCACCGCCGCGCGCAGGTCGGCGGCGTCGTCCTGGCCGAGGCACATGTAGAGCGTACCGGTGCAGGTCAGCCGCACGCGATTGCAGGACTCGCAGAAATTGTGGGTCATCGGCGTGATGAAGCCGATCCGCCCGCCGGTTTCCGCGGCCTCCACGTACCGTGCGGGCCCGCCGGTCTTGTAGGGAATGTCCGTCAGCGTCCAGTGCTGTTCCAGCCGACGGCGCACCTCGCTCAGCGGCAGGTAGTTGTCGGTGCGGTCGAACTCGATCTCGCCCATCGGCATGGTCTCGATGAAGGTGATGTCCATGCCCCGGCCGTGCGACCAGCGGATCAGCCCGTCGATCTCGTCCTCGTTGACGCCCTTCAGCGCCACCGCGTTGATCTTGACCCGCAGGCCGGCGTCTTGCGCCGCGTCGAGGCCGGCCATCACCTTGGCCAGGTCGCCCCAGCGCGTGATGGCGCGGAACTTGTCGGGATCGAGCGTGTCGAGCGAGACGTTGATGCGTTTCACCCCGCAATCGGCGAGCTCCCCGGCGAAGCGGGCAAGTTGCGATCCGTTGGTGGTGATCGTCAGCTCGTCCATCGCGCCGCTGTCGAGATGGCGGGACAGGGTGCGGATCAACGACATGATGTTGCGGCGCACCAGCGGCTCGCCGCCGGTCAGGCGCAGCTTGCGCACGCCGCGTTCGACGAAGGCCGAAGCGACGCGGTCGATCTCCTCGAGCGTCAGCAACTCCGCCTTCGGCAGGAACGTCATGTTCTCCGCCATGCAGTAGTGGCAGCGGAAGTCGCAGCGGTCGGTGACCGAGATGCGCAGATAGGTGATGTGTCGGGCGAAGGGATCGACAAGCGGCGCGCGTGCGGCCGTGCGCGGCAGTTCGATGGTCATCTTGATCTTCCTGTCCCGGTCGGGCCTTGCGTACCGCCGGGGGTTCCTGAGCGTTTCTGGTTGCCGGTTCTTGGTTGATCTGGGGCGCCGGCGCAATGCGACAAGTCAATCCGAAACCAGGTCCACGCGCAACAGAACAATAAAACAATTTCCGCTGGGGCAAGATCGCGACCACAATCCCGCCAGAAATCGCCATTCTTGACGCCAGCGCGATAGTCGGATCGATTAGTTCCCGAAACAGAAAGATTGAATGCTTGCATCGAGTCGATGCTCGCGACACAGTTGACGTAGGAGGAACAGCGGTCAATGGCCGCATTGATACAAACAAAAGAACAGATAACGACGGCAGTCGCTCAGGAGGACGAGGTTCGCGCGCAGCTCTACAGGCTGCTGGCGCGGCTTCTCGCTCGCCCGGCGGCGCGATCCGATATCGAGCTTGTCGCCGCGATAGGGGGAGACGAGAGCGACCTCGGCCGTGCCCTCGCCGAGCTTTCCCGTGTCGCCGGCACAGTCGAGCCCGCACAGGTGGAGCGCGAGTACCACGATCTGTTCATCGGCCTTGGCCGTGGCGAACTGCTTCCGTTCGGCTCGTATTATCTCACCGGCTTCCTGCACGAGAAGCCGCTGGCGCGGCTGCGCGACGACATGGCCGGCCTGGGCATCGAGCGCGATCCCGCTGTGAAGGAGCCCGAGGACCACATCGCCGCCGAACTCGACATGATGGCGGGGCTGATCCTCGGCGACTACGGCGAACCGGCGGCCCTGTCGCGGCAGAAGCGCTTCTTCGCCGATCACGTCGGTCCCTGGGCCGGACATTTCTTCAAGGATCTCGAGAAAGCCAAGGCGGCGGTCTTCTATGGCGCCGTCGGTGGCGTCGGTCGCGTGTTCATGGACGTGGAGGAGGCCGCCTTCTCTATGGAGTGACGTCGAGGGGCGGCTTTTTGCCCCCTTCGATGCAGGAAAGCCGGACGATAGAGATTTCGGCAGTTGGCAAGTGGGAATTTCGGATGCGGTCGGCGGGCGCCTTGAACGCCAGCGGGTCGTGCAAAGGGGAGAAAAGGAATGCCTGAAGGGAAAGATCGCAAGGCGACGGGTCGCCGCGAGTTCCTGAAGCTCGCGAGCTTGGGGACCGTTGTCGGCGGCGCCAGCCTGCTTATGCAGGACGCGCCGGCGCAGGCCGCCGCAGCCGAGACCGCCAAAGACGGCAAGGGCTATCAGGAAACGCCGCACGTTAAGGCCTTCTACGAGTCGACCCGGTTCTGACACCGGGGCCGTTGGCGAAGGCAACGACCAAGGGCTGGTGGTGCCCCCGCGCCACTGAAAGCCCCAGGAGGAGAAGAAGATGCTCAGGAAGAAATCGGACGGCGTGGCGAAAAGCACCCGTTTGGCGCACATCCTCTCGGATGTGGCCGGCGCGACGATCGACCGCCGCACGTTTCTGCGCCGTTCGGGCCTGACCGCCGGTGGCCTTGCAGCCGCCGCGACGGTCGGCAGCGGCATGGTCCGCAAGGCCGAGGCGCAGACGGCCACCCCCGCCAATGTCGAGATCAAGAAGTCGGTCTGCACCCACTGCTCGGTGGGCTGCACCGTGCTCGCCGAAGTCAAGGGCGGCGTCTGGGTCGGCCAGGAGCCCGGCTTCGACTCGCCGTTCAATCTCGGCGCGCATTGCGCCAAGGGCGCCTCGGTGCGCGAGCATGCCCACGGCGACCGCCGGCTCAAATATCCCACCAAGCTCGTCGACGGAAAGTGGACCCGCATCTCCTGGGACCAGGCGATCGACGAGATCGGCGACAAGATGCTCGAGATCCGCGAGCAGTCCGGCCCTGACTCGGTCTACTGGCTCGGTTCGGCCAAGCACTCCAACGAGCAGGCTTACCTGGTGCGCAAGTTCGCGGCCTTCTGGGGCACGAACAATGTCGACCATCAGGCGCGTATCTGCCATTCGACGACGGTTGCCGGCGTAGCCAATACCTGGGGCTACGGCGCGATGACCAACTCGTACAACGACATCCACAATTCGCGCGCGATCTTCCTGATTGGCGGCAATCCGGCGGAAGCCCATCCGGTCTCGGTGCTTCACCTGTTGAAGGCGAAGGAAGAGAATTCCGCGCCGCTGATCGTCTGCGACCCGCGTTTCACCCGCACGGCCGCGCACGCCAGCGAGTATGTCCGCTTCCGTCCGGGCACCGACGTCGCCCTGATTTGGGGCATTCTCTGGCACGTGTTCGAGAACGGGTGGGAGGACAAGGAGTTCATCCGCACTCGCGTCTACGGCATGGAGGAGGTCAAGGCCGAGGTCGCCAGGTGGACGCCCGAGGAGGTCGAGCGCGTCACCGGCGTGCCCGGCTCGCAGATGCGCCGCGTCGCCCGTACGCTCGCCAACAACCGGCCGTTCACCATCATCTGGTGCATGGGCGGCACGCAGCACACCAACGGCAACAATAATACCCGTGCCTATTGCGCGCTGGGCCTGGCGCTCGGCTCGATCGGCACCGCCGGCGGTGGCGCCAACATCTTCCGCGGCCACGACAACGTCCAGGGCGCGACCGATCTCGGCGTGCTGATGGATACCCTGCCGGGCTACTACGGCCTGGCGGAAGGCTCCTGGAAGCACTGGGCGCGCGTCTGGGACGTGGACCATGAATATCTGGTCGGCCGTTTCCACGACCCGGAAATAATGACCAAGGCCGGCATTCCGGTCAGCCGCTGGTTCGACGGCGTGCTCGAGTCGAAGGAGAACGTCGACCAGCCCGACAATGTCCGCGCCATGGTCTTCTGGGGCCACGCGCCGAACTCGCAGACCCGTCTGCCGGATATGAAGAAGGCGATGGAGAAGCTGGACATCCTCGTCGTCATCGATCCCTATCCGACGATGAGCGCCGTGATGCAGGACCGTACCGACGGCGTCTACCTGCTGCCGGCCGCGACGCAGTTCGAGACCTACGGCTCGGTCACGGCGTCCAATCGGTCGCTGCAATGGCGCGAGAAGGTGTTCGATCCGCTCTTCGAAAGCCTTCCCGACCACGTCATCATGCACAAGTTCGCGACCAAGTTCGGTTTCGCCGACGAGATGTTCAAGAACATCGAGGTCGTCGACGGCGAGCCCTCCATCGAGGACACGCTGCGCGAGCTGAACCGTGGCATGTGGACGATCGGCTACACCGGCCAGTCGCCGGAGCGGCTGAAGAAGCACATGGCCAACCAGCACACCTTCGACAAGACCACGCTCAGGGCCAATGGCGGCCCGTGCGACGGCGACTACTATGGTCTGCCGTGGCCGTCGTGGGGGACCGCCGAGATCAATCATCCCGGCTCGCCCAACCTGTACGACCTCACCAAACCGGTGGCCGAGGGCGGCATGGGCTTCCGTGCCCGCTTCGGTGTCGAGCGCGAGGTCGACGGCGTCACGCACAACCTGCTCGCCGAGGGTGTCTATCCGGTCGGCTCCGAGATCGAGGACGGCTATCCCGAGTTCACCTACGGGATGCTGAAGAAGCTCGGCTGGGACAGCGACCTGACCGACGACGAGCGGGCGACGATCGAGCAGATCGGCGGCGACAACCCGGACGGGGTCAACTGGAAGATCGACCTCTCGGGTGGCATTCAGCGGGTCGCCATCGCGCACGGCTGCGCACCCTACGGCAACGCCAAGGCGCGCGTCGTGGTCTGGCAGTTCCCGGACCCGGTGCCGCTGCATCGCGAGCCGCTCTACACGCCGCGGCGTGACCTCGTGGCCGATTACCCGACCTACGAAGATGGTCGCCGGCACCGCGTGCCGGTCCTGTACAAGTCCATCCAGGACAAGGACTTTTCGCAGGACTTCCCGATCATTCTGACCTCGGGCCGTCTGGTCGAATACGAGGGCGGCGGCGACGAGACACGGTCCAACCCGTGGCTCGCCGAACTGCAGCAGGACATGTTCGTCGAGATCAATCCCTTCAATGCCAACGAACTCGGCATCAGGGACGGCGACATGGTCTGGCTGCACGGGCCGGAAGGCGCCAAGGTCAACGTCAAGGCGCTGGTCACCGAACGGGTAGGCAGGAACGTCGCGTTCATGCCGTTCCACTTCGGCGGCTGGTGGCAGGGCGAGGACCGAAGGTCCAAGTACCCGGATGGGGCCGACCCCTATGTGCTCGGCGAAGCCTCGAACACTGCGCAGACCTACGGCTATGACGTGGTCACGCAGATGCAGGAAACCAAGACCACGCTCTGCCGTATCGAGCCGGCTTGAGGGAGGAGTTTAACCAATGGCACGTATGAAATTCCTCTGCGACGCCGAACGCTGCATCGAATGCAACGCCTGCGTCACGGCCTGTAAGAACGAGAACGAGATCCCGTGGGGCATCAACCGGCGCCGCGTCGTCACCATCAATGACGGCAAGCCCGGCGAGCGCTCCATCTCGGTGGCCTGCATGCACTGCTCGGACGCGCCCTGCATGGCCGTCTGCCCGGTCGACTGCTTCTACCAGACCGACGAGGGCGTGGTCCTGCATTCCAAGGACCTGTGCATCGGCTGCGGCTATTGCTTCTACGCGTGCCCCTTCGGCGCGCCGCAATATCCGCAGGTCGGCAACTTCGGCTCGCGCGGCAAGATGGACAAGTGCACCTTCTGCGCCGGCGGTCCCGAAGAGGACATGTCCGACGCGGAGTTCCAGAAGTACGGCCGCAACCGCCTGGCCGAGGGCAAGCTGCCGCTCTGCGCCGAGATGTGCTCCACCAAGGCTCTGCTCGCCGGCGACGGCGACATAGTGTCGGGCATCTATCGCGAGCGCATCGTCGCCCGCGGCTTCGGCTCCGGCGCCTGGGGCTGGGGCACGGCCTACGAGCAGAAAACCGGCGGCTGACCGGTCACGCGCAAGGAGGGCGGCCTTTCGGGGCCGCCCCATTGTACGGTTTCGACGCCGTCGCGGTGCCTTGTTCCAGCGAACCGGGCACGCGCGGCGTCGAGTCGTCTCGGGCTCGTGCCTTCGCCACCGGTGCCTCCGCCACGGGTAGCTTCGCCAAAACGAGGGATCGGCGATACACAATGGGCAACATCAAAACCGTTCTGATCGCATCGCTTGCTGTCGGTCTCGCGGCCGGGCTCGGGGGCTGCCGCGAGGAGGAGCAGAACCGTCCGCTCCATCTCGACAAGGGCGTCTATTCGGGAAAGGCGGATACCGCCCTGACCGACGAGCAGCGCCGCGCGCTGGACCAGCGCAATCAGCAGCAGAAATTCTGATGGGGAGAGATCCGATGCGTCTCCTGAACACCGTTTCCCGTCGCCACTGCCGCGTGGCTCTCGCGGCGGTGATGGCACTCTTTCTGGCGGCGACGCTATCCGTCACGGTCAATGCCCCGGCTCTCGCACAGGAGAGCCCGCAGCAGCTGCGCGAAAGCCCGACCGGCGGTCAGGTTCCCGGCAATACGCTGGGCGGGACCTCGGACACCGAATTCTGGCGCGCCATTCGCAGCGGTGCGCAGGGCACCGTGTCCATTCCCGACAAGAACGCGGGGACGCTGGTCCAGTCGGAAGGCGAGACCTGGCGGGCGCTGCGCAACGGGCCGCTGTCGACCTGGGGCGCCTGGGGCCTGCTCGGCATGATCGTGCTGCTCGCGCTGTTCTTCCTCGTTCGCGGCCGCATCCGCATCGAGCACGGCTGGGCCGGGCGGACGATCGTGCGGTTCGGCGAGTTCGAGCGCATGGGCCACTGGCTACTCGCCGTGTCCTTCATCATTCTGGGCCTGACCGGGCTGAATGTCCTCTACGGCCGGTATGTCCTGCTGCCGGTCATCGGCGCGGACGCCTTCGCTGCGCTCTCGCTCTGGGGCAAACTGGCGCACAACTACGTCGCGTTCGCCTTCATGCTCGGCCTCGCCTACATCTTCGTCATGTGGGTCGCCAACAACATCCCCAACCGCCACGACGTCATCTGGCTGCTGAAGGGCGGTGGTCTGTTTTCCAAGCACTCGCATCCGCCGGCGAGAAAGTTCAATGCCGGCCAGAAGATCCTGTTCTGGCTGGTGATCCTGGGCGGCGTTTCGATCAGCCTGTCGGGCATCGCGCTGATGTTCCCGTTCCAGACCAGCCTGTTCGCCAAGACGTTCGCCATCTTGAACGTCTTCGGCGCGGGCCTGCCGACCGATCTGACGGCGCTGCAGGAAATGCAGCTCGCCCAGCTCTGGCACGCCATCATGGCCCTGATCCTGATCATCGCGATCCTCGGGCACATCTATATCGGCACAATCGGCATGGAAGGCGCCTTCGATGCGATGGGCTCCGGCGAGGTCGATCTCAACTGGGCCAAGGAGCACCATTCGATCTGGGTCGAGGAGATGGAGGCCGCCGAGCGGTCCCGGACCGGCGGTGCCGCAGCGGAACCCGCGGAATAGCGCGCTCGAACCGGTGCGGCGCGCCAACTCCAGCCTCGGGGTGCGGGAAGCCGTCGCAGCGGCGCTGTTGCTGTGCCTGGCCGGCAGTCCGGCAGCGGCGTGGCCGGACAGGCTCGAAGGGCACGGCGGGCCGGTACGCGGCCTTGCGATATCGCCCGAGCGGAGCGAGGTGCTGTCCGCCTCGTTCGACTACGCGATCCTCCACCGGGCACTGGCGGACGGGGATTCGCCGATCCTCGAACGCCTGATCGGCCACGAGGCCGCCGTCAACGATGTCGCCTTCGTACCGGGCCATCCGCTCGCCGTTTCCGCCAGCGACGACGGCAGCGTCGGGGTGTGGAGTCTCGACAGCGGCGAACTCGTCACCCGCTTCATGGGCACCGGCGACAAGGTTCTCGACGTGACCGTCAGCGGTGATGGCCGTATCGCCGCCGCCGCCATCTGGGATCGCACCGCCCGCGTCTACGATCTCGACACCATGACCGAGCGCGCCGTCATGCGCGGCCACTCCGGCAACGTCAACGCCGTCGCCCTGGCCGGCGAGGGCAACATCCTCTACACCGGTTCCTATGACGGGACCGTGCGCCAATGGAACGCCCGGTCCGGCGCGCAGCTTCGCACGATCCTGAAGCACGGCTGGGGCGTGAACGTCGTCCGCGTGCTCCCCGACGAGACCCATCTTCTGTACGGCGCCCAGGACGGTGCCTACGGCATCGTCGACATCGCCGAGGGCAAGGTGGTCGCGGACTTCCCCCCCTTCGGCGGCCCCGTGCTGGCCGCGGCGATCGACGCGGAGCACGGGATCGCGGCGATCGGCAGTGCCAACGGGCAAATGCGCATCTACCGCATGGACGACTGGACGCAGATCAACGAATACTCGACGGCCTTCGGGCCGATCTGGGCCATCGATTTCACCCCGGATGGAACCGCGGTCTACCGCGCCGGCCTCGACGACTTCGTGTCGCTCGTGCATCTGGAGCCCGGCGCGCCCCTGGACGTGGCGCGGACCGACTATCCGCGCCGTTTCCAGCTCAAGAAGGACCTGGACGTCGGCGAGCGTCAGTTCGCCCGCAAGTGCAGCGTCTGTCATACACTGACGCCCGACGACGCCAACCGGGCCGGGCCGACGCTTCACGGCGTCTTCGGCCGCAAGGTCGGCGCGCTGCCGGACTACCCCTATTCGGAAGCGCTCAGGAACTCGGATATCATCTGGACCGAGGAGACCATCAGCGAGCTCTTCGATGCCGGCCCGGACGTGGTGTTGCCCGGAACCAAGATGCCGGTGCAGCGCCTCCGCAACGACGAGGAGCGCGCGGCACTGGTTGCGTTCCTGAAGCGTGCCACCGGGGGCGAGCAGGGGAACGATTGAGGCGTGACGTCTGAACGGAGAACGGACAATGAAGGCATTCTGGGGCGGGGTTGTTCTCATGCTGGTGATCGCGGTCGGCGCCTGGGTGGTGCTCGACGCCGTCGGCATGTCGGCCCGCGACATCTACACATCGCAGCAGTCCGTGCGGCTCTGATCGCCGCGAGCCTTGCCGCCATGGGCCTTGCCGCCACGGCCGGCGATGCCGGGGCATTCGAGTCCCGCGTCCTCGAACGGGCGATGACATCGGTCGTGAGCGTGCTGCCGCTGCTGCCGGCCAGGGAGGTGCGCAGCGAGGAGCCAGAGGGCAGCGGCGTCGTGATCGGCGATGGCCGCCACGTGCTGACGGCCCGGCACGTCGTCGACGGCGCCACCGCGATCCATGTGCGCACGGCCGCCGGCGACATCGTCGCGGCAACGCTGGTGGGCGGCGATCCGCTCACCGATCTCGCGGTGCTGGCGGTCGACGATGCGTTGCCGGCGCTCGCCTTCGGTGGCGACGCGGCCCTAGGCGAAGACGTCTGTGCGATCGGAAACGCCTTCGGCCTCGGCCTCACGGTTGCCTGCGGTGTCGTTTCGGGTGTCCACATGGCAGGCGTCGGCTTCAACCCGATCGAGGATTTCGTGCAGACCGACGCCGCGATCAATCCGGGCGTCTCCGGCGGTGCCCTGGTCGATGAGGAGGGCCGTCTGGTCGGCCTGGTCTCGGCGATCTTCACCAAGACCTCGGATGCCAATATCGGCGTGAATTTCGCGGTCGCCGCGCCGCTGGCCGGCCATGTCGCCGAGGCGATCCTGGAAACGGGCGCCTTCCATCCGCCGCGAACCGGCGTCCGGCTCGCGCCCTGGCCGGCGCCCGGCGAGACGGGACGGATGGCGGCGCGGGTCATTGCGCTTGAGCCCGGATCGCCGGCAGATAGGGCCGGGTTGCGGGAAGGCGACCATATCGTGCGCGTCGGCGATCGTCGCATTCGCGGCCCGGCGGACTATATCAGCGCGGTAGCGCGGATCGATGCACCGGGAGAGCTTGCGGTGGAGGCCGTAAGGGACGGAGAACCGATCAGTGTCGTCCTCCGCCTGATGGCGAAATCGGATATCAAGAACTAGGAGCCGAAAAATGGACGAAGAACGTTTCAACATGTCACTCAGGAAGTTCCTCAAGCAGGTCGGCGTGACCTCGCAGCGCGAGATCGAGACCATCGTGCGCGACGGCAAGGCAGGCGGCGGCAAGCTGAAGGTCCGCGTCGTTCTCACCGCCGAGGGCACGGATCTCAATCATGTCGTCGACGGCGAGATCGACCTGTCCTGATCGCGCCGCGATGAGCCTGCCAGACCCGGTATTCCCGCCGCTTTTGACCGGCCACGCCGTTACCGCACCCGACCGCGCCTTCGAGACCGCGGTCGCGGGCGCGGCGCGCGGCAGCCTGGGCGCCGCCGACCTCGTGTGGGCGCGCGATACCTCCCGGCTCGACTGTGCCCTGGTGCTGGAGCCGGACGTCGACCGCGCCCGCGCCGCCGAGATGGTGTTCGTCGCCATGGTCGCCTTCGGCGACAGCTTCGGCGCCATCGCGCCGCCGGAAATCGGACTGACCTATCGCTGGCCGATGGCGCTTTGCGTCAACGGCGCGCGCGCCGGACATGTGCGCGCGGCGATGTCGGCGCAGGACGATGCGGACGGGCACCCGCGCTGGATGGTGGTCGGCCTCACCCTGGACATCCGCCGCAACCGGCGCGACGGCGAGCCCGGCGACGCGCCGGACCAGACCGATCTCGTCGAGGAAGGATGCGCCGAACTGACCCGCACCGATCTGCTGGAATCCTACGCCCGACATCTTCTGACCTGGATCCATACTTGGCAGACCGACGGCTTCCGTCCGGTCCACGACCTTCTCCTGTTCCGCGCCGAGGGGTATCGTGAGCCGGTCAGGCTGGAGCACGCCGGCGAAATCCATGATGGCCGGTTCATTGGCCTCGACGATCGCGGCAACCTGCTCCTGGAGACGGGGGAGGGGACGCGCATGCTCGATGCGCTGGCGGCGATCGAGGCCGTTGCATCGGCTGGACAGGGCATATGACGACGAAACCGGATTTTTGGCGCTCCTCGGGCTTTCACCTGTTGCAGCCCGACGCTCGCGGCTGGCTGCGCGTCACGCCGGATTTTCTGCGCGCCTATCTCGCCCGTCCCGAGATGCGCCCGGTCGAGGCCTCCTGCCCGGCCGAGCACGCCCTCTACGACTCGCTGCTGGACAATCCCGTGCGGCCGGTCGGCGACGCCGACGTTTCCGCGCTCGCCGATGAGGACGTGCAGCACAACTACCGCGTCGTCCTGCGCTTTCGCGACCTCCTGATCGAACATGGCACGCTGGAGGCGGCGTATCTGGCGATCGTCACGTCCGGCCGGGGCGACGTCCCGGTGCTGTTCGTGGAGCAGCTCGTCCACGCCATCCTGCGCAACGTCCTGTCGGGCTGCGCCGACCCGATACGTCTGCGCGCCGCCGAGCTGTTCTTCCGCCAGCAGAACGTCAGTCTAGACAACGGCCGCGTCATGCTCGCCGATGAGGAAGTGGTCGAGATGTACGCCCAGACCGGCGGCATGGGCGGGCTCGGCCAGCTTCTCGTGGACTCGATGACCCCGCTGCGTCAAGTCGAGCTCGACGTGCTCGATGACGACAACAAGTCCGTCTACTGGGACCGTAGCGATCGCTTCGACACGGTGATCGACTTCCGCTTCACCCAGCCCGGTGTCGACGCCTTCGCCCGCGTGATGGAAGCCTGGATCGCCCATTTCCTCGACGTCCGCACCCGCATCCAGCCGATGCAGGCGATCCACGACGAACACTGGTCCTGGCATATCGGCCTCGACGCCGGGGCGACGGAGATCCTCAACGCGCTCTACGAGGGCGAAGATGTGGGGCCGGACGATATGCAGCGCATCCTCGGGCTGTTCCGGATGGAAATCCGCGACGATCGCGCAGTCGTCGCCTCCATGCGCGGCAAGCCGGTCTATCTCGGCCTTGCCATGACGCCCGACAGGAAGCTGCGGATGAAGCCGCAGAACCTGCTGACCAACCTGCCGTTCAGCGAAGGGGCGTGAGGTGGCGCCGGCCGGCGGCTCCTTCCTCGACACGATCTGGGCGCGGCTGCTCGCCGGGCTCGTCGCGCTGGTCTTCGCCGGCATCCTCGCCTGGATCAATCGTGACGCCCTGAGCGGACCGGAAGCGGCATCCGGCCCGCTGGCCGAGTGCCTCGCCGAACGGCTCGGCGACGTCGACGCGATGGTCGCCGACGGGGTGATCTCGGACGGCCAGGCCGCGCAATTCAGGATCCGCGCCCGCCAGCTCTGCGAGCAGACGGTTCCGTCCCCAACTAGCCAGCTGGTCAACTCGCCGGCTAGTCGTCCAGGAAATCGTCGACCGTCAGGTCCTTGCCCGCCTCGCGCGCCTCCAGATAGTCGTCGGTGGTCCGCACTTTCGGGCGCTCGCCCATCTTGAACGGATTGTCGCCCATCTCTGACTGGGCGATCACGCGGCAGTCGTCGCACATGCGGATCAGGTCGGCGGTCGCGGACGACTGGAACATCCAGTGCTTGCCCTGCAGCCGCTCGACGATGCGGTCGACCGTCTTCTTGGTGCCGAACGGCTTGCCGCAGCGCAGGCAGGCGTACGGCTCCTCCTCGTGGATCACCGTCTGCGACAGGGCGTTCGGCGTGAAGTCGAACCGCGCCTCCAGCGTAATCGCGTCTTCCGGACAGGTGTTGCGGCAGATGCCGCATTGCACGCAGGCGTTCTCCTGGAACCGCAATTGCGGCTTGTCGGGATTGTCGAGGATCGCCCCCATCGGACAGGCGCCGACACAGGCCAGGCACAGCGTGCAGCTGTCCTGATCGACGACGATGCGCCCGTACGGCGCGCCGTCGGGCAGGGCGATCACGTCGGGCTGCTGCGGCGCGGTTTCCCGCAGCCGGCCGATCGCCGCCCGGCCGATATCGCGCTTGCCGCCGACCGCCGAGATGCCGGCGGCGGGCAGGGGCTTGCGCTCGGCAAGTCCATACAGCGCGGTCTCGACGGCGTCGGGATCGGCCTCGACCAGGAGGGTCACGCGGTCCGCGTCGTGGCCGAGCCCCTGCAGGACCGACCTGACCAGTGTCGCTTGCGTCTCCAGCGGCAGAACCTCGTCGGCGCGCTCCGGATCGACGAGCGCGACGATCTGCTCGACGCCGGTGACGAAGGCGGCGGCGAGGATGTCGTGGCCGAGCTCGGTGACCGCGTGCAGCGGCACGGGCAGCACGTTGACCGGCAGGCCGCGCCCGAACCGGGCCATCGCCGCGATCAGCTCAGCGCCGCGCCGTGCGTCGTGGAACAGCAGGACCGGCCGGGTGCCGCCGGCCGCCAGATAGGTGGAGACGAGCACCTGGATACGGGCGATCAGGTCTTCGCGGCGCGGATAGCGGTAGTTCACCGCCCCGGTCGGGCAGGAGGCGCTGCACGAGCCGCAGCCGCCGCAGATGCCCGGGTCGACGGCGATCGTGTCGCCCATGTCGGAAATGGCGCCCGCCGGACAGGCGTCGAGGCAGTTGGTGCAGCCGACGATCCGGTTGCGCGAATGGACGCAGATGTCCGCATCGTAGTCGACATAGACGGGCTTCTCGAACTCGCCGACATAGTCGGTGATCTCGAACATCGCCTTCGCCACGGCCGCGGGATGGTTCGGGTCGACGCGGAAATAGCCGTCGCGATGGTCCGGCGCCGGGAACAGGGCGGTGTCGCCGCTCAAATCGAGGATCACGTCGCATTGCGACTGGGCGCCGTCGCGCGGCATGACGAAGGCCGCCGCATCGCGCGACGAGGGAACGAGCGGCGCGTAGCCGTCCACCGTGATCTCGAAGGCGCCGAACGAGCCCGCCGCCTTGACGATCCGTCCGCGATAGACGGGCACCTCGGCGACCGACGGCGGCACCAGTCCGTCCGCATCGGTCAGCAGCAGGCTGACGGCAAGGCGCCCGTTCAGCGACTGCGCGACCTCCAGCGCCTGCTGGCCGCGTCCGTAGACGAGGCACATGCCCTCCGATCGGGTCGTGTGGATCGCGGCGGGGGTGGGCGCCACCGTCGCCTCCGCCAGCAGCGCCGCCATTTTCGGGCCTGCGGCGGCCTTGTCGGCGCACCAGCCCGCCTTCTCGCGGATGTTGACGAAGGAAACCCGGTCGTCCGCGCCCGCCTCCTCGGCGAGTTCGCGGAACAGCGGCGCTTCCTGGGTGCAGGCGACCACCACCTCGCCACCGGCGCGCAACGCCAACAGATAGGCATCGGTATCGTTGCGACACAGCGTCGTGCGGACCGGGCCGATCTCGGCGCCGGGCAGAGCCGCACGAACGCGGTCCACGTCGATCGACATGCTGCGCGCGCAATCGCACAACAGGACCGTGCGTCGGCCCGATGTCATGTCCTGAGCACTCCTACGAACCGCCCCTCCGGTGATCACCGTCCTCCCGGGGAGGCGGCCCTTCTTGGTTGGATTGAGTCTAGGGTGGTGGAGCCGGCGAGGCAAATGTCTATATTCCTTGAGGGAACCGGCTTCCGGAGGAGCACCTTGGAAAAAACGGCAACAATTCAGGTCGGCATCGTGGTCGAGCGACGGGAGTCGGACAGCCGCTGGATCGATGCGGCCTGGAAACCGGTTTCGATTTTCGTCGGGGCATCGCCGGTCAAGGGCTGGCGCGAGCTCGCCTCGGGCGAAAGATGGCGCCGCTATCATGCCGCGACCGTGCCGCTCGAACTGCACCGCACCGATGCTGAATCCTACAAGTACAACCTGTCGACCAGATCGCCGTCGGTGTTCGTCGTCATGACGCCGGACGACGGCGAAATGCCGTGGCGGGTGCTGCTGGCGACCGCATCGGCCTACGAGGGCGAATCCTACCTCACCTCTGACGAGGTCATGGTCGAGGCCGTGCCGATGCCTCCCGAGGTCGCCGCCTGGGTGCGCGACTTCGCCGAGGCGCATTTCGATCCGGAGCCCTTCAGGAAGCGCAAGCGCGACAGGCCGCCGGCGCTGGAGGAGGCCAAGTTCGGCAAGGAGCCGATCTTCGCCCGCCAGTCGGTCGCCACGCCGTCCCGGAGCAATACGGAGTCCCGGTCGGGTACGGGGACGGATAAGGATACGGACACGGGGAAGGAAGCGGATGGCTGACGACAGCGGTTTCCTGTCGCGCTGGTCGCGGCGCAAGCTCGCGGAGAAGGAGCCGGCCGGTCCGCCCGAAGCCGAGGCGACCGCGGATCTGGTCGACGATGCAGGGCAGGCGCTGGCCGCGGTGCCGGACGCGCCATCTGACACGCCATGTGACGCGCCGCCGGACGAGCGCACGGAGGACCCGGCGGGCGAAACGGCCGAACAGGACCGCCACCCGGCCGAGGACATCGACATCGAGAGCCTGACCAAGGAGTCCGACTTCACGATCTTCATGCAGAAGGGCGTCACGGCCGCCACCCGCCGGAAGGCCTTGCGGAAGCTCTGGACCAGCGACCCCGTCCTCGCCAATCTCGACGGCCTCAACGATTACGAGGACATGGAATACACATACGGCATCGGCACGGCTGCGACGTCCGACTGGAAGCTCGGCCGGGGGTTCCTGTCCGACAAGGATCTCGGCCTGGAGCCGGAACCCGAAGAGACCGAAGAACCACTGGTCGGAGCCGAAGACGCCGGGACGGCAGACGGGACCGTCATCGCCGAGGCCGATCCCGATGCGAGGGCGGAAGATGACGCGCAGGTCGGGGATGCGCCCGGAGAGCCGGACCAGGAGCCGGACGAGGACCCGAAGCCGGCGTGATCGCGCCGGACGCGTCGGTCCGGCGTGCGCTCAGCCCGCCGGGCTGGCGAGCGTGTCGTCGGCCAGATGCTGGCGCAGCATCTCGGAATATTGCGCGACCATGTGCTCGACGAACTCCTCGTGTTTCTCGACGTCGAGGATCGCCTTGGCCACATAGGCGTTGTAGCGGGCCGCCGCATAGAGGAAGGCCATGTGCAGATCGGTCGCCTTGACCGCCTGGTTCTCGCGATTGGCCAGTTCTATGAACTTGTTGGCGACCTTCAGGAAGGCCTCGGTGTCGAGCTCGCCCGTCTTGCCCGCCGCGCGCCGTTCCTTCCTGTTCATCGATCACTCTCCTGTCTGATTTTCCTCGACCGATCCGCCTTGCCGCTTCGCGCTGCGCGACCTACCTTGCCGGGCGCACAAAGGATCGAGGCGACATGACGAACGATACCAAGGTCTGGCCCACGGAAATCCGCTTGTCAAAGGACAAGCGGACTCTGACCGTCACCTTCGAGGACGGAGAGAGTTTCGCGCTGTCCGCGGAAATGCTGCGGGTGCTGAGCCCCAGCGCCGAGGTGCAGGGCCACAGCCCCGACCAGCGCCAGACCGTGCCGGGCAAGAAGAACGTCGGCGTCATGCAGATCCATCCGATCGGCAACTACGCCGTCCGGCTGGAATTCGACGATCTCCATTCCACTGGCATCTACTCCTGGACGTATCTCTACGAGCTCGGGAAGAACCACGACGCCCTCTGGGCGGCCTATCTCGACGAGCTCGCCGAGAAGGGGCTCGACCGTGAGCCGAAGCTACGGCACTGAGCCTCACTTCTTGCGTAGTGATTCGGCGAAGGCGCGAATGGCGGCGATGTCGTCGAGCTCGATCTCGACCGGCGCCGCGTTCGGCGGGAACACGTCGGGGTCGGGATAGGGATAGCCGGCGACCCGCACGAACGAGGGGTGCGGTCGCCGCGCCTGGAAGGTCTCGAACCGTTCCGCCCAGTCGTCGAAGGCATCGACCAGAAGCTGGAACGATGGCGTCGAGCCGATGCCGCCGAACTTGTTGAAGTCGCCGACCACGTGGCAGCGTGAGCAGTGCTCCTCGGCCAACGTCTTTCCGTCGGCGACCTGATCCGCCGCCTGATCCGCCTCGGCCGGGACCGAGCCGAGGCAAAGGCCGAACATCGTCGCGGCGGCGATGGCGTTTCGCATGTCCTTTCGTCCGTCAGGGCGTCCGTCAGGCTTTCGCGGGAAGCTTAGCACAGCCGTGCCGGATTGTTTCGGTGACGGATGGCGATGGTTCCGAAATCCTCGGGATCGCCTGCGCCCCCGGAAAAGAAAAGGCCGGAGCTTTTGGCTCCGGCCCGTCTGTCCTCGCGTTGCCTCGAGGCTCGACTATTGCAGCACGACGATACGCGCGCCGATATTCACACGGTTGTAGAGGTCGATGACGTCCTCGTTGAGCATCCGGATGCAGCCCGACGAGAAATCGCGGCCGATGCTCCAGTTCTGATTGGTGCCGTGGATCCGGTAGAGCGTGGAGCCGACATACAGGGCGCGCGCACCGAGCGGATTGCTGGGGCCGCCCGGCATGAACGTCGGCAGGTAGGGCTGGCGGGCGCGCATGTCCGCCGGCGGCCGCCAATCCGGCCACTCTGCCTTGCGGCTGAGGTTGTAGGTGCCGGAGAACTGGAAGCCCTCGCGACCGACGCCGATGCCGTAGCGGATCGCCTTGCCGTCGTCGAGAACGAGGTAGAGGCGCCGTTCCGGCGTATCCACGACGATGGTTCCGGGGGAATATTTCTTGTCGTAGCTCACGACCTTGCGCGGGATGGGCGTATAGGCCCACACGCCGCCGCTTTGCAGACGCTTGCCGGTAAGCGGATCGATCTCAGCCTGGGCACCGCCGACCGGACCGATAACCAAAGACGCCACGATACCAAGCAGAGAGAGAAACCGCCATTTCATCGTTCATAACCCTTGGAAAACGACCAAATTCACAAATCTCAGAACCGATTCTGCATACTCGAAATATCTATCTTTTTGTCCGCCAGCCTCCTGTAAAAATCAAGCGGATGGCGGCGCCATAACGCAGAGTTGATGCAAGAATGCGCCACCTGTGGCGGATTTATCACGTCGGTTTACCATTACCGCGAGATTGATGCGATGCCGTTGCGGCATTCCGTAGCGGCATTCCGCAGCCGACAGCGCCATGCGGCTTAACGGATACGCACGGGGCGTGTAATGGAAGTCTGGTGATGACGCCCTATTTTCCCGCGCCCCGGACGGATTGGTGCCTCTTCCTCGATTTTGACGGAACCCTCGTCGAAATCGCCGAGTCGCCGGATGCCGTCCGTGCCGAACGTCACCTTGCCGCCACACTGACTGCGATCTCGGCCCGGCTCGGGGGCGCCGTCGCGATCGTGAGCGGCCGGCCGATCGCCGAGGTCGAGCGCCACCTCGACCACGAGGGGTTTCCCGCCGCCGGTCTGCACGGGCTCGAGATGCGGATGCGCGCCGGCCAGCCGATATCGCGCGCCGACGCGAGCGCCCCCGACGCAGGCGTCCGCGACGCGCTGGCTTCCTTCGCGGCCAGCCGGCCCGGCCTGTTGCTCGAGGACAAGGGGATCGCGCTGGCGCTGCACTATCGCGCGCGGCCCGATCTCGCCGATGCCTGCCGTGACGCGGTGAAGGGCGCCGTGGCGGGTCGCGGCAATCTGCATGTGCTCGAAGGCAAGATGGTCTTCGAGGTAAAGCCGTCGGCCGCGGACAAGGGCAGAGCGGTGCGCCGCTTCATGGACGAGGCCCCCTTCGCCGGCCGCGTGCCGGTCTTCGCCGGAGACGACGTCACCGACGAGGACGGCTTCATTGCGGCGGCCGCGTTCGGCGGCTTCGGCATCAAGATCGGCGCGGGCGAGACGGCGGCGCGCTGGCGAATCGGTACAGTGGCCGAGTTCGTGCGCTGGCTGGTGGCGATGCCCGGCCGGCTGGATCGGTCGGCAAGGGAGACGGCATCACAGTGAGCGGACTGGATCTCGGCGTCATCGGAAACTGCGCGATTGGCGCATTGGTCGACAGCAACGCACGGATCGTGTGGTCGTGCCTGCCGCGTTTCGACGGGGACCCGGTGTTTCACGCCCTTCTGGGCGGTCCGGACGGAAACGATACCGACACCGGCGCATTCACGATCGAGCTGGAAGGCTTCACCCGCGCCGAGCAGGCCTACGAGCCCAATACCGCGATCCTGCGGACGCGGCTCTACGGCAACAACGGCGACGCGCTGGAAGTCACCGACTTCGTGCCGCGGTTTCGCGCCCGCGGTCGCATGTTCCGCCCCACCATGATCGTCCGCCGGCTGCGTCCGCTCGCCGGTCGGCCCCGGGTGACGTTCCGCATCAGGCCGCGGTTCGACTGGGGGGCGAGCGCGCCGGCCGTGACGCACGGCTCCAACCACATCCGCTATGTCGGCTCGGGCCTCGTCATCCGGCTGACCACCAACGCTCCGGTCGCCTATGTGCTGGCCGAGACCTCCTTTGTCGTCGACGAGCCGATCAGCTTCCTTCTGGGCCCCGACGAGACGGCAAGCGACAGTGTCGATACGCTGGCCCGCAGCTTCGAGGAACAGACCGCGGACTACTGGCGTGAATGGTCGCGCCGCCTCGCTGTGCCGCTGGAGTGGCAGGACGCCGTGATCCGCGCGGCGATCACCCTGAAGCTGTGCACGTTCGAGGAGACCGGCGCCATCGTCGCGGCGATGACGACCAGCGTGCCGGAGGCCGCCGACAGCGGGCGCAACTGGGACTACCGCTATTGCTGGCTGCGCGACGCCTTCTTCGTGGTCCGCGCGCTCAACAGTCTCGCCGAGGTCGAGACGATGGAGACCTATCTGCGCTATCTCTCCAACATCGTCCGCGAGATGGACGGCGGGCACATGCAGCCGGTCTACGGAATCGGCCGCGAGGCGCATCTGGTCGAACGCACCGTCGACCATCTGCCGGGCTATCGCGGCATGGGGCCGGTGCGCGTCGGCAACCAGGCCTACGAGCACTTCCAGCATGACGTTTACGGAAACGTCATCCTGGGCGCCGCGCAGGCCTTTTTCGACGAGCGTCTGTTCCGGCCGGCCACACTGGACGACTTCCGGCTGCTCGAGCGCGTCGGCGAGCGCGCCTTCGCGCTCCACGCCGAGCCGGACGCCGGCATGTGGGAATTGCGAACCCGCGCCCGCGTTCACACCTCCTCGGCGCTGATGTGCTGGGCGGCCTGCGACCGGCTCGCCAAGATCGCCCGCCGCTTCGGCGAGGACGACCGGGCGGAGACCTGGAGCGAGCGTGCCGGCGAGATCCACGCGACGATACTGGAGCGGGCCTGGAACCCGGAGCTCGGTTCGTTCGTCGAGAGCTTCGAAGGCTCCAACATAGACGCGAGCCTGTTGCTCATGGCCGAGGTCGGATTCGTCGCCCCCGACGATCAGAGGTTCGTCGCGACCGTCGATCGCATCGGCCGGGAACTCAGGCGCGGCAACCACCTCCACCGCTATTCGGCGCCCGACGACTTCGGACGGCCGCATACCGCGTTCAACATCTGCACCTTCTGGTACATTGACGCCCTGGCACGGATCGGGCGCACCGAGGAGGCTCGCGAGATATTCGAGACGATGCTGGCCGCGCGCAATCACCTGGGCCTCCTTTCGGAGGACATCGACCCGCAAACGCGGGAACTGTGGGGCAACTACCCGCAGACCTATTCGATGGTCGGCATCATCAACGGCGCCATGCGCCTCAGCCGGAGGTGGGACACGACGATATGAGCCGCCTCGTCGTCGTCTCCAATCGTGTCGGGCCGGTGCGCGAGTCCGCCAAGGCCGGCGGGTTGGCGGTGGCGATCGTCGATGCGCTGCGCGCGCAGGGCGGCGTCTGGTACGGCTGGTCGGGCGACGTCACCCCGGAAGGCACCCACGGCATGCTGAAGACCGAGCAGGCCGGACGCATCTCGCTGGTGACGCTCGATATCGACGAGGCCGACTACGAAGGCTACTACGCCGGGTTCTCCAACCGGACGCTCTGGCCGATCTTCCACTACAGGCTCGATCTCGCCCAGTTCGACCGCGAACTCGAGAAGTCGTACTGGACGGTCAACGAGCGCTTCGCCACCCGGCTGTTCCCGATGCTCCAGGATGACGACGTCGTCTGGGTGCACGATTATCATTTCCTGGCGCTCGGATCGAACCTGCGGGCGATGGGCGCGCGCCAGCCGATCGGTTTCTTCCTGCACATCCCCTTTCCGGTGCCCGAGGTCATCGCCGCGCTGCCGGGGCACGCCGCGCTGGTGCGCGCCATGCTTGCCTATGACGTCATCGGCTTCCAAACGAAGCGCGATGCCAGGGCCTTCATCCGGTATTTCGAGGAGGAGTTCGGCGGGATCGCGTCCGAGGACGGATATCTCACCGTCCAGGGGCGTACGGTCCGGGTCGGCGCCTTTCCCATCGGGATCGATGCCGAAACCTTCCGCAAGTTCGCGATGTCTCCGGAAGCCCATCGCCAGGGCCGGCGGCTCAAGTTGTCCTCCGAGCATCGCTGCCATGTCATCGGCGTCGACCGGATCGACTACACGAAAGGTCTGGTGGAGCGGTTCCGCTCGTTTTCGCGGCTGTTGGAGCACTATCCGGAGAACCGCGGCCATGTGTCCCTGCTGCAGGTCGCGCCCGCTTCGCGCGAAGACGTCGACGCCTATGTCGACATTCGCGAGGAGCTGGAACGCATAACCGGCAACGTCAACGGGCGTTTCTCCGATCTCCACTGGACGCCGATCCGGCTGATCACCCGGCCGCTGCAACGGCGCAGCCTTGCCGGGCTCTACCGGGCCTGCCAGGTCGGCCTCGTGACGCCGTTGCGCGACGGCATGAACCTGGTCGCCAAGGAATATGTCGCCGCCCAGGCCGAGGACGATCCCGGCGTGCTGGTGCTGTCGCGCTTTGCCGGCGCCGCCGAAGCACTCAGCGCCGCCCTGATCGTCAATCCCTACGATATCGAGGAGACGGCCGAGGCGATCCAGCGCGCCGTCATCATGCCGCTCGACGAGCGCCAGGATCGCTGGCGGCAGCTGTTCGACAAGGTCCAGACCGAGGACATCCGGGCCTGGTACGCGACCTTCCTGTCCGCGCTCAGGGCGGCCGGCCGCGATTCCCGCGACCCGATACCGGAATTCTGAATTTGTGCGCCGAACAAGGCCGCAAATCGCATTTATCGTACAATTCCCATTGACCAGCGCACGCTATCGTCCTTACTTCGGAGCGATTTTTCGCTCGGGGGAAAACAGGACGACAGGGAGACGACGATGGCGGAGCGGCACGACAATCTAATCGACGGCGAATGGGTGAAGGGCAGCGAATATGCGCCCAACCTCAACCCGTCCGACGTCTCCGACGTCGTCGGCGACTATGCGCGCGCCACGGCGGCCGAAGCGCAGGCCGCCATCGCCGCGGCCCGGGAGGCTTTCCATGGCTGGTCGCGCTCGACGCCGCAGCAGCGTTTCGAAATCCTCGACGCCGCCGGCACCCGCATCCTCGCCGAGAAGGAGCGGCTCGGCACGCTTCTGTCGCGCGAGGAAGGCAAGACCCTGCCCGAAGGCATCGGCGAAGCGGCCCGCGCCGGACAGATCTTCAAGTTCTTCGCCGGCGAGGCGCTCAGGCTCGGCGGCGAGGTGATCCCTTCGGTTCGCCCCGGCGTCGGCGTCGAGATCACGCGTGAGGGCGTCGGCGTCGTCGGCCTGATCACGCCGTGGAACTTCCCGATCGCGATCCCGGCCTGGAAGATCGCGCCCGCGCTCGCCTACGGCAACACCGTGGTCTTCAAGCCCGCCGACCTGGTGCCCGGATGCGCCCATGCGATCGCCGAGATCCTCGACGATGCCGGCATTCCCGCGGGTGTCTTCAACCTTGTCATGGGCCGCGGCTCCGTCGTCGGCGAGGCGATTGTCGGCTCGCCAGATATCAATGCCATCTCCTTCACCGGGTCGGTCCCCACGGGAAGGCGCATTGCGCTCGCGTGCGCGGAATCCGGCAAGAAGGTGCAGATGGAGATGGGCGGCAAGAACCCGCTCGTGATCCTCGACGACGCCGATCTCGACACCGCCGTCTCCTGTGCCCTCAACGGCGCATTCTTCTCCACCGGACAGCGCTGCACCGCGTCCTCGCGACTGATCGTGACCGAGAAGATCCACGATCGTTTCGTCGAGGCGATGACCGACAAGGTGAAGACCCTGAAGGTCGACAACGCGCTCAAGCCGCACACCGAGATGGGCCCGGTCGTCGACCAGTCGCAGCTCGATCAGGACCTGCGCTACATCGCGCTGGCCAGGGAAGAGGGCTGCGAGGTGATCGGCGGTGAACGGCTCAATCGCGACACCGAGGGCTTCTACCTGTCGCCCGCACTTCTTGTCGGCGCCAACAACGCGATGCGCACCAGCCGTGAGGAAATCTTCGGTCCCGTCGCCAGCGTCATCAGGGTCGCCGGCTACGACGAGGCGCTGGGCGTCGCCAACGACACCGAGTTCGGCCTGTCGTCGGGCATCTGCACGACCTCGCTGAAGCACGCTTCCGACTTCAAGCGCAATTCGGAGGCCGGCATGGTGATGGTAAACCTGCCGACGGCGGGTGTGGACTATCACGTGCCCTTCGGCGGCCGTAAGGGGTCCTCGCACGGCCCGCGTGAGCAGGGCGCCTATGCGCGCGAGTTCTACACCACAGTCAAGACCGCCTACACGCTGGCCTGAGCCAGGATACGGGCGGACGCCGCCGTCGCGCGCGGCGACACGGTAACGTGCGCGCGGCAGGCCAGGGGCGGGCCTGTGGAGCCCTGTCGACATGACCAAACGGACCCGAAACTGGATCCTCATCGTTGTCGCGACCGCGATTATCCTCGCGGTCGGCTACTCCTCGCGCTGGGACGAGGAGGCGGCGGTGCTCGACGAGGCTGGATCCCCGCAAACGACCCGTTAGGCGCGCCCGCGCCCTCGGGCGGCTTTGGCCATTCGATGTATGGCTATGTCCTTTCGGCGCGGTTGCGCTGATTGTCCCGGATTCATTTGATTTGATCGATCCGCTCCGACGGGAGAGTCCGCGGCCCTGAGCTGGCGGGGCCCAGAGCCGGCGGGACCGGCCCGTAACGGGCGAAAAAACATTCTCGGGCTGCCTGAATATCGAAGAACGGAGCAATTTCGTGTCGAACGCATCGCTCGCGAAGCCAGGACGTGTCGATTGGGTCGATATCGGCAAGGGATTCTGCATCATCATGGTGGTGATGCTGCATTCGACCGGCGGCGTCGAGGAAGCGGTCGGCGCCCAGGGCTGGCTACGCCCCGTCATCGAGTTCGCCCGGCCGTTCCGCATGCCCGACTTCTTCCTGATCGCCGGGCTTTTCCTGAGCCGCCGGATCGACAGGCCGTGGCCCGAATATACCGACAAGAAGGTGCTGCACTTCGCGTATTTCTACGTGATCTGGATGGCGATCCAGGTCGCGCTGAAGACTGGGGTCAAGACCGGCATCGCCGACATACCCGGCGATTTCCTCTACGCGATGGTGCAGCCCGTCGGCGCGCTGTGGTTCATCTATCTCCTACCGATCTTCTTCGTCGTCACGAAGTTGCTGCGGCCGGTTCACCCGGCCATCGTGCTCGTCGCCGCGGCGATCATGCAGTCCACGGCCGTCGGCACCGGATGGATCATCCTCGACGAATTCGCCATCCGCTTCGTCTTCTTCTACGCCGGTTACGCGCTCGCTCCGGCCGTTTTCGCCTTTGCGACGCGCGTCGGCGAATATCCCTGGATCGCGGCGGCGGGACTGACCGTATGGGCGCTCGTGAACGGCGCTCTCGTCCATATGGGGCTGGCCGCGAAGCCGGGCTTCAGCCTGGTGCTCGGCGCGGTCGGCGGCCTTGCGGTGGTGTCCATGGCGGTCATGCTGACGCGGACGCGGATTTCCGAACCGTTGCGCTATTGCGGCGAGAACTCGATCGTCATCTTCCTCGCCTTCTTCCTGCCCATGGCGACCACGCGCATCGTGCTGCTGAAGACCGGGATCATCACCGACGTGGGCACGATGTCGCTGATCGTCACCTGCGCCGCCATCTTCGGTTCGCTGATACTGTTCTGGATCACGCGCGGCACCCGGCTCGGGTTCCTGTTCACGCGGCCGGCCTGGGCGCGGTACGAGCCGACCCGTCGGCTGGCGGCCGCCGAATAGCGCGCCGCCCGCCAAGGCCGCAATTCCGGGTCTTCGAATACGATCAGCCGCTTGGGGGTCGGCCTCAGCGGCATTCCCAGCCGTTGACGATCGGATTGCTGGAATCGATGTTCTGCTGTGTTTCCAGGACGATATTGCCGAGACGCTGCCATCCGTCCGTCGGTGCGCCGCGCGGAAACCAGACCCCCCAGTTGCCGACGCAGGAATAGCGTGCGTTGGAGAACTTGTTGTTCAGGAAACGGATGTCCGTCACCGAGTAGCCGCCTTGCGGATTGGCTTCGGACGGGCTGTAGTCCTGCGCGTAGACCGTGAAGCCGCCGCCGGTCATCAGGTTGTTCTCGACCAGAATGTCGCTGCTGTCGCGTCGGCCGTTCCAGATCGCCACGGCCGATGTCTGGTCCTGCGCGACGTCGAAGACGTTGTGCCGGATAATGCCGTGCGACGCCCCCTCGGTCTGGAAACCATCGACATGCCCGTTGCCGGCTTCGGTCGTGAAATCGTGCAGATAGTTGTCTTCGATGACGAAGTTGTCCGCGTCCCAGACGAATATCCCGTCGTTGACGCCGTGGATGTTGTTGCCGCGGGCCACCAGGCTTGCGCCTTCGTACCAGATGCCTGTGTGGGTGGCGTTGCTGCCGTCCAGGGTCGTGCGCACGATGGTGGCGCTGGCACCGGGTGCTATCCTGATGACGCCGCTGCCGTTGGCCCCGCCGGCGCTCTCGAGGATCCAGCTGTTCCTGACCGTCACGTTCTTGGCGGCGATGACAAGGCCGCCGGTGATCTTCTCCCCGTCGATGACCGTGCCGTCGGCGGTGACCGTTCGGCTTGGCGTGTCTCGCAGCCGCAGGCCGGCGGGATGGCCGGCATTGGCAGGTCCTGGCCAGCCGCATGCTTCGAGGTCGTCCCAGACCCGGCCGACGCAATCGACGCTATCGGTCGCGAGGCGAAGCCTGCCCACTTGCGAACGGCGCTTGTTGACGAACCAGATGTCGCCCTCCGGTCCGACCGTAAGGCCCTGAACGGGGAATCTGTCCGTTCCGGCCACTCCCGGAATCGGAAACTCCGAAATCTTGCCGGAAACCGAGATGCGGCCGATGCTGCCCTCCTTCTCTCCGAAATACATGTGATTGTCGGGGCCGGTCACGATGCTGACGGGGGTGCCCGTCAAACCAGCCTTGAAGAACCTGAGATCGCGGCCGTCGATCGTCATCCGGCCGATCCGTTTCTTCGCCGGATCGCAGAACCAGATGCGCCCGTCCGGGCCGGTGGTGATTCCGTAACTGCCGCGCAATATCGAGCGCGATCGGAATTCGGCGATCCGTCCCGATGGCGTTATCCGCGCGATGTTCCGCGCTTTGCGCCGCTTTCTCTCCGGGGCCGCTTCGGTTTTGCCGATCCGTGCCGGATCTCCGGCAACGGGGTCGAAGCGCGCCTTGGGTGAGTTTTTCTTCTTTCTTTTCTTCCTTGTTTTCCTGGACTGCTCGACGAACCAGATATTGCCGTCACTGCCCACCGTGAGGGCTGACGGCATCTTCGTCCTGCTTTTGATGGGAAACAGCGTCGTCGAACCACCCGGTGTCGTCCGGCCGATCCGTCGGGCATTCGTCGCGAACCACAGATTGCCATCCGGACCGAGCGTCATGTCGGATGACCGCGGTCTGGATAGGCCGACCGGAAACATCTGGATCTGGCCGCTCGCCGTGATGCGGCCGACGACTCCCCTGTTGTAGCCGGTGAACCATACGTCGTCGGCGGGACCCGCCGCCACCGACTCGACGCGGATCTTTCTGCGCGGAATCGTGAATACGTCCGCGATTCCGGTCGGTCTGAACCGGACGATCGTCCCCTTGTTCCGTTCGGCGAACCACAGGGTCCCGTTCGCGGCCGCGATCCGCGCGGCGCCGCCCCGTTTTCCGGATTTCGTCCAGACGGTCATCTGCAGGCCGTTCACGGTCGAGACCGCGCTGCTGTAGGTGACGGCTTCGATCGGGGCTACGGTATCGGCAGTCGCCGCCGGAGGCAGCTGGCTCCAGCACGCAGCGGCGCCGAAGATCGTCGCAGCGAGAAGTCTTGCCTGTCCGATTCCGCGTCCACGCACGTAGGGACGCGAGGGCTCCTGCACCATAGGGTCCTCCCGGGCGGCCGTCGCCGTTTTCACTCAAGAACCCGGAACCGTGCCCCTTTTGTGGCGGCCGGCGTTTCGGGCCCGCGTTCAGTCCCGGCACCTGGAGAAGAAGGGGCGCCGGTTGAAAGTCCTTCCGGTGGATTGCCGCGATGATCCGGTTTTCATCGATATCAATTCGACGGCTAAACGGTCGATTGCCTCCATGGAAGCAAAGCAGAGGTGAAGAAAAGGTGATGATTGGGCCGAAAATTAACCATGTTTTTAGAAACATGGCGCGCGGCTGTCGGATGGCGCGAGCCTGCGTAGGTCCCGGTTTTGTCGCTTCGATTTACGATCGATCCGCGAAATCGCGTGCGCCTGCGATTCATATCGGTTTTTCGGTCCATTTAGACGTAGCGATGCCGCCTGCGACTACCACTTTTTAATTAACCTAATGTCCCAAATGGCAACTTTTAGACGGAATCAGCATGCGTCAGATGCCATTCGAAGTAGTTCATTGATGGTGTGCACAAGTCGCGAGATAAGCCAATTGCGTAGGCAAAGATATGGCGAATCACGTGTTTAATGAAACCACGAGAATTTCCTTCAGGTGGGGAGAAATTGATGTCTGAGAAGCGCTCTAACAGAGCTTTGAAAAGCCCGGCGAGGCGTCATTTCTTGGCGGTGACGTCCGCCGCAGGGGCCCGGATCGCCGCGGTCGCGGCTTTGGCGGGAATTTCCACCACGACATCGGCAACCGCGCGTGCTCGCGGCGGCATGACGCGCAGCTATCGCGGCAACGGCGGAGCCCCGGGTGACGGCGGCGGCGGCGGTGGCGGCGCTGGAGCCGGCGGGGGCGGTGGAGACACCCAGTGCTTCCTGCGCGCCACGCGCATCATGACCGATCGCGGCGAGGTTGCCGTCGAGGCGCTCAAGGCCGGCGATCTCGTTCAGACTCTCGATGGCGGCTTTGCGCCGATCCGGTGGGTTGGTCGCAGCGTCTATCGCAAGACCGGCCGCGACTGGCCGGCGGACGTCAAGCCGATCCGGATCGCGCGCTCGGCGATCAGCGAAGGTGTTCCCCATCGCGACCTCTACCTGTCGCCCTGGCACTTCCTGTATCTCGACGGCCACCTGATGCCGGCCAAGGATCTCGTCAACGACATGACGATCACGGCCGCGACGCCGACGAACACCGACACGATCGAGTACTTCCACGTGCTGCTCGAGAACCATGACGTGCTCCTCGCGGAAGGCGTCGCGGCCGAGAGCCTGCTCCTGAAGGCCGGCGAGCACGAGAACTTCTCGAACTTCGCCGAGTACGAACGTCGTCTGGGTGGTGACGTACCGGCCGAGATGACGCCCTACGCGCCGCGTGTTTGGTACTCGGGTGGACGCTCGCATCTGGCCGCGATGATGCGGCTCGGCGCCTCGCACATCGTCGACGTGCGCGACCCGATCCAGCGCGTCAATGAGCGGCTCATCGCCCGGGCGGAAGCCCTCGCGCCGGCTCTGGCGGCGTGAACGATTTGGCCCGACCTGGATATAGGGTCGGGCCACACCCCTGACCTGAAGAAATCAAGGCCTGAAGACCTGAAGAAACGCCCGCGATAGAAATATCGCGGGCGTTTTCTATTCGTGCCGTGACGTCGAGCAGGGATGGTCAGGCGGTCGAAACGGTGTCGTGGGCGCCCGCGTTCGTCTTCGGGGCGCGCCGCACCGCGGGGCCGGACTGCTTCTCAAGGGACCGCCGCAGCGACGTGATGACCGTGTCCTGCTCCGCGTCGGTCATCTGGGCGAAGAGGGGCAGCAGGATGCAACGGTCCTGGGCCGCCTCGGAGTCCGTCAGGGGCCACGGGCAGGGGTGATCGGCATAGGCCGGTTCGCGGTGAATGCACATGATGCCGCGCCGGGTCGCCACGCCGTCGGTCAGCATGTCGTTCATCAGCGTCTTCTGGTCGATCCACGCGGGCAGGCGCGCGCAATAGGACTGCCAGTTGCTGCGCGCCCAATCCGGTTCGAACGGCGGGACGACGCCGCCAATGTCGACGAGGGCTCGTTCGTAGCGCGCGCCGAGCGCACGTCTCCGGGCGACGATATCGGGCAGCCGGGTGAGCTGGTGGCGCCCTATCGCGGCTTGCATGTCCGTCAGGCGGTAGTTGAAGCCCGGCACCTCGTAGCTTTCGAACAGCACCGTCTTGGCGCTGTGCCGGACCGTATCGGGAATGCTCATGCCGTGTTGGCGCAGCAGCCGGAACTTGCTGTCCAGCTCCGGATCGTTGGTGGTCAGCATGCCGCCGTCGCCCACCGTCAGGACCTTGCGCGGATGGAACGAGAAGCATGCGATCGTGCCGTGCGGTCGTCCGATCTTCTGCCATTCGCCGCCGACATTGATTTCGGAGCCGACGGCACAGGCCGCGTCCTCGATCAGCGGCAGGCGGTGCACGTCCGCGATCTCCAGGACGGCGGCCATGTCGAAGGGCATTCCCATCTGATGGACGGCGAGGATCGCCTTCGTGCGCGGAGTGATCGCCGTGGCCATCGCGGCCGGATCGATGCAGAACGTCGTCGGGTCGATGTCGACGAAGACCGGCGTGGCGCCGCACTGCCGGATCGCGTTGGCGCAGGCGATGAACGTGTGGCTGACCGTGATCACTTCGTCGCCGGGCCCGACGCCCACCGATAGCAAGGCGAGGTGGAGCGCCACGGTGCAGTTCGATACGGCGCAGGCATGCGCGGCGCCGACGGTTGCGGCGAATTCGCTCTCGAAAGCCGCCACCTGCGGCCCCTGCGTGAGCCAGCCGGACAGAACCACGTCGGCGGCGGCGCGCGCCTCTTCTTCTCCCAGGAGCGGTTTGGCGATCGGGATCATTCGGCCGCGACCCCGATCTGCCCCCGTTCCTTGGCCCACCAGGCAACGAGATCGGCCATGCCGTCGTTGAGGCCGATCGAGGAGCGGAACCCGATGAGGCGCGCGGCTTCCTCGACGTCGGCGAGGCGGCGCGGCACCGGGTTGACCGCCCGCTCGGCTTCGTGGATCGGGCGCAGATCCGGCCGGTCGAGGATCTCGGTCAGGATGTTGGCGAGGTCGAGCAGCGACGTCTCCGTGCCCGAGCCGACGTTCAGCACGACGTCGCTGGCGGGCGCGGCGGCGGACAGCACGTTGGCCCGCGCGACGTCGCGAACATGGATCATGTCCATCGTCTGCAGGCCGTCGCCGAAGATGATCGGCGCGTCGCCGGCGGCGATCCGGTCCATCCAGCGGATCAGCACCTCCGTGTACTTGCCGTGCAGGTCCATGCGTGGGCCGTAGACGTTGAAGTAGCGCAGCGCGACATAGTCGAGCCCGAACATGTCGTTGTAGGAGCGCAGCAGCCCCTCGCCGAACGTCTTGCACGCGCCGTAGAGCGTCCGGTTCGCGTAGGGATGATGGCTTTCCCCTGTCGGGAATTCCTCGGCCATGCCGTAGATCGAGGCCGACGACGCCATCACCACCTTTTCGATCTTGTGGGTGACGCACGTCTGCAGGAGATCGAACGTGGCCGTCGCCATGACCTCGAAGGCGGTCTGCGGCTCGGCGGCGCAATGGGTGATGCGCAGGGCGGCCTGATGGAACACGATATCGCTGCCGGCGACCAGGGTGTCCATCAGCGCGCCGTCGCGGATGTCGCCCTGGACGATGTGGACGTTTCCGGACCGGGCCGCCTTCGAGACGTTCTCGATGCGGCCGCGCACCATGTTGTCCAGAAGGACGATCTTCGAGCAGCCGGCCTCGACCAGCAGGTCTGCGATATGCGACCCCACGAAGCCGCAGCCACCGGTGATCAGGATGCGCTTGCCCTTCAGGCGCTGCAGATCGTCGTCGGCGTTCAGTGAAGAGAGGTCAGGCTGCATCGGCATGGTCTTTCTCGCGGATAGAGGCCAGCGTGGTGGCAACGGTCTGGATCTGCTCGGCCGTGATCTCGGGGAAGATCGGAAGCGACAGCGTCGTCGACGCGAACGCCTCGGTCACCGGAAGCGAGCCTGCGGGATACCGGCAGTCGGCGTAGGCCTTCTGCAGATGAACCGGTCTGGGATAGTGAATGCCGGTGGCGATGCCCGCCGCGGTCAGGTCGGCCTGCAGCCGGTCGCGGTTCGCCGCCGTGACGGCATAGACGTGATAGACGTGATCGCGTCCCGCCGGCGCCGGGCGCCCGACGTCGATATTCGCCAGCAGCCGGTCGTACAGCGCGCCGGCTTCCTGGCGCTTCTCGGTCCAGGCCGGCAGATGGCGCAGCTTGACCTTCAGGATGGCGGCCTGCAGCGCATCCATGCGGTAGTTGAAGCCCTGAACCACGTGATTGTATTTCCCGGCCTGTCCCCAGTCGCGCAGGATGCGCATGCGTTCGGCCAGGTCCGGTCGGCTGGTGACGACCGCGCCGCCTTCGCCGGCCGCGCCCAGGTTCTTGCCGGGATAGAAGGAAAAGCATCCCATGTCCGCGAAGGCGCCGGCGCACGTCCCGTCGCGTTCGGCGCCATGCGCCTGCGCCGCGTCCTCGATCACCACGATCTCGCGGTCGCGCGCGATATCGACGATCGCCGACATGTCGGCGATGCGGCCGTGCAGGTGCACCGGGACGATCGCCTTGGTGCGCGGGGTGATGGCCGTCTTCAGGGCGGCCGGGTCCATCGTCCAGGTATCCGGGTCGATGTCGACGTACACCGGCGTCGCGCCGCAATACAAGATCGCCGCGACCGTCGCGACGAACGTCATCGATACCGTGATCACTTCGTCGCCCGGTCCTACGCCCGCCGCCAGCAGGGCGAGGTGGAGGGCCGACGTCCCAGAATTGACGGTGACGGCATCACGCGTCCCGCAGAACGCGGCGAAATCGGTCTCGAATTTCTCTACCGGCTCCCCGAGCACGAATCGCCCGCTATCGAGGATGGCGGTGATCTCGGGAAGCAGTTCGTCGCGCAGCGCGCGGTGCTGCGCGCCAAGGTCTTGAAACGGGATCATGATGCGGCCTTCAAACGGGCGAACTCGACGGGGTGGCCACCGGAACTCAGCGACTGGGCGGCCGCCTCCAGCATGCGCACGACGCGCAGGCCGCTGACGCCGCTCGAGGTCGGCTGTCCGTGGCCGTTAATGCTCGCGGCGAAGTCCTCTATGACGCCAAGCAGAGCTTCCCTGGTGGAGAGCTGCGGGGCCCACATGTCGCCGGTGCGATAGGAGATGCGGACGTCGTTGGCGCTCTGCGGATCGGCAGAGAGATGGACGCCGCGGTCGTAGACCTTGATCTTCTCGCTTGGCTCCAGGTCGTCGTAGACGATCATCCGCCGGCTGCCGCCGATCAGGGTCTGGCGGACCTTCACCGGCGCCAGCCAGTTCACGTTGATGTGGGCCAGCGTGCCGTTGTCGAAATGGACGCTGAGGTGGGCGAGGCTTTCCTGGTTGCGATGGATGTGCCCGGCCCCCACCGCGGTGATCGATACCGGCTCGGCGCTGAGGATGAATTCGAGGATCGCGAAATCGTGGACCGCCAGGTCCCATATGACGTTCACGTCGCCCTGGAACAGGCCGAGATTGATGCGGGTCGATTCGTAATAGTAGATGTCGCCGACCGTGCCGTCCGCGATCAGGTCGCGGATCTTCCGCACCGCGCCCGTATAGACGAAGGTGTGATCGACCATCAGCGTCAGGCCGCCGCGGTTGGCCATGTCGATGAGGCGCTGCGCCTGCTCGGAGGTCTCCGTGATCGGCTTCTCCACGAGGACATGCTTGCCGGCCGCCAGTGCCGCCGCCGCGATCTCGTAGTGGGTGCACACGGGCGTGGCGATCAGGACGGCGTCGACGCCCGGATCTTTCAGCATCTCTTCCCAGCTGGCATGGAGCTGCGCCGAGGGGTGTCGCTGGCTGGCTCGTTCGCGGGATTTCTCCGACGCGTCGGCGATCGCGGCCAGACGGCAGCCGTCCGACTCCGATACGCAACGCGCCAGGTTCGGGCCCCAATAGCCATAACCGACAAGGCCGATACCGATCATCACCGTTGCTCCGCCGATTTCGAGTTGAGGAATGCGACTTTCGGGTCTTGCCCTTCGGCTCCCTCGTCGAGGAACCGGAGCACCCGCGCCGGCACGCCGGCGACGATCGCGTTTTCGGGTACGTCTTGGGTCACAACCGCGCCGGCGCCGACGATGGCGCGCGCGCCGACCGTCACGCCGGCGAGGATCGTGGCGTTCGAGCCGATCGATGCGCCGCGGCAAACGCGCGTCGGCACCACCTCCCAATCGGCATCGTTCTGCATCGAGCCGTCTTCGTTGGTGGCGCGGGGAAAGAGATCGTTGGTGAAAACGACGCCATGGGCGACCATGACGTTGTCCTCGATCGTCACGCCTTCGCAAACGAAGGTGTGGGAAGAAATCTTGCAGTTCTTCCCGACAGAACTGTTTTTCTGGATTTCGACGAACGGTCCGACTTTACTTCTGCTGCCTATCTGGCAACCGTAAAGATTGACCAGGTCGGGATGCGTGATGGAAACATCTTCGCCGAGGACAACATTTTTGAGCGGCATGTATGGAATAGCCCCTAGCCATCGTTGACGCGGAGGCTATCGCGTACGCCGTTCCGTAAAACCGCCCAAAATGGTCAGGCGGTTGCAAGCGGACGATCGCCGCCTAGACCAAACGGATGATTTTCCGGATCCTATGGCGGAGGAATGCGGGCGACAGGATGGGGTGACAGGGGCCGGGCCCGCGTCGCAGCGGGCGGTTTTGGCCCGACTGGCGCGTGTTGCCGCGCGCAATGGTCCGGCATCGGACACGAGTGCGTTGGCGCAGGCGTCCGCGCCGTAGCGGGACGTCTATCGGTGCCGAGTGCGAATCGCCCTCGCGAAATTACGTGAAACAGGGCTGTTTGCGACGTCCGTTCGGCGATTGGTCGTTTGCGGGCGGCCTGGAAAACGATCGCGGCACGGTCGTTAGCCCGCGTCACCGCCCGCACGCCCCGTTTCGTCCGCCGGTTTTCGTGCCGAAATTTTCTTCCGGCCGATCACGGCCTTCGAAGCGGTCGAGCCCGTCCCGGGCAATGTCCCAGGCGCTGCGGCCGGAATTCGACCCGGAATCATACGCCTTTCGGTCCCGTCTGGACGCCGAATCTCGTCAAATTGCACCGGTCCTGACCAAACGGCACTCGAGAGTACCGTCACTTCGGCTGGTCGATAAGCCAAAGCAATATCTTCATAACTGCTTGGTGCGGTGGGCCAATACAGGTTCTATCCAAAAAACTAGTTTAGTTGCCGTGAGAAATACTTGATCGGGCGATGGCGACCCGTGAGTCTTGCGCAGACGAGAGGGTGTCCGAGTAGCCTGCATGCAATCATTCACGACCAAGCAGAGTATCCCAGTGCGCGAAGTTTCGCGGCGTAGCCGCATTGAGCTTGCCGGGGCGGCGTCTCCGGAGATTCGTGCTCGCATCGAGCAATTCATCGAACTGGCGGAAGAGGGGCTCCCCAAGCTTAGGAGCCGCGAGGGATTCGCCCATACCGGCCGACGGATCCCGGGGGTGATTCCCGAGGTTCGGGCCGAGGGCGACAGCCTCCGCTATGCGTTGATCGTGGCCCTTGGCCTCGGCCAGCGCGACCGCGCGACGCAGACGCGTGTGCTGGAAGGCTTCAGTGCCGCCGACCTGGCGATACACAGCGCCAAACGGGCGGAGACGTCCGAGGATCTGGGAAGCGTCGCGCTGGGTGCCTGGGCCGTTGCCGAGGTCGCCGGCCGTGCCGACGCAATTCTCTTCGAGCGGCTGGAACGCGCCATCGGCTCGGATGTCCCGGTCGACACGGTGGTGTGTGCCTGGGCCCTGACGGCGGCGGTCGCGGGTCTTGCCTACCGCGACACGGCGGAGCTTGCGAAGGCCGCGGCCAAGCGCTTGCGGGCGGGGCAGTCGCTGGCCGGCCTGTTTCCGCACAAGCTGCCGGACACGGCCATCGGTCGCCTCAGGCGACACGTCGGGTGTTTCGCCGATCAGATCTATCCGATCCAGGCGCTCGCCCGCTACTCAGCGGCGTTCGGCGACGAGCGGGCCCTGGCCGCGGCGAATGCCTGCGCCGCCCGTATCGTCGCCTGCCAGGGCCGCGAGGGTCAGTGGATCTGGCACTACGATGTACGCAACGGCGACGTCGTCGAGCGCTATCCCGTCTACAGCGTCCATCAGCATGGGATGGCGCCGATGGGGCTTCTGGACTTGATGGAAGCCGGCGGAACGGACTATCTCGACGCGATCATCAAGGGGGTCGAGTGGCTCGACCGGCATCCCGAAACCTCCGCGCAACTGGTCAGCGAAGATGCCCAGATGATCTGGCGGAAGGTCGCGCGCCGGGAGCCGAAGAAGGCCGTGCGGAGCATTGCCTCCGTCACCACGGCCACCGCGCCCGGCCTGCGCATTCCCGCCGTGGATGCCCTGTTTCCGGCCAATCGGATCGACTACGAGTGCCGCCCGTATGAGCTCGGCTGGCTGCTCTATGCCTGGTGCGCCGACGACGTGATGGCCGGCCTGGGCCGGCCGGTCGAACATGCCGCTGTCGGGTCCGCGCCGCTTCCCGAGGCGCCCGACAACGTGTCTACCCTGTTCGGCCTGCGCGTCCACGCCCTGCGCATCGACGATGTCGTCGATCAATGCCGGCAGGCCGTGAGAACGCGGCAACCGCTGTTGCTGGGCGTCGTCAACGCCTCCAAGGTCGTCAACGTCCGCAAGGATGCGGCCCTGCACGGTGCGCTCCAGAAATGCGACGTCCTGCTCGCCGACGGCCAGTCGGTCGTCTGGGCGAGCCGCCTTCTGCGTGCGCCGGTTCCCGAGCGGGTGACCGGGATCGACATCTTCGAGCGCCTGCTGCACGTCGCACACAAAGGCAATCATTCCGTCTTCCTGCTCGGAGCCAAGGCCGACGTCCTGCGGGATCTCGAAGCGCAGTTGGGCCGCCGTTTCCCGGGTTTGCGGATCGTGGGCCGCCGGCACGGTTATTTCGAGGATCACGAGGCCGACACGATCGCCGCGGAGATCCGGGATTGCCAACCCGACATGCTGTTTCTCGGCATGCCGTCTCCCAAGAAGGAGACATTCCTCGCCACCTACAGGGACGCATTGGCCGTACCGGTCATGCATGGCGTCGGCGGTTCGTTCGACGTGCTCGCCGGGAAGACCAGGCGCGCGCCGGCGAGCTGGCAGAAAATGGGAATGGAGTGGGCATTCCGCCTCGCGCAGGAGCCGCGGCGGATGTGGCGCCGGTATCTCCATACCAACTCGGCGTTCATCCTGTTGACGGCGAAGGAAATGGCCGGTCGCCGCACCGCGCCACCTCCGAGCACCCACTATCCGCCGCGGATCCTGTCTTCCGCTGCGAAATCCGAGACGCGCACCTCTCGACCGGAACTTCATCATGGGTAAAGAGTTCAACGGCCGCGTAGCCGTTCTGGGGTTGGGCTATGTGGGACTTCCCACCGCCGTCGCCCTCGCCACACGAGGCGTCGACGTCATTGGCGTCGACGTGAATCCGAAGACCATCGAAGCGGTGTCGCAGGGACGGGTTCCATTCGTGGAACCGGACCTGGCGGTGGGCGTCAGCGGCGCCGTGGCCTTGGGCCGGCTGACCGCAACCACAGAGACGCCGGAGGCCGAGGCCTACATCATCGCCGTTCCCACGCCCTTCAATCCCGACCGCTCCGCCGACCTGAGCTACGTGAAGGCTGCGGCCGAACAGATCGCCCCGAAAATCAAGCCGGGCGCGATCGTGATCCTCGAATCGACGTCGCCGCCCGGGACGACCGAAAAGGTCAGCCGCTGGATTGGTGCGCTGCGTCCGGACCTCAAGATGCCGCACAACCACGACGGCATGACCGAGGTCCACGTCGCGCATTGCCCGGAGCGCGTGCTGCCGGGCCGGATCATGATCGAGATCGTCACCAACGATCGCGTGATCGGCGGCATGACCAGCCGCTGTTCGGAACGCGCGGCCGAGCTCTACCGGGTATTCGCGCAGGGCGAGATCCTGCTGGCCGACGCCGCGACGGCGGAAATGTCGAAGCTGATCGAGAACGCGTATCGCGACGTGAACATCGCTTTCGCGAACGAACTGTCGATGATCTGCGAGGAACTGCACCTGGACGTGTGGGAGGTGATCCGCCTCGCCAACAGGCATCCGCGCGTCAACATCCTGAGCCCCGGGCCGGGCGTGGGGGGACACTGCATCCCCGTCGACCCGTGGTTCATCATCGGCGCGGCGCCCGGCGTCACCAAGCTTCTGCGAGCCGCGCGCGAAGTGAACGACCACAAGCCGCACCACGTCGCCAATGCCGTCATTGCGAGTTCGGAACGGTTCCGCGAACCGGTCATCTCGTGCCTGGGGCTGAGCTTCAAGGCCGACGTCGACGACTTCCGGGAGAGCCCGGCGATCGAGGTCGTGGAACTGATCGCGTCGGCCCGGCCGGAGGTCACGGTGCTGATCTCCGACCCCTTCATCAACGGCACAATACCGGGCCGGTTGGGGGAGTTGCCGAACGTTCGTCTGGAGCCGGCCGCCGATGCCGTCGATCGGGCCGACATCGTCGTGCTGCTCGTCGAGCACGAGAAGTTCAGGTCACTGCGCCATACGCGATTCGGCGGGAAGGTCGTCTACGACACGCGTGGTGTCTGGAACTGACGGCCTTGGAGGCGGGCTGAGCCTCGAACTGGGACCTGAGTCCCCGGGCCGTCCGCAAAACCCCGGAACGCTCGATCGCCGCGGCGCCGCATCATGTCAGGCGATTGGGGGATTTTCCGAATGTCCTGACGGGAGCCGCCCGCCGCCGTCGTGCCGCCGGCCTCGTCGTGCTCCTTGTCGAGCACCACACCTCAGGTCACTGCGCCATACGCGCTGCGGCGGGAATGTCGTCCACGACACGCGTGGTGTTTGGAACCGGCGGCTTGGAGGCGGGGCGAGGATCGATATGGGACGCGAAGTCCCTGGGCCGTCCGCCAAATCCGAAGAAGTGCTCGATCGCCGCGACGCAGCGTCGTGCCGCTCGGCCGTCTCCATACGGATTGACCGCCCTGGCCATGGCACCGTGGGCGCCCCCGTCCATCAATAGCTCGGAAACGCCGTCGACGATGGCCATTTCGTTGGTACCGACCAGCCGGACCGTTCCGGCGGTCACGGCTTCCGGCCGTTCCGTCGTGTCGCGCATCACCAGGACGGGCTTGCCCAGGCTCGGCGCTTCCTCCTGCACGCCGCCGCTGTCGGTCAGAACCACCGAGGCGTTGTTCAGCGCCATCGCGAAGTCGCTGTAGCCGAGCGGCGAGGTCACCACCACGTTCTTGAGCCCCTTAAGCGGTGGCAGCAGCGCGTCGCGCACGACCGGATTGAGATGGGCGGGAAGCAGGAAGACGGTGTCCGGGAACTTCCCGGCCAGCCGCCGGACCGATCGGGCGATCCGCGCCATCGGCTCGCCCCAGGATTCGCGCCGATGCGCCGTGACCAGAACGCTGCGCTGCCCGATGACCGGGGTCAGGTCCGGGTTCTCGATCGGCAGCTTTCGCGAAACCACGTCGAGCAAAGCGTCGATCACGGTGTTGCCGGTGATGTAGATGCTTTCGGCGGGTACGCCGTCGGCGATGAGGTTCGCCTTGGCGGTGGCCGTCGGGGCGAGGTGGACGTTCGCCAGGTTCGTCGTCAGCCGCCGGTTGATCTCTTCCGGGAACGGATTGTAGGCGTCGCCGGTCCGCAAGCCGGCTTCCAGATGGAAGACCGGCACCTTGTTGTAGAACGCGGCCAGCGCCGCGGCGAAACACGTGGTCGTATCGCCTTGCACCAGCACCGCATCGGGCAGCTCGGCGGCGATCGCGTCGGAAATGCCGTTCAGCACGCGGCTCGTGATGTCCTCGAGCCGCTGCCGCTCCATGATGATGTCGAGGTCGATGGCCGGCTTGATGCCGAACAGATCGTTGATCTGATCGAGCATCGCGCGATGCTGGCCGGTGACGGCGATGCAGGCGGAGAGGTTTCCGGAAGACTGCACGGCCTTGACGAGCGGTGCCATCTTAATGGCCTCGGGCCGCGTCCCGTAGACGAGCATGACCTTGCGGACATCTCCGCGGCGGGGCCGCAGCGTGGGCGTATTCTTGCCCAGGGCCTGCAGGGCGCTCGGCGGCAACGCCACCGCGCGCTTGTGGTCCGGGGGGCTAGAAGGCCGGTTCATCGTGACGGCGGTCCGATTTCTTCATATCGAACAGCCTAGCGGGCCCCATATCGGGCACCAGTTGCCAAGATGACCGTGGGGCAAGCAGTTTGCGACTACCCGCGGCACCGGAATTGATGAACCGCTACGCTTTTTGGCTGACTGGAAGCCGGCGACGGCGGCACGAATTATCGGCGTATGATCAAATAATCGGCGGAGAAGTCCGATCCAACCGTTTCCCGCGGTCAGCGTCATCATTCCGCATCTAAACGAGCCGGAAAAGCTGGCGGAATGCCTGCGCGCGCTCGATTCGCAGCGAGTCGACGGGATTTCGTTCGAGGTGATCGTCGTCGACAACGGGTCGCGAATCAGCCCCAAGCCCGTCTGTGCGGCGTTCGAGGGGGTACGGCTGGCGCGCGAGGACACGCCCGGTCCCGGCCCGGCGCGAAATCACGGGGTCGACCTGAGTCGCGGGGCGATAATCGCGTTCATAGACGCCGATTGCATGGCCGCCGAAGGCTGGATCGCAGGAATCGTCGGGTTTTTCGACAGCCATCCGGACATCGACGTGATCGGCGGCGACATAAAGGTCGCCTGGTCGGATCCGCGCCGGCCCAACGCCGTCGAGGCCTACGAGTCCGCCTATTGCTACCGCAACCGGCTTTATGTCGAGCGGCACGGATATGCCGCCACCGGCAACATGGCGGTGCGTGACGACGTTTTCCGGGCGGTCGGGCCGTTCGGCGGCATCGGCACCATGGAAGACACCGAATGGGGACAGCGCGCGACCACTCAGGGCTACCGCATAGCCTACGCGCCCGACGTGCGCGTGGTCACGCCGTCGTGCCGTTCCTTTGCCGAGCTCGTGCGCCGGTACGACCGGCATATCGCGCACGAATTCGGCGAATGGCCTTCGGGCCCGACGGCCATGGCGAAATGGGTCGCGCGTGCCGGCGTGGTTGCGGTGTCCCCGCTTTTCGAGCTTTTGCGGCTGGCCCGCCTCGCCGGATTGCCGGACTGGCGCGCGCGCGGTCTTGCGTGGGGCGTTGTCGCGCGCCTGCGTCTCTATCGCGCCGGCAGGATGCTCTCGATCGCTCTGCGCAACGATGCGAATGACGTGGTCGGCCGGTGGAACCGTGGCGATGCTCCCACCGGCAGCAATCCGGTCGAGATGTCCCGGAGGACGTGACGATGCACGCGAACCTGGGTTGCCGTCGGCTGGCGGTCGTCACCGTATCCTACAACAGCAGCGATGTGCTGACCGGATACCTCGACTCCCTGTCCGACGGGCTGGCGGGGGTCGATAATTGCGAAATCGTGGTCGCCGACAATGCATCCTCCGACGACAGCGCGGAGGTCGCAGAGGCACATCCCCTTCGCCCGCGGGTGGTGCGGACCGGCCGCAATGGAGGTTATTCGGCCGGGATCAATGCGGCGGTCGCCACGACAGGCCCGGACAGCGACATCCTGATCCTGAACCCCGATATCCGCCTGCTGCCCGGCACGGTCGCGCGTCTTCTCGACGAACTGGCCGATTCCTCCGTGGGCGTGGCGGTTCCAAAGATCTTCAACGAAGACGGGAGTGTCGCCCGGTCCGTGCGGCGCGAGCCTTCGCTCTCGACGATTTGGTCGGATTCCCTGCTCGGGACGAAGATCTCATCGTCGCTCGGCCTCGGCGAGCTCGTCGCGACGCCCGACCTGTACCGTATTGGCGGTGCGATAGACTGGGCGACGGGTGCCGCACTCCTGGTGGGCGCGCGTGCCCGCGCCGCGGTGGGCGCGTGGGACGAGTCGTTCTTTCTCTACAGCGAAGAGGTCGATTACCTGAGGCGCGTACGCGACCACGGGTTCTCGGTCCGCCTCGTTCCGGACGCCCAATGCGTCCATATCGGCGGTGCCTACCACGAGAACGTGGAGCTCTCCGCGCTGATGACCAGGAATCGCATCCGCTACTTCCGTCGTTACCACGGCCGCGTTGCCACGGCCCTGTATCGATCCGGGCTCCTGGTTGAGGGCGGGCTGCGATACGTGCTTGGCCCGGGGCATCGCGCCGCCTTTCACGCGGCGCTGACGACGGTGGCGACGTCGTCTGAGCGCCCGGCCGGCACCGGCGCTTTCGCGCGCCTCGCCGACGAAGGCTCAGGATCCTGAAGCCGCGATTTCCTCGAAGAGTTCGCCCATCCGGTCCAGTTTGGCCGGCCACAGCGCCGTCCGTTTGACGTGGCCATAGGCCGCCGCTCCCATGCGGCGGCGACGGGCGGGATCGGTGGCGAGTGTTCGAACGGCCTCGGCGACGTCGCGGGTAAGCGCCTCCGGCGTCGTGACCGAGAGCCTGATCGCGCAGTCGTCCGTGGTCGCCGCACCCGGTCCGCCACGGTCCACCACGATCAGAGGAAGGGAATAGCCCATAGCCTCCGGTGCGACATTGCCGCCGGGTTCGCGATAGCTCGGAAACACGAAGACATCCGCCTCGCTGTAGAACCGCGCGACCTCGGGCCTTGATTGCCAGCCATGCATCGTGACCCGGTTGCCCAGCTTCAGGTCGGCGATCATGGCTTCGCAGACGCCACGATCCGGCCCGTCTCCGACGACATCAAGCCGGACCGGAAGGTCGGTCGTGTCGGCCATTGCACGGATCGCCTCGCGAACGCCCTTGGTCCTGACGAGCCGTCCGACGAACAGGAGCCGGACCGGCCCGGACCGGTCCGAACGGTCGATCGGCTCCGGGATAGACCGTAGGCCCGTCTCGCTCATCGTCTCGAAACGGCGCAGGGAATACTCGGCCAGCAGATCCCGCACATAGGGCGCGATCCCGAGAACGCAGGCCGCCTCCTCGTAGGTGCGACGCAACATCGGGTCCCACCGCCGGCGCGTCGCGTCGAGCCCGCGCAGGCCCATGTACCAGGGCGCCGACGTGTCGGCGGATTCGAACCCCGCGGGATTGGGCAGGCCGCCGCCGACCGGGCCGATCACGTAGGGAATGCCGAGACCGGCGCAGGGGCAGGGATAGCGCATCGCCACCGGCACCGGCTGATGGGCGACGTCGAAATGGGTCTGCTCCGCCAGGGCGCGGCGGATCCACGCCCGCGCGCGCATGTAGAACGGTATGTAGCCGGGCTTCAGGATGCTGTTCAGGCGCTCGGCCCGGCCCAGACCCGGCGGCTCGCGCCACTCCACGATCTTGAGGCTGTCGAGCTGTTCCGATGCCGGTCTGGCGCCGCGCTTGTGGTAGGTCAGCAGCGTCACGTCGTGGCGCTGCGCCAACCCGTGTGCCCACTGGTAGGCCACCCAGGCTTCGCCGACGTCTTCGCCATCGCAAGTCGGGGCAATGAGCAGGACTTTCATGGGTCTCCGTCGCCGACGTGACGATTACTGCGCCGAGCGATCATGCCCGCGGAACGGGATCGGTGTGAAGCTGTGCATTCGCGTCGCCTCGTTCGACCTGGTTTCCCTGTTCGAAGCTTGGGACTGCTTGTAGTCCAGCACCCAGATACCGCTACCGATAAGGAAGATGAACAAGGCATAGGACGCATTCCAGAAGTGCACCGTCCAGCCGACCAGGAAGTAGCCCGTCATGCAGATCAGATAGGCCGTTCGATACGCCAGTACCTTGTCGGGAAGATTGGCCTTCAGCGCGACGGAGACGAAGCTCGAGAAGAACAGCAAGCCCATCAGCAAGGCCGCCGGGAGGCCGTAGAACACCGCATGGGTGAGCCAGAACATATCGATGCTCGGCGGCATCCAGTCGGGCCGCAGCCACTCTCCCAGCCCCGTGCCGAACCACGGGTGGTGGGCCACCGAGTTGGTGCCGAACTCCCAGATCAGGATCCGGAAATAGGCCGAAGCCGGATCGAACGAGAAATGCGTGATGTAGAAGGCGGGCACCGACTGGTTCGAAACGGCCGAAATCAGCAGCCACATCGCCACCACGCCAAGCAGCAGCAGACGCCACCGGTAGGGATTGCTTTTCAGCACGGTATCCCAGCCGACGAGCCCGAGTTGCGCGAACGCGGCGGTAATCGGACCGGCGGACAGGGACAGGAACGCGGCGAAGGCCACGAGTCCGGCTTTGAAGGCACGCTTCATCAGTGGCTGGCCGTAGCCGAGGACGAGAAAGGTCATCGCGACGGCGCTCGATGCGCATACCCCGTACAGAATCGGGTGTTCGAATACGCTCTGGACGCGCCGCAACCCCCAACGGGCCTCCGCCTCGCTCACCGGATAGCTCGGCATCACCGCGGAGAACAGCTTCATCGCGATGTTCACGTGCGTGAACGCCTCGATGAGTGCGAAGGGAATCAAGGCGATCACGATCCAGAACAGGACCCTGGCCATCTTGTAGAAGTCGTCCGGCGTGCGGATCAGGCATCGCGCCAGCAGATAGGTGCCGGCCGTTTCGATGAACAATATGCCCGACGGTTGCCAGGCGGCGGAGAAGCCGTGAAGCACGATCAGGCTGATCGCTCCCCATGCGCAGTAGAGCAGGACCGCGATGTCGGGCAGCCTAATGGAGCCGGCGCGCCCGCTGATCCACATCATCAGGCAGGGCAGGGTGGTAATGATCAGTACCAGCCGGTAGCCCGACAGGCGCATCGGCCCGATGTAGATTTCCCAGGGGACGAGCAGGCCAATGAGAAACAACACGACGAATATCGAAAGCGGCTTGCTGGCGGTGTGCGTCAGGTCGACCGGCCGTGCCCCACGCGACCACAGGCCGCCCGCGTCTGTCCCCTGCGTGTCGTCGAGGGGCTGCGTGCCATCGAGAGACGAAACGCGCGGGAGCCTTCGCTTGGTGAGGGCGGTTGAGGGCGTCATCGATCCGGTCTTATGTTCGAACTCCGCGACTATAGCTGGCGACGTCGATACGTGCTGGTCGCTTTAGGGAGGAACCGGACGCACGTTTGACGTAGCCCGGAGCGGGACAACCCGTCGTTTGTACGACCGGCGCCCCTCTGCGAGAGTGTCCTGCGCGGTGCCGGCGCGCCTCTGCTGCCGCAACGGAGGCCTGCCCGAAAAATGCCATTCCCTCCGCAAAATTTAAACACGCGGTCCGTCTAGCGTTAACCGTGAAGAGGCAGTCAGTAAGTAATACTGGAACCGGGGACCTTTGCGGGCGGGGAGCAGAGGAAGATCACAGACATGTATGCGGTAACGTGCTCGACCGGCAGGTTGGGAAAGCTGTGCGCCGGGCTATCTCCGGCTGTTTTGTTCACAGCGCTATCCTTCGGAGCGCCCCAAACAGCGGTGGCAGCCGAAGTGAAACTTGATTGTGCGCCGAAACCGGCCAGTTGCGGCTATCCCGGCAACAGAAACACCGGTCTGAAAAAGAAAATCGTAAGAAAAAGAAGGGACGGCCGGCGGATCGTAAGACGGGTGCGCTTCAAGACGATCCCGGATCAGGTCCGAAGCGGCCCGGGCTGGCACTGGGATTCGCGCGGCTTCGTTCAGATCAATGGGGACAAGACGGTTTTCCGGAATTTTATCGTAAAGGGAACCGTCGATGTGCTTGGCGACAACGTGCTCATCCAGAACGTTCGCGTGCTTGTCGGTGGAGAATCGTTCGGAATTGCGATCAGAAGGGCAGACAATACCAGGATCAAGCGGTGTCAAATTGGCCCGGCGAAAGATGCGCGCAGGCTGATGGTCGGCATCAAGGATATCTACGGCGACGCGCAGAATACGACGATCAGCCGCTGCAATATCTACGGAACGTCGACAGGCATTCAGATGGGGCGCGGCCGGATTATCAGGAACTTCATCCACGACCTGAGATATGAATCCGGCGATCATTTGAATGGCATCACGTCCAATGGATCGTCCGGCCATCTGCTCGTGAAGCGCAACACGATCTTCAATCCCCATGATCAGACCGATGCGATCGGGTTGTTCCAGGACTTCGGGATCGAGGCCAACAGAACGATCGTTGGCAATCTTGTCGCCGGCGGTGGCTATACGGTCTACGGCGGAGAAGGATCCGGCGACCGGTCCTCGTACAACATCAAGATCACGAACAACCGGTTCTCGAATATCTTCTACAGCAGGTCAGGCTATTACGGCCATGGAACCGCCTTCAATCGGCGCGGTAGCGGGAACGTCTGGTCGGGCAATTTCTGGGATCATACCGGCGGCACCGTTCCGGTGCCCTGAGGAGCGGCCCTGAGGAGCGGCCCTGAGGAGTGGCCCTGAGGAGTGGCCCCGAACGGCTTACCCGAACCGGTACCCCGCGCGCGAGCGGGGAGGGGGCAACGGACGATCGCAACGGTTTGGACGGTATCGAGCCTGGTGGCGTCCGGCCCCTCGCTTCTGACCCTGTTCGGCGGGTTGTCGTTGGGCAACGGTGGTCCGGCTAATCCATTCGCCGTCGGTCTTTCGACTTAAGGCGGAAATCAAATTTCCTTGATAGCCTAATTGCAGTGCCGGAACGCCGGGAGAAACGTTGCTTGCGGCTTGTTTCTTGCCCTAACGTCACAGTTGTGACTGAGAAATCCGTGTCAAAAAGCGGTTTGGTCGCAGAGTTCAAGCCCCTGGGACCTTCGGAGGGCGAGGCCGCCGGGAAGCGGGATCGTCGGAAAAGGCGTAGGTGTAGCTCTCGGTTTTACGAAGCACACGGCGATGGAGCGTGGTCAGGCTTCAGCGAGGTTAAAGAAAACGGTGACAGGCGCGCCTATGCTCGGAGCTGGGGGCGGATGCGATCTTCCGCTGCCCCTTGGTGAAGTCCCGGTTCTTAAGGGACGGTTCCTAGGAACCGGCGGTCGTTTGGGAACGCATCGTGGCTCGTCCGCCGATCGGATCAGGCGGGACACTGGGCGTTGATTGATGATGGCAAGTGCCGCGGTGCGTCGTGATCTCCCGCTGATAGTGGTTTGCGCAGGAACGTCCTGGGGCGGTATCCGCGGCTCGGATCACCATGTCGCCACCGAGCTGACCCGCTACGCCACCGTGCTGTGGGTGGATCCGCCGGTGACGTTTCTCACCCCCGTCCGTCGCAGGCAGGAGGTCGGCGCGGTGCCATGGCCAAGGCTCCGGCCCGGCATCCCCGGTCTGGTTCGGCTCACGCCCACGGCGATCCCCGGTTACACGCGCCCCGGCATCAATGCCACGACCGGCTTCCTGGTCAGGACGCAGATCCGGTGGGCGCTGGACAAGCTCGGCGCCACGCCGGCCGCCGTCATGGCGTGCTCTCTCGACGATGTGCTGACCGGCTGGGGCTCCGATGTCGTCCGCGTCCTCTACGGCACCGACGACTATGCCGCCGGCGCGGATCTGATGGGCCTGAGCCGCCGCGCGCTCCTGCGCAGCGAAAAGCGGCAGTTGGACAATGCCGACGTCGTCGTGGCGATATCGCGGGTCCTGTTCGACCGCTGGTCGGAGATGGGCGCGAATGTCCACCTCATTCCGAATGGCGTGCAAGTGGATGCCTATCGGAAGCTGGAGACCGTATCTCCGGCGCCGGATGTCGCCCTTCCGTCGCCCGTGGCCGGCCTGGTCGGCCATTTGTCGGCGCGGATCGATATCGATGTGCTCGAGGCCATCTCGGAGTCGGACTGTTCCCTGCTGCTCGTGGGCCCCTACAGTCCGACCTGGGAGCCGGAGCGCTTCGCCGCGCTGATCGCCAAGGACCGCGTGAAATGGGTGGGGCGGCGCCCGTTCGAGGAGCTTCCGGGCTATTTGCGGCTGATGGACGTCGGCCTGACGCCCTATGCCGACATTCCCTTCAACCGTGCCTCGTTTCCGCTCAAGACCCTGGAATATCTCGCCGCCGGACTTCCGGTGGTATCCTCGGATCTTCCGGCGACGCAGTGGTTGGATTCTGATCTTGTCCGCGTGGCAAACGGACCTGGCGAATTCGTTCGCGCCATAAGGGAAGCCGCCGGAGAGGCGTCGAGCGAGGACATGACGCGCCGCCGCCGCGCCTTTGCCGAAAAACACTCCTGGAAACGGCGTGCCGAGGAGATTGTCGCCGCGATCGGTCTGTCCCCCGCGGTGCAGACGCTGAGGGAAACGCATTGAAGGTTCTGGTTTTTCCTCATTCGATGGAGATCGGCGGGTCGCAGCTCAATGCGATCGAGCTGGCCGCGGCCGTGCGCGACAGGGGGCACGATGTCGCCGTTGTCAGCGGATCGGGCCCACTTGTGGATAAAGTCCGCGAGTTCGGCGTGGATCACATCCCGCTCCCCGATGAGTGGGGACATATGTCGCTTCGCACGCATCGTTTCCTGAAGAAGGTTATCCGCGACCGGGGGATCGACGTCGTTCACGGCTATGAGTGGCCGCCCGCGATGGCGCTGTATTTCGGTCCGCACCTTTTCCAGCAGGTGCCTCTCGTCTGTACGGTCATGTCGATGGCCGTGGCGCATTTCCTGCCCAGAACCATGCCGTTGGTCGTGGGGACCGACGATATCAGGAAGACGGCCGTCGCCGCGGGCCATACCGCCGTGACGTTGCTTGAGCCGCCGGTGGACACCGGCGCGAATGCTCCGTCGGTCGACGGAGCGGCGTTCCGGTCCGCGTACGGACTGGATCCGGACAAGGTTCTGCTCGTTGTGGTCGGACGCCTATCGAGCGAACTGAAACGAGAAGGTTTGCTTGCCGCTTGCGACGCGGCCGGCTCCCTGGCCGGGCGGGGGCTCCCCGTAGAGCTGGCCATCATCGGGGATGGCCCGGTCAGGGAGGAACTTGCCGAGCGGGCGCGGATGGCCAATGCGCGCGCCGGGAGACGCGCCGTAGTCCTGACCGGCTCTCTCATGGATCCCCGCGCGGCCTATGCCGCCGCCGACATCGTGCTCGGGATGGGCGGATCGGCCCTGCGCGGCATGGCGTTCGGAAAGCCGCTGATCGTGCAGGGGGAGCTCGGGTTCTGGCGGCTGTGCACGCCGCAGACTGTCGACGAATTCCTTGCCGGCGGCTGGTATGGATTGGGCGATCTTGCGTTTCCCGTCGGTGACGACGGGATCGCGGTGGGAGCCGACCGGCTATGTTCCGAGCTCGGGCCTCTGCTCGCCGACCCGGACCGAAGGCGCGCGCTCGGCGCGTTCGGCCGCGATCTGGTGGTCGATCGCTTCAGCCTCGCGCGGGCCGCGGACGTTCAGGAAAAGGTCTATGCCTCGGCGATCGCCATGCGGGATCGTGCGTGGTCGGCGGAGACGGCGCGGTCGGCCCACGGCCTGCTTGGCCATTATCTGCGGCGAAAGTCGCGATATTGGCTCGGTGCCGCGCTGAGCGAGGATTTCAACGCGATCGCCGCCCAGAAGAGATCCACCGGCGCCGCATAAGACGCCGCCCGGCAACGGCGGTGCCGTGACGCGCAGCGGACCAGGCATAGCGAACCGCACTGGGAGTCAGAGTGCCGACTTCAGGAACCGCGGCAGTTTGCGCACCAGGGCATGGTCCGGCCCCAGTATCGACAGCAGCGAGCGCAGGCAATAGACGCCGCATCCGATTGTGGTCACCGATCCTATCGCCATCGCCGGGACCGTCGGCAGCATCTCCGTGGAGGCGAACACGACGGCGGTCAGCGCCAGCATCGCCACGCCCAGACGGACGTTTTCGCCCGACCAGCGGAAGCCGGCGATCCTCCGCACGATGACGTAGATCAGAACGCTGTGCCAGACGTAGAGGCCGAAGAACGCCATGCCGGCGCCGTCCAGCCCGATCGCGCGGACGAGAACATAGGCCAGGCCGACATTGACGGTCGTCGCCGCGACCTCGGTCCAGAAGAAGATCTTCTGGGCACCGCGCGCCAGCACGATGAAGCCCATCGGCCAGGCGATGATACGCAGCATCATGCCCAGGCAGATCCAGCGCAGCAGGTCCGAGGCGGGCTGGAAAGCGGCCGAGTAGAAGACGATCATGACCAGCGGCGCGAATGTCAGGGTCGCGAGGACGCCCGGGGCCGCAAGCAGAAGGCTCACGCGCGCCTGCTCGTTGACCAGCCGGCCGCAGTCCTCGTCGGAATCGGCCACCGCCGTTAGCCTCGGATAGAAATCGACCCCCATCGACTGCAGGATGAAGCTGGCATAGATGCCGCCGAGCACCCACGCCGCCTGATAGAACCCAGCCTCGTCCACCCCCGAATTATGAAGAACGATAAGCCGGACCAGGTAGGCGGCGCCGGCGGTCAGCAGGCCGCTTGCCATGAAGGCGAAGCCGAGCTTGAGCAGCGGCGATGCCTCTTCCGCGATCTCCCAGATGCGCAGGCGCCGGGTCTGTATGCCGACCTTGCGTGCGTACCACCAGGATGTCAGCAGCGTCGCCGCCGCCATTCCGACCAGCGAGGGAACGATCCCGTCTTCGCCGAGCCAGTAAACGAGGGGGATCGCGATGACCGCGCTGAAGAACGCCGACAGCACGCCCAGTTTTGCCAGGTCGGCGACCCGTCGCATGCCCTGCAGCAGCGCGATCTGTCCGCCCGTCGCGATGCGCAGGCCCACCGCAATTCCCAGCATCGCGATGGCGCCGCTGCGCCACGGTTCGCCGAAGGTCAGGTCGGCCAGCGGTTGCGAGACCAGGACCAGCAGCACCGCGCCGGCGAGTCCCAGGACGAGCGAAAGCCTGCGCACGACGGAAACGGTTCGGGCAATCCCGGTGTCGTCACCCGATGATCGCACGCTTGCGATCTGCCGCACGCCGCTCTCCTGAACGCCCATTCCAGCGGCCGTGAAGCAGAGGTCCGAGAGCGAATTGAAGATGCCGATCAAGCCGACGCCGGCCGGGCCCAGCAGGACCGCCATGGCCTTCGCCCTGATGATGCCGAAACCGACATTGATCAGGGAGGATGCGCCGATCAGGGCCGTCGACCGGAGGATCTGGCCGTAGCTTTCGGCCGCGCTCCCAGTCGGTGCCCTTGATTCGGGTGCGCCTGATTCCGGTGCACGTGATTCGGTGACGGCCATCTACGCGCGCGCCGCCCGAATCGCGGTGGTGCGGGCGTGTTTGCCCGTGCTGACGGAGACGTGCATCGGCTGTCGGATTTCGTCCACGACCACCCTCAAGTCACAAACGGCCACGCCGAATCCCTCCCGGGAAAGGTCTTGGCCAACCCGGCGCAGATTGCCCCGCCGGCCCCGCGCGCGCGACTTGATCATCCGGCCAAAAAGCCGGGTTTCCGCTACCCCCTTCGAAATCACGCCGTCCCGGCCTCGCCGCAAACGAAAGCTCGCTCGGCGCCGGAGCGGGACCTGGGCCGGGGCGGCGGAACGGTCATTCCTCCAATTGGGTAAGGGGCAGCGTAAATTGGATAATTCACAGGTCAATTGCGTAGGTCCGGCAAAGGTTGCGTAATCAATTCTATTAGATGCAGTGACAAAAACCGCCTTGATATGCTCAAGAGCAGGCGGCGTGTTGAATAAAGTCGGCATAATTCATCGTTGTTGGATATTTGAAGCCGACAAATAAACGAATAGAAGTGAGTTGTTATACGGGGCATTGGTGTTTTGTAGAGTGGACCATAGGGGCGATCGGTGAGCACATCGATGAATACGGGGCCGGACACAATTGCGTTCGGCGCGAATCGATCTGGGCGTATTCTTCGAAGGTCCCGACGAAAGCGGTCCTACTCGCTGGCGAAACGCGCGCTGGATATCGGCGCCGTGCTTCTGTCCGCCCCGATTTCCATACCGGTTGTCTTGTCGCTGGCCCTGCTGGTCCGGCGCGACGGAGGGAAGGCGTTCTATTGCCAGGACAGGCTCGGCAAGAACGGCAGAACGTTCAAGCTCTGGAAGTTGCGGACCATGGTGCCGGACGCCGAGCGCTTCCTGGTGGACTATCTCGAACAGAATCCTGAAGCCGCGCGGGAGTGGCACGAGACACAGAAGCTGCGCCGGGATCCGCGCGTCACGCGGCTCGGCGAGTTCATGCGCAAGCATTCCATCGACGAGCTGCCGCAGCTTTGGAACGTGCTGATCGGCGACATGAGCCTAGTCGGGCCGCGCCCCATGCTGCCGGACCAGGAAGCCCTTTATCCCGGCCACGCCTATTTTCTGATGCGGCCCGGCCTCACCGGGCTCTGGCAGATCAGCGCGCGCAACGATGGCACGTTCGCCTCGCGCGCGGCCTATGACGACGCGTACGAGGAGATCAAGTCGCTGCGCGTCGATCTGGCGATCATGGTCTCGACGGTTGGCGTGGTCGTCCGCGGGACCGGCTTCTGACCCCTCTATCCGGCCGCGACCGGTCGCGGCCCGCCCCTCAGTGGGGCCGAATTCCCCTCCTCTAGGGCCGCCTCGCCGGGCCTCTCTAGCGCCGTTTCTCCAGCGCCGACTCGCTTGGCGCCGCTTCGCTGGCGCCCGTCTCATCGGCGCCCGCCTCTCCAAGCCCACGCGAGCTCCTGGAACGACCGCAGCCCCGTGTTGCGCGGGACGGGCGCGCTGAGCGGTCCGTTGTGGAGTTGCTTGCCTGTGAATGAGATTGGAGCTCTCAGCGGCGCGCGACCGGTCGCGACCGATGCCGCGACGTGGCAGTCGAACCGCGATATGTGACCCGTTAGACGGAGGCGGTCACGACGTGCCGGCCGGGCGGGGCTTGGGAAGCGGGACGGGGCCGCCGGAGGTCTGGCCCGACCGCGTTCCGGTCGACGGCGCGCCGGAAAGGAGCGAGCCGGGCTCGGTCTCGGAGGGGCGGCCCGCAGGCTCGACCTTCACGACGTCGCCAGGTTCCAGGTACGTCGATTCGCTCGCTTGCCGGGCGACCGGCTCGCCGGCCTCGTGCCGGACGATCGCGTACACGAGTTCGGCCTCCGCGCTGGTCTCCACCGGTGCCGCGCCGCCGCTGACTTCCATCAGCAGGCTCTCGACCGTGAACTGCCGCGATTTCACCCGGTCCAGCTCCGCGCGCGCGTCCCGCAGTTCGAGCGAAAGGTTGGTCTTCCTCTGGTCCTGAACGTTCAGCTCCTGGCGCCGGTTCTCGCTCTTGTTCTGCCTGACCTTCATCATCTCGGTGTCGTCGACCAGCCTCTCGACCTGCAATCCGGCGACAACCCGTTCGAGATCCGCCTGCCGCGAGAGCGTGGACACGCCTTTGCGGTAAAGCTCGGTCACGCCATCCAGCTGCTTCTGGGCGAGCGCGACCGAGCGGTCGCCAGCCTCGGCCCGCGCCTGGAGGGTGCTCAGCTCCTGATCATACAGGTCGTTCAGTTCGGATAGCGTGGCAAGCTGTCTGTCGGTCTCGTTCTCGCGCGCCGAGAAAATCAGCGTCTCGATATTGACGATCTGTTCGACCAGCGACCGGTTCGGATTCGCCGTTAGTTGGGGCGGAAACGTGATCTCGGCGGTTTCGGCCAGTTCCGCGTCCAGCCGGGCGATACGCCCGATCAGACGGAGTTCGTCGGCGCGCAGGATGTCGAGTTCGCCGGCGAGCGACAGGACGTCCTTGCCCCCGGGCTCGGCGGTCCGATACCGCCCGCCGCTGAGGGCGAGGGCCTGCAGCACGGTGAGGCCGGGGCGATAGGCGTATTCGCCGGGTTGGTTGACCGCCCCGACGACGTAGATCGGCGGGTATTCCACGACTTCGACCGTGACTTCCGGCGCGCTGAGAAGCCCGACCTTCTCCTTGAGCGCCAGCGCGATATGCCCCGCGATATCGGCACCGCTCCGGTCGGTCACGTCGACCGAGCCGAGGATGGGAAGCGCGAGCGTCATGTCCGGCGAAACGACGAAGGTGCCGCCGAGGGCGTCCCAGCGCTGATACTCGGCCTTGCTCGGGTTCCACTGGACGATCGTGACCTGCACCTTGGTGTTGGGCGCAAGCTTGAACGACGCCGCCACGCCCGGCGAAACGTTCGCGGCGAGGAGAACGCCGAAAAGCGCGGCGATGACGGCCTGGCGGATGCGAAACGGGAACCTCATCACCGACCTCGATGGTGGAACGCTGGGATGGTGGAATACCGGACCGGAATAAAAGCATTTTCCACGCGCGGGAGCGGCGTCTCAATTCGTCCGACGGCGCAGACGCAATGGGCTTGCGGTCCCGCCACATGGCTAGCCCCCTCCCCAAAAGGCGGATGACCGGGATGGCGGCTCGAACCTATGTCGTGGTTTTCTTCACACTGGCCCTCGGCGAATATCCAATTACCCAATCCGGCCAGCGACCCAATCCGGCCAGCGTCGGTTTTGGTTGGGCACGGCGGGTGTCCGCGGTCGCGGAATCTGCCGGCGCAGGAGCAGCGGCTTTTTTCCGCAAGTAGATCGGATCCATGGGCCAGATCGACCTTCAGTTCTACACCTGGATGTTCTTCCGACGACTGCCGTTCTTCATCGCGATGACGGTTATCGGCGGGGTGATCGGCGTGATCGTGGCCCTGTCCTTGACGCCGACCTACATGGCGGTCGCCAAGATCCTGATTGAATCGCCGCGGCTTTCCTCGGACGTGGCCCGTTCGGTCGTGCCGACGGACACCATCGAACAGCTGCAGGTGATGGAGCAGCGGCTGACCACGCGCGAAAGCCTTCTCTCGATGGCGCGATCGCTCGACATCTATCCCGATGTCATGGCCTTGAATGAATCCTCCATCGCCGCGGACATGCGAAGCCGCACTAGTCTGCAGCCGCTCTATTCCAATTCGCAGTGGGGGCGCAGCGGCGCCCTGATCTTCGCCGTATCCTTCGAGGCCAGCAATCCGGTTCTCGCCGCGCGCGTGGCCAATGCCTATGCCGCGAAGATCCTCGAAGGCGATGCGAAGCTGCGCAAGGAGCGCGCGACCGACGCGCTGGAGTTCATTCGCCAGGACGTCGACCGCCTCGCCACCGGATTGTCCTCGGCCGAGGCCCAGATCTCGACCTTCACCAACGATCACAGGGACGCACTGCCGGACAGTCTGGAGTTCCGCCGCGCCCAACTGGCAAACCAGCAGGAACGACTGTTGCAGATCCAGCGGGAAGAGGAGTCCCTGCGAAACCGGCGGCTCACCCTGAAGCAGATCTACGCGCATTCGAGCGGCTCGGGGGTCGACGGGCTGACCACGCCGGAAGACCAGATGATCGCGGACCTGCGGCGGGCGCTGACCGAGCAACGCGCCATCTTCGCCGAGACGAGTCCTAATATCATCGCGCTGCGCCAGCGAATCGAATCGCTTGAGGCCGAGGCGCAGGCCAATCGCGCCGCGGCGGCACGGGACGCCGATCCGGTCGGCATGCCCGCGGAGCTGCAGCTCCAGCTGGTCGATATCGACAACCAGCTCAAGTTTCTCGCCACCGAGAAGGACTCGATCAAGCAGAGCCTGGCCGATCTCGACCGGACGATCGGCGCGACGGTCGAGAACGAGGCGGAACTCAAGCGGCTGCAGCGTGACTACGAGACCATCCAGTCCCAGTACAACGACGCCCAGACGCGACTGGCCGACGCCACGGTCGGCGCACGGATCGCCCAGCAGTCCATCGGCGAGAAACTGACCCTCATCGAACCCGCCGTGGCGCCGGACAGGCCCTACGGACCGCGGCGACGCTACGTCGCCGCCGGCGGCGCGGCCGGCGGATTCTTCCTCGGCCTTGCCGTGGTCCTGCTCCTGGAATTCTGGCGGGCGGCGATCTATCGTCCGACCGATATCGGTCGTGTCTTCAAGGGCGAGCCGCTCGTCGCGGTGCCCTACATTCGCAGCCCGACGGAGCCGCCGCGCAGGAAGTTGGCGGCCGGTCTGCTGCCCGCCGTCGCGGTGCTGATTGGTCTGCAGGGTCTACCGTCGGCTGATAGGGGCGACATGCCCGGACAGGCGGTCCCGGTGTCGCAGCAGAGCTCCGTTGAAACAGCGGTCGAATAGAACAGGGGGCCGGAAAGCCGACATGGAACACGTTCGCGCCATTGCACCGTTGCAGATTGCGGAACCGGGCGACCTCGGTACGGTGCACGGTCGTTCTGGCCCCGTGAAATGGCCCGGCCTGAAGCGGTTCAAGCCCGATTTCTCCGCGCTGCGGGACAATCGGATAGTGACTGGATCGCGTTTCGAGCCTGCGAACGCGGCATTCGAGGTTCTGCGCACCAAGGTCTTGCGGCTGATGCGCGAATACGGCTGGCGGTCGATTATCGTCACGTCGCCGACGGCGGGGTGCGGCAAATCGGTGGTGACGATCAATCTCGCCTTCAGCATGGCGAGAATGGCGGATCGGCACGTCGCCTTGCTCGACCTCGATCTGCGTCGCCCCAGCATGGCGAAGTATCTCAAGCTCGAGGCGCCGGTTCCCATGGAGAAATTCCTCTCCGGCGCCGCGACCGTGGAGGACATATTCGTGTCCTGGCAGGATGCCTTGGCGATCGCCGCAACCGAGAGCATGGTCGCCGACCCGACCGGATTGCTGCAAAGCCCGTCCGCGCGCGCCGCAATCGCCAGGGTTCACGAGGAACTGCAGCCCGACGTGATCGTGTGCGACATGCCGCCGGTGTTCGACAGCGGCGACGTTCTCGCCTTCGCGTCGAATGTCGATTGCGTACTTCTGGTCGCCGCGGCAGGGAAGACCAAGGTCTCCGAGATCGAGGCCTGCGAGCGGGAACTGGCGGCCTTCACCAACGTTCTCGGCGTTGTCCTCAACAAGTGCGAATACATGGCGCACAAGGGCGGCTACTAGCCCGCGGGCCTCGCTAGTCCGGGACGTCGCCGACGATACGCGCCGGGCACCCCCAGGCCGACTTGCGCGCGGGGATGTCGCCGTTGACGAACGACATCGCTCCGATAATGGCGCAATCGCCGATCGTCACGCCCATCGCGATGACGGTGTTCGGCCCGATATAGACCCCGTCTCCTATGACGGTCGGTGCGTAGTCGACCGGCTCGTTGCCCAGGCTTACAGAACGCCGGACCGTGTTGTGGGTGTAGATCTGGACGCCCGCGGAAATCGAACAGTGGCTGCCTATCGTCAGCCCCATGCCCGACCCGTCAAGAATGACGTTCGGGCCGATCCAGGTATGCGCGCCGACCCGGACGTCTCCCAGGATCAGCACGTTGTCGTAGCAGGAGCTTCCCTCACCGAAACCGTATTCGCGGGCGTTTTCCCAGCGGTCGGTTACGAGGTCGCCAAAAGACACGCGCCTCTTGTAGTCGTTCAGCTTTTCCGTCTGGAGGTATTTCTGGGTGGAGCTTAACAGACGAGCGGTTTGTTTGGTGTTGTCCGGGTCGTCATGGTCTGACATCGCGAATAGTCCACTCGGATACAAGTCCGGTTTCAGGCTGATTGGCCCGCCTGAATATAACAAAAATATGCGTGCGTCGCCCGTTCGCGCGGGGCACCGTATGCCGGCTGAAGGCATGTCGGCGCCAGAGCGGAAGTGGTGAAGGGCGGCGCCGACCGGCGGATCCGCCGAGGCGGACGGCCACCGGCGCACCAGGCCCCGGATTCAGTGAACGGTGCGCCTCGACGTGACGGCGGGCTCGCCATTGGCCGGACCGGGCAGCGCGCCCGCGAACGGGACCGTCAGTATCTCGTTCCCGTCGGCGTCGGCGACGGTGATGGTCCGCACGACAAATCCCTCGCTGTGCCATCCATCCTCGGAGGCGACGGCGAGGATCAAATCCCGGCAGAAGTCGGCGACGTGTTCGTCGTCGGGCAGAACAACGCCGTCATTGTCGCGGATCTCTGTATAGTCGTCGGAAACGTGGAAGTAGTACCGTTTCAATTTTCCTTATCTCCACTATTGCCCCCAACGGGAGATTTACAGTCACATTGATAGACGAAAGCGCTGTTCTTGCAATGGCTTAATCAGTGCTCTCGGGCCTCACAGCGAGTAAGCCAGCATAGCCAGGATTGCTGGATAGGGTATTAAATAACGTATTAATAAAGCCGAAATGAGGTATGAGCCTCCAAATGGAGGCCAAGTTTCGAGCCCCCAATTTACCGCTGGGGCGGTATGGAGCTATCCGCGCACGACCGCCGGCCTGCAGATGGCGCGCGAGTCTGGCGCGATCCGGGGCAGGGGGCGGCTGGGCTGTCCGCAGTGTTGGGCTGTCCGCAGTGTTGGGCTGTCCGCAGTGCTGGGCCGTCTGCAGCGTTGCCGCATCGCGCCCGGCGGGGGCAAACTCGGGAACTGGACTGCCTGGATGCCGCGCCCGGCATCCGCCGCGATACGGTTCCGGTGCGCCGGGCAAGAAAATGGCCGGACGCTCGATGAGCGTCCGGCCTTCTATGGCTCTCTGGCTAGGCCAGGTTGGATCCTAGCGGTTTATCCACCGATGCAGGTTCCGGTAAACCGCGCGGGTGATGCGGGTGCCGTGGTTGTTTGAGCTGTAGGGCGGGCCGTTATAGGTGCCGTAGGCGTGGATCGCCATGGAGCATGGGCCGCAGCCCCTCTTTCCGTGATAGACGGGCGATCCGCTCATGCCGCCGGTGGTGTCGTTCTTGTAGAACACGCGGCGTTTCTGCACGACCGTGACACGGCCCTTGCTGAACCACATCGTCATCGGCTTGTCGCCGGGGAACCCGGTGACTTTCACCCGCCGCTTCAGCGAGCTGCTGTTCGTGGTCCAGTAGAACCCGAATTTGCCCACCGTCTTGCCGATATCGCAGTCGAGCTTGATCGCGCCGTAGTCGTAATCGTCCCGGCCGCCTCTGGCCCAGCCCCTGACCGTGTACAGGTTCGTGGCATTGCAGCTGCCATAGGGCGCCGAGGATCCGGTATACCCGGGCGTGATCTCGTAGCTCGACGTCGAGTAGAAGGAGCCGCCGTTCCCCTCGTGGACGCAATGTCCCGCCGTGGCCACGGTGTCGTCGCCGACCATCCAGCCCGTGCAACGTGCGCCGCCGTCCGGCGTCGAGAATGTGATCAGCACGACCGCGCGGAAGGGGAATCTCGTTGTGTTGGCGACCGGCCGGCGCGTGTCGCGGCCGATGATCGATTCCGTTCCGATCGGAGCGCCCATCGGCGTGAGCGTCGCCAGCCACTCGAGTTTCTCGGAAGACAGTTCGCCGCCCTTCATGCTTGCCAGGGCGTCGTCGATGGCCTTCTCGGAAGGAGTCTGGCTCGTGCCCTCATAGGCGCTTGTTACGCGGCTTCGGCCGATATTGACCGGCGCGGCCTCCTCGCCGTTGCTCGCGACGGGGGCGTTCGGTCCCGCTGCTTCCGCCGCCAGCGGAAAGCTGGCGAGCATCGCTCCCAGGATCAATCCGTACTTCTTGAAAACCATATTCCTCGACCTCGCTTCGGTTTCGGCTAGAAAGTTTGTCCGCGGACATCCCGGCTTGCCCGGGTTCGATCCGTTCGTCCAGCCCCTGTGGCTCCCAGCCCCCGTGTTTCCGGCGATCCTTACGGCGCCATATTCAAGGCTATGAAGCCGGCAGGGCGGCCGAAGGCCAATATGCCATTGGGGATCATGCCCCTATTCTTATTCGCTGGCGACACTCCCCATTTGACCAAAGCGGTTCAAAGGTCGTGCCGGGTGCCCCGCCTTGCCGAACCGTCTCTCGTCGCCGGAGGTCCCGCCTGGGGGCGCCGCACTGGTTTGAATGGACGCTTCGGAACGGCTGTGCCCACAATTTCGGCAGTCGAATTGGCGGCATTGACGCCGTGCCGCATTGCCGAAAAGGGAGCATCCACGTGGCCACTCGGACGGCGGAATGGCGGCCCCCGGCCGGCCCCTCGAGCCGCGCCGGGACCCAGGCGGCGTTCGCTAAAAAGCTGTGGAAAACCAGTGGGAAACAGGTGGAAAACAAGCTGTGTATCGCCGATGCGCGCCTGGTCACGTCCATGAAGTCGGGGTTTCCGTCCCCCTCAGCGCGCGGGGACTGCCCGGCGGATCGACCGGCCTATCCCCCGCTCTGGGTGCATCCCGGAATCTGGGTGTATCTCGGAATTCCTGCGCGAACCGTGATGGGGCCTGGTCGCCGGGGCGGCCTTTTCCCTCTGGGCCTCCCGGTGCCTCGGGGGGACTTCGATCGTCGTCCCCTAACGTCCGCGCCCGGCGGCCGTGACCGCTCGTTCGGACGGGCACGCGCTCCCGTCAGGCGCCGATTTTCGAACCACGCGACGTGTGATTTCCGGACCCGCCCGCGTTCTCCTCGAGCATCGTCTGGTAGAGATAGGCCACCTGCGTGCGATTGGTCGCGCGCAGCTTCCGCATGATGTTGCGGATGTGAACCTTGACCGTGCTCTCGCGCATGTTCAGTTCGTAGGCGATTATCTTGTTCGCCTTGCCTTCGCGCAGCTTCTCGATGACGGCGAACTGCCGATCGGTGAACATCGCATGCGGCGAATGCTCGGATGCGTCCGCGCCGCTTTTCGCCATGTTCCGCGACGCAATGAGAGCGCTTGCCGGCACATAGGTTCCACCGGCCAGCACCAGGTGCAGCGCCTCGATCGCCACTTCAAGCGAAACGCTCGAGGGCACGTAGCCTTTGACGCCGGCATCGAGGGCGTCGAGAACGTGCGCGGGATCTTCCTCGTCCGCCACGACGATGACCGGAGGGACCGCGTCGCAGTCGGAAAACACGGCCTTCGTGTTCTCCATCTCGGCCCGGACTTCGGTCGCTAGCGGGAGATACAGGAATATGGCCGAAGGTATCGGCCGGTTCCCGGCGATCCGGGTCCATTCGGCGATGTTCGGGATGGCCAAAATCCGTTCCCGCACGGAAGAAAGACGAAAACATTCTTCAAAACACTGACGAACGAGCTTTCTGGGTTCCACAAAGAGGACAGGCCCCTCTGTCAACACGTCCGTTTCTGCTTGGTTGCCGTAATGAGTTTCCTTCAGGAGTCTTTCGTCCCTGAGTTCCATATCCACTGGATTCCCCTCATATGCCCACCGGTCTATCTCTTCAGTCCGCCATCCGGCACACGCAAAAGCTGTCGTTTGCAAGCCAGCACTATTACCAGTACTCGTGAGAGGCCTCTTAGGAACAATAGCACTAAAGGTGCTTAGGCAGCATATGAAATTTCTTAAAAAGCCGTTAAATTATCGGCTATAATTTCCGTCAAAAGGGTTAGGTAGCGGGGTACCTCGAATGTGGATCCCGGCTAATCCGAATGCGCGCAAGGCTTCAAACGCGTGAAGCGGGCGGCAGTGCTCTCGGCCCGTGTTTTCACAGGCGGCGAAGTAACGAGCCGCGACGCCTCCCGAATAGCCAAACCTGCCCAAATTGAGGTCACGGCCGATCGTATTTCAGCCAATCGGCGGATGCCGTCCCGTCAGGGCAGGAACTGCAGATTTCGAAACGGGACGATTAGGATCGTCCGTCCTTCCTCGTTGACGATTTCGAACGACCGCCCGTCCGTGAGCTCCGCTTTCCATTCGTCTTCGGCGAGAACCTCCCTGGCCACCCTGAGCAACCGTTCCTCAAGGTCCGGTATGTCCGGCAGCTCGACACCTTCCACGTCCGTGACAAGCAGGCCGTCGTCGCGAATGTGAAAGAAGTAACGGGGCATCCGATAGCGCTCCGTCGAGCCTGATTGGCCAAGTATTGAATTGCACGTTCAATACTTTGATTCCCTCATCCGGCAAATCTCCGGCAACTCGACGCGAAAGCGGGGCGCGGCGACCGCGCAGCGAACGGTGTAGCGCGGTACGACGATTGGGTGATTGGACTCCGCGCCGGGATGTGGGCGTCTTTTCGTTCGATTCGCGGGCGGTTAGGGGGCGGCTGGGGGGCGGTTGGGTCGGTCGCGGCGGCGCGGACGACGGGTTCCCGGCCACGGCGTTTGGCCCGGGCTCGGCGCGGCCCGGAATTCCATTCCGACAAGTCCGATAAAATTTCTCTGAAGCAATTAACCTTTACAGAAGGTAATCGCGCATCGGAAGGCCGAACAACTGTTCAATGGATAGTGGGTAAGCTATTTAAATGGTGCGGAACGAGGCAGCATACAGTTCCTGATCAAAATAGATGCGGTTAAACGACCATTTCGGAAGAATTGTCGTGCCGGAACTATTTGACTTGCTGAAAGTTCAGGCGCATATGCGCAAAGTGCTTGGTCAGTTGCGTGATCCGGGCAAGCAGAAAAAAAGCGCGGCCAAGTCTATGCCCGCCGGGAGGACAGACCCCTCCCGGAAGAAAGGCAAGCCGACGAGCCGCCGGAAGCCGCGGTGAACCGGCGTGTCAGAAACCGAGCCTAAGGCCCGCAACCGAGTTGATTTTTACCGTAAGGCTTAGTGCGGCTGCGAAGAACTGCCCAATAGGTCTATGGCAGACTGCGAAAAGCACTGAACTCCTCCGAATTCCCAAGACGCAAATTCGCCGGGCCGGTCGTATTGACTAGGAAGCAGTCCCTCGCGTGGGCTGCGTTACTGGTTTGGAGTGACTATGGAGCCGGCTTTCACCGTTCTGCCAGACGAGACGTCTAGCGCCGCCGATGCCGGCGAGGAATTCATGACCAGCGGAGCGGTGCGGTGTGATTCAAGCGTACCCGGCTCGGCGTTTCCCGAGATCCGGCTTTTCCGCATCCTTCAGCGTCACGACTGGCGGGGCCAGCTCCGAGAGACCTGGCGCCGCCAATTGCTCGCCGAAGCCGGATTGGATGTGGACCTCGTCGAGGAGAGCAGGTCGGTATCGGCCCGGCCCGGCACGATCCACGGTCTCCATTTCCAGAAGGCGCCGCGCGCTCAGGACAAATTCGTTCGCGTCGTGCGTGGCTCGATATTCGACGTCGCGGTCGACATACGGCCCGGCTCGCCGACATTCGGTCGCCATGTCTCGACGGTCCTGACTGCCCAGGGCGGCGAGGCGCTGTTCATTCCGGCCGGTTTCGCCCACGGATACTGCACGCTCGAAACCGATACGGAAGTCGTGTACGCGACCTCCGACTACTATTCGGCCGATCACGCGGCAGGGATCGCCTTCGACGACCCGGAGCTCGCGATCGACTGGCCGTTGGGCGGGCGTGAGCCGATTGTCTCGGACAGGGATCGCGCGTTGCCCGCGCTGCGTCATGTTCGGTTGACCGATACGCGAACGTTCGGCGAGGCGCGAACTGCGCAGCCGCCGCTGCGGGTGCTGGTAACCGGCGGCGCCGGTTTCATCGGCAGCGCCGTCGTGCGCCATCTGATCACGCGCAGCCGGCATTCGGTTCTCAATCTCGACAGGTTGAGTTCGGCGGCCTCGGCCTCGACGCTGGAATCGGTGTTGGACGATCCGCGGTACGAGTTGCGGATCGGCGACGTGTGCGACACGCGTCTGCTCGAGTCGGTATTCCAGGAGTTCAGGCCGCACTGCGTCATCCATCTCGCCGCGGAGACCAGGACCGACCGGCCCTTCGCGGAATCCGAGGCGTTCCTCAGAACGAACACCATCGGCACGATGCGTCTGTTGCAGGCCGCGACCGCCTACTTCGAGACGCTCGATCCGGCGGCCCGGGCTCGCTTCCGCTTCCTGCACGTTTCGACCGACGAAGTGTTCGGCGCCCGCGATCCGGCGTTTTCGGGTGTGGCGCACTACGCCCCCCTCTCGCCCTATTCGGCAAGCCGGGCCGCTGGCGATCATGTCGTCCGCGCCTGGGGGCACACCTACGGCCTTCCGGTCCTGGTGACCACGTGCAGCAATGTTTTCGGCCCCTATCAATCGCTTGACGAGCTGATCCCCCGGGCGATCGTCGGTGCGGCGACCGGCCAGCATCTGCCGGACCTCGTGGGAAACGACAGCGTTCGCGACTGGCTGTTCGTCGAGGACCTCGCCGAGGCCCTTGTGACGGTTGTTGAGCGCGGGCAGGTCGGCAGCCCCTATCTCATCGGCGGAAGCGTTCACCGCAGCAATCGCCAGGTCGCCGCCGCGATTGCCGATCTGGTCGACGACCACGTGGGTCCGTTGTCGGACGGCCGCCGCCGCCGCGATCTGATCGCGGGGACGGATGAGGCGCCTTCGGAGGACTATCGCTATTGCCTTGTGGACCAGTCGGGGGGCGAGAAGGAGCTGGGCTGGCATCCCGCTCACAGCTTCGAGGCCGGCCTGAGCGAGACGGTCACCTGGTATCTCGAGCACGAAGGCTGGTGGCGTTCACTGCTCCGGCCCGTCGGAACGAACGGATTCAAGAACCATCCCGTTGCTTCCGAGGTCGCGCGGTTGTGAGCGCGGTCGCGGTGGATCGAATCCCGGGGCCATGCGGTCTGCCGTGCGATCTGGGCGGCTCGGGCGGATCACGGCGCGGTCGGAGCCAAGAGTCATCCTGATGGACTTTCCCAAGACGATGCTCCTCGCGGCCGCCGTCGCGCTCGCCATCGCCGCGTCTGGCGCGATCCCGCAGGCTTTCGCGCAGGCCGCACCGGCAGGTTATCCGGACGAAACGAATACCGGCGTGCCGCCCGGAACCGCGCTGTCGAAACAGTCCGGGACGATCGAGATCACGACCGACGGCACTGTGCTGGAGGCAATCGATATCGTCGGCAACATCGTCGTGAAGGCAAACGACGTCACGATCCGAAACAGCCGTATCGAATCCGCGACGCCCTATCACCTCATCTATGTGATCGACGGCAATACCGGTTTCCGTCTGGAGGACAGCGAGCTGATCGGGAACGGTACGACGGTGAACGGCGTGCTGGGCTACGGCACCTTCGTGCGAAACAACATCCACGGCTTCGAGAACGGATTGAACATCTGGGGGCCGGCCCGCGTGGAGGGCAACTTCATCCACGAACTGGCCGGCGGCCCCCAGGCCCACTTCGATGCGATCGAGTGCAACGGCGGGTCCGATGTCGAGATCCTGAACAACACGCTGACGAACGAGAACCCCGATACATCGGCGCTGATGCTGAACAACGAGTTCGGCGCGCTGGAAAACTGGGTGATCGACGGCAATCTCATGACCGGCGGCGGCTACACGATGTACATAGATCCCCGCAAGACCGACAAACCGGTCGGCAACATCCGGATCACGAACAATCGCTGGGGCAAGGGCTTCTACGGCTACAACGCGTTTTACGGCTACATGCCCGACGAGTGGTCTGGAAACGTCGACGACGTCACCGGCGCGCCGGTCGCGCCCTGAGCGATCGCGCGGGGCGCATCCCCCCAAGAAACGCCCGGTCGCAATCCCTTCCACTGACACGGAACTTCCACTGACACGGAAAATGGCGCCTCGCGGTGCCCGGACCGGTTGTGCCCCGGGCTAGCCGATGAGGATGCTTGCCAGCTGGCGCGCCTTGCGAATGGCGCGCCTGGGATCGGAAATCGCATGGCGGAGCTTGGCGGTCTTGTCGCGCCAGTTTCCGTACCGGTTGATGGGGACGCTCGCCACGTCGGGCCACGCCTCCTCGATGCAGCGCAGGATCATCCCGTTCCTGAGCCGGACGTCCGGCGGCAGCGAAAGCATCGCGGTGAACAGTCTGCGCGAGATCAGGGGATTGATCTCGACGTGGCCGGGCTTCGTGTAGGACTGAACGAAGACCCAGCAATGGATGCTGAGCTCCATGTAGGCGAGGTCGAGTTTCAACAGGCTGCCGAGATGATCGATCGGAGCCAGCCAGTTTTCGATCGTGCCGATCACCTCGGGATGCATCGGCAGCTTGAGACGCGATGCCATCTGTCGTGCGTCTATCGGGGTGGCGTCGGTTGCGCCGAACCAGATGCAGCCGCGGCCGATTTCACCGCACGCGCCGCCGACGAAGATGCAATCCTTCAGAGGCGCGACGGCGGCATACAAGTCCATGTTCGGACCGCAAACCGCGTGGCCCGCGCGCTTCTGCCACCGTTCGGCTTCCTCGCTGTCTGTCCTGACGAAGGGCAGTACGCGATGGCGCAGATTGAATTTCTCGGACAGCTCCCCGGCGAGCTGAATGTCGATCCCGTCTCCCGGCACCTGCAACGTGACGAACGTGATCTGGTCGACGAAATCGCGGCAGCACGCCAGGACCAGCCGGGTATCGTGTCCCGCAGTCAGCGCGACGTGGACGTCTCCCTCCTTGATCAGCGCCTCGATCGTGTTCTTCACCTCGGTCACGATCGTCCTGCAGGTCGCGGCGACGTCCGCCGTCTGCGCGATTCCGGCCTTGGGCCAATGGCGCGTCGCGTCCCAGCTGTCGAGATCGAGATAGTGGTTGCACAGCAGCCGGAATATGCCGCGATGCGCCGTCAGTCCGCCGGGAAGAGTGCCGCCTCTGCGAACCCCGAGCGCGTCGAGAAGGTCGTGCCGCAAGCGGCTGTCGTATTCCGGCGCGTCGAGCAGGACGGTCGCCGTCGCCCCGGCCAGCTTCGACGAGGGGTCGTAGACGAGGGACTTGGTTCCGTTCGCGTCCAGGTAGACCCGTCTCCTGCCGCCGTGGTCGAGCACGAAGAGAAAGCTTCCGGCAAGGCGGTAGACGTGATTCTCGACGAACTGGTCGACGTCGCCGCCCGTTTCCAGGCTCTCGTCCAGGCGCAGGGCATCGTGGAGCACGGCCTTGCGGTCCGTGTCGACGACCGTTCCGATCAGCAGTCCGATCTGCCGATCGGAACGGTCGAAGACCGGCAGTGTGTCGAGGTTGCCGATCGTGTCGACCGCAACCGATGCTAGCAGGTGCCTCGTGGTCCCGTCGGGCACGGCGGAATCGCGGTTTGTCCGGATGACGAATTGACCGTCCTGATCGGCCAGCTCCACCGCTGTGCTCCTTTGACCGTGGCCCCTTTGGAATGCCCTATTTTGAACGGCCTTGCAGGCCGTTTTATGTCCGCCAGAACCGGCGTGTTGACCCACCGTATGCCGCTTGCGGGGCGTCCAGCAATACCGCTTTTGGTTCGCGCGGGAGGTAGCAAAACGCAGGTGTACAGTCGGTCGTCGCGGTCTGTTTCCCGCTTATGGTGTCATGGACACCCGCGGGGCTGGCAGGTTCCGCTCGAAACCCGACTCTGCGGCCATTTTCCGTTGCTGGGGAGTTCTCTCACCGGCGCGCGCCGCGTTAACCGCGCACGACGGTTGACCGGGCCGTACGGAAGAGCGGACCGGCCGGCGTCGCGGCAGGGGACATCAGGACAGGTCCTGATTCCCGGGCAGTGGATGAGGTCGGAAAGGAAATGGTGGGCGATGCGTGACTCGAACACGCGACCCCAGCGATGTGAACACTGTGCTCTACCAACTGAGCTAATCGCCCGACGCGCCGGGATATAAGGACCGGCATGGCGCCAAGTCAAGCGGTCCGGCGCCACATGCTGTCTAGACCCGGGACAATCCGAGCAGCGGCGCGGCCAACTCGTAGAGCGCGGTGTAGTGCGAGATCACGTGATCGGGCCCCAGTTGCCGCACCGGCGTGTCGGTGTATCCGAAATCGACGGCGATGACCGGCACCTGCGCCGCCTTGGCCGCGTCGATGTCGGCGCGGCTGTCGCCGACCATCACCGCGCGCGCCCTGTCGCCGCCGGCCCGTTCTATGGTGCCGAGCAGATGCGCCGGGTCCGGCTTGCGCACACCCAGCGTATCGGCGCCGACGATCGCCGCGAATCGCCTGGACAGACCGAGCGCGTCGAGCAGCTTGACCGACAGGTCCTCGTATTTGTTGGTGCACACGGCGAGCACCGCGCCCTCCGCCGCCAGCCGGTCGAGGGCCTCGGTCACGCCCTCGAAGGGGCGCGAGCCGACCACGATGTTCTCCGCGTAATGGGCGAGGAAATGCTCGAACATCGGCTTCACGAGCGATTCCGTCGGCTCGACGTTCTGCAGATCGAGCGCATGCTCGATCATCACCTTCGAGCCGTGGCCGATCGTGCCGAAGGCCTTTTCCTCGGGCAGCGGCTCGTAGCCGGCCGCCACAAGAACGACGTCGAGGGTGGCGAGCAGGTCCGGGGCGGTATCGACGAGAGTGCCGTCGAGGTCGAAGACGGCGACAGGAGCCGGCATGCATATCTCCGTTCTTGATGTCAGCGAATGGGCGGGCAGGACATTGCGCCCAAGTTCTGTTGTGTCGAGCGCCTATAGCATATGGAGCCGACGGGCGAAGCTGTGCTAACCGTCCCGTGGGGGGCGGATTCGTGGAGATCGAGTCGATGAAGGGCGTCGTGCTCGGATACGAAATCGAGACCGAGACCATCGTTTTGCGCGCCGACAGCGGCCGGCGCTACCGTTTCCAGGTCACCGATTGGCGCGATCGCGGATCGCCGCGTAAGGGCGATTCCGTTGATTTCGAGCCGGATGGCGACCGCGCGCGCGACGTCTATCGCGTTGCGCCGTCGCGATTGGTGGAAACCGACGCCCTGGCGGCGCCGGTATCCGTGGTTGCCGACTGGGCGCCCGCCCGGTTTTTCATGGCGCGGCCGGTCTTTTCCTTTGCGCTGCTGATCTTGCTGGCGTGTCTGGTCGGGGCCTATGCCGTTGGCGACCTGCGGATATCGCTGTTCCAGGTTCCAGAGCTGATCGGCCACATGTCCGAATCACTCGATTCGCTGATCGCGATTTCCGGAGCCGATCCTTTGCCGCGTCTTGCGGCCGGTTTCGCGCGCGTGCTCCTGATCCTTCTGCTGGGGCTCTATGCGGTTCCGGTGCTCGCCGCGTTTACCGCCTGGCGTGAATTCGTCGGCCGGCCGGACCGGCGGCTTGCCCGTTACGCCGGCATCGCCGCGATGGTCCTGCCGGTCGGGCTGCCTTTGCTGGTCGCCTTCGTCGTGCAGGTCTGGGTCTTGCCCGGAATTCCCGATGCAGGCGCCCGCCTCGGCCGATCGGGGGTGACGACGCCGCAGCAGGTGTTCGAGGTCCTGAAGCTCTACGCGACCGGATCGGTGCTGCTTTTCTTCACCGGGCTCGGCCTGTGGGCTTCGGCCGCGGGACGGTTCTCCGTGCCGATCGGGCAGCGCACGATCGACGAGCCCGTGCTGGAAACCCGCCGGCCGAAGGAATCCTCGGGCGCTTTCGCGTTCATTCCGTTCCGAAAGCGCGGTGCGTCGCCGAAGGCCGCCACACCGAAGCAGGCCCCGCCAAAGCAGGCCCCGCCAAAGCAGGCTCCACCGAAGCTGGCTCGACCTGCGCAGGCCGCCCCGGCCCAGACTCCCCCAAAACCATCGCCCCCAATGCCATCGCCGCCAATGCCATCGCCGCCGGCGCAAACACCGCGCGTCCAGACACCACCGGCGCAAACACCGCGTGCGCAGACCCAACCGGCAGCGATTCCGCCGGCACCACCAGCACCACCGGCACCACAGGTGCAGACGCCGTCCGCGCCTGATCCGCAGGCGTCGCCTGCGGTGTCGCTCTTGCGTGCCGGCCTGCGGGCGCGGGCCGGCAAAACCGAGACAGGCGTGCCCGGGACAGTCGTGCCCGAGATAAGCACGCCGGAAGACGATGCACGGACGGCGGCGCTCGGGGACGATATCAAGTCCGCGCTCGAGGCCGATATTCCCCAGGCGAAACGCCCGTCGCCTCCCAGGCCGGCGCCCGAGCTGCCGCCGCGTGGCGGATCGGTGTGGCCCGAGCCCGCCGCAGCCCAGTTCCGGCAATCGCCGCAGGAGGCGGGCGACGAGGCGGACACAGCGCCGAATGCCGCGTCGGACCAGGACGGGACCACCGGCCACAAGCCGTAGGGCGGTCGGCCACGGTCCGCGCCGGCGCCGTTGGCGCCGGCCGTACTGTCGTTTCCTGGTGCACGGCAATCGGGATCGGGCGTTGCTTTAAGGCGGATGCTGACGGATCGTCGGAAGGCGTTCCGCCGTGAATTCGACATTGCCCGCTTAAGGTTTTCTACACTTTGCTGATTTCGAGTTCGTACAGCGGAATTACGATCGTGCCGTTCCGCGAGTATTACTTTCCGATTTCATGAATTCTGCGCGGGGATCGGGTTGTTTTGTAGTCAGCTAAGTTTATGGCTTGATTAATCGTGTTCGCTGGAACCGCCGGAATACTCCCGTGAATCAAGTTTTAATCGATACGAGAGGCGAATGTTTACGTCGCCCCGATACAGGTGTGGAGCAAGAGGCGGATGACGGTTCCGCGCGAATTTGGTGGCAGAGTCGTACGATGATTGAAGATCTGGTGGCCCTTTCCCAGGATCCGGCTCCCGAGAAGCGCAGGCAGCTTCTGCGCGAGGTCGCCGATTTGTTCCTGAACGATGTCGAGACCTATAGCGACCGCTCCCTGGTACTGTTTACCGACGTCCTGACCGGTCTGCTGAAGCAGGTCGACGAGTCCACCCGGGCCGAGATCGCGGAGCGTCTGTCGGACGCGCCGAACGCCGGCGAGGCGCTGCACATGTTCCTCGCCTACGACGAAGTCGAGGTCGCGGGCCCCGTCCTTCGCAACTCCAGGCATCTGAGCGACGAGGTCCTCGTCGACATCGCCGAGCACAAGGGGCAGGCGCACCGGCTCGCCATCGCCATGCGCGAGACCCTGACGGAATCGGTGACCGACATCCTCATCGCCAAGGGCGAATCCCCGGTCCTGAGGGCGGTGACCGGCAACTTCGGGGCATCGATCTCGACCTCGTCCTTCGCCACGCTGGCCGATCACGCCAGGACCGACGACACGCTGCTGGACGCGATGTCCTATCGCGCCGACATGCCGCGCCAGGTCGCCGACACGGTGCTGAATCTCCTGCCGGAGGACGCGCGCATCCGGCTCGCCGCCCTTCTGGCGGCCGACCGCGAAGCGGTGAGGCCGTTGATGGAGAAGGCGGCGGCGCTCACCAAGCAGAAGAAAATGAGCCGTGCGCTGGAGCGCCTCGAGACCAAGGGGCTCATCCGCCAGGTTCGCCAAAAGGAAATGACGCTCGAGCAGGTCATCGTATGGCTCTCCGAGCGCGATCGCATTCTCGATCTTTCGCTCGTCCTGAGCGATTTCTCGCGTATCGACGAGGCCGTGGCGACCGGCGCGATTCTGAAGGTCAACGCGGCGCCGGCGGTGATATTGCTGCGGTCGCTCGAGGTTGACGAGGACGCGGTGCGGGCCGTGGCGATCATGCGGTGCCGCCGCCTGAATCTGCCCCAGTCCATGGCCGATCACCTGGTTGATCGCTGGCGCGAACTCGACGAGCCGACGGCGCAACGCGCCTTGCGGTTTACGCTGGCGCGCAGGTCGGTCCAGCAAGACGCCGCCTGAGGGTGTGTTGCCGGGCCGGCATCGGCCGACCGAACCGGTTTACTCAGCGTTAAGCAAGATTGCGCTCTTCTCTGCGTCCGATGTGGATGGTTGGAGCGCCTCGCATGATGGCCTCGCTTCTCGTATTGGCCAGGGAATCGTCGGGCGACAAGCGGCGCGAGCTGCTGCGCTCGATGGCGAGCCTGTTTATAGACAAGGAACAGGACTACTCCGACCGTGAGCTGGTCCTGTTCGGCGAGGTCATCGGTGATCTGCTCGATCAGGTCGACCTCGAAGGTCGCATCGAGCTGTCCCGCAAGATCGCGACGACGGACCGCGCCACCGGCGATCTGCACCTGCGGCTTGCCGAAGACGAGATCGCGGTCGCCGCGACGGTGTTGCGAGACTGCATCCTGTTCGACGACGAGACGCTCGCCGACATCGCCAGCCGCCAGTCCCAGGACCACCTTGATGCGATCGCGAAGCGCGCGGCTCTGAGCGCCCGGGTGACGGACGTGCTGGTCGACCGCGGCGAGCCGCGTGTCGTGTGCTCGGTGACGCGCAATCTCGGCGCGGAACTCTCGAAGGGAACCTTCGACAGGATCATCGACAAGGCCGCTGACGATGCGGAATTGCAGTCGGCCGTGTCGTACCGGGCCGACATGCCGCTCGCGAGCGCGGCGCGGGCGCTGAAGATGCTGCCGCCCAGGCACCGCGACAGGCTGGCCGCGCTCATGGCCGAAGACTCCGGCGCCGAAGACTCCGGGGCCGAAACCGGGCCGGTCGGCAAGGCCGACGCGGCGGCCAGGACCCTCAAGGTCGCCCAGTCGAAGCACCGGCTGCAGACCGAGGCCATTGTCGCGCAGATCCGCGACGGGCATCTCGACCTGGATTCGGTGATCATGCGGCTGGCGCGCGAGAACCGATACCAGAACCTCGCCCGCGTCCTCGGCGAGGTTGCCCGGCTCAAGCCGCGCGCCGTCCTCAATGCGCTTTTCCAGGTCGACCATGCGGCCATCGTCGCGCTGCTCAAATCGCTCGGCGCGACCGAGCCGGCGGTCAGCGCGATCGCCCAGGCGCGGGCAAGGCGTCTCAAATTGCCGGCCAGCATGGCCGACAGAATGGTGGAGGCCTGGCGCGAGACCGACGACGCGAAGGGCACCACGACGCCGACGCCGACCCGGCTGCGGGCGGCCGGCTGACCTGAAGCGCACCCCATGGTTTCTCGCTGGGGTTTGTCGCCGGGCGGCTCGCTGACGGCCGGGCCGCGGCCGGTGGATTGGAGGAGGAAATGCGGATCGAACGATCGGGCAGTGAATTCAAGGATTTCAAGGTCGCGCTGGTCGACGGCGAAGAGTTCGGCGTCTCGATCTTCAAGAGCATCGCGGCATCGACCGGCATCCACAATGTCGTGGCCTACGCGAGCCCGAAGGCGGCGATCGGGAACATCGGTATCGCCGGCGCGCCCGATATCCTGTTCGTCAAGTTCTCGGGTGCGAACAAGAACGCCCTGCAGCTCTGCCGCCTGATCCGTGACCGCGAGACGTTCTCTCATCCCTTCATGCCGGTTGTCGCGATTATGGAAGAGGCGACCGTCGCCTCCGTCACCGCGGTCCGCGACGCCGGCGTCGACGAGTTTCTCGCGTGCCCGTTCTCGCCGAAGGCGCTGGGCGAGCGCGTCCGTTCGATCGTTCACGACCGCCGCGGCTTCCTCGACCTTTCGGGCTATTTCGGTCCCGACCGCCGACGCGGCGCCATGGCCAAATGGCTGGGTGTCGATCGCCGGTCGGAACCCGGTCCGCTGATCGATCCCGTCACAGAACAGCCCTATATCGGCTAGGCCCGCGGGCGCGTCGTCGCCCCGGACCTGTTTCCGCCCGTCCGGTTCCCGCCCGTCCGGCTGGCCGCGTCGAAACGGCATGGTAGGGCAGCCATGGCCGTGCTAGGTAGCGCTCCGAACCGTTTTAGCCCACAAGACCGCGGTCTGCAGGTTGGCCCGCGGGTCGGCCCCCAGGTCGGATTATCCGGAGGATTTTCATGCAGCTCAAGGATCCCTCGCTTCTCAGGAGCCAGTGCTACGTCAACGGCGAATGGGTCGGCTCCGGCGTGACGCCGGTGACGAATCCGGCGACCGGCGAGGAGATCACGAAGGTGCCGCAATTCGGCACTGAGGAGACCCGCCAGGCGATCGCCCACGCCAGCGCCGCCTTCAAGCCCTGGGCCGCCAGGACCGGCAAGGAGCGGGCGAAGATCCTGCGCCGCTGGTTCGATCTGATGATCGAGAACAAGGACGACATCGCGCTCATCATGACGAGCGAGCAGGGCAAGCCGTTGGCCGAGGCCGCCGGCGAGGTGGAATACGCCGCCTCCTTCGTCGAGTTCTTCGCCGAGGAAGCCAAGCGCATCTATGGCGACGTGATTCCGAGCCATCGCGCCGACGGCCGCATCGTCGTGGTCAAGCAGCCGGTCGGCGTCGTCGCCGCGATCACGCCGTGGAACTTCCCCGCCGCCATGATCACCCGCAAGCTCGGCCCCGCGCTCGCCGCCGGCTGCACCGCCGTGTGCAAGCCCGCTGGCGAGACCCCGCTGACGGCGCTGGCCCTGACCGAGCTCGCCGCCCGGGCCGGCGTTCCCGCCGGTGTCATCAACATGCTGACCGGCAAGGCGTCGGCGATCGGCGGCGAGATGACCTCGAACCCGGCCGTCCGCGTCGTCACCTTCACCGGCTCCACCGAGATCGGCAAGTTGCTGATGCAGCAGTGCGCCTCGACCGTGAAGCGCGTCGGCATGGAGCTCGGCGGCAATGCGCCGTTCATCGTTTTCGACGATGCCCATCTCGACAAGGCGGTGGAAGGGGCGATCGCCTCGAAATACCGCAACGCCGGCCAGACCTGCGTCTGCGCCAACCGTCTCTATGTCCAGTCGGGCGTGTATGACGCGTTTGCCGAAAAGCTCGCCGAGGCGGTGTCCAAAATGAAGGTCGGCCCGGGCGTGGAGCAGGGCGTCACCCAGGGCCCGCTCATCAACGAGGCCGCCGTCGCCAAGGTCGAGGAGCATATCAAGGACGCCGTCGACAAGGGTGCCGAGGTCGTTCTCGGCGGCAAGCGTCATGCGCTTGGCGGCACCTTCTTCGAGCCGACGATCCTGAAGAACGTGACCTCCGATATGGTCGTCACGCGCGAGGAAACCTTCGGTCCGCTTGCGCCGCTCTACAGGTTCGAGACGGAAGAAGACGTGGTCCGCATGGCCAACGACACCGAATTCGGTCTGGCCGCCTATTTCTACAGCCGCGACATCGGCCGCGTCTGGCGGGTCGCCGAGGCGCTCGAATACGGCATCGTCGGCATCAACGAGGGCCTGATCTCCACCGAGGTGGCCCCGTTCGGCGGCGTCAAGGAATCCGGCATCGGCCGCGAGGGCTCGCACTACGGCATCGACGAGTTCATCGACATCAAATACATGCTGATGGGCGGCGTCGACCGCTGACGAAGACGGCGCGCCCTTGAAAGGCGCGCCGAAAGCAGCGCGACGGGCAGAATTCGAAGGCGGGCGCCGGGGTCATCCCGGCGCCCGTTTCGTCTGTTATTTCTTGCCCATGCAGTTGGCGTAGTAGGTCGTCGTCGCCGGCCAGTCCGAGAACAGGCCGATCAGGCCGACATCGCGCGCCAGCACGTCGATCGTGGTCATGATGTCGCCGTCGTTCGACAGCCCGTCCAGCGTGGTCCGGTAGTAGCCGCCGCTCCCCGGCAGGACATCCTCGACGATGCGGCCCGACCGCTCGGTGGTCCAGGCGATGAGCTTCAGGCCCGCCGCCTTGGCGTTCTTGGCGTAGTCGGAGGGGACGATGTTGTTGTTGGCGTCCAGCGTGACGAAATTCTGCATCGCCACGGCGATGACCCGCAGTCCCTGGTCGTACAACGCCTCGAAATCGGCGACCGACGGCGGGGTGTTGCCGGACAGGGCGTCGGCGGGGCTGTCGAGGAAGACGGCCTGCCGGCCATAGGCCGGGTACTCGTCGAGCCAGTACTCGATGGCCTCGTAGCCGAAGGACTGCGGCCAGACCTTCTTCGGGGAGACGCCGGCGTCGATGTAGTCCTGGATCATCTTGGCGGCATAGGTCTCCAGGGTCAGACCGGAGTCGCCGAAGCCGACGGCGCTGTCGACGCCCTTCAGTTCCGGGGTCATCTCGACGCCGAGCTGCTTGAACAGCGCGATGCTCTCCTTGTGCGACATCAGCGTGGCGCCCGTCGAATAGAGGTCGGTGCGCCAGTTCGACGTGCCGGCCATGTACTCCTCGACCGTGGTGGCGCTGGTGTTGCGGCCGTCCATCTTGCCCTTCAGCGACTTGAACTCGGCGAGCGTCAGGCCGCTGGTGCAGCACTTGGCCGTCGCGGACTTGATCCGGTTGCCGTTGGCGTCGAACTCGGCCGGCCGGAAGCCGACCTCGCAGGTCGAGGCCAGCGGCGTCTCCAGGATGTTGGTCGTCTGGTGCAGGTCGCACTGCGAGTGGCGGCAGACGAGCTCGGCATCCTTGGTGAAGCTCACGTCGCATTCGATGATGCCGGCGCCCATCCGCGCGGCGGCGCGATACCCTTCCTCGGTGTGCTCGGGAAACTGCAGCGGCGCGCCGCGATGGGCGATCGAGAACTTGCGCTTGGTGAACTGGCGGTTGGCGCACTGCTGCAGCTTCCGCTTCAGCCGCCCTTCCGTCATCTGGTCGACGAGGTAGTAGGGACGCGGGCCGAGCTGCACCTTGTCCTTGTTCCGGCTCCATTTGCCGCCGGCGCGAGGGGCCCCGGCATCGGCGTTGCCGCGGCCGTCGTACTTGCCGGCGGCATCGGCGGCCGGTGTCATCGTCACGGTGCCGACGAGCGCGCCGGCTATGACGATGGATCTGAGGAACATGTTCATTGAGAGTGTCCTTGCGTGGCTGGACGTCTTCGGTTCAGGGACAACGAGCCGGCAATAGGTGCTTCGCCCCCGGCTTGGCCCGGATCGGTCGGTGCCGATCGGGACTTCGACTAAGCCGCTTCCATGAGAGAGCGATGATGCTTTTGTGGCCGTTCGGTCACGGCGCGATGACGGTTGCGAGTCCTGGGCGGGCGGGCGCGCCCGTTTCCGCCGCGCGCCGTGACCTTTCGGTCCGGGGAGGTAGATTTCCCGGCCGAAATGCTCCAGATGAAGGGACGCGCCGTGTCCGGCGCCGCGGACGGCCACCGTCCGGGCACCGGTGGCGCATTGCAGTCTGCAACCCGGACAACTGACCAGGCGGATCATGTCGGCAGATAACCAGAAGCGCCTCGCCGCAGAGCGGGCCCTGACCTTCGTTACCTCGGGCATGAAGCTCGGGCTCGGCACCGGATCGACGGCGGCGCATTTTGTCGCCGGGCTCGGCGAGCGTGTGCGCAAGGGCCATCTCGACGTGGTCGGCGTGCCGACGTCGGAGGCGACCCACAAGCTCGCGATCCAGCATGGCGTGCCGCTGACGACGCTCGAGGAGACGCCGGAGCTCGATCTGACCGTCGATGGCGCCGACGAGCTCGACGGGTCCCTGCGCCTCGTCAAGGGCGGCGGCGGTGCGCTTCTGCGCGAGAAGATCGTCGCGGCGGCGTCCGCGCGCATGGTCGTTATCGCCGACGAGAGCAAGCTGGTGTCGCGGCTCGGCGCGTTCCCGCTGCCCATCGAGGTGATCCCCTTCGGCCAGCGCGCCACCGCGATCGCCATCGACAAGGCGACGCGGAAGCTCGGGCTCGATCCGGTGCTGCACCTGCGCATGGGCGCGGCCGATGCCCCGTTCCGCACCGACAGCGGCAACTTGATCTACGATTGCGACCTTGCGGCCATCCCCGATCCCGAAGCCCTGGCGGACGCCCTGTCCGGCATTCCCGGCGTCGTCGAGCACGGCCTGTTCATCGGCCTGTGTTCGGCCGCGGTGATCGCCGGGGCCGACGAGATCCGGGTTATGGGCAAAGACTGAAACCGTCGGAGGCAAGCGCGCAATGACCGAATTCGAATACGATCTCTTTGTCATAGGTGCCGGCTCCGGCGGCGTGCGCGCGGCGCGCATCGCGGCCGGCTACGGCGCGAAGGTGGCGGTCGCCGAGGAATACCGCGTCGGCGGCACCTGCGTGATCCGAGGCTGCGTCCCCAAGAAGCTGTTCGTCTACGCCAGCCGCTTTCCCGACGAGTTCGAGGAATCCGCCGGCTTCGGCTGGAGCGTTGCCGGGACCGCCTTCGACTGGAAGACTCTGGTTGCCAACAAGGACCGGGAGATCGCCCGGCTCGAGGGCATCTACCGGCGCAACCTCGAGGCCGCGAACGTCGAGATCATCGACACCCGCGCCGAGCTGCGCGGCCCCAACACCGTGCATCTGGCCAATCTCGGCCGCGACGTCACGGCCCGCTACATCCTGATCGCCACCGGCGGCCATCCCAACTACGACCGCACGCTTCCCGGCATCGAGCACGTGATTTCCTCCAACGAGGCCTTCCACCTGGAGGAGCTGCCGAAGCGCATCGTGATCGCCGGCGGCGGCTATATCGCTGTCGAATTCGCAGGTATTTTCAATGGCTTGGGTGTCGAGACGACGCTGCTGTACCGCGGCGAGGAGATCCTTCGCGGCTTCGACGACGACCTGCGCGCGGGTCTGCACGCCGAAATGGTCAAGCGCGGCATCGACGTCGTCTGTGGCGACGTCTTCACGACGATCGAGAAGACCGCCGACGGCCTGATCGGCCACACCGCGTCCGGACGCGGTCTCGAGGCCGATCAGATCATGTTCGCCATCGGCCGGTCGCCGAACATCGAGGGGCTGGGACTGGCCGAGGCGGGCGTCGAGCAGGGCTGGAACGGCCATGTCGTGGTCGATGCCTATGGCAAGACGTCCCTCGACTCAATCTACGCCGTCGGCGACGTCACCGACCGCGTCCAGCTGACCCCCGTGGCGATCCGCGAGGGCCATGCCTTCGCCGAGACCGTGTTCAACGCCAATCCCGTTTCCATCGACCACGAGGCGATCCCCACCGCGGTGTTCTCGACGCCTGAGATCGGCACCGTCGGGCTCACCGAGGCGGAGGCGCGCGAGCGCTGCCGCGCGGTCGATATCTACAAGACCAGCTTCCGTCCCATGAAGCTCACATTGACCGACCGCGACGAGAAGATGCTGATCAAGCTGGTCGTCGATGCCGATTCCGGCGTCGTCGTCGGCTGTCATCTGATGGGTCCGGATTCCGGCGAACTGATCCAGGTTCTCGGAATTCTGGTGAAGATGGGCGCGACGAAAGCCCAGTTCGACGCCACCGTGGCCGTCCACCCCAGCGCGGCCGAGGAACTCGTCACCATGCGCACGCCGACGAGCCGCTGGGCCGCCGAATACGCGGCGGAGTAGCATTTCGCGCCTGCTTACGTGGAGTCCGGACCCGTGCGGCCGTCCGGCAGGGCATGACAGGGCGGGCCATGACAAGGCAGGACAGGGCAGAGCGCTAGCGCGAGGTTTCCCGTCTTTTCAGCGCCAGCGCGCACACGGTCGCGATAGCCCCGCCGATCCCGAGCATGATGAAGGCCGGCCCCCACACGGTCGGCGTTCCACCCGGCGCGTTGGTCGCGTCGATCACGGCGCCGAAGGCGATCGGCGCGATGGCGCCGGCGCCGAAGCCGAGCAGCGAGCGCCAGGCGAGCACAGCGCCGAGATAGCCCGGCCGGACCGCCTCGGCCACCGCCGTCGACAGCACCGGTGAATCGCCGAGGCAGACGAAGGCGTAAGCGAGCGCGACGGGGATCAGAAGGACCGGCGGCGCGCTCACCATCCAGCCGATGACGAAGGACAGGACGGCGCCGGCGAACGCCAGGCCGACCAGCACCGGCTTGCGGCCGGCCCGGTCCGACAGCCGCCCCATGGTGAAGGCTGCGGTCGCGCCGAACAGGTGCAGGAAGCCCGACAGATAGGCCCCGGAAATCGTGGCGCTTGCCGCCGCCGCGCCGGCCAGCGCGAAGCTGGCGGCGAGGAAGGCCGGGATCCACGCCCACATGCCCAGCAGTTCCCACGAATGCGCGGTATAGCCGGCGACCAGCAGCCCGGCCTCCCGGTTGCGCAGAAGCTGGTCGCTCGCCCGCATGTCGACGCCGCGTTCGTGCACCCGGTTCTCGATCGGCCGGAGGAAGGCGATCAGCAGCACCGCGCCGATCATCGGCAGGAGGCTGGAGAGGATGAACCCCATCCGCCAGCCGCCGATGGCGATGCCGAGGCCCACCGCGCCCAGCGAGGTGGCGTAGCCGACCGAGGTCGAGCCGATCAGCCATCCCATGGCGTTGCCGCGCGCCTGCGGCGGCGCCTCGTCGGCGAACAGCACGATCAGCGGCGTGTAGACCCCGCCCTGCGCGAGCCCGACCAGCCCGTAGAGCAGGAAGGCGCTCCACCAGTCGCGCGCCACCAGCCCGAACAGCAGGCTCGTCGCAGCCGCCGCGATCGCCGAGACGATCGCCATCCGCTTTGCCCCGTAATGGTCGGTCGCCCAGGCAAAGATGAACAGCGAGACGGCGTAGCCGACGGTGAAGCTGGTGACGATGGCGCCGGCCGCGGTCGCGGTGAGATCCCATTCGCTCTTGAGCAGGGGAATGGCGGCGGCGACCGTCATGAAGGTCGCGAACAGGAACACGCGCGCCACGCAAAGCCCGACGATCCGCGAAAGCGTCAGGGCAGGAGCACGGTCGAGTGCGGCGGCGGTCATGGCGATACGTTTTAGCCGCGGACCGGGCCGGCGAACAGATCGGGCCTGCGCATGGCCCCTATGTTTCGGCTCGCGTGGCGTTTGAGGTGGCTAATATTTGGTGTGGCGTCCCGCCGACCCGGCGAATACCCTCCCTTTGCCAGGCAAAGGACGGTCCGGCACCACGAGGATGTTTCGGTAGGCGTTCGGCGTTCGGGAAATCGCTTTAGGCCCTTACCGGAGGTGACGCGTCGTAAACCAAGAGGGCGGTGACCCGATGAATGTGCTTTTGAACATGATGCGCGCCGGCGCGATTGCGGCGCTGGTACTGCCCGCGGCCACTGCCACCGCGCAGGTCTCCGAAGAGACGGTCAAGTCGCTCGGCGTGCCCGACACGATGGAAACGAGCCTCGGCCGGCTCGAGTTCGCGGACGGGGTGCCGACCAGCGAGACGGCCAAGAAGGTCGCCGACGCGATGGCCTTCGCCAATGCGCTGGCCGTCTACAACAACAGCTTTCGCGGGGCCTCCGCGCTGGCGATCGCCAAGGGTCTTCGCGAAGCCGGCGTCAAGGACAACCAGGTCGGCATCTTCTCCACGCTGATGGATGCGAGTTCGCTGTTCCTGACGGCCAACGCCGACACGGTCTACTACATGTCGGTCATCGACCTGACCAAGGGGCCGGTCGTGCTCGAACAGCCGGCGGACGGCCTCGGCACGATCAACGACATGTGGTTCTCGTGGGTCGTCGACATCGGCTTTCCGGGCCCCGACCGCGGTCAAGGCGGCAAGTATCTGCTTGTCCCGCCCGGATATGACGGGCCGCTGCCAGAAGGCGGGTTCTTCGTCGCGCACGCCAGGACGAACTACCTGCTCTATGCGGCCCGCACCTATCTCGTCGACGGCGATCCGGCACCGGCGGTGCAGACCATCAAGGCGAACCTGAGGATCTACCCCTATACGCCGGGCGGATTCGGCACGAGCATCGCTACCGCGCTGGAGGGCGTGGTCCGGCTTGAAGGCAATCCGCCGCCGCCGGAGACGACATTCACCGAGCTGAGCGGCAAGGCGTTCAACACGATTCCGCCGAGCGATTTCGGCTTCTTCGAGCTGATCAACGAGAATTACCAGCAGGAGCCGGCCACCAGCTACGAGGTCGAGCTTGCCGGCCAGCTCGCCGCGATCGGTATCGTGCACGGCAAGCCGTTCGCGCCGGATGAGTCCATGAAGGCGATCCTCACCGACGCCGCCGGGGTCGGCGCCGCCGCGGGGCGCTCGCTCAACTGGCGCTTCGCCGTCTCGCATCCCGACTGGGCCTACTATCCCGACTCCCAGTGGGGAAACATGCTGTTCGAGGGCGGCGCCTTCTTCGAGACCCCACCGCCGCTGTTCGAAGACGGCATGTTCAAGCCGTTTCCGCCGACCGGCGCGCGCACCCTCGATTCGCGCACGGCGTTCTACTACGCCTACACGCTCGATTCGCCGGGTATGATCATGCGCATCCCCGACGTCGGCTCGCAGTACCTGATGGGTTTTCTCGACGCCGACGGGAACCCGTTCGACGGGGCGAAGACCTACAAGGTGACGCTGCCCAAAGGCATTCCGGCCGGCAAGTTCTGGTCGCTGACGCTCTACGACAACCAGACCCGCTCGATGCTGCAGACGCCGCAGAAATTCCCGCGGGCCGGCAGTCAGGCGTATCCCTCGCCGGCGGCCGAGGCCGATGCGGATGGCGCCACCACGGTCTATTTCGGCCCGGAACAACCCGATGGTGTGGCACGGGGCAACTGGATCCAGACCGATCCCGACAAGGGCTGGTTCACGATCCTGCGCCTCTACAGCCCGCTGCCGTCCTTCTTCGACAAGACCTGGCGGCCGACCGAGATCGAGCCGGTCGGGTGAGTGAGCCCGGCTGAATGGCGGCCGGCCGGCTAGCCCGGCCGGTCTGCCGGTTGCCCGCGCGCCTCGATGGGGCGCATCGGCTCCCTGGGGATCCCTTCGACCGTCTCCGCGATCAGGTGGTCGACCACGCGCTGGTGCGCCTCGCGCGGGTCCATGCCGTCGGCGACGGCCTCCCGCCAGATCGCGAGCTGCCGGTCGGCCGAGGTGCCGTCGGCGACGACGGCGCGGGCGTGCTCCACCGCCGCGATGCAGCCGAAATGGGCCGCGTCCTCGCGGATCAGTTCGAGGATTTCCTCCATCAGGTCGCCGAACGGCGTGGTCGAGCCCTTGCCGAAGTCGATCAGCCGGCCCGCCGCGCCGTGGCGCTGCGCCAGCCAGCGGTTTTCCTCGATCAGGAAGCGCGAGTAGTGGCGCCAGCGCTGGTTGTCGCGTCGCAGGCGCCACAGCATGCGCGCCAGGCAGCGGAACAGCGCCGCCACGGCGATGGCGTCGTCGAGACGCGTGCACACGTCGGCGATGCGCATCTCCAGCGTGGGAAACCGGGCCGAGGGGCGCAGGTCCCACCAGACCTTGGTGGCGTCCTCGATCATGCCGGCCCGCACCAGAACGTCGATGGTGCGGCGATACTCGTCCTCGCTGTCGAAGGATTCCGGCAGGCCGGTGCGCGGCATCTCCTTGAACACCGACAGCCGGTAGGACTTCAGCCCCGTCTCGTGGCCCTGCCAGAACGGCGAGGAGGTGGACAGCGCCAACAGGTGGGGGAGGAAATAGGGAAGCTGGTTGAACAGGTCGATCCGCAGCGCCTCGTCCTCGATCGCCACATGCACGTGCATGCCGCAGATCAGCATGCGCCGCACCACCATCTGGATGTCGCGGGCCAGCGCGTTGTACCGGTCCTTGTCGGTATGCTGCTGGCTCGCCCAGGTGGCGAAGGGATGGGTCGAGGCGGCGATCGGGGCGAGGTCGTAGTCGGCCGACACCTCGGCGATGGTGCCGCGCAGGTGCGCCAGTTCCGCCCGGGCGTCCTCGACCCGTTCGCAGACCGGCGTGCCGACCTCGATCTGGCAGCGCAGGAACTCCGGCGTCACCCGCTTCGGCAGGATCTCCTCGCACCGGTCCATCAGCGCCCTCGGCGGATCGACGGCAAGGTCGCGGGTCTGCCTGTCGACGAGCAGGTATTCTTCCTCGACCCCGATGGTGAAGCTGGGTTCGCTGGCGCTCATGGACCGATCTTGCCTCGCCCGGGCGCCCTTGGCCAGCGTGGCGTTCCGCCGTCAGGTCGGATGTTGCCCCGGCGTCACCGTGCCGTTGCCGGAGTCGTCGATGTGGTCGTAGTCCTCATCCTCGAGCGGCACGCGCGGATCGAGCTCCGACACCGCCGGCGAGGTGCGCGGCACGGGGACAAACGGCTCGCGGTCTTCCGGCGGGATCGCGGCGCGCCGGGTCAGGCGGTACACGGTCAGCGCCGCCAGGCCGGCATGGGCCACGGCCGTCAGCGCGAACAGGGCGCCGGGCACGGTGATCTCGACCAGCGCGGCCGCCGCGGTCGGTCCAACCACCGCGCCGACCGTGTAGATCAGCAGCAGCCCGGTCGATACCTGCACCATGTCGGAGGAGTCGGCATGGTCGGCCGTGTGCGCCGAGCTCAGCGAGTAGATCGGCATCGCGCCCGCGCCGAACAGGAAGGCGAGCCCGTAGAGCAGCCAGGGCGAATTGGCCGGCGCGATGGCAAGGCCGATACCGGCGGCCCCGGCGACGATGCAGCAGGCGGCGATGACGTGGCGGCGGTCGACGTGGTCGGAAAGGCGACCCGCCGGCCACAGCACGGCGACGGCGCCGAGGATCGACGCGGTGATGAAGTCGCCGGCGCCGCCCGCGCCCAGTCCCTGCAGGTTCGCGTAGATCGGCCCGATGGTCCAGAACGCGCCGTTCGCCAGCCCCACCGTGAACGCCCCGGCGACGCCCACCGGAGACAGCGCCACCAGCCAGCGCAGCCGCAGCTGCGGCGATTCCGGGACGGGCGGCGACTTCGACCGCGTCAGCGCCACCGGCATCGCCGCCAGCGAGATCATCAGCGCGCTCAGCGAGAACAGCTGGAAGCCTGCCGGCGGATACAGCCGGAGGAACTGCTGTCCCGCCGCCATGCCGCCGAAGTTGATGACGTTGTAGAAGGCCAGCACGCCGCCCCGGTTGGAGTTGTCCGACTTGTCGTTCAGCCAGCTCTCGATGACCGCGTACAGCACCGCGAAGCAGATGCCGGAGGTGCAGCGCAGGATGTTCCAGGTGATCGGTTCCACCACGAGCGCGTGCAAGATGGCCGCGCCCGTCGCCAGCGCCGTGCAGGCACCGAAGGTGCGGATATGGCCGGCGTGCCGGATCAGCCACGGCGCGGCGAAGCAGCCGATCATCATGCCGACGAAGTAGGACGAGCCGATCAGGCCGATCGCCAGGTCGGAAAAGTTGTATCCGGTCGCCGCCAGCGGCACGAGCGTCGATTGCAGGCCCGATCCGGTCAGCAGGATGAACACCGAGATCAGCAGCGCGGCGATCGAGGCGAGGGCGGATCTCATCGGTACCGGCTCCCATATTCGCGAGCGGCAGCAGGACTCGCCGCAGGCCTCAGACGATGGACTCGAGCAGGCGCCCCACCAGATAGGCGAGCATCGCCGCTGTCATGCCGATGGTCAGGGTTTCCGTGCCCGAACGCCACCACGAATACGTCGACCACCGGCTCTTGAACGACCCGATGCCAAAAAAAACGAGCGCCGTCATCCCCGTCGCCAGGATCGGTGCGTTCGGCATCGACAGGACGAACGGCAGCAGCGGCACCGCGCCGCAGATGATGAAGGCCGCGAACGTCCAGAACGCGGCCCTCAAGGGCGATCGCTGGATCGGCGCCAGGCCATGCTCCTCGATGAGCATCGTTTCGACCCAGTTCTTGTCCCGCGAGGTGATCAGCGCGACCAGCGTCTCCAGCTTCGAGCCGGTAAAGCCCTTGTTGCGGTAGATCTGGCGGATCTCCTGGCGCTCGCCGTCGGGATAGAGCTTGATGTGGCGCTCTTCCATCGCCTTCAGCCGCTCGTAGTCCTCGATCTCGGACTGTGTGCCGGAGAAGTTGGCGGCGGCCATCGAGAAGCCGTCGGCGATCAGGTTGGCGATGCCCAGGATCAGCACCACGCGGGTCGGCAGTTCGGCGCCGACCGCGCCGGCCACGACGGCGAAGGTGGTCACGGCGCCGTCGATGCCGCCATAGACCCAGTCGCGCAGGTAGTTGATCTTCGGTCCGTCGGCGAGCCGCTTTTCGATCGCGGCTTCGGAATGCTCGTGCTCGATCCTCATTCAGACGCCAATTCGCGTTTTCGTACCGCCGGTTAGATCGAGGGGGCGGATACACTGGCCACCCCGTGGGTCAGGGTGTATAACCCGCCCGCATCGGCGGTTAAACTGGAGAATGCCGCCGGCACTGCGACAAAAAGCGAGTGGTTTGCGTTATGGCGAAAGCATGGAGCCCCGAGAGCTGGCGGTCGAAGCCGATCGTGCAGGTTCCCGATTATCCCGATCCCAAGGCCCTTGCCGAGGCCGAGGCCACGCTGTCGCGATTTCCCCCGCTCGTTTTTGCAGGCGAGGCGCGCAAGCTGAAGCAGCAGCTTGGACGCGTCGCAGGCGGAGAGGGATTCCTGCTGCAGGGCGGTGATTGCGCCGAGAGTTTCGCCGAGCATCACGCCGACAACATCCGCGACTTCTTCCGGGTCTTCCTGCAGATGTCGGTGGTGCTGACCTTTGCCGCGGCGATGCCGGTGGTGAAGGTCGGGCGCATCGGCGGCCAGTTCGCCAAGCCGCGCTCCTCGTCCGTCGAGAAGCAGGGCGATGTCGAGCTGCCGAGCTACCGTGGCGACATCATCAACGCGCCGGAGTTCACGCCCGAGGCGCGCATCCCCGACCCGGACCGGATGCTGCAGGCCTACCGTCAGGCGGCGGCGACGCAGAACCTGCTGCGCGCCTTCTCCCAGGGCGGCTATGCCAACCTCGAGCATGTCCACAGCTGGACGCTGGGCTTCGTTTCGGGGTCCCCGCAAGGCCACCATTACAAGGAGATCGCCGACCGCATTTCGGAGTCGCTCGACTTCATGCGCGCCTGTGGCGTGACCGCCGACGCGACCCCGCAATTCCGTTCGACCGATTTCTTCACCAGCCACGAGGCGCTGCTGCTCGGCTACGAGCAGGCGATGACCCGCGTCGATTCCACGAGCGGCGACTGGTACGACACCTCGGGCCACATGGTCTGGATCGGCGACCGCACGCGCCAGCCCGATCACGCCCATATCGAGTTCTGCCGCGGCATCAGGAATCCGATCGGCCTGAAATGCGGCCCGAGCCTCGATGCCGACGAGCTGATCAGGCTGATCGACATCCTCAACCCAGAGGACGAGGCCGGCCGGCTGACGCTCATCTGCCGCTTCGGCGCCGACAAGGTGTTCGACCACCTGCCGACGCTGATCCGCAAGGTGCAGGCGGAGGGGCGCTCCGTCGTGTGGTCCTGCGACCCGATGCACGGCAACACCGTCGCCGCGGGCGGTTTCAAGACCCGGCCGTTCGACCGGATCCTTCAGGAAGTGCGCAACTTCTTCGCCGTGCACCAGGCCGAGGGCTCGCACGCCGGCGGCATCCATATCGAGATGACCGGCCAGAACGTCACCGAATGCACCGGCGGCGCCCGGGCGATCTCGGAGGCGGACCTGTCGGCCCGATACCACACCCACTGCGATCCGCGCCTCAACGCCGACCAGTCGCTGGAACTCGCGTTCCTGGTCGCCGAGGGCCTGAAGCAGGAGCGCGCCTCGCGCGGCCGGCCAAAGATCGACAGCGGTGCGGCCGTCGGGTTGTGAAGCGCGGGCCTCATTCCCTCGGATGAGGTTCACCGGGGACGGCGCGCCTGCAGCGCCGTTCCGCTTGGGCTGAGCGGGCCCGTGCCCGCGGCCTTTCGCGACCGCGAAGGCGGTCGCCAGGAGACGCGTGATTTCGTGGTCGATAAGGTCGGCTAATGCGAGATCGCCGACGGTCTGCCGCAGTCGGACGGTAGCGATTGTTGCGTTTTGATCAACAAATCGTGCAGTTTTCCCGTCTTTATCGTGCGTTCGAGAACAATAGATAGTCGTCATCGCTTCTGGATGCGGAGATGACCCATGGCCGCGATGCCTTCGCTGTTCGTGTCGCACGGTGCGCCGAACCTGATTTTGTACGATACGCCCGCGCGGCAATTCCTCGCCGACTACGCCGAGAGTATTGAGCGTCCCACGGCGATCCTGTCGGTATCGGCGCATTTTGAGACCGACCGCCCGGCCGTCGTCGCCGACCCGGCGCCCGACATGATCTACGATTTCGGCGGCTTCGAGGACGAGCTCTACACGCTGACCTATCCCGCCCCCGGCGATCCGGCGCTGGCCGAGCGCGTTGCCGGTTTGCTTTCGGACGCCGACCTGGCGCCCGCGATCGTGCGCAAGCGCGGCTACGACCACGGCACCTGGGTGCCGCTGATGCTGCTCTACCCCGGCGCCGATATCCCCGTCGCCCAGCTTTCGGTGCAGCCGGGCGCGAGCGCCGCGCACCACTACCGGCTCGGCGAGGCGCTGGCGCCGTTGCGCGACGAGGGCGTGCTGATCGTCGGCTCCGGGTCCTTCACCCACAATCTTTACGAAGCGTTCCAGAACCTGAAGCGGGGCGCCGTCGACGCGGAGCGGCCGGACTGGGTCTCGGCCTTCGTCGACTGGATGGTGCCGCGCATCGAGGCCGGCGCGGTCGACGACCTGCTCGACTACCGCACGAAGGCGCCCTTCGCGGTGGAGAACCACCCGACCGACGAGCACCTGTTGCCGCTCTACGTGGCGCTCGGCGCGGCCGGTGCCAGGCCGAAGGGCCACCGCATCCACGAAAGCCACCAGTTCGGCGCGCTGGAATTGGACGCGTTCGCGTTCAACTAGGGCGGACCGCACGCCGCGCCCTTGCCCTTGGATCGCCTGCCCGCTACGCAGGAGCCGCCATTACCGGGGGAGGCGGACATGGGCAAGGCGCAGGACGGCCCGCGCATCGTCGACGAGGAGACCGTCTACGACGGCTTCGTCAGGCTGACCCGCTATACGGTCGAGGCGCCGTGGCACGGCGGGACGCTGCGGTTCGACCGCGAGGTTCATTTCCACGGGCATGTCGCCGCCGTCCTGCCGGTTGATCCGGACCGCAAGGTCGGGCTGCTGATCCGCCAGTTCCGCCTCTCGCCGCTTCTCGACGGCGGCGACGGCTGGCTGTGGGAGGTGCCGGGCGGCCTGCTCGGTGGCGACCCGCCGCCGCGCTGCGCCGTGAAGGAGGCGCAGGAAGAGGCGGGAATTGCGATACAGACGCTTGAATCGCTCGGCGATTTACTGTCCTCTCCCGGAATCGTCCGCGAATGCGTGCATATCTTCTGGGGAACCTACGAAGGACCGCCGCCCGCGGCGACCGGTGGCCTGGATCATGAAAGTGAGATGATCGAGGTCCACGAGCTTCCGATGGCCGAAATCGCCCGCATGACGGAGAACGGCGACATCGTCGACGCGAAATCGGCGATCGCGGTGTTCCGGCTGAAGGCGCGGCGGCCGGATCTGTTCGCCGGCTGACGGCCCGCATGCGGGCGAGCCGGGGACCGGACAGGCGGGAATGGGGACAGGATTGGTCGGCGTCATGACGAACGAACTTGCGATCGCCTGCGCGCAGCTCAACCCGATCGTCGGCGACATCGCCGGCAATCTGGCGCTCGCGCGCAAGGCCCGGGCCGAGGCGGCGGAATTGGGCGCCGACCTCGTCGTGTTCACGGAACTGTTCATCTCCGGCTATCCGCCGGAGGATCTGGTGCTGAAGCCGGCCTTCCAGCAGGCCTGCCGCGACGCCGTGGAGGCCCTTGCCGCCGACACCGCCGATGGCGGTCCGGCCGTTCTCATCGGCGCGCCGTGGCACGAGGACGTGAAGACCTACAACGCCTTCTGCCTGCTCGAGGAGGGCAGTGTGACGGCGACCCGGTTCAAGGTTGACCTGCCCAACTACGGTCCGTTCGACGAGAAGCGCGTGTTCGCGCCCGGCCCGCTGCCAGGCCCCGTGCCCTTTCGCGGCGTCCGGCTCGGGGTGCCGATCTGCGAGGACATCTGGGAGGACGAGGTCGTCGAGTGCCTGGAGGAAAGCGGCGCCGAGCTGCTGATCGTCCCCAACGGCTCGCCGTGGTGGAAATACAAGCACGACCTGCGCCTCAACGTCGTCGTCCAGCGGGTGACGGAATCCAACCTGCCGCTCATCTACGTCAACCAGCTCGGCGGCCAGGACGAGCTGATCTTCGACGGCGCCTCCTTCGGTCTGCACGCCGACCGCACGCTCGCCTTCCAGATGCCGGCGTTCGAGGAAGGCGTCGCGCTGACCCGGTGGAAGCGCGATCGCGGCGAGGGCTGGCGCTGCGTCGAGGGGCCGATGGCCGCGCTCGGGGACAATGACGAGCTGATGTGGCTCGCCTGCGTGAACGGCCTGCGCGACTACGTCGACAAGACCGGCTTTCCCGGCGTGGTGCTCGGTCTGTCGGGCGGCATCGACTCGGCGATCTGCGCCGCGATCGCCGTCGACGCGCTCGGTCCCGAACGCGTCCACTGCGTGATGATGCCATACCGCTACACCTCCAATGCCTCGCTGACCGACGCCGCCGACTGCGCCGAGGCGCTCGACGTGCGCTACGACAGCGTCTCGATCGTCGCGCCCGTCGACGGCTTCACGGCGGCGCTGTCGCCGCTGTTCGACGCGCTGCCCGCCGATACCACCGAGGAGAACCTGCAGTCGCGCGCCCGCGGCACCACGCTGATGGCGATCTCCAACAAGTTCGGGCCGATGGTGGTCACTACCGGCAACAAGTCGGAGATGTCGGTGGGCTATTCGACGCTCTACGGCGACATGAACGGCGGCTTCAATCCGATCAAGGACCTCTACAAGACCGAGGTCTACCGGCTCGCCGCCTGGCGCAACGCCAACCGCCCCCAGGGGTGCCTGGGCCCCGACCATCCCGTGATCCCGACGAACATCATCGCCAAGGCGCCGTCGGCGGAGCTCAAGCCCGGCCAGACCGATCAGGACACGCTGCCGCCCTACGACACGCTCGACGACATCCTCGAGTGCCTGGTCGAGAACGAGATGTCGATCGCCGAGATCGTCGCGCGCGGCCACGACGTGGAGACGGTGAAGCGGGTCGAGAACATGCTCTATGTCGCCGAGTACAAGCGCCGTCAGGCGCCGCCCGGTATCAAGATCACCCGCAAGAACTTCGGTCGCGACCGGCGTTACCCGATCGTCAACCGCTATCGCGACACCGCGATGTGAGGACCTTTGCCACCACGATGTCCGTAACCGTCCGCTTCGCGCCGTCGCCCACCGGCTACCTGCATATCGGCAATGCCCGCACGGCGCTCCTGAACTGGCTCTTCGCGCGCCGCCGCGGCGGCCGTTTCATCCTGCGCCTCGACGACACCGATACCGAGCGCAGCAGGCCGGAATTCGCCGACGCCATCGTCGAGGATCTCGCCTGGCTCGGCATCGTGCCGGACCTGATCGTCCGGCAGTCGGAGCGGCGCGGTGTCCACGACGCGGCGGCCGACCGGCTGCGCGGCCTCGACCGGCTCTATCCCTGCTACGAGACGCCGGAGGAGCTGGAGCGGCGCCGCAAGCGCCAGCTCGCCCGCCATCTGCCCCCGGTCTACGACCGCGCCGCCCGCGCCCTGACCGACGCGGACCGGACGGCGTTCGAGGCGGAAGGCAGGCCGCCGCACTGGCGTTTCCTGCTGGAGGACCGCGACGTGGCCTGGGACGACCTGTGCCGCGGGGCTCAGAACTATGCCGCCGGCTCCCTGTCCGATCCGGTGCTGATCCGCGGCGACGGCAGCTATCTCTACACGCTGCCGAGCGTGGCCGACGACGTCGATCTCGGCGTGACCCACGTCATCCGCGGCGAGGACCACGTCACCAACACCGCGGTGCAGATCGAGATCTTCGAGGCGCTGGGCGCGACGCCCCCGGTTTTCGCCCATCACAACCTGCTCGTCGCCGCCGGCGGGGAGGGGCTGTCCAAGCGCACCGGCGCCCTGTCGCTGCGCAGCCTGCGCGCCGATGGCTACGAGCCGATGGCGGTGGCGAGCCTCGCCGTGCTGAACGGCTCGTCCGAAGCCGTGCAGCCGGTCGCCTCGCTCGACGCCCTTGCCGGGATCGTCGATCTCGACAAGCTGTCGCGGGCGCCGGCGACCTTCGATCCCGCCGAACTCGACGGTCTCAACCACCGCCTCGTCACCGAACTGCCGTATGCCGCGGTTGCCGATCATCTGGACCGGATGGGCATTGGCGGCGGCGAGGCGTTCTGGCTGGCGGTGCGGCCGAACCTAGACAAGGTGTCCGACACGCTTGACTGGTGGCGGCGTATCGAAGGGCCGGTCGCCGCCCTGATCGCTGCCCCGATCACGGATGAGGACCGGGCGTTCCTGGAGGCGGCCGCCGGCCTGCTGCCGGCCGAACCCTGGCCCGACGACGTCTACGCGTCCTGGGTGGGCGCGGTGAAGCGGGAGACAGGCCGCTCCGGCAAGGCGCTGTTCAAGCCGTTGCGGCTGGCCCTGACCGGCGTCGAGCACGGTCCGGAGCTGAAGGCGATGCTGCCGCTGATCGGCCGGGAAAGGGCTATTCTCCGCCTGACCGGTAAAGGGTGAAGCCGGGTCCCACGATGCGCACGGACTTGCCGGCGACCACGCCGACTTTCGGCGCCGACACCGCGATATAGTCCTCCATTCCCGTCACCGTGGCGATGCTGCCGGCCACCGGCGGTTCGTTGCCGGGCCGGTTGCGGGGCACGGGGATCGGCATCGCCGCGGTCGGCAGCGGCTTCAGTTTCTCAGCGACGACGCCCCGGCGCGCCCCGGTATCGCTGAGGATCATCGACCCGTCACGTCCGGGCAGGGCGACGACGACGCGCTCGCCGAGCGCGGCGGTCTGCATGCCCGCCTTGCAGCTGCAGTCGTTGACGAACTCGTTGCGGAAGCGGAAGGCGTTCGGCAGCCTCGAGATCGGCTCGCCGAAGAGGGAAATCGCTTCTTCCGGCCCCTCGCCGGGATTGCGGTGGACATACAGCGCGACGTCCGAGGTCGGACAGCTCGCCTGGCACATCTGGGCATCCATGTCGAAACGGCCCTGCACGGTGGAGAAGCTGATCGGCCAGAAGAACCCGTCGCAGGTGCGCACGCACAGCGTCCGGTAGGTGCCGTAGAAGCCCATCCCGCCGGAGGGCTCCATCATGTAGGGATCGCGTACGTAGGGATCGCGCGTGTAGTCGCGGTTGAAGAAGTCGAACATCCCGCCGCTGCGCCGCGTCGCGTAGCGCTCGTATTGCGGGCCGCACCTGTTGTCGCCGAGCATCGCCAGGAGGCGCCGCCGCTCGCCCTCGTTCACGCCCGTGTCGACCGGCATCAGGTTGCGGCGCTGGCCCTGCAGGCGCTGCAGGTTCGTCTCGAGCCTGTTGATGATCGCGTCGTGATCGCCGCAGCCGGCCGGGCGCTGCGGGCGGAAGAACAGGAAGCCCTTCTGCTGGTCGCATCCCGCCCGCGCCGCCTGCCGGCGCGCAACGTTCAGCATCCGCTGCTGCTCGATGATGTCGGAGTTGTAGCGCTGGATGGTCACCGGCGAGGCGCCCATCGAGCCGCGCTCGAGGTCTACGAGCCGCGCTTCAAGCTTGACGCAAAGGGAATAGTCCTGCGCCAGCGCGGCGCCCGTGGCGACCAGCCCCGAAATCAACAGGCCCGAAATGGCCGGAAGGACCGCTCGGGCGAATCCTGAAACGGAATGACGAACGCTGAACACCCTGTCTGTCCCTGCGGGGTCTGGTGGCCTTGCCCGCCTGTCCCGACGCATCGGTGTCGGCGTATCGGGCGCGGCCGCGGCAGTATGGAAAATCGCCCGGAGTCGGTCAAACATGTCGGTCAAACATGTCGGTCAAACATGTCGATAGAACCCGGCGGTCAAGCTTGTCGGTCTAAGCCGTCCGGATTGGCGGGCGTCACTCCGCGTCCGGCTGGTTCTCCGGCGCCGCGTCGATGAAGGCCGGGAGCGTCGCGCACGCAGCCTCCACGGCCGCGATCTTCGGAAAGGCGCCCAGCGGCACCTTGAAGCGGCGGGCGTTGTATACCTGCGGGACGATATAGAGGTCGGCGAGGCTGACCGTGTCTCCGAAGGCGTACGGTCCCGGCTGGATCAGCTGTTCGATCGCCTCGAAGCCGGCCGTGACCCAATGGGTGTACCAGGCGTCGAGCGCCGGCTGCGCCTGGCCGAACTCGCGTTTCAGGTATCCGAGCGTTCCGGAATTGTTGAGCGGATGGATGTCGCAGCCGACGATCGCCGCGGCCGCGCGCACATGCGCGCGCTGCACGGGGTCCTTCGGCAGCAGCGGCGGATCGGGATAGGCCTCGTCCAGATACTCGAGGATCGCCGGCGACTGGACGATTACGGTGCCGTCGCTCAGTTCGAGGGACGGGATCCGCATCTGCGGGTTGATCGCCCTGTAGGCGGGTTGCTTGTGCTCTCCGCCGTCGCGGACGAGATGCACCGGCACCATGTCGCAGCCGACGGCCTTAAGGTTCAGGGCGATCCGGGCGCGATAGGCGGCCGACGAGCGGAAGTAGGTGTAGAGCTTCACGCCGTGTCGCTCCCGATCGTTCCGCCGATCTCGCGCGCGATCTCGTCGGACCGCTCCATCAGCGTGGTCAGCACCCGTTCAAGTACGGCGGTCTCGTCCGCCGAAAGTCCGCCGGCGAGCTGGTCGCCGAACCGGAGCGCCAGCGGCACCAGCTTGCGATAGGTCTCCCGTCCCTTTTCCGTCAGGGTCAGATAGGCGACGCGCATGTCGGAATCGCTGATCTGCCGGTCGATCAGGCCCTTCTTCTCGAGCTCGGCGACCGCGCGGCTGACCTTGGTCTTGTGCATCCGGCTGTTGCGGCCGATGTCCGTCGAGGTCATCGTCCCGAACTGCCCCAGCGCGGCCATCGTGCGCCATTCCGGATTGGTCAGGCCGTAGCGGTCGGCGTAGAGGCGCGACAGCGACTGGCTGACCTGTTCGGCCAGCATGACCAGGCGATAGGGCAGGAATTCCTCGAGCTTCAGCGTGCGGTCGCCCGCTTCGCCGGAGCCATCGGCGACCGTGTGCACGTTTTCCCCCGGATTCGTTGACAATTGTTTCATTTGAAACTAATACTGCGACAGAATGTCCTGCAACGCTACCCCGAAGATCCGGTTTCCGGGAGCGGCAAGCGGACAATAGGCACCGATAGGGGAGGTGGCAATGGCAAGCGATTACATCCCTGTGAGCCGGGTGGAAGGCAAGGCGTCGCGGCAGGCGCATGCCGATTTGCCGGACGGGACGTTCGAGCGCGAACTCGGCAAGGAAGGGTTCTTCGGCCCCGCGGCGATGATGTACCACAAGCATCCGCCGACGGCCTGGAACAACTGGTCGGGCCCGCTGCGCCCGCGCGCGTTCGACCTCAACAAGCTCGATTCCGGCACCCCGTCGTTCTGGGACGCGCCGGCCGTGCTGCAGAATGCGTCGGTCAAGGTTCGCTACTGGAACCTCGATAAGCCGATGGACTATCTCGCCCGCAACGGCGACGGCGACGAGTTGCTGTTCGTCCATCGCGGCGCCGGCGCGCTGTTCTGCGACTACGGCCACCTGGACTACGCCAAGGGCGACTACCTGGTGCTGCCGCGGTCGACGATGTGGCGCCTGGCGCCGTCGGAGCCGACGCTGGTGCTGGCGATCGAGTGCACCAACGGCTCCTACAAGCTTCCCGATCGCGGCATGCTCGGAAAGCACGCCCAGTTCGATCCGGCGATCCTCGACAGCCCGAAGATCGACGACGCGTTCCTCGCCCAGCAGGACGAGACCGAGTGGAAGGTCCTCATCAAGCGGCGCGGCGAGATCTCGACGGTCACCTATCCGTTCAATCCGCTCGACGCGGTGGGCTGGCAGGGCGATCTGTCGGTGGTGCGCCTCAACGTCAAGGACATCCGGCCTCTGGTCAGCGCCCGCTACCATCTGCCCCCGTCGGCGCACACCACCTTCGTCGGCGACCGCTTCGTGATCTGCACCTTCGTGCCGCGGCCGTTCGAGGAGGACGAGGGCGCTCTCAAGATCCCGTTCTTCCACAACAACGACGATTACGACGAGGTGCTGTTCTACCACGACGGCGACTTCTTCTCGCGCGACAACATCGAGGCGGGGATGGTCACCTGGCATCCGTGCGGCTTCACCCACGGGCCGCACCCCAAGGCGCTGCAGCGCATGTTCGTCCAGCCCAAGAAGGAGACCGACGAATACGCGGTCATGCTGGACACCCGCGACGCGCTGGAGATGGGGCCGGGCGCCCAGGCGGTCGAGAACCCCGACTACGCCGAAAGCTGGAAGGTCGACGGCGCGCCGGTGACCAATCCGGTCGTGCCGCGCCACGCCGCGGAGTAGGCTGCACGGCCGCGGCTGTGTCCTCTCCGCGGGTTGCCGGGGTAGGGTATGGCCGCGATCCGTCGCTACACTTCGTCATGCCCGGGCCCGACCCGGGCATCTCGTCCTTCAATCGCGCCCGAGGAGCCTGACAGTTGAAACTCGCGACCCTTCGTGACGGCACCCGCGACGGCCGCCTTGTCGTCGTGTCCGCCGATCTGAAGCGCTGCACGCCGGCGGGAACCGTGGCCGGCACGCTGCAGCACGCCCTCGACGACTGGGCCGCCGCCGAGCCGGGGCTGCGGCAGATCGCCGAGCAGCTCGATCTCGGCATGATCGCCGGCGAGCCGTTCGATCCCGCCGACAGCATGGCGCCGCTGCCGCGCGCCTTCCAGTGGGCCGACGGGTCGGCCTACGTCAATCACGTCGAGCTGGTGCGCAAGGCGCGCGGCGCCGAGATGCCGGAGACCTTCTGGACCGACCCGCTGATGTATCAGGGCGGCTCGGATTCCTTCATCGGCCCGTGCGATCCCGTCCTCGTCGCCGACGAGGCCTACGGCATCGACATGGAGGCGGAGATCGCCGTTGTCGTCGACGACGTGCCGATGGGCGCGAGCCCCGAGCTTGCCGCCGGCAGCATCCGCCTGATCATGCTCGTCAATGACGTCAGCCTGCGCAACCTGATCCCCGGCGAGCTGGCCAAGGGCTTCGGCTTCTTCCACGCCAAGCCGTCGACGGCGTTCTCGCCCGTCGCCGTCACGCCCGATGAGCTCGGCGCCGCCTGGGACGGCCACCGCGTGTCGCTGCCGCTGCTCACCGCGCTCAACGGCGAGCCGTTCGGCAAGCCGCGCGCCGACGTCGACATGACCTTCGACTTCCCGACCCTGATCGCCCACGCCGCCAGGACGCGGCCGCTGTGCGCCGGCACCATCGTCGGCTCGGGCACCGTCTCCAACAAGCTTGACGGCGGGCCGGGCAAGCCGGTTTCCGAGGGCGGGGCGGGCTATTCCTGCATTGCCGAGATCCGCATGGTCGAGACAATCAACGAGGGCGCGCCCCGGACCGGGTTCCTGAAGTTCGGCGATCGCGTGCGCATCGAGATGACCGACGCCGACGGCCATTCGATCTTCGGGGCGATTGATCAGGAAATCGCAAAATATTCGGCTCCGGGAGCGAATTGATGGTTCGCGCCGCCTCCCTAGTTCCAGTCCAGTCCCCGCATCGAGGGGCATGAGCAAGAACCGGAACTGGAAAGGAATAGGATGTCCAATACCTCGCAGACCCTTGTTATCCCCATGCTGGGGCCGCTCTACAGGGCGCTGTCGCCGCTTTCGGAGCTGCTGCTGCGCCTCGTCGTCGGCGGCTTCCTCATCCCGCACGGCATGCAGAAGGCGTTCGGCGTCTTCGGCGGCGGCGGGTTCGCGGGGACGGCGGGATGGATGGGCAGCATCGGCCTGGCGCCGGGCTGGCTGTTCGCGGCGCTCGCGATCTTCGTCGAAATCGGCTGCGGCGTGCTGATCATGATCGGGTTCCTGACCCGCCCGGCCGCCGCGCTCGCCTGCGGCTTCCTGCTCGTCGCCGCCGTTTCGGTACATGCCGCCAACGGCTTCTTCGGGCAGAATGGCGGCTACGAATATTCCGTCATGTGGGCGGTCGCCGCGCTGTTCTTCGCGGTCCGCGGCGCCGGACCGGTCTCGGTCGACCGCGCGCTTGGCCGCGAATTCTAGAGAAAAAACGGAGGACGCCCAAGGATGGCGAAAACGTTCGCTTCGACCGGAGACACGGCCGAGAAGACCATCACCTTCGCCGAGATCGGCGAGGGTCTCTATGCCTTCACCGCCGAGGGAGACCCCAATACCGGCGTGATCGTCGGCGACGACTCCGTCATGGTGATCGACGCGCAGGCGACCCCGGTCATGGCCCGCAAGGTCATCGAGCGGGTGCGCACCGTCACCGACAAGCCGATCCGCTACGTCGTCTTGTCGCACTATCATGCGGTGCGCGTGCTCGGCGCCTCGGCCTACGACGCCGACGAAGTCCTCGCCTCCGAGGCGACCCGCTCGCTGATCGTCGAGCGCGGCAAGGAGGACTGGGAGTCCGAGCTCGGCCGCTTCCCGCGGCTGTTCCAGGCCGCCGACTCCGTGCCGGGCCTCACCTGGCCGACCATGACGTTCCCGACCCGGATGACCGTCTGGCTCGGCAAGCGCCGCGTCGACCTCGTTCATCTCGGCCGCGGCCACACCGCCGGCGACACCGTCGCCTGGGTGCCGGATTCCAGGGTGATGTTCTCCGGCGATCTCGTCGAGTATCACTCCGCCTGCTATTGCGGCGACGCCCATTTCGCCGACTGGCCGAAGACGCTGGACACGCTCGCCACCTACAACCCGCGCGCCCTGGTGCCCGGTCGCGGCGACGCCCTCGACAGCCCGGAGATGGTCGCCGACGGCATCGCGCTCACCCGCGACTTCCTGACCACGCTCTACGACTCGGTTGCGGAGAGCGCCGCGCGCGGCCTCACCCTGAAGCAGGCCTTCGACCGCGCACGCGAGGTCATGGACCCGAAATTCTCGAAGTTCGCGATCTACGAGCACTGCCAGCCCTTCAACGTCGCGCGGGCCTATGACGAGGCGCGCGGCCTCGACCATCCGCGCATCTGGACCGCCGAGCGCGACCGCGAGATGTGGGAGGCGCTGCAGGGCTGAATCACCAACAGGCTCAAGAACAACGCCAGAAAGGCAATCGCGGAGTCGGGAGGGAACAATGGGTGAAACGCAACACCGCCACGCCGTATTCAGCTTCGGCTACAGCCGCTCGGCCGATCAGGACGCCTCCGCGCCGGTCCGCCATCCGGTGATCATCGTCGGCGCCGGTCCGGTCGGCCTGTCCGGCGCCATCGATCTGGCCCAGCGCGGCATCCCGGTCGTGGTGCTCGACGACGCCGACCGCATCGGCGAGGGCTCGCGCGGTCTGTGCTATTCCAAGCGCTGCCTGGAGATCCTCGACACGCTCGGGGCGGGCGAGGCGGTTGCCGGCAAGGGCGTCGACTGGAAGCTCGGCAAGGTCTATTTCCACGACCAGGAGGTCTACGAGTTCGACCTGCTGCCGGAGCCCGGCCACAAGATGCCGGCCTTCGTCAACCTGCAGCAGTACTACCTCGAGAAATACCTGGTCGAGCGCGTCGAACAGCTCGACATCGTCACCGTGCGCTGGCGCAACAAGGTCACGGCCGTCGAACAGGACGCGGATGGCGTCATCATCGACATCGAGACGCCGGAGGGGCCGTACCGGCTCGTCGCCGACTGGCTGATCGCGGCCGACGGCGCCAACTCGACGCTGCGCCGGCTGATGGACATCGAATTCGTCGGCGAGACCTTCCGCGACCAGTTCCTGATCGCCGACATCAGGATGGAGGCCGATTTCCCGGCGGTCCGGCGCTTCTGGTTCGAGCCGCCGTTCCACAACGGCCAGTCGACGCTTCTGCACAAGCAGCCCGACAACGTCTGGCGCGTCGACTTCCAGATCGGCTGGGACGCCGATCCGAAGGAGGAGACCCGTCCGGAGAAGGTCCGCGCCCGCCTCGACAAGATGATGCAGGGGCGTCCCTACGAGCTCGAATGGGTGTCGGTCTACACCTTCCAGTGTCGCCGCAACGAGCACTTCCTCTACGACCGGGTGATCTTCGCCGGCGACGCCGCCCACCAGGTCTCGCCGTTCGGCGCGCGCGGCGCCAATTCCGGCATCGAGGACACCCACAATCTCGCCTGGAAGCTCGCCCTGGTGCTGAAGGGGGAGGCGCCGGCCTCGCTGCTCGGCTCTTACGATCTGGAGCGCATCCAGGCAGCAGAGACCAATATCGGCCACTCGACGCGCTCCACCGACTTCCTGGTGCCCAAGAGCCCCGGCGACAAGCGCCTGCGCGACGCCGTGCTCGATCTTGCCCGCGAATTCCCGTTCGCGCGCCGGATGGTCAATTCCGGCCGGCTGCATACCGCCGCTCATTACGACAGCCCGCTGACGACGCCCGATAGTGACGAATTCGATGGCACGGTGGCGCTCGGCGACCCGGCCGCCGACGCGCCGCTGGTCGATGCGGCCGGCAAGCCGGTCTGGCTGCTCAACGCCCTGTCGCCCGATTTCACGCTGGTCCGCGTCGCCGACGGCAACAGGCCGAACGTGCCGGAGGGCGTGACGCTCATCACCATCGGCGACGATCTGAACGACGCCTCGGGCCTGTTCAAGGCGCGCTACGACGCCACGCCGGGCGCCTGCTACCTGTTCCGTCCCGACCAGTATCTGACCGCCCGGTTCCGCTCTTACGACCGGTCGCGCGTGGAGGCCGCGCTCAAGCGCGCCAGGGGAGAGATGAATGGCTGATCTCGACACCGCATCGCGTTTCGACAATCCCGACGCCGCCTTTCACGTCCTCGTCGACGCGCATCGCGACCTCGACGCGGAGGCGAGCGCCGAGTTCAACGCCCGCCTCGTCCTGCTGCTGGCCAACCATATCGGCGACCTCGACGTCTTGCGCCAGGCGGTCTCGGCGGCCCGCAAGGCGGCGCGATAGGGCCGACCGAGGGGATGTCGGCCCCGGCGGTTGTCCCGGCGGTGGCCCCGGGGCCACCCTCGGGGATGGTGGCGCGGCTCGCAATTGTCCGTCCGCGCCCCTATCTGAAAACGGACCGCCGACCCGGGAGACGACCATGCGCGCCCTTGCCGCCCTCTGCACCACGCTGATCCTCTTCGCCTTCGCGGCCGCAGCAACGGGCCCCGCTGCGGCACAGGAGGCGGAACCGGAACTGATCTTCAAGAAGTCGACCGTCTGGAAGTTCCTCACCCCGGACCACAAGCTTGCCACTTATGCCCTCGACGATCCCAAGATCGAGGGCGTCGCCTGTCACTTCACGGTGCCGGAAAAGGGCGGCATCAGCGGCATGTTCGGCGTTGCCGAGGAACTGTCGAACGCCTCGCTCGCCTGCCGCCAGGTCGGCCCGGTTTCGTTCAAGGAGAAATTCGAGCAGGGCGAGGAGATGTTCCGCGAGCGCCGCTCGGTCTTCTTCAAGAAGATGCGCATCGTGCGCGGCTGCGACGCCAAGCGCAACGTGCTGGTCTATCTCGTCTATACCGACAAGCTGGTCGAGGGCAGCCCGGAGAACTCCACCTCGACCGTGCCGATCATGCCCTGGGCCGGCGCCGAGGCGCCCCGGTGCGCCGATTTCCTCGAGGAGTAGGGCCGATTTTCGCGAGAAACAGGCGGGTCTCGCGCACCGGAACCGGCCGACTTTGCAGCCGGCAATATTTGCCGGATTATTTTTCCCGCGATACGTGCAGTATCCGCAGGGTCCGCTATTGTGCTACGCAATATCCGGATTTGGCGCTGCAGCGTAAAGGGAGTTTACTTTGCAACCGATTGTTCGTCCCGAGGCCGTCGTCTTCGACGTCGGCAACGTCCTGCTCGACTGGAATCCCGCCTATCTCTACGAAAAGCTGATCCCCGGCGCCGAGGAGCGCGAGTGGTTCCTGACCCACGTGGTCACGCTGGGCTGGCACTTGCACCAGGACCGCGGCCGAAGCTGCGCCGAGGGGATTGCCGACCTGTCCAAGCGGTTTCCGGGCTCTAGCGAGCTGATCGCCGCCTTCTACGAGCGTTGGCTGGAGACGATCGGCGGGCCGATCGAGGGCACCGTCGCGGTGATGGAAGATCTGCGCGCCGCCGGCGTTCCGGTGCACGCGATCACCAATTTCGCCGCCGAGCTGTGGCCGGTCACGGTCGAGGAATACCCCTTCCTTGGCGAGTTCGGCGAGGCCGTGGTGTCCGGCGAGGTCGGCTACGTCAAGCCGGATCCGCGCATCTTCGACGCGCTTGTGGCCCGCACGGGGCTCGCGCCCGAAACGATGGTGTTCATCGACGACCGCACCGACAATGTCGATGCCGCCCGCCAGCTCGGCTTCCAGGCCGTGCACTTCACGACCCCCGAGGCGCTCGTCGCCGATCTCGCCGCTCTCGGTCTGCCGGTCTCAGCCGCCGCAGCCAATGCCGCGCTGCAGGCATAGATCGGCCTGGGTCATCGGCCTTCCGTAGTCCGATTTCACCAGAACCGGTGCCGCGAACAGGAAAACGGTGCCGGCGAACATCGAAACCATCGCCAGCGACATCACGAACTTACCCATCGGAGTGGCCCCTTCGATACGCGGGTGAACAACAACGTGGGCGGACGATAGAACCCCGCGCCTGAGCCGGACCTGAAGCCCCCGTTCATCCGCGGTTCAGACGGGGCAACGCCGTCGTCGGGTGGCCATTGGGAAGGGGCTCTGGCCGTATCGCTGTGACCTCCCCATCCCCACGAGATGCCCGGGCGTGACCCGGGCATCTCGTGCCGCACGCCTGAGATTGCCGGGTCAGGCCCGGCAATGACGTGCAGGAGGAATGGGGTTCCCGCTTTCTGCATCGAGGACAGAATCGCGCGGACGGGCCGGATGGGTCCCGGATCAGGTCCGGGACACGCGTTTGTTCGGATGGCACGGCCGTGGCCAAAAGCAAGGCCGCGTGCTCCGGGCTTGACCCGGAGCCCATGGACCGGAGCCGAGGGACTCGTCCCTGGGACCGGAAGCCAGGCTTCAGGCCCAGCGGCCGTATCGCCGTGTCCTCCCCATTCCCACGTCATGCCCGGGCGTGACCCGGGCATCTCGTGCCGCACGCCCGGGATTGCCGGGTCAGGCCCGGCAATGACGTTGAAGGGGGTTCCCGTTTTCTGCATCGAGGACAGAACCGCGCGGACGGGCCGCATGGGTCCCGGATCGGGTCCGGGACACGCGTTTGTTCGGGCGGCACGGTCGTGCCCAACAGCAGGGTCGCGTGCTCCGGGCTTGACCCGGAGCCCAGGGACCGGAGCCCAGGGACCGGAAGCGAGGCTTCAAGCCCTCGAACCGCATCGCCGTGACCTCCCCTTCACCCACGTCATGCCCGGGCGTGACCCGGGCATCTCGTGCCACACGCCCGGGATTGCCGGGTCAGGCCCGGCAATGACGTGGAGGGAAAAGGCGGGTTCCCGTTTTTCATCCATTAGCGAAGACGCACGGCTTTCCTTCTTCATCTTTCCCGGCGGTGCCGCTTTCGCGGCGGTGCCGCGCGACCCCGGCGCGACCCCGGCGCGACACCGCGACGGTGAGCCCTTGACGCCGGGCCCCGCATGCGCGCATATCGCCACCCATGACGGCTTCACGCGGAATTATCATTCGCTCGATCATTATTTGCGGCTAGCGCACACGCTGGCCGCGGCCGTTCCTTATTTCCTGAAAGCTTAAGGACACTCGGGCGCCCCGGCCGGCAGGCAGGTGAGGGTTTGACGTGAGTTTGCGGCTTTACAACACGCTGACGCGGACGAAGGCGGAATTCCGTCCGCTCGACCCGGCAAATGTGCGCATGTATGTGTGCGGGCCGACGGTCTACGATTTCGCCCATATCGGCAACGCCCGACCGGCGATCGTCTTCGACGTGCTGTTCCGGCTCCTGCGCCACGTCTACGGCGCCGACCACGTCAAATACGTCCGCAACATCACCGACGTCGACGACAAGATCAACGCGCGCGCCGCCCGGGACTATCCCGACCTGCCGCTCAACGCGGCAATCGGCAAGGTCACCGCGTTGACCGAGCGCCAGTATCACGAGGACGTCGACGCGCTCGGCTGCCTGCGCCCCACGGTGGAGCCGCGCGCGACCGAGCATATCGGCGAGATGAAGGCGCTGATCGAGAAGCTGGTCGCGGGCGGCCATGCCTATGTGGCCGAGGACCACGTCCTGTTCGACGTGCCCTCGATGCCCGAATACGGCAAGCTCGCCCGCCGCTCCCTCGACGAGATGCAGGCCGGCGCCCGCGTCGACGTCGCGCCCTACAAGAAGGACGCGATGGATTTCGTCCTGTGGAAGCCGTCGAAGCCCGGCGAGCCGGCCTGGGACAGCCCCTGCGGCATCGCCGCGCCCGGCCGCCCCGGCTGGCACATCGAGTGCTCGGCCATGGCTTGGAAGCACTTGGGCGAGACCTTCGACATCCACGGCGGCGGCGTCGACCTGGTCTTCCCGCACCACGAGAACGAGGCCGCCCAGACCTGCTGCGCCTTCCACTCCGAGCGCATGGCGCAGGTGTGGATGCACAACGGCTTCCTGCAGGTCGAGGGCGAGAAGATGTCGAAGTCGCTCGGCAACTTCATCACCATCCGGGAGCTGTTGGAGAAGGGATGGCCGGGGGAAGTCCTGCGTTTCGCAATGCTAAAAACGCACTATCGTCAGCCGATAAATTGGACGCACAAAGGGATAGTTGAAGCGACCTTGGAGCTCCAAGGAATTAGCAATTGGACAAGCGGCCTCGACTACGAGCCGATTTCCAGTGACGTAGCACCAAGCGTTTTGGACGCACTAAGCGATGACCTGAATACCCCTAAAGCCTTTGCGGAGCTGCACCAATTAATTGGTGCCCTTAAATCGCACTCCGACGCGGACAAGCAGCAAAGCGATTTGCTCGATCAACTGCGCAATTCACTGAGATTACTGGGTATCGGTGATTTGGATGGGTTTGACGCGAACCGGATAATCGCGACGGTCACCCATGGAAAAATCGAAGTCGATGAGGCTGAAGTAAGTGCCCTGATCGCCGCCCGCGCCGCCGCCCGCGCGTCGAAGGACTGGGCCGAGGCCGACCGCATCCGCGACGACCTCGCCGCCAAGGGCATCGCCTTGAAGGACGCCAAGGACCCCGAGACCGGCGAGCTGGTCACCACCTGGGAGATCGCACGATGACCGAAGAGGCCCCAAAACCCGAGGGGAAGCAGGCGGGAAAGCACACCTGGCACGACGACACGCCGTTTCCGAAGCGCTGGATCGGCTATGTCGTGATCAAGGTGATCGTCCTCGTCGTCGCCGTCGGTCTCGGCCTGTGGTGGGCCGGACTCTTGTAAGCTGGCCTGTTGTGAGGAGAGCGCCATGACGACCCGAATCCCGGTGATGACGGGCGGCTGCCAGTGCGGTGCGGTGCGCTATGCCGTCCACGCCGAACCCTACAACCGCCACATCTGCCACTGCCGCATGTGCCAGAAGGCGTTCGGCGGCTTCTTCGCCCCGCTCGTCAACGTGCGCAACGAGGATTTCGAGGTCACCCGCGGCGAGATCGCCATTTTCCGCTCCTCGCGCGACGTCGAGCGCGGCTTCTGCGCGGCCTGCGGCACGCCGCTGACCGTCTTCACCGACGGCGACGACCACCTGAACGTCGCCATCGGCAGCTTCGACGAGCCGGCGCGGCTGATGCCCGAGATCCAGATCGGCATCGAGGCGCGCATGCCCTGGTTCGCCGCGCTGGCGGGCCTGCCGGAGCACACCACCGAGGCTGCGGCGGAAAAATACGGCTTCATGGACGAGCTGGCCGTGATCGCCGCCCATAACCATCAGCATCCCGACCACGACACGACGGACTGGCCGCCGCAAGACCGGCCGCCGGAATCCAGGCCGAAGGAGAGCGAGCGATGAGCCGCGAACGCCTGTATCTGTACGATACGACCCTGCGCGACGGCGCGCAGACGCCCGGAGTCGATTTTTCGGTCGAGGACAAGATCCAGATCGCCGGCCTGATCGAGCGGCTCGGCATCGACTATGTCGAGGGCGGCTGGCCCGGCGCCAATCCCACCGACACCGAGTTCTTTGCCAAGAAGCGCACCGCCAGGGCCCGTTTCGCCGCCTTCGGCATGACCAAGCGCGCCGGCCGCTCGCTGTCCAACGATCCGGGCCTCGCCACCGTGCTCGATTGCGCCGCCGACACCGCCTGCCTCGTCGCCAAGACCTGGGATTTCCACGTCACCGTCGCGCTCGGCACCACGCTGGAGGAGAACCTCGAGGCAATCACCGAATCCGTCGAGGCTGTGGCGGCCAGCGGCAAGGAGCCGATGCTCGACTGCGAGCACTTCTTCGATGGCTACAAGGCCAACCGCGACTACGCACTGGCCTGCGCCAGGGCCGCCTATGACGCCGGCGCCCGCTGGGTCGTATTGTGCGACACCAACGGCGGCACGCTGCCCGAGGAGGTCGCCGCCATCGTCGCCGATGTCGCCCAGGTGGTGCCCGGCGACCGGCTCGGCATCCACGCCCACGACGACACCGGCAACGCGGTCGCCAATTCGCTGGCCGCCGTGCGCGCCGGCGCCCGCCAGATCCAGGGCACGCTCAACGGCCTGGGCGAGCGCTGCGGCAACGCCAATCTGGTCTCGCTGATCCCGACCCTGAAGCTCAAGCCCGCCTACGCCGAGGCCTTCGAGACCGGCGTCGACGACGACGCCCTGGCGCATCTCACGCCGATCTCGCGCACCTTCGACGAGATCCTCAACCGGGCGCCGGCGCGCCAGGCGCCTTATGTCGGCGAGGCGGCGTTCGCCACCAAGGCCGGCCTGCATGCCTCGGCGATTCTCAAGGACCCGGCGACCTACGAGCATGTCGCCCCGGAAACCGTCGGCAACCGCCGCCGCGTTCTCGTCTCTGATCAGGCCGGCCGCTCCAACCTGCTCGCCGAGCTCGACCGGCTCGGTATCCAGGTCGACCGCGAAGACCCGGGCGTCGGCCGGCTGCTCGATGAGGTCAAGCGTCGCGAGGCGGACGGCTGGGCCTACGAGGCCGCCGACGCCTCCTTCGACCTGCTGGCCCGCCGGACGCTGGGCAAGGTGCCCGAGTTCTTCCGCATCGAGAGCTTCCGGGTGCTGGTCGAGCGCCGTTACAACGCGGTCGGCGAACTGGTCACCGTGTCGGAGGCCACCGTGAAGATTACCGTCGACGGTGAGCCGCTGATGTCGGTGGGCGAGGGCAACGGCCCGGTCAACGCGCTGGATCAGGCGCTGCGCAAGGATCTCGGCCGCTTCCAGCGCTTCATCGACGATCTCGAGCTGGCCGACTACAAGGTGCGCATCCTCAACGGCGGCACCGGCGCCACCACCCGGGTCCTGATCGAAAGCCGCGACGCGAAGGGCAACCGCTGGTCGACGGTCGGCGTCTCTCCCAACATCGTCGACGCCTCGTTCCAGGCGCTGGTGGATTCGATCACCTGGAAGCTGCTCAAGTCCGACGCCGCCCCGGCCCGGGCACCGGCAGCGGCGCTGGCCGGCTAAGCCGGGTCCCTAACGCTTCTATGTCATGCCCGGGCGTGACCCGGGCATCTGGTGCCACACGCCCGGGATTGCCGGGTCAAGCCCGGCAATGACGTGGAGGGGAGTGAACGGCGCTCGCCGCCCGGCGGCTTTCCGCATCGAGGCAACACCATGCGGACGGGCCGGATGGGTCCCGGATCAGGTCCGGGACACGCGTTTGTTCGGGTGGTTAGGCCGCGCCCCAGTCGCCGGCCGCGTGCTCCGGACTTGATCCGGAGCCCAACTCGCGGGTGCTGGATTGCAGCGCCGTTCCTTTTTCTACGTTATGCCCGGGCGTGACCCGGGCATCTGGCGCCACACGCCCGGGATTGCCGGGCCAGGCCCGGCAAGGACGCAAAGGAGGAAGGGCGGGCAGACGCCGTCCGCCCGGCGCGACCATCGGCCGCTCGCGTACATATTCACGTTACGGTATATTTCCCTCTCGCCCGCGATATCGGGGGCGCCGAACCGCTTCGAAAAGGGCACGATGCTCAAACGCAACCGCTGGTTCATCATGCTGGCCCTTGTCTATGCGCTGCTGGCGGGGCTCGTCGGCATCGGCCGCATCGAGATGCCCGCGCTGCTTCCCGGCGACGGCGCGCGCCTGCACGGTCATCTAATGCTGTTCGGGTTCGTGACGATGATGATCTACGGGATCGCGCTGCACGTCCTGCCGCGATTTGCCGGGCGGGTCCTGTTTTCCGAGCGCATGGCCGACGCGCAGTTCGTCCTCGCCAATCTCGGGCTCTGGGTGATGATCTACGGCTGGCTGGCGCTCGACGATGTCGCGCTGGGAGTCGGCGGGGTCGTGTCGTGGCTGGCCATGGCCCTGTTCGCAGTCAATATCGCCGCGACGGTGCGGCTGTTCGGCCCGAGGGTGTAGCGACATGATGGAATACCGTGGCTGCGAGTTGCCCGAAGACGTCTATTACGACCTCGACTATCTTTGGGCGCGGCCCGGCGACGACGGGACGTTCACGCTCGGGCTGACCGACCCGGCCCAGACCATGGCGGGCCGCGTCGTCGCCGTCATGTTTCGCAAGGTCGGCACCCACCGCGCGGCTGGCCGCCATGTGGCGACGCTTGAATCGGGCAAGTGGGTCGGCGGCGTGCCGTTGCCCTTCGACGGGACCATCGAGCAGATCAACCAGGCGGTGGTCGACGATCCCGGTATCGTCAACGTGTCGCCTTATACCGACGCATGGCTGCTGATCGCCAGGCCGGACGATCCGGACGAGGCGATGGCCCGGCTCAAGAAAGGGCCCGAGGCGATCGCCGCCCTGAAGGCGTGGATCGACCGCTACGACATCGAATGCATGCGGTGCGTCGACTAGCGGCCCGCCGCAGGCGCGAGGAGACCGGCGGATGAAGGTGCAGCTTCTCGTCTCGGAATGGTGCGAGCCCTGCGACCGCGCCGAGGCGATCTGGCGCGAGGTCGCCGAGATGCGTGAGATCGAGCTCGAGGTGCTCGACATGGCGCAGCCCGAGGGGCGCGCGGTGGCGAAGCGGCTGGGTATCCGGTCCATTCCCGCGCTCGTCATCGACGACGCGCTGAAGGGGCTGGGCGTGCCGACCAGGAGCGCCGCCCTCGAATATGTGGCGGCGGCGCCGCCGCGCGCGCGCACCACGGTGCTCCATGTCGGCCTGGTGATGGGCACGTCGAGCCGGGCGGCGGTGCTGGCGGCGGTGGCCTATCTGCTGGTGGGCGGCGGGTTTTTCGCCTGGTACGGCGGCCTGCCGCAGAGCGAGCCGCCGCGTCTCGCCGCCATCCACCTGTTCACGCTCGGCTTCGTGACGTTCATGATCTATGGCCTCGGTGAGCACCTGCTGCCGCGCTTCACCGGCAATCCGATCCGCTTCGGCGCGGCGGCATGGGCGCAGCAGGGCCTGGCCCATGCTGGGCTTCTGGCCTTCGTCCTGGGCACGCTGACCGAAACGCGCATCCTCCTGTCCGCCGGCGCGACGTTGGCGTGGCTGGCGCTGCTCGTCTTCACCACGCGCATTCTGCCGGTGCTGTGGCCCGCCCCGGCGTCCCGCCCCGCCACCGGCGACGGCGCGGAGGCCGCATCGCCCGGTCCGGCTTCGCAGTGACGTACTGGGGGGGGCGGGCCGCCTTTTTCTACGTCATGCCCGGGCTTGACCCGGGCATCTCGTGCCACATGCCCGGGATTGCCGGGGCAGGCCCGGCAATGACGTGGAGGGGGATGTAGGGGGAGGCCACCTGCCGCACCCGCCTTTCCGCATAGACGGTATCACCGTGCTGAGGGGCCGTATGGGTCCCGGATCAAGTCCAGGGCACGTGTTTGTTCGGGTGGCACGGCCGTGCCCAACAGCAAGGCCGCGTGCTCCGGACGTGATCCGGAGCCCAGGGGTCGAAGCCCCATGCGGCGGAGCCCAAAGGACGCGCTGCCGCGCCTTTTTCTACGTCATGCCCGGGCGTGACCCGGGCATCTCGTGCCACATGCCCGGGATTGCCGGGTCAGGCCCGGTAATGACGTGGGAGGGGCAGGGGGAGAGGGCTCGCCGCACGGGGCTTCCCGCATCAGCGAAAACGCCGCGTGGGCAGGCTGCATGGGCCCTGGATCACGTCCAGGGCACGTGTTTGTTCGGGTGGCACGGCCGTGCCCAACAGCAAGGCCGCGTGCTCCGGACGTGATCCGGAGCCCAGAGGCCGAACCCCATACGGCGGAGCCCAGAGGCCGAACCGCGGTGCGTTTCCCCGTCATGCCCGGGCAATCCGGGCGGCGCGGCTACATCCGCTCGGCGACCTGGGCTTCCGTCAGCGCCGGCTTGGGGGCCTTTGCCGCTTCCTCGCGCAGATGCGGGATCACGTCCTCGATGTTCTCGACGACGATATAGCCCACGTCGAGATCGCGGCGGATGAAGGCTTCCTGGCGCATGTGGTCGAACAGCACCCGCAACGGGTCCCAGTAGCCGCCGATATTGGCGAGCGCCACCGGCTTGGCGTGCTGGCCGAGCTGCGACCAGGTCAGCATCTCGACGGTTTCCTCCAGCGTGCCGATGCCGCCGGGCAGGGCGACGAAGGCATCGGACTGCTCGAACATCAGCCGCTTGCGCTCGTGCATGTCCGGCGTGACCGTCAGCGTCTGCACGTCGCGCAGCATGCGTTCGCGCTCGACCAGGAATTCCGGGATGATGCCGGTGACGGTGCCACCGTGGCGCAGCACCGAGCGGGCGACCGCGCCCATCAGCCCGAGGCTGCCGCCGCCATAGACCAGGCCGATGCCGTTTTCGACGAGCAATTCGCCGAATCGGTCGGCCGTTTCCATGAAGACAGGGTCCCGGCCATCGCTGGAACCGCAGTAAACGCAGATATTCTTGATCTCACTCATCGCTGTATGAGGCCTTTTCGCCGCGAATCCGTCAAGTCGGAGCGGACTTGTCCTTTCCCTTCGCACAATATAGGTGAGGTATGAACAAGTTACGCGCGATTGCCGCCAGTTTCGTGTCACCCTGCGGCAGTCGGGGCCGGAGCAGGGGGACGCCCGGCCGCAGGATAATTCGTCCACCCGCGGAGAGCCGGGTTACATGGGCCATCAGCAGAAACTCATCCTTGCCATCCTCGTGATCCTCATCGTCGCGGGCCTGGGTGGTCTTGGCATCTACTACGCCACGCAAGAGCCGGACCGCTCCGACGTCGCCGGGACGCAGGACACGGATACGGCCGCGGCGCCGGCCGTGGACCAGGCCGGGGCGGGCCAGGAAGCGGCAACGGCGGGCGAGGCGATCGCGCCGAGCTTCGATATCGTCCGTGTCGAGCCCTCCGGCGAGGTGGTCGCCGCCGGCCGTGCGTCCGCCGGCGCGCGAATCGAGCTGCTGCTCGGCGACGACGTGATCTCCAGTGCCCAGGCCAATGCCGGCGGCGAATGGGCGCTGGTGTTCGACGAGCCGCTCAAGCCCGGCAGCTACGATCTGGCACTGCGCGCCACCGGTCCGGCCGGCGCGGGCGGGATGGTTGAGGGCGACCGTGTGACGGTCGTGATCGAAGGGGCGGACAAGACGCCGCTCGTTGCCGTCACCCGTCCCGGCCAGCCCACGGAAGTGCTGCAGACCCCGACGGCGGAACCCGGGGAGACCGTCACCGCAGAGGTGAAGCCACAGGAGCCGGCCGCCGGGTCGGAATCGACGCCCGGACAGCAGGCGCCCGGACAGTCAGCGCCCGAACAGCAGGGAGCGGAACAGCCGGCAGCCGAACAAGCCGGGGGCGAACCGCAGCAGACAGCCGAAGCCGGAACCTCGGCGCAGCCCGGCGCCGAGCAGGCCCAGCAGCCAGGAAGCCAGCAAGCAGGGGCTCAGGAGCCAGCAGGCCAGGAGCCAGCAGACCAGAAACCTGGGGGCCAGCAGCCCGCCTCCGGCGAGCAGGTCGCCGCCGCGACGCCGGAACAGTCCGCCGGCGACGAGCCGGCCGCTCCCGGCGTCGAAATTGCGATCGAGACGGTGGAGGTCGAGGATCCCGACCGGTTGATGCTGGGAGGCCGCGCCGGCGCGGGCCAGGCCGTGCGCGTCTACATGAACAACGAACGGCTCGCGGATGTGGAAACCGGCGCCGACGGACGCTGGACGCTGTCCGCCGAACGTCCGATGCCGCCCGGCCGCTACGAGGTGCGTGCCGACGCGATCGGCGCCGACGGTGCCGTGCGGGGCCGCGCCCAGGTGAAGTTCGACCGGGTTCGGGTCGTCGCGGAAGGCGACCCGGCAGCCGACGCTGAAGCGACCGGGCCGACAGCCGAGCCGACGGTTTCGGGCGCCGCGGGAGGGGCTTCGGAAGGCTCCGAGGTCACCATCGTCTCGCGCACTTCCGGTTCTGGAGCAGCCGAGGGCGGCACCGCGGTCGGCGAAGGGGCGGGCACCTCGGTCGTGGTCATCGCACGCGGCGACAATCTCTGGCGGATCGCCCGGAAGTTATACGGCCAGGGCGTTCGCCACACGGTGATCTACGAGGCCAACAGGAACCAGATCCGTAACCCGCACCTGATCTATCCGGGTCAGGTGTTCACGATCCCCGTCCTGGAGGACGAGGAGGGGCCGAAAGGCTGACGCCGGCGGTTTCGCGCCTTATATAGAACCGTCAAAACAACCGCTTTCCCCGACCGGGCGGACCGATAAACGTGAAGCAATCCCCAATCTCCCGCCCCAGCGGTCGGCAGGTGCGCGCCGACGCGTCGACGATCGAGGTGCTGCGGGACCTGTGGCCCTATATCTGGCCGGTCGACCGGCCCGACCTGAAAGCGCGTGCCGTTTTCGCGCTTTTGATGCTGGTCACCGCCAAGATCATCACCGTGCTGGTGCCCTACACCTACAAATGGGCCGTCGACGCCCTGACCGAGCCGGGTACCTTCGCCGCGCAAGTGCCGGACTGGCTGACGTTTCTGTCCGTTCCGGCGGCATTGGTGATCGCCTACGGTGTCTCCCGCATTCTGATGGCGGCGTTCACGCAGCTGCGCGATGCGCTGTTCGCCAAGGTCGGCCAGCACGCCGTGCGCGTGCTCGCCTTCAAGACCTTCGAGCACATGCACGCCCTGTCGCTGCGCTTCCACCTGCAGCGGCGCACGGGCGGCCTGAGCCGCGTCATCGAGCGCGGCACCAAGGGCATCCAGGACATCGTCCGCCTGGCGATCCTGTCGCTGATCCCGACGATCCTCGAATTCACCCTCGTCGCCGTCGTCGTCGCGTTTCAGTTCGACATGAACTATGTCGCCGTGCTGGTCGTGATGGTTTCGCTTTACCTCGCCTTCACCGTCTGGGCGTCGAACCGGCGCATCGCCATCCGCCGCGTCATGAACGACTCCGACAACGACGCCAGCTCCAAGGCGGTCGACAGCCTTTTGAACTACGAGACGGTCAAGTATTTCGGCAACGAGCGCATGGAGGCGGAGCGCTACGACCGCTCGATGGCGCGCTACGAGAAGGCGGCGACGCGGACCTATACGTCGCTGGCCGTCCTCAACGGCGGGCAGGCGGTGATCTTCACCATCGGCATGACCGTGTGCATGGTCATGTCGGCGCGCGCCGTCGTCGCGGGGACCCAGAGCCCGGGCGATTTCGTCATGATCAACGCGCTGTTGATCCAGCTCTACATGCCGCTCAATTTCCTCGGCACGCTCTACCGGGAAATGACGCAAGGGCTCGTCGACATCGAGACGATGTTCGACCTGCTCGACCAGAACCCCGAGATTGTCGACGGGCCGGACGCCCGTCCCCTCCAGGTCCGCGAGGGGACAATCCGTTTCGATGACGTGCACTTCCACTACGATGCCGACCGGCCGATCCTCAAGGGCATCAGCTTCGAGGTGCCGGCCGGGCGCACCGTCGCCATCGTCGGCCCGAGCGGGGCCGGCAAGTCGACGATCTCGCGCATCCTGTTCCGTTTCTACGACATCACCGGCGGCAACGTGACGATCGACGGGCAGGATATCCGCGACGTGACCCAGGATTCCCTGCGCCACGCGATTGGCATGGTTCCGCAGGACACGGTGCTGTTCAACGACACGATCTACTACAACATCGCCTACGGCCGTCCTTCGGCGAGCCGGGACGAGGTGGAAGAGGCCGCCCGACTCGCCCAGATCGACGGCTTCATCGCCCATCTGCCGGAGGGGTTCGAAACCGAGGTCGGCGAACGGGGGTTGAAACTGTCGGGCGGCGAGAAGCAGCGCGTGGCGATTGCCCGCACGATCCTGAAGAGCCCGCCGATCCTGATCCTCGACGAGGCGACCTCGGCGCTCGACACCCACACCGAGAAGGAGATCCAGACGGCGCTCGGCGCGGTGTCGCGCGGCCGCACCGCGCTCGTCATCGCCCATCGCCTGTCGACCATCATCGACGCCGACGAGATCATCGTGCTTGAGAAGGGCCGCATCGTCGAGAAGGGCACCCATCATGTGCTGCTCGCCGAAGGCGGCGTCTATGCGGGCATGTGGAACCGTCAGCGCGAGGCCGCCGAAGCCGCCGAGCGGCTCAAGGAAACGGTGGAAGGCGACGCGGAAGGCTATCTGGACATCAACCGGCATGCCCGGGTCGACTACCTTCCGGCCAACGAGGAAAACGACGCATGAGCCATTCGATAGTATCTGCGATCCGTAACGCCTTCGTGCCGGTGCATCGCGAGGGGTATCCGTTCATAGCGATCTGCGCCGTCGCCGCGCTGATCCTGTTCGTGCTTGACTCGCCGCTTGCCTGGATCGTCGTGCTGATCGGCTGCTGGGTCGCCTATTTCTTTCGCGACCCGCCCCGGGTCACCCCGCTTGCGCCGAATCTCGTCGTCAGCGGTGCCGACGGGCGGGTGTCGTCCGTGGCCGACGCCGTGCCGCCGCCCGAACTGGGCCTGAGCGACGAGCCGCTGCCGCGCATCTCGGTGTTCATGAACGTCTTCAATGTTCACGTGAACCGCGCGCCGGTGACGGGCCGTATCGCCCGCATCGCCTACAAGCCGGGCAAGTTTCTCAACGCCGAGCTCGACAAGGCGAGCGAGGACAACGAGCGCAACGGGTTCCTGATCGAGACGGATGGCGACGTGACGATCGGCGTCGTCCAGATCGCCGGTCTGGTCGCCCGTCGCATCGTCAGTTTCTCGCACGAAGGCCAGGCCGTGATGGCCGGTGACCGTATCGGCCTCATCCGCTTCGGCAGCCGCGTCGACATCTATCTGCCGCGCGGCTCGACGCCGCTCGTCACCGTTGGCCAGACGGCGATCGCCGGTGAAACCGTGGTCGCTGAGCTTCCCAAAGCCAAGGGCGCCAAGGCGTCCGGCGGCGAGCGCAGTTACCGCGTAACATGAGCGTCTTCGTTCATGACCCGGCCGGCCCTTTGAAGTAAGGTCCGCCCCATGTCGATGCCGTTTCCACCTTTTGACCCGGACGAACCGGGCAGCCGCCGTCGCCGCGCGCTTAGCCGTGTGCCCGTGCGCCAGCTATTGCCGAACATGATCACGTTGCTGGCGCTGTGTTCGGGGCTGACCTCGATCCGCATGAGCTTCGAGGACAAGTTCGACGTGGCGATCGCCGCGATCGTGCTCGCGGCCGTCCTCGACGCGCTGGACGGGCGGGTGGCGCGCATCCTGAAATCGACCTCGCGCTTCGGTGCGGAGCTCGATTCCCTCGCCGATTTCGTCAATTTCGGAGTCGCCCCCTCGATCCTGCTCTATGCCTGGGCGCTCGACGGCCTTGGCAATATCGGTTGGATCTCCGGCCTTGTCTTCGCGGTCTGCGTGGCGCTGAGGCTTGCCCGCTTCAACGTCGCGCTCGACGACCGGGACCGGCCATCCTGGGCCGGTCGGTTTTTCACCGGCGTGCCGGCGCCCGCCGGTGCACTGACCGTGCTTCTGCCGGTCTATTTGCAGCTTGCCGGCATTCCCGAGTTTCAGGCCGGTGCGCCCGCGGTGCTCGTCTACGAACTCACGATCGGCTTCCTGATGGTTTCGCGTCTGCCGACCTATTCCGGAAAGCAGTTCGGCGAACGCGTGCCGAGCGAGCTGGTCCTGCCCGTCTTCGTCGCGTTCATCCTGATCGTCGCGCTGCTGATCGCCTTCCCCTGGCAGGTGCTCTCCATCGGCACCGTCGCCTATCTTGCGTCGCTGCCTGTCGCCTTTAACGCGCACCGCAAGCTGGCGGGCCGCAAGACTGCCGGAGGCGGGGAAACCGCCCCGGCCACGAAGTCCTCCAAGGACGGGTAGAGGAGGCTACTCGGCCGCCTGCGGAAAGGCCGGTCCGGCATCGGAAAGCGGTGGTTCCTCGTCCCGCTTGGCCGGGGCCCCGCCGCGGCGGCCGCGCCAGTCCTGCCATTTCTCCGCCCAAACCGACGGCATCGCCAGCATCGTCGGCACGACGATCAGTGTCAGGAGGGTCGAGAAGCCGAGGCCGAAGATCACCGCCGTCGACAGCTGCACCCACCAGATCGACGTGATCCCGCCGACCTGGATGAGCCTGTTCACGAAGTCGAAGTTGATCTGCAGGGCCATCGGCACGAGACCCATGATCGTCGTGATCGTGGTCAACAAGATCGGCCGGAGGCGTTGCGCGCAGGTCTTCAGCACCGCATCGAGTCCCGGCATCCCGAGATCACGGTGCATGTGATTGTAGGTGTCGATGAGCACGATGGCGTTGTTGACGACGATGCCCGCCAGCGCCACCACGCCGGTGCCGGTCATGATCACCGAGAACTTCTGGCCCGTGACCAGCATGCCGATCAGCACGCCGACGACGGACATGATCACCGTCGAGAGCGTCAGGAGCGTCTGGTAGAACGAGTTGAACTGGGTGACCAGGATCACGAACATGATGAACAGCGAGGCCATCGCCGCCTTTCCGAGGAAGGCTTCCGCCTCCTTCTGTTCGGCGTCTGCGCCCCGGAACCGGTAGGAAACGCCGACCGGGAAATCCTGCTTGTCGAGCCAGGCGCCGATCTCGCGAACCTTGTCGTCTGGCAGAATACCCTGTTCCTTCAGGACGTTGGCCTTCACCTCCATCGCGAAACGGCCGTTCTGCCGGGAGATCGTCGAGACCTTCGGCTGGGCGGCGCGCTCGACGAAGTTGCGGATCGGCACGATGCCAGCCGGTGTCGAGATGCGCAGCGTATCGAGCCGGTCGATGGTACGCTCGCTCTCGGGCAGGCGGACCCGGATCTCGATCTCGTCGTCGGAATCGTCGGGCCGGTACTTGCCGACCAGGATCCCGTTGGTGACGAGCTGGACCATCGCGCCCACCGAGGCGACGTTGGCGCCGAAACGGCCGGCCTCCTCGCGATTCACCGTCAGTTCCCATTCGATACCGGGCAGGGAACTGCTGTCCTCGATGTCGCGCAGGCCGTCCACCTCGGTTTCCAGGTGCTTGCGCACGAACGTCGCGGCGCCCTTGACGGTTTCGTAGTCGTTGGCTGTCAGTTCGAGCCTGACATCCTTGCCGACCGGCGGGCCGCCGTCGATCTGTCGGATCTCGACGATGATGCCGGCGATTGGCGCGGTGCGCTCGCGGATCTCGGCGAAGATGTCCTCGGCCTTGCGCCTGCAGCAGTAATCCGACAGCTCGATCATCATGTCGCCGATGACGTCGTTGGGCTTGTCCTGCACCCCGGCGGGATTGACCCCGCCCGGGCCGGACTTGCCGATCGTCGTGAACACGGCGTCGATGCCGGAGACTTCCAGTATCTGCTGCTCGACTTCGTCGACCAGGTCGCGCTGTTCCGCGGCCGACAGATTGCCGCGTCCGCGCACCAGAACGACCACCTGCTGCGGTTCCTCGTCGACGAAGAACTGCACCCCGGCATTGTGCTGGCCATAATAGCTGAACACCATGAACGCGACGCCGATGGTGCCGACGATGACCGCGACATGGCCGAGCGGCCGGCTGGCGACCGCCTTGAGTAAACGGACGTAGACGCCGGTGAAGCCGCGGATATCCGAATAGTCGACATCGCTGTCGCCGGCGAGCATGCGGGCCTGATCGAGATCCTTCGGGCGCGCCGACGTCTTGCCGAAGAGGCCGCCGAGAACCGGCAGGAAGATCATCGCAGTCAACAGCGCTGCCGACAGGATGATGACCACCATGATCGGCAGATAGGCCATGAATTCACCCGCAACTCCCGGCCAGAGAAGCATCGGCAGGAAAGCGGCAAGCGTGGTGGCGGTGGACGAGAAGATCGGCCAGAACATGCGTTGAGCCGCGCGCGTATAGGCCTCATTGCGGGGCAGGCCCTCGGCCATCTTTCGGTCGGCATATTCGACGATGACGATGGCGCCGTCGACCAGCATGCCCACGGTCAGCACGAGGCCGAACATGACCATCATGTTCACCGTCATGCCGATCAGGCCGACGATCAGGAAGCCGATCAGGAACGACGTCGGGATCGCGAGCCCGATCAGGATCGCCGAGCGCATGCCGAGCGCGGCCACCACCACGATCATCACCAGCGCGATGGCTGTGAGGATCGAGGACTGCAGCGAGTTCTGCACCTCGGCGATGAATTCGGACTGGTCGAGCGTGAAACCGATCTTGATCGTGTCCGGCCAGTCGGCCGTTGCCTCGGCGACGATGCGACGGACCTCGGCGTTGTTGTCGATGATGTTGGTGCCGGTCCGCTTGATCACCTGGATGGCGATCGCCGGCGCGCCGTTGAAGCGGCTGAAGGCGGTCGCGTCCTGGAAGGTGCGGCGGATCTCGGCGATGTCGGAAAGCGTCACGACCGCGTCGCCATCGACCTTGATCGGCAGGCCGAACACGTCCTGGCCGGTCTCGAAAAGCCCGGGCACCTTGACGTTGAACTTGCCCGACCCGCGGTCAAGGAAGCCGGCCGGGATGAGCTGGTTGTTGGCGGACACCGCCCGGATCAGCTGCTCCTGGGTGACGCCGTAGGATTCCAGCCGGGTGGCGTCGATCACGACCTCGAGCAGCTCGTCGCGATGGCCGACGAGTTTGGCCTCCAGGACGGTCGAAATGCCTTCTATCTCGTCCTGCAGGCGTCGGGCGTGCTGGAGGAGGGTGCGTTCGGGCACGTCGCCGGACAGCGTCACCACGACGGTCGGCAGGAGCGACAGATTAGTCTCGGCGACCTGCGGCTCGTCGGCTTCGGCCGGCAGATCCGCCTTGGCCTGGTCCACCTTCGCGCGCACGTCGGCGAGGGCCGCGTCCTTATCGAAATCGATGTCGAATTCGAGCAGGATCGCGCCGTAGCCTTCGCTGGCGATTCCGGTGATCTCCTTGATCCCGTCGAGGCCGCGCAGGCGCGTCTCCAGCGGACGCACCAGCAGCCGCTCGGCGTCCTCGGGCGAAATGCCCTGCTGCGTCACCGAGACGTAGAAGACCGGAACATCGACGTCGGGATTGGCTTCCTTGGGCAGGCTGGCATAGGCGATCATGCCGGCGATCACCATCGCGACCAGCAGCGTCAGGACCGTCCGTGTGTGCCCTAGGATGGCGGCGAGGGCTTGCATCATTGGGAGGCGTTCCCCGTCTGCGCACTGGTGGAGGCCGTTTCGAAAACCGGCTCCACGCGTTCGCCCGGTTTGACGTAGTCCTGGCCGACGGTGATGATCGTGACGGTGTCCGGCAGGCCGGAGACCCACACGGTCCCGTCCTCGTTGCCCAGGATCTGGACCGGCATGAAGGCGACCCGATTGCCGTCGGTGAGCGTGCGCACGCCGATGACGCCCTTGTCGTCGAGGGTCAGGATCGCCGGCGAGAACCGGTGCGCCTTGGTCGTTTCGAGCGGAATGGCGATTTCGGCGGTAACGCCGTCGCGCAGCCGGCCGTCGGGATTGGAAACCGACAGTTCTATGCGGAACGTCCGGGTCGCTTCGTCGGCCGAAGTCGCCACGAACCGGAGCGTGCCCTCGGCCGTGTCGCCGGTAACCAGCCGCGCCGAACCTGCCATGCCGGGCGCGATGCGGCCCACGTCGCGCTCCGAAACCTGGGCGACGACCAGCATCGGGTCGGCGGCGACGATTTCGGCGCACGGGTCGCCGACGCTGAGCAGGGTGCCGATCTTGGCGGGCAGGTCATCGACGACCCCGTCGAACGAGGCTTTGATTTCCGTGCGCTCCAGGTCGAGCTGCGCCTCCGACAGCACCGCCCTGGCCGCGTGCATGGCGGCCTTCGCGGCACGCACCCGCGTTTCGGCGGCATAGCCCTTCTCGTTGAGCTTGCTGGCCGCGTCGTGGTCGAGTTCGGCCTGGGCGAGCCCGGCCTCGGCGCGCAGGATATTAGCCGTTCGGCTGCCGGCTTCGAGTTTGCAGATCACGTCGCCTGTCGCGACCTGTTGGCCCTTCCTGACCGGAATTTCTTCGACGAGGCCCGGCGTCTGCGCCCGAAGAGTCACGCGCTCGGCCGCCTCGGTGCGGCCGCGGACTTTCAGCTCGGCCGTGCGGTCCACCGAGGCGAGGGTGCCGACGCGAACGCGGAACGGCTTTGCTTCGTTGCCGGATGCGTCCGTATCGGCCGAAAGGCTGCCGTCCTGCGCGTCGGGTTCGGTGACGGCGGTATTGCCCTGGCCGCCGACGATGACCTCTCCGGACGCCAGCCAGCCGGCAATCGCCACGGTGATCACGACGGCCCAGATATACGATTTTCGCATGGGATTGGTCTCCGGCGCCTATACGGCGGCTTCGGTCGCGTCGGCGGTTTCGGTGGCGATCTCGGTGCCGGCACTGGCAATCAGCGCGTCGCGGTTCTTGATCAGATGGGCGCGGCTGGCCTCATAGACCGCCAGACCGTAGCCGATGGTCCAGCGCATGCCCGGATCGTCGCATTGGGCCTCGAGCGAGCGGATCGTCTCGAGCATGCGGTCGAGCTGGGCGACCCGTTCTTCGATCAACCGTGCCATGTGGGCCGGCTCGATATAGGCGGAGCACGTGGACGCCAGCAGGAACTGCGACTTGAAGATATCGGGCTCGACGGACTGGTGCAGCGCATCGACGAAGGCGGCACGCCCGGCCGGCGTGATCGAGTAGACCTTCCGCGCGGGCTTGCCGGGCTGAACCTCGTCGCGGCATTCGACGAACCCTTCCTCGGTCAGCCGGTTCAGCGCGGGATAGATCGCGCCGAAGCTCGTGTCGACGAAATAGCTGAAATCGCCTTCGATCGACTGCTTGCGGATCTCGTAGCCGGTCGCCTCGCCGAAATTGAGGATCGCGAGGCATAGCGTGCGGGCGTTCATTCTCTCATACCCTCTTCGTAAGGTCTGTTTATATATCGGGCGAGCATATGTCTGTCGAGCATATGTTTTATCGATATATAGACGGGGCGGCAAAGGGTCAATGTCGCCGCGGCGTCGCCCCGGGGTGGAACCCGTGGTTAGGTCCGCGCGCCGGGGGTGCGACCAGTCGACGCCTTTCCTTGGTCGGCGCAAAACCCGATTATCGTCGCATCAACGCAAACGAGGATCGCAATGGCCCGGATCAATCCCCTGCCATCGCCAAAGGACGGATCGCGGCGCGGCCAGCCCTCGCTTCTGCGGTTCTTGGCGCTTCATCTCGCGATCGGGGCGTCCGTCGCGGTTCTTGTCGTCACGGCGCTGATTCTGACCGACGCGCACGCGCTCGGCCGCCTGATCATGGAAGACCGTGATCCCGTCGTCGCCATCGCCATGCTGATGATCGGCTTTGTCATCACCATCGGCAGCGCCGCGATGGGGGCCGCGATCATGGGGCTGCCCTATGACAAGGACGACGGGACCAGGGGGCGCAAGGTCGCGGTCCGTGTCACCAACGAGCCGGTCCTTGCCAAGGCGGGCGCTGCCGTTCGGCGCTGAGCCTAGAACGGCACAAAAAAGCGCCGCGGAATCCCACGGCGCCTTTCACAATTCGTAGAGCGGTCGCGTCCTACTGGGAGTATTGCTCCAGGTAGGCGATGACGTCCTCGATCTCGTCTTCCTTCTTCAGGCCGACAAAAGCCATCTTGTTCTTGGGGATGAAGTCCTTCGGCTTGGTGAGGTATTCTTCCAGCGTGTCGTCGGTCCAGACGAGTCCGCCGGCTCCGGCTTCGATCATCGCGTCCGAATACTTGAAATCCGCTCCGGTCCCTGCGGTGCGGCCGATCACGCCATTCAGTGATGGGCCGACCTTGTTCTTCGCGCCTTCACCGACTTCGTGGCAGGCACGGCACTTCTTGAAGACTTTCTCGCCCTTCTCGGCATCGCCGTCGGCATGAGCCGGCAGGGCAAGCACGGCGGCGGCGGCGGCGGCGAGAACGATACGCCTGATCATTAGGCACTCCTTGTTCGTGTCCGGGGGATCGTTGTCGGGTCATCCAAGGTCTGGTTCCGACTGCTTATGATTATCATTGGCGCCATTTTTACGACCGTGTGATCAAAGGGAAATACGACAAATCGGCGCACGGGCACTGGTCAGTCAGCTGTTTCCTCGGTCGCCGGAACGGCGCAATAGATATCGTACAGGACCGAGATTACCCGTTTCACGTCCTCGCTCGCAAGGCGGTAGTAGATCGCCTTGCCCTCGCGTCGCGTCTCGACCAGACCGTCGATTCGAAGCCGCGATAGCTGCTGCGACACGGTCGGCTGGCGCAACGCCAGCATTGATTCCAGTTCGGTTACGGTTTTCTCGCCGCCCGAAAGGATGCACAGGATCAGCAGCCGACTTTCGTGCGATAGCGATTTCAGCAGGCTGCTTGCCTGCCTGGCGCTGGCGAACATCTTGTCCAGCGCATCGGATTGCGGATCGGAAGCGGTCGCGGGGAGGGCCATGGCGGCTTTCGAGCTGTTGTGAACCGAAAATTACACGCCGGCTTGATAAGGCGCGGCCGCTGCCGTGGTCAAGGACGGGCGGTTTTCGTCCGGCTCGATACGGGCGATCAGGTCGTCGAGCTGGGTCCAGAATATGTCCTTGCCGGGATACCCCATGATCCGCCCGACTTCGCGGTTGTCGTCGACAAGGACGAAGGTCGGCGTGTAGCGGACGCGGCTCTTCAGCTCCAGATCGTCGGGCAGCGGGTCGCGACGCAGGTCAAGGCGCCTCAGCGGTGCGATCTGCCCCTGCGGGCTTTCGGCGTAGTCGGGGGCGACCTCCGCATCCCAACGCGCGCACCATACGCAGCCATCGTCCTCGAACATCAGAAGCTCGGCCGAGATTGCCGGCGCGGCGATCACGAGTCCGAGAGCGAATGTGACGATCCGTAGCAACATAGGTCATTGAGGCGGCGTGCCGCCCTCCGGTATTCGGAAGTGCCACGGTATATAGTATCCCGGCAACGGGTTGCGAGCGTTCGTGGACTCACATCGGGAGCAGGTTAATGGGGCTGGACATCACCATCTGGGGCGCCTTCGTCGCCGGGCTGCTGTCTTTTGTCTCCCCGTGTGTCCTGCCACTGGTACCGCCGTATCTGACCTTCCTGGCAGGAGTCACCCTTGACCAGCTGACCGGAGAGGGTCGGACGCGGGTGCCGCGCCTCAAGGTTTTCCTGGCCTCCCTGGCCTTCGTTCTCGGCTTCACCACGGTCTTCGTCGTGCTCGGGGCCAGCGCCTCGGTTATCGGCCGCGTGGTGATGAGCTATCTGGATATCTTCGGCTACATCGCCGGCGCCATCATCATCGTGATGGGCCTGCATTTCCTCGGCGTCTTCCGCATCGGGCTGCTCTACCAGGAGGCGCGGATCCACGTGGAGCGCCGTCCCGCCGGGCTTGTCGGTGCATTCCTTGTCGGCATCGCCTTCGCCTTCGGCTGGACGCCATGCGTCGGGCCGGTGCTGGCGGCGATCCTGTTCGTGGCCGGAACCGAGGATACGGTGGCGGACGGTGCGATGCTGCTCGCCGTTTATTCGCTCGGCATCGGCCTGCCGTTCCTGTTCGCGTCTCTGTTCGCCGGCCCGTTCATGGCGCTGATGCGCCGGTTCCGCTCGCAGATGGGCAAGGTCGAAAAGGCGATGGGCGCGCTGCTGGTGCTGACCGGCATCATGTTCCTCACGGGCCAGATGGCGGCGTTGTCCTACTGGCTTCTCGAGACCTTCCCGGGCCTTGCCAGCATCGGCTGATATCGGCTGCCTGCGGGAGCCCTACTGCTTCAGGCTCCGGATGTAGCCGACGAGGTCCTGCACCTCGATATTGGTCAGCGACATGTTCGGCATCGGCGGGTGCGGCATGCGCATGAAGCTCGCCAGCCGCTCTTCGGTTGCGTCGGGATTGTCGGCCAGCGCCGGGAACGACGGCGGACCGGCCGGCACGGGTTTCGTCTGCTCGCGGTCGATGACGTGGCAGTTGATGCACCAGGTTTCCGCCAGGGCCCGGCCGTGGTCGACATCGACCGGCTGGGCCGTCGCGGGGAGGGCCGTGAGCCCGAACAGGGCGGGCAGGAGGATCGTGAGAGGCTTCATGGATCTCCGTTCGCTGCCGGGCAGCGCTTGTCGCGTTGTTGACGAATGCCGATCATGGACCAGCCCGGGCGCGAGTTAAACCGCTCCCAATGTCGTGCGTCTATGGGTTTCGTGTAATTCGGCCATCACGCGTCCTTTGTCGCTTCGATCCTCGCGGGCTCCGGTGCGTTCTTCGCCTCGCCCGTTGCGTCGGTCGCAGCGGCGGCGCTCGCCTTGGCGGCCTTTGCCGCCATGCGCCACATTTTCCAGCGCGCGTAGCGCTGGCACAGGCCTTCCTCGATCTCGTCGATATTCCAGAACATTGGTAGGCGCCGGCCCGTCGGCTCGACCGGCGCCAGGCTGAGTCCCACCGTCTCGATGTCATCGTCATCGCCGATGTCGCGCACGATCAGCTCGATCGGCCCGAGCAGGATGCGATCGCCGCGTCGCGGTTCGCTGCCGAATTCTCGTGTAAGGAAATCCGCGAGCGTCGTTTCGCCGGGGGCTTCCGGCAGCGTGACTCCGTATTCGCGGGCGATGTCGGCCATGCGCGCCTTACCGTCGAGGGCGAAATCGCCGAAATAGACGCGGTCGGTTTCATCGAGAGCCACCGCGCTGGCGAACAGGCGGTCGAGGAGGCGGATATAGCGCGGCGCGGTGAAGATGTAGACGTAGTCGCCGACTTGCGGCGGGCCGGCCTCGAGCGGCTTCATCGACCGTCCGTCGCGCACGACCAGCGACGGGCGCGCCCAGCGGGGAATGCGTTCGCCGGTCGCCACCGGGCTGTCCTCGACGATGTGGTAGGCGACGAGCTCGTGCGTCGCACGGCCGGGCAGTTCAAGCTCGACCTTCTCGACCGGTCCGATATCCGGCGGCACGACGAGGCCGAGCTTTTTCGCCACCGGCCGGATCGTCCACCCCTGCAGCATCATGGAAGTCAGAACGACGATGAAAGCGATGTTGAAGAATGCCTGGCCGGCGGGGATCGCCGCCATCATCGGCAGGATCGCGAGCAGGATGGACACCGCGCCGCGCAGCCCCACCCATGAGATGAACGCCGTCTCCTCGCGGGTGAAACGAAAGGGCAGCAGGCAGAGCCAAACGGCCAGGGGGCGGGCGACCAGCATCAGGAACAGCGCCACGACGATGCCCTGAACCCAGATCTTACCGAATTCGGACGGCGTCGCCAGCAGGCCGAGGATCAGGAACATGCCGATCTGGGAGAGCCAGGTCAGCCCGTCCTGGAACCTGCGCAGGAGCGGCATGCCCTGACGACCGAGATTGCCGGTCATCATGCCGGCGAGATAGACCGTCAGGAAGCCGCTGCCGCCCGACAGGCTGACCAGCGCGAACATGAGAAGCGCCAGGCCGAGCACGATAACGGGATAGAGGCCCGGCTCGAGCCTCAGACGGTTGATGGTGGTGGCGATCAGCCAGCCTCCGCCGATACCGGCCACGGCGCCGAAGCCGATCTGCCTGACGAAGGCTTCCAGGAATGCGATCACCGGTGCGCCGGTGTCCGGCCCGGCGATGATCATGTCGACCAGCGTTGCCGTCAGGAAGACCGCCATTGGGTCGTTGGAGCCGGATTCCACCTCAAGCGTCGCGCGCACCCGCTCGCGGATCTTGATGCCGCCGACGCGCAGCAGGAAGAAGACGGCGGCGGCGTCCGTCGAGCTGACGATGGCGCCGAGCAGCAACGAGGCCCGCCACGACAGGCCGGCCAGCACGTGGACGACCAGGCCGACGAGCGCCGTGGTGAGCAGCACGCCGATGGTGGCCAGCGTCAACGATGGCCACAGGGCGCGGCTTGCCGTCTCGAAACGGGTGTTGAAGCCCGAATCGAACAGGATCACCGCGAGTGCGACGGAACCAATAAAGTAGGCGACCGGTGCGTTGTCGAAGGACAGCCCGAGACCGTCCACCCCGACCAGCAGGCCGATTCCGAGGAACAGCAGCAGCAGCGGCGCGCCGATGCGGAACGCGATCAGGCTGGTCAGTACGGCCAGCACCAGCAGCGCCGAGCTGATCAGGATGAAAAGGAGCGGTAGATCCAGCATCGCGCCAGTATGTCACCAAATAAGGTGAAAAAGTTCCATATTTGCGGTGAAATCGGGCCGTCGCGTCTTATTCTTGGCGACGGATGACACTAAATTACCGGACCCGGACCGACGGTTTCGAGGCGGACGGCTAGAGAGGGAGTGAGTTATGAACGAGACGACGGGCCAGTCGGCGTCGTTGACGCCCATGCAGTATCTCGATCGCGCAATGGGAGCCCTTCGCGATATCGGTCTGGTGCCGAAGGAAGGCGAGGAAGCGCCGATCGTCGCGCTGCTGAACAAGATCTCCGATCTTGCGCCGGAGAAAACCGTGGTCATTGCCCGGACCCTGCAGCAGGCCTCGTTCTTCAACGAGGTGGTGCGCGAGCAGATTGCGGCGATGAACATCGGCGAGCGCTACGACGACATCACCAAGTCGTTCGATTCCATCCGCGACGACGCGAAGGGGATGGTCGATCAGCTCTCCGACGGCACGATCAGTTCCTGGGAGCGGGTGCAGAACGTCTGGATGAAGGTCAGCCGCGGCGATATCGCCGACCGGTTCGATGACATTCGGGAGAGCTATCTGGACGTTGCCCGCGACACCAAGGACCAGATCGAGCGCGAGCACGTCATCCAGGAAGCCTACAGCGATTTCCGCGGTGCCCTTAAGAACGCCGAGGTGCTGGCGCTGGAGGTCCTGAAGGCCGCCGAGGAGAAGCTCGATGCGGCCGGGAAGATATTGGAGGAAGCCTCGGCCAATGTCGCCGCGGCGACCGACGTGGAGCCCGCCGAACGCGCGCGCCTCGAGCTCGACCGCGACGAGAAGATGCGTGCGATGCAGGACGAGGACAAGCGCTACCAGGTCGCCAAGGACCTCTCGGACAACCTGACCATCGGCTACAACACCTCGGAAGTGGTGATGGCCCGCCTGATGCAGACGACCAACGCCAAGGAGCGGGTCTATCAGCAGGCGATCAGTTTCTTCTCCACCAACGAGACGGTGCTCACCGCGCTGAAGGCCTCGTTCACCGGCCTGTTCGGCCTGAATGAGTCGACCAAGACGCTAGATGCGATGAAGGAGGGCGTGTCCAAGAGCCTGGAAACGCTCGGCGAGATCGGCAATCAGGTGCAGGAAGCCGCGCTGAAGGCCGGCTACGGCCCGACGGTGCGTGCCGACGCGGTGAAGAGCCTTGTCGATTCCGTGATCGGCTTCCAGGAGCGGTCTACCGAGATCATCGCGGAGATGCGCAAGCTCGCCACCCAGAATTCCCAGGAGATTCGCGACGCGGTGGAGGACGGCAAGCGCCGGCTCGCCAAGCTCGCGGCCGAGGGGAAGACACTGGCGTGACGAACCGACCCCCGTTTGAGGTGAGTTGAGAGCCTCAGCGGAACGGACTGGGCGCAATGGCTGATCCTGCACCGAAACAGAAGCGACCCCTCGAAGAGGTCATGCTCGCGATGGACGTGGTCGACACGTTGCGCCATCGCGAGAATCTCGTCGCGCGCGAGCTGAACGAGGAGGAGCGCGACCGCCAGCTGATCGTGCGGTTGCGCGAGATCTATGCCTCGCAAGGTATCGAGGTGACGGACGCGATCCTGGCGGAGGGCGTCAAGGCGCTGAAGGAGCAGCGTTTCGTCTACACGCCGCCCGAGCCGAGCTTCTCCGTATCCCTGGCGAGGCTCTACGTGCGCCGCCGCGCCTGGGGCAAGGCGGCGCTCGGCATCGTCGCCGCGGTCGCGATCGCCTGGGGCGCCGGGCATTTCCTCGTGACCGTGCCTGCAGAGCAGCGTGCCGAAGCGCGGCAGATAGAGCTGACGCAGACTTTGCCCAAGCGGCTCAAGAACTTGTCCGCCGCGATTGAATCAGGATCGCAGGTGCCGGAAGCCAAGCAGATGGCCCAGTCGATCCAGGCGGACGGCGACAAGGCCCTGGCCGAGGACGATCTCGACGGCGCCCGGTCGGCCGTCGCCCAGCTCGAGGATCTGCGCGACCGGCTCGATCAGGAATATGTCCTGCGGATCGTCTCCCGCCCCGGTGCGACCTCCGGCCTGTGGCGCATCCCCGAGGCCAATCCGGACGCCCGCAACTATTACCTGGTCGTGGAGGCGCTCAACCGCAGAGCGCAGCCGGTGACGGTCTCCGTGACCAACGAGGAAACCGGAAAGGCCGAGTCCGTGACCCAATGGGGCGTCCGCGTGCCCGAGTCCACCTTCAACAGCGTGCGTCGGGACAAGGAAGACGACGGCATCATCCAGGAGGACATCCTCGGCGCCAAGCGCCGGGGCACCCTCGAACCCGATTACGCCATGCCGGTCAGCGGCGGCGTGATCACCGAGTGGTAGGCGCGCGCGATGTCGAAGGGCCGCAAGACGCTTGAGCGCATCGATCGCGAAATCGCCGGCTTGCGCCGTGAGGAGGAGAAACTCACCGCCGAGATATCCCGGATGGCCGAGCGGATCGCGGCGCTGCGCGAGAAAGAAATCGAGGCCTTCCGCGCGTTGGCGGCTTTCCGGCTTGGCCAGGACGGCGATGCCGAGCTCGGTGGCCGGCTCGATCGCGCGCAGGCCGAGATCCAGCGGCTCAGGTCCGCTCGGGACTCCGCGCTCGCCAACCTCGCCCAGGAGATAGAGCTGGCCTCCGCGGAGATCGATGCCCTGGAAGCCGACCGCGATCGCCTCTCCCGGCGCATCACCGACCTGCGCGCGCAGGTCGATGCGAAGGACGCGGAACTCCTCGAAAGGCTGAAGGACGATGCATCCTACCTGGAACGCATCGCCGCCGTCGAAACCGCCGAGAAGGTTGCCGTCGAGGCGGAGCGCAAGGCGGAACTCGCCAAGGACGACCGTATCGAGAAGGGCGCGCCCTACGAAGCCGACCCGCTTTTCATGTATCTGTGGAAGCGCGGTTATGGCACCTCGGACTACGGCGGGCGCGGGCTTGCCCGCATGCTCGATGCCTGGGTCGCGCGTCTCGTGCGCTATCACGGCGCGCGGCCGAACTATCACATGCTGCTCGAGCTTCCCGAGCGCCTCGGCGAGCATGCCGTGCGATCGCGCGAGGCGGCCGACGACGAAGCCAGGCGTCTCGTTGCGTTCGAAAGCGAGAAGCGGGGCGAGGCCGGCATTCTCGGACTTGACGAGAATGTCGATGCCGACGAGGCGGAGCTTGCGAAAGTCGCCGAACGGCTGAACGAGCAGATAGGCGTGCGCACGGCGCTCGAGACCAAGCGTGCGGCCGTCAATCGCGGCGAGGACGAGGCATCGAGGTCGGCGATCGACACGATCGTTGGTGCCTTGCAGGACACGAGCCTGAAGCAGCTTCACCGCGCCGCGCTGTTGACGCCCGATCCCACCGACGAGCGGCTCGTCGAGACGATCGACGATTTGCGCGACGATATCGAGGATCTGGAGCACGATCTCGACCGCCGCCGCAAGGTCGAGCGCGATCTCGAGAACAAGCTCGGAGAATTGCAGGAGGTCCGCGGCCGTTTCGTTGGCGAACGCTACGACGATGACCGCTGGGAATTCGACGACGACATGGTCGAGGATTTCCTGAAGGAGCTTCTGCGCGGTGTCATCTCCGGGGCGGCCGTATGGGCGGAAATGCGTCGGCGCGGCAAGTACTCCGACGGCCCGTCGCGACCAGGCCCCTGGGGGCGGGCGCCCGGCGGCGGCTCGATCTTCAAGCCGCGCCGGTCGGGCTCATCGGGCGGATTCGGCCGTGGCGGCTTTGGTCGCGGCGGTTTCCGCACCGGAGGCGGTTTCCGCGGCGGCGGCGGCTTCCGGACGGGCGGGAAGTTCTAGGTTTCCTGAAAATCGATGTCGACAATTCCCGAGCGGCCCGGATCGCGCGCGGTAGGCGCTGTATTCAGGCCTCGTCTACCCGCTTCGAGACGACGTGCCGCCACAGGAACGGCATCAACCCGATCGACAGCGCGATGCGCGCGATATGGTGGCTCGTGATGAAGGCGACGCCGATGTTGAGTGACAGGGCGATCAGGCTCATTTCGGTGACGCCGCCCGGCGCATAGGCGAGGATCAGGGCGGCCAGCGGCTCGTCGACGAACTGCGACAGGGCGAGGGCGGAGACGAGCGTCATCGAGAACATGATCATGGTCGCGAAGATCGCCGCGACCATCAGCTTGCCGGCGGCCTTGATGGATACGCCCGCGAAGCGGGCGCCGAGCGCTGAGCCGACGACGATCTGGGCGAATATGATCAGCCAGACCGGCGGGCTCGCCACGGTGATCTCGGTGGCGTGCAGGATGGCGCTGAGCGCCAGGGGGCCCGAGATCTGCGCGCCGGGCAGGCGTATGAGCCTGCCGCCGAAATAACCGACCACGGCGCAGCCCCCCAACAGCACCAGGTCGCGCAGTTCCATGGTTGCGCTCCCGTCCGGCACCAGGCTCGTCGGCCCGGTCGGCGTATAGATGTGCCGCATCAGGAAGGGCAGTGCGATCACGGAGATCAGTATCCGGGAAAAATGGATCAGCGAGATCGTCCGCCCGTCGCCGCCCTGGCCCTCGCCGATGATCGCCATGTCGATCAGACCGCCCGGGATCGAGGCGAAATAGGAGGTCGCCGGGTCGAACCGGTAGACGCGTCGATAGAACTGGTAGACCAGGCCGGAGGTCGCGACGATGTAGACGACCAGCGCGGACAGCGTGATCCACCATTCGCGCATCCCGGCGACGACCGCCGGCGTGAAGCCCGAGCCGAGCATCACGCCGATGATCGGCACCATCATGGTGCGAAGCCACATGGGCACGTGGACGCTGTGGCCATTGAGCTGGATCCCGGCGATGCCGATCAGGCCGACGACGAGCATCGGACCCATCATCCACGGCAGCGGCAGCCCGGCTTCCGACGTCGCCCAGCCCGCCGCCGCGCCGACGGCGACGGTGGCGAGCGTCTTGGTGGTTGCGATCAGGTGCCCGCTGGCGGCCATGGGGCGGGCATTGGACTGAAGGTGGGAACCATGGAACTGGTTTAGACGCCGGGAGCGCCTGCGACAATCTGACCGAGCCGCAAGGCAGTCATGCGAAAAGGATAGGCGGCCGGTGCGCCGGCGCTTCAGTCGACCCGCAACTTGTCGTCCATGCCGACCTTCGGCGTTTCCTCTTCCGCCGCCTCGCCGGCGGGCACTTTGCCCCTGATCGGCGCGAAATCGGCCGCGGTGATCGTTTCCCGTTCGAGCAGGAGCCGCGCCCCGGCATCGAGATCGCCGCGCCGTTCGGTGAGGATCCTGATCGCGTCCTGGAATGCGTTTTCGACGCGTGTCTTGACCGCGACGTCGATCTCGCGGGCGGTTTCCTCCGAGTATTCGCGCGTCTGGAAGGCGCCGTAGGTTTCGCCGAGGAAGGCCTGACGTTCCTCTTCGTAGACCACCTGGCCGATTTCGCCGGCCATGCCGAAGCGCGTGACCATGCGCCGGGCGATATCGGTCACCTTGGCTAGGTCGTCGGCGGCCCCCGTGGAAATCTCGTCGAAGACGATGTGCTCGGCGGCGCGCCCGCCCATCAGCACCGTCATGCGGTTCTCCAGGTCCGCCGTCGATTGCAGGAATCGGTCCTCGGTCGGCCGCTGGATGGTGTAGCCGAGCGCGCCGACCCCGCGCGGGATGATCGAGACCTTGTGCACCGGGTCCATGCCGGGCAGCGTGGCGGCGACGAGGGCGTGGCCCATCTCGTGATGCGCGACGACGCGCCGTTCGTGCTCGTTGAGCACGCGGCTCTTCTTCTCCAGCCCGGCGATGATCCTCTCGATGGCATTGGTGAAGTCGGCCATCGTCACCTGGTCGCCGCCGCGGCGGGTGGCCAGAAGGGCCGCCTCGTTGACGAGGTTGGCGAGGTCGGCGCCGGTGAAGCCTGGCGTCAGCGCCGCGATCTGGTCGAGCGAGACATCCTCGGCGAGGACCTTCAGCTTCCTGATGTGGACCTGAAGGATCGCCAGCCGGCCGGGCCTGTCGGGCCTGTCGACCAGCACCTGCCGGTCGAAGCGCCCGGCGCGCAGGAGCGCCGGGTCGAGGATTTCCGGCCGGTTGGTCGCCGAGAGCAGGACGATGCCTTCGGACGGATCGAAGCCGTCCAGCTCGGCCAGGAGCTGGTTCAGCGTCTGCTCCTTCTCGTCGTGCCCGCCGAGGGCGCCGCCGGCGCTGCGCGCGCGGCCCAGTGCGTCGAGTTCGTCGATGAAGATGATGCACGGCTTGGCCTTGCGCGCCTGCTCGAACAGGTCGCGCACCCGCGCCGCCCCGACGCCGACGAACATCTCGACGAACTCGGAGCCGGAAATCGAGAAGAACGGAACACCGGCCTCGCCGGCGACCGCGCGGGCGAGCAGCGTCTTGCCGGTGCCGGGCGGGCCGACCAGGAGAATGCCCTTGGGGATGCGCGCGCCGAGCCGGCCGTAGGTCTCCGGGTCGCGCAGGAAGGCGACGATCTCCTTTAGTTCGTCCTTGGCCTCGTCGACGCCGGCGACGTCCTTGAACGTCACCTTGGTGTCGCGCTCGACATAGACCTTGGCCTTGGACTTGCCGACGGTCATCAGCCCGCCGAAGCCCTGCTTGTCGGCAAAGCGGCGGATGAAGAACGCCCACAGCCCGAACAGCAGCAGGACCGGCAGCACCCAGGACAGGAGGTTCGACAGGAACGTGTCCTCGACCCGTCCGTCGAACTTGACCTTGTATTTCTCGAGTTGCTCCGCGACGGCCGGGTCGACCCGGTTGGTGATGAAATAGGTGCGGCCGTCCTCCGGTTCCGCGAACTTGCCGAACAGCTGCTCCTTGCGGACTTCGACCTCCGCGATCTTCCCGTCCTTCAGATACTGTTCGAATTCGGAGTAAGGGATCGGCTCGACCGTCTTCCAGGTCGTGTACCAGCCCTGGAACAGGAGCAGGAGCGCGAGCGCGACGAGCGCGTACCAGAGATTGATCTGATGCTTCTTTTCCAGCTGAGCCATGCCGCTGCCCGATCCTGGCCGATGGGTCAGACTGGTCTATTACAAGCCCGCCCGCCCGTCACCCCGTGCGATCCTTGGCCGCCCGTTTCCGCCGGCTTTGGCGGGGCGAGCCCCCGGGGTCAAAAGTCTGTTCCAGCGCATCACGCGTGGCTTCCTGCTCATGGAAACTGCGAAGGAACGCCGGCAGAGTTGAATCGGATTGTGAGGTCGGCCGCGAGGGCGAACGTCCGGAATCGATGCTTTAACGGCGCGGACTATCCGATTCATCCGACTCGTCTTTTCGCGCTCGCCGCCGCCGGCCGATTGAATCGGATTCTCAGCCGCTTGAATCAATCTGTGAAGTGACCCGGTTGCCGGGCATGCCGTCCCTCGCATAGCCTCTTGCAGCCAGCAGGGGGAGGGCACCGCCCATGTCCGAACGAGCAGTAGCGCAAGCAGACCACGCCGCCGACTACGATGCCCTGATAGATGTGATGCGCCGACGCCGCAGCGTGCGCCGCTTCGAGAAGGGGCACCGGATCGACCGGGACACGCTGATGCGGATCGCCGAGGCAGCCCGCTGGGCGCCGACTGGCGCCAACACACAGTGCTTCGACGTGCTGATCGTCGACGATCCTGACATGCGGGACAAGGTGCTGGAGGTCTTCCTGCGCCAGTCGAACCGGCTGATCGCCCACGTGAAGGGGTTCCCGGCGGTCAAGAAGACCTATCTGGCCAACACGGTCGCCATCGTCGTCGTGCTCGGCGATCCGCGCTGGAAGGCGTCGTTTCCGAATGCCACGGATTCGGACTGGGAAGACGAGTACCACGCCAACAACGAGAACATCCTGCTCGCCTCGATCGGCGCGGCGATCCAGAACGTCCAACTCGCGGTCACCGCGTGCGGGCTGACGTCGGCATGGTTGTCCGGCGGCGGCGAGGCGACGACCAATCGCGAGCTGTCCGAATTGCTCGGTTATCCCGACCCGCTCATTGCCTACGGAACGATCCCGATCGGCTATCCCGAGAAGGACGTTTCGCTGCGCTGGCGCAGGCCGGTAGAGCAGATCGTCCACTGGAACGGTTACGAGAAGGACAAGTTCCGGCCGCAGGAGCTGGTCGATTTCTATGTCGAGAAGCTGCGTCCGTTCGCCATGTATCGGGGCGTCGAGGACATGCGCGACTGGGAGGACTTCGAGGAAAAGGCCGGCGAATGGGCGGATGCGCTTACCGGGCCGACGATCGGTTCGCGTAGCGAGGACAGATAGTGGTGGCGCATAGCGAAGAGGACCTGTCCGGCTGGACGCCCCGGCCGCGCCCCTCCCGCGAGCCGATGCAGGGCCGGCTCGTCCGGGTCGAGCCTTTCGACATCGACAAGCATTCCGTCGACCTGTTCGAGGCCTATCGGCGCGATACGAAAGGCGCGCTGTGGGCCTATCTGCCCTACGGCCCCTTTGCCGACATCGACGCCTATCGCAAGCACGCCCGCACCGTGATGACGGGCGACGATCCGTACTTCCATGCGATCGTGGATCTGTCGACGGGCAAGGCCGTCGGCGTCGCCAGCCTGATGCGCATCGTTCCCGAGCATGGCGTCATTGAGGTCGGCCATATCTGCTATTCGCCGCTGCTCCAGCGCACTCCGGGCGCGACGGAGGCCATGTATCTCATGGCCAGCCGTGTCTTCGACGATCTCGGCTACCGGCGCTGCGAATGGAAGTGCAACGATGCCAATGCGGCCTCGAAGCGCGCCGCCGAACGGCTCGGATTCAGTTTCGAAGGAACGTTCCGCAAGCACCTGGTGGTAAAGGGTAAAAACCGGGACACCGCCTGGTTCTCGATCACCGACGACGAATGGCCGCGCCTGCGCGAGGCGTTCGAGACCTGGCTCGAACCGGCGAACTTCGATGACAAGGGAAACCAACGCCGCAGCCTGCAGTCCTTGACCGCGATGGCGCTGGATACCGCGAAAGGCGGCTAGGTCCTCTCTCGGATATCCTCGGCTTCCGCCTCCCACATGGCACGGACCAGCTTCCAGATGCCCCACAAGTTGAAGGTCGCGATCAGCAGGCCGGCGACGAGGTCGGGCCAGCGCTGGGCGAAATCGGAAATGGCGAGCGCGGCGACGATGACGCCGAGATCGGCGATGAAATCCCAGCGCGTCTGCCGCCAGGTCCAGCGCACGTCGTCGTCGCCGACGTCCATAACCCTGAGCCTCAGCGCGGTGATGACGTTCACCGCCAGCGAGATGGCCGCCACGGCGATCATTAGCCACGGATTGGGCAGCCGGCCGACGCCAAATCGGGTGAAGCCGATCCAGACGATCCAGAGGAAGGCGAACGCCGTCAGGCCGGCCACGATGACGGCGGCGAGGCGGTAGAGGCGCCGGTCGCGGCCTGCGAGCGCCAGCGCGGCGCCGGCGCTCAGGCCGTCGCGAAAGGAATCGATGGCGATCGCCATGACGGCGACGGAGCCGATAAGCAGCGCGACGAGCGCCTCGAAGCCGGCCAGGACGAGGCCGGCGATCGCCGCGAACCGGAGCGCGCCGGCTTCCTCGACGGTGGCGGGGGCGAGAAAGCCCTCGCCCCGGGCGCCGGGCGGTACCGGCTTCTGATCGAGTGGATCGATGTCAGGGATCACGATTTCGAGTCTCCTCGAACGAACATAGGTGATGATCGGCCTCGGCGGTTGCGCCGCGCGCGCGGACACAATAACGCTTCTGTGGTGCCGGCAGAAAGACCGGCGGCAGACGGAGGAAATGATGACTGGAAGGCTGAAGGGCAAGACCGCGTTCATAACGGCCGCCGCGGCTGGCATCGGGCGGGCCACGGCGATGGCCTTCGCTGCCGAGGGCGCGGCGGTGGTCGCCACCGATATCGACGAGGCCGGTCTTGCCGCGCTTTCGGACGGTGGGATTGCGCGAACCCTGCGCCTCGATGTGCGCGATACCGACGCGGTGACCGCCGCCGCCGAGTCGGTCGGTCCGGTCGACATCCTGTTCAACGCCGCCGGCTTCGTGCATCACGGCTCGGTGCTCGACTGCTCGGAAGACGACTGGGACTTCTCCTTCGACCTCAACGTCAAGGCGATGCACCGCACGATCCGCGCGTTCCTGCCGGGCATGCTGGAAAAGGGCTCGGGCTCGATTGTCAACGTGGCCTCGGGGGCGGGCTCTGTGCGCGGCATTCCGAACCGCTACGTCTATGGCGCCAGCAAGGCTGCCGTGATCGGTCTGTCCAAGGCGGTCGCCGCGGACTTCATCAAGCAGGGCATCCGCTGCAACGCGATCTGTCCCGGCACCATCCAGTCGCCCTCGCTGGATCAGCGCATCGCCACGCTGGCCGCGGAAACGGGCCAGGACGAGGCGAACGTGCGCCAGGCTTTCATCGATCGCCAGCCGATGGGACGGCTCGGTACCGCCGAGGAGGTTGCCATGCTGGCGGTCTACCTCGCCTCCGACGAGTCGTCCTACACGACCGGCCAGATCCACCTCGTCGACGGTGGCTTCGCGCTCTAGGAGAAGGTCATGGATATCCTCATTACCGGTGGCGCCGGCATGATCGGACGCAAGCTCGTCGAGAGGCTCGCTCGCGATGGCACCTTGAACGGCAGGAGGATCGATCGCGTCACGTTGCAGGACGTTGTCGAGCCGGCCACTCCGGCGGACGCGCCGTTCGCCGTCGAGACCCGCGTCACCGATCTGTCCACGCCCGGTGAGGCGGACACGCTGCTTGGGAACACGCCGGACGTGATTTTCCACCTCGCCGCTGTCGTCTCGGGCGAGGCGGAGACCGACTTCGACAAGGGTTACCGGGTCAACCTGACCGGCGTCCTCAACCTGCTGGAGGCGGCGCGGCGCGCCGGAAACGTCCCGCGGATCGTCTTCGCCAGTTCGATCGCCGTCTATGGCGCGCCGTTCCCCGAGCCGATCCCGGACGATTTCTTCCATCAGCCGCTGACCTCGTATGGCACCCAGAAGGCGTGCGCCGAGCTGCTTCTGGCCGACTACACCCGCAAGGGCTTGGTCGACGGCATCGGCATCCGCCTGCCCACGGTCTGCATCCGGCCCGGCAAGCCCAACAAGGCGGCGTCGAGCTTCTTCTCCGGCATCCTGCGCGAGCCGCTCGCCGGCGTGGAAGCGGTCTGCCCCGTGGATGAAACGGTCCGCCACTGGGTTGCCAGCCCGCGTGCGGCGACACAGTTTCTGGTCCATGCCGCCGGCCTCGACGGCGACAAGGTCGGCCCGCGCCGCAACCTGTCGATGCCGGGCCATTGCGTATCCATCCGCGAGATGCTCGATGCCCTGCGTCGCGTGGCAGGCGACAAGGTCGCCGACCGCGTGCGTTTCGTGCCCGACGATTTCATCCGCAGGATCGTCGCCGGCTGGCCGCAGAATTTCGCGACGGATCGCGCGCTTTCGCTCGGGTTCAAGGCCGATCCCGACTTCGACTCGATCATTCGCTATCACATAGAGGACGAACTCGGCGGCAAGGTCGCGGATTGATCTGGCGAGGGAGGCGCGATTACGCTCGCCGCCCGGACCGCAAGCAATTGATACCGCACGCTATCGATACCGTACGCAATCTCTGGAGATATTAATGGCGACGATCCTGCAATTCGATTTCCCCTATCCCGGCCCGTGGGGCGCGGACGGCACAAAGGCGCTCAAGGATTTGGCCGACAGCATCGCCGCCCAGCCCGGCCTGATCTGGAAGGCGTGGACGGAGAACGAGGCCGAAGGAATCGCCGGTGGCATCTACTATTTCAAGGACGAGCCGAGCGCGCTCGCCTACAAGGACATGCACGCCGCACGTCTCGCCTCCTTCGGCATCAAGGATATTCGGGCGAAGGTTTTCGACATCAACGAGGGCCTCTCGGAGATCACCCGGTTCAAGAGCGCCTGAGCCGAAGGTCGCGCAAGACATATGATGAGCTGGCCGGATCCCGGTACTAATCGCGCCCGGCACCGGGTGCCGGCGGGATACCGGGTCCACGGTCACGCCATCGTCTCCGCCGATGACTTCATCGCCGGGGCGGACGGGCTGACCCCTCCCGCGTTGCGCAACGAAGCCGACTGGCGCCGTTTCCAGGCAGCCCTCAACGAGGCGACCGTGACCGTTCTCGGCCGTCTCGGCCACGAGGCCAATCCGAACTATGCACGCCGCCGGCGCCTGGTGCTGACGCGGCGGGTTCAGCGGCTGAAGGAAGGGGAGGGCTGCTGGTGGTGGAATCCGGCCGGCATGAGCCTCGCCGATGCGTTGCAGGACGTCGCGCCCGGCGGCGGCACGATTGCGGTGCCCGGCGGCCAGCCGGTCTTCGATTTCTTCCTGGCGGTCGGCTATGACGCCTTCGATCTGGCGCGCGCCGAAGACGTCGTCCTGGGCGAGGGGACCACGGTGTTTTCCGGTCTGGAGCCCGGCAGGACGGCGAACGACGTGTTGCGGGACGCCGGCCTCGTCGCCGATCCGGCCGAGGTCCTCGACCCCGCGGCAAACGTCACGCTGACGGTCTGGTGGAAGACCTGACGTCGCCGGGGCGCGGCCTTCTTCTAAGGCGGCCGGCTACACGCGTGGCCGGCTACTCGGACTGCGAAAGCACCAACGGGTCGCCGTTGGCCGAGATTCCCGTGAAGACCGATTTCGCCTCGTCGTAGTTCATCTTCGCCAGCACCCTGCCGCCGTCGTTCAGGAACACCAACTCGTGGGGCACGTCGATGCGCCACTTGGTGGCCTGGCCCAGCGCCGGATTGATCCCGCTGCATTCGGCGCCGCCATCGAGATGGCGGCCGCCTTTGACCTCCGCGTCGCCGAGTATGAGCTGGCAGGCCTCCCCTCCCGTACCGAGGGCCCACGGGCCTTCCGTCAGGTCCATCTGTCGGACATCGATTTCCGCGGCCGTGCCGGGCGTGGCGTAGAAAAGCGTTGCGAGCCCGAGGGCCGCGAGGGAGGGGAGCGTCTTTCGCATCAGGGTTTCCTTCAGTCCCGCAGGGGTGTTTCGACGACCGGCGTCAGCGGTTTTCCGGTCTCGAAGTAAGATTTGAGATTGTCCACGCACAACTGACCCATCTGGTTGCGGGTGTGGACCGACGCCGAGCCCACATGCGGCAGAAGCACCACGTGCTCCATCTCCATCAGTTCGGCCGGCACGTGCGGTTCGTTCTCGAACACATCGAGCCCCGCCGACAGGATCTTGCCGGTCTTCAGCGCCTCCACCAGGGCCTTTTCGTCGACCACGGAGCCGCGACCGACATTGATCAGGATACCGTCCGGGCCGAGGGCGTCGAGGATCTCGGCGTTGATCATATGGGTAGTGGCGGGGCCACCGGGGGCGACCGACAGCAGGATGTCGACGTCGCGCGCCATGTCCACCAGATTGGCGTAATAGCCATAGGGGACGTCCGCCTGCTCGCTGCGGCCGTGATAGACGACAGGCACCCTGAAGGCGTCGAGCCGGCGGGCGATCGCCTTGCCGATGCGGCCGAGACCGACGATGCCGATGCGACGGTCGCGCAGCGAGGCCTTGGTGAGCGGGAAGGGACCTTCCGTCTCCCAGCGCCCGGCGCGCAAATGACGTTCGGATTCGGAGAGCTGGCGCACGGTCATCAGCAGCAGGCCGAGTGTCGTGTCGGCGACTTCCTCGGTCAGCACATCCGGTGTGTTGGTGACGTAGATGCCGTGTGCGCCGGCCCATTTCGCATCGACCGTGTCATAACCGACCCCGAAATTGGAGACGATCTTGAGGTTGGGCAAACGGCTCATCAGGGGGTCGTCGACGGGCGTGTGCGGGCCGACCGCGATCGCCTCGATCTTGTCGCTGATCTCACCGATCATCGCGTCGGCGTCGTCGGCTTCCCACAGCCGATGCACCTCGTAGGCGGCGTCGAGCTGCTCCATCACCATCCGCATCATCGGCCCGGTCATCAGGAGATGGCGTTTCGTCATCGTATGTAGCCTTCTTGTTTGCGTACACGTCCGAACAAGAACCTAGCTGTTTGTCCGGTTCTAGGAAATTCTTCCCTTAAGGCAAACTGTTTGTCGCCTATTGCGGACCTTCGACGGCCCGTTCGCGGAACAGCAGATAGAGGCCGGAGGCGATGACGATGCCCGCGCCCAACAGGTTGGCCGTCGTCGGCACATGACCGAACACGGCGAAGCCGAACAGGGTCATCCAGATGATCTGCACATAGATGAACGGCGACAGGATTGGCGCGGGCGCATAGCGGTGCGCGGTAATCAGGAAACCGTGTCCGACAAAGCCGAAGACTCCCGTGCCAACCATCAGCGCTATGGAAAGCAGATCCTGCGGCCAGACCCATACGAACGGCATGGCCGGCAAGAAGGCCAGGGTGCCAACGAGCGAGGCATAGAACTGCTGGACCCTGTTCGAATCGGTTGCCGTCAGGATGCGGGTGACGATGGCGTAGAGTGCGTAGCAGACGCTGGCCGCGATCGAGTACAGCGCCGCCCACTGGAAACCGGCGGTGCCCGGCTGCGTCACGACGAGAACGCCGGCGAAGCCGAACAGAACCGCCGCCCAGCGGCGCGGGCCGATCCATTCACCGAGCACCGGGCCGGCGATGATCGCCACGAGAAAGGGCGAGGAGAAGAAGATCGAGACGGTCTCCGACAGCGCCAGGTAGCGAAGCGCCATGAAATTGCCGAGCGTCGAGCCGAACAGCAGCATTCCGCGCACGACCATCAGCACCGGGCGCCTGGTACGCCACATCGAGGGCAGATTGCGTGGCCCCGCACTACCGACCGTCAGCACCAGATGGCCCAGGAAGCGAACGAAAACCACCTGAATAGCTGCGAATTCGACGACCAGCAGCTTGGCGAAGGTGTCCAGCGCCGAAAAGCATACCCCCGCGACAATCATCAGCAGGATGCCGCGCAGCCTCAGCGATTGCTCGTCGACACCGGACAGGACCGTCACGGCGCGACCGGCGTGTTCCGCGTCATGGAAGGTGAGGTCTGCAGGTGGGGCACTGGACCGGATCCATACGTCGTTCGCGCGAGGCGATATCTGTACATTGCTATACCGACGCCGGGCGGCGCAAAGGTCAATTGGTTTGGCGGTATGGTTGGGGCGCGAACAATGCATACGTCGCGGGTGGGGCGAGCGCGTTTCGGATCGGCAACCAGCAACTGCTTGTGGGATGGCCGCGGAACGGCATAGAACGCCCCCAGTGGAGTGATGTTGAGGACGAACCATGGCACAGGCCTCGTCGCGTACGCGGGTGCGACGCAAAGCGGACGCTGCGGCGAACGACGCTGCGGCGGAGGATCGGTCGCAACGCGAGCGCGCCTTTGCCGATATCCGGCGCCGGATCCTCGAGAACGAATTGCCCGCTGGCGTCCAGATGCTGGAAACGGAAGTCGCCGACATGCTCGGCATGAGCCGCACGCCGGTGCGCGAGGCGCTGATCCGTCTTGCCGAGGAGGGGCTTGTCGAAATCCGTCCCCGCCACGGCATGCGCGTCAAGCCGGTTTCGCCGGACGACATGCGCGAAATCTACGACGTGCTGACCAGTCTCGAGGCGACCGCCGCCTCGCTTGCCGCCGCCCATGGCCTGCCGCCGGCCGAGCTGGCCGCGCTGGACAGATCGGTCGCCGACATGGACAAGGCGCTGAAACGCGAGGACCTGAAAGCCTGGGCCAATGCGGACGAGCGCTTCCATGATCTGCTGGTGGCCGGGTCCGGCAACAAGCGCCTGCGCGATATCGTGGCGACGATGCGCGATCAGGCGCACCGGGCGCGGATGTCGACGCTGACGCTCAGGCCGCTGCCGACGGAATCCAACGAGGATCATCGCGCGGTCGTCGAGGCGATCCGCGACCGCGATCCCGACGCCGCCTTCGCCGCGCACCACCACCACCGCCAGCGCAGTGGCGCGATGCTGGTCGAACTGCTGACGCGTTTGGGGCTGGGGGCAATCTAGGCGGCGCGAGTCCTAGGGCCGGTCCCCGTCCATGAACATCTGCCACTGACGTTCTCCGATATCGCAGGGAATCCGCGGCGAAGCCGCCGACGTCCGGATCAGTTTCGGCCGCTCGATGCCGGCAATCTCCAGAACCAGCTTGTTGCGGATCGCCTCGGCGAACTCCGACGCCGATCGGACGGGAAGCAAAAAGGCGCCGGGGCCGCCGATCACGCAGTCCTCGTAATAGATATCGAGCTCCGTCAGGTCGAACAGCGAAAGCGGTCCGGTCGGGTCGGGCACGAAGGGCAGCCCGTTGATGGTGATGCCCTGCGCGATGGCCGCGTCGCGAGCGAGATCGGCGCGGCTACCCTGGTTGTTCGGCCCGTCGCCGGACACGTCGATGACGTGACGCAAGCCCCGGAAGCCGTTGTTTTCGAACAATTTGCTGGAAAAGATCAGCGCGCCGCTGATCGACGTGCGGCGCAGGCGGGCGATCGGCGCTTCGGCCAGCAGAGCCGACATTTCGGCCGCGGCCGCCTTCCCGTCGATCAGCAGCCAGTTGATCGTCACGTATTGCGAGATCGCGCCGGCCCATTCGACATAGGCCACCGCTATCTTGCCGTGTATCCCCTGTTCGATGGCGTCGATGACACGCGGATCGAGGAATGCCTTGACATAGCCTTCTCGCTGCAGGGCCTGTTCGTCCAGGTCCATGCTCAGCGACACGTCGACGGCGATGACGAGTTCGAGGTCGACGGTGATTTCGTCCTGCGCCCATGCCGGCTTGGGCACGCCAAAAAGCGTTGCGGTGAAAAGGCACACCGCCGCAGCCACAATCGTACCGATCCGGCCTCGCGATCGCATGGGAGACCAGAATAGGCCAATGGCTCGCGAAGCGCATTCACGAATTGGCGACCCGCGACACGGTCGCCTCTTGCCGGCGCGGGAATAGCCGGGTTCACTGGCGCGAACCGGAGGAATCGCATGCGCGACGCGCTATTCGCCCGTATCGACGCCAAGACTGACGAACTTGTCGAGCTGACCCGCACCCTCATCCAGATTCCGACGATAAATCCGCCGGGCGAGGATTACGAGGATTGTGCCCGACTGATCGGTGAGCGCATGCGCGCGCGCGGCTTCGAAATCACCTACGTGCGCGGCGATGGCACGCCGGGCGATTCCGACCGCTATCCCCGTGTGAACGTGGTGGCGCGCCGCGAGGGCGGATCGCCGGGTGCGTGTGTCCATTTCAACGGCCATACGGACGTTGTGGAAGTCGGCAAGGGCTGGACCGTCGATCCTTTCGCCGGGGTGGTGAAGGACGGCAAGGTGTTCGGTCGTGGCGCCTGCGACATGAAGGGCGGCATCGCCGCCTCGATCATCGCGGTCGAGGCCCTGATCGAGATGCACCCGGACTTCCCCGGCGCTTTGGAGATATCCGGCACCGTCGACGAGGAGACCGGCGGCTATGGCGGCGTCGCCTATCTCGCCCGGCAGGGCTATTTCTCCAAGCCCCGCGTCGACCACGTCATCATTCCCGAGCCGCTCAACGTCGACCGGGTCTGCCTCGGCCATCGCGGCGTCTGGTGGGCCCAGATCGAGACGCACGGGCGTATCGCCCACGGATCGATGCCATTCCTCGGCGACAACGCCATCCGCCACATGGCAGCGGTTCTGGAGCGCTTCGAGGACGATCTCTATCCGCATCTCGCCTCCAAGCGCACCGACATGCCGGTCGCGCCCGAAGGCGCACGCCAGTCGACCATGAACATCAACTCGATCCACGGCGGCCTCGGCGAGGATTTCGACGGCTGGCCCTCCGCCGTCGTCGCCGATTCCTGCCGCGTCGTCGTCGACCGCCGCTACCTGATCGAGGAAAGCTACGACGAGGTGAAGGGAGAGGTCGTCGATCTGCTCGAGAGGCTGAAGCGCGACCGGAAGAATTTCCGGTACGATCTCAAGGAATTGTGGTCGGTGCCGCCGACCATGACCGACAAGGATGCCGCCGTGGTGCGGGCCGTCGCCGCCGAGATCGAGGCCGTGCTCGGCAAGCCGGCCGACTATGTCATCTCGCCCGGTACCTACGATCAGAAACACGTCGCCCGCTTCGGCCACCTGCACGACTGCATTGCCTACGGACCCGGAATCCTCGACCTCGCCCACCAGCCCGACGAATATGTCGGCATCGACGACCTGGTCGCCTCCGCCAAGGTGATGGCGGCATCGGCCTGGTCGCTGCTGACGGGACAAGTGGCGTGACGGGTTGCGATAGATTGCGTGCTAAAAAGAGATTCCCGGAGATTCCGGAAATAGGGATTCGGTGATGGCCGATCGATCGAAACAGTCACGCGCCCAGGCCGAGGCGGCCTTCCGCAAGGCACAGAAAGCCGAGCGGGACAAGGACAAGTCTTCCGCGATGCGGGAGTACGAATCCGAAATCGAGGCGACTCGCAAGAAAACCGCGCGCCTGAAGGAACTGCGCATGGCCAAGGAAGCGGAGGACTCGAAGGCCGCGGCCAAGGCCCCCGCTGCGAAAAGAAAGAAACCGGCCCCCAAGGGCTGATCGGCCCGTACGGGCAAGAAAAAACCCGGCGATCGTCGATCGCCGGGTCTCTAGAAGTTCGCGAACCCGCGATGTCTGATCAGACAGTCTGCAGGTCGGAAGCGGCGGTCTTGCCGCTGCGCCGGTCGGTGGTGACTTCGAAGGAGACCTTCTGTCCCTCGACCAGACCGCGGATGCCGGCGGCTTCCAGCGCGGTGGCGTGGACGAACACGTCCTTCGAGCCATCGTCGGGCTGGATGAAGCCGTAACCGCGGCCAGCGTTGTAGAATTTCACGATACCAGTAGCCATTGAGGATTTTCCTGAAGCAAGAGCACGCACAGGCGAGCCCGGGCCGCGTGACGATCACACGGCCTTCCGTCCGAACTCAGCGATGTCTTGGAGGAACCCCTCTTCGTGGGGGCAGGACTGCAAGGCAGGCTGCAAGTCGAAGTGCGAAACATATAATCTTGCGTCCACAAGATAGCAAGGATAACCGGTGAAAGGTCTGCCGGCGACTTCGGATGGGCGCGACCGAAGCCGACACGGGTGGTGCATAGCCGCGATGGCGAAGGACAGCGAGCGGATCGTCGGTCTGTACGAGCGCCATGCCCTCGCATTCGACCGGGATCGTGGCAGGTCGCTGTTCGAGAAACCCTGGCTCGACCGTTTCCTGTCTCTCGTTCCTCCGGGTGGCCGGATCCTCGACCTAGGATGCGGGGCCGGCGAGCCCATCGCGCGCTATTTCATCGAATCTGGCTGCCAAGTGACGGGGGGTCGACGCGTCGCCGACGCTGATTTCTATCTGCGAGGAGAGGTTTCCGGGGCATGGCTGGACGCTGGCCGACAGCAGTTTCGGGGGCGAGCCGATCTACCACGCAAACCTTGATCCGCACGAATATCGCGCGCTGCTGCGGGAGCACGGCTTCGAGGAGATTGCCCACGTCGCCGAAGATCCGGGCTGCAACGGCCATACGGTCTGGCTCGCACGTGCAAAAGATACGCCCGCAACATCAACGAATTGACGCGCCTTCGCTGGTTTCTGCTACTCTCGCGGAAACGGGTATCGCGTTCGAGGGAGAATACAATGAAGCGTTTCGGTTTGTTCGCCGCTCTGGCGTTCGCCGTGGCGGCGGTGTCGACGCCGGCGCATGCCGCCAGGACCGATCTGACCATGGGCCTCGTGCTTGAGCCGCCGCATCTCGATCCGACCGCCGGCGCGGCCGCGGCTATCGACGAGGTGGTCTACGCCAACGTCTTCGAGGGGCTTACCCGCATCGATCGCAACGGCGAGGTCAAGCCGGCACTGGCGAAAAGCTGGACCATCTCCGAAGACGGCCTGACCTACACGTTCGCGCTCAACGATGGGGTCAAGTTCCACGACGGTTCCGACATGACCGCCGAGGACGTCAAGTTCACGCTCGATCGCGCCATGGCCGAGGATTCGACCAACGCCCAGAAGGCCCTGTTCGAGCCGATCGAGATGGTCGAGGCGCCTGATCCGAAGACGGTGGTCATCACCCTGAAGCGCCCGACCGGCCACTTCCTGTTCAATCTCGGCTGGGGCGACGCCGTGATCGTCGCGCCCGAGACAGCGGATACCAACAAGGAGCAGCCCGTCGGCACCGGCCCGTTCAAGTTCGTCGAATGGGTGCCGGGAGACCACATTACGATCGAGAAGAACCCGGACTACTGGGGCAATCCGGTTGCGCTCGACACGGCGACCTTCAAGATCATCCCCGATCCCGCCGCCGCCACCGCCGCGATTTTGGCCGAGGACGTCGACGCCTTCGCCATCTTCCCGGCTCCTGAAGCCCTGCCGCAGTTCGAGGCCGACCCGCGTTTCACCGTCGTCAGCGGTTCGACCGAAGGCGAGACCATCCTGTCGACCAACAACGGCAAGCCGCCCTTCGACAATCTCAAGGTGCGCCAGGCGATCGCCCACGCCATCGACCGGCAGGCGATCATCGATGGGGCCATGTTCGGCCTCGGCACGCCCATCGGCAGCCATTTCGCCCCGCACCATCCCGCCTATGTCGACCTGACCGGCACCTATCCCTACGACCCGGAGAAGGCCAAGGCCCTGCTCGCCGAAGCCGGATTCCCGGACGGCTTCGAGGCGACGCTGAAGCTGCCGCCTCCGTCCTACGCCCGTCGTGGCGGCGAAATCATCGCCGACCAGCTCGGCAAGGTCGGCATCAAGCTGGAGATCATTCCGGTCGAATGGGCGCAGTGGCTCGAGCAGGCCTTCAAGGGCAAGGACTACGACCTCACCATCGTCTCGCACACCGAGCCGATGGACATCGGCATCTATGCGCGGCCCGACTACTACTTCGACTATCACAACCCGAAGTTCAACGAGGTCATGGACAAGCTGGCCGCCGAGACCGACACGGAGAAGCGGTACGATCTGATGCGCGAGGCGCAGAAGATCCTGGCAGACGACGCGGTCAACGGCTTCCTGTTCGAGCTCGCCAAGCCCGGTGTCTGGAACGCGAAGCTCGAGGGCCTGTGGGAAAACAGCCCGGTTCAGGCCAACGACCTGACGGAGGTTCGCTGGACGGAGTGAGGTCGCCCGAGGATTTGTGCCGGGCCTCGCCGATGCGCCACCGCCCCGGTTCTCTTTCGAACACGGGGAGGGGCGTCCGGTGCGTTGCATCGGGCGGTCCAGGGTAAGTCCCGGGCGCTCATGCTCACTTGGTCGACCCGTTCATGAGCCAGCTCCTCGCCAAACGCCTGGCCGCACTGGTCGCGACGCTGTTCGCGACCTCGCTGATCGTCTTCCTGGTGATGGCGGTGCTACCCGGCGACCCGGCGCAGATCATCCTCGGCATCGGCGCGCAGGAGGATACGCTCGCCGCGCTACGCCACGAGCTCGGTCTCGATCGGCCGCTGATCGAACAGTATTTTCTCTGGGTCAGCGGGCTGCTGACGGGAGACCTCGGCGAGTCCTACACCTATTCGCGGCCCGTCTCCGAGTTGATCGGCCAGCGTGTGCTCGTCAGCCTGCCGCTGGCGATATTCGCCATCATCCTTTCGACCGCCATCGCCATTCCCGCCGGCGTCTTCGCCGCCGCGAAGCACAACAAGGTCGCCGATGTCGGCGTCTCGGCGCTGGCGCAGATCGGCATCGCCATCCCGAACTTCTGGTTCGCGATGCTGCTGATCCTGTTCTTCGCGGTAACGCTCGGCTGGTTTCCCGCCGGCGGCTTCGCCGGCTGGGACGATGGCGTTCTGCCGGCGCTGCGATCCCTCCTGTTGCCGGCCGTCGCGCTGGCGCTGCCGCAGGCGGCGATCCTGACCCGCGTGACCCGGTCCGCCGTGCTCGAGGTGCTCGGCGAGGACCATGTTCGCACGGCCCGCGCCAAGGGGCTGACGCGCGGCGCCGCGCTCAGGCGCCACGCGGTGCGCAACGCGCTGATCCCGGTGGTCACGATCATGGGCCTGCAATTCTCGTTCCTGCTCGCCGGCACCATCGTCATCGAGAACGTCTTCTATCTGCCGGGTCTCGGCCGGCTGCTCTTCCAGGCGATCGCCCAGCGCGACCTGATCGTCGTGCAGTCGCTGGTAGTGCTTCTCGCCGGGGCGGTGGTGATCGTCAATTTCATTGTCGACCTGGCGTACCTGGTGATCGACCCACGGCTGAGGAAGGCCGTCCATGGCTGAGGCGGCCGCCATCCGCGAGGTCTTGTCGAAGGGATTGAGATCGAGCGCCTTCGTTCTCGGCGGCGCGATCACGGCGGTGTTCGTCTTCGTCGCCGTCGTCGCGATCGTCTGGACGCCGTTCTCTCCGACGGCAATGAACATCCCCGACCGGCTGCAGCCGCCGTCCTGGACGCACTGGTTCGGCACCGACCAGTTCGGCCGCGACGTCTTTTCCATGATCATGAAGGGCAGTCACAATTCTGTGCTGGTGGCCGTCGTCGCGGTGGGCATCGGCATGGGGCTCGGCGTTCCGCTCGGCGCGGCCGCGGCGGCGCGGCGCGGCTGGATCGACGAGATCGTCATGCGTTTCTCGGATTTCGCCTTTGCCTTTCCCTTCCTGCTGTCGGCGGTGATGATCACCGCGCTGTTCGGCCCCGGCGCAGTCAATTCCATCATCGCCATCGGCATCTTCAACATTCCGGTCTTCGCCCGGCTGACGCGCGGCTCTGGCCTGTCGGTGTGGCAGCGGGACTACGTGATGGCCGCCCGCGCGGCGGGAAAGGGCGCGGCGCGGATCACCGCCGAACACATCCTGCCCAATATCGCCAGTGTCCTGATCGTCCAGGCGACCATCCAGTTCGCGCTGGCGATCCTCGGCGAGGCAGCGCTGTCCTATCTCGGCCTCGGCACCCAACCGCCGCAGCCGTCCTGGGGCAAGATGCTGAACGAGGCCCAGACCATGGCCGCGATCGCGCCCTGGCTCGTCATCTTCCCGGGGCTCGCGATCGTCTTCACCGTGCTGGGCCTGAACCTGTTCGGCGACGGTCTGCGCGACGTGCTCGACCCCAGGCTGAGGCGGGCCCGATGACGGCGCTGCTCGACATCCGTGATCTGGTGCTCGAATTCCCGCTTCCCGGCGGCGCGGCGCGTGTGCTGCATCACGTCGATCTGCAGGTCGCGCCCGGAGAGTCGGTCGGCATCGTCGGCGAATCCGGCTGCGGCAAGTCGATGACGGCGCTCGCCGCCATGGGGCTGACGCCGGATGGCGCCGAGGTCTCCGGATCCATCCGGCTCGATGGCCGGGAAATCCTCGGCCTCGGCGATGCGGCGATGAGCCGGATCCGCGGCAAACGCATCGGCATGATCTTCCAGGAGCCGATGACCGCGCTCAATCCCGTGCGCACCATCGGCGATCAGGTCGCCGAGGGGCTGCGCCTGCATCTCGGGCTGTCGGACGCCGAGGCCCTGGACCGCGCCGTGGCGATGCTGGAGCGGGTCGGTCTGCCGCGATCGCGATTTTCGCCCGATCTCTATCCGCACCAGCTTTCCGGCGGCCAGCGTCAGCGGGTCGTTATCGCCATCGCGCTCGCCTGCGGCCCCGAGCTGCTGATCGCCGACGAGCCGACCACCGCGCTCGACGTCACGATCCAGGCGCAGATCCTCGACCTGATCTGCGAGGTGACGGCGGAAGCCGGCATGGCGCTCCTGATGATCAGCCACGATCTCGGTGTCATCGCCGAGACGACCGACCGGATGCTGGTCATGTATGCCGGCACCGTGGTGGAGGAAGGGCCGACGGCGGCGGTCTTCGCCGACATGGCCCACCCCTACACGCAAGGGCTTTTCGCGGCGATGCCGGCGGCGGAACTCGTTCGCGGGGAGGGGATCGGCGGCGCGCGGGGGCGGCTGACCACGATTCCCGGCCAGGTGCCGGATCCGCGCGAGCCTCGTGTCGGCTGCCCCTTCGCCGCGCGCTGCCCGCGCGCCCGCGAACGCTGTCGTATCGAGGCGCCCGCGGCCGATCCGTTCGGACCCGACCACACCGTGCGCTGCTTCTATCCGGGCAGGGAGGAGAGGGCGGCATGAGCACGCCCCCCCTCATCGAGATCGACAACGTCGTGCGCGACTATGCGCTGCCGCGGCCCGGTCTGTTCCAGCCGCATCCCGCGTTCCGCGCCGTGCACGGCGTTTCGCTTGCGATCGAGAGCGGGCGGAGCCTTGGGCTCATCGGTGAATCCGGCTGCGGCAAGTCCACGCTCGCCCGTATCGTCCTCGCCCTCGATCGCCCGACCGAAGGCACCGTGCGCCTCGACGGAGAAGACCTGTTCTCGGTCTCGCGGGCCCGCCTCGCCGTGCTGCGCCGGCGCATGCAGATCGTCTTTCAGGACCCTTATGGCTCCCTGGACCCGCGCCACAAGGTCGGCTGGATCGTCGCCGAGCCGTTGAGCGTGCTCGCCGCCGACCTCGGCCGTGCCCAGCGGCGCCAGCGCGTCGCCGAGGCGCTCGACGCCGTCGGCCTGTCGCCGGCCCATGCCGACCGCTATCCGCACGAGTTCTCCGGTGGCCAGCGCCAGCGGATCGCGATCGCCCGCGCGCTCGTCACTGGCCCCGAACTGATCGTCGCCGACGAGCCGGTCTCCGCCCTGGACGTATCGATCCAGGCGCAGATCCTCAACCTGATGATGGAGTTGAGCGAGGCGTGCGGCGTCACCTTCCTGTTCATCAGCCACGACCTGACGGTGGTCAGTCACGTCACCGACGACGTTGCGGTGATGTATCTCGGACGCGTGGTCGAACAGGGGCCGACAGCGCAGGTGTTCGCGGCGCCGGCGCATCCCTACACGCAGCTTCTTCTCTCCGCCGTTCCCAAGCCCGATCCGGCTTTCCGCCGCCGCGCCAAAGGAGTGCCCATCGAACCGCCGGCCGCACCGGCGGAAGGCGCGTGCCCCTTCGCGCCGCGCTGCCCGAGGGCGACGGAGAGGTGCCGGATGGAGGATCCGGCGCTGGAGGCGTATGGAGCGGGCCGGAAAGTGGCGTGCTTTCACCCGGTCGGGTGAAAGCGGTCGCCGCGTCCTCTGCCGGTTCCCGAAAAGGCTGGACCTAGGTCCAGGCGACAGGCTGCAGTGCCCCGCCCGTGGCGGCCGCCTTCACGGGGCGTGCGCCGAAGTTGGCCTACTCCGCCGCCTGCGGCAGGTCCTTCTTTCCGACAGCGTGGATCTGGGCCATTTCCTCGTCGCTCGCCCCGGGCGCCTTGCTGCTGGCGATATAGGTGTAGACCACCGGGATCACGAACAGCGTGAAGAAGGTGCCGACCAAAAGGCCGCCGACGATGACGAGGCCGATGTCCTGTCGGCTTTCGGCGCCGGCGCCCATGGCGATCGCAAGCGGCACCGCGCCGAGCACCATGGCGCCCGTGGTCATCAGGATCGGGCGCAGTCGCAGCACCGAGGCCTCGATCACGGCGTCGCGCATGTCCTTGCCGGCCGCCCGCAGCTGGTTCGTGAACTCCACGATCAGGATGCCGTGCTTGGTGATGAGGCCGATGAGGGTGACGAGGCCGACCTGGCTGTAGATGTTGAGCGTCGAGCCGTCGAGCCAGAGCGCCAGCAGTCCGCCGGTGATCGAAAGCGGCACGGTCAGCATGATGATCAACGGGCTGCGGAAGCTCTCGAACTGGGCGGCCAGTACCAGATAGATGAAGGCGAGGGCGAGCCCGAACGTCACGTAGATGCTCGTGCTGGAGCTCTTGAACTCGCGCGACTGGCCACCGTAGTCGGTGCGCGCGTCCAACGGCAGCGTATCGGCCGCGACCTCGTTCATGAAGGCGAGCGCCTGGCCTAGCGTGTAGCCGGGTGCCAGGCTGGCGGTGATCGAGGCCGAGCGCAGTTGGTTGAAGTGGTTGAGCTGGCGCGGCGCCACGGTTTCCTCGACCGTCACCAGGTTCGACAGCTGCACCATGTCGCCGTGCGCCGATTGCACGTAGATCTTTCTCAGATCGTCCGGGTTGGTGCGCTCGACGTCGGCGATCTGCACCACCACGTCGTACTGGTCGCCGCCGCGCTTGAAGCGGGTCACCTGGCGCCCGCCCAGCAGCGTCTCCAGCGTCCGGCCGAGCGCGGCGAGATCGACGCCGACGTCTGCGACCTTCTCGCGGTCGACCTCGACCTTCAGCTGCGGCTTGGTCAGCTTCAGGTCGGAATCGACGTTCACCAGCCCTTCGTTTTCGGCGGCGCGTGCGACGAAGGCGTCGACGAAGCCCTGCAGTTCCTCGTATGGCCGCGACGTCTGGATCACGAACTCGACCGGCGAGGATCGGATAGACTGGCCCAGCGGCGCCGGCGTCGAGGGGAAGGCGCGCACGCCGGCGACCTGACCCATCTTCGGCATCATCGATCCGGCGACCTGCTGAGCGGTGACGGTGCGCTCGCTCCAGGGATTGAGGCCGAGGAAGGCGATGCCCTGGTTTGCGAGCGGCGTGCCGACGATGACGAAGTAGCGCTGCAAGTCGGGAACATCGGCGAAGATGTCCTCGATCTGGCGGGCGTAGCGGTCGGTATAGGCGACGGTGGCGCCTTCAGGTCCGCTGAAGAAGCTGACGATGGTGCCCTGATCCTCGTAGGGCGCGAGCTCGGAATTGATGTTCTTGATGAGGAAATAGCTCGAGCCGGCCACGGCCAGGCCGAGCAGGATGATGAGCGGGCGCACCCGCATGGCCCCGCGCAGCAGCCCGCGATAGCCCGCCGTCAGCGAGTTTAGGCTGGTTTCGAACACCTGATAGAGCCAGTTGTGCCGGGTCTGGTGCTTCAAGAGCATCGCGCACATCATCGGCGTGGCGGTCAGAGCCACGAACCCCGACACCAGCACCGCCCCTGCAAGGGCCAGCGCGAATTCGGTGAACAGACGACCGGTCGATCCCTGCATGAAGCCGATCGGCACGTAGACGGCGGCAAGCGTGAGGGTCATGGCGATGATCGCGAAACCGATCTCGCGCGCGCCCTTGAAGGCGGCGGCCACCGGCGCCATGCCGTCCTCGATATGCCGGTGGATGTTCTCCAGCATGACGATGGCGTCGTCCACGACGAGGCCGATGGCGAGGACCATCGCGAGCAGCGTCAGCGTGTTGATCGAGAAGCCGAACAGGTACATCAGCGCGAAGGCGCCGATCAGCGACACCGGGATCGTCACAAGCGGGATGATGGTGGCCCGCAGCGAACGCAGGAACAGGAAGATGATCAGCACGACCAGCACGATGGCCTCGCCGATCGACACATAGACGTTGCGGATGGATTCCTGGATGAACAGCGTGCGGTCGTAGGACGTCGTCAGCACCATGCCCTCGGGCAGCGACTCCTCGATGCGCGGCAGCGCCGCCTTGACCTCGCTGGAGATGTCGAGCGGGTTGGCGGTCGCCTGCTTGATCACGCCGATCGCAACCGCCGTATTGCCCTTGAAGCGGACATTGCGGTCTTCGTTGCGTGGGCCGATCTCGGCGCGGCCGACATCGGCGAGGCGGACGAGATAGCCCGTATCGGTCTGCCGGATGATCAGGTTGTTGAATTCCTCGACCGTCTTGAGGTCGGTTTCCGAGAGGACGGTGAATTCGCGGTCGCGGCTTTCGATAAGGCCGGCTGGGATCTCGACGTTCTGCTGCCTGAGCGCCGCCTCTACGTCCTGGACCGTGACGCCGTAGCCCGCCATCCGTGCGATGTCGAGCCAGATGCGCATGGCGTATTCGCGGTCGCCGTAGATGCCGATCTGGGCGACGCCCGGAAGGCTCTGAAGCTGGTCCTTGACCACCTTTTCGGCGATTTCCGAGACCTCCAGCGGGCTGTGCGAACCGGTCGAATAGAGCGAAAGATAGATCACCGCATGGGCGTCGGCCTCCACCTTGCGGATGGTCGGCTCGTCGATTTCGTCGGGCAGCTGCCGGCGCACGCGGGACACGCGGTCGCGCACGTCCGCGGCGGCGTCGGCGGGACTGCGGTCCAGATTGAAGGTGATCGATATCTGGCTGCGTTCCTGCCGGCTGGTCGAGGTCATGAAGTCGATGCCCTCGATACCGGCCAGCGTATCCTCCAGGACATTCGTTACCTTGGTCTCGATGATCTCGGCGCTGGCGCCGGGATAGGACGTGTCGACGCTCACCACCGGCGGATCGATATTCGGGTATTCCCGCACCGACAGCCGGTCATAGGACACGAGCCCGACCAGCACGATCACCAGACTGAGCACAGTGGCGAATACCGGCCGGCGGATGCATATCTCCGAAAGTGTCATGCGACCGGCCTCAGGATGCCGACGGAGCGGTTGCCGCGGCGGGGGCCGCGGCGGGCTCGTCCAGCATTTTCACGTCGACCGCGGCTCCGTCGCGAAGCTTCATCTGCCCGGCGACCACCACCACGTCGCCCTCCGACAGGCCCTTCAGGATCTCGACCGTGCCGTAGCGGCGTTGGCCGAGCGTGATCGGTGTCAGCACCGCCTTGCCGTCGACGACCCGGTAGACGAAATTGTCGCCGCCCTGCGACACGATCGCGTCCTCCGAGGTGATGATGGCGTTGTCGCGCACCGCCGTCTGCAATCCGACGCGGGCGAACAGGCCGGGGCGCAGTATTCCGTCCGGATTGGGGACTTCCGCGCGCAGCGCGATCGAGCGGCCCGCCGGATCGATCTGCGGATTGATGGCGTAGACCGTGCCGGTGAATTCGCGGTCGCCGAGCGCGTCGACCTTGAGCCGCACGCTGGCACCGGTTCGGACGTCGGCCAGGTACCGTTCTGCGATCGAGAAATCGACCTTGATCGGGTCGATCTTTTCGAGATTCACGAGTTTCGCGCCGGGCTGCACATAGTCGCCGCGGCTGACGTTGCGCAGCCCGACAATGCCGTCGAAGGGGGCGGAGATCTTGGTCTTCTCCAGCCGCACCTCCGCCATGGTCAGGAGTGCGCGGGCGACCTGCATCTCAGACAGGGCCTCGTCGCGCGCCCGGACCGTGCCCACCTTGTTCTTGAGAAGACCGTCGGCCCGATCGAAGTTGCGCTGCTTGAGGTCGTAATTCGATTGCGCCTCGGCGAGCTGCGCCTCGTAGACCGAGGGATCGAGCTGAAACAGCAGCTCCCCTTCGTCGACCGGCATGCCTTCGTCAAAGGCGATCACCTCGATGCGGCCGGCGATCTCAGGGCTGATATCGGCGGATTCGGCCGACAGAAGCGTGCCTACGGCGGTCGCCTCCTCGACGACGCGCGCCACCGTAATGCTCCGTGCCTCGACCGTTACGGGGCCGCGCTGCGCCAGAGATACCTCTGTGAAGGATGCTGACGCAAACATGGCCAGCGCCGCACAGATGGCGGCACTTCGTACCGACCCGACAACTATTTTCGCCAACTGGCTGTCCTTTCTCGGCGAACCCGCTCAATCCGGCTTCGCGCGCAATCCCTGACCGCCCACCGAGCGGCCCGTGACCGACGGGGGTATTCAAGGTCGGATAAGGATGGCATCGGGCGCCGCGCGGTCAAGAGGGAGCCGATCACGTGTTCGCGGTCTAGCTTGCGGACCCGGTATCGTTTTCAAGGGGCTCCGGCGGCCTTCAGGCGCTCGCGCAAGGCCGCGGCGGGCATCGCTTCCGCCTGGTCGGCGCTGACGGCGCGCAAGGCCTCATAGGCCGCCTTTGCCTCCCGGTTGTCGATCGGCAGGTCCGCGGTGCGGTGGTGCCGTTGGTTCAGGTCGATCCTGCTGACGGCGGCCTCGACATCGGCGCTCGTGCCGATGACCCCGGAAACGAAGGTGGCCAGCCTGGAGATGCGCTCCCGTGCCTGCGGTGTAAAGAACTGATCGTAGTCGACGAGCAGAACCGGTTCGTCGCCCGAAAGCAGGCGGATGAAGTCGCGGTTGTGTTGCAGCCACATACGCGTCCCGATTGCCTTCGGCATCAGATCCCGCCGGGAGATCGAACGGCGGACGGCTTCCGGGTGGCGGAAGCAAAAGACGGTGCCTTCTACCGGAATCTGGTCATGCCAAAGGCCGTAGGTGACGGCGAAGCGCGGATCCTTGACGAACAGCCCCCGCGTGTGCGTCCCGAACGCCCCGATTTCTGGAGCCAGCGCATCGGCGCGTTTCCGCAACGTCGCCTCCGACGTCGACAACAGGTAACGCCACTTGCCCGACGTGAAGATGTTGACGAGCCGCTTCGCCGGGTTCGCCGGCGGGTGGATCCAGTTGTCGATGTCGACCCCGAGCCCGAGCAACAGCCGCAGATTGATGCCGACGGCTTCCTTGCTCTCGTAGTAGCCGCTCTGGTTCCATTGGTCGGCGGCGATCAAGTCGCCGGGATCGCCGAACGGTGCGCCGAGCTCGCTGAGCAGCATCGCCGTCATGGACGTGCCGGAACGGTGCATGCCGGTGACGACGATCATGGTCGCGCGGCCCCTTATTCCCAGGAGGCGATGATGGCGCGGTCGGGCTGCTTTCGCGTGCCGAAACCGACGGCGCGGCTCGCCACGTAGATCGGACGGCGTTTGGATTCCAGGTGGATGCGTCCGACATAGAGACCGACCACGCCGGTCACCATCAGCTGAATGCCGCTGAGGAACAGGATCAGTGTCGCCGTGGAGGCCCAGCCCGAGATTTCGTAGCCACTGAAAATGGCGCGGATGACGATGTAGATCGCGTAGACGAACGCGAAGAGCGACACCAGCGATCCGATCTGGACGATTGCCCGCAGCGGCCAGTCGGAGAAGCTGAACACCGCCGCGGCGGCCAGCTTGAGCATCTTGTGCAGCGGGTATTTCGTCTGTCCGGCGAAACGCTCGTTCCGGTCGAAGGCGACCTCGGTCTGGCGGAAGCCGTTCCAGGCGAACATGCCGCGCACGAACCGGTCCTCTTCGCGCAGGTAGAGGAAGGCGTCGAGCGCCGACCGGTCGACAAGACGGAAATCGCCGGTATCGAGCGGGATATTGAAGGGGGTCAGGAACGAGAGGATCCGGTAGAACGCCTTGGCGGTCGACCGCTTGAACCAGCTCTCGCCCTTGCGGCTGCGCCGGCGCGCGTTGACGACCTGGTACCCTTCCTTCCACTTCGCGATCAGGTCCAGGACCGTCTCCGGCGGATCCTGCAGGTCGGCGTCCATGACGATGACCGCATCGCCGCTGGCCAGATCCATGCCGGCGGTGATCGCGAACTGATGGCCGAAATTGCGGCTGAAGGCGATGATCTTGACGCGCTCGTCCTTGCCGTGCAGCGCCTCGAGCATGGGCAGCGATCGATCGGAACTGCCGTCGTCGATAAAGACGAACTCGACGTCTCCGTCGATTTTCTCCGCGAGCTGGCTCAGGCGTGCATACAGCTCGTTGATCGTCTCTTCTTCGTTGAAGACGGGGATGACGAGGCTGAACACGTGTTTCATCGCTGCATGTCTTGGAATTGCGGATTTGCCTTGCACCCTGTCGCGCCCAGTCCGGGTCGCGCGGCGGCGCAGGTCTTCACGGGTCGCCGTTTTTTCACTGTGCGGACGGGCAAAGTCAATCTAAACGACACCGGTTGCCGGCGTTGCGCCTGTTTGGCCGCGCCGATATCATCCGCCCGCGACCCGGGCCAGGCACCCGTCCGCCGGTTACCTCGCTCGCTCCCCTGACACCTTCGAACGGTATGGTCCAATGCGAAGTCGCTCCCTGCTAAGGCGTTCGCGGAGCGACGAGATCGCCAAACTGATGCTCTGGAAGGCGTTTGGCACCGCGGGCGTGCGGATGTTCCGCAAAGCGCCTCTCGCCGCGGTCCCGGATGTCTCGGAGACCTGTTTCGTCTTCCTGTGCGGTCTGCACCGCAGTGGCACGTCACTTCTGCACCGCATGCTGCGAGGCGCGGACGGCGTCACCAGTTTCGCCCGCACCGGCGTTCCGGAGGACGAGGGCCAGCACCTTCAGACCGTCTTCCCGTCCGCCCGCGCGCTCGGCGGTCCGGGACTGTTCGCGTTTGACGCGCGTGCGCACCTGACCGAGACGGAGTCCGCGCGCCTCGGCGATGGCGTCGGGCTCTTGCTGCGCGAGTGGGGCGCCTATCTCGATCTGACCAAGCCGTTCGCCATCGAAAAGTCGCCGCCGAATATCACGCGGTCGCGCTTTTTCCAGGCGATTTTCCCGAATTCCGCGTTCGTCTTCATCACCCGCCATCCCGTGCCGGTGGCGCTGGCCACGGCGTCGAAGTGGCGTGTCGATCCCGTGCGCGCATTCGACCATTGGGGCAGGGCGCATGCGATCATGCTCGAGGATATCCCGCACCTCGGGCGAAGCTGGACGCTGAGCTACGAGGCGATGGTGGCCGACCCCGAGACCTGTCTGGCGCCCGTTCTCTCCGGGCTCGGTCTCGACCAGGATCTGGCGTTGGAGCCGGTCATCGACGCCAATGCCGAGTATTTCGAGAAGTGGCAAAGTCTCGATCAATCGATCCGCAACGATATCGTCGCGCTGATGACGGACAGGTATGCGGACGTGCTTGATCGGTTCGGTTACGCGTTTCCCTGAAACACGGCGTCTTGTTGGAGACCACGGCGGCAATGACGCGCAGATACATCCTTCCGACATTGCTGTGGCTGGTGCTCGTCTATGCGCTGGTGAGCCTGGTCGAGCGGTTTCCGCCGACGGACCGGTGGTGGGCGTTTCTGACGCCCGACCGTGTTGCGGCGCTGTCCTGGTTCGCTGCCCTGTTCGCGCTCGCCACGATGATGCGTGCGCTGCGGTTCGGCGTTCTCGTGCGCAGTTCGGTGGCTGTCGGCTGGCCGGCCGTGCTGACGACCTTTCCCTGGCTGTTCATGATCGGCGCGCTAACGCCGTTCCGGCTCGGCGAAGGGCTGCGCGCGGTGTGGATCCGCAAGTACGGCGGCTCGTCGGGCGAGGCGATCGGCTTCATGGTGGGCGAACGGGCGATCGATTTCCTGATCCTGCTTCTGTTCGGCTTGCTCGGCCTGGCCCTCGCGCCCACGACGGGAGACCTGTCGGCCACGGCGCCGGCCGCTGTGTTGGTCGTCGCGATCGCGGGCCTTGTAGCGGCGACGCTGATGGGGCCGCGCCTGGCCGAACTTGCCGGCCGGGTGCCGCTGCTTGCACGGTTCGGGGTGCCGCAGCTGATCCTGGCTGTCGGCTTTCTGCGTCATGGCGGCCTCGGCGTCATAGCGATGGGGCTGAGCATCGCCATCTGGCTGGTCATGGCGCTGGCCTTCCTGATCCCGCTCAACGCAATGGTCGGATTGACCTCCGTCGGGGGCGCGTTGCTGGGCGTTGCCGCCGTCAATCTGATCCGGATCCTGTCGCCGGCACCCGGCAATATCGGATCCTACCAGGCGGCGATGGTGGCAGCCTTGTTCCTTTACGGTGTCAGCGCCGAGGATGGCCTCATCGCCGGCGTTCTGCTGCAGGTTGCCATGTTGACGACGATGGTCGCACAAGGTTTCCTCGCGCGCCTGATCTCACTGCTGGCTGGACTCGATGCGGTGAAATAGGGATTGGGTGGCTGGTCGCCGTCACGCCCGCATGGCATACGCCGCGGGCGCGAAAACCGCGCATGTTTTCAGCAGGCTTTGTCAGAGGGATTTGATGTCGCTGGACCTGACTAAGGCGGGAACGCCGACGAAGAACACGAGCGTACTCGCGCATCCGATGTTCTGGCTGGTCGTTTCGCTCGCCCTGTTCGCCGCGACGCGGGTGTTTTTCTACCTCAACATGGAAGCGATTCCGCTGACCGGCGACGAGGCCTATCAGATGGCCGTCGTCAGGAACGGCTTTTCCATAGGACGCGGCACGTTCATGCCCGGGATCGCGTACTTTGTGCGTATTGCCGGCGTCTTCTTCGACCCGTTGACCTTGCCCGACGCCCGTCTCCTGATGGGGTTGGGAAACGTCGCGCTGATGCTGGCGGCGGTCTTCCTGATCGTGAGGACGATGGGCGCCTGGTATGCCGCCGCCTTCGTATTCGCGCTCACATTCGCGTCGGACTGGAACATCGTCTCGTTCACGCTGTGGGGCGATCACGCCGGCAGCCTGCTGCTCGTCATCAATTTTCTCTACATGTACTGGCTGATCGACAAGGTCACGAGGAAGGAGCCGGTGGGCATCGCCCACTACGCGGTGCTGGCGGTCGTCTTCGCCGCCTCGCTTTACGTCCGCCAGAACTTCATCATCTTCCCGCTCATCGCCTTTGTCCTGAGCGCCATCGTCTTTCTCGTCATCTATTTCAAGAACGGTGAGACGCGCGTCCGCGTGTTTCTCGTACCGATGGTCTACGCCGTCGCCCTCCTGGCTCTCGTGCCCTGGTCGATCGCGCTGTCGAAGCACCTTGGCGGTTTTCGCGTCGCTCCCATCAGCCAGGAAATTTCCGTCGCGGTTCACTACGGCAAGAACCGGCTGATGAAGAAGGTGAACAAGGTCATCGCGGAACACGAGAAGGCCCTGGCGGAAATTCCCGGCAAGGCGGGCACGTTCAAGCGCAAGGGGAATACGTTCCTGGTGGTCCACCAGGCCGCCCGGATTCAGGCCAGGCAGCAGGATCGGCCGCTGCTGGAGATCTACAAGGAGTATCGCAGCTATGCTCTCGAGGGCGTGACGGCGCAGCATGTGCTGGTGCGCGTCAAGGATTCCTGGCATCGCTACCTGTACAGCGCGGGCAAGTTCAGCACGCGCTTCTTCGACATGGGCAAGTGGCGCTACAAATTGCCCAAGACCGTCCGGTACTGGATGGTGAACACGCATATGACGGTCTTCGCCGGTGCGTTTTTCCTCGCATTGGCGGTAACGATCATCCCGTTCTGGGGCACGCTTCAGCAGCAGCTCATGGTCGTCGCCTACAAGGGCGTGTTCTGTTTCGCCTGCCTGAACCCGTTCGTCCATCGCACGATCGCGAGGCATCACCAGTTCGTCGTTCCGCTCATGGTTCTGGGCGCGCTCCTGCTGTTCAGGGAGTGCCTGCGGGTCGCGAGGCGGTCGTCATATTCGGGCATGGCGACGGCGGAGAAGGTACTGTTCTTCGCCCAGGCCGCCGGCGGGCTGGCGGTCCTGGGGCTGGCGCTGGTCATCGCGTTCTATTCTGTCTGACCGGAGGAGGGGCCGCCGCGGCGGCCGAGTTCACGTAACGTCGCGGCTTTCCTGTCGCGTGCAAAGCCCTAGAAAGGCGTGGTGTCGTACGCCCGGGGCGCTGCGCGGGCGGGGAGGCCATTCAGGAGATCCGCATGTATTTCGATCTAGCCGAGATCGCACCGACCAAATACGCGAAACTGTTGAATACGACGGTCGTGCCCCGGCCGATTGCCTGGCTGGTGACCAGGAGCGCGTCCGGCGAACTCAACGCCGCGCCGTTTTCCTACTTCAACGTCTTTTCGGCGAATCCACCGATCGTCGGCATCGGAATTGGTTCGCGGGAAGGGGCGCACTCGAAGGACAGTTCGGCGAACATCCTGGCGACCCGGCAATTCGTCGTGAACATGGTCTCCTATGACATGCGGCACATGATGAACATCTGTGGCGCCGATTACGCTGCCGGTATCAACGAGATCGAAAAGGCCGGCCTGACCACCGTCGACGGCGTTCGGGTGGACATACCCCGCATCGCGGAAAGCCCGGCGGCGCTCGAATGCGAGTTCCACGACTCCATCGATCTCGGCAACAGCCGGCACATCATTACTGGACGCGTCCTGGCGGTTCATGTCCGCGACGACATGGTGATCGACAAGGACAGGCTTTACATCGACACGCCGAAACTCGACTTGATCGGCCGTCTGCACGGCAGCGGCTGGTACGCGCGGCTGAGCGACCTGTTCGAGATGCCGAGGGTTTCTGTCGAGGAAGTCGAGGAGCAGGCGAAGCGGCGATAGGCTGGCGCCGCGATCGCTCCGTCAGTCGAAGAACGTCTCGACGGTCCCGAACGGCGTGAACTCGGCCCGAACCGCATCGCCCGGTGCGATCGCATACTGTTTGGTGAAGGAGCCGGACATGATGCGTTGGCCGGCCGAAATCCCGCGTCCGTACTCGGCGAGCTTGTTGACGAGCCAGACCACCGAGAGCAGGGGCCCGGCGTCCATCACGTTCGCCCCCGAAGCCCGTTCGGTTGGACCTCCGTTCACGTAGACGGAAACCTCGGATCGTCCCAGATCGCCGTTCTCGGCTGTCAGCGGCATCGGCACCCCGGTGACGAACGCCTTCTGCTGGGCGTTGTCGGCCATCGCGAGCGGCAGGCCACCGGCAAGGTCGCCGCGCTTCTCGATGATCTCGAGCGCCGGCGCGGCGTGGGTGATGGCCGCGCGCACCGTGCCGGGTGACAGGTCCGGACCGTGCAGCGATGAACCAATCGTCAGGCAGAGTTCGTTTTCGAAACCCGGCGCGATCAGGTCGCCAAACGCGAACCGGTGCCCGCTCACGCGCGCGCCGCTTTCAAGCAGAAATCCGAAGCAGGGCTCGAACACACCTTGCTGTTCGCGCATCGCTCTTGCGGTCAATCCGACCTTCCAGCCAGCCTGGCGTTCGCCGCTTTCGATGTGCCTGTCGAGGATCGCGAGCTGGACGGCATACGCCTCTTCGAGGCTCAGGCGCCCCGCCCAGCGGGCCGGCATGTGCCGGCCGGCCTCGAGGTCCTGCCAGATGTCGTCCGCGGCAGCCTTGGTGTCCATGTGTTTCGCTCCGAACGGCAAGGGCGGCATGGATGATACCGGATGTCGGGCCGCGGGCCACTGTCCCGGATCGTGATTCGTTGGCGGCGCTACGGCGCGGGGATAACCGGCCGTTTGCGCGATTGTCTTCGAGCTTGGCCGGTGGAGGTTCGAAATCGGCTGACAAAACGTGGCAATAAAGCAACTGCCGGTCCGAGAATGCGGCTCGTCCCGGGAGTCACCCACTAATCCGGTTGGCGTGCGGGTTGGGAGGATTTAGTCAAGGGAGTCGAACTATCGAATCGAATTGGACCTGCGTTTGCGACGCGAGAACCGGGATGAGGTCATTCCGGTGCTTTTTGGGTTCCCAATCTTGGGTTCGAGCCTGTCGCCTTCGATGCCGCTAGCGGCGGTAAGGCGGTCCTGCGGGGACTGGATAATGATGAAGCGTATTCTCGGAACGGCCATTGCGATTTCGGCCACCTGTGTCAGCGCCAACGCCGCCGACATGATTATGGACGTGAAGGCACCCCGCGAACCGGTCTACCGGTGCGACATTACCGGATTCATCGAGCTGCCCGGCACCGACGTCTGTTTCAAGATCGGTGGCTACGCCGGTCTCGAGGTCTACGCGTTCGAAGACCAGTGGCCACCGTCGGTGGGCGCTGCCTACGGTATCATCCCGGACGGGCATGTCCTCGAGAACACGATGGGGATGTACGCCTTCACCCACGTGAACTTCGATGTGCGCACGGCGACCGAATACGGAACGGTTCGCGCCTTCATCGAAGGCGAGTTGACCGACAACGATTCGCGTACCGGCGGCAGCTTCGGCCTGCGCCATGCCTTCATCCAGTTCGGTAACTGGACGCTGGGCAAGACGTGGTCGACATTCCTGCATCTCGACTCAAGCCCGATCTATTCCGACGTCGTGACGGTGACCGGCGACAACTACATGCGCCGCAACCAGATCCGCTATACGCAGACCCTCGGAAACGGCTGGTCCATGGCGGTCGCGGTCGAAGACCAGAGCTACGCCTATCCCTATTCACTGCTGGCGACCGGTACGCTGGGACCTGTTACGACATTCTGCGGCGTGCCTAATGGCTGCTCCGTGGTGAACGACCGCAACGACACCCCCGACGTGGTCGCCAATCTCCGCGTCGATGGCGACTGGGGCAACGCACAGCTGTCCGGTGCCCTGCACAACAACAAGTTCCGCGACGTTTTCCTCGGCGCCGCGCCGGCACCGGTCCCGGGTAACCAGACCGATTCCGAGATCGGTTGGGCGCTGCTCGGCGGTGCCATGGTCAAGACGCCGGCGACCGGTGAGTACGACTACTTCACCTTGAAGGGCATCTATACGAACGGCGCGACGCAGTACAACGAAGACAATTTCCTGTATACCGCCAACGGGGTCTGGGGCGCCTGCAACCGGCTGGTTCCGGCGGCCGGCGACTGCATCGTCGACACCGTCACGACGTGGTCGGTGCTGGCTTCGCATACCCATTTCTGGACGGACCGTGTCTATACGACGATCGGTGCGGGCTATCAGAACGTGACGGCGCCGGTCAGCGCATTCAATCCGTTCGTCGCGACCCTCGCGTCGGATTTCGAAATGGATACCTACGAGATCTTCGGCAATATCTCGTGGCGCCCGGTCGCACAGACCACATTCATGCTGGACGTCCATTACGGCCACGTCGACTTCAACGGCGCTGGCACCGCGGGCGGTGTGTTCAATCCCTTCGTCATCGACCCGCTTGCCGATGACAGCCAGGGCGCCTTCCTCGTCGCGCTCGACATTCGCCGGTCCTTCTGACCGCGTGACGATCGGGGCGGCCTGACGCCGCCCTGAACCATCTTCCCGAATAGTTCCGATTTGCGGCGGCCGGTCTCACGGACCGGTTCGGCGCATCATGCGTCCCGTAGTCTGCGCCTTCCATTGACGGGAGAGCGGCGGGTTCGCTTGGCGTATCCTCCTTTGGTGATTTGCTGCCCCTTCCGGGGAAGAGGAGGCTGTCGGTCCTCTCTGCCCGGTGGCAAGCGGCCGACCTGTTTCGTTCCACTTGTCTCGTCGGACACGCGAGAGTTTGCTTGCCTAAATGTTTATATAAATAAATATAAAACAATAATAAGTTTGTATAATTTTTAATTCATAAAATTATAGGAAACTGATACAGAAGTTTTATTAGAACACAGTCGGGTCGGCAAACTATATATTTTGAGCCGACATGTATCTTCCGCTCGAATTCGTAATGCGGGAGATATTGATGCTGAGACCTCTAACGATTCCACTCGTTGCGCTGGCTATGGCGACCGGCGGGGTCAATGGATTCTCGGCCCATGCGCAAACAACCGGGGAAAGCCTGGTTCCGGGGGCGACCGTCTCGACGACGACATCGCCTGCCGGAGACCGCGCGGCCACATCGGAGTTTTCCCTCGGGCCGGGGCGTATCCTTTACGCGCCGCAGCCTAAGGTGAAACGAGATACGAAACCCGAGCCCGAGACGCCGATCGGTATCTACGATCCGTTGCGCAAGGCCAAGCGCGTACGCGGTATGGATATCGAACACGTGTTCATTCCCTGGCACCAGTTCGATGCGGCCGAACTCCGGCTGACGGCTCGTTATGCGCAAAAGCGCAAGCGCCGGATGATGATCACCGTCGAGCCCTGGACGAACGCGCCCAATTGGATCGATGGCGGCGAGAACCTGTTCGGCGACATCGTCGCCGGGGATTATGATGAGGCGATCACCAGGGTCTGCACCGAGATCGAGAAGATCCGCCGGCGGCCGCTGGTGCGTTGGGGCCACGAGATGGAAGAGGTCACCGGCCGCTACCCCTGGGCGCGGGATGACAGCGCTGGCTACATCAAGGCCTACCGGTACTTCGTGACGGCGTGCCGCGAGATTGCCCCGAAGGCACGGTTCGTCTGGTCTCCGATCGGCCATGACGGTCTGGACGACTATTACCCGGGGCGCGCCTACGTCAACATGATCGGATTTCCGGTCTGGGGTTACCGGAAGGCGGATCAGAAGTGGTACGGCCACGCCCGCACCTTCGAGGAGGCGGTCCGTGAAAAGTACAATCGCGTGAAGCGATACGGCAAGCCGTTGATCCTGGCCGAGATCGGCATCAGCGGTCCACGCAGATACGAAAGCCGCTGGATCGAGGCGATGAAGCAGGCGACCAGCACGTTCCGTCGTCTGAAGGCCGTCGTCTACTTCAACATGCTCGAGCCCGCGGCCTGGCCCGACGGACTGGGCAAGCCGGATTGGCGGATCAAACCGCGCCGCCTGCGCTGAATACGGACGCGCCGCCGGACCCCGGCATTCCCCGCCGGTCCGGCGCCGCCTTCGGGGCCCTACTGATCCGGCAAGGGCCATCCGACCGGTGGGTGCGCGTTTCGGCATGTTTGTGACCTAACGTAATCGTGGGTGTCGGGACTGCCGTGGACTGCCGACGCCATGTCTCTTTTCGCCTTTATCTAAAAGTAGAGTAGAATCCGAGAGTTTAGGAGAAACTCCCAGTATAATTTACGTTGCATTCTATCCCGACGTTATTGGGTCGAGGGTACGGGAATGCTCAGGTATTCGGTGGTCGGATTGGTCGCGGCCGTGGTGGCAAGTGGTTTGATGCACGGCGAACCTGCTGAGGCCACGAAGGAATCGACCGCGACGGCAAGTTTGGGCGTCTACGATCCGACGCGCGACTATCACCGCGTCGATCGCATGGCGATCGAGCACGTGTTCATTCCCTGGCAGAGTTTCGATCAGGCCGAGTTGCGGCAGACCGTTCGTTACGCCGGCCAGCGCGGCCGGCAGATGATGGTCACGCTCGAGCCGTGGACGAAGGCGCCCAACTGGAGGGACGGCGGCGATACGCTGTTCTCTGACATCCTGAGGGGCGGCTACGACGATGCCATAACCACGTCATGTACCGAGATCGGCCGCATGGAAGGCCTCGTCATGGTCCGCTGGGGCCACGAGATGGAAGAGGTGACGGGCCGCTATCCGTGGGCGCGGCACGACAGTGCCGGCTATATCGAGGCCTACCGGTATTTTGTCTCTGCGTGCCGCGAGATTGCTCCGCGGGCGCGGTTCGTGTGGTCGCCGATCGGCCACGAGCCGTTGAAGCGTTACTACCCTGGCGACGCCTATGTCGACATGGTTGGGATCCCCGTCTGGGGTTATCAGCAGGCCGACCGGCTATGGTATGGCTCCGACCGCAGCCTGAGCGACGCCGTGCGCGAGAAATACGCGCGGGTATCCGGCTACAACAAGCCGGTGATCATCGCTGAACTCGGCGTGGTCGGTTCTCGAGAGTATGAGGCGGAGTGGTTGTCGGGTCTGGAGGCCGTGCGAACGGCGTTTCCGCTGGTCAATTCCGTTGTCTACTACAACAGGAAAGAGCCGGCGGAATGGCCGGATGGACTGGGCAAGCCGGACTGGCGCGTCGGCCCGCAGGAATTCGCGAGCCTTTCCGAAAAGATCTGAGACATCGATCTCGACAAAAACGAAGCCCCGCGCCGGAGACCTCCGGCGCGGGGCTTTCTGCTTCGGCTATCTAAGCCGGTCAGTTGGCGAAGTTGAAGGCGCTGCTCGGTACCCGCCAGTCGGGTGTGCCGTGTCCTGGCCACGCGACCGGATCGATGTCGTTGAAGTAGACGATGCCTTCCAGCTTCCTGAACTGCGCGCCAGGCGAGACCAGTTCCTGGATGCAGCGATCGATATAGACCTGGTCTCCGGCGCAACCGGCCTCCGCCACGACCACCGGCTTGTTGTATTCCTCGACCAGCTTGTACCGAGCGGTCAGGTGCTCGGTGAAGCCCATTTCCCGGCCGTATTCGTCCTTGTCGAACTGCTGGAAGCCGAAGACGGTCAGGCCGATCGTATCGACATAGGCTTCGCCGGGATAATAGGCCTTGAGGGAGGCTTCGCCCAACGGCGACCACATGAACTTGGCGTTCGGGGCGACCTTGCGGCACTCGTTGACGAAACGCCGATACGCCTTCACGTAGTCTTCCGGCGACCAGAGCGACCAGGCGTAGCGCTCGGTGTTCGAGTCCATCTCATGCCCCCAGCGGATCGTGACGGGGGTATCGAGTTCGGCGACCGCGCTGCAAACGTTCTTGATATGCCCGTCGTAGTCGCCGGCCAGGATCATGTCGTGCAGCTGGTCGTTCGGCCGACTCCCGTCGGTGCTCCAGGACCAGGGCTCCACGCTCAGCAGCAAGGTGCGGCCGCGTTCGGCCGCGTAGGCGTCGGCCCTGCGAAGGCTTGCAAGATCGATATCCGACCACGGCATGAAGACATGCTCGATGTCGATGCCTTTGGCGTCGGCGAAATCGGCATTGGGGTCATAGACGCCGAATGCCGGCTTGTCGGTCGTGCCGGCCAGGCCCGGCTGCGGGATCGCCGCGGCAAATGACAGGAGAGCGGCTGCCGCCAGAGGCAGGGCGAATTTCAGATTTGTCGGCTTTGTCGGTCTACGCATTTCACGAACCATCTTGTTTGTAGTAACGCCGGCAAGTCGGCGCGTTGAATTTCGATCGCCGCTATCGGATCGAGACCAGACGCATGTCGGTTTCTTCGTCCAGCGTCCGGCCAACGGGCGACCCGTTGGCGGCAGGTGCGGTGGTTTCCTGTGCCGGCCCGTGGCGGGAGCTGTCGGTTCCCGTTCGCGTTGAACGACCGATACCGACAGCCTTGAAGCCATGCTTCAGGAGTTTGTCCGGCGCGTAGACGTTGCGCAGGTCGACGAAGACCGGCGTCCGCACCAGTTCGCGCAGTCGCTCGAGATCGAGGCTGGCGAATTCGACCCAGTCGGTCATGAGCACGACGGCGTCGCAACCCGTGGCGCACATGTAGGCGTCGTCGGTGAATTCGACGTCGGACATGAGCGCGCGAGCCTGCGGCATGCCTTCCGGATCATAAACGCGGACGGTCGCGCCGGCCCGCTGCAACAGTTCCACGACGGGAATGGACGGAGAGGCGCGCATGTCGTCGGTGTTGGCCTTGAAGGTCAGGCCGAGCACCGCGATGGTCTTGCCTTCGGCGGATCCGTCGAGGGCGTCCACGATCTTCAGCGCCATCCGCCGCTTGCGCGCGTCGTTGACAGAAACGGTCGTCTCGACAAGCCGCATGTCGACCCCGTGGTCCTGCGCGGTGCGCAGCAGGGCTAGGGTGTCCTTGGGAAAGCACGAACCGCCGAATCCGGGGCCGGCCTTCAGGAACTTGGCGCCGATACGGCTGTCCAGGCCGATACCCTCGGCCACCTCGTCGACATCGGCGTCGACCTGCTCGCACAGATCGGCGATTTCGTTGATGAAGGAAAGCTTGGCGGCGAGGAACGCGTTGGCCGCGTACTTGATCAGTTCCGCCGTCCGTCGCTTGGTGATCAGGATCGGCAGTCCGCCGGCCCGAACCCGCTCGTAGACGGCCAGCATGATCTCCCGGGCGCGCTCGTCCTCGGTGCCGATGACCACGCGGTCCGGTTTGGTGAAATCCTCGATCGCCGATCCCTCGCGGAGGAATTCGGGGTTGGAGACCACAGTGACGTCGGCGTCGGGCCGAACCTGGGAAATGATCCGCTCGACGACGTCGCCGGTGCCGACCGGAACCGTCGATTTGCAGACGACGACGGTATATCCGTCCACCGCCGCGCCGATATCGCGCGCCACCTCGTAGACGAAGGAAAGGTCGGCCTCGCCGTCGCTGGCGCGCGGCGGGGTTCCCACCGCGATGAACGCGACGTCGCAGTCCGCGAGCGCCGCGGCGAGATCGCGGGTGAAGCTGAGGCGGCCGCGCGCGACGTTCTCCGCCATCATCTGCTCGAGGCCGGGCTCGTAGATCGGCACGCCGCCGTTGGTCAGGAGTTCGATCTTGGCCGGGTCGCGGTCGACGCAGACGACCTCATGACCCCAATCGGCAAGACAGGTGCCGGTGACGAGCCCGACATATCCCGATCCGATGACTGATATTTTCATGTCCCAGCCCTTCTCTCGTAGCTTCAACGCCGACTCAACACAGGCGTTATCTCGCGGGCCCCGATCCCACTTATCGTTGCGCCCGTAGTTTCGCATCCGAAAATATCAGTCACGCCGTAACATATCCTTGAAGAAGTCGGGATTGAACTTGAGCTTGGTTATGCCACGCCCACCGTGACCGGCGCCTGACACCGTGTAGGTCAGTTTGGTGAGGCCGATATCCTGCGTACCCCAGGCGATGGCCTGAATGCCCGTCTGGCCGTTGACCGCGATGGCCGCGACCGGTGTCGCCGAGGCCAGAACGACGAGGGCGGCCTGAGCGGCGACGATGCGTACGGGCTTGCCTTTGAACTCGAGGCCGTTTTCCTTGATGTGACCACCGACGATCACCATCAGCGAGATCGCATAGAACAGGGCGCTCACGCAGGCGAGGATATAGAACCCGCGCGCGACTTCGATATTCGACAGAAGGAGCGCCGGGATCGCCGAGCCGATGGCGAGAAGCGCGTACGGCATTACAACGCGGAAAGGCAGCGGCGCGACGGCGCCCGAGCCTTTCGGCGTGACGCGGAAGTCCACGAAGGTTCCCGTTATCCAGTCACGAAAGGCGGCGGCCGTGCCGAGGAGGGACCAGGGCCAGCGCACCAGCGCGAAGACCATCGCTTCCCAGCTGACGATCTTGGTATCGACCGGCCGCGCCCACCCACCGCTCTTCAGGATGTAACACAGGATCATCATGGTCACCGAGACCGGGAGCGCGTGCAGGATGAAGTTCGGATAGCTGACCTGCGCGTAATTGAAGTCGAAGACCAGCGCGATGATCGGCAGCAGGTACATTGCCGCCATTGAAGACGAAAAAAACGGGTACCAGAGCTGCGAGAACAGGAACTGGAACTTGAGCCGGGGCGGCAGCATCGGCACGTATTTCGGCGAATACTGCAGCAGGATCGTCACCAGGCTGCGCGACCACTGGAACTCTTGGGTGACCAGATCGGAGAAGGTGTTCGGGCCGTCGCCGTGGGCGATGGCGTCGATCGCATGAACGCCCCGCCAGCCGTGGGCATTCATCATCAGCGTCGTCGAATGGTCCTCGGCGAGCTCGGGCCCCAGGCCTCCGATCTCCTTCACCGCCCTGGTGCGGACAGCGTAGTGGGAGCCGATGCACAGTGGAGCCCAGCCGCCGGTATAGCCGACCTGCAACGGTCCGTGAAACATGCCCTCGACGAAAAGGCGCCCGCGGGCCGACCAGCTTTGGGCCGCGTTCTTGTCGCATATGCTGGGCGCCGATACGTAGCCGACCGAGGGGTCGGCGAACGGCCTCACCATTTCTTCCAGATAGGTCGGCGACGGCACATGGTCGGCGTCGAGCTGTGAGACGATGTCGTAGTACTCGTAGCCGTAGTGGTCGTAGAAGAAGGAAAGGTTGCCTTCCTTGCAGCGGGTCCGTCGCGGCCAGGTTGTGCGATGATAGTCCTGCCGCCCGCGCCGGGTGGAGATCATCACGCCATTTGCTTCGCACCAGGCGATCGTTTCCGCGCTCGGGTCCTCGTCGGCAAGCCAGGTGTCGTGCGGGTAGGTCTGTCCCAGCATCGCACAAAGTGTCTCACGGACGACGGAGAACGGTTCCGACGGTGCCTTCGTGACCACCATGGCGACGCGCACGTCCGTCGGGGCGGGGCGGCTGGGATTGGCCTTCTTCGCGTTGAACATCACCGCCACGAAATAAAGCGGCAGCAGCATGACCCAGGCGACGAGCACCGAGAGTACGACGTAGGGCACGGTGTCGATATTGTGCTCGGGCCGAAGCCACCAGCCCCAGAAGTATACGAGGCTGGCGACCCACAGCGAGACGCCCACATAGAAAAGGACCTTCTGCCTCCGGTTCATCAAGGGAACGAGGTAGGGGTCCGCGTCGGGAATTCGCAGCGGCATGGCCCGGTCGTAAACGAGATCGGTCATGACAACAATTCTAGCCCGAACGTCGGCGCCGCGGTCCGGACGATCGTGTCGATATCGGACAGATCCGCCGAGAAGCCGAGCGTGTCCCGGGCGAGCCGGGGATCGGCGACGAGGACCGGCGGATCGCCGGGCCGGCGCGGCTCCATGACCGTGGGCACCTCGCGCCCGGTAATGCGTTGGATCGCGCGCAGGATCTCAAGGATCGAAACGCCGTGTCCCGTTCCGAGATTGACGGCCGTGCTGGCGCCGCTCTTGGCCAGATAGTCGGTTGCCATGGCGTGGGCGCGGGCCAGATCGGTCACATGGATATAGTCGCGCACGCAGGTGCCGTCGTCGGTGTCGTAGTCGTCGCCGAAAACGGAAAGATGCGGGATGCGGCCGCTCGCCGCCATCAGCGCGCGCGGAATAAGATGGGTCTCGGGATCGTGCCGCTCGGAGAGTTCGCCGTCCGGATCGGCGCCGGCCGCGTTGAAGTATCGCAGCGCCACGTACCGCAGGCCGTAGGCGGCCGCGTAGTCGGCGACGATCTCCTCCATCATCAGCTTGGTGCGGCCATACGGATTGATCGCATGCTGCGGCTCGGACTCGCCGATCGGCAGCGTGCGCGGGATGCCGTAGGTTGCGCAGCTGCTCGACAGGATGATGTTGTCGATGCCCGTGGCGCGGCATGCATCCAGCAGCGAAAGCGCGCCGGCGACATTGTTGCGGTAGTATTTGGCCGGGTCCTCGACCGACTCTCCGACATAGGCGAAGGCCGCGAAGTGGATGACCGCCTCGGGGCGATGCTCGGCGAGGGCGGCTGCGACGCGGCCCGTATCGAGAATGTCGCCGGGGACGAAGGGCCCCCAGCGCACCGCGTCCTGATGGCCGGCGATGAGATTGTCATACGTAATCGGCACGACACCATGCTTCGCCAGCACCTTGCAGGTGTGACTCCCGATGTAACCGGCGCCGCCGGTTACGAGGATTCGCCGTTCGCTCAAGCCGCCGAACCCGCAGCGACCGGACCGTCCTCGCTGAGGCAGCGGTCGAAATAATCGATCGTCTTGGCCAGGCCTTCGGCCAGCGGAACCTGCGGTTCCCAGCCAAGCGTCTCCCGGGCACGATCGATATTCGGCTGCCGCCGATGCGGATCGTCGATGGATGCGGGGAGATGGATGATCTTGGAGCGCGAGCCCGTCATCTCGACGACCATATGGGCGAAGTCGCGTATCGTGAACTCGCCCGGATTGCCCAGGTTGATCGGTCCGGTCACCGCGTCGGGCGACTTCACAAGCCGGACGAAGCCCTCGATCAGGTCGTCGACATAGCAGAACGAGCGGGTCTGAAGGCCGTCGCCATAGATCGTAAGGTCTTTGCCCTTGAGCGCCTGGACGATGAAGTTCGACACGACCCGGCCGTCGTCCGGCCGCATCCGCGGCCCGTAGGTGTTGAAGATGCGGGCGACCTTGATCCGGGTGCCGTGCTGACGGTGATAGTCGAAGAACAGCGACTCGGCGCAGCGCTTGCCTTCGTCATAGCAGGCGCGCGGACCGACCGGATTGACGTTGCCCCAATAGCCTTCCAGCTGCGGATGCGCGGTCGGATCTCCGTAGACCTCCGACGTGGAGGCCTGGAACACCTTGATGCCGCGCGCCCTGGCGACTTCCAGCACGTTGAGTGCGCCCAGCACGCATGTCTTAGTCGTCTGGATCGGCTCGGCCTGATAGTACGGCGGCGAGGCGGGGCAGGCGAGATTGTAGATCTCGTCGACTTCCATTCCGTGAGGAACGGTGACGTCGTGCTCGATGAACTCGAACCGGGGATTGCTCACCAGATGCGCGAAGTTGCGCCGGTGTCCGGTTTGGAGGTTGTCGAGGCACAGGACCTGATGGCCCTCTCCTATAAGGCGGTCACACAGGTGCGAGCCAAGAAAGCCCGCGCCTCCGGTCACCAGAATCCGTTTCGGGTTAGTGTGCGTCCGCGAATACGCAGTAATTCGCGACGACTCGAACTGTCTGACGGTCATACCCAGCCTACTTGTCCTAGCCGCGTCGACGACCTCCCCAAAGGTGGTCCCGGCATTCCATTCCAAACGCTGCGCATCGGCGATGTCGCAGCCCGATAATCCCAACCTCGTGTCCCGTTTCGACCGGATCTCGTATCCCTGTCCCGCGAAATGGGACGAAAGAGACGTATCCGGCTGGCTCCCCAGTGTGCGTTGGTCAGTGTTTTTATGGTTCTGCCTTGGTCGGTCCCTCGATCGATGCATGTTTCGGGCCAAAGTCGGACGAGATCCGATATTGACGGAGGCCATCGATGCAAAACCGACCGCGCCGAATACCGGACATCCTAAAGATGCGATTTCGGCAATCTGTAAGTCCCGAGCTAAAGCTCAAAAGTCAGTTTCGCGATGCACCTCGACGCTGAATCACGCGAATGAACTGTCGTAACGTAAGTTATATTCTTTAGTATGCTTCCAGCGATTTTGTCATTCAGGTGTTCCAGATGAGAGTGCTTAGGATCAGCCGAAAGGAACTTCGTAATACTTCAATTCGGCGCATTTTTTTCAGCAACTCAACAGTTCTGGTTCCCTGTGTTCGCTCTCGTTCTGTTTTTCATAAATTTGTATGTATTGCAATCGGACGACAAGAGTTCCGAGGATTAAAATTTCGTATGGTTTACGCGGCGCCGGACCGGAAAGAGCTGCGATAAGTCTGTAAAATCAATGTGATGGAAGACTATCGATCGTGCCTAGCTACGCGAAGCATGGGTGCTATGGCCGTAAGGCGTAGGAGCGCCGTCTGGGCACCTGAGAAGCATTTCTCGTAGTCCGGGGATTGGGGTGAGTCGCGTGTTCAGGCGGGGAGGGCGTGAAATAAAAATGGTATTAATCATTAATAATCGCGCGGGATGGCGCGGAATCACCCAATAAAAGCGGCGCTCGTTTACATTAACGAACGTTGCCACTCAAGGTTGTGCCGGCAGATTGATTCGAAATCGCCGGAGTTCCTGCCTGTCTCTTGGTCGAGGCCGGGAATGAGCGGGGCGGTGATCTATCCGGATCTGGAGGAGACGTTGGTGGCAACCCCGGTCTTCGCGGCCGGCGTGGCCCGGAGATGGTGGGCCCGGCAGGACTCGAACCTGCAACCAGACCGTTATGAGCGGCCGGCTCTAACCAATTGAGCTACGGGCCCGGGGAAAATCCGGAGCGCTCTTATCGCAGGGCGTTGCCGGCCCGGCAACCGCAAGGCGCCAGCCGTCGAAACCGGTGGAAAAGTGCTCGCATCGGGAAGAAAGGTTGGCCGCCCATTTTTTGGGGGGCATCGAACCCGGGTCACGTATCGAGCGTTGCGCGCCGCGCTTGACCCCGGACCTCTTCGTGCTCCCACCCGGATCCCGTCCCGCTCCCGCCCGGATGCCGTTCCGCGCGCGACGGCGTACGGGCGATGCGGTCGGCGATTTATTCGGCCGCCGATGCGGGCGCGTGACAGACCACACAGAGCTTGTTTCCATCCGGATCGCGGACATAGGCCGCATAGAAGTCCGGGTGATAGTGGGATCGCACCCCGGGAGCGCCCTCGCAGCGCCCGCCCGCCGATACCCCGGCGGCATAGAAGGGGTCGACGGCGGCTCGGGCCTTCGCCTCGAAAGCGACCGTCACGCCGTTTCCGGCACTTGCGGGGTTGCGGTCGTGGGGCATCACGATCCAAAACGGTGGCTCGATTCCGGAAAACCCGACCGGCGCGTAGCCGGCGGCAATCTTGAGGCTGCGATGGCGAGACAAGCCAAGCGGCGCCAGAACGGCGTCGTAAAAACCTGTTGCGCGCCCGATATCTGCCGTGCCGAGTGTGATATGACTGAAGACTGCGTCAATATGTCGCATTATGGTTGTCGTATCCCTGTGGCCCATCCGTCGTCCCACTCCCGGCCTCCCTGGATGGGAAGAGTGGGAAGGGGCAATGTGCGGGAGAACGTGATATTCCCGTCTCCCGAATGTGGTTGGAAGGCGGTCGATTGATGGGTCGGAACCTCTGTGAGACACTTTATTTAATCAAGAAAAGCAATTGTGGGAGGAAGAGAATGTTCTGCACCCTAGCATCTCGTGCCGTTGTCGCTTTGAGCCTGCTCACCGGAAGCGCGGCAATGGCCTCCGCCGAAGATCCGGTGGACATCACTTACGGATACCATCCCTATTGGACGGGTGGCTGGAACGGGGTGATCATCAAGAACAAGGAACTGTGGAAGAAGTACCTGCCGGAGGGCAGCACCGTTAAGTTCGAGGCGCATCTCACCGGCCCTCCGATGGTCAATGCGCTCCTCGCCGACAAGATGCAGATTGGCACCATGGGCGACATGCCGTCGCTTGTGGCCACGACCAAGAAGGCGCAGGGCGATATCCGTCTGGTTTCGGCGCCGATGATCTCCAACGGCATGAACTGCAACAAACTTCTGGTGCACAGTGATGCGCCGGACTTCGCTTCCTTGAAGGAGGCGATGGAATGGATGAATGGCAAGCCGTTCGCCGTGCACAGGGGGACCTGCGCCAATCGCGCGGTCCTCGCGATCGTGGCCAAGGGCGGGTTCGAGCCGTCGGAAGTCGTCTACATGCCGATCGAGGTGATCGCCTCGAATTTCGAAGCAGGCAAGCTGGACGCCGCGGCAATGTGGGAGCCGCACGCGCGCCGTATGGTCGAGCTCGGTCACGCGAAATACGCGACGACCGGAGCGCCATGGGGCGAGAAGGACGCGAACTTCACCTTGATGAGAGAGGACTTCATCGAGGACCATCCGGAAGCGGCGAAGGGCTGGATGAAAGCCGAAATCGAGGCGGTCCAGTTCATGATCAACAATCCGGAGGAGACCGCGCGCATCATCGCCGAGGAAACGACCGGCTACACACCTCAGATTGCTTGGTCGGCGCTCTACGAGCGGATCGACGAAAAGAATGGCGGCGATCCGGTCAACTATGTCGGCAAGATGGTCTTCGACGACGAGGTGCTCGAGATCATGAAGACCGGATACGCGTTTCTGAACTCGCTGAAGGTCATCGAATCGCCCGACATTCCCGACGGAGCCTACAACGATGGTCCGTTGACGGCGGCGCTGAAGGAAATGGATCTCACCGCCCCGGTCGGTGAGATCAAAGGCGTGCCGCGCAAGGAAGTGAAGTAGCGGCAGCGAGTCCCCGTTCAAGAAGGATTGCCGGGCCCGCGGCGTGCGGGAGCGGGCATGGCTTGCGGACACGACGCGTTTCGGCAGCACACGAAACCGGCCGGTGGCAGAGAGGCGATAGATGGGCAAGGTTGAAGCAACGGCTCCGATCACCGAGGTTTTTCCCGGTGAGAAATCAACCGGCGCGGAACTCGAGACGATCAGCACGCACTATGGTTCCTGCGCGTGGACGCCCAAACGGGGCTATACGGCCTGGACCAAACAGGGCGAGGTCGAGATGTTCGAGAACGGCGGTCAGCGGGCCGTCGAACTGATGCTTATGACCACCGCGGCGTGCCTGAATTACTTTCTGGCCGAACACGTCAAGGTTCACGACCTGCCGGTCACCAGCATCCGGGTCGCCTGTGACGGTGCCATCGTTCCCGACCCCGACAGGCTCGGCCGTATTACGACGCGTGTCACCATCGAAGGCACCCTGTCTCGCGACGAGCGCAAGGCACTGCTCGAAGCCTGCCAGAACAAGTGGAAGGTGATGAACACGATTACGCATGGGCCCGTCTGCGAAACGATACTGGTGACGCCATCGGGAGAGGTCATCGATCGCGCGTCGTAGCGGGCGGTCTCAGGGCAAACGGGGATATGGCAAACAGGGAATTAGTGGGTTCGAGTGGCGTCATGGCGCTGCGCAGCCAGAAATTCTGGCTGATGTGGGTCGGCGTGATCGCATTTGTGGTGCTCTGGTACGCGGTGGTCCGCTGGTCGCCCTTCAAGCCGTTCAATCGGCTGCCCGACCCGTTGCAGGTTGTGATCGAGTGGTTTTCGCCGGATCCGGTGTTCGGGCTTTCGGTCTTCACCGAGACCTACTGGCAGCACATCGTCTACAGCACGTACCGCGCCTACACGTCCTTCTTCCTGGCGCTGGCGCTCGGCGTGCCGCTTGGCATCCTGATGGGATGGCGCGTGAAGATATACGACTACGTCTACGCCCTTTTCAGCCTGCTGAGGCCCGTACCGCCGCTCGCCTGGGTGCCGATCGCCATTCTGCTGTTTCCCGGTGTGGAGATGGCCGTGATCTTCGTGACCTTTCTCGTCGCGTTCTTCGCGACGACGATGAACACGTTCGTCGGCGTGCGCGCCATCAACGAGGACTACTTCCGGGCCGCACAATGCCTCGGCGCCAGGCCGTCCGACGTTTTGAAGGACGTCATTCTGCCGGGCGCCATGCCCCACATATTCACCGGCCTCCAGATAGCCATGGGCGCGGCTTGGTTCTCTCTGGTGGCCGGCGAGATGATCGCCGCCCAATACGGGCTCGGCTATGCCATCTGGGATGCCTACAACCTTGTCCAGTACCCGACCATCGTTATCGGCATGGCAACCCTCGGCATCATCGGCTACGCCTCCAGCGCGCTGGTGCGCTGGGTGGGCATGCGCCTGATGGCGTGGCGAGAGCGCCGTCTTGGGGCGGTCGCTTGAGGAACGGGGCCATGTCCGAATCGCAAAACACGTCTGCCGCAGGGAGCGCCTCTGATCGCCCGGATTTCGGTCGCGTTTCGATCTCCGACCTTGGCAAGGTCTACGATCCCGAAGGCGCCAATGTCGTCGCTTTGGAGCACTGTGATCTGGAATTCGCCCCGGGCGATTTCGTCGCGATCGTGGGGCCTTCCGGGTGTGGCAAGAGCACGCTCCTCAACATCCTCGCGGGCTTCGACACCCCGACCTCCGGAACGGTGACGGTCGACGGGACGCTGTTGGCCGCGGCCGACAAGCCGCCGAAACCCGGGCCGGATCGCGTCGTCGTTTTCCAGCAGGGCGCGCTGTTCCCGTGGAAGACGGTCATCGAGAACGTGACCTACGGTCTTCTCAAGCAGCGCAATGTCGGCGTCAGCGAGGCGCGCGAACGCGCGATGTCGCTGCTGGCCAAGGCGGGCGGACTCGACCGGATCGCGGACGCATATCCCGGCCAACTCTCCTCCGGCATGCAGCGGCGGGTCGAGATACTGCGCGCGCTCATCAACAATCCGCGAATGCTGCTGCTCGACGAGCCGTTCCGGGCCATGGACACGGTCAACAAAGCGCGCATGCACCAGCACCTGCTGGATATCTTCGCGGCTGACCGCAAGACGATCCTGTTCATCACCCACGATTTGGAGGAGGCGCTGTTCCTCGCCGACCGGGTCGTTGTCATGACGACGCGGCCGGGCACGGTCCGGCTCGACATCGTCATCGATCTGCCGCGCCCCCGCACGCGCGAAATGATGCTGAGTGATGAATACATCCGGCTGAAACAGCAAACGATCGAAGCCGTGCACGAAGAGGCCCGCAAGGCCTTCGAGCGCGGCGAACGGGAGATGGCGTGATGCACGGGCCAACCGCCGACGGAGTCGAACCGGCCAAGGCCGTTGCGGCGGAGCCATCAAAGCGGTCGGCCGCGGCGCCGCGTTGGGCCGGTCTCGGCAGGAGGTCGCGGGGACTTGTCTCGGTCGTCGTTTTTTTCCTGCTTTGGGAGATTGCCGTCACGTTGCGCTGGCCGGGCTTTGAGGAAATGCCGGGGCCTGTGACGGTGGCGGTAACGTTCGGGGAGTACCTGCTGCGCGCCGACTACTGGCAGTCGTGGTTTGTCAGCTTTCGCCGGGTTCTCATCGGCTTTGTGATCGCGCAGATCATCGGCATCCCGCTCGGCCTTGCGCTCGGTACCAGTCGCCGTTTCAACTATCTCATCTTCCCGATCTTCGAGATGATGCGGCCGATACCGCCGCTGGCCTGGGTTCCGCTGTCGATCCTGTTCTGGCCGACGACCGAGGCCAGCATCATCTTCATCACGTTCATCGGCGCGTTCTTCATAATCACGATCAACGTCTACGACGGTGTCTCCAGTATCAAGAAGGAGCATCTGTGGCTGGCGCGTTCGCTTGGCGCCGGGGCGATTCGCATCTTCGGGCGCATCATGCTGCCGGCAGTCATCCCGTCGATCGCCGTCGGCATGACGCTGGGCATCGCGGTCACGTGGAATGTGGTGATCGCCGCGGAAATGATTGCCAGCGATTCCGGCCTCGGGCGCCTGACCTGGGAAGGCTATGTCAGCCATACCGCCCCCGTCGTTTTCGTGGGAATGATCTCGATCGGCATTGCCGGCTACTTGTCCACCTTCATGGTCGATTACATCGAGCGGCGCATGATGCCCTGGCAGAAGACGAGGTAGGTCGTGGGAAAGGGTGAACTCGTCGGCGTCGGCCTGTCGAAGGCCTACCCGCAACCGGGCGGTGAGCCGCTGCCGGTCCTGAATAACTGCGAGTTCCGGTTCGAGCCGGGAAAATTGAACGTGGTGATGGGGTCGTCGGGATGCGGAAAATCAACGCTGGCCTACATTCTGGCGGGATACATCAAGCCCGATGGCGGTAGCGTGACCATCGACGGGGCCCCGATCGTGGGCGCCGGCCCCGATCGTATGCTGGTGTTTCAGGAAACGGCCCTGTGGCCGTGGATGAACGTCGAGGAGAACGTCATGTTCGGCCCGCTGTCGCGCGGCGTGGCGCGGCGTGAGGCGTCCGAGCGGGCGGCAGAGCTTCTGGATCGGTTCGGCCTGGGCGGTTTCAAGACGAAGTACCCGACCCAGCTTTCTGGCGGCATGATGCGCCGTGCGGAGCTGGCGCAGGCCTTGATCAACAGTCCGCGGGTCATGATCCTCGATGAGCCGTTCCGCGGTCTCGACGTCATGACCCGTGAACTCATGCAGGAATACTATCTCGAGCTCTTCGAGGAGACGCATCTGTCGACTGTTTTTATTACCGCCGAGCTGGAGGAGGCGCTGTTCCTGGCCGATCGCATCTACGTCATGTCGGACGCGCCAAGCCGGATCATGGCGACGATCGAGGTGGATCTGCCCCGCCCGCGCGATTTTTCTGTACGCGCCACGCGGCGCTACGCCGAACTGGAGCAGGAAGTCCTCGATGCACTCTATGCCGGACGGCCGGCCGAAGAGCGCACGGTTCCTATGGATACGGCGACGACGGCCGATCGGGTCTGATCACCGGCCGTGCCGCGGCCCCCGGTCCTGGTACCCGGTCCTGGCACCCGGTTCGTTGTCCGTCGCGGCGGGATAACGCTCTTGGCTCTCGCGAACATCGACGTGTTCCAGGATGCAGGCGAACCGCTGCGTGCCGACCCGGGACGGCTTCTTCGAATGCCTTGTCTTTCCTGCCTCGCACAGTGTCCGGACGGTCCGGCTTGAAGCGACCCGGTTCGTTGGGGTCGGTCAGCGAGAGGCGCCTCGGCGTGCCGGGCCCGATAGGTAGCGACGGGGCGACCGTACCCGTCGGATCGCGTCACACGCTCACTTGAGCCCGGCGTTCGAGCTTGGCTTGATCGCGAATACGAACGCGACCGCGATCAAGAGCAATCGCGCCATCGCGCTCGAGTTCCTTCAATGCGCGCTGCACCACCTCGCGCACGGAGCCGACCATGGACGCGATCTCCTGATGCGTAATGCGCGCGCAGGCGTCAGGTGCCCGCTCGACAATGTGCGTACGCTGTCCGGCACAACCGAGAAGCAGCCGGGCCACCCGGGTGGTGACGTCGCGTAGCGCCAGGTCTTCCACGACACCGCCGAGCGTTCGCTGGCGCCAGGACAGGAGCTTCAGCGCAGCCATCGCAACCTGGGGATGGCGATCGACGAGCGCCAGCATTCTCGATTTGGAGATGAGGCCGACCGTTGTGGAACCGACGGCCTCCGCCGCGTCCGAATTGGGTCCGCCGTCAAAAACGGCAACATCGTTGAAGGTCGCCCCGGGGCCAAGAACACCGAGCACGTGTTCGCGTCCCTCGGCCGATACCCGTGTCAGACGGACGTGTCCTGTGATGACGAAATAGAGCCCGTCGCAAGGCCTGCCCTCTACCAGGATGGTTTCTCCGCCAACCACGGCGCGCTGACGCACGGTGCGCGCGATCTCCTCGAGGGTCGTGCCGTCCAGATCGGAAAAATATGGCATCCGGGCCAACAGATTGCCGAGGGATGTCGTGGTCATCGTGTGCGCGATCATCGTGCCCTCTTCGTCCGACCAGGCATTTTTCGTCTTCGGCGACTTAAGTCGCTGTGCGCGGCGAACCACCTGGACATCCTTCGACCTGGAATGGTTCCACCAGGTTAGGAGATCTCACATGACCAAGATCAAGTCGCTTGCAGCCTTTACTCTCGCGTTCGGGGTGCTGTTCGGCTCGCAAAGCGCACAAGCCCACTGCGATTCTGTGGGCGGGCCGGTCGCCAAGGTTGCGCTGGCCGCTCTCGACACCGGCAATGTCAATCTGGCACTACCCTATGCGCCGGCCACGGCCGAAAGCGAGATCAAGGCGGCCTTCGAGCAGTCGCTGAAGGTCCGTGCACTGGGGCCGGAAGCGAAAAAGCTGGCCGATCATGCCTTCATCGAGACGACCGTGCGGCTGCACCGGGCCGGCGAAGGCGCGGCCTATACCGGGCTGAAATCATCCGGGATTGACTACGGCCCGGCTATTCCCGCCGCGGAGCGAGCCGCGGAGACCGGACAATTGGAACCGGTCAGGGCACTGCTTGTCGAAGAGCTGGAACATGCGCTGCACGCCCGTCTGGCCCATGTGCAGGAGGCACGGAAGGTCGGCCTCGAAGAGCCGGACGCGGCAGACGATGTTCCCGCCGCGCGTGCGCGCGTCAGTGCCGAGTTCGAATTCGTGACGTACGTAGAGGCACTGCGACAGGCGATCCAGGGCGCAGCCGGCCACGCTCACAAGGATTGAAGAGATGTATCAGCCGGCGCTACGGCGCCGGCTCCGTAGCCGGGACGTCATCCGGCATCGCACTGTGCCGACACACGTGCGGCACAGTTTCCCGTCCGTTCCGAATTGTCCAAGGTGGCGAAGTCTGGAAAACCCCGGAAATGCTGGGGAAAGGTTGGCTGGGGGACCTGGATTCGAACCAGGACTAGCGGAGTCAGAGTCCGCGGTTCTACCGTTAAACTATCCCCCACCCGGGGAGTCGTGCTGAGATAGACCACCGCCGCGGATTTCTCAACCCCCCTACTGCCATTCGGGCGCGTTGCGGTCGGATATTGGAACGATCGGCCCGATATTCTCATTATCCACCATGGAAATGGCTCGTGGGGGGACAAATCAGATAACGTCTCCCTATATTACGCATTCGGAAAACCGAATATGAACCTGCCCGGCGCGCCGTTCCGCGCGCCGACATCCGCGCCAGAACGGGAGTGAAAGCATGAAAACCGCGAAACCGGACGTCGTCGGCTATTATCATGAGCCAACCTTTTCGGTCGCCTATCTGGTGATCGATCCGGCGACGCGCCAGGCCGCGATCATCGATCCGGTGCTCGACTACGACGAGAAGGCCGGCCGCGTTTCCACCGATTTTGCCGACATGCTTCTGGCGGAAGTGGAGAAGCGGGGGCTGACGGTCGCCTGGATCCTCGACACCCATCCCCACGCCGACCATTTCTCGGCAGCCGCCTATATGAGGGAGAAGCTGGGTGCGCCGACGGCGATCGGCGCGCACGTCATCGATGTCCAGAAGCTCTGGAAGGATTTCTACAACCTGCCGGACTTTCCCGCCGACGGGTCCCAATGGGACCGGCTGTTCGCGGAGGGCGACACCTTCCAGATTGGCGAATTGGCGGGCAGGGTGCTGTTCTCGCCGGGCCATACGCTCGCCTCGATCACCTACGTGATTGGCGAAGCCGCCTTTGTCCACGACACGCTGTTCCAGCCCGATTTCGGTACGGCGCGTGCCGATTTTCCCGGCGGCGACGCGGCCGAACTCTATCGGTCCATCCAGGCGATCCTGTCACTTCCCGGCGACACGCGCCTGTTCACCGGCCACGACTATCGCCCCGGAGGTCGCCCGGTCGCCTTCGAATCGACGGTGGATGAGCAGAAGCGGGAGAATATCCATCTGAAGGACGACCCGGACGAGGCGACCTACGTAAAGCGTCGCAACGAACGCGACGGTACGCTGCCGATGCCAAAGCTGATCCTGCATGCCCTGCAGGTGAATATCCGCGGCGGCCGTCTGCCCGATCCCGAAGACAACGGCCGCGTCTATCTCAAGATCCCGATCGGTGTGCTGTGACGGCGCCCGTCGCTCACTCGGTGGAATAGCGCGTGCCGTGGCGGGCGGCGAAGTCGGCGAAAGGCAGGCTTTCCAGACGTTCCAGGCATGCGTCGTCGTCCGAGTACGCAAACGCGTAGATTCGGACCGTATCGCCGTCCAGCGCCAGGCGGCAGAACCCGTCGGCGTTGGCCGCGAACTCGACCGGGCAATCGTCCAGATCGATATGCGGAACCATGGCCTCGAACATCGTGTAGGGGATGTAGCAGGCCTCCTGTGCTGTCGCCGGCATCGCGGCGAAGGCGAGACCCGCGACCAGATCGGACCGTGATGGAATGTGTCGCTCCCATTTGTCCCGATCGGCGGGCCGAACTGGCACTATAACATGATTATAAAAGTCAGAATTAAGGGAAGCGATGCGACACTGCGGCGCAGAGGCCGTCGCGCGGGTAGGTCTTCGGCAAGTGCGCAGATTGCGCTTTTCCGCCGTCTTGCTAACCTGTCACGCAACTCGCAATCCGCGCCGCGCCCTGGCGCGTCACACGACGCGACGGCCGGCGAGAAGGGACAGGACATTTGGACAGGAACGACGGCAGCGCCGGCTATGAGGCGCGCGGGCCGGCGGGCGATGGGCGGTCAGGCGAAAGAGGCCGTTCCCGATTCCGCCCCCGCGGGCCCGGGAACAGCCGCGCTTCGGCGGCAAACGGCGACTTTTACGCCGCCCTTGATCTCGGCACCAACAACTGTCGCCTGCTTGTCGCGCAGCCGACGCGCCGCGCCTTCCGCGTCGTCGATGCGTTTTCTCGCATCGTTCGTCTCGGCGAGGGCGTGACAGGTTCGGGCCGGCTCGCCGACGATGCCATGAAGCGAGCCGTCGACGCGCTCGTCGTCTGCCGCGACAAGATGAACGCCCGCGGCGTCACGCGCCGCCGCCTGATCGCCACGGAGGCCTGCCGGATCGCGGACAACGGCGAGGAATTCCTCGGCCGGGTCCGCGAGGCGACCGGTCTCGAATTGGAGATCGTCAACCGGGAGACGGAAGCCCGTCTTGCCGTATCCGGTTGCGCCTCGCTGGTCGATCCGGATGCGCACGGTGCCATCGTCTTCGACATCGGCGGAGGCTCGACGGAGCTGGTCCTGCTCAAGGCCGGCGGCAACGGCTTCCGCAGCCCGTTCGCCGTGCAGCAGAATGTCGCCGCCTGGACATCGTTGCCGGTCGGCGTCGTGACGATTTCCGAGATGTTCGGCGGCCGCGATGTCGATAGGCCGCTGTTCGAGCGGATGGTCGCCCATGTGCAGGAAGCGCTGGCGACGTTTGCCGGCGAAGTCGGTCGCCTGAGCCATTTCGACGAATCGAGCGTTCACCTGCTCGGCACGTCGGGCACCGTGACGACGATCTGCGGCGTCCATCTCGGCCTCGACCGCTACGACCGCCGGCGCGTCGACGGCACCTGGATGCAGCGCGACGACGTCGTCCGCGTCACCGGCGAGCTTCTGTCGATGGACTACGACCAGCGCGTCGGCAATCCGTGCATCGGCGCTGACCGGGCCGATCTGGTACTGGCCGGTTGCGCGATCTTCGAGGCCATACGGCGCATCTGGCCGTGCGATCGGGTGCGCGTCGCCGACCGTGGCCTGCGCGAGGGCATGCTGCTCACGCTGATGGCCGATGACGGCGTATGGCGTCGCGGCCGGCGCGGCGGGCGACGGCGCGGCAGGAGCGGACGCCCGCAGGACCGCCAGCCCGACAACCCGACCGGAGAAAATTCGTGACCAGCAAGTCCGGTGGCCGTCAGGACCGCCTCAAGGTTCGCGTCAAGACGGCCAAGAGGCGCTCGACCGCCTCCACCCGCTGGCTGCAGCGCCAGCTGAACGATCCCTATGTCGCCAAGGCGCGCTCGGAAGGCTACCGCTCGCGCGCCGCCTACAAGCTCGCCGAAATCGACGACAAGTACCGGTTCCTGAAGCCCGGCGGCCGTATCGTCGACCTTGGCGCAGCGCCCGGCGGCTGGTCGCAGGTCGCCGCCGAGCGGGTCGGCTCGGCCGAGGGAAAGGGCCAGGGCAAGGTCGTCGCCATCGACATCCTGGAGATGGACCCGGTCCCCGGCGTCGACGTCCTGCATCTCGATTTTCTCGACGACACCGCGCCCGAACGCCTGCGCGAGGCGCTTGGCGGGCCCGCCGACGTCGTCCTCTCCGACATCGCCCCGCCCACGACCGGTCACAAGCAGACCGACCACTTGCGCATCATGGGCATGTGCGAGACGGCGCTGGAATTCGCCCGCGAGGTGCTGGCGCCGGGCGGTACCTTCCTGGCGAAGGTGTTGCGCGGCGGCACGGAGGCGCAGCTCCTGAACGATCTGAAGCGGGACTTCGACAAGGTCCGCCACGTCAAGCCGCCGGCGAGCCGGGCCGATTCCGCCGAGCTCTATGTGATGGCGACCGGCTTTCGCGGCCGCGATGAGGCGGCCGGCGACGAAAGGTGAGGAGCCGTCCAGTGACGGATGCCAGCATCAGCTTTCTCGATATCCTGATCGCGATCCTCGCCCCGGGATTCGTGTTCGGCGCGCTTGTCGGCGGGGCGGTCTGGTTTCTCGCCGTGGGCAGGCGCTGGTGGCTTGGATCAGTGCTTGGCGCGTTCGCCGGGACGGCGAGCTGGTATGCCTGGCTGCGCTTTATCTGAAACAGGGCGGAGCGCACCGTGTCCGAAATCGAACCAGGCGGACTGCAGTTCGCGCTTGTCGCTTTGGTCTTCGGCCTGCCCTGGCTGTTGGGCGGAGCGGTGGCCGGAGCGGTGCTCTGGCATACGACCTGGCGGCGGCGCTGGTGGCTCGGTGCGCTGGTCGGGGCCTTCCTCGGCGCGACCACCGGCTTCTTCGCGATGATGCCGTAGCCGGGAGCGGCCGGCCTGTCGGCCAGGTTCAATGGTCCCCGGCGGTATGAATTGGGGGATCGGCAATCGAAAGCCTTGTGCGTTTTCTGTCAGCACGTGGAAAGGAAGATTGTGAGATGGATCATCCAAAACTGATCGTGTTCGTGAAGTTCAAGACGTCCCTGTCGTTGGATGAGGTAACCGCCGTTGCGAATGATCGGGCCGACGAATTCCGCGCGCTTTCCGGGCTGATACAGAAATATTACGTCGAGGACGCGGTGTCGGGCGAGTATGGCGGTGTTTATCTGTGGGAGTCGCCGGAGGCCTTCGACGAATACCGTCAATCCGAACTTCGGGCGAGCATCGGCGCCGCCTATCGGACAATCGGCGAGCCGCGTGTCGAGGTGCTGAAGGTGATCATGCCGCTTCGGCAGGCCGTGTAGCCGACGCGAAAAGGCCGAAAGGACCATCGCGTCCGTTCGGCCTTAACGGGCGAAACACCGCCCGGTCGTTGAGTGCCGATGCGCGGCGGCGCGTCTACCGCTCCCGAGCCGCCGTCACGGCATCCGGCGCCAGGTCCCGGCGGTGACCGGAGACTTCCTTGCCGGCATCCTTCGGCAGCGTCAGGAACAGGATTACCGAGGCAGCCGTCGCCAGGCCGACGACGACGAAGGCGGCGGTGAAGTCGGTAATCGCGAGTGTCCCGCCGCCGCGGCCCACGCGCGACAGCTCCAGCGATATCGCAGCCACCGAGATGCCGACCGAGAGCGAAAGCTGCTGCACGACGCTCGACATCGAGGTCGCCCGGCTCATGCGGCTCGGTTCGATATCGGCGATGGCCAGACTGTTGGCGCTGGTGAATTGCAGCGAGCGGAAGAAGCCCCCGATCAGCAGCACCAGCGTGAAGGTCAGGATCGGTGTCGACAGGGTGAAGGCGGCTGGCAGGCCGATGAATATCGCGCAGATGATCCCGTTGATGATGAGGATGGTCCGGAAACCGAGGCGGCGCAGCACCGGCGGTGCCACGAACTTCATGGCGATCGCCCCGATCGCCGCGGCAAATGTCGTCAGCCCCGACTGGAACGGCGACAGCCCGTAGACGATCTGCAGAAGCAGCGGGATCAGGAACGGCGTCGCCCCGACGCCGACGCGGAACAGCCCGCCGCCGAGCACGGCGATCCGGTAGGTCGGGATCGTGAACAGGCCGAGGTCGAGGATCGGCGCCGGTGCCCGCCGGGCGTGGAAATAGTAGGCGATCAGCAGTGCCGAACCGATACCGAGCATCGACCAGATCGCCGCCGCCGGAATCACCTGCAGGCCGAGATTGGTGCCGCCAGAGACCACCAGCGCCAGCCCGACCCCCGACAGCACGAAGCCGAGCGTGTCGAACTTGGTGCGCGTCTCGCCGCGCACGTCCGGGATGTAAAGGGTGGCGAAGACAAGGCCGATCAGTCCGATCGGCACGTTCACCCAGAAGATCCAGCGCCAGGTCAGGTAGGTGGTGATGAACCCGCCGAGCGGGGGGCCGAGCAGCGGTCCCGTCAGAGCCGGCACCGTCAGCCAGGCCATGTAGCCGATCAGTTCCGATTTCGGGATCGAGCGCATGATCACGAGCCGGCCGACCGGCACCATCATCGCCCCGCCCATTCCTTGCACGACGCGGGCAACGACGATCTCGGGGATCGACGAGGACAGCCCGCAGGCGATCGACCCCAGCGTGAACACGATGATCGCCATGCGGAAGACGATACGCGCCCCGAAGGTGTCGGCGAACCAGCCGCTCGCCGGAATGAACACCGCGAGGCTGATCAAATAGGAGGTCAGCGCCAGCTTGAGCTGGATCGGATCCTCGCCGAAATCGAGAGCGATCGCCGGAAGGGCCGTGGAGAGAACCGTCGCATCGAGGTTCTCCATGAACAGGGCGCAGGCAACGACGAGAAGGACGATGGTACGGTTCTGCATGAGGCGATGAGAGGTACCAGAGCGCGCCTGCACTGGCGAGGCCGGCCGTCGGGACCGGGCCTGCGCGGGCCGCATAGCGACGCGCCGGTCGCCCGCCCGCGCCTGTCCGCGCGAAATGTCCTCGGCGGTAGCCGCCGACAGCGAGGCCGGGGAAGGCCGCGCTGTCGCGGCTCGTCCCCGGTCTGGCCGACCGTCGGTCGAGCCTAGATCAGCGCTTGATCCTGATGTTCAGCCCTTCGAGGTTGATCGAAAAGTCCACGCCCATCTGCGTGCCGATCACTTCGATGGAGGTGCCGTTGGCGTTGACCATCACCGCCGCCTTGCCGCCGGCGGCCACCGCGAGCCCGGCTCCGGCCGCCGAGAACACGCCCTCGATATCCTCAGGGCGGTTGATGTTGCGCACATTGCCTTCCAGCATCGCCTTCGACAGGGCGACCTGCCAGCCCGCGCTGATCCCCCCGATCGACAGGGGATAGGACTTGCCGTCGAAAATAAGCGTGCCCTTGCCGCCGGACGCGCCGACGATGAAGGCGGCCTTCACGATCTCCATCTTGATCTTGCCGGATCCCGCATTCGCCCCGGGGACGCCGGCCAGCAAACCGGTCATCAGGACCGCGATCGCTGCTGCAACACCAAGTCCACGCCATCTAGCCATAAAAAATCTCCTTAGAATCAGAAAATGGATCGCAGCCAACGTACTAATTTACGTTCGCCCGGGAACTTGCTTTTTCCAACCGGAGGATCGTGCGCCCGCGGCTTGGCGCGGGCGACCTGGCAGCGATGGTAACGGCGCCCGGATTATTTGGTATAGGATCGACCCAGCAACGGCCTTCGGGGGCCGCGTGTGGATTGCGTAAAAACGCATCAGGAGCTTTCCATGACGAGATTTTTCCCCGTACTCGCGCTGGCGGCGGTCGCCGCGTCTCTATCGGTCGCCACTCCCGCTGGCGCCCAGTCCGCTGGCACCCAGTCCGGCGACGACACCGAAGCCGCCATGATCGTCGCCACGCAGCTTCGCTCGCAGGGCTACGATTGCGTCGATCCGCACAAGGCGGAACGCGACACAAGCGCCTCCACGCCCGGCGAAGAGGCCTGGATCGTCACCTGCGACAACGCCACCTACCGCGTAAAGCTCGTCCCCGATCAGGCCGCCAAGGTCGAACAGATCGACTGACCGGCAGGTAAGTCTGGTGACGGTGGCCGGTTGCGCCATATACCGGGTCAGGCAGGCGATGGCGTCCGCCGCGAAACCGGGAGAAGACGATGAGCTGGATGCCCGACAAGGATCCTGTCCTCGGAGATCCGCGTTCCTGCGATGCCCTCGACCTGGTGATCGTCCCGCGTGTCCGCGACATCGGCGGCTTCAACGTCCGCCGCGCCTTGCCTCACGGGCGGCGGCAGATGGTCGGTCCGTTCATCTTCTTCGACCAGATGGGCCCGGCGCAGTTCCTCGCCGGTCAGGGCATGGATGTGCGGCCTCACCCCCATATCGGCCTGGCCACGGTCACCTATCTGTTCGACGGCCGCGTCATGCATCGCGACAGCGAAGGCAATGCGCTGGAGATCACCCCCGGGGCGATGAACCTGATGACCGCCGGGCGCGGCATTGTCCATTCCGAGCGCACGCCGGCCGCGACACGGGCGGCGGGCGGCGGCATGTTCGGCATCCAGAGCTGGATCGCGCTTCCTGAAGCGCACGAGGAGACCGCGCCTTCTTTCCAGCATTTCGATGACGCCAGTCTGCCCGTGGTCGAAGATGGCGGCATCCGGGCCCGCGTGATCGCGGGCACGGCCTTCGGCCGGACCTCGCCTGTCGGCATGCTGTCGGATTGGCTTTATGCCGAGGTGATGCTCGACGATGGCGCAAGTGCGCCGCTCGACCCCGATCACGAGGAGCGCGGCATCTACGTTGTGACCGGCACCGTCGAGGTCGCCGGCGAGCGCTTTGAGGGACCGCGCCTGCTGATATTCCGTCCCGGCGACCGCATAACCGTGACGGCGATCGGGCCGGCGCATCTGATGTTTCTCGGCGGCACGGCGATGGGAGGCCCGCGCTACATCTGGTGGAACTTCGTGTCCTCCCGCAAGCAACGCATCGAGGAGGCGAAGGAGGACTGGAAGACGGGCCGTTTCAAGCAGGTGCCGGAGGAGACGGAATTCATCCCGCTGCCGGAGCGCTAGTCTGGCCCCGACACTGTGCTAAGAATCGCGGGAGACCGCTGTTTGGGGAGGAACGCGATGCCGGTTGGACTGGTATTGAGTATCATTGCCGCGGATCGGCCCGGTCTGGTGCAGATCCTGTCGGAAGCGGTGGCGGCCCACGGCGGAAACTGGATCGACAGCTCCATGGCGCGTCTCGGCGGGGAATTCGCAGGCATCGTGCTGGTCGAGGTTCCAGAGGGCTCGGTGGCGGGACTGGAAGCCGCGCTTGGCGGGCTCGGCGAACGGGGCATCATCGTTACCGCGAAGCGATCCGACGGTACCGTGGCACCGGCGGGCCACACCGCTCTCCTGGAACTGACCGGTGGGGATCATCCCGGTATCGTCCGCGATATATCGGCGGCGCTGGCAAGGCACGGCGCCAGCATCGACGAACTGGAAACCCATGTCTTTACCGGTTCCATGTCGGGCGAAGCGCTGTTCCAGGCCACGGCGCGGATCGTCATCCCCGACAGCCTCAGTACCGAAAGGCTGCGGCAGGACCTGGAGGATATCGCGCAGGACGTCATGGTCGATATTGTATTGAAGGAGGCCGACTAGAGATCGGCATAGGGGGAGGGGGTAGTGATCAGTCTCAAGACTTTCTACGACGAGCATCCGATCAACGAGGCGGAGATCCTCCGCAAGCTCGAGGCCGAAGGTATCGGTCGGGCCGATATTCGCCCCGAGGACCTGTCCCGATACGATCAGGACCACTACGGCGGGCTTCCCGCCACCGATGCCCTGGTCAAGGTCATGGGGATCGAGCCTGGCATGCATGTGCTCGACATCTGTTCCGGGCTGGGCGGTACCAGCCGCTATCTCGCCTACCGCTATGGCGCGAACGTGCTCGGCGTCGACATCAACGAGTCGCGTGTTGACGGTGCCGCGCGCCTGACCGAACTGGTCGGCCTCGACGACAAGGTGAGCTTCCAGGTCGGCGATGCGGCGCGTCTCGACATGGAGGAGGGCAGTTTCGACAGGGCGATCAGCCAGGAGTCGTTTCTGCACATTGCCGACAAGGAAGCCGTCTTCGCCGGCTGCCTTCACATTCTCAAGCCGGAAGGCGTCTTCGGGTTCACCGACTGGATCGCCACGGAGAAGCTGAGCGACGAGGCCCGCAAGACCATCGCCGATACCTTCGCCGCGCCGCGCCTGATCGGCTACGGCGACTACGGCGCGATGCTGGAAGCCGCCGGGTTCGTTGCTGTTCGGGCCGAGAACGTGTCCAACGAATGGCGCGAGATCCTGAAGGAGCGGCTGGAGATGTTCCGGTCGCTCGAGCAGGAGACTGTCGCCCGTTTCGGCCGCGAGCGCTTCGACACCTATATCCGGAACTACGAGTTCTTCGTGGGCCAGATCGCCGCCGGTGCGCTCGGGGGCGGGCGCTTCGTCGCCAGGAAACACTAGCCGCAGGTGGTTTCCCGCCGGCTGGATGCGCCACGGCGGATCACCTTTGCGCGACCGGCTGTGCGACCGGCGCGGGAATCCGGTATGGATGTGCTCCCGTTTCCTCGGACCGTTCCGGATCTCGACCTGAAGAGCCGCCATGCAGCCGATCGTTTCCATCTCGAACCTGTCCAAGACCTATGCGTCTGGCTTCCAGGCGCTCAAAGCGATCGATCTGGATATCGTTTCCGGGGAGATCTTCGCGCTGCTGGGGCCCAACGGTGCCGGCAAGACGACGCTGATCTCGATCGTCTGCGGTCTGGTCACCGCCAGCGAGGGCACCATCACCGCCGGCGGCCATGACATCGTCCGCGACTATCGCGCCACCCGCTCGCTGATCGGCCTCGTGCCGCAGGAACTGACCACCGACGCCTTCGAGACGGTCTGGGCGACGGTCAATCACAGTCGCGGGCTGTTCGGGAAGCGAAAGGATCACGCCCTTGTCGAGAAGTTGCTGAAGCAGCTCTCGCTCTGGGACAAGAAGGACCAGAAGATCGTCACCCTGTCCGGCGGCATGAAGCGGCGGCTGATGATCGCCAAGGCGCTCGCGCACGAGCCGCGCATCCTGTTCCTCGATGAGCCGACGGCCGGCGTCGACGTCGAGCTGCGCCGGGACATGTGGGATCTGGTTCGCGGCCTGCGCGACGACGGCGTCACCGTGATCCTGACCACGCACTACATCGAGGAAGCCGAGGAGATGGCCGACCGCATCGGCGTCATCAACCACGGTGAGCTGATCCTGGTCGAGGACAAGAACGAACTGATGTGCAAGCTCGGCAGGAAAGCGTTGACCCTGCATCTGCACGAGCCGCTCGACGCGGTTCCGGAGGGGCTCGGCAAGTATGCCCTCGAACTGTCCGGCGACGGCACCGAGCTGACCTACACTTACGACACCCAGGGCGAGCGAACCGGCATCACGGCACTGCTGACCGATCTGTCCGCCGCCGATATCCGTTTCCGTGACCTGCATACCGAGCAAAGCTCGCTGGAAGATATTTTCGTCAACCTGGTGAGCGATCCGCGATGAACCTCCTGGCCGTCCGTGCAATCTACGCCTACGAGATGCACCGCACCTGGCGCACGCTCTGGCAGAGCGTCGTCGCCCCGGTCGTCTCCACCTCCCTCTATTTCGTGGTCTTCGGCGCGGCCATCGGCACGCGCATCAGCGAGATCGACGGCATCAGCTATGGCGCGTTCATCGTGCCGGGCCTGATCATGCTGTCGCTGCTGACCCAGTCGATCACCAACGCCGCGTTCGGCATCTATTTCCCGAAGTTCGTCGGCACGATCTACGAGGTGATGTCGGCGCCGGTCTCCTATTTCGAGATCGTCATCGGCTTCGTCGGTGCGGCGGCGACCAAATCGATGATCCTCGGACTGATCATCCTGGCGACGTCCACCCTGTTCGTGCCGCTGCGCATCGAGCATCCGGTCTGGATGCTCGCGTTCATGATCATGACAGCGTTCACCTTTTCGCTGTTCGGTTTCATCATCGGCATCTTGTCAGGCAGTTTCGAGCAGCTTCAGATCGTGCCGCTGCTGATCGTCACGCCGCTGACGTTCCTTGGCGGCAGCTTCTACTCGATCAACATGCTGCCGCCGTTCTGGCAGCAGGTGTCGCTGGCCAACCCGGTCGTCTACCTGGTCTCCGGATTCCGCTGGAGTTTCTACGAGCACTCCGACGTCGACATCGGCGTCAGCCTCGCGATGACTCTGGTTTTCCTCGCGATATGCCTGGGGCTGGTGGCCTGGATCTTCCGGACGGGATACCGGCTGAAGACGTGACGGCGACGGCGCGGGGCGGGACGACAGGATGACCATCCCCGCTTCCCCTGCCGTCATCGTCGTGCTAATGACCCGCGCCAATCTTTTTCCTTAGACCGCGAGTCGCTGGTTGGGGCCTGAAATGCCCATCGGCGGCGTATTCGCATATCCGGGAGTTGGCGATGACCGATCCGAAAGCCCTGACCCTCGATTCGGCGTTAGGGCCGATCGCGCTCACATTTGACGATGTTCTGCTCAAACCCGCGCATTCCGAGGTGATGCCGGGCGAGGTCGACACCTCGACGCGGCTGACCAAGGCGATTTCCCTCAATATCCCGATCGTATCCTCGGCGATGGACACGGTCACCGAGTCCCGGCTCGCCATCGCCATGGCGCAGGCCGGCGGCATTGGCGTCATCCACAGGAACCTCGATGCCGACCTGCAGGCCGAGGAGGTCCGCCAGGTCAAGAAGTTCGAGTCCGGCATGGTGGTGAACCCGGTCACCGTCACCCCGCAGGAAACGCTGTCCCAGGCGCTCGATACGATGAGTCGCCACGGCATTTCCGGCATCCCGGTCGTCGAGCGCAACGCGACCGGCGAGCAGACCCGTCTGGTCGGCATCCTGACCAACCGCGACGTGCGCTTCGCCACCAATCCCGACCAGCCGGTCTCCGAACTGATGACCAAGGAAAATCTGGTCACGGTGCGCGACACCGTCAATCAGGAGGAAGCCAAGAAGCTCCTGCACCAGCATCGCATCGAGAAGTTGCTGGTCGTCGACGAGGACTATCGCTGCGTCGGCCTGATCACGGTGAAGGACATCGAGAAGGCCCGCCTGCATCCGAACGCGGTGAAGGACGAGCAGGGTCGTCTGCGCGTCGCCGCCGCCACCACGGTGGGCGACGACGGCTACGCCCGCTCGGAAATGCTGATCGATGCGGGCGTCGACGTCGTTGTTGTCGACACCGCCCACGGCCATTCCCAGCGCGTGCTCGACTCGGTCAATCGCATCAAGCGTCTGTCCAACGCGGTGCAGGTGATCGCCGGCAACGTCGCGACCGCCGAGGGCACCCAGGCGCTGATCGATGCCGGCGCCGACGCCATCAAGGTCGGCATCGGCCCGGGCTCGATCTGCACCACGCGGATCGTCGCCGGCGTCGGCGTGCCGCAGCTTTCGGCGATCCTCGAGTCGGTGGAAGTCGCCCGCAAGGCCGACGTGCCGGTCATCGCAGACGGTGGAATCAAGTATTCCGGCGATCTCGCCAAGGCCATCGCCGCGGGCGCGGAATGCTGCATGGTCGGCTCGCTCTTCGCCGGCACCGACGAAAGCCCCGGAGAGGTTTTCCTGTACCAGGGCCGCTCCTACAAGGCGTATCGCGGCATGGGCTCCGTCGGCGCGATGGCGCGCGGCTCCGCCGACCGCTACTTCCAGCAGGAGGTGAAGGACACGCTGAAGCTGGTTCCCGAGGGCGTCGAGGGGCAGGTTCCCTATCGCGGTCCGCTCGCCAGCGTCCTGCACCAGCTTGTCGGGGGCTTGCGCGCCGCGATGGGCTACACCGGCTCGAAGTCGATCGTCGACTTCCATCGGCGCGCCCAGTTCATCCGCATCTCCCCGTCGGCGCTGCGCGAGAGCCATGCCCACGACGTGACGATCACGCGCGAGAGTCCGAACTATCCAGGCGGGATGTAGGAAACCGTAGCCAAGATCTCCCCGCCTGAATGGGGCGGGGCGATCGTGGCCGGCCCGGCGTTGTCGCCTATCGGACCCGCATCAGTTCACCCGCGGTGCTGGGGTCGCGCGCCGGCCAGCGGCCATGTTCGACCTGTGCCAGGAAGTCCGCGACGATCCCGTTGAAAGACGCCGGCTCCTCCAGGTTGACCGCGTGTCCGGTCTTGGGCAGCACCGCGAGCCCGGCCGTCGGTATGGTCCGCTTCAGGAACAGGCTCGGCTTGACGCAGTGATCGTCCTCGTCGCCGACGACGAGAAGGGTAGGCACGCCGAGGGCCGCAAACTGCGTCTCGAAATCGTAGAGCGAGGGTCGCGTCGCCTGATAGCCGCGCATCGTATTCGCCGATCCCGTCGCCGAATGCTCGGCAAGCTGGCATACGAAGTCCTCGAACCCGCGCGGATCCTTTTCGGCCAACGTCTGGCGCGTCGCCGCCGCGCTGTAGACGTCGGCGAAGGCGCCCATGCCCTTCTCCTCGATCAGATCGGCGGTCAGAAGGGCCTCTCGCTTGAACCGGGCGTGATAGTCCGGCTCGGATCCGGCACCCGCACCGGCGGCGACGAGAGACAGCGCGCGCGCCGGATAGGCCAGGCCGAAATGCAGCGTCGCGATGCCGCCCATCGACAGGCCGACCACATGGGCCTTATCGATCCCGAGCCCGTCCATCACGTCTCGGATGTCATCGACGACGCGCCCCTGACTGTAGGCCGCCACCTCTTCTGGCACGTCGGACGGCAGGTAGCCCCGCGCCGAATAGGTGATGCAGCGGTAGCGGCGCGAGAAATAGCGCGCCTGCGGCGCCCAGCTTCGGTGATCGCCGGCGAACTCGTGCACGAACACGATCGGATCGCCCCCTCCCGTGTCCTCGACATGGAGCGCGATGCCGTCGGTTGTCGTGATGCGCCCCATGTCGGATCTCCTGTGGATGCGGGACCGCATGACACCGTTTTCGTCGCGGTGCCGTCAAGTTGCCGTGTTGGCGATGCCGGATGCGATTGACCGCGGCGCGCGAACGTGGTCAGGACGACGGCAGTGGTCTCTCGGCCGGCGCCGTCGTCGGAACGACGGGATTGAAAGTACCAGGAACCGGACTCCGCCATGCCGCTCAACACCGCGTTGATCCTTCTGGCCGCGCTCGCCCAGATGGCGCTGACCTTCGCGATCTATATCGTGATGGTCCGCGGCCGTGTTTCGGCGGTCAGGGCGAACCAGGTGCGCGCCTCGCAATACGTCCTGGTCGAAGGCGAGCCGCCGCATCTCGCGCGCGTAACCAACAGTGTGCGCAGCCAGTTCGAGTTGCCGGTGCTGTTCTACGCGCTGGTGCTGATGCTGGTAGCCATCAACCGGGTGACGATGCTCGATGTCGTCCTGGCATGGGCCTTCGTCGTCCTGCGCGTCGTCCACTTCTTTGCCCACACGAAAGGACAGGACGTGGTTGTGCGCATGCGTGTATTCGGTTTTGGCCTGCTGGTGGTGATGGCGCTGGCCGCCCATGCCCTGGTCATCCTGCTCGGAGAGATATTCGCATGAAGCACGGTGGCATTGTCGCCGCGGCGATCGAGGTTCTCGCCGACATCGAGACCAATCATCGCCCGGCGTCCGCGGCGCTCACGGCCTGGGCCGTCTCGCATCGGTTCGCCGGGTCGGGCGACCGCTCCGCGATCGGCAATCTCGTCTTCGACGCCTTGCGCAAGCGCGCCTCGATTGCTTGGCGGATGGGTGCCGATACGCCGCGCGCGCTGGCGATCGGGGCCTATGCGCATTGTTGGGGCGTCGGCATAGACCGGCTCGAGGTCGCCTTCGCCGCCGACCGGCATTCGCCCGAGCCCCTGACCGATGCCGAGAAGATCGCGCTCAGGACCGGCAGCCTCGACGATGCGCCGGACTGGGTGAAGGGCGACTATCCCGAATGGCTCGATCCCGCCTTCGCGACGGCGTTCGACGGCCATGCGGCGGAGGAGGGCGCGGCGCTCGCCGTCCGCGCCCCCGTGGATCTGCGCGTCAACACGCTGAAATCGACCCGCGACAAGGTGATGAAGGACCTGACGCGTTTCGAGCCGGCTGAAACGCCGTTGTCCCCCGTCGGCATCCGCCTGCAGCCTGGGACCGGGCCGGGGCGGTCGCCGAATGTCCAATCCGAGGCGGCCTTCCGCAAGGGCCGGTTCGAGGTGCAGGACGAAGGCTCGCAGCTCGCCGCCTGCCTCACCGGCGCGGCGCCCGGCCAGCAGGTCGCCGATGTCTGCGCCGGCGCCGGCGGCAAGACGCTGGCGCTGGCCGCCCTCACCGGAAACACGGGCCAGATCTATGCATGGGACGGCGACCGGCATCGGCTCGCCGGTATCCACGAGCGCCTGCAGCGCGCCGGCGCCCGCAATGTTCAGGTGCGCGAGGCCGGCCAGCCGGAAGCGCTCGCCAGCCTCGCCGGCAAGATGGACGTCGTCCTCGTTGATGCCCCCTGCACCGGTACCGGCACATGGCGGCGACGTCCCGACACCAAGTGGCGGGTCAGCGAAAAGGCGCTGGAGGACCGCAAGGCCGATCAGGACGCCGTCCTGGCCCTTGCCGCGCCGCTGGTGAAGCCGGGCGGGCGGCTCGTCTATGTCACCTGTTCTGTGCTGCCGGAGGAAAACGACGCTCGGGTCGCCGCGTTCGTCGCCGCCGATCCGGGCTTCGCGCCGCTCGATCCCGCTGCGTTCGTGGCGGCCGCTCTGCTGCCTGAGGAGACCAAGGCGCGCCTGGCCGACCCCGCGCTTGCGACCGGACACGGCCTGCAGCTCACCCCGCGGCGCACCGGCACCGACGGGTTCTTCGTCTCGGTGCTCGAACGGCGGTGAGCGGCACGCGCCGCCAGCCCCGACAATAACAGCCCCAATTCGAACGGACCCGATTCGGACAGCGCCCGAATCGGTTTGTCAGCGTTTCGACCTAAGCGTCGAAAACGACTCGCGAATGTGCCACTCAGCACTGCGAGGGGGCGGGCCATCTGTTGCATCCCTGACCGAGCTCTGGACCCTGCCAGGAACTGTAGGGCTGGACGCTGTAGCTGGAGTCCGTGGTGCAGGCGGCGGTGAGGCCGGAGGCAACTAGGATTGCCGCGAAGGCGGATATCCGCAAACCAGTCCTGACGATACGCACTTGAACCTCCTCCGGAAACATCATTTGGGGCACCTTAATAGGAGAGACGGCGGGGGCAAATCAATCCGGCGCGACGGGCGGCCGTCGTGCGCAATCCTGTCAATTCTTGCGCCTCACCGGCTGGACACGACTCGTGCTTGCGCATAAATGCTCGCTATGACGGAACTCTCCCACGATCGCGTACTCATCGTCGACTTCGGCAGCCAGGTCACCCAGCTCATTGCGCGCCGGGTGCGCGAGGCCGGCGTCTACTGCGAAATCCACCCATTCCAGAAGGCCGAGGAGGCCTTCACGCGGCTTCGGCCCAAAGGCGTGATCCTGTCCGGCGGCCCGGCCTCCGTACTCGACGACAACGCGCCGTCCGCGCCGATGGCGGTGTTTCAGGCGGGCCTGCCCGTACTCGGCATCTGCTACGGCCAGCAGACGACGGCCCAGCAGCTCGGGGGAACGGTCGAGGGCGGCCACGCCGCCGAATTCGGCCGCGCCTTCGTCGAGATCAACGAGCCGTCCGCCCTCTACGAGGGCATCTGGTCGGTCGGCGAGCGCCACCAGGTCTGGATGAGCCACGGAGACCGCGTGACCCGGCTGCCGGAGGGCTTCGCCGTGCGCGCGACATCGCCGAACGCCCCGTTCGCCGTTGCCACCGACGAGGCCCGGCGCATCTACACCACAATGTTCCACCCCGAGGTCTACCACACCCCGGACGGGGCGAAGCTGCTGAAGCATTTCGTCGTCGACATCTGCGGCTGCCGGCCGGACTGGACCATGGCCGCGTTCCGCGACGAGGCGATAGCGCGCATTCGCGAACAGGTTGGCTCCGATAAGGTGATCTGCGCCCTGTCGGGCGGCGTCGATTCCGCCGTCGCCGCCGTGCTGATCCACGAGGCGATCGGCGACCAACTCACCTGCATTCTGGTCGATCACGGCCTCATGCGCATGAACGAGGCCAGGGACGTCGTCGACATGTTCCGCGGCCACTACAACATCCCGCTGGTCGACGTCGACGCGTCCGATACCTTCATTTCCGCGCTCGAGGGCGTCACCGACCCGGAGCGGAAGCGCAAGATCATCGGCGCCCTGTTCATCGATGTCTTCGAGGCCGAGGCCGAGAAGATCGGCGGCGCCGCGTTCCTGGCGCAGGGCACGCTCTATCCCGACGTGATCGAGTCGGTCTCCTTCACCGGCGGCCCCTCGGTCACCATCAAGTCGCACCACAACGTGGGCGGCCTGCCCGAGCGGATGAACCTCAAGCTCGTAGAGCCGCTGCGGGAACTGTTCAAGGACGAGGTGAGGGCGCTCGGCCGCGAGCTCGGCCTGCCGGAGGCGTTCGTCGGCCGCCATCCGTTCCCGGGCCCCGGTCTGGCGATCCGCTGCCCAGGCGGCATCAGCCGCGATAAGCTGGAGATCCTCAGGAAGGCCGACGCGATCTATCTCGACGAAATCCGCAAGGCCGGCCTCTACGACGCCATCTGGCAGGCCTTCGCCGTGCTGTTGCCGGTCCAGACCGTCGGCGTCATGGGCGACGGCCGCACCTACGACTTCGTCTGCGCGCTCAGGGCCGTCACCTCCGTCGACGGGATGACGGCGGATTTCTATCACTACGACATGGACTTCCTGGCCGCCACGGCGACCCGCATCATCAACGAGGTCAAGGGCATCAACCGCGTCGTCTACGACGTGACGTCCAAGCCGCCCGGGACGATCGAGTGGGAATAGGAGGCATGCGGAGGAGGCCGCTGCGGCATCGCATGCCCGAAGCCTGAAAACGAGACTACAGGCGGCCCGCGACGAAGACCCCGGAGCGACATATGCCCGTGACGATCTACGGCATCCGTAACTGCGACACGATGAAGAAGGCCTTCGCCTGGCTTGATGGCCACGGCGTCGCCTATGCCTTTCACGACTACAAGAAGGACGGCGTCACGGCCGAGGCGCTGCGGCGCTGGTGCGCGGCGGCCGGCTGGGAAAAGGTCTTGAACAAGGCCGGCACCACCTTCCGCAAACTGCCCGACGACGCCAAGGCCGCGCTGGACGAGGCCAGGGCCGTCGCGCTGATGCTCGACCAGCCCTCGATGATCAAGCGTCCGGTGCTGGAGACCGGCGAAACGGTCGAGATCGGCTTCAAGCCCGAGCGCTACGCCGCGCTGTTCGGCGCCGGGTAGGACTGCCGCGCTTGGGCTTGGTGGTCCGGGATTGACGCTCGTTTCGGACGGCCATGAGCCTATACTTGGTGTGTGTTCAGGCATGCCGCCCGAGGATATCTGTCGAAGGCCGCGGCGAGGGCGTTGCTGGTAGACCCTGCTCTGGCCGGGAGGCGGCCTTTTCGTCATCGTGCCGGCTGATTTCTTCAGGGATCCGGAAGCGCGCCAGGACCTGTCACCGTGACGATGCGACGCCCTCGATCAGGCCGATCAGTTTACGGCTTAACGGTCCGGGCTGGCGCTCGCCGGGCCAGGCGACGCCGAGCGAGCGTACGGGATGCAACTGCGCGTCCTGGCAATGCAGGAGCCGGATCGTGCCCGTTCGCACCTCGTCATCGAAGAAGTGGTCGGTCGCAAAGCTCCATCCGAACCCGCGACGGATCATCAGCCGGATGTGCTCGAGATCGTTGGCTGTCCAGAGATCCGAGGAGAACGTCCGCCCCGCGCGTTCGACCTCCAACTCGTAGGACCCGACATAGTAGATCTGCCGCTCGGAGGCGAAGTCGGCCAGCGTGAGTGGTCCGGTCCGGCGGGACAGCGGGTGATCCGCCGCCGCCGCCGGGCTTAGGGTGATCTGGTCGAAGGAGCGGCCCTCCATGTCAAGCGGCAGGGCCGCCAGCAGGCCGAGCGCGAAATCCGCCTTGCCGTTGCGGAGATCCTCCCAGGCTGAGTTGAACGAGGCGGCGAAGAACTGGATCCGTACGTTGCTGTGCTGTCGGGCGAATGTGGTCAGCGCGTCATGCAGCATCCTGATCGGGAACAGCACGTCGACGGCGATCCTGATGCGGGTCTCTTCGCCCAGTTCGAGTGCGCGCGCCCGTGACGCAAAGCGGCGCGCGCGCTCGACCACGGTCTTGGCTTCGGAATAGAGCGCACGGCCCCGCTCTGTCAGGATGACTCCGCGCGGCTTGCGATCGAGAAGAGCGAAGCCGCAATAGGCCTCGACCTGCGCCATAGCATAGCTCACCGACGAGACGGCCCGGCCCAGCTCTGCGGCCGCGGCCGAGAACGACCCGCGCTCGGCCACGACGATGAAGACGGTCAGGTGCTCGATCAGGTTCGGCTGCATTCGAATAATCCGAAAGAACTCTACGGTATTTTCCATATTTTAAGAAAACAAGCCCGCTGCTAGCGTGGTGTTCTGCCGGGGGCGTTTCCGGCCGTTCATGCAGGCTTTGGGAGGGGCAAGCGTGACAACCGAACACCGTGAATCCGGGCACGGCGGGTCTCACGACGGGCGTCTTGGGCGTTACCGCGCATGACCGCGACAGGCTGCGAGGCGGGCCGCGCGCCGGCTCTCGTCTGCGACGACGTCAGCCGCTGGTTCAAGGGCGTGCACGCCCTCAGCAACGTGTCGGTGACGATCGGCGAGGGGACGATCTTTGGCCTTGTCGGACCCAACGGGTCCGGCAAGACCACGCTGGTCAACGCCATCACCGGCTTCTATCCGCCGCAACAGGGCAGGATCCTGTTCGAAGGTGAACAGATCAACGGGTTGAAGCCGCATCGCATCGCCGAGCGTGGCATCGCCCGAACCTTCCAAAACGTCGCGCTTTTCCGCGGCATGAGCGTGCTCGACAACATCTTGATGGGCCGCCACATCTTCATGCGCCCCAATCCGCTCGCCTCGCTGTTCTACTGGTGGTGGGCGCAGAAGGAGGAGATCGCGCATCGTCGCAAGGTGGAGGAGGTGATCGACCTCCTGCAGCTCGAAAGCGTGCGCGACGAGCATGTCGACGTGATCCCCCTAGGCCTGCAGAAGCGCGTCGAGCTGGCCCGCGCATTGAGCGCCGAGCCGCGCATGCTGGTGCTCGACGAGCCGATGGCCGGCATGAACCAGGAAGAAAAGGAGTACATGGTCCGGTTCATCCTCGACGCGCAGGACGCGCTGGGGCTGACGGTGCTGATCATCGAGCACCACATGGACGTCGTCACGGCCATCTGCGAGCGCGTTCTGGTGCTGAACAACGGCTCGGCCATCGCCGAGGGGCCTGCCCGCGAGGCGATTTCCGATCCGCAGGTGGTCGAGGCCTATATCGGGAAGGCGCGCGATGCTGCTTGAGGAAACGAAAGCCGCTGGCGCTGCCGACACGCATCCCAATTGGAAGCGGGACGATCATCTGCTCTCGCTTTTGGCCCGCAACGCCCGGGAGCATCCCGATGAGGTTGCCATGCGCGAGCGCGACCACGGCATCTGGGAGCAATACACCTGGAGCGAATATTGCGAAACCGTCGTCTGCTTCGCGGCGGGGCTGGAGGAAAGGGGCGTCGGGCCGGAAGAGTTCGTCCTGGTCATAGGGGACAACCGGCCGAACCTGTATTTCGCGATGCTGGCCGCCATCTGCCTGCGCGCGATCCCGTCGCCCGCCTATCCGGATACGCCGCCGGAGGAGGTCGTCGGCCAACTCGCGCGCGAAGGCATCCGTGTCGCTGTCGCCGAGGATCAGGAGCAGGTCGACAAGCTTCTGGGCGCGCGCGAAAGCCACCGCGACCTGCGCCTCATCATCTATGACGATCCACGCGGTCTGGCCGGCAAGGAGCCGCCGGGCGTGGTCTCCGCCGCGGGTCTGATTGCCGACGGCCGAGCGCGGCTCGCGCGCGAGCCCGGCCTGCGCGAGGCGCTGCTGGCGCGCCCGAGGGCGCAGGACGTGGCGATCCTACTGCACTCGTCGGGCACGACGGGGGTGCCGAAGGGCATCCCGCTGAAGCACGGGCACATGCTCTCCGGCGTGCGCAATGCCGCCGCGGCCGGTTATTTCCGGCAGGGTGAGGTCCATATGGCGTATCTGCCGGTCGCCTGGGTGGGGGACTTCATCTTCTCGGTCACCGCCGCCCTGGAACTGCGCTTCAGCGTCAACATTCCGGAGGCGCAGGAGACGGCGCTGCACGACCTGCGCGAGATCGCTCCAACACTGTATTTCTGCTCACCGCGGGCCTGGTCGGCGATGCTGACCCGCATCCAGGTGGGCATCGCCGAATCCACCCCCTTCAAGCGCTGGCTCTACGATCGCTTCATGCCCTTTGCGCTCGACCTCGAGCGGGCGCGGCTGGACGGCCGCAAGCCGGGCTTGGCGGGCCGGCTGCGCCATGCGCTCGGCGAGCTGCTCGTCTACGGTCCCATCAAGGACCAACTCGGCCTGTCGCGCGTCGAGCGCCCCTATACGGCCGGCGAGGCGATCGGGGAGGAGGTATTCCTGTTCTTTCGCGCGCTGGGACTCAATCTGCGCCAGTTCTACGGCCAGACGGAGAATTGCGCGCTGGCCGTCGCGCAATCGCCTTCGGACGTGAGCCTCACCACGGTCGGGCGGCCCTTCCCCGGCGTCGAGGTCCAGATCGACGAAAGCGGCGAGATCCTCGTGCGCGGCGACAACATCTTCGACGGCTACTTCCGCGACGAGGCGGCGACGGCGAAGGTTCTGCGGGCGGGATGGCTGCACACCGGTGACGCGGGCCAGTTCGACGAAAACGGCGAGCTCGTCGTGCTCGGCCGCGTCTCGGAGGTGATGCATACCCGCGGCGGCACGCGCTACATCCCGACCTATCTCGAGAACCGCCTGAAGTTCAGCCAGTTCATCAAGGATGTCTGCATCGTCGGCGCCGGGCGCGACTTCCTCGCCGCGATCGTCTGCATCGATCTTCACGCCGCCGGGCAATGGGCGCAGGAAAACGGCATCCCTTACACGTCCTATGCCGAGCTTTCGCAGAAGCCTGCGATCTACGACCTCGTCCAGGGCATCATCGACCGGCTCAACGGCATGCTGCCGGCTGGCCTCCGCATCAGCCGCTTCGTCAATCTCCACAAGGAGTTCGACCCCGACGACGGCGAGGTGACGCGCACCAGGAAGCTGCGGCGCGACGTTATCGGCGAGCGCTACGCGAAGATCATCGAGGCGATCTACGCCGGCGCGGCGGACATCGAATTCGAGGCGCAGATCACCTACGAGACCGGCCAGACCGGCGTGATCGCGCGCACGTTGAGTATCCGGCCGCTGGTGCCGGCCGGGCACGGTGGTGGCTAACCATGGCGTATTTTGCCGAACTCGTCGTCAACGGGGCGCTGACGGGACTGATGTACAGCCTGGCGGCCCTCGGATTCGTTCTCATCTATAAGTCTGCGGGGGTGCCGAACCTGGCCCAGGGCGCCGCCATCATGATCGCCGGCTACGTGGTCTGGCTGCTCGTCTCCTTCGGCCTGCCGCTTGTCGTCGCCATCATTCTCGGCGCGGGCATCATGTTCGTGCTCGGCCTGCTGACGGAGCGCTTCCTGCTTCGCCGCATGGTGGGGCAGCCGGTGATCATGATCGTGATGCTGACGCTCGGCCTGGAGATCCTGCTGCGCGGCATCGGTCCCGGCATCCTCGGGGCCGCTCCAAAACCGCTCGATCTTGGCATCGGCCTTGCTCCGCTCATCGTCGGCGACGTGTTCATCAACCGCGCCTATCTCGTCGGCGGGGTCGTGGCGCTCGCGATGGTCGCGTCGGCGCTGCTGTTCTTCCGCACCAGGCTGGGGACCAAGCTGCGCGCGGTCTCCGACGACCACGTGTCGAGTTGGGCGGTCGGTATCTCGGTGGAGAAGGCGATCGGCATTTCCTGGGGGCTCGCCGGCATGTCGGCTGTCGCGGCGGGCGTGCTGTGGGGCTCGGTGCAGGGCGTTGATTGGACGCTGTCGATGCTGCTCTTTCCGGCGGTGGCGGTGGTGATACTGGGCGGCCTCGATTCGATCTGGGGCGTTCTGGTCGGCGGTCTGCTCGTCGGCATTCTCGGCTCCGTCATCCCCGGCTATCTCGACTCGGTTGTGGGCGGCGGCACACGCGACGTCGTCACCTCGCTCATCATCCTCCTGACCATAATAATCCGGCCGTACGGAATATTCGGCCGCGAAGACATCGAGAGGATCTGACGCATGTTCTACCGCCTCGCCGGTGTCCACCACACGCGCTACGAGACCGCCCGCGCGCTCTGGCCGGTGCCGGCCGACCGTTGGCAGCTCGCGATCGTCGCGCTCCTGGCGTTGGCCGCGCCATTCCTTCTGTCGAGCCTCTATCTCGGCAGCTATCTCCTGCCGTGGCTGATCTGGAGCGCGGCGGCATTGTCCCTGACGTTGCAGATGGGGCTTGCCGGTCAGCTTCACTTTGGATTTGCCGCGGTGATGGCGATCGGCGCCTACAGCTCGATCCACCTGACGCGCCTCGGCGTGCCCTTCGAGCTGTCGCTGATCGGCGCGGGACTGTCGGCCGCCATCATCGGCTCGTTCTTCGGAACCGCGGCGCTGCGCGTGAAGGGGCTGTACCTCGTGATGGCGACGCTCGCCATGCAGTATCTGGTCGACTGGGTGATCATCAACGTGCCGGCCATCTCCGGTGGCGCACAGGCGACGCTGCGCACGCCCTCGGTCTCTTTTCTGCTTGTCGGGCTCGACAGCCTGACGGCGCGCTACTATCTCGCGCTCGCCTGGGTGGCGCTCGTCGCGATCTTCTTCCTCAACGTGAAGCGGACCAGCTTTGGGCGTGCGCTCGTCGCGATCCGCGACAAGGATTTCGCCGCCGCCGTCATTGGCGTCGACCCGTTCCGCTACAAGCTGATGGCGTTCTTCACCTCCTCCTTCATGGGCGGTGTCACCGGCGCCGTCCTTGCCTTTTGCTACTATCGCGCGGTGACGCCGGAGCAGTTCAGCTTCAATGTCTCGATCCAGCTTGTGGCGATGGTGCTGGTCGGCGGTCTCGGCAGCGTGATCGGCGGCTTTCTCGGCGCCGGCTTCGTGCTTCTGGTGCCGATCATCCTCACCAACGTCGTCGCCGGCATGGCGGCGGCGGGCTGGCTCACCGTCTCGTCGAACCTGCTCGCGCACGTGCCGCTGATGATCTACGGCGCGCTCATCATCGGTTTCCTGCTGTTCGAGCCGCTCGGGCTCGCCAAGATCTACGACAACATCCGCAAGTACTTCCTGGTCTGGCCGTTCCGGCACTCCAGGAGCTGAGGTCGCGTTTCATAAGACAGATAACGGCAACCAAAACGGAGGAAATGTCATGAAATGGACTAGGAGAAGCGTGCTCGCCACCGCGCTGATCGCGGGGATGGCAGCCACCGGCGTGGCCACGGCGCAGGAGCAACCGATCAAGTTCGGCCTGCTGCAGGACTTTACCGTCGTCTACACCTTCGTCTCCGGCGAGTACAATCAGGGGCAGCGCGACTATCTCACCCTGGTCAACGAGGAAGGCGGCGTCGACGGCCACAGGATCGAGGCCATCGTGCGCGACACGGGCAACCAGCCCCAGCGCGGCATCGAGGCCTACAACCGCGCCAAGGAGGAGGGCGCGGTCCTGTTCGATTTCCTCTCCACCCCGGTCTCCCGCGCGCTCGTCGACAGCGTGCTGCAGGACGAGGTGGTGATGATCACGCCGCTCCATGGCCGTGGCGACGCCAGCGACGGCGAGACCTTTCCCTATATCTTTCCGATGATGGCGACCTACTGGTCGCAGGCCACTGTCCTGGCGCAATACATCGAGGACAATGGCGGACTCGAAGGCAAGAAGATCGCGCTCGTCCATATCGACACGCCCTTTGGCCGCGAGCCGATCCCGGTGTTGCAGGACCTCGCCGACGAAAAGAAGTTCGAATTCCAGTCGTTCGCCTATCCGAGTCCGGGCAACGAGCAGTCGGCCACCTGGACCGAGGTGCGCCGCTTCCGACCCGATTTCGTGCTGGTCTGGGGCGCGGGCGGCGGCCAGCCGGTCGCCGTGCGCGAGGCGGTCCGCAACGGCATCCCGGTCGAAAACCTGCTCTCCGTCGTTTGGCTCGCCGAGACGGACGTCGCCAATGTCGGCAGCGACACGATGAAGGGTATCAAGCGCTTCGAAGCGGTTTCGACCGGCATCGACAATCCGATCCTGCAACGCATCCAGGAAAAGGTGGTCGACAAGGGACTGGGCGCGGGCGATGCCAAGAACGTCGGCACGAGCTACTACAATATTGGCGTCGCGACCATGGCGGTCGCCGTGGAGGCCGCCCGGCTTGGGCTTGAGGCCGAGGGCGCACCGCTGACCGGCGCCAAGCTCAAGGCCGGCTTCGAGAAGATCGCCAACTTCGACGCGGAAGGCCTGATATCGCCGATCACCATCACGGCCCAGGATCATCAGGGCGGCGGCGCCGGTCGTGTGGCGCAGTGGAACGGCGAGGCATGGGAGGCGGTCTCCGACTGGGGCGCCGCCTATCAGCAGATCGTCCGGAAGGAGATCGAGCAGGGCGCCACGGCGTTCAAGCAGGGCAACTGACGATGCCCCGGCTCGCCCTTTCGAATGTGGAAGTCGTCTACGACAAGGTGTTCCTCGCGATCAAGGGCGTGTCGCTGGAAGTCGAGGAGGGCGACATGGTCGCTCTCCTCGGCGCCAACGGGGCCGGCAAGAGCACCACGCTGAAGACGATCAGCGGGCTGCTCGGTCCCGAACGCGGCGCCGTCACCCGCGGCGAGGTCGTCTATGGGGACAAGGATCTTCTGCCGCTCGGCGCGCCCGAGCGCGTCGCCGCCGGCCTTGTCCACGTGCTCGAAGGCCGCCGTATTTTCGGGCATCTCACGCCCGACGAAAATCTCGTCGCCGCCTTCCGCAGCGGTGGCTCGACCGCGCGCCTCAACGAGCTGCGCGAGCGGGTCTACACCTATTTCCCGCGGCTCAAGGAGCGCGCTCGCAGCAAGGCCGGCTATCTCTCCGGGGGCGAGCAGCAGATGCTTGCGATCGGCCGCGCGCTGATGACCGAGCCGCGCCTGATCATGCTCGACGAGCCCAGCCTCGGCCTGGCGCCGCTGCTGGTACAGGAAATCTTCGCCATCATCCGCGAGATCAACAGCCAGGAAGGCGTGAGCGTGCTCCTCGTCGAGCAGAACGCGGCCGCCGCGCTCGAGATCGTCCGCAAGGCCTACCTGGTCGAGAACGGCCACATCGTTATGAGCGGCACCGCCGAGGTTCTGAAACAGAATCCCGACGTGCAGGAGTTCTATCTCGGCGGTGGCGGCAAGGTGAACTACCACGACGTCAAGCATTACCGTCGGCGCAAGCGCTGGCTGGCTTGAGCGGTACGCGACGAAAGGATTGCCCGATGTCCGAACCGACCGACGGTCGACCCGACGCCGGTGACGAAGCCGCCTTGTTTCAGGGGCTGCGCCAACAGCTCGCGCGCGCGATCGCCGACCAGCCCTATTGGGCCGAACGCCTCGCCGGTATCGAGCCCGGTGCGATCACGGATCGCCGAAGCCTTTCCGCACTTCCCGTCCTGCGCAAATCCGACCTGGTCGCGCTGCAGGCCGCGGCCCCGCCCTTCGGGGGGCTGACACGCCCGACCGCCGGCAAGCTGTTGCGCCTTTACGTCTCGCCCGGCCCGATCTTCGATCCCGAGGGAGGCGGTCGCGACTGGTGGGGCGCCGCCCGCGCGCTCGAAGCCGCGGGCGTGGCGGCGGGTGAAATCGCGCTCAACACCTTTTCCTATCATCTGACGCCGGCTGGGGCGATGTTCGAGACCGGCGCCCATGCGCTTGGCTGTGCGGTGATCCCCGCCGGTCCGGGCAACACCGCCGATCAGCTCGCGGCGATCCGCCAGTACCGTCCGACGATGTATGTCGGGACCCCGGATTTCCTGAAGATCCTGCTCGACAAGGCGGACGCGGCCGGAATCGGTGTCGGCTCGATCCGGCGCGCCATTGTCTCGGGCGCTGCCCTTCCGCCGTCACTGCGCGGTGAGCTGGAAGGAAGAGGGATCGATGTCTTCCAATGCTATGGCACCGCCGATCTCGGGGTCGTCGGCTATGAGGACGAAGGCGACGGGCTGGCCGTAAACGACGGTCTGATCCTGGAAATCGTCAGGCCGGGAACCGGAGAGCCCGTTGCCGACGGCGAGGTCGGCGAGGTCGTCGTCACGCGGTTGAACCGCGACTATCCGCTGATCCGCTTCGCCACCGGCGACCTTTCGCGCAGCCTGCCGGCGGCATCCGACGGGCGCCCGCGCATCGCCGGGTGGATGGGCCGTGCGGACCAGGCGACCAAGGTGAGGGGCATGTTCGTTCGGCCCGAGCAGGTGGCCGTTGTCGGTCGGGAACTTGGCATCAGCGGGCGACTGCGGCTCATCGTCAAGCGCGCGGGCGAGCAGGATTCGTTGCTCCTGAAAATCGAGCACGAGGAGACGTCCATCGCCGAACGCGCAGCCAGGTTGTTGACCGAGACGACCAGGCTGCGGAGCGAGGTTGAGGTCGTCGCGCCGGGGGCTCTGCCGAACGACGGGAAAGTGATCGCCGACGAACGGTGATGCGCGTTTCGGGATTGGGGACGGCACGGACTGCGCCGCCCCGCCGGAGTGCAGCACCATCACCCCATTGAACCTGGATCACGGGCTAATCCCGACCGGCCGCCGGAGGATATCCGCCGTTGTCAAGCCAAGCGGTGATCGCTTTCAGGCGAAAAAGCGAATGGAATGGTTGGGTCAGTGCCTGTCGAGCATCCTTTGCTGCTCGTCCAGTGTGTCGCGCGACTTGTCGATGATCCATTGCATCAGCCATTGCAGCACCTGCGGGATCTCGGGCGTCTGCGGCTCGATGAGGAACTGGCCCCGCGGCGTGATTACCGTGTCGGGTACCGGCCTGACGAGAAGCTTCTTTTCCAGAAGATCCCCGAGGCAGTAGCGCCAGGCCAGGGCGATGCCCTGGCCGTTCACGGCGGCCTGCATCGCGACATGGTAATTGTCGAAGATCAGCCGTGAGGCGGAATCGATATGGCGCGCGCCCCTGCGCTCGAACCATTCGCCCCAATCCATGAAATCCCAGCGGGACGTGTGCCAGCCCAGCAGCGTCTGTCGGGCGAGCGCCTCGAGGCTCCCGATCCGGCCGCGCCCCTCGAGATAGGACGGGCTGCAGACGGGGAACACTTCCTCGTAGAAAAGCCGGTGGCTGGTCGCGCCGGGCCAGTTGCCGTCACCGAAGGTGATGTCCAGGTCGGGACTGGATGGATCGGGCACCGTCCCGCCCTGGTCGGAGACGATCGAGGTGACGATGCGCGGATGCCGCGCGTTGAACTGGGCGATAATCGGCAGCAGCCAGAAGCTGGCGAACTCCGCGTCGGTCCGGATCGTCACATGCGGCATCGGCTGGCTCAGCATCGTCGACGCACCGGCGATCCGCACCAGCCCGTCCTCGACCGCGCTGAGGAAGATCTCGCCCTCTCGGCTCAGGGCGATGCCCCGGCCGGCGCGCAGGAACAGCTTCACCCCCAGATGCGCCTCGAGCTGGCGGATTTTATGGCTCATCGCCGGTTGCGTCACGTTCAACTCGGCCGCCGCCCGCGTGAAGCTGAGGTGCTCGGCCACCCGCTGGAACGCCACCAGCCACTGCAGCGGGGGAAGGTCGTTCACAAGACTCATAAGCCATGCCTAATGAATCTATGAGGTTTTTTCAAGTTTTCATCATCCTGGCGACATGCAAGCTTCCGGCCACGAGTCAAAACTGAGTGTTTCAGCGAACGAAGATGGGATTTCCCGACGAAATGAAATCAAACCGAAGCGCCCTCGTGGCGGTGGATCTACAGGGCGAGAACGCCGCCGGTGGCGTCTGGCAGGTGGCGGGATACGAGACGATCCTCGCCAACGCTGCGAAGACGATCGAGGCCGCCCGCGCCGCCGGCATTCCGGTGATCTACAGCCGCCACGCCCTCGACCCCGCGGGCCACGACGCCCAGCGGCACGAGCCCCGCGATGCCGAGGGCCGGCCGCTCGCCAGCCGCAGCGACAGCCCCGCGGTCGGCATCTGCGACGAGGTGCGCCCGCAGCCCGGAGACGTCGTCTTCGACAAGCAGCGTTTCTCGGCCTTCTATGGCACCAAGCTGGACCTGCTGCTGAGCCAGGTGGACGCGGAGCACCTGATCGTCCTGGGCTGCTGGACCGAGGCCTGCCTGGAGACGACGGTCTGGGACGCGATCTGGCGCGACTACCGGGTGACGCTGGTGCTGGACGCCTGCGGATCGTTCAACACGTTCGCCCACAAGGTGGCCATGCTGGACATGGCGAACTGGCTTTACGGCGGGCAGATCCTGCGCGCCGACGAGGCGGTCAAGGCGATGGCAGGCCAGCCATACCGCGGCTGGACGTTCTCCGAGCCCCACGCGATGCACTATACCGCCGAGACCGTCGACAGCCTGTACGCCCAGCTCGGCGGCTGAGCCCGCTCCCCAAGACCCACAAGAACCCCTAACAAAAAGCGGAGATCGCCAATGAAAACACGTCTGCTGACCACATCCGCCGCACTTCTCGGCATCACCCTGGCCACCGCCGGCGGCGCCTTCGCCCAATGCACCGAAATCGGCATGCTGACGTGGGAAGGCTATGTCGACGATGCCTGGGTCAAGCCGTTCGAGGAAGAGACCGGCATTACCGTCAAGCGCACCTATGTCGGGTCCAACGACGAGTACATGGCCAAGCTGGCTGCGGGGGGCGGCGACTATGACGTCGTCACCATCGTCAGCTCCCTGGCCGGGCGCGCCATCGGCGCCGGCTTCGTCGAGCCGCTCGACGCCGCACAATTGCCGCATCTGGAGCAGATCTTCGAGGGCTTCCGCGATCTGGATTTCCTTCACAAGGACGACAAGCTCTATGGCGCGCCGACCTTCTGGGGCACCACGCCGGTGACCGTGAACGCCGATGTCATCCCCGAGGGCGAGGATTTCGGCATTCTCTTCGATCCCAAGTACGCCGGCCGCATCGGCATGTGGGAAGACGTGACCACCATTGCCGACGTCGCCAGCTACCTCGGCTACGACAACCTCTGGACCCTGTCGGACGAGCAGCTCGAAGAGGTCAAGAAGAAGATGATCGAGCAGAAATCGCTGGTGCGCACCTATTGGAGCCAGGCCGGCGAGGCGATCGAGCTCTTCGCGAGCGGCGAGATCGTGGCCAGCAATTCCTGGAACTACATCACCCAGGCGCTGCGCGAGCAGGGCATGAACGTGCGCGAATTTGTTCCGGAGAACCCGGTCGGCTGGCTGGACTCCAACTTCGTCGTGAAAGGCAGCGATTGCGCCGCCGAGGCGCACGCCTTCATCGACCACCTGATTGCGCCGAAGACGCAGGGCCAGATCGCCGAGGCCACGGGCTACACCGTGACCAACCCGGAGTCTCGTGAATTCATGGACGAAGCCGTCTGGGAACAGCTCTACATGGACGAGGGGCCGGACCTTCTGGAGCGCATCGAGTTCTGGCAGGACATTCCCCGCCGCGGCCGCTATCTGGAAGTCTGGAACGAGGTCAAAGCCGCGCGCCAATGACCCCAGCATTTTCCAAGAATGAAGGCGTCGCTCTCCGGGGCGGCGCCGTCAGGCTCGACCGGGTCAGCAAGTCGTTCGAGTCGTTCGTCGCGGTCTCCGAGGTCTCTCTCGACATTGAGGCGGGCGAATTCCTGACGCTGCTCGGCTCCAGCGGCTGCGGCAAGACGACCACGCTGCGCATGATCAGCGGCTTCGAGGCCGTCGACAGCGGCACGATCACCGTCGACGGCGTGCGGATGAACGAGCGTCCGCCCTATCGCCGTCCGGTCAACACCGTCTTCCAGAGCTACGCGCTGTTCCCGCACATGACGGTCGAGGCCAACGTCGCCTATGGCCTGACCCTGAAGAAGCTGCCCAAGGCGGAAATCGTGCAGCGGACCTCCGAGATGCTCGACCGCGTCGGCCTGCTGGATAAGGCCTCGGCCAGGCCCGACAACCTCTCCGGCGGGCAGAGGCAGCGGGTGGCGCTGGCGCGGGCGCTGGTGAACGAGCCGCGCGTCCTGCTTCTGGACGAGCCGCTGGGCGCGCTCGACGCCAAGTTGCGACGCGAGATGCAGCTCGAGCTCAAGCGGATCCAGACCGGCCTGGGCATCACCTTCGTCTACGTCACGCACGACCAGGAAGAAGCGCTGGTGATGAGCGACCGGGTTGCGGTCATGAACGCCGGCGAAATCCGCCAGATCGGCACGCCGGCGGACATCTTCGAGCGTCCCTGCGAACGGTTCGTGGCCGAATTCGTCGGCACGGAGAACTTCCTGCCGATCGCCGACACCGTGCCCGGCGGCGTCGCGCTGTCCGACGGCACGCGACTGCAACTGCCCGAGGGGGCGACGCCCGCGGACGCGGGGGTCGTCGCCATACGTCCGGAGAAGGTGCGGCTCGCCACCAACGGCGCGGAGACCAATGTCGTCGAGGCACGCCTCAGCGAGATCGCCTATGTCGGCACCGCCAATCGCCTGATCCTGCGCCTGCACGGCGGCGATATGCTGACGGCCGAGGTCAGTCCCGAAGCCCTTGCAGCCTGGCCCGGCCCGCTGGACGAGGGCGCACCGATGCGTCTCGAGCTCGCTCCCGACGCGCTTCTCGTCTTTCCCGAAACGCCGGCACGATGAGCAGCGCCACGGTTCAGGACGCCGGCGCGGCGCGCGGCTGGCGGGTCCCGGGTGGATGGCTCCTGGTCGGCCCGCCGCTGCTCTACCTGCTGGTCTTTCTGGTCATTCCCTATGGCGAGATCCTGCTGCACAGCGTCTGGCAGGTGGATGGCTATGTCATCTCGCGCACGTTGACGGGCGACAACTACGCCCGGATCGTCGAGAACCCGCTTTACCGGCAGGTGCTGTGGAACTCGTTTTCGACCGCGCTCCTGGTCACGCTGTTCGCGTTGGCGATCGGCTATCCGCTGGCGTTCTTTCTCGCCTTCGTGGCCCGCCGTCACCGGCAGATGCTCTATTTCCTCGTGGTGATCCCGCTGCTCACCAGCTTCCTGCTGCGGGCATACACCTGGAAGATCATCCTCGGCCGCTCCGGTCTGGTGAACAGCACGCTGACATCGCTGGGGCTGACCGACGCGCCGCTGGACCTGTTTCTGTACAATCAGTTCAGCGTCGTGCTGACGCTGGTCTACATCTTCGTGCCCTTCGTGACCCTGCCGATCTATGCGTCGCTGGAGAAGCTATCGCGCGACCAGATAGAGGCGAGCCTGGACCTTGGCGCGCGGCCCTTCACCACGTTCCGGCGCGTGATCCTGCCGCTCAGCCTGCCCGGCGTGGTGGCCGGCGGCACCTTCACCTTCGCGCTGAGCTTTGGCGATTTCGTCGCCCCGTCGCTGTTGGGCGGGCCGAATGAAATCATGATCGCCAACGTCATCATCAGCCAGTTCGGCACCGCCTTCGACTGGCCCTTCGGCAGCGCGCTGGCGATGGTGGTGGTGGTCATCGTGCTGGCCATCGTGGGCATCGGCGCACGGCTTGAGAAACGGTAGGACCGCAATGCAGGCCCGTTACGATCCCCTCCTGACCCTCCCGGTCCGCCGTGGTCTGTTGGTCACAGCTGTCGCGGCATTCGCCTTTCTCTACCTGCCCATCGCGGTACTGGTGGTGTTCTCCTTTTCCGACTCGCCTCTGCTCGTCTTCCCGATCGACAGCGTCAGCCTCGCTTGGTACCGGGCCCTGTTCGCCGATAGCGACCTGTGGCGCTCGGTCGGCAACAGCCTGATCGTCGCCGGCACGGTGGTGCCGCTGACTCTGATCCTGGGCGTGCCGCTGGCCTTCGGCCTGGACCGCGTGAATTTTCCCGGCAAACACCTGCTGGAGCACGGGATTCTGCTGCCTCTGGTGGTGCCGGGCATCGTCACGGGGCTGGCGCTCTTGCTGCTGTTGAGCCGCTTCGATACGCGGCTTTCCCTCTTCACCGTCGCCATCGGGCATTCGGTGTGGTGCCTGCCGATCGTCGTCACCCAGGTCTACGCGCGCCTGCGCCGTTTCGACCGCAGCATAGAGGAGGCGAGCCTCGATCTGGGCGCCGGCCCGGCGACCACCTTCTGGCGGGTGACGCTGCCGAACCTCAAGTCGGCGCTTCTCGGCAGCGCGTTGCTGGTGTTCGTACTGTCCTTCGACGAGATCCCGGTGACGTTCTTCCTGACGGGCAGCGAGAACACCTTGCCGATGCATATCTGGTCGATGCTGCGCGAGGGCGTGAACCCGGTGATCAACGCCATCGCCACCTTGACCATCGCCCTGTCGATCCTCGTCGCCTTCCTCGGCCTGCGGCTGCTGTCACGGGACTGAGTGGGGGCGGGGACCGGTCAATCGTCGGAATAGAACGCCCGCAGGGCGGCGAGTTGTTCGTCGGTCAGGGGATTGCGGAAACCGATCGTCTCGTCCCCCTTGATGCCGTTGAAAAGGCGGGCGACGAAGATGTCGGGCCGTTCCGACCGGCCCATGAGGAAGAGGTCGCGGGCCGGCAGGGTGAGTTCGGGATCGCCGTTGCCCGCCCCGTCATGGCAGCCGGCGCAGTAGGTCTGATGGATCACCCGCGCCTCCCGCATGGCGGTCGCCGCGACAGCGGGCTCCTTGCTCCCGGCCAGGTCGAGCGGATGACGGCTGGAAAGCTCGGCAAGCAGCGTGGCGAGCGGTTCCGTTTCGACGGATGGCTCCAGGCTCGTCTCCTGGAATTTGATGAGAGCCCGTGCCCCGTCCGCGTCTCCGGCCCTTTGCAGAAGCCAGGGCAGAAGCCCCAGGGAACCGGCAAGCCGTTCGGCCAGGCCGATCCTGTGCGGGGCGGGGAGGTCGGTTTCCGCCAGGCGTTCGACGTCGCCCAGCGCGATACGAAGCTCGCTCGCCAGGACACGCGCGTCGTCCCCGGCATATCCGGGCCCCGCGGTCGCGAGCCACAGAATGAGCGCGACGATGGCCGCAACGCCCCTGGGCGTTGCGGCCATCGCATTTTCGACAATGCGGCGCCGAGGCGCCATTACACCACCGGATTCGTCATTGATCGATGGAGATCTTCTGCTCTGTGGGCAAGCCCGCGTTCGTCCAGGACACCATCGAGCCGTCATACATCTGCACGTCCTTGTTGCCGAGGATCTCGGACGACACGAACCAGCCGATCGACGCCCAGTGGCCGGTGTTGCAGAAGCTGATCTGCTCGCCCGAAGTGGGCACGCCCGCCGCCTTGTAGAGCGTCGCGAGCGTCTTGGCATCGCGGAACATGCCGCCGCCATTTTCGGTCATCCAGCTCTGCGGCAGGTTGACGGCGCCGGGGATCGTACCCGAGGCCTTGGACGCGCCGTGCCGGTTCACACCCAGATACTGGTCGTTGTCGCGGTTGTCGACCATCAGCGTGCCGGCATCCAGTGCCGCCTTGACCGCGTTGTCGTCAATCAGCATGTCCTGTCTCAAGGCCACGTTGAAGGACTTGGGCTCGACCTTGGCCGCCCCCTTCTCGAGCGGATTGGCCGGGTTCTTGTTGGCATCCAGCTCGGCGAGATAGGCGTTCATGCCGCCGTTCAGGATCGACACGTTGTCGTGGCCCAGAACCTTGAACGTCCAGTACATGCGCGTGGCCATGCCCATGTCGGACGAGTTCGCCCCCGGCGCGACGAGCACGACATGGGTCGAATTGTCGATGCCGAGGCCGCCGATCAGCGCCGCGAGTGTCGCGGGGTCGTCGGGGAATACGCCGGGCACGTCGCCTTTCTTCACGCGCCAGCCGTCCTTTCCGTAGTCGGTGTTCACCGCGCCGGGGATGTGCCCGCGCAGGAAGTCGGTCTGGCCCCGGGCATCGACGAAGACGATGCCGGGCTGCCCGGTATTGGCCTTGACCCAGTCCACGTCCACCAGAGGCTCGGCCGCCATGGCGGGCACTGCCGCCACTATGGTCGCTGCCAAGAGTGCCGTCGCGGCCGCGATGGCTCTCACAGTGCTAGCAAGTCCGGTCATTTTCAGGTCCTCCCTTTCTCACTCCACCGCCGAACCATCGTGTCAAATCGTGACGACGAGGTCGGCGGCCAGGATGGCACGTGCCACCTCCGCCCAGCCGTCTTCGTCGTCTGAAGACAGACGCGTGACGTCTGCCTTTTCGACTGCGTTTCCGGCATGCAAAGTCTCCATGGCCCGCGCGACCAGCGCCGCGTCTGGAAACAGGCCTGTCTGCAATTCGAGCATCTTCATCGCGCGGCCCCCTTAGAGATTCACGACACGGTCGGCCGCGGCGATGGCGCTGCCCAGGGCCGCGGCATCGAGCAGGGCGAGGTCGTCGCCCATCTCCGCCACGGTCGTCTCGGGCACGATCTCGGCCAGTTCCAGAAGTTCGGTCTGCTCGGCATTCGCCTCGGTCTCTTCGACCGGTCCGGTCATGAACACCAGCCGCACGTCATGGCCGAAAATCGTCAGCCCGGCGGCCACGCGCATCGCCTCGGTGTGATCGCGCCGGCCCAGTACGAGAATTTTCTTCGGCTCCACGATGGTCTCCCTAGAGGCTCACGACGCGCGCCGCTTCCGCCACCAGTGCGGAGTTCACGGTCTGGCTGCCCTGTTCCACCGGGCAGGCGCGGCTGTCCATGTGGTGGTCCCACGAATGCTCGCAGACGACGACGCGCGCCGCGCCCGCGCTGGCCGCGGCGAAGTCCGCATCGTCCAGCGCCTTCACGCCGTCGTTGGTCAGGAAACAGCTCCAGCTGGCCTCTTGCGAAGTCAGGGCGCGGCCAAGCCCGGCGGCGATCCGTGCGGCCTCGGCGGTCGTGATATGCAACAGAACGTCCATGGTCGGTCCGGTCGGCTCCATCTTCAATGTTGCGGTGCGAAGGCGACGGCGGCGCCGGTGCGCGCGAATTCGATCAGGCTGCCGCGCAATGATCCGGCGTCGTCCGGCGTGGCCGCGTCCGATACAGCCATCGACCCGATACGCATCGGCGCGGTGTAGACCGCCTCCCGGCTGAAGCTCCGGCTCTCGCCACCCGTGCCGGTATCGACCGCCGCGCCGTCGTGGACGGTCACGAGGCTCTGTCCCGCGAGATAGGCGAGCGCGGCCACCGCCAGCGCATCGTCCGTCGTACCCGCCGGCCCGGCGTACACCACGAGCGGTTCCCGTCCACTCAGGCCGACGGTCCCGAGCAGCCAGCGCAGCGCATGAAATCCGATCGGTGCGCCATCGCCGCCGTCGAGCAGCCACGGGGCCGGCAGGCAGCGGGCGCCGGGCAGGGAGGTCGCCAGGCAATCGTCCTCGGCGCGGATGTCGATCACCCGGGCGTCGGCGGCGACGGTGTCCGCAATCTCGATCGGTTGGGCGGCGAGCGGAAAAGCCGTACCTAGTGCCAGCGCCAGCGCGCCTGGTCCGATAGCCCGGTTTTGCCGCCGGCCCAACTCAGCACCCCCCGAACCGGATGACCGGTTCCGGCGCGGCGCCGGCCGCGGGCGGGGCAGGGGGATTTTCCACGTAGTAGCCGATGAGCTCGACGGCGGGCAGTTCGCCGAAGCCCTGGCCCACGTCGATCATCGGCAAGGTCTCGGCCGGCTGCGGTGTCTGCGCCATCGCGACCGTCTCAGGCTCGACGGCGGCCAGCGGGAAGAACAGCCATGCCGCTCCGAGGCAGACGACGAGACTACCTGCACAGAAAACTAGGCTCGAGCGGTCCATCTCCCGCCTCCGTTTCTCAGAGTGAATCCTTGAGAAAACCGACATAAAGCACGGCAAAAGCAGCGATCGCCAAAACCAGCTGGGCCGTCGTTTCGAAATCCATGTCTCGTCCTCAGTCGCCGCGGTAGTGCTTGATGAGCTTGTTCACGCTGACGCCCTCTCCGGTGATGGGGTGCTCCACCTCCGGTGTGAAGTGGGGCACGCCATCGCGGTCCACGAACATGCTGGGCGGCGGCGAAACATACATCCACCCCAACCCCGCCACGACCACGACCAGCGAGGCTGCCACGTAGAACTGCATGAAGAGCTTTGCGGGTGTCATTCGCTCAGTCCTTCCGGATGTAGACTTTCCAGCAGCGCGGTTCCCGGATCGTCTCCAGATGGGCGGCGTTGAGTTCGTCGCACATCGGCGGCAGCGCCTCGACCGAGGACGGATTGTCCAGAACGATCTCGATGATATCGCCGGAGCCGACCTGGCCGATCGCCTTCTTGGTCATCAACTGCGGGCGCGGGCAGCTGTCGCCCAGGCAATCCACGCTCTGCGCGATGGTCACGTGCGAGCCGTCGCTCAGCGTCGCCTGACCCATCGGGGCTGCGTCGGTCGTTTCGGTTTTCTTTCTGCTGAACAGGCCCATGTCTAGTCGTCCTCTCGGGGTCTCGGGATCACGTCATTCCGCGGCTTGCGCGGTGGCCATCTTGCGGCTTTCCTGCACCTGGCGATGGTGCGCCGCCTGCGCGTCCTCCTTGCGCCTGATCGCGCGGTAGATGAGGAACAGCACGCCCATCTGCACCAGCCCGAAAACGACGGCGGGTATGCCGAGTTTCTCCTGCAGCGTCGCGGCATTCGCGAAGCCGAGCTGGAGGGCTTCCAGGTTAGGTTCGCCCGTCATCGACGCCGGTGCGGGCGGCCAGTAGTTGATCGACCAGAGCATCGAGAACAGGAACATTCCGATGAAGGTGAACAGCAGCGCCCACAGGGCGCCGACATTGCCTTCGCCCGTCTTGACCCAGGTCGACACCGTGCACGCGCCCGCCAGCACCATGCCGATGCCGAAGATGAACAGCCCCGCGAAGGTGTTCAGGCCGACGTCGAAGTGCAATGGCTTGCCTTCGCCGAACGTGATGAACAGCGTGAACCCGAAGGTCAGGATCATCATGGCGACCAGCAATGCCTTGGTATTGCGGTAGGTCTTGAACAGGATCGCGTCGCGCAGGGCGGCGGTGTTGCAGAAGCGCGAACGCTGAACCAGCAGACCGACGATCGAGCCGAAAATGAAAGCGATGATGCATTCCCCGATGGCGCTAATGGTTCAGCCCTCCAGAACTTTTTTGTAGATCATCGAGCCGACCCAGGCCCCGGCGATGATGCCGCTGATGGCGAGGTAGCCGCCCATGTTCATCTCCGGCGTCAGGCCGAAGAAGGTCGACACGTTGCAGACGAAGGCGAGACGGATGCCGATGCCCATCATCAGGCCGCCGATGGTGATCATCACCCATTCGGACAGGCGACGGGGCATCCGGATATAGAATTCCTTGCTGAGTATCGCCCCCACGAAGGCGCCGAAGAGCATTCCGAGGCTGATGTAGATCTTCCAGTAGCTCGCGTCCGGCGGGAACACGAGAGTCCAGAACGGGAGACGCTTCAGCTCGTCGCCCATGACGGCCTGGGCGGCAAGCCCGGTCATCATGGTCTCGCCGCCACCGACGGTCCACGCTCCCACGATCAGAAACAAAAAGATGTTGAGTATCGCGATCGCCGCAAGCGCGATCACCGGATCAAGAGTCTTCTTGAAGAACTCACTGGCCAAGACATCCTCCCACGGTGCCGTCTTGCTTTCGTTGGGCACCTTGCTGAAGCCTATGAGTGCGCCGATGCCCGGTGGTAGTAATTATTGGAAACACCCTCCAAACATGTAAGGATCGATGGCCGACGAGGGCGCCATAGCCCGGATTCGACAGGCGGCCTACCGGATGCGCAGGACGGGACCGAAGCGGAATGTCGATCTACGTTGAAATCGATCCGGACGACTTCCTGGGTCACATGTTCAACGCGTGTTCGGTCGATCAGGTTAGCGAGTTCCTGCCCGAAAAACGAGGCTTCCGCATTCATGGCCACAGCACCACGGTCCGCCTCGAGCGGGTCTTCTGGACCGTGCTCGAGGACATGGCCGACCGGATGGAGATCTCGCTGCCGCAGCTGATCGCCCGAATTCACGACCAGTGCCTGGTCGCGAACGACAAGAACATCTCGTCCTGTCTTCGCGTCATCTGCATGAAATACATGAACATCTACGCCTGACGGCGAAGGCATGGCGCGCGCCGGCCGCGCGCAGGTCGTCGTGGCCCTCCCATGATGAATTCAGCCTATGGCGCATTGTGTCATCCGCGACTGGATGAACGTCTGGCAGGCAGCGCGGCTTCATCTCCCCTCCGAGCGGAGAATCCCGAGAGGCCGATCGGCACGCCCAAGTCAAGGAATTGCCGGCATGAAACCGACCGCGCGTGTCCCCTCGAAAAGCTGCCACGGATCGGGAAGCGGGAATCGCTTCGTTGTGCGATCGCTATTGGCGTTCAAGGTGGGGGAGGGGAATGCTGTGATTGGCAGGGGGCGGCGAGAAATAGGGATCAACTGCTTTTCGCCGTGTGTTGGTTTTGGAAATATAGGTATTCTTGCCTCAAAAATGGGAAAATTCTGGTGAAATAAGCCAGATTTGCAGTAATGGCGCTCCAAAGCGGGATTGGCGGCAATAATCAACATATCATTCCGGCCGCACGACACGCCCGTCAAGCCAGATCAAAGGCTCCGCGATATCGGTGAATTCCGCCGTTTCGACGCGGCCGATGAAGATCGTGTGGGTGCCGTAGTCGACACGACCATCATCAACACATTGAAGCGTCGCTTGGGCGTCGGCGAGTTTTGGCGGGCCATCCTCCATCACCCAGTCGCCAACGGCAAAGCGAGCCTCTCCTTTCACCTTGCCGCTAAAGACCGGGATCAGCGGCTCATGACGGCCGTTCAGGAAATTGACGCAGAATCGCTGGCTGGAAACGATCGCCGGATGCAGGCTGGCCGTGCGGTTGACGCAGACAGCGATGCTTGGCGGAGAAACGCTGAGTGACATGATGGCAGTGGCGGCCATGCCCACGGGACTGCCCTGATGTTGGCTCGTGATCAATGAGACGCCGGAGGCCCATCGGCGCATGGCCTCGCAAAATACCTCCGTCTGGGCAGTTACGTGATCCAAAACATCCTCCCCTGTTCGTTTGTTCAGCCAAAGAACGTACGTTTGTTTGTCAAACCTGTGCAAGCCGGGGCGTGCATTTTTCGATGCGCAAAAGGGGCGCGCGGCGGCGATGCAAATTGAGTTGACGACGTGTCGAGGGGATATATAGTGGCAGGCAACAAACAATCGTTTGTTATAAGTATGGCGGCGGATTATCACGGATCGCCAAGCAGTCGAGAGGGAGGAGAATAATGAGGTTTGGTCTGTTCACCATGCCGGAGCATCCGCCGCATGAGAACTGGACGCTTTCTTACGACCGGGACATCGATAGGATTGTCACGGCGGAGAAGTTAGGCTTCAACGAATTCTGGATCGGCGAACATCATACGGGTGGCTATGAGAACGTCCCGATGCCGGAGCTTCTCATTGCCAAGGCCTCGGCCGTCACCAGCCGTATTCGCCTCGGCACCGGCGTCGTCAACCTGCCTTATCATGATCCGTTCCTTGTCGCGGAGCGCTTGGCCTTTCTTGACCATCTGACGCATGGACGGCTCGATTTCGGCTTTGGCGGCGGTGGTCTGCCGAGTGACCGCGCGCTGTTCGGCATGTCTTCCGAAGAAGCGAAACCGCGCACGAACGAGGCTCTGGAGATCATCTGGAACCTCCTTTCCAGCCGCAAGCCATACACGTTCGAGGGGCAGTATTTTAGCGTGAAGAACCGGCGCCTGCAGGTTCCGCCGCTGCAGGCCGAGCCGCCCTTCGCGGTTGCCGGACTGACTGGCACCCACAATTTCGAGCTGTGCGGCTCAAGGGGATGGAAGTCGCTGAGTGTCTACTTCACCCCCCTTGTGGGCGGCGGCGCGGCGCCGGACCTGCGCGACCATGCCAATGCGATCGTGAAGGGCGCCGAGGAAGCGGGACGTGACCCGCAAAAAGCGAGAGACAATTGGGCGGTCGTCCGCGAGGTCTATGTCTCGACGAGCAGGGAGCAGGCGATGGCGGATATCCGCGAAGGCGTCCGCATTTCCTACGACTATCTGCTCGGGCTCGGTCTCGGGGCGCTGATGAAGAAGGACGCGGACATGCCGGATGCGGACCTTACATTCGATTGGATGGTCGAGGAGATTCCGTGGATCATCGGTTCGCCCGAAGACTGTATCCGCCAGCTTCATGAGCTCAATGAGGAAACCGGTGGGTTCGGCACATTGCTGATCAATGTGCGCGATTGGACGACGTCCGATCTGTACAACCGCTCGCTGGAGCTTTTTGCGCGCTATGTGATGCCGCAGTTCAATGGTCAGAACGACATGGCGCTGCGCAACGAGTTGGCCAATGAGGCGCTCGGCAGATGAGTGCCGATCAATCCTCGATCGACGAGGGGATGCGTGTGAATTCCGTGCTCGTGCCGGTCAGCGACATGTCGGCGGCGTGTGCGTTCCTTGCAGATATCGTGAAGCTGCCGATGAAGTTTCGCGATGGAGAGCGATATGCAGCGTTCGATCTGCAGGGCCTCACGCTGGCGCTACTCGGCGCAGACGAGCGTATGCTGGACCAGCCTGCGCTTGGTATCCGCACGGGAAACCTGCAGGCAGCGCTTGCAGGGATGGAGGCGGCCGGCGCCAGCATTGCCGCGCCCGTCAGTGCGGGGCCGCATGAACTGCGAAGCAGCGCGCGGTTGCCTGGGGGAATGAGCGTGATCGTCAGCCAGAAGACTTGAGGCGCGACGAAGAACGCATCAGGCGCTCGCTTGCCGGAGTCGGGCCAATCCGTTCCCGTTGTTCGTCATCGCAAGCGCCAGTCACGACATAGGGCTGGCGCGGGCGATGACCGGACGGTTCGGCTCGGGCGCGCGAGGTTCGGATAAGCTTGTCTAGCGTTAGGTATGAGACCGCCTTGCGGAGGCGATCATGCTCCTTCTGCAGCGGCTTCAGCGCGCGCAGCCGGTTGGTTCCGTTGCCGCCATGATGCTGTTGCCAGCGGCAATAGCTCTGCTCCGCGATATGCACCTCGCGGACCGCGTCACCCATCTGGCGCCAGCCGTGTCGAGGAGTCTTCCATGATCGGTAGTGCCGAGGCGGTGGATGTCTCGCTGGCGCCCGTCACCAATTTTCCGGACCGCAATAGGGCCTACGCAACGTTTGTGCGCCGCTCCAATCGAGAGATCTGTCGCCGCTCGATCGCGCCGTTCGCCGACCCCGAGCCGTAGTGCCGGCAGGAGCGGCGGCGCGGGCGGAGCCTCTATCCGTGTGACGCCGTCTTGAGGGTTGCAAACAGATCGGACCGGGTGCTCACATCGAGCTTGCGCATGATGTTGATCCTGTGGGCATCGACAGTCTTCGGGCTGATCATCAACTGAGCGCTGATTTCCTTGCTGGTGAACCCGTCTCGCAGCATGAGGGCGATTTCCTTTTCCCGGCACGTCAGATTGCCATATCGCAGTTCCCATTCGCGATGAGACTCCCTGCGGCTGAATTCCGCATCGGCGATCTCGATCATCTTGTTGATATTGGCCAGAAGGTCGTTGGGCGCATAGGGTTTTTCCATGAAGCTGAAGGCGCCTTGGCGCATCGCCGCGACGGCCGCTGAAACATCGCCGTGAGCGCTGAGGAAAAGCACCGGCAGATCGTAGCCGCGATTTCTGATCTCCTGCTGCAATTCCAGGCCGTCCAGCTCGGGCATTCGCAAGTCCACGACGAGGCAGAACGGCCCCTGGATGTCCGACAGCGCGGCTAGAAAGCCGCGTGGCGAATTGTACGCCACCACATGGATGTTGATCGATTCCAGAAGCCAGACCAAAGATGACGTGACCTTTTCGTCATCATCGACCACATGAATCGTGACGGCGCGATCGGCGGCTCTCATATCGTTTCTCCTCCCTCCGGAAGTGTGATCCGGAAGCAGACATCGCCGTCTGTCGAGGAGGCGAGCCTGATCGATCCGCCGTGACTTTCGACAATCGTCCGGCAGATCATCAGCCCCATTCCGATTCCTTCCGGTTTGGTTGTTACGAAAGCATCGAAGAGCTGCGGATGTATTTCCGTCGGCAAGGCCGGCCCGGTGTTGCGGACGTTGATCGTCACGGTCTGCGGCTGGGGGCGGGACATCTCCAGCCGGATCCGTTTCTCCGCCCGCTCTGACGCATCAAGCGCCTCCAAAGCGTTCATCACGAGATTCACGATCACCTGCTGAATGGCCACCTTTCGGCACGTCAGGACAAACCGGTTCGTGTCCTCGCCGAAGTCTTTGCTGACTTCGACGCGGGCGCCGACGGATCTGATTTGATGCTTGAGGAGGGAGAGGGTTTGATCGATAAGCGCGCCGAGATCGACGTCCTCTGCCTTGGGATGGCGCCGCGCAATGAACTCGCGCGCCTGTTGCACAATGCCGCGTGCCTGGTGAATGAGGTCGGTCGCCTGTCCGAGCGCGTCTTCTATGTCCGCTGAAACCGACGCATCGGTCTTGATCCTGTTCTGGATGCCAAAGAGGTAATTCTGACAGGCGGTCAGGGGTTGGCCCAATTCGTGGGCCAGTTCGGAGGCGATTTGACCCATGACCGACAGGCGCGAGGCATGGGCGAGGGCCTCCTGTTGTCGATGCTCGCGGCGCTGCAACGCCTTGCGCTCACTGATATCGTTCACCACCAGGATGGTTCTCCGGCCGATGGTGGTTCCCGTGATCGTGAGATCACGCCACCTGCCGTTCAAATCCAGCCATCGAATATCGCCGCAGCACTCGATTCCGCGACGCGGCCATACCCCGACGAGCTTTGAGCCGACGCCGCCGGTTCCGGCAGGCACCCGACGAGACCAATCTGCGCGCCGGGCGTGCGGGATCGGAACGGCAAGGCAGGTGGCCGCGGAAAACGTCCTGGTTTTGTGCAGGCAGACTACTCGGCGGACGCCGTTTGGAGGCGGCCGAGGTCGGTTGTCTCGAGCAGGGACGCGAAGAGGTCTATCCGCGGTACCACCGATGACAGCAGGATGTGCTCTTCGAGGGTATGCGCCCCGGCACCGTCCACTCCCAATCCATCCAGCGTCGGCACGCCGATTGCGGACGTGAAGTTGCCATCGCTTGCGCCGCCGGCGGCCACGCCCACAAGTTCAATGCCGAGCGTCGCGGCGACCGTCCGCGCATGGTGGAAAAGCCTCTGCGATTCAGGCCCGTGGTCGAAGGGAGGGCGGTTGAGCTCGCCGGCGATTTCAAGTGTGACGTCCGGATCTCGCGGGATCAGAGATCGGATGGCGGCGAGCGTCGGTTCGACCTGATCGAGCCGCTGCAGTCGGACATCCACCTCGATACGGCAGTGAGCCGGCACCGTGTTCGGGCTGGTTCCGCCGCTGATCGTTCCAACGTTGACAGTGATGCCCCGCGCCAGGTCCGTCAGGGCTTCGATAGCGGGAATGTGCACGGCGATTTCGCTGACCGCGCTGCGGCCGAGCTCGAAGTTCGATCCCGAATGGGCGGCGTGTCCGCTCGCCGTAATGACGAAGCGCGCCACGCCCTTCCGGGACGTAACGATCTTGCCGCCGTCGCGCGCGGGCTCGACAACGAGTGCCGCCAGAGCCCGTCTGGCTTCGTCTTCGATGACCGTGCGAGAGGAGGGGCTTCCGATCTCCTCGTCGGGCGAGAACAGAAAGGTGACGGGCACCTTGCTCGATCGGCCCGTTTCGCGAAGCCTGCGCCAGGCGGCGAGCGCCATCAGCGCCGAGCCTTTCATGTCGTAGACCCCGGGCCCGTAAAGACGATCTCCCTCGATGCGCCATCGCAGCGCGGACTGGAGCGTTCCGCATGGATGCACCGTATCGAGGTGGGCGAGCACCAGGATGCCGGGCTCGGATCCGGCGGGGCCGCTGCGGGCCAGCAGCGTCTGGCACGCCCCGTCGCCGCCTCCCGCCCATTCGACGGAGAGGCCCGATCGGGCGCACTGCGCGGCGACCAGCTCCAGCAGCCGGGCGACCGACTTCCGTTCGGCACTGGGCGTCTCGATCGAGACCCATTCGTTCAGCTCGGCTACGTAGTCTGTAAGTCGCGAAGACGTCATGGCGAGTCCCTCAATCAGGCTGAGCGCATCGCAAGCGAGATCGCATTCGCGGCGCCGACGACGACCGGGGCGAGTTCGGCCTCTACGCGCTCGACGGACCAGCGCGGCCAGGGCACCGCGATATTGACGGCGGCGAGCACCGCGCCGCTTTCGTCGAATACCGGCGCGGAGACCGAGATGTCGCCGACAAAGGCTTCCTGGTTCGTCAGGCTGTAGCCCTGGGCCCGGACCCTGGCGCAGGCTTCCAGGATCTCCTCAGGATCGGTCTTGGTCGTGGGTGTGCGCGATTTCAGGTCGCTTGTCGCGAGGATGCGCCGCGCTTCCTCGTCGTCGAGATAGGCCAGTATCGCGCGGCCGGGTGCCGTGCAGTAGATCGGCAGCCGCGACCCCGAGGACAGGTCGACGCTGACCACGTGCCTGCTCGGATAGCGCAGCACGTAGACAACGTCCTCTCCCTCGCGCTCGGTAAGATTGACGGTCTCTTCGCAACTCGCATTCACGGCCTCGAGTATGGGGCCGGCGACCTCGTGCAGATGGCTCGATGCGATAAACGATGCGCCGAATTCGAGCATGCGGGCCGAAAGGCTGTAGAGGCGGGTGGCCTCTGACTGCCGGATGTAGCCCAGCGCACGCAGGGTGAAGACCACGCGCTGGGCGGCACTTTTCTCGATTCCACTCAGCCGCACGATCTCGGTGAGGCTGAGCGGCTTTCGCTTGGCATTGAAAGCGGAAAGCACCTGGAATGTTTTTTCGACGGATCCGAGAAATCGGCCGTCGCCCGTGTCTTCCTTGCGCGGCTTCGGGCGGGCCGCCGTGTTCTCGATCGCATTCACCGCAACAACCCCCTTGACAGAGTTCGACCTCCGGCTAGCATTATCGTATTACGATATTTAATATCGCATAGCGATACAAGAGGGTGGTCGCCGATGACACGTCAACGTGAGTGCCGTATCGGGTTCGACATCGGAGGGACCTTCACCGACTTCGTCCTGCTGGAGACGGAAAGCGGTCGGCTTCATACCCACAAGGCACTCACCACCTCGCAAGACCCCGCCGCCGGCTCGATCGACGGGCTGGAGGCGCTGGTTGCGAAAGCCGGCAAGTCGTTCGCCGACATCGCCGACATCGTCCATGGCACCACCATCGTCACCAACGCGATCATCGAACGTCGCGGCGCAAAGACGGCGCTGTTGACCACCCGTGGTTTTCGCGACGTGCTCGAAATGGCCACCGAGCAGCGCTACGACGCGCACGACCTGTTCATTCGTTTCCCCGATCCGCTGGTCGAGCGGTCCATGTGCTTCGAGGTGGACGAGCGCATTGCGGCCGACGGCTCCGTCGTGACCCCGATCGCCGCGCGGCAGGTGCGCGACTTGCTGGCCTCTGCGGTGGCCGCCGGGGCCGAGGCCGTGGCGGTGTCGTTCATGCACGCCTACAAGAACGACACGCATGAGCGCCTCGTGGCCGCGATCGCGGCCGACGAATATCCCGACCTCTCTGTCTGCCTGTCGAGCGAGGTCTGTGCCGAAGTGCGCGAGTATGAGCGGGCCACCACGACGACGGCGAATGCCTATGTGATGCCGTTGATCGATCCGTATGTGCGCAGCATCGAAGGCGCGCTGCGCGAACGCGGCTTCTCCGGATCGCTCTTCCTGATGCAGTCCTCTGGCCAGCTGGCCTCGCCGGCCATGGCCCGACGCTTTCCCATCCGGCTTCTGGAATCCGGCCCGGCGGGCGGGGCCATCGCCGCGGGATATTTCGGCCGCATCGCCGGTCATGACGATGTCATTGCCTTCGACATGGGCGGGACGACCGCGAAGGTCTGCCTGATCGAGGATGGCCGCGCCGACGTGGCGCCGATGATCGAGGCGGCGCGCGAGCATCGCTTCAAGCGTGGCAGCGGCCTGCCGGTCCGCGCGCCGGTCATCGACATGATCGAGATCGGGGCAGGGGGCGGCAGTATCGCCCATTTCGATGAGCTGGGGTTGATGAAGGTCGGTCCGCGGAGCGCGGGCTCCACGCCGGGGCCGGCCTGCTATGGACGCGGTGGCCAGAAGCCGACCGTGACGGACGCCAATCTAGTTCTTGGCTATCTCGACGGCGCCTCCTTCCTCGGCGGGCGGATGCAACTCGACCGAGACGCGGCCGAAAGCGCCTTCGCGCCGATTGCCGAGACGCTGTCCGACAGTTCCGTGGCGGCGGCCTGGGGCGTGCTTGCCGTCGTCTGCGAGAACATGGGTGGTGCGGCGCGCGCGCACGTGGTCGAGAAGGGACGGGATCCTCGCGGCTACACGATGGTCGCGTTTGGTGGCGCCGGTCCCGCCCACGCGATACGCGTCGCCAAATCGCTCGGGATGGCGAAGGTCGTGGTGCCGCAGGCCTCCGGCGTCGCCTCGGCGGTGGGTTTCCTGGGCGGTCGGGTGGGCCACGAAGCGGTCCGCTCCGCTCCCGGGCTGCTTGCCGGGCTCGATTGGGCCGCGGTCAATGATCTCCTGGGGGAACTGGAGGCCGACGGGCGCCTTCTCGTGGCGGAGGCCGGTGTTGACGCCGGCACGATCGAGATCCGACGCCAGGTGGAGTTGCGGCTGGCCGGCCAGGTCCACAACCTGCAGGTCCCGGTGCCCGATGGCGCTCTGGGCACGGACACCGTTCAGCACATCGCCGAGCTGTTCGCAAGGGAATATCGGCAGCTCTACGAGCGCGAGCCGAGCAATGCCGACATCGAGGTGATCAGCTGGCGCGTGACGTCGCTCGGTCCGGATCCGAAGCTGGCGCTTGCTTCGTTGGCCCGGCCCAGGTCCGCATCGGGTGCCTCGAAGGGAACGCGGCCGGTCTGGTTCCCGGAGACCGGATCATTCGTCGAAACCCCGGTCCACGACCGCTACGCCCTGGTCCCCGGGCAGGAGATCCACGGACCTGCGATCATCGAGGAAGATGAATCAACCACCGTCGTTCCGCCCGGCGACCATGTCGAGGTCGATGTAGGCGGCAGCCTGGTCATCCACCTGTCGCAGGGGACGGCAGCCTTTCGGCGCCCGGAGGCATCCGCGTCGCTTCCGCAGGAGATCGCACGGCTCGAGGCTGATCCGATCGGCCTTGAGATCATGTGGAGCCGGCTCATCAGCATCTCCGAGGAATCCTGGCTGACAGTCATCCGTACCGCGTTCTCGCTGATCATCGGCGAAATGCAGGACTTCGCCTGCGAGATCCTGGATGCCGAGGGGCAGTCGCTCGCCCATTCGCCGCGTGCCATGCCCGTCTTCAACATCACGCTCATGTCGGCCGTTCAGGAACTGCTGCGGGAGTTCCCTGCACACACGCTTGAGCCCGGTGACGTGCTGGTGACCAACGATCCCTGGATCTGTGCGGGCCACCTGTTCGACGTGGGGGTGGTCACGCCGGTTTTCCGCAACGGCAAGGTCGTCGCGATGATCGGTTCCATCGGCCATGTCAGCGACATCGGCGGAACCAAGGACCGGATGCGGGCGCGGGAGATCTTCGAGGAGGGCATCCAGATCCCTCCGATGAAGCTCTATCGCGCCGGCAAGGCGAACGAAGATCTGTTCCGTCTCATTCAAGCCAATGTTCGCAATTCGGCGCAGGTGATCGGCGACATAGAGGCGCTGGTTGCCGCCAATGCCGTCGGCGCGCGGCGACTCGAGGCCTTCCTCGCAGAGTATGGTCTGGAAGACCTGCGGGCGCTGGCCCACGTGATCCAGTCGCGCGCCGAGCGGGCCATGCGCGATGCGATCAGGGCGGTTCCCAATGGCGTCTACCGCAGTGAAATCGAGCCGCTGAGCAACGGCACCCGTCATACCTTCCCCGTTACGATCACGGTGAATGGCGACGAGATCGAGGTCGATTACGCGGGATCGCCGCCCGAGCTCCTGCAGGGCGGGCTCAACTGCACGCTCAATTTCACCCAGGCCAAGACGTTCTTTGCGTTGAAATGCCTGCTTACGCCGTCGATCCGTGCTTCGGCGGGCTGCTATCGGGCGCTGACAGTGAAGGCCCCGGAGGGCACCATCGTGAATTGCAGCCACGGAACGTCGGTCGGGCTGCGCCACCTCACCGGGTCGTATCTGGTGGGAAACATCTTTCAGGCGCTGGCCGACGCGATGCCGGATGCCGTCCAGGCCTATAGCGGACTCCCCGCGATCATTCATTTCTTCGGCAAGGACGAGAACGGACGACAGTTCAGCGAGCACCTCTATCTGGGCGGGGGGCAGGGCGCATCCTCCAGGCAGGACGGCAAGTCCGCCCTGCTCTGGCCGACCAGCGCGTCCAACGGCTCGGTCGAGGTGCTCGAGACACGCGCGCCGGTGCTCGTGCTGGAAAAATCCTATGTGCCCGAGAGCGCCGGACCGGGGCGCACCCGAGCCGGTCTCGGACAGCAGATGCGTGCCCGACGCATCCGGTCCCGAGGGCCCCGCGTGATGGTGAACTGCTATCCGGAGGGCGTGGGATTCAACGCCGTCGGCATGGCGGGCGGGCTCTCCGGTGGGGGCGCGCATTTCCGCATGTACGGCGAGGACGGCGGGCTCCTCCAGGACTACGGCAGCGGCTCGGTCGACATGCTCACCGCCACCGACCAGGTCGTCGAAGTCCGCGTTGGCGGGGGCGCCGGCTATGGCGATCCCCACGACCGCCCGGTCGATCATGTCATTGCGGATGTAAAGGGAGGCTACGTCAGCCCCGAGCAGGCCCGCGAAGTCTATGGCGTCGCGATCGACGGCGCTGGCAACCCGGCTGCCGACGGGACGGCGAACGGTGGGCGGCGCGCCCGCAAGCCGGTCGCCTAGCAAAGATAACGATGGGGAACACAGCAAGGGAGAACTGGAATGCGTATAAGTAAGTCAATCGGGGTCGCTCCGACCGCACTGGCCGCCCTGGTGGCTGCGGGCTTGGCGCTTGCGGCGACCTCGACCGATGGCATGGCCTACGAGGTCGAGAACGGGCGCAAGATCCTGGTTTGGGGGGGACGGACGCCCGTCAGCAACTTCGATCCGCATCAGCGGTTCGATTCGCCGCATCATGTGTTCCAGTCCGCGATCTACGAGCCGCTGGTGAAGTACAAGGGCAGTCCGTCCGAGATCGTGCCCTGGCTCGCCGAGAGCTGGGAGATGAACGACGACGCGACCGAATGGACCTTCAAGCTCGATCCGCGCGCGAAGTTCCAGAACGGCGATCCGGTGGACGCGGAGGCGGTCAAGTACTCGTTCGCGCGGGCGCTGGAGATCAACAAGGCGGTTGCGTGGATGCTCTCTGGCAATCTCAAGGAAGATGCCATCGAAGTCGTAGATGCGAACACAGTGCGGTTCAAGTTCGACGTCCCGTCGCCCAGCTTCATCGGCTATCTGCCGTGGTGGATGATCGTCAACCCGAAACAGGTCGAGGCGCAGGCCGCCGACGGCGATCTCGGCCAGGCCTGGATGATGACCAACACGGCGGGAAGCGGCCCCTTCCGGGTCAAGCAGTTCCGTGCGGACGCGGTCTACCAGCTCGAAGCTCTGGACGATTACTGGCGCGGCTGGCCGCAAGGCGAGGACAAGCGCCTCGGTGGCGTCATCTATCAGGTCATTCGCGAGCCTTCCGCGCAGCGGACCGCTTTGATGACGAAGCAGGCGGACATCGTGGAAGGGTTGACGACGGCGGACTACCAGCAGGTCGCGAACGTTCCGGGGATCGTCATCGAGAACAACGTCGGCGCCAGCCCTTTCGCGATCAAGTTCAACTATCAGGACGGACCGACCAAGGACGTCAATCTACGGCGGGCCATCGCTTACGCGTTCGACTATGAAGCGCTTCCGGAACTCTACTCGGGGGATGCGACGCTGATGACCAGCCCGTTCCCCAGCGTGCTGAACGGCCATGTCGAGGTCGCGGACTTCCCGCGGCGGGATCTCGAGAAGGCCAAGGCCTACCTGGCCAAGACCGAATGGGCCGATGGTGGTCTCGAGCTCGAATATGTGCACCAGCAGGGCAATGACGAGACCCGCCGCGTCGGGTTGATCCTGCTGGATAGCCTGAAGGACCTGGGTATCAGCGTCCGCATAACGCCGCTGCTGTGGGCCAACATGGTCGCGAACGCGCAGAGCATAGAGACGGCCGCCGATATGACGGGCCTTTTCATGGCGACCTATACGTCCGATCCCGACTCGGCGTCGTCCCAGTACCACAAAAGCGCCTGGGGGCAGTGGTTCGGCGTTAGCCACTACGACAATCCGGAGGTCTTCTCCCTGATCGAGAAGGGCAGGACGACGGCGGCCTGGGATCAGCGCGCCCCGATCTATGCCGAGATCCAGAACAGGATCACGGCCGATCAGCCGGAGATCTTCGGCTACGTGCCCAATGTCCGCCTTGCGCACCGCGACTACGTCAAGGGGTACGAGTACACCTCGATCAAGACGTCGGGCTTCGCCGATTTCGGCAGCCTCTGGATCGAAGACTGAGCCGGCGGGCCGGACAAGGACCAGGCGATGACCCTCTATCTCGTCAGGCGGCTCCTCGTTCTCGGAACCATGATGTTCGGCCTGCTCTGCATCACGTTCTTCATCGCGAACATCGCTCCCGGGGATCCGGCCGCGCTTGCGGCCGGCCCCAACGCGACGAAGTCAATGGTCGAGACGATCCGCGTCGAATACGGGCTCGACAGGCCGCTGTGGGAGCAATTCGGTCGTTACGTTTCGGACGTTTTCGCCGGCGATCTCGGTCGCTCGATCTCGACCACGCGACCGGTCATCGATCACATATCCGAGGCCTTTCCCGCCACGATGGAGCTGGTGCTCGTCGCCATGGGCTTCGCGGTCGTCGTGGGCGTCTTCATCGGCGTTCTTGCCGCGGTGTGGAGAGACACCGTTATTGACCACGCCGTTAGGGTATTCGCCGTGTCGGGGATCGCTCTGCCGATGTTCTGGTTCGGCCTGCTGCTTCAGCTCCTCATGGCGGTGAAGCTCGGCTGGCTGCCGGTCAGCGGCCGGCTCGGCCTCATTACCGAACGGCCGGAGCCGATCACGCATCTGCTCATTCTGGATTCTCTCCTGCGGGGGCAGTGGGGCACGGCGCTGGAGGCATTGCGCTACATCGCGATGCCGGCGCTGGTGCTGTCCTTCCCGTGCCTTGCCTCGGTCGCCCGCGTCGCGCGGTCGGAAATGATCGAGACCATGGCCTCCGACTACGTACTCGGCGCCCGCGCCCAGGGGCTCGGCACGTTCAGCATCCAGATCCGTCACGCGCTGCGCAACGCGATGCTGCCCGTGCTGGCGCTGATCGGCCTGCGCTACGGCTGGATGCTCGGAGGGACCGCTCTGGTCGAAACGGTCTTCGACTGGCCGGGCCTGGGGCTCCTGATGGTCAATTCGGTGCTGATGTCGGACTTCAAGCCCGTTCTGGCGGTCACCCTGATCATCGGCTTCAACGTCATGCTGGCGAATTTCCTCGTGGACCTGGCCTATGCCTGGTTCGACCCGCGGCTACGGCAGGGCTGACCATGACCGATACGACTGTAGCCCCTGGATCGGAGCGGGCCGGCTTCGAAGCGGAAGAAAAGCTGGATCGGTACAGGGAACTGCGCCGGGCCGTATGGCTCCTGACGCGCAGTTTCTCCTCGATGCTGGGGCTCGCCATCGTCGTCCTGTTCATGATCCTGGCGCTCTTCGGAAAATGGATCGCGCCGTATCCCGAGGCCGCCCTCGGCACCGTCAACATGGCCGAGATGCTTCAGCCGCCGAGCTGGCAGCACTGGTTCGGCACAGACGACATGGGCAATGACGTGCTCTCCCGTGTCATCATCGGAACCCAGATCTCGCTGCAGGTCGGCCTCATCATCACCGTGGGCGCCGCGCTGGTCGGCGTGCCGCTGGGCATACTCGGCGGTTATCTTGGCGGCTGGGTGCGCAGTACCATCATGGCGCTGACGGATCTCTTCCTTTCCGTGCCGAGCCTGGTCCTGGCGATCGCGATCGTCGCGGTGCTCGGACCCGGCATCGTCAACACCATGATCGCGCTGGCCGTCGTGTGGTGGCCCGGGTACGTCCGGCTGATCGACAGCAAGACGCTGGCCATCAAGAAGGAGCCGTATGTCGAGGCCGCCCGTGCGCTTGGCGCCTCCACGCCGCGCATCATCTTCCGCTACCTGCTGCCGGGGTGTGCTTCGCCGCTGATCGTGAAGGCGAGCATGGACATGGGAGCCGCGATACTGGCCGCGGCCGGCCTCGGCTTCATAGGGCTAGGCGCAAAGGCGCCGTCGCCGGAATGGGGGGCGATGCTGAGTGTCGCGCGCGGTTACCTTCCCGAATGGTGGTGGTTCGCCTTCTTTCCGGGCATGGCGATCTATCTCAGCGTGCTCGGCTTCAACCTGCTCGGGGACGGCCTGCGCGACGTACTCGACCCGAGGACCTCGCGATGAGACACGTTCCTGCCGGAAGCGAGACCCGGACGGAGACCACGCTTTCCGTCAGCGACCTCTCGCTCGAACTCGCCACCTACGACGGGACCGTGCAGGTCCTCGACAATATCAATCTTGCCGTCGGCCGCAGGGAGACGATCGGGGTCGTGGGCGAGACCGGCTGCGGAAAATCGGTTCTCGCGAAAAGCGTGCTGGACCTGCTGCCGCGCGGCATCGCCCGTTACCGCCGGGGCTCGATCCGCTGGAAGGGCGAGAACCTTCTGACGGCCACCCGAAAGCGGCTGCGGCAGGTGCGCGGCACCGAGATCGGCATGGTTTTCCAGGATCCGATGACCTTCTTCGACCCGCTGTACACGGCGGGCAGCTACATGATGGAGGCGATCGGCCATCGCGAGCGCGTCAAGGGGGACGGCGGGTCGAAGGCGCGGCGCAAGGCGGAGGCGATCGACCTGCTGGGCAGGCTCGGCCTTACCGAACCCGACCGGGTCTTCGACAGCTATCCGCACCAGCTTTCCGGCGGCATGCGTCAGCGCGTATTGATCGCGGCGGCGATCGCGGGCAGTCCCGAACTGATCATCGCGGACGAACCGACGACGGCGCTCGACGTGACCGTTCAGGCTCAGATTCTGCACCTGCTGAAGGAGATCGTCGAGACGCGCGATACCTCGATCCTGCTGATCTCCCACGACCTGGGCGTCATCGCCAGCATGTGCGAACGCATCATCGTCATGTATGCCGGAACCATCGTGGAGACGGCGACGAAGCGGCAGCTGCTGTCGCGACCGGCGCATCCTTATACCATCGGGCTCATATCGGCCGTGCCGCGCCTCGGGTACCCGCAGAAGCAGGTGAAGAGTATCGCCGGGCACATCCCGAACCTGTTGAACCCGCCGCCCGGTTGCCGCTTCGCCCCGCGATGCCCCAAAGCGACGGCGCTGTGCCGGAAGGAGAAGCCGGAGCTCGCGACGTTCTCCTGCGGGCGCCAGGTCGCCTGCCATCATCCGGAGCCGTTCGAATGAGTGGGCAACGCATCGCCGAGCTTGTTGCCCTGCGCAAGGAATTCGCCGTCTCGCGGGGCCTGTTTGCCAAGCGCGCCGTCGTTGCGGTCGATGACGTGAACCTGGCGCTGGAGGCGGGCGAAAGCGTCGGTATCGTCGGCGAATCCGGTTCCGGCAAGTCGACCGTGGGCCGGTTGCTGCTCGGGCTCGTCGCGCCGAGCGCCGGAAAGGTGGTGATCGAAGGCAAGGAACTCGCCACGCTGACCAAGACGGAGATGCGCGCGCTGCGCCGTCATGTTCAGATCGTGTTCCAGAATCCCCATACGGCGCTGCATCCGCGGATGATGGTCTCGCGGGCTCTCGCCGAGCCGCTTCGGATACAAGGGGACCTCAGCCATCAGGAGATCACGGCGCGCGTGCGCCGCATGGTCGACACGATCGGCTTGCCCCAGAGTTTTCTCGGTCGGTATCCGCACGAGCTCTCCGGAGGTCAGAAGCAGCGCATTTGCATCGCCCGTGCGCTGATCCTCAATCCGCGGATCATCGTGCTCGACGAACCCACCTCCGCGCTGGACGTATCGGTGCAGGCGCAAATTCTGGAGTTCCTTCAGTCGCTGAGGCAGGACTTCGGCCTGACGTACCTTTTCATCTCCCACGATCTCGCGGTGGTGCAGGCCATGTGCACGCGGGTTCTGGTCATGTACCGGGGACGGATCGTCGATCAGGGTGCGACACGCGACATCCTGGAATCTCCCAGCCATCCTTACACCCGGCGATTGCTCGCTGCGACGCTGGAGCCCTCGGCGGACGCGGCCCTACCGGAGATTCCGGACGGAGACCCGGTTTCAGCGGCGACAACAACAACGTGAGAAGGCGCTGCGCGCGCTTGCGCGAGGCGCGCCGCAGGGCTTGGGCGAGACCCCTTCTTCCGCCCAAAAAGGTGAAACGGAATCATGAGCCTCAACGCGGACACCTCCCGCATGCAGGACAGTATCGCTGTGATCGGTGCCGGCATCATCGGCTTGTCGGTGGCGTGGAACCTCGTCAAGCGCGGCCGGCGGGTCGTGGTCTACGATCCCAACGAGCCCGGCAGCGGTTGCTCGGCGGGCAGTGCGGGCGCCCTCAGTCCCGGGTCGGTGGTGCCGCTGGCCATGCCGGGGCTGCTTGCCTCCGTGCCCGGCATGATGTTGAACCGCGGCAGCGCGCTCCACATCCCCGTCGACTACTGGCTGAAGGCCGCGCCATGGCTCGCCGCTTTCATCACGCAGGCGCGGCCGCGCCGGGTGGCGGTGATCGCGGACGCGTTGGCGCGGCTCTACCGGCCCTCCCTTGAGTTCCACAAGGCGCTGGTGTGCGAGATTGGTGCGCCTGACCTCATCCGCCTGACCGGTCAGCTCCACGTCTATCGCAACCGCCGGCAGTTCGCCCGCAGCAAGGCGGAATGGCGGATTCGTGCCGAGCACGGGGTGACCTACGAGAAACTCGACCGGGCGGGCATCGAGGCGCTGGAACCTCTGGTCGGCCCCGACTACCGGCTCGGCATTTTCATTCCCGAAGCTGGCATGAGCGTCAATCCGCTGCGTCACGCGCAGGCGATCGCCGAGGCGTTGACGAGAGAGGGCGTCTCGTTCGTCAGGCACTCCGTGAATGATCTGTGCTTCGAGGGCCGCGCGGTCGAAGGCGTGGTGACGGGGCAGGGGCGGCGGAGCCACGCGGATGTCGTACTTGCCGCCGGCGCCTGGTCCGCGCGCATCCTGAGAAAGCTCGGTATCGGCGTGCCGCTGGAGACCCAGCGCGGATACCACGTCGACTTCAGGGACTCCGGCATCGCCTTGCAGCGGCCCATAGTTCCGGCGGATCGGAAGGTCTTCGTGACGCCGATCGAGACCGGGCTGCGCGTGGCAGGTACGGTGGAGCTTGCCGGCCTCGACGCTCCGCCGACGCCGCGCCGCGCCGATCTGTTGCACTCCGACCTCAGGGCGGTACTGCCGTCCGTCCGGCTCGATGCGCCGCAGCCCTTCTGGATGGGGCACCGGCCCTGCCTGCCGGACTCGCTGCCGGTGATCGGCAGCAGCCGCGACTGGCGGGGTCTGCATTTCGCGTTCGGCCATGGCCATCTCGGCCTGTCGGCCTCCGCGGTGACCGGGGACATCGTCGGCCGGATCCTGTGTGGTGAAACTGCGCCGATTGACCTCGCCCCCTACCGGGTAGAGCGCTTCAAGAATGCGTCCTGAGCTGTGGACGCATCCCGCTGAAAGGGCGACGCGACGGACGTCGCGGCCGGGCAAGGCCGTTGGCGGAATGGCACATCGACGAGCCTAAACGTCGACGCGCCCCTCGATATCGCTTGCGTGACCTACCAGCAGCTCACCGTCTTGATGGCGTTCGACGCGTCGACGTTCAGGTTCAGCCGGCCGTACTTGAACTCCTGCGTGACCGCCGTTCCGGGCTTGAGCACGCGCACGGACTTGGCGCCGGACTCCCGCTGCGCCCGGTCGATCACCTCCCGGGTCGCCGGCTGGCCTATCGCCCACGGGATCGCGTCGGCGTTGCAGGTCTGCTGCGGTTCGGCAACGCCCGAGCCCGACAGCGTGCCGGAGCCGATGCCGCGGGTGCCGCCGGTGCCGCTGGACCCCCCGTCCGAAACGCCGGACCCGCCGGAGCTGACCGTCGCGGAATTGCCCCCCGACGGGCCCGCGCCAGCGATTGCCGCGCTCCCGGTTTCGGCGCCGTTACAGGCGCTGGCGAAGACAGCGGTGGCGATCAGCCCGGCGCCAATGGCGAGGTGTTTCATGGTGCTTGCTTCCGTTTTCGTGCGCTTCGGTATGTCTTTCGGGCCAAGATAGGCGCTCGCGGCCGCCGGCGCGACCGATACCGCCCGTGCGATCGGGTGCATGGGCGAAACGGGAATCGGCGTTATCTTGTGGCAACGCGTCATCCCGCCGTTCTACGGCTCCCCCGGAGGTTCCCATGTTCGTTCTCATCGCCGGTCTTGCCATTTTTCTCATCGGACACTCGGCCAAGATCGTGGCGCCCGGGTGGCGCGAGGGCGTGATCGCCCGCTACGGAGACAACGCCTGGAAGGGCGTCTATTCGCTGGTCGCGCTCGTCGGCTTCGTGCTGATCGTCTGGGGCTACGGGCTCGCCCGGCAGGACCCGGTCGTGCTGTATTCGCCGCCGGTCTGGACCCGCCACCTCGCGCTGGTGCTGATGATGCCGGTCTTCGTCATGCTGGCCGCCGCCTATATTCCCGGCCGCATCAAGACGACGCTGAAGCATCCGATGCTCGCCGCGGTGAAGCTGTGGGCGGTGGCGCACCTGCTCGCCAACGGCACGCTCGCCGACGTGCTCCTGTTCGGCTCGTTCCTGGCCTGGGCGGTCTGCGACCGCATCTCGCTCAAGCGCCGCCCGGAGGTTCCGCAGATCACCGGCCTGTCGCCGGCACCGGCCAACGACGTCGTAGCGCTCGTCATCGGCGCGACGCTCTATGTCGTGTTCCTGGTGTTCCTGCACGAATGGCTGTTCGGCGTCTCGCCGCTCGCCTGACCGCCGGTTGCGGCATCCGCGGCACCCCCTCCATTCACTCGTCATGCCCGGGCTCGACCCGGGCATCTCGTGCCACACGCCCGGGATTGCCGGGACAAGCCCGGCAATGACGTGCGCAGTGGCGGGCGGAACGGCGCGACGCGGACCTCTCCCCCCTCCGCTCATTCCCGCGAAGGCGGGAATCCAGCGGCCGCAGTACCGCGTCCTCTCCAGTCTCCACGTCATGCCCGGGCTCGACCCGGGCATCTCGTGCCATACGCCTGAGATTGCCGGGACAAGCCCGGCAATGACGTTGGGGGGCTTCCACTCTCAATATCGACGGCAGCACGATACGGACGGGCTGCCTGGGGCCCGGATCAAGTCCGGGACACGGGTTTGTTCGGGTGGCACGGCCGAGCTTCACACCAAAGCCGCGTGCTCCGGGCTTGACCCGGAGCCCAGGGGACGGCTGGCGAGACCTCTCTGCCTCCGCTCGTTCCCGCGAAAGGGGGACTCCGCAAGCCGCGCTGAAAGGCCGTGCCCCAGGCGGGCCGATCCCCGCTTGCGCGGGGAGGAGCGGCCGGGACGGGCGCGTGAAGGGATCGGGATCAGTTCTGCCGATTCCATTCTTCTTTTCAGTCTCTTACGCGAATTCCGAGCCCATTTTCTTCACGCCTTGCGAAACGGGCGTATCCTAGCCCCCATCCCCTTCCACGCGGGGGCGTGCCTGGATCCGACACGGGCTCACGCGGAAGGGGAGCGGCGCCTCCATGGTCCGTCGTCGGGACGGACCATCGGGGAGGATGTGGATCGCCGGTCCCGTACTACGGCGGGGCCGTGGTAGACCAGCACGACAACGCCGGTCGCCGGGGCGCGCGTCAGGCTCCCATGGTCGGGGGTACAACGGCGAACCGCAGCGATACGGCCGCAGGCGGTCCGAGGGTCCAGAAATCGCCGCGGCGGGCGCTCGCAGGAGCACCGTTTCGGACTACCCGCATTGGTGCTTTCGCGAGCGCCCGCGCCCCCAGACCGTCGTCTGACCAGACGGTCGTCTGGACTGTCATTGGGGGCACATAAGCGGTTCTTTGAACTGCGGCGACCGACGCCGCGCTGAATCCGAATTGCGCCCCCCGCGCGTTGGACGCCGGGGCGGATTACGCATGCCTCAGTCAGGCGTTGCCGCACGTGTTCCAGCAATCCAGGACCACCGTCCTCGCTAAAGGCGTGACCACCGTGGCCATGGATGCCCAGGACCAGCCCGGGCATGACGATTGATGGGCACGCGCGTTCCATTCCCAACGTCATCCCCGGGCTTGACCCGGGGATGACGTGAAAACGGGCACGACCGCCCGGTCCACGGCTCCGCGCCTTGCGTGCTCGTGCCCGACAGGGACGGCGCGCACCCCTCCCATTCGCGCGCTATCTGTATTAGAAGGGCGCCAACAGACATCCAACGGACTTGCGAACGATGAACGAAGCGGTGCGCGACGTCGCCAAAGCGAAGCTGATCGAGGGGGCAACCGGAGCCTGGGAAGTGGTGATCGGCATGGAGATCCATGCCCAGATCTCCTCGAAATCCAAGCTGTTCTCCGGGGCCTCGACCGAATTCGGCGGCGACCCGAATTCCCACGTCTCCCTCGTCGACGCGGCGATGCCGGGCATGCTGCCGGTGATCAACGCGTTCTGCGTCGAGCAGGCGGTGCGCACGGGACTCGGGCTGAAGGCGGAGATCAACCTGAAGAGCGTCTTCGACCGCAAGAACTACTTCTATCCCGACCTGCCGCAGGGCTATCAGATTTCCCAGTACAAGCACCCGGTGGTGGGCGAGGGGATCGTCCTCGTCGATCTGCCCGACGGCGAGCTGATCACCGTCGGCATCGAGCGCATCCATATGGAGCAGGACGCGGGCAAGAGCCTGCACGACCAGCACCCCTCGAAATCCTACGTGGACCTCAACCGCTCCGGCGTCGCGCTGATGGAGATCGTCTCCAGGCCCGACATCCGTTCCTCCGAGGAGGCGCGGGCCTTCGTCACCAAGCTGCGTTCGATCCTGCGCTATCTCGGCACCTGCGACGGCAACATGGAGGAGGGCAGCCTGCGCGCCGACGTCAACGTGTCGGTAAGAAAGCCCGGCGCGCCGTTGGGCACGCGCTGCGAGATCAAGAACGTCAACTCGATCCGCTTCATCGGCCAGGCGATCGAATACGAGGCGCGCCGCCAGATCGACATCCTCGAGGACGGCGGCACGATCGACCAGGAGACCCGCCTGTTCGACCCGAAGAACGGCGAGACGCGCTCGATGCGCTCTAAGGAAGAGGCGCACGACTACCGCTACTTCCCCGATCCCGACCTGCTGCCGCTGGAGCTGACGCAGGCCTGGGTCGACGAGATCGCCGCCGGCCTGCCCGAGCTGCCCGACGACAAGAAGGCGCGGCTGATCGCCGATTTCGGCCTGACGCCCTACGACGCCGGCATCCTGGTCGCCGAGCGCGAGACGGCCGACTTCTTCGAGAAGGTGGCGGCCGGCCGCGACGCCAAGCTGGCTGCGAACTGGGTGATCAACGACCTGCTCGGCGGGCTCAACAAGGCCGGCAAGTCGATCGACGAGAGCCCGGTTTCCGCCGATCAGCTCGGCGCAATCATCGACCTGATCGGCGAAAAGGTCATTTCCGGAAAGATTGCCAAGGACCTGTTCGAGATCGTCATGGCCGAGGGCGGCGACCCGCGCACCATCGTCGAGGAGCGCGGCATGAAGCAGGTCACCGACACCGGCGCCATCGAGAAGGCCGTCGACGAGGTGATCGCCGCCAACCCCGACAAGGCCGAGCAGGCCAAGGCCAAGCCCAACATGGCCGGCTGGTTCGTCGGTCAGGTCATGAAGGCGACCGGCGGCAAGGCCAATCCGCAGGCCGTCAACGAGTTGGTGAAGCAGAAGCTCGGGATCGAGTGATTTTCGTCCGCACCGCCGCAGCCTCGGACCTGCCCCGGGTCCGGGCGTTGCTGGTGGAGACGTGGCACGCGACCTATGACGGCATCTACGGGGCCGACAGGGTGACCGCCATAACCGACGACTGGCATTCGCTGTCGTCGCTGCGGCGTCACCTCGATATGCCGAACGCGGAATTCGTCGTCGCCGATGACGGACGCGAAATCGCCGGCATGGCCCTCGCGCGATCCGAGGCCGGCGGCAAGCGGGTGATGCTCCAGCAGCTCTACATTCGTCCGGCATACCAAGGGCAGGGGATCGGCAGTCAATTACTCGCCGAGATCGTCGCCTGCTTCCCGGAGGCCGATAGGCTGCGGCTCGAAGTGGAACCGGCGAACGACAAGGCGGTCGCCTTCTACAAGGCACGCGGCTTCGTGGTTGTCGACCGGACCGATAGCTGCGGCACGGATCGATCCGGTATTCCCGCGTTGGTCCTGGAACGCGCCCTGATCTGATCGGCCAGGTCATGAAGGTGACCGGCGGCAAGGCCGATGCGCGGGCGGTCAACGATCTGGCGAAGCGGACGCTGGGGATCGAACAGGCGGTCTCGGCGGCGGTGAAATGCTACCCTTGGACGGCGATCTGATCGATTCGGAGTGAGGCCATGCAGACCAGCTCGGTATTCGCAGTGATGTTCACGGCGTTGTGGCTCGCGGCATTGATCGCCTTCATCCCCTGGGTCGGCAAGACACGCCACCCGGATTCGAAGCCGCTCGGCGCCTATCTGATCTTTCTGTCCGTGTTCACGATCACCTCCTACGCGATCTACTTGATCATCCTCGCGTTGCAGGGCAGCGTCTGGCCGGGGCTTCTCCAAACCGGCCTCGTGCATGCGATCGTGGTCATCATCGTCTGTTTCCTGCCCGCTTTCCTGCTGGCGAGCTGGATGATCGCGCGCAAGCCGCCGAAAGCGCCGCCACTCGACGATTCCGGCGCCGCATCGTAACGGTTCCACTTGCCCCGTGATGACCGCGCGCCATATTGCCGCTGCGTTTGTCAGGGGGAAAAAGCAACGGAGTGCAACGACCCATGCCGAAGCCGATCGAACTCTACTACTGGCCTACGCCGAACGGCTGGAAGGTCACAATCTTCCTGGAGGAAGCGGGAGTTCCCTACGACGTGAAATACGTCAATATCGGCAAGGGCGAGCAGTTCGAGCCGGATTTCCTGGCGATCTCTCCGAACAACCGCATGCCGGCGATCGTCGATCCCGACGGGCCGGGCGGCGAGCCGATCTCGGTGTTCGAGTCCGGCGCGATCCTGCAGTACCTCGGCCGCAAGACTCAGCTGTTCTACCCCGCCGGCGAGCGCGCCCGCGTCGAGGTCGAGGAATGGCTGATGTGGCAGATGGGCGGTCTCGGGCCCATGCTCGGCCAGAACCATCACTTCCGCAACTACGCGCCGGAGAAGATCCCGTACGCAATCGACCGCTACGTGAACGAGGCGGACCGTCTTTACGGCGTTCTCGACAAGCGCCTCGAGGGCCGCGACTTCGTCGCCGGCGACTACTCCATCGCCGACATGGCCATCGTCTCGTGGACCCGCGGCTACGAGCGCCAGGGCATCGACATCGCGAAGTTTGCGAACGTGAAGCGCTGGCTCGATACGGTCCTGGCCCGCCCGGCGGTACAGCGCGCCATGGCGGTCGGCGAGGAGAAGCGGACCAATCTGGCCGACGACAAGGAAGCCCAGAAGGTGCTGTTCGGCCAGCGCGCGCGCTAGGGGGCGAGGCGGTGCCGGCGATCGGAGGACCGGAATGGACTGGAGGATGTCTGTGCGGAGCCGTCCGATATCGGGCTAACGCGCCGCCGCAATGGGCGAGCTACTGCCATTGCGGAATGTGCCGCAAGGTTTCCGGCGCGCCCTACATGGCCTTCGTCGAATTTCCCGAGGGCGCGCTCGAATGGACGCAAGGCGAGAGAAGCCGGTACGCCTCGAACGAAGGCGTGGCACGCGGCTTCTGCGGGGAGTGCGGAAGTTCGCTTACCTTCGAGGCCGACGGTCTGGTGTTCATGGCCCTCGGCAGCCTCGACCACCCGGAAAATGTCGAGGTGCAGCGGCACTGCTACACGAAGTTCAAGCTGCCGGGAATCAAGCTGGCTGACGGCTTGCCGGAATTCCCCGGACCGTTCGGCGGCAAGGGCGGGTTTCCGATCGGCTGATCGTCATTGGCCGGCTGCAATAGCGGTTCACGCGCGTCCAGGTTTCCGTCCAGCACGGTAGGACGCCCCTTCCGCACCCGGCCCGATCGCGGCTCGAAAGCGGGCGATTTTCCGGGAGGTGTCTGACTCCATGGTGAGCAAGACGTAAACGTTTGCCGGCGGTTGAAAATCGGTCGTGGACGAAAAGCCGGAGTATTCGGTGATAGCTGTGCTTAGCGGAATGTGAATTTACCAAGCATTTGGACATTTTTCGTCGAATATTAAGCGAATTTTTTTACGCCGGATTCAAGTGCGGCGGCGAAGCTTTCCTCACGACGGTGCAGGCCGTCAGAGGGACGGAACCGGCAAACGGTTCCGGGGACCAGACAGATCAGGGAGACACGATCGATGGCCCGCTTCGATATGCAGAGCTACGAGGATGCCGGTCTGGCGCAGGGCGCAGCAACCGGAGACATCCTTTTTCGCCTGGGCATGATGTATGCGACCGGCCGCACGGTCGAGCCGGATCTGATCACCGCCCACAAATGGTTCAACATCGCCGCGACGAAAGGATATCCCGGCGCCGCGCGTTACCGCCAGGAAGTGGCCGCCGAGATGTCGTCGGCCGATGTGGCGGAGGCCCAGCGCGCCGCGCGCGAATGGCTGAACCTGCACTGAGCCGGACCGCCCGGCCGGGTGCACAGTCCGGGCGCACAGTCCGGGCTCACAGGTCGGCCGGCACCGCGTCGATCGCGTAGACGGTGATCGGCTGTTGTCGGCCGCGAATGGCGTACTCCTGGGCGTCCGCGTTCGGCAAAGCGATGGTGCCGAGCCGCACCGTTTCCTCGGACAGGACGATCGGCTTGCCGAGGTCCTTCGACAGGCCTTCGAGCCGGGCCGCCGTATTGACGGTATCGCCAATGGCGGACACCGTCCGCGCGGCGGGAGGCCCCATCTCGCCGACGATCGCTTCGCCGGTATGGATGCCGATGCCGATCCGCAGCGGTACCTTGAGATCGCCTTTCAGCGTCTCGTTCAGGCGCGCCAGCCGCGCGATCATTTCGCCGGCGCCGCGCAACGCCTGGCGGCAGCCTTGCTCGACCGTTCCCGACAACCCGTAGAGCGCCATCAGGCCGTCACCGGTGAAGTTCGAGTAGTGCCCGCCGCTGTCGCGCAGCGCCTCGACCATTTCGGCGAAGAACTGGTTGAGAATGAACAGGGTGTCGAACGGCAGCCGCGCCTCGCCCAGGCCCGTCGAGCCCCGCAGGTCGACGAACACGGCGGTGACGACCTGTTCGTGGCCGAGCAGATGTCCCGGCCGATAGCCGTCGAGGGCGGTCGCGTTCGGAGACAGCAACGGGGCGACCGACAGTGGCGTCGACGGCCGGATCTGGCAGGCGAGGCGGACATGGTCCTCGGCGTCGATTCGTTTGAGCGCGCTGGCCTCGGTCACTTTCGCTGGCGGCAAGGCATCGGCGCCGTCGCGGACCAGAACGCGGCATGTGGTGCAGCGCCCGCGCCCGCCGCAGACGGACGGGTGCGGAACGCCGTTGGCGCGCAGCGTTTCCAGAAGCGTGGCGCCGGGCAGCAGCGCCATCGTCCGGCCGTCGCCGTAGACGACGCGCGCGGCGGTGAGATTGGTTTTCGTGCGCCGGACCATCCAGGCGACGACGATCGCCACCAGAAGGCCGCCGTATATCACCAGGCCGTCGTAATAGAAGCCACGCGCGATGGCGAGGTTCTCCGGTGTCCAGTTCGCATCGTCGAGCAGGAAGGTCAGGTATTCCGCGTCGCCGGCCGCTTCGCGCAGGATCTCGCGGCTACCGGCGACGAAACCGGCGAGCGCGAGGGCAGGGACCAGCACGGCAAGCGAAAGCAGGATCGCCTCGAAGCGCGGGAACCAGCGCTTCACCTTGAGCCAGTGCCAGATGCCGATTGCCCCGTGCGTCCAGGCGACGAGCAGCGCGACGGCCTGCTTCACGCCGGCCCAGGGGTTGGCGAGCCAGAAATTGCCCTGGACGACGTAGTAGTCGGTGTTGGCCTGATAGAACTCCGTGAGGACCCGGTTCACCATCACGTGGTCGAGCATCAGCACCGGAACCAGCAGTCCGCTGATGTACTGGGCCGCTTCCCATGCCTTCAGGCGCAGCGTGCGTCGCCGCCACAGCGTGTAGAGGTTGACGCCGATATGGACGAGCGCGGCACTGGAGAGCACCACCAGGCCGACCGGGTTCGTCCACGGCCACAGGAGGACGTCCACCGCTTGGTTCTGCGCCCGGACCGAAACGATACCGAAGGCGTGATTAAGCAGATGGCTCAGGACGAAGGCGAACAGGATCAGTCCCGTCCACAGCCGTACCGTTCCCAGGGTGAGGCTCGGCGTCACATGACCTCTTCTTGTGTCAGGGGCGCGCCGCTTGCCAGCCGCGAACGCCGTCGCCGCTGGTTTCGCCGGGCGCCTTGTCGCGCACCCAGAGATACAGCGGTTTACCTTTGTAGGCCCACTGCGCGATCCCGTCCTGCCTGGTGATGATCGTGAAATCGCCGACCGGGCCGGTGTTCCCCGATGCCTTCAGGGGCGGCCAGTTCTCGGCGCATTTGCCCAGGCACGATGATCCGCCGCGCGGATCCTCGTCGAACGTATAGAGCGTCATGCCCGCCTTGTCGGCGAGCACCTTGCCGATCGCCGTGTCGTTCGTCGTGACGACTGACGGCGCGTCGCCTGCCAGTGCCGGCGCGGTCAGCCCTGCGGACACCACGAATGCTGTCGCAAGCCGCATCGTTCTGCGCATTCACGTCTCCTGTTAACATCTATTGCGGTCTGTCGAGCTGCGGACCATATCAAAACGGGTGTTTCATTATAATTTCAGGGCCCCGGTAGTGCGGCCGGTAGGGCGAATGAGTGGTTATCACCCTTGTTCGCGGACGCAGGGTCGGCTATTCGATGCGCAGCGGAGACGTGGCCGAGTGGTCGAAGGCGGCGGTTTGCTAAACCGTTAGGCGGGGTAAACCCGTCTCGAGGGTTCGAATCCCTCCGTCTCCGCCAGTTCCTAACTCTTGAAATTTCTCTGCTGCGTTGGTGCCGGCGCCAAATCTGCTGTGGGGGCCCGGCTTCTGACGTGGACCTGTTGACCTTCGGCGGTCTCAAAGCGCTTTCGGATTTCTCTATTCGCCGCGTTTTCTCCAAACCTGATGACTTCGCTGAAGAAGTGCGGGTTAGGGTGCCTTTGAGTTTGCACCGGTTTTGCTCGCGCATTGGGCCCGTAAGTTCGAAATTCTCCCACCAGCCAGTGGTTACCGAACCTCAACTTCTATTTTTACAAACGACCGGCAGATCAAATACAGGTTTGAAATGAATAAAGAGCGAGGGTATGCGCCTGAATATAATCAGGTAGCAGGTCAGCCGACACGACGGCAGGGTACGGCTGCCAGGATGGTGTGGGCAAGATGACTTGCGGTTCCGGCGGTCGATAGCCGAGGGAGGCGTGCGGCCTGAGGCGATTGTAATGGCGTCGCCACCATTCGATCATCACCCGGGCCTCCCGCGGCGTGCAGAAGATTTCCCCGTTCAGCGGTTCGTCCCTGAGCCTGGAGTGGAAGCTCTCGCAATAGCCGTTTTCCCACGGGCTTCCGGGCTCGATGAAGAGCGTCTTCACGGTTAGCCTGCAGAGCCAGTCTCGCAGCGCGGTGGCGATGAACTCAGGTCCGTTGTCGGACCGAATGTGCTCAGAAGGGCCGTGCGCGACGAACAGGTCGGCGAGTATCTCCAGCACACGTTGCGAGTTGAGCTTTCGGTCGACCTCGATCGCCCGGCATTCGCGGGTGTGTTCATCGATGACGACCAGCATCCGGAACGGCTTGCCATCATGGAGGCGACCCTGGACGAAGTCGTAGCTTCAGACGTGGTTGCGATGCATCGGCCGGAGCTGCACGCACGATCCATCGGCGAGCCACAGACGCCCGCGCTTGGGTCGTTTCATTGGCACTCTGAGCCCCTCGCGCCGCCAGATGCGATAGACGCGCTTGACGTTCACCACCCAACCTTGCGCGTTCGGCAGCGCCGTGATCCGACGATAGCCGTAGCGGCCGTACTGCTCGGCAAGATGGGTAAACGCTTTGGTCAGTGCAGCTTCGTCATGTCGGCGCCGTGGGCGCTCGACGCCATGAAGATCGCAGTCGCACTCGCTACGCCAATTTTCGTTCCATTCATCGCCGAGTTCTCCTCTAGCGCGTGCGCCGCCGCATTACACACCGTCAGTGGAACTCAAGTTCGCCGGCTTCCGTGGATATTGTCGTGCCGCGTGCGCCCCGTAGTGCAGCCGGTACGTCGGCCAGCGCGCAAATGATCGAGCGTCCACCGCTGGCTCGCGCGAAGTCCTGGGCCGCTTCGACCTTCGGCCCCATCGAACCCGCCGGGAATTCGTATTTGTCGAGCGCGTCCGGGGTGGCAGACCGGATGGCTCTCTGTTCCGGCTTGCCCCAGTCGAGGTAGACGGCATCTGTGTCGGTGGCGACAACGAAGACGTCTGCTTCGAGCTCTTTGGCGAGTACGCAGGACGCACGATCCTTGTCGACGACGCACTCGACCCCGACGAGCTGGCGATCAGAGCCCGGTTCGTACATCGTCGGAATACCACCACCGCCTGCGGCAATTACTACGACGTCCTTCTCGAGCAACCACCGGATCGGCCGGATCTGGAAGATTCGTTTCGGCTCAGGGGAGGGGACGACGCGGCGCCAGTAGTCGCCGTCAGGCTTGACGGTCCAGCCCTTCTCGGCCGCTTCCTTTTTTGCGGTCGCCTCGTCGTAGACTGGCCCTATAAATTTGGTCGGGTCTTTGAAGGCGGGGTCGGCTGGGTCGACCTCGACCATACTCAGGATGGTCGCGATCGGCTTCTCAAAGGGGAGGACGTTGCCGAGTTCCTGCTCGATCATGTAGCCGATCATGCCCTCGGTCTCGGCGCCGAGCACGTCCAGCGGATAATCTTCACCTTCCTCGTAGGCAATCTCCTGCAGTGCAAGCAGCCCGACCTGCGGACCATTGCCGTGCGTGATTACGGTTTCGTACTCAAGGCACAGCGGGGCGAGTGCGTTTGCGGCAATCTGCGCGTTCTTCCTCTGGTTCGCGGCAGTCAACGGCTCGCCGCGCTTCAAAAGCGCATTCCCACCGAGTGCGACGACGATTCTCATGGTTCACCCGGCGAGCGTTGCGACGAGGATCGCCTTGATCGTGTGCATGCGGTTCTCGGCCTGCTCGAAGGCGATGTTGGCGGGGCTCTCGAAGACCTCGTCGGTCACTTCCATCTCAGAGAGACCGAATTTTTCGAAGATCTCCTTCCCGACTTTGGTGTCGGTGTTGTGGAATGCCGGCAGGCAGTGCATGAACTTGACGTTCGGATTGCCGGTTTTCTTCAGCAAAGCCTTGTTGACCTGGTAGGGTTTGAGCAGCTTGATGCGGCTTTCCCATACCTTGGCAGGCTCTCCCATCGAGACCCAGACGTCGGTGTGGACGAAGTCGACCCCCTTGACGCCCTTGCCGATGTCATCGGTTATCGTAATGCGCGCGCCGGTTTCGGCCGCGCGAGCCTTCGCCATTTCGACGACTTCTTTGTGATTTTGATTTTTCTTCGGGGCGACCATTCGAACGTCACAGCCCATGATGGCGCCGAGCATCAACAGCGAGTTGCCCATATTGTTGCGGGCATCGCCGAGAAATGCATAAGCGATCTCGGACCGTGGCTTGTCCGTGTGCTCGACCATCGTCAGGATGTCGGCGAGCATCTGGGTCGGATGCCAGTCATCCGTGAGGCCGTTATAGACTGGCACGCCGGCATAATCGGAAAGCTCCTCGACCATCTCCTGACCGGCGCCGCGGAATTCGATCGCATCGAACATCCGGCCGAGTACACGCGCTGTGTCCTTCATGGATTCCTTGTGGCCGATCTGCGAACCACTCGGGTCGAGGTAGGTAATATGTGCACCCTGGTCGTGTGCGGCGACTTCGAACGCGCAACGAGTTCTCGTCGACGTCTTTTCGAAGATGAGGCAAATGTCCTTGCCGGTGAGGGCCGGCTGCTCGGAGTGAGCGTACTTCGCCCGCTTCAGATCTCGTGCCAGGTCCAGGAGATAGAGCATCTCTCGCTGGGAGAAGTCGGAGATCTTCAGGTAGCTACGGCCTTTGAGATTGAACGCCATAATAGGTCTCCCTAGTGAGGCTTAGTACGCAGGGTCGCGGAGGATCGGGCAGGTCATGCAATGCCCGCCGCCGCGGCCTCGCCCCAACTCCTGGCTGGAAATCGTGATGACCTCGATGCCGGCCTTCCTGAGCAACGTATTGGTGTGCGTGTTGCGGTCGTAGCCGACGACCACGCCCGGCTCGAGCGCGACGACGTTGTTGCCATCGTCCCACTGCTCGCGCTCCATCTCGAACTCGTTTCCGCCCGTGCCTATGACATTGAGGTCTTTCAGGCCGAGCGCCTCCTTGTAGACGTCGAAGAGGTGCCCGTTCTCCTTGACTATATCGATATCGCCGGCGCCGTCCGGCCGCAGCGAGAAGCAGACGATCTCGTCGACTACCTCGCGAAACGCCGTCACCTTGTCGTAGTCGAGGCAGGTGAATACCGTGTCGAGGTGCATCGCGGCCCGCGACTTCGGTATCGCGCAGGCGATCACACGCTCCGCCGCTCCCTTGGCGAACAGGCAGTTGGTTACCTGGTTTACCGCCTGCCTTGTCGTACGTTCGCCCATGCCGATCAGCACGACTCCCTTGCCGATCGGCATGACGTCGCCGCCCTCCATGCTCGTGTTGCCCCAATCCTCATCGCTGTCGCCCCACCAAATCTCGAACTCGTTGTCGGTAAACAGCGGGTGGAACTTGTAGGCGGCGCGCTGGAAGAGAGTCTCCGGCTTGCGGGCCGGCCAGAACATCGGGTTGCATGTCACTCCCCCGTAGATCCAGCACGACGGATCCCGCTGGAAGAGCGCATTGGGCACTGGTTTCAGGATGAACTCGCTCGCGGATAGGGCTTCCCGCATCAGCGGTGACACCAATTCCTGGGGTAGATCCTCGCGTACAATGCCGCCGAGCAGGTGCCTCGCTAACGCGTGTCCATTCAGCTCGTCGAGCCAAGGCCTGAGGATCTTTGCCAATCCCGGCCCCACGAAGTTTTTCGTGATGCGACGGTCGAGCACGAACGCGCGGCCGTCTGGGATCGTGTCGAATATCTCGGCCAACAGATCCTGGATGTCATAGACCTCGATGCCGCGGTCCTTCATCTTGAGGACGAAGTCGGCGTGATCAGACCGGGCTTTCTGTACCCAGATCACGTCGTCAAAGAGGAGGTCGTCGCAATTCGCGGGAGTGAGCCGTTCGTGCGCGAGCGACGGCCGCGACACCATCACCTTGCGCAGTTTTCCGATTTCGGAATGAACGCCGAGTTGCATAGTTACATCTCCGTGTTGGATGGCCGGCGTGCAGCCGGATCCCTGCGCCTTTGAAGAACGGTAGCGCGAGCGCCGCTCATGCTACAGGGTGTTCGTTGCCGCGGGCGGCGGCTCGCCGGACGCCATGCCGGATGTGATGGCGCCGAAGCTCAGCGCCGCCACGATGATGACGAGCAGAACGAGCAGCAGCGGGGCCACGAACCGCAGCCAGCGGTCGTAGGAGATGCGGCCGATCGCGAGGCCACCCATGACGACGGCGAATGTCGGGTTGAACAGATTCACCCAACCGTTCGCGGACTGATAGGCGGTGACGACGAGGTCGCGCGGTACACCGGCGAAATCGGATAGCGGCGCCATGATCGGCATCGTCAGCGTGGCGAGACCCGAGGACGACGGCACCGCGAAGGACAGCAATATCTGGATACCCAGCATCACGTTGATGAAGACCGCCTCGCTGAAGTCGGCGGCGATGCCGGCGGCGCCGTACAGGATCGTGTCGGTGATCCGGCCGGCGTCCATCATCACCACGACGCCACGGGCGACGCCGATGATCAGGGCGACGCCCAGAAGGTCGCGCGCGCCGTTGATGAACGCGTCGACGAACTCGTGCTCGTCCATCCGCGAACTCTTGTCGAACCGGCCGGCGAGCCAGATCACGATCGTCATCAGCAGGAACAATGCCGACATCTCCGCCATCCACCAGCCGAGCGCGACGACGCCGTAGATCATCACGCCGAAGGTTAGGCCGAACAGGATCAGGATGATCGATCGGACCCGGGTCATGGGCGGAAACGCGGTCTCGCTGCCTCCCGAGTCCTTGAGGAAATGCATGCGGTCCCGCTCAGCGGTTTCGGCGACGATCGATGCCGACGGCACGGCCTTCACCCGTCGCGCGTATCGCATCACGAACAGGATTCCCGCCGCCAGGCACGCGCCAAGGATGACGAAGCGCAGCACGATACCGTCGGTGAACGGGATACCTGCCCCCTGGGAGGCGACGACGGTCGCGAAGGCGTTGAAGGTGGAGCCTAGCGTGCCGATCCCTGCGCCGAGCATGATCACGGCAACGCCGGTCACCGTATCATAGCCGGCCCGGATGAAGACCGGGATGATGAGCGCGTAGAAGGCAAGGGTCTCCTCCGCCATCCCATAGCTCGTCCCGCCGAAGGCGAAGGCGGTCATCAGGATCGGAATAAGTACGATCTCTCGGCCTCGCAAGGCCTTAAGCAGCCAGCCGATCCCGGCATCTATCGTCCCGGTTTTGGTGACGACCATGAGGAAGCCGCCGATGACGAGAACGAAGAACGCGACATCGATGGCGGCGGACGACGACGACCCCAGGATCTCGGGGTCGTACATACCCGCGATCGGCGCGAGAAGGACATCCAGGGGGCCCTGTGGATTGGCCTCGACCGGCTGATAGGTTCCCGGAACCGGGGCTTCCGCGTTGAGCGCCTCGTTGAATTGGCGTTCATATTGACCGGCCGGAACGATCCACGTCAGCGCCGCGACAATCGCGATCAGGACAAAAAGTATCGTGAACGCCGTCGGAAATTTGAACCTGTCCACCGTCCCCTCCAATTTCCTGTCTTTGCTGACCGTCGGTTTAAACTTGTCGGATTGGCTGCCCATCGCTTGATCAGTTGCGACAGCACCGGGCGAGCATCGTGGATGCTCGGGATTGCCGCCGATTAGCGGCCTGGTGTGCTAAAGAGAATGCAGCGGAAAGGCGAATAGTCACAAATTCAACACTGGCCGCAAACGCGAATAGAATCAGATTTATCCGCATTTTATCGCTAGTCGGGCGGTGATTAATTTGGGGTGTTACCCGCAGGCAGCAGGAAAATAGTGTATTTTTCCAAAATTGAGCGTTGGCTCCGCCCCTATTGATCAATTTCATTTCGCAGGCCTTCTTCCGCGAGCCAGTAGATGACTTCGGATGAGGAAACGGCCGACCTTGCTGCGAGGGGCAGCCGTATCCCGGATGCCCAAAGCATCGGGGCGTTAGGGATATGCTTTCTTATCCTGCTTCTGGACGGGCTCGATACAACATCGATTGCATTGTCGCGCCCTCGCTGGCAACGAATGGAACGTTCCCGTTTCAGTGCTCACGCCGGCCTTCGTCGCTACAAGCCTCGGCGCAGTGGTTGGCTACGTGCTTTGTGGCCCATTGGCACAATCGTTTGGCCCTCGGGCGATCGGCGGGGGTTTGTGTTGCCGTGTTCGGGATCGGCACATTGGCGACGGGGGCAGCGTGGGACGTTGCGTCTCTCAGCATCCTGCGATTTGTCTCCGCGGTCGGCCTCGGCGGGGCAGTGCCGATAACAATCGTCGCTGCAACCGGCTTCGTGACCGCGCGCCAAAAGGAATCCGCGACGATTCTGGATGCCAGCGGCCTGTCCGCGGGAGCGGTTACAGGCGGATTTATCGGCGGCCCGGTGATGGGCGCCTATGGCTGGGAGGCAGTGTTCGTGCTCGGTGGCGTGTTGCCGCTGCTCGTTATGCCGATCTATGGGCGCCTGCTGCAAGCAGCAGAACCGCGAGGTGAGCGTCCTTCGAACGACGCGCAGAGTTCGAAACTTATTGCGCAGCTCTTCCGTGATGGACTGCCTGGTTAGACAGCTTTGCTTTGGGCATTCGCATTCCTGAATCTTCCTCGTAACCCATGCCCTGATCTATTGGACGCCAGCGCCGTTGCTCGAGTTCGGTCTCCAGCGCAGTCAGGCGCCGCTTGGCACTGCCGCATTTGGGATCGGCGGCCTGGCCGGCATCCTGATCATGGTGCTTCTCGTAGCCGCCGTTGGCGTAGTCAGACTGCTTGCGATGGCATGCATCCTCGCGATCAGCCTGGCCGATGTGTCGATGTCGATCATTCTGCTGCTGATCGCCGGATCGGGCGCCGGGGCGATTACCGGCTGTATTGGCGAGGCTGCGCTCGCCGTATCGTTCTACCCGCAGCGGCTGCGCGCGACCAGAGTGGGGTGCGCGACCGCGATCGGTCGAATTGGTTCAATCCTTGGACCGGCGGCCGGTGGTCTTCTCTTGTCGCTCGCCCGGCAAGGACAAGGAGTCGAACTGGCTGCCCGCGCCGAACGACACCTTCTATCTGGCCCTGCGCATGTACTGGCCGAAGACCGGGGATCCCTCGATCCTTCCGGTCGGCAAGGGCACCTGGCAGCCGCCGGCGCTCCAGGTCGCGAAGCAACCGTACAACTCAGGCTCTACAGCCCGCTTCCCACCGTCTTCGACAAGAGCTGGCGGTCGAGCGAGATCGACCCCTGACAGGGCTAGTGATCGTGCCTCTCACCGGCTGCGACACAACGGTCATTTTCGGGGGGAGGGGTACCTGGCCGACGCGCTGGCGCGGTTCACTCTCCCCGAACCATATCCTCGTTCGGTATGATGGTGCTCTTGACGGTCTTCATGGCCATTGCGTCGGCGACGGCCTGTTTCACGCCGTCACGGGAGAACGGATACAGTGTCTGCATCTTCCGCCAGGGGTACTTGTCGCGCGCCTTGTCGAGCATCTGCACGCCGAGGGCGAGGTCGTTGGCGGTAAACGCCCAGGATCCGAGCAGCGTGATGTCCTTGGTGCAGATGCGGTGCCAGTTGGTTTCGATGCTCCCGGCATCGGTGAACTGCCCCATCTCGACATAGCAACCGCCGTCGCGCAGGAATTCGATCCCTTCCGGCCCGGCGGTCGGATGGCCGGAACAGTCCATCACCAGATCGGCGCCGTAGCCGCCGACGATGTCGCGTACAACCTCGATGCGGTCCTCGGGGGTCTTGTGTTCGGTGATGTCGACGGTCGCCTCGGCGCCGAACTCCCGCGCGAGCGCAAGGCGCGGGTTCTCAGGCGCGCCGACGGCGATAACACGGCCGGCGCCCATTTCCTGCGCGGCGGCGATGGCGAGGATGCCGATCGGGCCGGTGCCCTGGATGACGACGGTGTCGCCCCACGTGAAGGCTCCCGCCCGGATGGCGCGGTTGAAGCCACGGATACAGGACGTCAGCGGTTCGGAAAGCGAGCCCAGCAGATAGCTCATGTCGTCGGGCAGCTTGTAGATCTTCGTGCCCGGCAGTTCACCGAGGTCCACATAGACGTATTCCGCCCAGCCACCCCACAGATGCGGCGGCTTGTCGAAACCGAGGTATCGGCCGTAGTAGACCGGAGTCAGGCACTTGTTGGACTGCTCGGGATAGCGTTTGCACCAATCGCAGAAGCCACACGGCATGAGCGGCGGCAGCATCAGCCGCGACCCGACGCCGATCGGATTGCCCATGTGGTCCTTGGTCAGTTCGGACCCGATCTCGACGATCTCGCCGGCCAGTTCGTGCCCAAGGGTGAACGGCCACGGCAGGGGTTTCGGCCAGTGGCCCTTGAGAATGTGCTGGTCGGTGCCGCAGACACCGCAGGCGCCGATGCGGATGAGCGCCCCCTTCGGCGGCACCTTCGGCCACGGTACGATATGCATCTCGGGCTCCGCGCCGGGGCCGGCATAGGTGGTGACGCGGACACCGTCCTTACGGCTTTGCTCGGGCGTGGGCATGACGACACGTCCTCGGGTTCTCCGGTGCCGTTACATTAACATCAACACCGCTCAAGGAAGACGACTTCCACCGGCATAAGACAATTTCGCCGAAAAAGCCTTGTGCCGTGTACTTGTTGCTTCGCTGCAATATCTGGCAAAGCGTTGCGCGGAAACCCGCTCAAAGCCGATCGACAAAGGTAGTCTGGCCGTTTCCTTGTCGGAAGTAGGCAGGCGAGACACGACAACACTGTCCGCCGACCGGCCGGCTCCGTATGGCGCGCACTCACAGCGACGCGCGGGTCGCCGAGAGCGCCGGCCCGATCCGAACCTTCGGCTTTGCCAATCCGATCCGCGTCAGTTCGGACGGCCTGTCTGAGTTCGAGCGCGGGCAGCGGGTGCCGATCGGGTCGCGCTCGCCGCCTGTTGCATCGCCTTGTGTGGCAATTGCCGGCCGCTAGGCCGAGATCATGCTCCGGGACGACTGCCTCGACGAGCACTTGGTCCTCAGCTATCGCCGCGTTCGCGAGACCGTCGAGGAATGGAGGATCGGCTTCGATCTGATCCGGTCACACGCGAGCCTCGACGGGTTCATCTCTAAGCCGAAACCGTCTCATTGGCGCTGAAGCCGGACAGGCCGGCCCAATTCGCTGATCGATGCGTGGTTGAATGGTGAATGTTTTGTGATACGCTTAGTGAAATTTCACAGTAGATTCAGAGTCGGAGCCAGCTGGTGATTAACGATTCGGATGTTCGGACTGACGCGGGCGGCCACGGGAAGACGAGGCCGGGACTGCGCGATACGGCCTATGACGCGATCAAGCGCGAGATCATCACGCTTGCGCTTGCGCCTGGCACATTCCACAGCGAAAGCGAGATCTGCGCGCGGCTGGGCCTCACCAAGGGGCCTGTTCATCAGGCACTGGTGCGGCTCATGCAGGATGGCCTCGTCCAGCTGATCCCGCGCAAGGGCGTCATGATCGCCCCAGTCACGCTTGAAGAAGTGCAGAACGTCATAGACGTCCGGTATCTCAACGAGCCCTATGCCGCTGCTGCCGCTGCGCGACTGGCCAGCGAGCAGGACCTGGTCGGAATGCGCGCGCTGATCACCAGGTTTGAAAAGCTCGGCGACCAGGCGGGCGCCGAAACGCTGATGGAGCTCGATCGCGAATTCCATCGCCGGCTCGCGGACTGCGCGCAAAATCGGCTGCTGGCCGACCTCCTCGTCAACCTCCACGACCGCTCGCTGCGCTTCTGGGTCATCTCGCTATCCCAGAACGAGCGCGTGGATGTGGTCACCGCAGAGCACCGAGAGATCGTCGATGCCCTGACGGCGCGCGATCCCGATGCGGCCAAAGCGGCCATGCAGCGGCACATCAAGTCGTTTCGAAGTGCCATCGCGGCGCGCGTGTCGTGAACGAACTCAAAACCAAAGGGAGCAAATAATGTTGAAAGCGATCAAAACGCTGGCAGGAGCAGTCCTGGTGGCCTCCGTCCTTGGCGGACCGGCCCTCGCGCAGGAATACCCAGACAAACCGGTTACCGTTGTTGTGCCTTTCAATCCGGGTGGCGGCACGGATATGCAGGCACGACTCATCGAGCAGGCCTTCGGCAAGGAATTCGGCCAGCCGCTTTCCTTCGTCTACAAGCCCGGTGCCGGTGGTGCCATCGGCGCGACCGAACTCGCCTCGACCGAGGCCGACGGCTACACGATCGCGGTCTACACTTTTCCGCTGATCGCGATGAACGCGGTAAATGGCACCGGTCAGTACGATGTGGATGATTTCGACTATCTGGCCGCTTCCGCTTCGGACCCGATCGTGCTCGTGACCCGGAAGAAGAGCGACTATACGACGTTCGACGAACTCAAGGCCGCCGTGACCGAGGCTCCCGGCCGGCTGAGCATCGGTGCGGTGGAAAGCTTTGGTCCCTCGCATCTGGCCGCGCTCTGGGCCAAGGACCAGGGGCTCGATGTGAATGTCGTGCCGTTCCCCGGCGGCGCCAAGGGGCTGGCCGCGGTGCAGGGCGGTCACGTCGATGCGCTCTTCGCACCGCTCGGCGCGCTGCTGACGGCCGGCGACAGCCTCAACTATTTGGCATCCGCCACGTCAGAGCGGCTGCCCGACATGCCGACGCTTGCCGACAAGGGCTATGACGTTCAGTCCGTGGCCTCCCGTATCTGGATCGCGCCCGCCGGTCTCCCCGACGACGTGCGTGTCCGCCTGAAGGACGGTCTGCGAAACATCTATGCCGACGAATCCGTGCAGCAGAAGAATGCCGAGGCCGGGCAGGTGGTGAGCTACGAGGACGGCGATCAGCTCAAGGCGATGATCGACCGGTTTACCCCGCTCGCCAAGACCATGATCGAGAAGTACGGCGACCAGTAGGCGTCGTCCGGGCGGACATCCCGGGCGCGGCGCCACCAGCATCGCAAATGCGGTGCGCCGCGCCCGGGATGTCGCCTTCTCCTGAAACTCCAGTCACCGGATCCATGATCCGAGGTCTCGTGCGGGGTCTCCATGGACTTTTCAATCCTTGAACTGGTGCTGCATGGCCTCGTTTCCGCCATCACAGTCGCCAACCTCACCGCGGTGCTGGCCGGCCTTTTCTTCGGTGTGGTCGGCGGAATGCTGCCGGGCATTTCCGTGGTCACCGCTATCGCGCTGGCGCTGCCCTTCACCTTCGGCCTGCCGACGCAGACCGCGTTGCTGGCGCTGGGGGCGATTTTCTGCGGCGCCACGTATGGCGGGTCGATCGCGGCCATCCTGATCAACACGCCCGGCCAGCCGGGATCGATCGCCACCGCCTTCGACGGCTACCCCATGACCCGAAAGGGCAAGGCGCCGCAGGCGATGATGACGGCGCTTCTGGCCTCGGTCGTGGGCGGGGTGATCGGCGTGATCATCCTTCTCGTCTTCTTTGCGCCGCTCTCCTCCATCGCCCTGGAGTTTGGCCCGCCATCGCTCTTCTGGCTCGCCGTCTTCGGTCTGACCACGATCGCAGCCATGTCCTCGGGCAATGTCATCAAAGGGCTGCTTGGCGCGGTCATCGGGCTGGTGATCAGCACCGTCGGCCTCGACCCCGTCGTCGGGTCGCCGCGCTTCACCTTCGGATACTATCCGTTGGTCCAGGGCTTCGACATGGTCGTGGTGATGATCGGCATCTTCTCGTTTTCGCAGATGCTGGTGCTACTTGGCTCCGACCAAAGCTTCATTGCCCGCTACACCCCGAGCAAGAACGTGCTGCGCGAGGTGGCGGGCTATGTGTTCGGGCGCTGCAAGTTGTTGCTGTTGCAATCCTCGCTGATCGGCACATTCGTCGGCACCCTTCCGGGCGCCGGCGGCAGCGTCGCGGCGATCATCGCGTACAACGAGGCGCGCCGCTGGGATCGCAACCCCGACCGCTTCGGCAAGGGGGCGGTCGAGGGGCTTGTGGCCCCGGAAAGCGCGAACAACGCCGGTGTCGGCGGATCGCTGGTACCGCTTTTGGCGCTGGGCATCCCCGGGAACGCCGCCGCCGCCGTCCTGATGGGCGGGCTGCTGTCGCAGGGCATCACCCCGGGGCCGCAGCTTCTGGAAAACAGCGCTGGCGAGGCCTACGATTTCATCGTGGGGCTTCTTCTGGTCAACCTTATCATGCTGCCCGTGGGCCTGCTGGTGGCGCGGATCAGCGCCAATGCGCTGCGCGTGCCCAAGAATGTCATCATCCCGATCGTCATCGTCCTGTCGGTGATCGGCGCCTACTCGATCCGAAACAACGAGCTCGACGTTCTGATCATGCTAGGGGCGGGCGTGGGCGCCTATCTGTTGATGCGCGTCGATATCCAGCCCGGGCCGATCGCGCTCGGCCTCGTTCTGGGCCCGATGATCGAGGAGTCGCTCTCGGTTTCCCTCCGGCTGGCGCACGCGCGGGACTCTGTCTTCGAGGTGCTGGTGTGGCAGCCTCTGCCTGCCGCCCTTATCGTGCTTTGCCTTCTGTCGCTCTTCGCGCCCGTGCTGATCGAACGCATCAGCCGGATCCGCGCGCGGCGCGCCCAGGGGGACATGCCGACCGCTTCCAGGGAGGTCGAGGCGCGCCGGTTGGCACGCGGGCCAACGCTCGCGGCGAGCCTCTTGCTGGGCGCGCTGGCGGCCCTGTTCTGGATGCAGGCCGCCGATCTGCGGTACCCCTCGGATGTCTTCCCCAAACTGGTCATCGCGACGCTGGCGGTGCTGCTTGTACTGACCATCGCCGACACGCTGCGCGGCGGGTCGGCGGCGTACACCCAGACCACCACGGTGCCGGACCGCCAGGTATGGGCTATTCTCGCTATCGGAACCCTGGCCGCGGCGTATGTGCTGCTGTTCCCCTTGATCGGGTTCTATCTCACCACCTTTTGCTTCCTCGTCGTCGGGCTTTGCCTCGCCCGCATGTTGGCGCGAGAGCGACCGAGTTCGCGCATGTTCGTGACGGCGCTGTTGATCGCCGCCGGCACCACGCTTGCGGTTTACGGAATTTTTTCCGGCATGCTGGGGGTCCCCACGCCCCGCGGCCTGCTGATCTGACCAGATAAAAAGGACAACAAGATGCTACTGATGGATAGCGAGACACTCCGCGCCCGCGTGGCCGACGTGGAGGCCAGCGTGACCGAACAGGGGTTCGATGCCCTTGTGGTTTTCGCCACCGGCAGCGCGCTCGGCTCGGGCAGTAAGTCGCATGGCAACATGCGCTACCTGGCCGACTGGGACGGGCACAACACGCCGGCCATGATACTCTTCGTACCAGGGCATGCGCCGATGCTGCTGACGCCCAACATCTTCCTGAAGTTCCTCGGCCAGGAGAAACTCTGGTTCGACGACATCCGCTTCGCGCGTCCGGGGGATTTCGGCAAGGCCGTGGTCGAGGCGCTTGAAACCCGGTTGGGGCGGCCGGCGCGACGGCTCGCGACCCTGGGCTTCGACGACATGCCGCTGGTGATCTGGAGCGGGCTCGACCGTGCGTTGCCCGGCATGGAATGGACCGGCTTCCAGGACGAGATGGACCGTCGCCGGGTGGTCAAGGACCAGCTCCAGCTCGCCTTCCATCGCCGTGCCGCGGATATTTGCGACGCGATATTCGCCGAGATGCCGAAACTCGTCCGCCAAGGGCTGCGCGGCTATCAGATCCAGGCGCATATGGAGATGGTCGCCCGCCTGGCCGGCGCGGAGTACATCCAGACTTGGCTGACCATCGGGCCTGTCGCCGACTATTCACGCTTCTGGCGCGAGGAATGCATGCGCGTGCCGCAGTCCGGCGACCAGGTGATCGCGGGCATTTATATGATCTACGACGGGCATTGGGGCCACGCGATTCGCTCCGGCACCGTCGGGCCGGCCAACGACGCGCAGCGCCGGGTCTATGACGTGGCGGCGGAAATGATGTCCGAAGGCTTGGCCAAGCTTCGGCCGGGCGGCAACCTTTATGACGTCAATCGGGCCTTCGAAACGGTTCTGGAGCGGCATTTCCCCAACCCGCACGAGAACGGCGTCTTCACCTTCCGCGCCGCGCACGGACTGGGCTACTCCTATGAGGACAGCGTCGTCAGCGCGCCGTTCCCGCAGGCCTACGACCCGGCCTCGAAACCTGCGCCCGAGGATGCCTTTCTCGAGATCCGCGATGGCATGTTGTTCGAGTTCCACCCCAACCTCTTTGTGCCGGACCTCGCCGGAGCAGCGCTTGGCGACATGGTGGCGGTGCGCGGCGATGCGCCCGAGGTCATGACCGTTTACCCCCGAAACTTGCATGAGTGGTAAGTCGGGGATTCCCCACCTTTCAGTACTTAAATTCAGGAGTTTCTATGCGTTTTCTGCTTGGCGGCGACAGCCGCGAGGTTGCAATTTCCGACGTGATCGTCGCCGGCTGGACTGGTCGTGACCGGGCAATGGTCGATCACCACGTGAAGGAACTGGCCGTTTTGGGCGTCGCTCCACCGTCCAGGACCCCATTGTACTACCGGGTCTCCAACGACCTGCTGACGCAGGCCGACGCCATTGACGTGCTGGGAGAGGATACTTCGGGCGAGGCCGAACCCTTAGTGCTGAAATGGGAGGGTCGGTTGTGGCTAGGCGTCGGCTCGGACCATACCGACCGCAAACTGGAGGCGTACTCGGTACCGCATTCCAAGCAGGTCTGCGCCAAGCCGGTGAGCCCGTCGCTCTGGGCCTTTGACGAGGTGCGCGATCACCTGGACGAACTACAGCTCAATTCCTGGATCTGCGAGAACGGCGAATGGGTCGATTACCAGTCGGGCACGCTGGAACATATCCTGCCTCTGGCCGAACTGATCGACGGTGCCGAGCTGAAGGACGGCGCGGCGATGGTTTGCGGCACGTTGCCGGTGTTGGGCGGCATTCGTCCCGCAGGGGCCTTTCGGATGCAGATTGCGGACCCGCGGCTGAACCGCCGGATCACGTCAGAATACCAGGTGCGCAGTTTGCCCGTTATCGTCTGAGACCGGACCAATCGCCGTGCACGCCGTGGTCATCCATCCATTTCCCCGGCCGCCTCGCTCCGGCGGCCCGGGCAAACCGACAAGAACCGCTTCCATGCTCGAACAAGGTATTACGGACTGTGCTGCCGCTCTGGCCGAAGGCAAGACCAGCAGCGCCGCAATGATTGAAGAAGCGCTGGACCGGATAGCCGACGCCGCTGGCGAAGGCGGCCGCACCTTTACCGAAGTCTTCGCGGCGGAGGCCCGCACGGCTGCGGCCGCCGCGGACAGCGCCCGTGCGCAAGGCGACAGCCTTGGTCGCCTGCATGGAATTCCGATCTCGGTCAAGGATCTCTTTGACATCGAGGGCCGCGTGACCCGCGCCGGTTCCGTCGTGCTGTCAGACGAGGCGCCGGCCCGGGCGGATGCCGAAGTTGTGCGTCGGCTCCGGTCCGAGGGAGCGGTGATCCTTGGTCGCACCAACATGACCGAGTTCGCGTTCTCGGGGCTCGGTCTCAACCCGCATTACGGCACGCCGGCCAACCCATGGGACCGCGCCAATCGGCGGATTCCCGGCGGCTCCTCCTCCGGTGCGGCGATCTCGGTGACAGACGGCATGGCCGCGGCGGCGCTCGGGTCGGATACCGGCGGATCCGTGCGCATCCCCGCCGCGCTCTGCGGTCTGGTCGGGTTCAAGCCGACACGCGATGCCGTGCCGCGCGACGGCGTGTATCCGCTGTCCGCCACGCTCGATTCCATCGGGCCGCTGGCTCGCTCGGTCGAGGACTGCGTACTGCTTCATTCGGTGCTCTCAGGTGAACCTGTCGCGGCACCGGCCCTGGCGGGTCGGAGCCTGCGCCTCGGTGTCGTCACCAACTATGTGACGCAGGGGATGGACTACGAAGTGGCCGCGGCCTACGACGCCGCGTTGAGCCGCCTCTCCGCGGCGGACGTCGTGCTGGACCGTATTTCGCTTTCGGCGCTTGACCGGATCCCGGAGATGAACCGTATCGCCACCTATCCCGGGATCGAGGCCTACGCGATGCAGAAGGAGCGGCTGGCCAACGCCGGTTCGCGTTTCGACCCGCGGGTGCGGTACAGGATCGAGGCCGCAGGTGCATTGCCCGGCGATGCAAGGGCGCGGCTGGATAAGGCCCGCGCCGATTTCGTCGCGGCGGCCGAGGCCGAGATGGCGCCTTACGATGCCATCGTCATGCCGACGGTTCCCATCGTCGCGCCGACCATAGACGACCTGGCTGATGACGACGCCTACGGGGCGGCAAACCTTCTGATGCTGCGCAATCCCACCACCATCAACCTGCTCGGTGGTTGCGCGATCACCTTGCCGTTGACCACCCCGGCAGGAGCGTCGGCGGGTCTGACGCTGGCGGCGACGCAGGGCCGCGATTGGGGGCTCCTCGAAATTGCGGACGGCCTTGCGCCGGTCGTGTGCGGCTGAAATCGCCGCGGTCGACGGCTTGAAAGCCATCGCGTCGCGAGCCCCTAAGCCGAGGGGATGGTGTTCGGGGGGGGGGGCGCTACGCGAGACCTCTGCCGGTCCGGGCTGCGCCCCTTGGTGGCTCGTGAGACCGGTGCCACCACGTAACCGGATCGTGTCCGGCTTTAGGTCCGAAAACGTGGTCACGGCGGTCGGGTTTCCGATCGCAACCGACAGCCCGGACCTGCCGTCAAGATAGATCGGCCCGACGGCGACGGTGTTCAGTGCGAGCGCCGCCGGCCGACTCGGCGAGCGGACCCGGAAAGCTCGCCGCGCCCTGCCGGATACAGTAGCAGGCGCTGAGGGCGGCGACGCAGCGCCCAACGATCAAGCCAATCGATAGAATCGCCAGGATCTGAAAGGTCATCGGGACCGGCCGGATCGGCACCGTCGCGTGTGCGGCAACGGCCTGAGTGAGGCTTCCGGCAGCGCCATCGTGACAGGTTTCCTGTGCGCTGCGCCGTGCGTCAAATCGACGGTGGTCAAGGAAACGATTCTCATCGGACCCATCCTTGCCTATGATGTTTTCACTTGTGACTGCGAAATTGTAGGGAAGATTGTTGACAATATTGAAGACGCTATCTAGGGTCGCTGTCAATCAGGGCGGCGGTCCGGAGGTTGAGCCGGAGGAGCCGATGCCAAAGAACGCGAAAATGGGGGTGAACGAGGTTGTGAACGCGCTGCGGCAGAGAATTGTCGATCACGATCTGCCACCGGGTTCGAAGCTTCGGGAAACCGCGCTTGCGGACGAATTCAATGTGTCGCGCCCGCGGTTGCGGGAAGCCTTCGGCATTCTGGAGGAGCGCGGTCTGATCGAGCGCGTCCGCAATCAGGGGGCGGTCGTCTCGCGGCTGAGCGTCGAGCAGGTCAAGTCGCTCTTCGACGTTCGCGAGGTGCTTGAGGCCCTCGCGGTCCGCCTGGCAACCGAGAATGCCAAACCGGGCACCTGGGATGCGTTGCGGGAGCGGTTCGGCGCGCCGGCCGAGACGGCTTTGGCGAACAACGATCTCGATTTCTACGTCGAGAGCGTGAACCAGTTCCGCCAGCAAAGCTTCCAGGAGGCGAACAACGAGATCCTCTCGCAAAGCCTCGACATTCTCTACGACCGGTCACGTGTGCTGATCCGTCGCCTCGTGCTCGTGCCCGGCCGCGCCGTGACCGGGATGCTCGAGCACCGAGAGATCCTCGACGCGATGATCGCCGGAAAGGCCGAAGAAGCCGAAAACCTGAAGCGCGAGAACATCAGAAGCGCGCGTCGATGGTTCTCGGACTATCAGAAGTTCCTGCTCTGACGGGCGGGCGCGGAAAATCCACCTGACAACAAATCGAAACCAACCAGAGAAACGATGACCGAACCCGCAGGCCACCCCAAGTCGCGTCCTCTCGATGGCTACCGTGTGATCGAACTGGGTTCGACGGTGGCCGGCCCGTTCTGCGGACGGTTGCTGGCGGATTTCGGGGCGGATGTCATCAAGGTCGAGCAGCGCGAAGGCGATGCCGTCCGGTCGATGGGAAAGCGGACCAAGGGACGCTCCCTCTACGCCGCATCGATCCTCAGGAACAAACGCAACGTGTCGGTCGATCTGCGCCGGACCGAGGGCCAGAACCTGGTGAAGGCGCTGTGCTCGACGGCCGACATCGTCATCGAGAACTTCAAGCCCGGTACGCTGGAGCGATGGGGGCTGTCCTACGAGGCCCTGAAGGCCGTCAATCCCGGTATCGTTCTCGTCCGGATTTCCGGCTACGGGCAGGACGGTCCCTACAGCGAACGGCCCGGCTATGGCGTTATCTGCGAAGCCGTCAGCGGCATGCGCGAGGTCACGGGCGACCCGGACCGCCCGCCAGCCCGGGTCGCCATTTCACTGACCGACTACATCACCGGCCTCTACGCGGCGTTCGGTGCGATGGTTGCCTTGCTGGCGCGCGAAAAGTGCGGCGTCGGACAGGTCGTGGACGCTGCACTGTACGAAGCTGCCTTCAGTTTCATGGAGCCCCACGTGCCGGCGTACCAGCAACTCGGCGCCATTGCGCGGCGCGCCGGCCCCCGCCTGCCCGACAACACGCCCAATTCGTTGTACCCGACGGCGGACGGTCGCTTCATCCATATCACCGCGATCAGCAACTCGGTGTTCCGTCGGCTCTGCGAGGCGATGGGCAGGCCCGAACTGGCTGTCGATCCGCGTTTCGCCGACGGTGTATCGCGTTCGGCGCATGAGGACGAACTCGACGACATCATCGGCAGCTGGACGGGCGCGGCGCCGTTGGACGAGGCCGAGGCCGTCCTGCACGAAGCCGATGTTCCGGCCGCGCGGATCTATGACATGCGGGACATTTTCGCGGACGCGCATTACGCGGCACGCAACGCCATCGTGCAGCCCGAGGATCCGGTTCTCGGCCCGGTGGCAATGGCCAACGTGACGCCGCGCCTCTCCGCCACACCTGGAAAGGTGGAGTGGCCGGGCCGTGGCATCGGTTCCGACACGCTGTCCGTTTTCCAGAACGAACTTGGCCTGAGTTCGGAGGCGATTGCCGACCTTCTCGACGCGGGCGTGTTGTTTGCGGGGGAAGATGAACCTGCCTCCTCCGGGAGGACCATTCGATGACGGGAGACGCGCTTTGAACCTGGACGTCCACGCAGTCGCCGGGGAGCCGGCAATCGACGACGAGCTTTCCCGTCGTGAAGCTCATGCGCTTGCAATGGGTGGCCCCGACAAGATCCGCCGCCGCGCCGAGGCGGGGCTGCTGAACGCGCGCGAACGTGTCGATCGCCTGATTGATCCCGGGTCGTTCCGCGAGATCGGCCTGCTGGGCGTTTCGAGCGCCGTGGAAGCCGACCGGCACAAGACGCCGGCGGACGGCAAGGTGACCGGCTACGCCCGGTTGGGCGGCCGCAGGATTGCGGTCGTATCGAACGATTTCACGGTCAAGGGCGCCTCGTCGAGCATGACGAACATGCGCAAGATCGGGCACGTCAAGCGCGTGGCCACCGAACGCGGCATGCCGATCGTCTGGTTCGGCGAATCCTCCGGCGCGCGGATGCCCGACAACATGGGCGCGCGCGGCATGGGCACCATGCTGGGCAACGATCCGACGCAGTATATCCGCGATCGCAAGACCCCCTGGGCGTCGGCGGTTCTGGGCCAGTGCTTCGGCTCGTCCGCCTGGTATGCCTGCCTGTCGGACTTCACCGTGATGCGGAAGGGCGCCGTTCTTGCGGTGGCGAGCCACGGGCTTGCGTCGCTTGCCATCGGCCAGACCGTCGAGCCCGAGGACCTGGGCGGCTGGAAGCTGCATTCGGAGAAGACGGGGCTGATCGATCGCGTCGTCGAGACCGACGAAGAGGCGGTCGAAGAGATCCGGACGTTCCTGTCCTACCTGCCGGCGCATTGCAACGAGGCTCCGCCCTGCATAGAGCCGCCCGACGAGCGGTCGGACGCGCTCCGCGCGGCGCGCGAGCGCATCACCAGGCTGGTGCCGGAAAGCCGCCGTCAGGGCTACGACGTGCGCAAGGTCATAGAGGCCCTCGTCGATCCGGACTCGTACTTCGAGTTCAAACCGCGCTTCGGCCGCGTCGCGTCGACGGGGCTTGCCCGGATGGGGGGACGCCCCGTCGGGTTCGTCGCCAACAACCCGATGTTCAAGGCCGGCGCCCTGGATGTGGACGCCTGCGAGAAGATCACGCGCTTCCTGGTGATGTGCGATTCCTTCAACATCCCGATCGTCCTTCTGGTCGACACGCCGGGCTTCGTGATCGGCATCGAGGGCGAACGCCGCAAGGCGCCGGGCAAGATCATGAACTTCATGTCGGCGCTTCAGCTGTGCACCGTGCCCAAGCTGTCGATCATCCTGCGGAAAAGCTACGGGCAGGCGTACCTGAACATGGGCGGTGGCCGGAATTCCGACGAGGTGGCCGCCTGGCCCTCCGCCGAGGTGAGTTTCATGGACCCGGCCTATTCGGTGGACGTGGTGACCTGGGGGCGCGACGTCGGCGAGGCCGAACGCGAGCGCCTGCGCCAGCAGATGGAACAGGATTCTGGCGTCTTCGGGCTGGCCGAGATCAATGCCGTCCAGTCGGTGATCCGCCCCGAACACACCCGCGACTACCTGCTGGACATGCTCGAAATCCATATCGCGCGCCTGTCGAAGGGCGTCGGGCAGCATCGCATGGCCACCTGGCCCACCACGTTTTGATCGTTGGCGCGGGGCTCCGGTCCCGCGACGTTTTCAGGGAAGAGAGAGGCGAATGGCGAACGAAGAAGTTTTGGCACCGGTCAGCGGCTCGGTGTGGAAGGTCGAGTGCACGGTGGGGCAGGACGTAAGCGAGGGCGACATCCTGATGATCCTCGAATCCATGAAGATGGAAATTCCCGTGGAAGCCCCGGCAGCCGGCAAGGTCAGCAGCCTTACGGTCGCGGAAGGCGATGCCGTCGACGAGGACGCGGTGCTCGGTGTGATCGCCAAATGACGGTTCACGAACGCCCATCTCAGCCCGGGATCGAGGACTTGCTGGACGAACTCACCTTCCGCCGCGACGAGGCGCAGAAGATGGGGGGCGACGTCGCGATCGAGCGCCAGCATGCCGCCGGCCGCTTGACGGTCCGCGAACGGATCGCGCAACTCGGTGATCGCGACAGTTTCCAGGAGATCGGCGGGCTGGCCGGCACGGGGCAATACGACGCCGACGAGACGCTGCAATCCGTTACGCCGGCGCCCTATGTCGGGGGCACTGTCAAGATCGATTCCCGCACCGTCGTCGTGGGTGGCGAGGACTTCACCGTTCGCGGCGGCACCACCTTCAGCGCCGCCAGGCGCAAGGGTGGCCAGGGCGGGCTGGTCGAGGACTTCGCCTTTCACTATCGCCTGCCGCTCGTCAATCTCATCGACGGCGCCGGGGGCACGGTCAGCTCGATCGAGAAACGTCGGCACACGGTGTTCCCCGGTGTGCATGGTTTCGAGCGTTCGGTCTCGCTTCTTGGACAATCGCCGGTCGCGTCCGCCGTCCTCGGCACCGCCGCCGGCGGACCGGCGGGGAGGGCGATCCTGTCCCACTTCTCGGTCATGGTCCGCGGGTCGAGCCAGATTTTCGCGGCCGGTCCGCCCGTGGTTAAGCGCTCGCTCGGCCAGGTGATCGACAAGGAGGATCTCGGCGGCGCCGCGGTTGCCGTCGACAAGGCCGGAACGATCCATAACGCCGCGGGCACCGAGGCCGAGGCGCTCGAGCAGATCCGCCGTTTCCTCAGCTTCATGCCGCAGAACGTTTGGGAGATGCCGCCCGTGACGCCCTGCGACGATCCCGTCGACCGGTGCGAGGAGGGTCTCCTCAAGATCGTTCCGCCGCGCCGTACGCAGGCGTTCAACGTCCGGAAGCTGATCGACATGATCGTGGACCGCGGCTCGGCGTTCGAGATCCAGCCGACCCATGCCAAGTCCGTGGTCACGACGCTCGCGCGCTTCAATGGCCGGCCCGCCGGGATCGTCGCCAACAATCCGATGGTCTACGGCGGCGCGATGGACGATAGGTCCGCGCGCAAACAGATCCGTTTCATGCAGCTCTGCGACACGTTCCACCTGCCGCTGATCTTCCTGGTGGATGTGCCGGGTTTCATGGTCGGGCTCCGTGCCGAGGAGAATGCGACCCTTCTGGAAGGAATGCGGGTTGTGCACGTCGCTGCCGGGATCAGCGTGCCGACGACCACCCTTGTTGTCCGCAAGTGCTACGGCATGGCGGGCATGGCGACCTGCAACAAGAACGGTGTCGACTACAAGCTGGCCTGGCCGACAGCCGAATGGGGGTCCCTTCCGATCGAGGGCGGTGTCGCCGCCGCCTTTCGCCGCGAAATCCGGGACGCGGCCGATCCCGCGCTGAAGGAAAAAGAAATCGAGGCCCGGCTCAGGCCCTTCGCTTCGCCGTTCCGCACCGCAGAGGCCTTTGCCGTGGAAGACATCATCGATCCGCGGGAAACCCGGCCGGTGCTCTGCCGGCTTGTTGAACTGGCGGAGGCTCCGATCCGGCAGAACCTCGGCCCAAGAAAGGTCTTCAACTTCATGCCGTGACCGAACGCCGTGCCGAAAGAGGGCGCACGGCGGCGACACCCAAACCGCGATGAGACGATCCAAAGGGTCACGGCCATCGCATAACAGAAAGCTGGGAGGAACTACGATGTTCAATACACGGACTTTGGCGCTGTCGGCGTCACTCGCGTTGACAGCCGGCATGGCCACGCAGGGCCTTGCGCAAGACCGGATCGCGTTCGGTTCGACCGCGCAGAGCTCGGTTCACTACACCTACGCGGTCGCTGCGGCCAAGGCGGTCAACGACAATGAAGACGCTCTCGACCTGACCGTCATCGTCACCGGCGGTGCGGTCGACAACCTGGCGCGGCTCGCCAGGGATCAGATCGACATGGGACTTGGGACCTACGCGACGATCTATCAGGCCTACAAGGGCATCGGGAAGTTCGAGGGCAATGCGATGCCGAACCTGCGCGGCCTGTGGGTTCATTCCCCGGCCACGCAAGCCTGGGTCGTCCGCGAGGATAGCGGCGTTACCAGCCTTCCGGACCTCGCGGGCAAGCCCTTCACGCCGGGCCAGCGCGGCTCGGCCACCGAGCAGCTCTCCATCCAGATGCTGGAGGTGTTGGGCGTCGAGCCTGATATGCAGCGGCTGACCCTGAGCGATGCCGTCGACGCCGTGAAGGACGGGCGCTCGATCGGTTATGTCAAGGCGGGCGGTGCCGGAACGATCGACGGGACGACCATGGAGCTTCAGGCCTTCACGCCGATCCGGATGCTCAGCTTCACCGAGGAGGAGAAGGCCAAGGTGCAGGAGGCGCTGCCGTTCATCAGCTTTGCCTCCTACGAGGACGGCGAGGTCGAGGACTTCCCCGCCTTTACGGTTCCGGTTCAGGTGATCGGCCAGTTCACTACCAGCGACGCGATGAGCGAAGAGCAGGTCATGAAACTGCTCGCGGCTATCGCAGACAATCCGGAAGTTCAGACCAACGCGTTTCCCGGATTCGGCGATATCGATGTGCTGCAGGACAGCGTTGACCTGATCAACATCCCGCTTCATGCCGGTGCGGTGAAGTTCTACCAGTCGCGCGGCATCGACGTTCCGGATGCCCTGATCCCGCCTGAGATGAAGTGATTGAAGTGCGGCCCCCGGATTCGGGGGCCGCTCCTTTGAACGCGGTATCGAAGGTAGATCAAACCATGACCGATCTCGCAGAGGCCGGACCGGCGGACGCATCGAAATCCGGCGCCGAAAGCGCTGTAGGCAAGGCACTGCTCGTCCTGAGCCTTCTGCTGGTTGCCTTCCACGTCTACACGGCCGGTTTCGGCCAGTTCCAGCCGCTGGTCCAGCGCTCGGCGCATGTCGGCCTTGGCCTGATGATCGCCTACCTGTCGTTCGGCCGCATCGGCAATCGGGCCGACGGGATCTTCGCGACACGTTTCGGATTGGTCTTGCGCCTGGCCTGCGCCGCGCTTGCCGGGGCGATCTGCATCTACATCCTGTCTCAGGAACAGAGGATCACCGAATCCTTCGGTATCATCGCCACGCCGTTCGAGATCGGCGCGGCCATCGCCATCATCCTTCTGCTTCTTGTCGCCGCCTATCAGACGACCGGCCCGGCGTTGCCGATCCTCGCTGTCCTGGCGCTCTGTTACGCCCTTCTCGGCGATAGGATCCAAGGCTCCTGGGGGCACACGGGTTTCTCCGTGTCCTATCTCGCCGAGTACCTGTTCCTCGGAACCGAGGGGATCTGGGGCATGGTGACCGGCCTTTCGGCCAATCTGATCGCGATCTTCATCATCTTCGGCTCGGTTCTTCTGGCAACCGGCGGTGCTCAGAGCTTCATGGACATCGCCCTCCTGGTCGCCGGGCGCAAACCGGGCGGGGCGGCGAAGGTGGCCACCGTCTCGAGCGCGCTGTTCGGTATGCTGAACGGCGCGGCGGTCGCGAATGTCGCGACGACCGGCAATTTCACGATCCCCGCGATGAAGCGACTTGGCTACCGGCCAAGCTTCGCGGGCGCCGTGGAGGCGACGGCGTCTTCCGGCGGGCAGCTCACGCCGCCGATCATGGGGGCGGGCGCCTTCGTCATGGCGGAGCTTCTGGGCATTCCCTATCTCGACGTCGTCTATGCCGCGATCATTCCCGCCCTGCTGTTCTTTGCCTGCGTCTGGTTCTCGGTGGAAATCGAGGCGCGGCGCGAGAACATGAAGCCGTTCGACGCCGCCGATATGCCGACCTGGCGCGAAGTGCTGGAGCCGGCGCGGATTCTTCCGCTCGCCCTTACGCTGACGGTGACACTCGGGGCGATGTTTGCCGGGCGAACGCCAAGCCTTGCGGCGTTCTATGGCATCGTCACGAATGTCGCCCTTTTCCTCGCTTTCGGCGGATTCGATCCGAAAGAGCTGCGGGATCGCCTTCGGGCGCTCCTCGACGGGGCGCTTCTCGCGGCCGGAAGCATCGTCAGCATCCTCGCTCTGCTCGTCTGCGCACAGATCGTCCTGTCGCTGATCGGGCTTACCGGTGTGGGGATCAAGCTGAGCGAAAGCATCATGGGGGTGGAGTCCTCCAGCGGCCTCTTCGTCGGCACGCTCTTCGCGATGATCGTCTCCCTGATCCTGGGGATGGGGATGCCGACGACAGCGGCCTACCTTCTCGCCGCCGCGGTCGTGGCACCCGCTCTGATCGAGCTGGGGCTCGACCCGATGATCGCGCATTTCTTCGTCTTCTACTCGGCGCTCCTGTCCGCTCTTACCCCGCCGGTGTGCACCGCGGTGTTCGCCGCGGCGGTCATCGCGAAGACCCATTGGTGGCCGATCTGTCTTGCCGCCGTGAAGCTCGCCGCGATGAAGTACGTCCTGCCGTTCTTCTTCGTGTTCCGCGAGGCGGTCCTTCTGAGAGGCGACGCAATCGAGATCGCCTGGGCCGGGATCATGGGGCTGGTGGCCTCCATGTTGTTGGCGATCGCGACGGGACGATATTACCTGCGGCCGATCCCCTGGCCGGTGGCACTCGGCCTGTTCGTCATCGGAGTCGCTGTCGCCTCCGGACACTGGCTCGCCGATATCATCGCCATCGGCGCGCTGCTCGGTGTCGTGGTCGTGCAACGCCTGCAGATCACGCGAGCGAAGGCGCTGGAAGACGACAGCCCGTCCGTACGGGCGTAGGTGGCAATGGAACGTCTCATTCTGCTGATCTGGCCGATCGCTTTGATCGACGCTCTGGTCGGGCGGAGCGTCTTGACCACGATCGGTGGCGCGATCTTGGCGGTCTACCTTGTCGCGAGCCTTGCGACCGCCAGGCCGGCGAACCGGATCCTTGCGCTGATGATCCTGGCCGCGGCCACGGGCGTCGCGACGGTCGACGGACGGCTGGCCGCCATTCCCGAGGCGTTTTCGGAGACGCTTGTCCTGGCGGCTTTCGTTCCCTCGGCACATCTCCTGCGCTCGGTGGCCGAAAGCGATCAACGGGTACGACGCTTTCGGGATCTGCTCGGTGACGCCGATCCCGGGGCCCGGCCAGCGTGGCTGCTGGTCGGCTCCAATCTTCTCGGCAGTGTTCTGACGGTCGGGGCCGTGGCCGTCCTGTCGCCGGTCTTCGCGGACAGGTCGCAACCATCGTTGCGGCGCAATGATGCCGTTTCAGTCGTGGCAGGGACCGCGCTGGCGTTGACCTGGTCCCCGTTCTTCGTGGCCATGGCGGTTGTCAGCAGCTTTCTGCCGGACGTGCCGCTGTGGGCCGCGATCCTCATGGGGCTTGGCTTGTCCGCCCTGGGCCTTGCGATCACCCTCGTATTGCTTCGAACCCCGAAGCCCCTGCGGACAGCGGCCCGTGCCGCCGGCGCGTTGCGCGGCTTCGTTCCGCTTATCGCGATAGCGGGTCTGGCGGTTGTCCTGCTGCGCCTATCCGGCGATCTCTCGACCCTGGCGGCCGCCTGCGTGACGATGCCGCCGCTCTGTGCGTTGCTGGTCGTGACGCGCGCGCAATCCGTGCGCGAAGGCGCGCGGCAGATCCCCGAAGTGCTCCGTTACACGGCGCAGCGGATCCGCAACATCGGGGCCGAGGTCGGCATCCTCGCGCTCGCCTTCATGCTCGGGCTCGTCGTCCGGTCCAGCCCCGCCGTCTCGGACGCCGTTGCCGCTTCGGGTCTCGCCCACGCGCCCGGCCTTCTGATCCTGTTCATCGTCCCCCTCGGCATGATCGGAGCTGGCATGCTGAGCGTGCATCCCATCGTGTCGGCATCGCTCATGCTGGCGGTCTTTTCCGGTCAGAACACAGGCGTCAGCGACCTTGCGCTGATGGGCGCCACCCTTGTCGGCTGGAGTGCGTCGGCGATGCTGTCGTTCTCGGGCCTTCTGTTGATGGTCACCACGTCGCTTGGCGATGTGCCGCGCAGCCAGCTCATCTTCGGGCGCAACATTCTGGTCGCCCTGATTTTCGCGACGCTCGGCGCGCTCGTCCTTGCGCTGCTCAACCGCACGATCGTCTGACCCGCAACCCGCCGACCGGTTCCAAAGGAGACACTATGCCAGAGATCAGGACGCTTCTCGTCGCCAACCGCGGAGAGATCGCTTGCCGCATCATCGCCACCTGCCGCGAGATGGGGATCAGGACCGTGGCGGTCTATTCGGAGGCGGACGCGGGCGCCGCCCACGTCTCGATGGCCGACGAGGCCCACCTCGTCGGTCCGGCCCCGGCGCGCGACAGTTACCTGCGTGGCGATACGATCATCGACATCGCCGGCAAGACCTCCGCCGATGCCGTTCATCCGGGATACGGGTTCCTGTCCGAATCCCCGGACTTCGCGCGCGCCGTGACGGCGGCGGGCCTCCTTTGGATCGGACCCGACGCCAGTGTCATCGAGCAAATGGGCGACAAGGAGAAGGCGCGGACGCTGGCGCGTGATTCCGGGGTTCCGGTGCTGTCCGGGAGCCGGCGTTTCGCGCTCGGGGATCTCGACGGGATCGAGGACGCGGCCGCGGAAATCGGGTATCCGGTTCTCGTCAAGGCCGCTTGCGGCGGCGGCGGAATCGGTATGCGCCGTGCCGATGATGCGACTGCTCTGCGCGACGTGGTCGCAAAAACCCAGTCCATGGCCGAACGGCTGTTCGGCGATGGAACGGTCTACCTGGAGCGGTTCGTCGGCAGAGCCAGGCATGTCGAGGTGCAGGTCTTCGGGTTCGGCGACGCGACCGCGGTGCATCTGTTTGACCGCGACTGTTCCGTTCAGCGGCGGTTCCAGAAGGTGATCGAGGAAGCTCCCGCCCCAGACCTGCCCGAACGTGTCCGCTCGGCGATGCGGGAGGCGGCCATTCAGCTTTCCGCCGCCGTTTCCTATGCCGGGGCGGGGACCGTGGAGTTCATCTATGACGTGGACCGGAAGGATTTCTCCTTCCTCGAGATGAACACGCGCATCCAGGTGGAGCACCCGGCGACGGAGATGACGACGGGCATCGATCTGGTCCGCTGGCAGATCGAACAGGCCGCCGGATATCTCGACCCGATCGATCAGGACGCGATCGTGCAGACGGGTCACGCCGTCGAGGCCCGTATCTACGCCGAGCGACCGGAAAAGAACTTCCTCCCGTCTCCGGGCACGATCGAGACCGTATCCTGGCCGGAAGAGCGAGGCGGTCTGCGGATCGACCATGCCGTCCGGTCGGGCGACACCATCACCCCGTTCTACGATCCGATGATCGCGAAGGTCATTGCCTTCGGGCCGGACCGGGCAAGTGCGATCGCCCGTCTGGAAACGGCCCTCGAAGCGGTGCGCATCGCGGGCGTCTCGACCAACGTCGAATTTCTCCGACGCGTTCTCGCCGCGCCCGATTTCCGTGGCGCGCGGCTGACTACGACGATAATCGACGATCTCTTGGTCCCCGCCTGAAGCGGATCAATCCGCCGGCCCCTGACTGAGAGGCCTGGCCATCTCGTTGAGGGGGATCAGCCGTTTCGCATGTCGGCGACGCCGGCGGCGATGTGTCTCTTCGCGCCCGAAGGGGGCAGCATCGAAATGCTGCTCCCTTCGGTACAGCGCCGGTTTCGCTCCAATTCTTCCGGCTAGGCCCGGCACCGTGGCTCCGGGCTCCATCGCCGCGGCCACGATCCGCTACGTGTCGGACACCCGGACGCCGTGCGCTGTGCCACATGGCCGGCACGTCGGTTAAAACCAACCGGTTGGTTGACAGTCAATCCTTGTCGCCGATACACTTTCGAGGACGCCGGTCGACCGCATTGAGAGGCTGGCGTTGAAACGGTCCGGCGAAAGCCGGCCGAAGCATAACATGGCGAGGAAGCGAAGAGCACCGCAATGGCCGGCTTTGACACTATCATTGTTGGAGGGGGGGCGGCCGGCTGCGTGCTGGCGAACCGTTTGAGTGCGGACGAGAACCGGAAGGTCCTGCTGCTCGAGGCGGGCCCCGACGGAATGCCGGTCGCGGCGCGGATGCCGGGTGCCTGGATCAGCCTCATCGACACCGAGTATGACTGGAAGTACCACACGGTCCCTCAGGCGAACTGCCTTGGCCGGCGTATCGCCTGGCCGCGCGGCAAGTTGCTCGGCGGTTCGGGTTCGACCAACGCGCTGGTCTACATGCGCGGAACGCCATCCGACTATGATCGCTGGCGCTCCAAGGGCTGCGAGGGCTGGGGCTGGGAAGACGTGGTGCCCTGGTTCCGGAAGTCGGAGAGCAATCCGCGCCTCGCCGATTCGCCGGTGCACGGCAGTTCCGGCGAGCTTCCGGTTGTGGACGTGCCCGATCACGATCCCGCCGAGGAGCTCTGGGTCGAGGCGGCGCAGGAATACGGACTGCCGTACAATCCGGATTTCAACAGCGGCGACCAGTATGGCTGCGGCTTCTTCCAGGTGTTCATGAAGGACGGGGAGCGTGACGGTCCGGCGACCGCCTTTCTCGATCCCGTCCGCGCCAGGCCCAATCTCACCGTCGTGACCTCGGCCTTCGTCACACGTCTCCTCGTCGAGAACGGACGGGTGCGCGGCGTCGAGTATCTCCGCAACGGAAAGCCGGAGACCGCGATGGCCGATGCCGAGGTCGTTCTCGCCGGCGGCACCATCAACACGCCGCATCTGATGATGCTGTCCGGGATCGGACCGGCCGACCACCTGAAGGAGCACGGCATCGCGGTCGTCCATGACCTGCCGGGCGTCGGGCAGTCGATGCAAGATCACCTCAATTGCGTCGTCACGTTCGTCACGAACGAAAAGTTCGGAATCGGCGGGATGACGGCGGCCGAATTCGAGCAGGCGGCCGCCGAGTGGAGCGACAGCCGCACCGGGCCGATGGCAAATCCCTGGTCGACAAGCGGCGGGCACGCCAACTCGCGGCCGGGCCTCGCCGAGCCCGACCTGCAGATCTACGGGATCGCTACGCCGCATCGGGACCATGCCCGCTACATGTCGACCGTGCCGGGCCTGTCGATGTTCAACGTGCTGCAGCGCCCGAAGAGTCACGGCACGCTGACGCTGCGCTCCGCCGATCCGCTGATGCACCCGGCGATCGACCCGAATTACCTGTCCGATCCGGACGGCGAGGACATGCGCTCCCTCGTTGGCGGCGTCGAGTTGAGCCGCGGCATTGCCGCGACCAAGACCCTGGCGCCGTTGAGGCTGCGCGAGGCTTTCCCCTCCGGTGAAGCGAAGACGAAAGAGGAAATCGCGCAGTTCGTGCGCGCCCAGTGCCAATCGATCTACCATCCCACGAGCACCTGCCGCATGGGGACGGACGACATGGCCGTTACGGACCCTGCAACATTGAAGGTGCGGGGCGTTGAAGGGCTGCGCGTCTGCGATGCCTCGGTGTTCCCCGACGTTGTGGCCAGCAACATCATGGCCACCGTCCTCATGGTCGCCGAGCGTGGCGCGGACTTCATCCAGAAATAGGGGCGAGGCATGACGAATATCACCGAGAGTCTCGTGCGTGAGTACGTCGAATCCGACGGGCTGGCGCTGGGCGAAATGGTCAGGAACGGCGATGTCTCGCCGGATGAGCTTGTCGAGGCGGCGATCGTCACCATCGAGAAGCTCAATCCCGAGCTCAATGCCGTGATCCACAAGCTCTACGATATGGGACGCGACGCGGCGACGTCGGTCGATCGGGACGCGCCTTTCGCCGGCGTGCCCTATCTGCTCAAGGAGCTGGCGACCGCCTGGAAGGGCGCACCCAACACCAACTCGTCCGCCTACCTGAAGGACGTGGTGGCCGACGCCGACGCCGAGGTGGTGACGCGGATCAAGAAGGCCGGGTTCGTGCTCGTCGGCAAGTCGAACGCGCCGGAAAACGGCTGGTCGATATCGACCGAGCCGAAGCTGTACGGCCCGACCGTCAATCCGTGGCGCGCCGATGTCACGGCCGGCGGATCGAGTGGCGGTTCGTGCGCCGCCGTGGCGTCGCACATGGTGCCGATAGCCGAGTCCAGCGACGCCGCCGGATCGATCCGCGTGCCGGCCTCCTGCTGCGGCGTGCTCGGCCTCAAGCCGTCGCGCGGCCGCGTCACGATGGCGCCGCAGGCCGACGCCTGGCACGGCGGGGCGTATTTCCTGTGCAATTCGCGTACGGTCCGCGATACCGCGGCCTATCTCGACGCCGTGGCCGGATTCCTCCCGGGCGATCCCTATACGCCGCCGGTGCCGGAGAGCAGCTGGCTCGACCTGTCGGTCAGGACACCGACGGCCCTCAGGATCGGATACTCGGTGACGCCGCCTGACGGGCGCCCGATCGATCCAGAGGTCAAGGCGGTGGTGCTCGAAACCGTGCGTGTCCTCGAAGGCATGGGCCACATGGTCGAGGAGCACGACATGCCCCTCGACGCGGACGAGGCCTGGAAGACCTATACCCACATGAGCTGCGTGCAGACCGCGGCCATCTTCGAATGGCTTTCGGCGGTGGTCGGCCGACCGGTGACCAAGGATGACGTGGAGCCGATAACCTGGGCGGTTATCGAGCGCGGCCAGGCAACGAGCGGGATCCGTCACATCTCGGATGTCGAGGCGGTGCGCCAGATCGGCCGTCAGATAACCGCCGATCTGGTAGACTACGACGTCTTCCTGACGCCGTCGCTGACTCAACTGCCTCGGCCCGTCGGCTACTACGACATGTCCGGGACCGATCTCGACGCCTACAACGCCAAATGGACCGACGCCGTCTTCCAGTTCCCGTTCAACATGTCGGGGCAGCCGGCGATGTCGCTGCCGCTCGGCCAGTCAAAATCGGGCCTGCCGATCGGCGTCCAGGCGGTCGGCCGCTATGGCGACGAGGCGACCGTTCTGGCGCTGGCCACGGTTCTGGAGCAGGCCATGCCATGGGCCGGCCGGCGCCCGCCGGTCTGCGCTTAGGGGTTATCGAGGAATTCACAGAGGCGTTGCCGGCTGCCTGAGCGGCGGCGCGTCGACGGTTGTTACGGAGACTGATCAGAAAATGAACATGCCGAGTTTGCCCAGCGGTTTCGCAGATGAGGCCTCTCTCGACGACTTCATGTCCACTCCGACGCCGGAGCTGATCGAGGATCTCGCCAAACTCGAGGGTGACATCCTCATCCTTGGCGCCGGCGGCAAGATGGGGCCGACGGTCGCGCGCATGGCCAAGCGCGCCGCTCCGAACAAGAGGGTCGTCGCCGTCGCCCGTTTCTCCTCCCCGGGCCTGATGGACGAACTCGCCGGTTACGGCGTCGAGCCGGTCGTTTGCGACCTGCTCGATCGTGAGGCCGTCCAGGCGCTTCCGAAGCTGGAGAACGTGATCTTCATGGCCGGCTTCAAGTTCGGCGCCGACAGCGACCCGGGCATGACCTGGGCGATGAACGTTCAGGTTCCGACCTTTGTCGCGGAAGCTTTTCCCGGTTCGCGCATCGTCGTCTTCTCGACGGGCTGCGTTTACCCGTTCGCCAATGTGAAGGAGGGGGGCAGCACCGAGGATGTCGCGCCCAATCCGCCTGGAGAATATGCCATCACCTGTCTCGGCCGCGAACGCATGTTCGAATACTACTCCGGGCTTAACGGCACGCCTTGCCTGATTTACCGCCTGAACTACGCGATCGATCTGCGCTATGGCGTGATCCACGATATCGCCCAGAAGATCCGCAACGGCGAGCCGATCGACGTCTCGATGGGGCATGTCAATCTGATCTGGCAGGGCGATGCCTGCGCCCAGGCGCTGCGCTGCCTGCTGCATTGCCAGTCGCCGGCGGTGCCGCTCAACGTCAGCGGCCCCGAGATCATCTCCGTGCGCTGGCTCGCCCAGGAACTGGGACGGCGCATGGGCACGGAGCCGAGTTTCGTTGGTGAGGAAGCGGACTTTTCGTGGGTCACCAATACCGCCCGCGCGGTCCAGCTCTTCGGCTATCCGCATGTGTCGTTGATGTCGATGCTGGACTGGGTGGCCGACTGGGTCGCCTCCGATCGTCGCAGCCTGGGCAAGCCGACCAAATACGAGGTGCGCAGTGGCGCTTACTGACGGTCTCCGCGAGATCGTCCTGTCGCCGGATGACATGGCCGGCGCCTTGGCGCTCTCCGACGAAGCCGGCTGGAACCAGACCGCGGACGATTGGCGGATATTCATGGAGAGCGGCGAAGCCTATGGCGTGCGTACCGGCGATCGCCTGGTGGCCTCCGCCGCCATCCTGCCGTTCGATGGTGGCATCGGCTGGATTTCCATGGTTCTCGTGACGGCCGACTGGCGCCGCCGCGGCCTGGCCTCCCATCTGATGAACCGCTGCATTGCCGCTCTGAGGGCGCGGGGCGTCGCCTCGCTGCTCGATGCCACGCCGGAGGGCGCGCATGTCTACGGTCAGCTCGGCTTCGTGACGCAGTGCGCCATGGCGCGCTGGCGCGGGCAGGGGCAGGGCAAGGGGGGCGCGACGCCGGTGACGCCCGGGCTGCGGCAACGGCTCCTCGAGCGCGACCGCGTCGTCTTCGGAGGCGACCGAGGAATCCTGCTTGAGCCCTTCCTGGACCGCGACGGATCTTTCGTCGTGGGCGCCGACGACGATTTCGCGATCGTGCGTCGCGGCCGCAAGGCGATGCAGATCGGTCCTCTGGTCGCCGGCAGCGCGGACGCCGGCAAGGCGCTCCTGGAGCAGGCGATTGCAATCGCCGAGGGACCGGTAATCGTCGACCTGCTCGATGCCGGAGCGGCGCTCGCACCGGTTCTGGAGGCGCACGGATTCCAAGCGTTCCGGACGTTCGAGCGCATGATACTCGACCGCGACGCGCTTCCCGGTCAGCCGTCCGCGCTGATGGTCGCGATCGGTCCCGAATTCGGCTGAAGGCCGCCGGATCCGGCTGCCGCCGACCGGGGCGCCAAGCGGCTCCCCCGCCGCCTAAGCGGCTTCGGTGCCCGTCGCGGCGGCGACCAGCGCATGCTCGCTCAAACCATCGTTGTTCATCATCGCCTGCACTTCGCCGTGGCGCACGATGGCGATGCGATGGCTGAGCGCCAGGACCTCCCCAAGTTCGGATGAGATCACGATGATGGCGACGCCGTCGCCGGCCAGATCGCGAAGCAGCTGGTAGATATCCTCGCGGGCCGCGACATCGACACCGCGCGTCGGCTCGTCGCAGATCAGGACCTTGGGTTTTGCCAGCAGTGCGCGTGAAAACAGCACCTTCTGCTGATTGCCGCCGCTGAGCGAGGCGATGGAGACGTCGAGCGACCCGGCCACCAGGCGCAGCCGCTTCAGGATGGCGGCTGCGTCCTTCCGCTCGCGCCGCAGCGAGAGAATACCGGCCGATGAATACCGATCGAGCGCGGCGGCCGTCGCGTTCGTCGGAATGGGAAGCGGCCCGAAGATGCCGTCGGTCTTGCGATCTTCGGTCAGGTAGACGAGCCCCGCCTTCAACACGGCGGCCGCGTTGTCTGCCAGCGGCGCGCCATCCATTTCGGCGGTGAAGCCGGTACGCGGCAAAAGCCCCGCCAGGCGACGCGCGATCGAGGTGCGGCCGGCCCCGACGAGCCCGGCCAGACCGAGGATCTCGCCTTCGCGGAGGTCGATGTCGCTGCCATCGCTCGTCAGCCCGCGCATGGACAGGACGACGTCGCCGCCTTCCTTGGGCTCCGGCGGTGAAAGAGGAGCCAGAGCCTCGTGCCCCGTCATCAGCTCGACGAGCTGCTTCTGATCGAGATCGGCTTTGTCGCGTGTGGTCACGTGCCGGCCGTCGCGCATGACGCTGACCGTGTCGGCGATCTCGAAGATTTCCTCGAGTCGGTGCGAGATGTAGAGAACCAGCAGGCCACGCGCCTTGAGCGTGCGGATGACGTTGAAGAGCTTGGCCTGTTCGGAAATGGAGAGGACCGCGGTCGGCTCGTCGAGGATCAGAACCCGGGCGTCGCTGGCCAGGGCCCTGGCGAGTTCGACAAGCTGGCTGTCCGCCACCCCGAGGCGACCGACGACGGCGTCCGGATCGAGGTCGATATCGTAGCGCGCGAGCAGCGCCTTCGCCTCCTGCGAAGCGCGTGCGCGATCGACGATGCCGAACGACTTGCGGAACTCGTGGCCGAGGAAGATGTTGTCGGCGACCGTCAGTTCGGCGATCGAACTGAACTCCTGATAGACGATCGAGATGCCGGCGCTGCGCGCGTCGGCGGGCGAGGAAAATTCGACCGGCACGCCATCGAGCAGGACGTCCCCCGACGTCGCTGGAATCGTGCCGGACAGGATGTTCATGAGGGTCGACTTGCCGGCGCCGTTGGCGCCGCAGACGGCGTGCACTTCGCCGGCCTCGGCGGAGAAATCGACGCCGTCGAGGGCGAGGACGCCGGGAAACCGCCGGGTCAGTGCACGCGTCTGCAGCAAGGCCATGAACGATCTAACCCTTATTGCGGCAGAAATTCGGTCGGCAGGTCGGTCTTGAACCAGTCGTCGGGCTTGTCCGACTCATGGAGCTTGGAGGCCACTTCCGGCGACAGATAGCGGGTCGGAACGACCGTGGCCGTCGTCGTCGGCGCGCCCGTCAGGATGGATACCGCCTGTTTCACCGCGGCACGGCCGACATCCAGGCCGCTCGTCACCGATCCCCACTTGCCTTCCTTGGCGACCAGCTTGACCCAGCCGTTGTAGTCGTCGCCGGGAGAAAGCGTCAGCTCCTCGAGACGGCCGGCTTCGTCGAATGCCTCGTAGATGCCCATGGACATCTGGCCTGCCGGGGAAAACGCGCCGTCGATTTCGGGGAACCGCTGCAGCAGGTTCTCCGTGAGCTGCTTGGCCTTGGCACGGTCCCAGTCGCCGTATTCCGCGCTGAGCAGTTCGATGTCGGGATAGTCCTTCAGCTTTTCCTCGAGCACGGCGAGCTGAACGACGGCGGCCGACGAACCGGCGATCGGCAGCATGGCGAAAATCTTGCCCTTGCCGTCGAGCGACTCGATGAAGTTGTCGACCACCTGTTCGGTGTAGCCCCACTGGTTGACATAGGCGTTCGAGGTGACCGCGGGGTCACGCATGAAGTTGTAGCCGATGTTGATGGTCACGACGCCCTGGTCGTGGGCCTTCTTCAGGACCGGAAGGATGGCCTTCTCGTCCACCGGCCAGAACAGGATGGCGTCGACGCCGCTGGTCAGCAGGTCTTCGATATCGGCGGCCTGCTTGGTCGGATTGAAGCCCGCGTCGGTAATCTTGAGTTCGGTGATCTCGGGATGAAGCGATGCCTCGTACTTGATCATCTGGGCGGTGAAGTTGATCCACGCATTGCTCAGATAGCCGGCCGAAATACCGATCTTCAGGTCGCCGTCCTTCTTGTAGGGGGCGGTGTCCAGCGGCTCGTTGGCCCAGGACATAATCTGGTCGTAGGTCGACTTCTTGGTCAGGTCGAGTTCCTGTGCCATCGCCGGGATCGTCAGCGTGGCGGCGACGAGCATGACCGCTAACGTCGCCAGTCGTCTTGATAGGCTTCTCATGTGCAGTACTCCCTGTTGAATCTTGTTTATTCGTCTATGCGTCCACCGCCGCGCCGGCCGATCCAGGAATGGGCGGCAGACGCTGCGATGATGATCAGTCCCTTGATCGTCAGCTGGGCGGCGAAGGGGAGGCCGGCCATATTGGCCAGGTTCAGTGCGATGAAGAGAACAAGGACGCCGGCGAAGGTGCTTCCGACGCCGCCGCGGCCGCCGGCGAAGGTCGTGCCGCCAAGGATCACGGCCGCCAGCACGTCGAACTCCATCCCCATGCCCGGATTGGTGCCAGACACCCCCGTGCGCGCCAGCAGGGCGATGCCGCCAAGCGCCGCGAACAGGCCCGAGATGCAGTAGGCGATCACGGTCGTGCGATTAGCCGGAATGCCGGCGAGCCGTGCCGCCTCGGGATTGGCGCCGACCAGATACACGTTGCGGCCGAAACGGGTTCGCGACTGTATGAAAATTCCGATCAGCACGGCGACCACGAAGCAGATCACCAGCACCGGCAGGACGTTGCCGATGCGCCCGTTCAGCGCTTCGCGAAAGCCTGGCGAGGTGACACCTCGTGCCGTGCCGCCGGTGCCCATCTGGACGAGGCCGTAGACGACGATCGACATGCCGAGCGTCAGGATGAAGGAGGAGACGCGTCCGTAGGTGATGAGCAGGCCGTTCGCCAGGCCGACGGCCGCGCCGGCTGCGCAGGTGGCGACGAGCGCAATCCAGAGGTTCTCGGCCTTGCCGTCCATGACGAGGGCGCAGACGACGGCGCTCATCGACACGGTCGCGCCGACCGACAGGTCGACTCCGCGCATCAGCATGACGAAGGTGACGCCGATGGCGGTAATGCCGATCGGGGTCGCCTGGCGCATGAGGTTCCCCAGGTAGTTCAGTTTGAAGAACGCGTCCGAGACCATGCCGGCGGCGACAAGCAGTGTGATCAGGACGATCCAGACCGCCGCCTTATCGAGGGAGGGCAGGCTGGCCGCCAGCGGGCTGCGCTCGACTTTCGCGTTCATCCGGCGCTCGTTGCCCATCTGGGGCGATCCGACAGGATGGCCAGAATGACGATGACACCCTTGACCAGGATCTGCGTGAATGCCGGGACCTGATAGAGGTTCAGAAGGTTGTTGACCGTTCCCAGAAAAAGAACCGCGCAGACGATCGCAAGCACGTTGACCCGTCCCCCCTTGAGTGGCGTGCCGCCAAGCACGACGGCGACGATCGCATCGAGTTCGAGGCCGCTGCCGGCGTTGGGAAAGCCGGTGCCGAGCCGGCCGGCAAGCACCAGTGCGGCGATCGCGGCGCACAGGCCGGAAATCGCATAGGCGGCGCGCGTCAGGCCGTGGATGCTCAGGCCGGCTTTTCTGGAAGACGACGCGTTGTTTCCCATCGCAAGCAGATGCCAGCCGAAGACGGACCGCTGCAGCGCGTAGAACGCCACGGCGGCCACGATCAGGACCAGCAGTGTGGAGGCGGGAATGCCGAGCACGCGGCCGTGGGCGAGGAAGTCGATCGCGGGAATCGTGGTGCCTACGCTGCGGTCTGTCAGCATGAAAATGCAGCCCTGCAGCACGCTGAGTGTCCCGAACGTCAGGATCAGGGGCGGCATCCTGAGGCGGTTGATCAGTTCTCCGTTGATCAATCCGATCGCGGCGCCGAACACGAGGCACCCGCCAATGATGGCGGCGCCCCAACCCGGGAAGGCCTCGAAAGACATGGCGGCGATGACGGTGACCAGACCGACGAGTTGGCCCACCGACAGGTCGATCAGCCCGCCGGCAATGACAAAGGCCTGACCGATCGCCAGGAAGGCCAGCGTCGCCGACTGCTCGAGGATGTTCATAACGTTGTCGGCAGTACGGAACTGCTGATTAGTCAGCGCCCCGAAGGAGATCGCGGCCAGGAGCGCCCAGACAATCGGCGGCAGCGTGTAGTATACAGAGGCGACGAGTCGTATCGGGTGCATTGCCTGCGATCGCATAAGTAACTATATGGTTGGTTATCACGGACTGCGATTGCCGGTCAACAAGCGATGGCCATCGTGATGGCTTTGGCGGGGGTGACGTTCCACGTCGCGGCAGGGCCGCGGAGCTGATCGGCAGAGGGCAGGCGAATGCAGGGGCGTAGATGCGTGCCCTACGTAGTCGGGCGTGCGCATTTCGGCATCCTCGCGCTGTGATTGAAGTGGCGGGCGAGGCAGCGGTAGTCTGGTACAATCAGGAATGGGTCTGAGATGAGCGAAGACATTAGCCGTGAGGCTGTGAGACGACGCGTCAGCAAGGCGGCGGCGGTGCGCCGGCCGAAGCAGCCGAAGCAGGCGCGGCAGTCGCGGCCGCGCGATGCCGCGGCCACCCGTGCGGCCTTGCTGTCCACGGCGATCAGCGAATTCGCGGAGAAGGGCTTCGCGGGCGCCCGCGTCGACGAAATCGCCAACCGGGCGGGCGTCAACAAGCAACTGCTCTATCACCATTTCGGCAACAAGGACGACCTCTACCGGATCGCGCTGGAAACGGTCTATTCGGAAATCCGCGAGAAGGAACGGGCGCTGGACCTCGGCAACCTGTCGCCCGTCGAGGCGATGCGTACGCTCGTCGGCTATTCCTTCGATTACCTGGCCGAGCATCCCGAGTTCATAAAGCTGGTCAGCGACGAGAACGCCCAGGGTGCTCCGCACGCGGCGCAGTCCAAGGAGCTGACGGAGATGCACTGGCCACTCGTCGAGCTGCTGCGCGAGACGTTGGTGCGGGGCGCCAAGACGGGCGTCTTCCGCGACGATATGGATCCCATCAATGTCTACATCTCGATTGCCGGCATCTCCTATTTCTACTTTTCCAACAATCCCACCCTGTCCGCCATTTTCGGTAAGACGCTGAATGCGCCGGAGGCGATTGCGCTTCGTCGCAAGCACGTCATCGAGTTCGCTCTGGCCGCACTACGTAAAAACTAACTAGTTGGTTGACAATTTTTCCGCCGTCATTTCCAATAGCTGTCGATAGATGGCGTAACGACGGACGTGCGGTCTGTCGCCCGGCTTGATGCCGCCGTTCGCGGCCGGTGTCGGTGCGGGCGCAGGCGCTGAAAGCAGGGGCGGAATATGGGATTGCATCGTTCGGATCTGCCGACAGAGGTGATGGGCGCGCTAACCGCGGGTACGGTCATTCCGGCGCATCCGCTGGCGCTCGATTCCGCGCGCAAGCTGGATCCGCGTCGTCAGCGGGCGCTCACGCGCTACTACGTCGACGCCGGCGCGGGCGGTCTGGCCGTCGGTGTGCATACGACCCAGTTCGAGATCCGCGAAGCCGGGCTCTACGAGCCGGTTCTGTCGCTTGCCATGGAGACGGCCCGCGACTGGACGGCGCGTCCGCTTGTCATGGTCGCCGGGCTTGCCGGCAAGACCAGCCAGGCCGTCGCGGAAGCGCGCGTTGCCGCCGGCCTTGGCTATCATGCCGGCCTGCTCAGCCTGGCGGCGATGAAGGGGCTGTCCGCCGACGAACTGATAGAACATTGCCGGCAGGTGGCGCAGGAGATCCCGCTCATCGGATTCTATCTCCAGCCAGCGGTGGGGGGGCTGCCGCTCAACGCGGATTTCTGGCGCCGTTTCAGCGAGATCGATAACGTCGTGGCGATCAAGGTCGCGCCGTTCAATCGCTATTCGACTCTCGAGGTCCTGCGCGGCGTAGTGGACGCCGGCGCCGAGGAGCGCGTCACGCTCTACACTGGAAACGACGACCATATTGTCCTCGATCTCGCGCTGCCGTTTGCCATCCGGCGGGGGGACGAGGACGTCATCATGCGGTTCCGCGGCGGGCTGCTCGGCCACTGGTCGGTGTGGACGAAGTCGGCGGTCGATCTGCATGCCCGTATCAGGTCGGCTGTCGCCTCCGGGGCGCTGGACGCCGATTTGCTGGCGCTCGACGCCCGCGTCACCGATTGCAATTCAGCGTTCTTCGACGTCGCCAACAACTTCAAGGGCTGCATTGCCGGCTGCCATGAAGTGCTGCGCCGGCAGGGGCTGCTCGAGGGCATCTGGTGTCTCGACCCCGAAGAGACCCTGGGCGCCGGGCAGGACGCGGAGATCGACCGCGTGTACCGGCTGCACACGGATCTTGCCGACGATGATTTCGTCGCGGCCAACCTGGATCGCTGGCTGGCCTGAAGCCAGCACGTCTTCCGCCCGCAAATGGTATTCGGATATTACCAAATAACTGGTTGGTTGATTAATCCGGAAGCTTGCAATACGATTTTTCCGAGGATGGTGCCGATCGACGCTGTCGGGCGCGCACGGCTGCTGCTGATCAAACCCAAAGGTAGATAGAAATGGATCTTTCCAACGTTCCGTCCCTGATTAGCCCGGTCGTCTCCGAGTTCCTTTCGCGGCGACACAAGCACTACATCGGTGGCGAATGGGTCGACTCGGTTTCCGGCAAGACGACCACCGTGGAGGATCCGGCCACCGGCCTGACGTTGGCAACCGTCGCCGAAGGTGATGCGGCCGATGTCGATCTGGCGGTGGCCGCCGCGCGCAAGGCTTTCGAGAGCGGTCCCTGGCCGTCCATGAACCCCATCGAGCGCGGCAAGCTGATCACGCGTCTTGCCATGCGGATCGAGGAGCTGGCCGACGAGCTGGCGGAAATCGAGGCGATCGACGGCGGCAAGCCGCTCGCCTTCGCCCGCCATGGCGACATGACCCAAGTCTACGCGACCTATCACTACATGGCCGGCTGGGCGAGCAAGCTGAATGGCGAGCAGATCCAGGTGACCAGCGGTGGCGACGTGCTGGCCTATACGCTGCGTCAGCCGGTCGGCGTCGCGGGTCTGATCCTGCCGTGGAATTTCCCGCAGGTGCTCCTGTCCTACAAGCTGGCGCCGGCGCTCGCCACCGGCTGTACCGTGGTCATCAAGCCGGCCGAACAGACCCCGTTGTCGAGCATCCGACTTGCCGAGATCATTGAAGAGGTCGGTTTCCCGCCCGGCGTCGTCAATATCGTGACGGGCTTTGGCGATACGGCCGGTGCGGCGATCGCGGCCCATCCCGATGTGGACAAGATCGCGTTCACCGGGTCGACCGAAGTCGGCAAGATCGTTGCCCGCGCCGCAACCGGGACCATGAAGCGGCTTACGCTCGAACTGGGCGGCAAGTCGCCGGTCATCGTCTTTCCCGACGCGGACATGGAAAAGACCATTCCCGGAATCGCGGGGGCCGGTTTCTACCACCAGGGGCAGGTCTGCACCGCCGGCACGCGTATCTACGCCCACAAGTCGGTCCACGACAGGCTTCTCGAAGGGCTGGCCGAGCAGGGCGCGGCCTGGAAGGCCGGCCATCCGCTGCAGCCTGGCACCACGCTCGGCCCATTGATCTCCGACGAGCAGCTTCAGCGGGTCTCGCATTATATTGACGAAGGGCGCAAATCGGGCGCCAGCGTCGTCTCCGGCGGCAAGCGGATCGGCAATGCCGGCTACTTCGTGGAGCCGACGATCCTCGCCAATACCGATCACACGATGTCGGTTGTCCGGGAAGAGATCTTCGGCCCGGTCATCTGCGCGATGTCGTTCGATGACGACGATCTCGATCAGATCGCCAGATCCGCCAACGACACACCCTACGGGCTGGCCGCGTCCATCTGGACCAGCAACCTGAGCGTGGCTCACAAGATGGCGAACCGCATCAAGGCGGGCAACGTGTGGATCAACTCGCACAGCGCTTTCGACTCTGCGCTGCCGTTCGGCGGCGCGAAGCAGTCCGGCCTGGGACGCGAATGCGGGTTCGAGGCCATCAGGGCCTACACCGAACTGAAGTCGGTGAGCGCGGCGCTGTAGACGATCGGGGAGGGGGCATGTGGACTGTCGTAGCCTTGGGAGCGGCACGCGGTGACTCCTGAGCTGATACTCAACATTCTGACCACCTCCAGCATTCTGTTGCTGGTGGCGCTCGGGCTCGCCATCGTGTTCGGGCTGATGAACATCCTGAACATGGCGCATGGCGAGCTCGTCACCATCGGCGCATTCACCGTTTCGCTCGTGCAGGCGTTCGGCGGCAATTTCTGGCTTGGTGTGTTTGCCGCCGCCGTCGTCGGCGCGCTGTTCGGCCTGGCGCTCGAACGCGGATTGATCCGCTACCTGTACGGTCGGCCGCTGGGCGTGATCCTCGTCACCTGGGGCGTGAGCCTCATCATTCAGCAGGGTCTGCTGCTGGGATTCGGGCCAAGTCCGCAGCTCGTGATCGCGCCGGTCGAGGGCACGTTCGACCTGTTTGGTGTCAACTATCCGAGCTATCGCCTGATACTGATCGCCGCCGCGATCATTGTGACGCTGTGCGCCGCGCTGTTGCTGACGCGCACACGCTTCGGCCTGGATCTGCGGACCGTCATCCAGAACCGGGAAGTCGCCGAAATTCTCGGCATCGATACGCGACGGGTGTTCATGATCGCTTTCGCCGGCGCGTCGGCCATCGCCGCGCTCGCCGGCGCCCTGATCGCACCGATGAGCAAGATCGTTCCCACCATGGGGGCGGAATACCTGGCGCCGTCGTTCTTCGTCGTCATCGTCGGGGGAACGGGAAGCCTGCCCGGAGCGGTCGCCGGCAGTGGCCTGATCGGCGGGCTGCGCACCGTACTCGACTACCAGATCCCGAGCACGCTGTCGCAGGCGCTGGTGTTGATCGTGGCCGTCATCATCGTTCGCTTCCGCCCACGCGGCCTGGTGCCGGCATGAGCGTCGGCGAGCCTGTCAAAGCGGAAGGGCAAGCGGCTGCCGCGGCAAGCGGCGGGTCGAGGGGGCTGACCACTTTCGGCGTGCTGGTGCTGGCCGCGCTCGTCCTCTACCCGCTGTCCCTGTCCTCCTACCAGATGGACATCGCGCGCGATGCGCTGATCTTCGCGCTGCTCGCGCTCAGTCTGGACTTTCTCTGGGGGAAGACCGGCATCCTCTCATTCGGGCAGGCGGCGTTCTTTGGCATTGGGGCCTATTCCGTCGGAATCATCGGGCCGATGGTTCCCGGCGACAACGGCGCCCTGGCAGGCATTGCCGTCGGCATCGGGCTGGCCTTCGCCGTTTCGGTGATGGTCGGATACTTCCTGATCTTCGGCGGGGTGCGCGGAGCCTATCTCACCGTCGTCACGCTGGCGCTGACCTTGGTCTGCCGCAACATCGCGACCTCCTGGGCCAGCGTGACCGGCGGCGAGGCGGGCCTGATAGGCGCTCCGCCGCCCGGCATCGCGTTGGGCTCGTGGAGTGCGGTCGCCGACGACTCGCTCAGCCAGTATCTGTTGGTCGCAACGATCCTCGTTCTTGCCCTCGGGGCGATCTGGCTCGCGTGTCGAGGCCAGTACGGACGCATCCTGGCCGCTATCCAGGACAACGAGGTGAAGGCACAGGCGCTGGGCTACAACACCTCGGCGCACCTGCTGCTGGTGTTCGTCGTCTCGGGTGGTCTCGCTGCGCTCGCCGGGGGGCTCTATGCATCGGTTGCCGGGTTCGTGGCACCGGACCTCGTCGGGCTCCTGCTGACGACCCAGGCGATCGTCTACGTCGCGCTCGGCGGTCGCGGAAGCCTGATCGGTCCGGTTGTCGCCGCCGTGGTGGTGATCCGGCTTCAGCAGGAAGTCAGCAGCTACAGCTACGCCCTCTGGCCCTTGATGCTCGGCGGCTTCTTCATCGCCATGGTTTTCGTCTTCCCCGACGGGCTGCTCGGACCGATCCGCAGGCTGTTCGGCATGTTCGCCGGCGGCAAGAGGTAGGCCCATGGAAAGCCGGCCCATCCTGGAGGCAGTCGATATCTCCGTCCGGTTCGGTGGCGTCGTGGCCGTAGACGGGGTCAGCCTGACCATCGCGCCGGGCCAGATCTATTGCATCGTGGGGCCCAATGGTGCGGGCAAGAGCACCTTCTTCAATGTGCTGACGGGAACCGTGAGGCCGTCGACCGGCCGCATCCTGATCGACGGCCGGGAGTTCGCCGGCCGGCCGGTGCACGCCTTCGCGCGAAGCGGCGTCGCCCGCAAGTTCCAGGCGCCGAGCGTTTTTCCGAGCCTCACCGTTGGCGACAATCTGCGCGTTGCCCAGCGCGACCGGCAGGACGAACACGCCATCGCCGAAATCCTGACCTTGCTGGGAATGGCCGAGCTGGCCGGTATCGAGGCCAGCACGCTGGGACACGGGCAGCGGCAATGGCTGGAAATCGGCATGGCGCTCGCAACCAAGCCGCGCCTGCTGTTGCTCGACGAGCCGACGGCGGGAATGGGGCCCGACGAAACGCAACGCACGGTGTCGCTGATACGCCGGATTTCGGAATCGGCCGCCGTGATCGTGATCGAGCATGACATGGAGTTCGTGCGATCGCTGGCCGTGCACACGATGGTGCTGCACCAGGGCAGGCTGATCTCCCAGGGCTCGTTCGAGGACGTGGCGGAAGACGAGTTTGTCCGCGACGTCTATCTGGGGCGCAGATAGATGCTGAACGTTACCGACCTTACGGCGAGCTATGGTCCGGTTCCGGTCATCCGGGGCGTAACGTTCTCGATCGCGAAAGGCGAGGTCGTGGCCCTGATCGGTCGCAACGGCGTCGGCAAGACGACCTTGTTGCGTTCGCTGATGGCCATGTTGCCGGTGCGGCAAGGGCAGATCGAACTCGACGGCGAGGCCGTCGACACGCTCCGCACGCATCAGATCGCGCGACGCGGAATGATGCTCGTGCCGCAGGGGCGCGGGATCCTCTCGCGACTGACGGTGGGCGAGAACATCGCCGCCGGGATGCGTGCGGCGGGAGACCGTCAGCCGTTGCCGCTGGCCGAGGCCCTGGCCCCGTTTCCGGCGTTGCGCGAGCGCATCAACAATCCCGGCGGGGCGCTGTCCGGGGGGCAGCAGCAACAGCTCGCGCTCGCACGCGCCATGGTCAGCCGGCCCTCCATGCTGCTGCTCGACGAGCCGTCCGAGGGCGTTCAGCCGAACATCGTCCATGAGATTGGCGAGCTGATCGGCCGGCTGGCGAGCGAAACCGGCGTTTCGGTGCTGCTGGTGGAACAGAACATCGAGCTTGCGCTTCAGGCCGCCCACCGCTGCCTGGTCATGGAGAAGGGCCAGATCGTGCATCAGGGGCCGGTCGACGAACTCAGGGACGATGCGGTCCTGAAGAGGTATCTCGCGCTTTAGAAGACGGGAGCCAAAGAAAGCCTGCTACAGAAGGAGAGAACCATGTCGCGATTGCCTATTTCGAGAAGAAAGGCGCTCAAGGGTATCGGCGCCGCCGTTGCCCTCGGCACCCTTGCAAAGCCTGCCATCCTGCGTGCCTCCGATCAGGTCAAGATCGGTTTCATCGCGCCGCTCACCGGATCCGAAGCGATCCTCGGCGCCGTGCAGCTCCAGTGCTATCAGATCGCGCTCGACGAGCTGAACAAGGCGGGCGGCATCGGCGGGCGGGAGATCGTCTCCATCGTCGAGGACGACGAGACCAACGCCAAGGCCACGATCGACAAGACCCGCAAGCTCGTTGCGAAGGACAATGTCGATCTGGTGCTGGGCACGCTGGCGAGCTTCGAGCGGACGGCCGCGCTCAGCGTCACCTCGCGCGCCAAGAAGCTCTTCATCTACCCGACCTACTACGAGGGAGGCGACTGCTCGCCGCTGCTCGTCAACACCGGCCAGGTTCCCAGCCAGCAGATCGATCCGCTGGCGGAATATCTGACCGACAATGTCGGCAAATCCGTCTATGTCATCGGGCACGACTACAGCTGGCCGCGCGGCAGCACGGATCAGCTCAAGGCGGGTCTGGAGGCACGCGGCGGCAAGCTGGTCGGCGCCGAATTCGTGCCCTTCGGCATGAGCGATTTCGGTCCGTCCTTCGCCAAGATCAAGGAAGCCGATCCGGACATCGTCAGCTTCATGCTGGTGGCCGATGACGCCATCACCGCGGTCAAGCAGTACCGCAGCTTCGACATGAAGCAGCCGCTTGTCTTCCATGCCTGGGACGACGTCATGCTTGGCGCGGTCAGCCCGGCCGAGCAGGCCGGCATCATCGCCTCGCAGGGCTATTTCCAGCAGGTCGACACGCCGGCCAACAATGCGTTCGTCAAGACCTTCGCCGACAAGTTCGGCGCCGACAAGCCGATCAACTATATCGGCATTTCCTGCTACCAGACGCCGATGCTGTATGCCGAGGCGGTCAAGAAGGCGGGCAGCCTCGATCCCGAGAAGGTGGTCGCGGCCATCAGCCAGGTCGAGGTCGACGGTCCGATCGGGATGATGCGCGTCGAGGCCGACACGAACCACGTCGTCATGGGCAACTATGTCGCCCAGGTGACCGACAACGCCCAGTTCGAGATCAAGAAGCATACCGCTCCGACGCCGCCGCAGGCCGGCTGCACGCTCTGAACGCAACCACCAAACAGCAACGGCCCGGGCAACGCCCGGGCCGTTTTGCGTTCTGGTCGCCGCGGCCGCGCCGCGCGGGCGCCGTCAGGCCGGCAGCGCCTTGAGCACGTCGTCGGCCGTCGAGACCCAGCCGAACTTCATGGCGAAGTTCTTCAGCGTGGCGGCCTGGAGATCGGGCGCGAAGGAGGACACGCCATCCGCCACCATGGTGGTCCGGTAGCCGTGGTGAAAGGCTTCCCTGCCGGTTTCCTCGACGCAGATTTGCGACACGGTGCCCGTCAGGACCAGGGAGCGCACGCCGAGCGCGCGCAGCGTGGCGTCCAGCTCCGTGGCGTGAAACGACCCATAGCCGTACTTGTCGATGATCGGCTCGTCGCCGATGGGCGCCAGTTCGGCGATGATGTCGGTGCACTCTAGCTCGCCGCTCGCATCCTCATAGCGTCGGCTGGTCCCGCGCCAGCAGCACCGCGTCTCGTCGGTGCATTGCGGCGACCACAGCCACAGCAGGTCCTCCTCCTGCCGCGCGAGGAAGCGCGTGTATATCACCGGCGCGCCGATCGCGCGGAACCGGGTCGCCAGGCGCGCGATGTTCGCGACCGTCTTGCGGGCATCGGGAACCTCGAGCGGCGCGCCGACGCGCACGAAATCGTTCTGCATGTCGACGATAAGCAGGGCCGGATTTTCCAGGCGCTCGGCAACGGGCACATCTTCTGCGATACGGCTCATAGACTTCTTCTCTGATCGGCAATGGGTACGCAGACGTACCTTCACCGTCGCTCGCCGGTCTGTCAACCAGTTGGTTACTTATGGGCGGGTTTGTCGCCGGACGACGATCCCCAAACGGCCAAAGCGGAACCCGCACGGTGGCCGGCCGCATCCTGGACCGTACGCGTATCCATCACTCTCCCGCGTGTATTCGGCTAGATATAACGTTAAACTTATCGCATAATCAGGCTGCGAGGCAGCGAGATCGACCGTTAATCGCCCTGGGGGCCGATCGGGTGACATCCAACGCCGCCGCGTCAACGGAGAGCACTGGAATGATTGTCGACGTTCACACCCACACGCCGCAATATCGGAACGCAGTCCCGGAAGACCGGCGCACGATCAACACCTCCTGGCGGCCTGATGCCGCGCGTCCGTCGAACTACTCCTGGGCGGAGTATCGCCAGTCGCAGTCGGTGGTGGACAGGTCCATCGTCTTCGGAATTGCCTGGGAGCCCGGCGAACGGGTCGGCGGTACCAATGGCCCGCGCGACCATGGCGACGTGGCGGAGAAGGCCAACGACTTCACGGCGACGTTCGTCCACGCCTATCCGGACGAACTCATTGGCTTCATGTGCGTCCACCCATACGACGTCGACGCGCTCGACGAGATGGAGCGCAGCCGCGTCGATCTCGGCCTGCGCGGCGTGAAGCTGGGCGCCAACTACCAGGCCTACGACCCGCTCGACCGCCGCGCATTGGCGGTCTACCAGTATGCCGAGCGCCACGGGCTTCCGATCCTCTTCCACACCGGCACGTCGGCGGTGAAATCGGCGCCGATACCGGCCGCCCATCCTCTGACCGTCGACGAAATCGCCAGCCGCTATCCGGATCTGAAGATCATCATGGCCCACATGGGCCATCCCTGGACGGTGGATGCGACGGTGGTGGTGCGCAAGCACGCCAATGTCTACACCGACATTTCCGGCCTGTTCTATCGTCCGTACACCCACTACGAAGCCCTGATAAAGGCCACCGAGTGGAGCATCCTCGACAAGGTATTGTTCGGGTCCGATTTCCCCGTGACCACACCGACGGAGACGATGGCGGGCTTGCGCGCCGTCAACGATATCGTGGATGGCACGCGCATGCCGCGCGTGCCGCTCGACAAGATCGAGGAAATCATCCATCGCGACAGTCTGGCCCTGTTGGGGCTGGACTGATCGCGGTAGACGCGATCTGGAACGAAAAAAGGGCTCCAGACGAGTGGAGCCCTTTTCTGTTTGGAGTTTTGGAGTTGTCCGTTTCTACGCGTCGGCGACGAAACGCTGTTTCTGTGTTCCTAGGCCCTCGATGCCGAGTTCGACCACGTCTCCGTCCCTCAGATAGCGCGGCGGCTTGAGGCCCATGCCGACGCCTGGAGGCGTGCCGGTCGAAATGATGTCGCCGGGCTGCAGCGACATGAACTGAGACAGATAGGAGATCACAAAGGCGACGCCGTAGACCATGGTGTTGGACGAGCCGTCCTGCATCTTCTCGCCGTTGACGTTGAGCCACATCGCGAGATTCTGCGGGTCGGCGATCTCGTCGGGAGTCACGAGCCAGGGCCCGATGGGGCCGAACGTGTCGCAGGACTTGCCCTTGGTCCATTGGCCCGCGCGTTCGGCCTGGAAGGCGCGTTCAGACACGTCATGGACGAGGCAGTAGCCGGCAACGTGATCGAGGGCCTCGGCCTCGCTTACGTATTTCGCAGTCTTGCCGATCACGACGCCGAGCTCGACTTCCCAGTCGGTCTTTTCCGACCCGCGCGGGATCCGGACGTCGTCGTTAGGCCCGCAGATCGCGGACGTCGCCTTCATGAAGATCACCGGCTCGGGAGGGACGGTCGCGCCGGTCTCCGCCGCGTGGTCCGAATAGTTCAGGCCGATGCAGATGAACTTGCCGGTTCCCGCGACACAGGGGCCGACGCGCGGATTGGACTGAACGAGCGGCAATGCGGCAGGATCGAGCGCGGCGATCCGCGACAGGCTTTCCGGCAAGAGTGCCGCGCCGGCCAGATCGGAAACGTGCGCGGAGAGATCGCGAATGTTGCCGTCACTGTCGAGCAGCCCGGGCTTTTCAGCCCCTTGGTCACCATATCGAAGTAGCTTCATGGCCTTTTGTTCCTCAAGGATCTTATGGGTGCGCGCTGCGGTCGGTAGCATGCCTGAGGACAGGCATGCTCAAAACCGTTTGCCAATCAGGTGAGAGTGGAGACCACCTTTTCGGCCAGCTCGATGGTGCGGTCGATATCCGCGTCCGTGTGGGCCAGGGAGATGCTTCCCTGCTTGGTGATCACCGGGAACTGGAACACGCCTTCCTCGATCAGCGCACGTCGGAAGGCGATGTCGCGCTGGGCATCGTGGTTGAGCGCGATGTCGCGCCAATTCACCGGCGCATGATCCATGAAGTAGACGGCGAACGCCGAGCCCTGCCGCACGATGGTCGTTGCATAGTTGCGTGTCTCGAACACCCGCTTGAGCCCCGTCTCGAGCCGGGCGCCAAGACGCTCCAGCTCGCCGTAGACTTCCGTTTCGCGGGTCTTCAGGCGGGTCAGACAGGCCTTGGCCGCCGCGACATTCACCGGATGGCCGTTATAGGTGCCTGCCACGGCCACACGCTTCTCCGGCGACGGATCGCTGCACAGCTTCATGATCTCGCGCTTGCCGCCGATGACGCCCATTGGATAGCCGTTTGCGACTGCCTTGCCGAAGGTGCACAGGTCGGGCGTCACGCCGCACAACGACTGATAGCCGCCAAGCGCGTGACGGAAGCCGGTCTTCACCTCGTCGAAGATCAGGACGGTGCCGTACTTGTCGCAGAGGGCCCGCAGTCCTTCCAGATAGCCAGGGAGTGGCTTGACGATACCGATATTCTGCAGGATCGGCTCGAGGATGATCGCCGCGACGTCGCCCTTGGCGAGCGCGCGCTCCGCGGCTTCGAGATCGTTGTACTCGATTGCGCGGACGACCTCGTCGATGACCTTCGGCACACCGGCCGTGGTGACGCTGAGCGGATATTCCTCGCCCGGCTTGTGCGGTTCGACGAAGGATGCCGGGTCCATCAGGTTGTAGCTGACATAGTCGAAGCAGCCGTTGTAGCCGCCCTGCATCACCACCACGACATCGCGGCCGGTAGAGGCGCGGGCGAGACGCAGCGCATATCCAACCGCTTCCGAGCCGGTGCTGGTGAGCTGCAGCTGCTCGATGCCCGGAACGCTTTCCACGAGCAGTTCGGAGATCTCGGCTTCCCAGGGCATCGTTCCCGCACCGATCAGGGACGCGCCGGAACGAATTGCCTCGATGACCGCCTCGTCGACCTCCGGGTCGCCGTGTCCGAACAGATAGGGGGCGAAGCCGGCGTGATAGTCGATGTATTCCTTGCCGTCGACGTCGTAGAGATAGGCGCCCTTGGCACGCACAAAGAGCTTGGATGGATTGATGGCGCGATTGAGAGACATCGTGCCGCCTGCGATGTACTGGCTCTGCCTCTCAACGGTGTTTCGCAGATCTTCTGCCATGTCCTCGTCTTTCAATTTGTGCGTTGAAACCATTTCCCCGGCCTCCGCCTGACGGTGGGGCGCATCCCCTCAACCGGTTCTGCATGGGGAAAATGACAAAGATTTAACGTTAAGTCAACGCGAGAAGTGGTGAAAATGGGCGGTTTTGTCACGCCACAGGCGTCAAAAGCGGCTTGCCTGAGAAATGCGCGTCGAGGTTGGCGACAACCAGCGCGCCCATCGCATCTCGGGTCTCCTGGGTTGCCGAACCCTGATGCGGAGACAGGACGACATTCTCCATCGCCCAAAGGGCTTCGGGCACGTGCGGCTCGTCCGCGAACACGTCCAGGGCAGCGCCACCCAGTCCGCCGTTTGCCAGCAGGTCGACGAGGGCGTCCTGATCTGCGACCGACCCCCGCGCGACGTTGACGAACATGCCGTCGGGCCCGAGCGCTTCGAGCACCGCGCGACTGACCAGTTTCTCCGTGCCGGACCCACCCGGCGTGACGGCGACGAGCCAATCCACGTCGCCCGCCATGTCCACGAGATCCGGATAGAAAACGTAGGGCTGGCGCGGCTGGCGCGAGCGCCCGTGGTAGACGACACGCATCTTCATGGCCTGCGCGCGTGTTGCGATCTCCCTGCCGATGCGGCCAAGACCGACGATACCGAGCGTACAACCGCCAAGTTCGCGAAAGATCGGCAGATTGCCCAGGGGCCAACGGTTCTCGCGAACGTATCGGTCCGCCTGAGGCAAACGGCGCGCCAGCGACAGCATGAGACCGATGGTGAGTTCGGCGACCGCGTCGTTCAGGACGTCGGGCGTGTTCGTCACCCGGATGTTTCGCGCCTTGGCGCTTTGCACGTCTATGGAATCGTAGCCGACACCGAAATTGGAGATGATCTCCAGTGCCGTCAGCCGGTCCATGAGCGGCTTGGGGACACCGGTGCCGGCGATCGCGCGGATGCTGGCGCCAACCTCGTCGAACAGGCGTTCGGGGTCGTCGGCAGTATGAAGCTTGTGGACGACGAACCGCTCCGCGAGCGCCTTTTCCGCGCTTTCCGGCATTGCGAACGTCTGGAGGAGATGGATGCTCATGGTCGTGCCTGTCCTTTTCTGCTGGTCGGCCGGGTGGGCGGCCTCATGGCCAGAACGTGCTGCCCTCGACGAAGGCGTGCCGGGCCAGGATGTCGTCGGTCAGCTTGACGCCGAGGCCCGGCAATGTCGGTGCCGCGAACTTTCCGTCGACAAGCCGGAACGGTGTCTCCGCCAGTTCCTCCACCAGCGGCAGGCCATGCGTCGGATACTCGAGATAGCGCGCATTCGGGTCGGCGAAGGCGAGGCTGTAGTTCGCCGCCAGGCACGGTGCCATGCCCCACGAATGGTAGATCACTCCTACCCCGTGCGCCCGCGCAAGGGCGGCGATGTCCAGGCATTCGCCGATGCCGCCCGAGTGGGTGGGATCGGGCTGCACCCAATCGAGCGCGCCATGTTCGAAATAGGGGAGGAAATCCTTCACCCCGACGGCCGTTTCGCCCGCCGCGACCGGTACCGGCGAATGCTGCCGAACGAAGGCACAGCCCGCGTAGTCGCTGTTGCCGACCGGGTCCTCGAACCAAGTGATGTCGAATTTCTCGATTGCGTTGATGCGGGCGAGGGCTTCCTTTGCCGAGAACGGGGTGGGGTTGTGTCCCATGACCGCGTCGACCATCAGCTCGATATCCGCCCCGAGGACGTCGCGGCACAGACGCACCTTCTCGACATCCTCGGCGACGGACCTGCCGATCCGGATCTTCACGGCGCGAAATCCGCGCTCCAGATAGCTTTCCATCTCCGCGACGAGCTGATCGCGCGGCGCATCGGTGCCGCCGCTGGCATAGACGGTGATGGCGTCGTGGGCCTTGCCGCCGAGAAGCTGGTGGAGCGGCACCCCGAGCGCCTGTGCCTTGATGTCCCACAGCGCCACCTCGATGGAGCCGGCCACCATCAACGGCAAGCCGGCCTTGCCCCACGCAAGCGACTTCGAACGCATCCGGTGAAAAAGTGCGGTTGCCTCGGTGGCATCCTCGCCTATCAGGAGCGGCGCGTAGTTTTCCGTCAGGGCGCGTGTTGCCAACGGCGCGCTCAGCCCGGGATAATACGCTTCGCCGAAGCCGCGCAGGCCGCCGGCCGTAGTGACCTCGATGAGCGCGGTGTTCCAGTAGCGCATGTTTCCGCCGGCCCACCGGATGGCGGAGCGGCTGAGATCCTGGGTCAAGAGGTGGCAGTGGACGGTCGTGATAGACGTGTCGTTCATTGGTACGCTCCTGGTGACCGGTAGAAGGAATGGCGTCCGCGGGGCGGAATGAACGCACCGCAGCGCCGAAAAGGATGAGAGACGTGGGAAAACCGACGAAGCCCGCCACCGGTCGCACGGTGACCATCAAGGACGTTGCCCGCGAGGCCGGCGTGTCCGCGATGTCCGTCTCGAACGTGTTGAACGGGCGCGGCCGTATTTCCGAGGCGACGGCCAACCACATCCGCGAGGTGGTGGAACGACTCGGCTACCGGCCGTCCGTCGCCGCGCGCCGGCTCCGCCTGTCGCAGCAGTGGACCATCGGCATGCTGATCGTCGTGGAGGATCCCGACTTCCTCAGCGACCTGTTCATCACCGCCCAGGTGACGGGGCTGACGAACTATCTGACCGCCAATTCCTACAGTTTGATCCTGCGCGGCATGAAGCCGTCCGACTTCCGCACCACGGGGCTGTTCCAGGACATCGAGGCGGATGGAATGGTGGCGATCCTGTCGGGTGACCGGGTCCAGCGGAACTGGTTCGTGCGCGAGCTTTCGGCCCTGCGGGTTCCGCTCGTGCTGCTGCAGGAACACCACCTTCCCGACCAGCCCGATTGCGCCATCATCAGCCAGGACGATTTCGACGGGGGGCGCCAGGTCGGGCACCATCTCCTGGAAACCGGTGTTCGCTCCGGCTGGATGCTGATGCCGCATGTGGAATGGCCGGCGATGCGCGCGCGCATGGAAGGCGCTGCCTCGGCATTCGCGGACGCCGGGCTGCCGGAGCTGAGGATCGTGGATTGCGGCGACGAGAGCTTCGACGTCTCCTACCAGGCGACGCTCGCCGCGCTTGAGGCCGGCCCCGTTCCCGACGCGATCATTGGCGGCAACGACCAGATGGCCATCGCCGCCATGAAGGCGTGCCGGGCCGCCGGCCTTCGCGTCCCGGAGGAGATACAGATTACCGGCTTCAACGCCTTCGAAATCTGGCGCTACGTCGACCCCGTCCTGACCACGGTGCGGTCCGCCGCCCACGCCCTTGGAGAGCGCGCGGCCAAGGAACTGATCGCGCGCCTGCAGGCGGGGCAGTTCAGCCAGCGCGAGATCGTCCTGCCAGTTGATTTCCAGCCCGGAAAATCGACACGTACGCCCTCCTGACACCCGAATCCCCTTTGTCGAACTGCAAGATCCGCGCACCGCGCGTTTGACAAGCCGCAAGATCGGTGTATCGTTAAATCATCAGGGGGGCAATATGGTGCTGACCATCAAGTTCAGTCGCGGGGGAGCAGGCTTCAGGCCGCGCATATTCCTGCGGGCCGCCCCGCGCAGCCCCCTGAAAAGCCGGCCCCGAAATCCCTAGAAAACCAGCTCAACGGAACCCGCTCCCATGATCGTCGACTGCCATGTGAACGTCTTCAACGCTGACCAGTTTTCGCCTCCGGAAATCGATCTCAGCGGCGGCGCGCGCCCCGGCGGTGTTTCCATGGCGGCGGATGCAGACACGCTCTACGAGGCGATGCGGGACGTCGACAAGGCGATCATCTTTTCCCTGCGCTATGGCGACTCGGTCGGCGTCGACGGCAACGACGAGGTGACGGCTGCCGCGGTCCAGAAATATCCGGACAAGTTCGTCGGCTTCGCCTGTGTCGATCCGCGCCGTCCCGACTGTATGGAGTTGCTGGAGCACGCGATCGGAACCCTCAAGCTGAAGGGGGTGAAGTTCGGCCCGATCTACAACAGCGTGCCGCTCGACGATCCCCGGCTCGATCCCGTCTACGCATATTGCCAGAAGCACGACCTGCCGCTGACCATGCACATGGGCACCACGTTCGCGCGGGACACGCTGCTGGATGCCGGTCGTCCGATCCATGTCGACGCGGTCGCGCAGCGCTACCCCGATCTCAAGATGATCATGGCGCATATGGGCCATCCGTGGATCGACGAATGCATCGTCGTCGCGCGCAAGCGTCCGAACGTCTACACGGAGGTCTCGGCTCTCTGTTACCGCCCGTGGCAGTTCTATCAGGCCCTGGTCTCGGCCCAGGAGTACGTGATCACCGACCGCAACAAGATCTTCTGGGGCACGGATTTCCCGTTCGCCCAGGTCGGCGAGTCGATCGAAGGCCTGCGCAACATCAATCATCTCGTCGAAGGCACCCGGCTGCCGCGGATCTCGCAGGAGACGATCGACGCGATCCTTTACTCAAACCCCTTCGACCACTGGTGGCACGGTCCGCTGTCCGTCTGAGGGGATTTTCCAGCTGAATCAATAACCTGATGGGAGAACGTTACATGAAGAACATACTCGGCATCACGATTGCAGGCGTGATGGCCGCCAGCGTGGCGGTGACCGCGGCCGCAGCGAACGACTGGCCGAACCGCCCGGTCACGGTGATCGTCGCGGCGGGCGCGGGCGGGGGCACCGACGCGACGGCGCGGTGGCTCGCCGCCGACCTAGAGCAGAAATTTGGTCAGCCGTTCAATGTCGTCAACCGTGCCGAAGGCGGCGGTATCGCCGGCATCACCGAACTGGCGAACGCCAAGCCGGACGGCTACACGATCGGCATCCTGTTCAACTACGCGCCGTTCCGTCTGCTCGGCATGGGCGACCTGTCGAGCGGCTCCTATACGCCGATCGCGCAGTACAATTTCGACTACGCGGCGGTGCATACGAAGGCCGACAGCGAATTCACGTCGCTCGCCGACGTCATCGAAAAGCTCAAGGCCGATCCGCAGTCCATCACCATCGGCTGTGGCGCGGTCTGCCCCAGCAGCTGGAGCAGTGCCCTCTCGAAGGTGCTGATCGACAACGATATCGACATCAAGACGCTGCGCTGGGTCCCCAGCGCTGGCGCGGCTGCGGGCCTGCAGGAACTGGTCGCGGGCGGCGTCGACATCCTGACGGCGTCTCTGCCCGAGGCGGCCGCGCTCATCGACGCGGGAGAGGTGAGGCCTCTGGCCGTTCTGTCGCCGGAGCGGCTGGACGCGTTCCCGGACGTCGAGACGGCGGGCGAGCAGATTCCCGGTGCCGCTCCCGGTGGCGTTTTCCGCGCGTTTGCCGGACCGGCGGGCCTGCCGGACGAGATCGTTGTCCAGCTTGAGGCCGCCACCAAGGAAATCTACGACAGCGAGGACTTCCAGAAGAAGATGTCCGAGCGCGGTTTCGGCCTTCGCTATGCCGACCGTGAGGGCTTGCTGGAGTGGATGAAGACCCACGAGGCGGACACCGAAACCGTTCTTCGGGCGGCCGGCGCAATCCAGTAGGACACGCACCTGTCGTCGAACGCGGTCAACAGGGTGGCGAAGTGAGGTTTCGATGAAAGTGTCCGACATCATCATGGGCCCCATCATCGCCGGCATCGGCATCCTGGCTATCGTCGCCGCCTCGATGCAGCCGAAACCCTTTTTCGGCACCGGTTATGGAGGGGGATTCTTCCCCTCCATCATCGGGTACGCGCTCGTCCTGGCGGGGGGGCTCCTCCTCGTGAACGGCTGGCGGCAGCGCGACGTGCAGCCGCTCGTGGTCATGGGCAGCTGGGTCCGCTCCCCGACCCACATGGCAAATGCCGCCGTGGTTCTCGGCGTGCTCGTCTTCTACATCCTCTTCTCGAATTTCCTCGGCTTCGTGATTGCCGGCTTCGTGGTCGTCTTCGCGACGCTGCTTCAATTCACCCGGTCGCCTGTCCGTTCGCTGATCCTCGCGGGCGTGACGACGCTCGTGGTGAAATTCGCCTTTCAGGACATGCTGCTGGTGCCTCTGCCGTGGGGGCTTCTCGAGCCCTACGCGGGAGTCCTTTCATGGAGGTGATCTACGCCGCCTTCCTGGCGCTCATGTCCCCCGACGTCCTGCTCGTCATTCTGCTTTCATCGATATTCGGACTGTTTGTTGGCGCCATTCCGGGCCTTACCGCAACGATGGCGGTGGCGCTTCTCGTGCCGGTGACGTTCTTCATGCCCCCGTTGCCCGCTATAGCCGCCATCGTCAGCGTCAGTGCGATGGCGATCTTCGCCGGCGATATCCCGTCCGCGCTGTTGCGCATCCCCGGCACCCCGTCGTCCGCGGCCTATACCGACGCAGCCTACCGGCTCACCATGCGCGGAAAGGGCGAACTGGTACTCGGCGCCTGCGTCGTCTCCTCGGCCGTCGGCGGACTGGTTGGTGCGATTTTCCTGATGTTTTTCGCGCCGGCTGTCGCCCGTTTCGCCCTCAACATCAGCAGCTACGAATACTTCTGGCTCGTATGCCTGGGGCTCACCTCGGCGGCGTTCATCGCGCCAGGCAGCACGCTCAAGGGGATGATCTCGCTCCTTCTCGGTCTCCTCGTTGCCATGATCGGCCTGTTTCCCGTGACGGGTCAGCCACGCTTCGCCTTCGGCAGCACCGCGCTGTACGGCGGGGTAGGGCTGGTGGCCACCCTGATCGGGATGTTCGCGATCGCCGAGATCCTGCGTTTCGCCTTGTCGCGTGATCCCCTGCCGCCCATGGCGACGACCAAGATCGGCAATATCTTCAAGGGACTGATGCCCGAGCTCTGGCGCAGTCGCAGAAATCTGGCGAGCGGCATCGTGGTTGGAACGGTAACGGGGCCGCTTCCCGGCGCGGGGGCGGATATCGCGGCGTGGATCTCCTACGCTCTGGCGCGAAAGACCACGCGCAATCGCGAGGAGTTCGACAAGGGCAGCCTGGAGGGCATTGTCGCGGCGGGCGGCGCCAACAACGCGAGCGTGTCGACAAGCTACGTGCCGGCAACGGTGCTCGGCATCCCCGGTGATTCCATGACGGCGATCGTCATCGGCGTCCTGTTCATGAAGGGACTGACGCCGGGCCCGCAGATCTTCGAGAATCAGCCCACGCTGATCTACGGCATCTTCCTGTCGTTCATCCTGGCGAACCTGCTGATGATCCCGTTGGGCTACGCCGCCATCAAGCTGTCGCGATATCTTCTCGACGTGCCGCGCTCGTACCTGATGCCGGTGATACTGCTCTTTTGCGTGGTGGGAGCGTTCGCGATGGACAATACGCTGGTTGCCATCGTCACCATGCTCGTATTCGGCGTCGTTGGCTGGTTCATGGAGGAGAACGGCTTCCCGATCGCACCGGCCCTCCTGGGGATCGTGCTGGGACGGATGCTCGAGGAGACCTTCCTGACCTCGATGATCAAGGCTCAGGGCGACGTCCTGCAGCTCTTCTCGCGTCCGATCGCTGGAACCATCGGGGTGATCACCATCCTGATCTGGCTGTCACCTCTGGTCATGATGGTGGTGAAACGTGTGCGAAGGCGCAGGGCCATAGCCTGAGCGCTGATCCCGGCCACTATCTTTACGAGATGAAACAGTCGGAGGCCGGAGCCTCCGGGAGGAGGCGCCGTGTCCGAAAAGAAGTCCGAAGGCCATCCGCAAATGCGAAGTGCGGAATGGTTCGGCCGTGAAGGCAAGTACGGATTTATTCCGCGAAGCTGGATGCGCAGCCAGGGATTTGGTCCGGAACTCTTCGACGGCCGGCCGGTAATTGGCATCTGCAATACCTGGTCCGAACTAAATCCCTGCAATAGTCACCTGCGAGACCTCACCGAACACGTCAAGCGCGGCGTTCTGCTGGCTGGCGGCTACCCGCTCGAGTTTCCGGTGATGAGCCTCGGCGAGCCGATGATGCGGCCCACCACGATGATGTTCCGCAACCTCGTCAGCATGGATGTCGAGGAGACCATCCGCGCCAATCCGATCGACGGCGTCGTGCTGCTCGCCGGGTGCGACAAGACCACCCCGGCCTTGTTGATGGGCGCGGCGAGCTGCGACGTCCCGAGCATTCTCGTTTCCGGCGGGCCTATGCTCAACGGACGCTTCAGGGGGCGCGAACTGGGCTCCGGCACGGACGTATTCCGCTTCGATGAGGAGTATCGAACCGGGCGGCTTAGCAAGGAGGACTACGCGGAGGCAGAGGCGGCCATGAGCCGGTCGGCCGGCTCCTGCATGACGATGGGCACGGCGTCGACCATGGCGCTGCTGGCGGAGTCCCTGGGCATCGCGCTTCCGATGAACGGTGCGATCCCTGCGGTCGACAGCCGACGGCGGCATCTGGCCGAGGACGCCGGCCGGCGCATCGTGTCGCTGGTGCGCGGCGGCGTATCGATCTCCCGCATCCTCACGCGCCAGGCCTTCGAAAACGCGATCGTCGTCAACGGTGCGATCGGCGGCTCCACCAATGCGGTCGTGCACCTCCTGGCGCTGGCCGGGCGGGTGGGCGTGCCGTTGTCGCTCGATGATTGGGACAGGCTCGGGGACGGTATTCCCTGTCTGGTCGACCTCAAGCCGTCCGGCCGGTTCCTGATGGAAGACTTCTACTATGCGGGCGGTTTGCCGGCGGTGATGAAGCGCATCGCCGACAAGCTCGACCTCGATGCGCGGACCGTGGAGGACGGTACGCTCGCCGACCGCCTTCAGGGTGCCGAATGCTACAACGACGACGTCATCCGGTGCATGGAAAACCCTGTCTCGGAGCAGGGGGGGATCGTGGTCCTGCGCGGCAATCTCGCTCCGGAAGGGGCGGTGCTGAAGCCGTCTGCCGCCTCCGGTCATCTGATGGCGCATCGGGGCCGGGCGCTCGTGTTCGAGACTGTCGAGGACCTCCGCGCCCGCATCGATGATCCCGATCTCGATGTCGACGAAAACACTGTGCTCGTTCTCAAGGGCGCCGGACCCGTGGGGTATCCGGGAATGCCCGAGGTCGGCAATCTCCCGCTTCCTGCGAAACTCATCGCCAAAGGCGTCACGGACATGGTGCGTATTTCCGATGGACGCATGAGCGGGACCGCCTACGGCACCGTGGTCCTGCATGTCTCGCCGGAAGCGGCGATCGGGGGGGCGCTCGCACTTGTCCGAACCGGCGACGAAATCGTCCTGGATGTTCCCGGCCGCCGCCTGGAGCTTGATGTCCCGGAAGAAGAACTGGGCCGGAGAAGGGCGGAGCTGACTCTGCCGGAGCCGCATTTCGAACGTGGTTACGGACAGATGTTCATCCGGTCCGTTCAACAGGCGCATCTGGGCGTGGATTTTGAATTCCTCGTCGGGAAATCAAACCTGAGAAAGAGCCTGGAGTCCTTCTGACCTCGGATACCCGAGGTCGGCGGCTGGTCATTCCCGCCTCGTCCGATCGGCGCTTTGGCCCATGTCCGTATTCGAGGCATTGCGACAGCGCAGGGCCGTTCGAAGTATCTCTGCCGGGGCTGCCTCCTGGTTCGAATTCATGACCCGCACCCTACGGGGAACTACCCGCAAGAACTACGCCGGTTGACAAAAAACTGCGGGTGCTGAAAGTAATACGATAATTCTGAAAAAGTAATCGGTCCGGCCGTCGCCGAAGATTGGTAGTGGCAATTGGGCGGCCGCGATTTGCTTTTTTTGATGTTGATCAAAGGGAGGACACGATGGTGCGGAACAGGATTCTCGCGGCCTTGGGCGCATTCGTGGTGCTGTCCGGCGTGCTCGCCGGAGCCATGAATGCCCAGGCCGGCACCGGCAAGATCTCCATGGAACTCCTCAAAGCCGCCTTGGTGGTCGGCGGGACCGGCGGCAAGGGAACGCTCACGTACGAGGGGCAGTCCTATCCTCTGTCGATCGGCGGTATCAGCGCCGGATGGCAGATAACGCTGTCGGTCGTGAACCTCACGGGCAACGTCAAGAACATCAACAGCCCCGAGGACATCGAGGGCGTCTACTCGGCTGCAGGCGCCGGCCTGGCGGTCGCGGCCGGCGGCAAGGCCGCGGTGATGGTCAACGGCAAGGGCGTCACGCTCGAAGTGATCGGGACGCAGTTGGGCGTCGATCTATCGATCAACCTGGAAGGTCTGTCGATCAAGCTGAAACGCTGAGCGAGCAACGAGGCGTTGAAATCGGGGGGCGTCGAGACGGGTGCCGTCTGCTGCGTCTCCCCATTGGCATCGGCCTTCGCCCTCGACGAACGAAGGGAGCACGGGACATGTCCGCGGTCTTCAGATTGGTCTTTTCGACTGTGGTACTCGCGGTGCTGTCGGCTGGCTTCGTAGCGGTTCCGACCCACTCCGACCGCGCCTATGCGCAGGCCTATACCGCATCCTACTGCAGTGAGTACGCCCGCCGGGCGTCCTACGCCTATTCGAGGGGCGGTGCCGTCGGTGGCGCCGTCAGGGGCGGGGCAGGGGGCGCCATCGTCGGCGGCATCGTCAACGGCAGCAAGGGCGCCCGCAGGGGGGCCGCCATCGGCGCCACGACCGGCGCCGTGACCCGCGGCGTGCAGCGCGGCGTCAGCTACGACACCGCCTACCGCGAATGCATGAACGGCGTGATCCGCTACTGAATGCCGAGCCGGAATTCCCGGACACACGGATACACGAGGGGAGGAACCGGAAATGACTGGACGTTTCCCGAAAATCGCGCTCGCCGCCTTCGCGGGCCTCGCGTGCGCCTTGCCCGCCGCCGCGCAGGACGAGCCCGTCATCAACATGCAGGACATCGACTGCCGGACGATGCTCAAGATGGGCGGAGACGAGCAGGCCTATACCCTGCTGTACTTCCACGGCTACGTCAGCGGCACGAAAGCCGACATGGTCTTCAACGGACCGGCCTTTCGCGAGGCGACCGACAAGATCATGGATTTCTGCATCGACAATCCGTCCGCCGCGCTGATGGAAGGGTTTGAAAAGAACCGCTAGCCGCATCCAGGCGCGCTGGAGGCGGTGCCACGAGGGTCGGTTCCCCGCGCGGCTTCGTTCGTCAACATTGGCAGTGAGGTAGGGATGTCGCTCAAGGTCATCGGTGCGGGGATAGGTCGGACCGGCACGTACTCGCTCAAGCTTGCCATCAGTGCGCTGGGCTTCGGGCCCTGTCATCACATGGAGGAGGTCGTCAAGCATCTGCCGGTGCAGTTGCCGCTCTGGCAGGCGGCGCTGGCGGGCCGCGCCGACTGGCCGGCGATCTATGACGGTTACGCGAGCGCTGTCGACTGGCCGACCGCCAGGTTCTTTCGCGAGCTGAATGCCGCCTATCCCGAAGCGAAGTTCGTCTTGAGCCACCGCGATCCGCGGACCTGGGCCGAGAGCTTCGACGCGACGATCTACAAGCTGATTTCCGGGACCGACGAGGCCCCCGAGCACCTGCGCGAATGGCTGGCGATGGGGAGCGAAGTCATCCGGCAGACCGGGATCCCGATGGGCGCGGACCTGGCGGGCCTGGAGGCGGCGTTCACCGCCCATACCGCGGCGGTCAAGGCGGAGATACCGGCCGACCGGCTGCTGGTGTACCAGGTAAAGGACGGTTGGGATCCACTCTGTGCCTTCCTCGGCGTGTCTGTCCCGGACGAACCCTTTCCGCGCACCAACGACCGCGGCGAGTTCTGGGATCTGATCAAGAGTTTTTCCTGAATGAGGCAGCTCGCACACCCGTCGTCCTTGCCCCAGAAAGATGGTGGGTGAGAGAGCGCGCCATGTCCGGACACCGCAAGCTTGCCGCGATCCTGGTTGCCGACATCGTCGGCTACAGTCGCCTGACCAGCGTCGATGAAGAGCGCTCCCTGGCGCGGGTGCGCGCGATCCAGAGCGATGTGATCGATCCGGCCCTGGATGTCCACAACGGCCGTCTGGTGAAACGGACGGGCGATGGCGCGCTGGTGGAATTCCGCAGCGTGGTCGAGGCGGTGCGCTGCGCCATCGAGATCCAGGACGCCATGCACGAGCGCAATGGTGGGGTCGCGGACGACCGGCGCATCGATTTCCGCATGGGCATCCATCTCGGCGATGTCATCGAGGAAAGCGACGGCGACCTGATGGGCGACGGCGTCAACGTTGCCGCGCGGCTGGAGGGGCTGGCGGCCCCCGGCGCCATCTGCCTGTCCGAGGACGCCTATCGCCAGATCCGCTCGCGCCTGGATGTGGCGGTGACCGACATGGGCGAGAACAATCTCAAGAACATCGCCGAGCCGGTCAGGGTCTATGCCCTCAACGTCGGCGCCTCGGCCATGCCCGAGGTGCCCCCGGCCGAGGATGCGCTCGCTGCGATCCCGGACAAGCCGTCGATCGCGGTCCTGCCTTTCGCCAACATGTCCGGCGACCCCGAGCAGGAATATTTCGTCGACGGCATGGTCGAGGACATCATCACGGCGCTCTCGCGCTTCGAGGAACTCTTCGTCATCGCCCGGAACTCGACCTTCGTCTACAAGGGCCGCGCGGTGGAGATCCGGCAGGTCGGCCGCGACCTGGGCGTGCGGTACGTGCTGGAGGGCAGCGTCCGCAAGGCGGGCGACCGGGTCCGGATTACCGGCCAGTTGATCGATGCGGCCACGGGCGCGCATCTCTGGGCCGACAAGTTCGACGGGCGACTTGAGGATGTGTTCGAACTGCAGGACCGGATCACGGCAAACGTGGTCGGTGCCCTGGAGCCGACGATGCGCAAGGCGGAGATCGAGCGCGCGCGCCGCAAGCCGGCCGAGAACATGGGCGCTTACGACCTCTATCTTCAGGCTCTGCCCCATATCTACAGGATCCAGCCGGACGACAATCGAACGGCGCTCGACTTGCTTGGTCGCGCCATCGCGATGGATGCGAATTACGCCCCGGCGCTGGCCCATGCGGGGTGGTGCCTGGTGCAGCGGATCACGCGCGCATGGGAGCCGTATGGCGACGACGATCTCGGCCAGGCCGTGTTCTACGCCCGCCGGGCATTGGCCGTGGGCAGCGACGACGCCAAGGCGGTGGTGCTAGGCGGGTTCGTGCTGGTGATGCTGCGCGAGGACTATTCGGCGGGGATGGATGCGCTCTCGCGCGCCGTGCAGATGAACCCGGGCTCCGGCTTCGTGAATGCGATGGCCGGGATTGGACTGATCTTCGGCGATGACCCCGAGACCGGGCTGCGCTTCGTCGAGCGGGCCATGATGCTTTGTCCCAAGGATCCGATCTTCTTCAGCTACCTAACCATGACGGCGATTGCGCGGCTATTCGGCGGGCGGGCGGACGAGGCCGTGGAATACGCGAATCGCTCACTGGCGCTGAACCCCTATTGGGATTCGACCTACTGGGTGGCGATCACGGCTTACACGGCGGCGGGCCGCCTGGACGAGGCGAAGGCGGCCGCCCGGCGGCTTATGACCTTAAATCCCGCCACGCGCGCCTCCATCTATGAACGGGCGCTGCCGATGCGGAACCCGGAGTGGCGGGCGACCGTGATCCAGAGCCTGCGGGATGCCGGGATCCCGGATTGAGTTCGGAAACCTGCGTTTCGCGACCGCGGCGGACGTCCGAATCGCCACGGCGTTCCGGCCGGCACCGCGTCGGTCGCGGCCTCGTGACCGGCGGCCGTCGGCGAACCGTTCGAACGCGGTCTTCTGATCGATTCCGTGGCGCTTTGCACTATGTCGCATCCCGCGATCGGGCGGTGTTTGACATTCCTCCTGCGCACTTCCTATTAAGGCGGAACTGGCGTCATCGAGCCGGTTTTCAGCTGATCTCGCCTGCCTCCGCCCCCTGCGGTGAAGTGGGATATTCGGTTGAAACCCCGCAACCGGCTTCGGGCCATTACGACACGGCTTCTTCCACGAAAGCAGGCATCATGCTGAGGACAGGTATATTCGGGGCCGCTCTGGCCCTGACGATGATTGGCAACGCCGCGGCGGCGGATATCGCGGGCAACGCACCGGGCCCGGTCGAGGCCCCGGCGGTGGATCAATGGTCAAGCGACACCTGGCGGTTCCAGATTACACCCTATGCCTGGCTGTCCGGGATGAGCGGTGACGTTCGCCCGTTGGCAGGCGGCCCCACCTTCAGCGTCAGCAAGTCCATCGGCGATGTTCTCGATGATCTCGACGGCGCGTTCTTCCTGAACGGTACCGCCCGCTACAACCGCTTCGTGCTGTTCGGGGATGTTTCCTGGGCGGAGCTGTCCGAAGGCAACACGATCACGGGCCTGCTGCCGGTTCCCATCGGCATAGAGGGCAAGGTCACGCAGGCCTCCCTTACCCTCGCGGCCGGCTACACGGTCGTTGCCGAGCCGGCCTTTGCGGTCGACCTTCTGGCGGGTGTCCGGGCCTGGCGTATCAAGGCAAAGGTCGATGTGCCCCTTCTCGGTCTGTCCGCATCGAGCACGAATAGCTGGGCCGATCCGATCGTCGGTGCGCGCGCCCGCGTTGCGCTGTCGCCGAAATGGTCGGTCGTTGCCTATGCCGATGTGGGCGGTGGCGGCGGGGCCGAGTCGACCTGGCAGGTTCTGGGAACGGTGAACTATCAGGTCACCGATACCTTCGTTCTGTCCGCCGGCTACCGGCACATGGCGTTCGACTACCGCGACAACGGCGCTGTCCTGGACGTCGATATGAGCGGTCCGGTCATCGGTGCGACCCTGCGGTTCTGACCGCCGCCGCCGATAACATCCGCCGACAACGTCCGCCGTAGTCGTCCAGAGATACTGGATCGATCGAAGGAGCCCGCTTCCGAGCGGGCTCTCATGCCGTTGCAATTGGATAACGGTCGCGCTGTCGCGGCCCGCTGCATGCGCGCTATGCCAGTTGCGGCATTGGAGAATGGCGCCGAAAATGCGATACGGAGTGCTCGAAGTCTCCGCAAAGTCAGTGCCCGCCAGACCAACGCAAACCCGCCATCACAGTCGAACATCTGCGGCAAACGCCATCCCGTTGTCTGAAATGCTGAAAACGACGCCACCGTCAATTCGGCCCGCACCGGGCTTCTCGATACGCGCGATGTGGGTGGCGCCGGTGGTCGCGGGGCTGCTTCTGGTCCCCGACCGTGCAGTCGGTGCCGCACCGTCCATACCGATGTTCGGCAGTTTCTTTCCGGCTTGGCTGCTTTGCGTGATCGGCGGCGTCTTGCTGACGGTGCTGCTGCGAGCCGTATTCGTGCTGATTGGGCTGGACGATATCCTGAAATGGCGGGTGCCGGTCTACATGACCATGGCCGTCGGGCTCAATTTCGTGCTCTCTCTCGTCGTGTTCGGGCGCTAACCGATGGCCCGGCGTCTGTCTCCCCGCCGCGCGGCAATTCTCGGTGCGGTCGTCAGCCTCGCGGTGATCGCCGGGGCCGGCGTCGCGGCATTCCGGAGCTACGAGATCTCCACCGCCAATCCGATGTCGGACGACGTCACGCTGGGAGCGGACGTCGTGCGGATCGCCCCCTCGGTGGCCGGCCGGATCGAGTCCATTCACGTGCGGGAAAACGACTTCGTTTCCAAGGGCGATGTCCTGCTTGAACTCGACGCGGCGCCGTATCGGCTCGCGGTCGAGCAGGGGCGCGCGGACCTCGCCATCGCCGTGGCCGCGCACAACGACAAGTCGCGGACGATCCGGGCGGAGCAGGCCAACGCGGCGATCGCGATCGAGCAGGTCGAGCGCGCCCGCGCCAACCTCGAGCTGGCGACCCAGACGCTGGACCGGCTCCTGCCCATGCAGCCGAAAGGCTACGTGTCGGCGCAGCAGGTTGACGATGCCCGCACGGCGAAACGCGATGCGGAGGTCAGCCTCAACGAGGCCCTGCGGCAGGTCGAGGCGGCCGAGGCGTTGGTGAGCGACGAGGCCGCCGCGGAGGCCCTCGTCCTGGCGCGCCGGGCGGCGCTGGCGATCGCCGAGCACGAGCTGGCCGGTACGGTCATCAGGGCGCCGCACGACGGTCGCGTCGTCGGCCTCACGGTTTCGCCCGGCGGCTACCTGCTGCCGGCGCAATCGGTATTCACGCTGATCAACACGGGAACATGGTTCGCGAGCGCCGCGTACACGGAAACCACCTTGCCGGATATCTCGGTCGGGAACTGCGCGACCGTCTACGCGCTGTCGGATCGTCGTCACGCCATCAAGGGCGTGGTTGAAGGGATCGGCTGGGGCATCAGCTCCAAGGAGCAGATCAATCTGCCGAGCGCCTTGCCGATCGTTCCCAAGTCGCTGGACTGGGTGCGCGTCCAGCAACGGTTCCCGGTGCGGATCAGACTGGTCGACCCGCCGGTCGAACTGATGCGTGTGGGGGCGTCGGCGGTATCGATCGTGCATCATGGCGAACGCTGCTAGCGCCTTCTGGCCCGCCGTCGCCCGACAGGCCTGGATCGACCTTCAGCCCGCTCCCGGCCGCGCCGGGATGGCCTGGCGCGTCGCCTTGCTGTGCTCGCTGGTGGCGGCCACGGCGATGGTCCTCAAGATCCCGGAATCGGCGATCAGCTGCTATCTGGTGATCTTCCTGATGAAACCCGACGCGGTGCAGACCAGCGTGACGGCCATTGGACTCGTCCTGCTGGCCACGCTCGTCGTCGTGCTGATGATACCCATCATAGACGCGACGATCGACAGCGCGGCCTGGCGTCTGACCGTCATGTTCGTCGCGTCCTACATCTTCCTGTTTCTCGGCTCGGCGACGCCGCTGGGGGAACAGGCCGCGATCGTCGGCCTCATCATCGCGTTCATCATGACGCTTGTGACCGACGTGCCGGTCGGACAGGTCGCCGACCAGGGCCTGCTGATGGCCTGGAAGATGGCGTCCATGCCCATGATCCTGATGGTCGTCTTCAATCTGGTCTTCGGCATCCCGGCGCAGACGCATGTTCGCAACAAGATCGTCGAGCGGCTGAGACGCGCGGCGGATCGGCTGGCCGGCGCCGACGACGCGGATGCCGTCGCCGAGCTGCTGGGGGAGGGCAACGACGACGCGCTCAAGCAGATGCAGTTGGTCAAGGCGCTGCATCTCGTCCCCACGGCGCGGTCAACGTGGCTGAACGGCGCGGTCGAGACGAGCTATCGCATTCTCGTGGCCGTGTCGGCGATCTCCGATCGCGCGCCGCGAGACCGATTGGCGATCCTGGCCGACGCGCTGCGAAAGGCCGCCGATAACATCGCGGCCGGGCGCGTTCCCGATCCGTTGCCGGAGGCCCACGCAGCCGGCGGCGACGTCGAAGACGAGTCAGCACGGCAGGTCCGGTTGTCTCTGGCGCACCTGGCCGCCCCGAATGGCGGTGGCGATCCGCGGCCGCGCAAGATCCCGTTCCTGGCGCCGGATGCCTTTACCAACCCGGATCATCAACGGTTCGCGCTGAAGACCTCTGCCGCGGCGATCATCTGCTATCTCATCTACACCGGCGTCCAGTGGGACGGGATTCACACGGCAATGATCACCTGCTACGTCGCCGCGCTCGGCTCCACCGGGGAAACGGTCCGCAAGCTCGCGCTGCGGATCGGCGGCTGCCTGATCGGCGCCGCGCTCGGGGTCCTGGCGCTGCTGTTCGTCATGCCGAACCTGACGTCCGTCGGCGGGCTGATGGTGCTGGTCTTCGCCGGTGTCCTCCCCGCCGCTTGGGTCTCGTCGGGCAATGATCGGATCAGCTATGCCGGCGTCCAGATCGCCTTGGCTTTCCTGCTCACGATACTGAACGGCTTCGGTCCCAGTTTCGAGATGTCGCAGGCCAGCGACAGGATCGCCGGCATTCTGCTGGGAAACGCCGTGATCTATCTGATCTTCACCCAGGTCTGGCCGGTCAGTGCGATGAAAGCGGTGCGGCAGAAACTGGCCGCGGGGCTCGATACGCTCGCCGATCTCGCAAACCGGCCGCGCGAAACGCGGCAGGCGCGGCTCGAGGACGTGGCGACGGCCCACGCCGAACTGGCAGACGCCGCAGGGGTGCTGGAGACGGTCGGCTTCGAGCCGCGCCGTCTCCGTCCGTCGGGCGATATGGTCGGGCGGACCGGGGAACTGATCGCCGAAACGCGCGGCCTCGCCACGTCGTTGTTCGTGACCGACGGGGACGGGGAGGGGATGGCAGGCCGTCTCCGTACGCTCGCCGCCGAAGTCGGCAAGGACGATCCGTCGACGGCGACGATCTCCACCAATGGAAATTCCGGATCGAGCGCCGTTCACGGCGATCTTGATGAACGCCTCGAGCGGATCGAGTGGCTGGCAAGGGTTTGAAGGAACGTCGTGCGTAAGATCGTCTGTGCTCGAGTATCGCGAACCGGCGGCCTGCTTTTAATTGCGGGGCTCCTTGCCGGCTGCATGAACGACAGCCTGAAGGAAGTCCCGGCGTCGCCGACACAGCCGTGGAATCCGGAAGCCTCGGCGGTGCGCGCCGGGGACTACTCCATTCCCGCCAACCCCGCCGTCGCCACGCTCGAGGCAGGCATCCAGTCAGGCCGGGTGTACAAGCTGCCGGAGCTGATCGATCTGGCGCAGCGCACCAATCCGGCGACGCGTATCGCCTGGGAGGAGGCCCGTCAGGCGGCTTTGGCGGTCGGCATGATCGAGGCCAGCTTCCTGCCGCTCATCACGGCCAATGTCATCGGCGGCGAGCAGGCCGTCGTCACGCCGGTGCCGAACCTTGTGGGCGGCACCGACTACATCAGCACCACCGCGAACGGGATAGCGCCGAACCTCGCGCTGCAATGGCTGGTTTTCGATTTCGGTCAGCGACAGGCGCTGCAGGAAGCCGCCGAACACACCGCCTACGCCGCCAATGTCGGGTTCAACGGCACCCATCAGGCGCTGATCTATAACGTGACGCGAAGCTACTATCTGTACGGGGCGGCGCAGGGCAATCTGGCGATCGCCCGACAGGCCCTGGCGAACAGCCGGCAGCTCCAGCAGGCCGCCGAGGCGCGATACGGAAACGGCACCGGAACGAGTATCGAGGTTGCCCAGGCCAGGCAGCTCGCGGCGCAGTCCAATCTTCGGCTGGTGCAGGCGCAGGATAGCCTGCGCGACAGCTACCAGGACCTGCTCGGCGCGGTGGGCATCTCGCCGAAGTCGACCATCAAGATCGCATCGTCCGCGGGGCGCGGGCTCCCACGGGCCCGATCGCTGCCGACAGACGACGTGATCGAGGCGGCGCTGTCGCGCAGGCCGGATGTCCTGGCCAGCTATGCCGCCGTCAAGGCCAGCCAGGCCAATGCGCGCGCGGCGGAGGCCGACTTCCTGCCCAAGGTCTATCTCGGCGCCGTGGTCGCGACCGACAACACGAGCCTCCAGACCGGCAACCTGCCGAAGTTCGGGGCGCAAGCCAGTACGTCGGGTGTCCTGGCCGGCGTCACGATCCCGATCTACGACGGCGGCCTCCGGGAGGCCAGCCTTCGCCGGGCCGAATCGACGTCGTCGTCGGCGCACGCCAGGTTCGAGCAGATCCGCGACGCGGCGGTGCGAGAGATCGTGGTCGCCTCCGATACGCTGCGCTCGGCGCTCGAGTCCTATGTCGCCGCCAGCGAGCTGGTCGGTGCGGCGACGGTGACGCACGACGCCGCGTTCGAGGCCTACCGCAACGGCGTCGGAACGATCACCGACGCGACCGCGGCGGCGACCGGCCTTCTGGACGCGCGGCAGGCCCGGTCGGACGCGCACGCCGCGGCGCTCGTGGCGGCGTCGTCACTGGCCTTTTCCCTCGGTGCGATGACATCGCGCGAGGCTCCTGACCAGGCGTTGCGGAATTGATCGGGCGCATCGCATGTGTCCCGTTGCGAACCGCTGGTCGGGATCCGGCCGCACGGTCGAAATTCCCTGCCGACGACTTGACACCGATCGTCGTCATGGCCGACAGCTTCAGGACACTCGCCACCGCAACAGCCCTCCCTGCGCAATCGAACCCCGATAGAGCCGACGTGACCCAGGCCGCTCCGATACGGCATCCGAGATGCCGCATCGGGATCGTCGGCGAGCGTGCGGGAGACGAGATTCCCAGACGTCCAGGATGACCCGACATGTGCACTTCCCTTACCTATAGAGACGCGGACGACAACGTCTATTTTGGCCGTACGCTCGAGTTGACGGTCGATCTGCCCTATCAGATCGCCTACTTTCCCGCCGGCGCCGCGTTCACGTCGCAGGCCGAGGGGCATCCCGCGCTGACCTACACCTCCACGCACGGTTTTCTGGCGGTGACGATGCCCGATCGCGTGCCGACGGCCGACGCGCCGATCGGCATCGGCGACCTCAAGGTCCTGGAAGGGCTCAATGACAAGGGGCTGACGTTCAGCCTGCTGTCCTATCCGGCGGCCGGCGGCACCCAGCAGGCGGTCGACAAGACGCGGGCCGTTCTGTCGGCGTCCGATCTCGGCACCTGGGCGCTGGCGCAATTCGCCACGGTGCAGGACGTGAAGGCCGCGCTAGCCGATCAGCCGGTCCTGCTCGAAGCGCTGGCCATCCTCGGTGGTGTGGAATCCCCGTTCCACTACGTCGTGCACGACGCGTCCGGCGCGTCGATCGTCATCGAGTTCAACCGGGGCGTAATGACGGTGCACGACAATCCGGTCGGCGTCATGACCAATGGCCCGGAATTCGGCTGGCACCTGACCAATCTCGACAACTACACGTTCCTCACGAACGTCGACAAATCGAGCGGCACCTTCGGGGCCTATAAGGCCACCCAGCCGGACTCCGGCATCGCGACCGCGGGGCTGCCCGCGTCCAATACGTCCGTCGGCCGGTTCGTCCGCGCCGCCTACTACGCCCAGTTCACCGAGAAGGCGGCGACGCCCGACCAGGCTGTGCAGACGCTGGCCCACGTGATGAACAATTTCGACCGGCCGCGGGGCGTCACCATCGACTATCCCGACGGGAGCGGCTCGCATCTGGAGGTGGCCGGGCTGGACCAGGGCGGCAAGGCCGCCTACGCGACCGAGTTTACCTCGTGGACCAACCTCTCGGACCTTGCCCGCACGCTCTTCTTCGTGCGCGACTACCGGAGCCTGAACTTCTCCAAATTCGACCTGAAGGCGCTCGCCGGGCTGAAACAGCCCAAGGTGCTTCCGCTCGATCGTCTGGGCGGAGCAGAGGCCGAGGCCACCGACCTCCTGATGGGCGCCTGAGGCGCATCTCCGTCCATATCTTCGACACGCGGGCGGTGCCCGCATCCCCCCGTCACGCCAAGAGTACGCTGGAATGAACCGACATCACCTTCTTGAAGAGCAAGACGCTTCGAACGACGAGACCTACGGCGCCGACGAACTCGCCACGGTGCTTCCGAAGTCGACCTTTCCCGAGCGCGAGCGCAATCCGCAGCGCGTCTACGCGGCCGTGCGCGACGAGTTGATGCTCGACGGCAATTCCCGCCAGAACCTGGCCACGTTCTGCCAGACCTGGGAGGAGCCCGAGGTCCATCGGCTGATGGACGACTGCATCGACAAGAACATGATCGACAAGGACGAGTATCCGCAGACGGCCGACCTGGAAGCGCGCTGCGTGCGGATGCTCGGCGATCTGTGGAACGCGCCGGACGGGGCGGGGGCGGTCGGCTGCTCCACCACCGGATCGAGCGAAGCCGCCATGCTGGGCGGCCTGGCCATGAAACGCCGGTGGGAGGCGCGCCGCGCCAAGGAAGGCAAGCCGACCGGCAAGCCGAACCTGATCACCGGCCCGGTGCAGATCTGCTGGCACAAGTTCACCCGCTACTGGGACATCGAGCACCGCGAGATCCCCATGGAGAACGGGCGGCTGCTGATGACGCCCGAAGAGGTGCTGCGCCGCTGCGACGAGAACACGATCGGCGTCGTTCCGACGCTGGGCGTGACCTTCACGGGCGAATTCGAGCCGGTGAAGGCGGTGAGCGACGCGCTGGACACGCTCGAAACGGAAACCGGTCTCGACATACCGATCCATGTCGATGGAGCCAGCGGTGGTTTCCTCGCTCCCTTCTGCGCCCCGGATCTGATGTGGGACTTCCGGCTGCCGCGGGTGCGCTCGATCAACGCATCCGGCCACAAGTTCGGGCTCGCCCCGCTCGGCGTGGGGTGGGTTTTGTGGCGGGAGGAGAAGGACCTTCCCGAGAAAATGGTGTTTTGGGTCAACTATCTCGGAGGGAACATGCGCGATATCGCGCTGAACTTCTCGCGGCCCGGCGGTCAGATCGTCTGCCAGTACTACAATTTCCTCCGGCTCGGGCGCGAGGGATACCGCAAGGTCCACACCGCCTGCTATCGCAGCGCGACGTACCTTGCCGAGGAGATTTCGAAGATGGGCCCCTTCGAGGTGGTCTTCGACGGCGACATGACCCGCGGCATCCCGGCGGTCTCCTGGAAGCTGAAGGAGGGCACCGAACCGGGTTTTAGCCTGTTCGATCTGGCGGACCGGCTTCGGGTCCGCGGCTGGCAGGTGCCGGCCTACACCCTTCCGGCGAACTGCCAGGACCAGGCGATCCAGCGGATTCTCGTGCGCAACGGCGTCAGCCTCGACCTGTGCGCCGCGTTGATGGACGACATGAAGGCCGCACTGGCCCATTTCGAGGCCCATCCGATCCACACGCCACTGACCAGCGGCGAGGCGAGCGGGTTCCACCATTGACGATCGCGACGGCTGTGCGCCGTCGCCGCCTCCGCCTGGAATGACCGCGCACTGTGAACACGCGGCCGGGGTCCCGATGCGCAGCGCGGGACCCCGGCCGTTCGTCACCTTCCGAAGCTACCGGCATCGCGGGCGGCAGATCGTCTGGCGTGCCCGGCAGCATCGCAAGGGGCTGAACCGTGCCGCCCGGGGGCTGGGCCCGACGGGTGTCCCGTTCTGGCAGACGCAGGCCTATAACTGGTACACGGGCCTCTTTTTTGCCGTCGGTGCGTCCTTGTTCCTGCTGGGCAGCGTGCTCACCTTCGTTCACGGCCAGATCGGCGTTCCGCCCAACGGGCCGATCAACATCATGTTTTTCGCCGGATCCATTCCCTTCACGATCGCGGGCTTTCTCCAGAACTTTCAGGCCGCGAACGCCCCGGACTTCGCGGTCGATCCGGGCGGTCAGGAGACGAGGCAGGCGGTGTCCCTGATCGGATGGCGCCCCGGCAGCCTGGGGTGGCTGAGCTCGGTCACGCAGTTCGTCGGAACCGTCGCCTTCAATTTCAACACCTTCGATGCCATCGACGCGCCGAGCCGCTGGTATGTCCAGGATCTCACGATCTGGATGCCCGGCCTGGTGGGATCGATCCTGTTCCTGATCTCCGGCTACCTGGCCTTCATCGAGACCAGTCACGGCTACTGGAGCTGGAAGCTGAACGACCTGGCGTGGTGGATCGTCTTCGTCAATCTTTTGGGCTGCATCGCTTTCATGACGGCCGGCATCCTCGCCTATGTCCCGGAGGGGGCGGAGCCGGCCTGGATCGCGGCAGTGGCCAATTTTCACCTCGGGCTCGGCGCGCTGGGGTTCCTGATCGGGGCGGTACTGATGATGCGCGAAAGCGCCGATGCGGAGGCGGGGTGAGGGTGCGGCTTGAACGGGAGCCCTCGTCATTTGCGTGTGGCATTGCGCTGCGATATCAGTCCGGTTCGCTATTCGGATCCTTCTGTCGGGCTTTCTTCCACGCTGAACAGGGCGGCCCCACGCGCCGCCGCCCGACCGGTGCTGTCGCCGCAGTCTGATGCCTGCGGCCACAGCCGCTTTCTCGCGCAATAACGGAGATATCGCATGCCAGCCATTCGCCGCACCGCCAGATCCCGCAGGCTGATCAACGCGGCCGTGTCCGCCGGTCTCGCGTTGGCGGTCACGACCGCGCCGATGCAGGCCATCGCCTGCACCCGGCTGGTCTATCTCGGTGCCGGCGACACCGTGCTGACGGCCCGGTCGATGGACTGGAAGGTCGATGTCGCCACCAATCTGTGGGTCTTCCCGCGTGGTATGGAGCGCAACGGCGAAGCTGGCGAAAACTCGATCACCTGGACCTCGAAATACGGCAGCGTCATCGCGTCCGGATACGATATTTCCACGACCGACGGTCTGAACGAGAAGGGCCTGGCGGCGAACGTGCTGTGGCTGGTGGAGTCGGAGTATCCGTCGTCCGAAAGCGACAAGCCCGGCCTGACGATCGCCGCCTGGGCGCAGTACGTGCTCGACAACTTTGCCACCGTGGCCGAGGCGGTCGAGGCGCTGGAGAGCGAGCCGTTCGCCATCGTCACCGACGCCGTGCCCGGCGAGCAGCGGCTCGCCACCCTGCACCTGTCGCTATCGGATGGCACCGGTGACAGCGCCATCGTCGAATACATCGACGGCAAGCAGGTTATCCATCACAGCCGGTCGTATCAGGTGATGACCAACTCGCCGACCTTCGACAAGCAGCTTGCCCTCGACGACTACTGGAACCAGATCGGCGGCACGGTCTTCCTGCCGGGGACGAACCGGGCGGCGGACCGCTTCGCGCGGGCCTCGTTCTACGTCAACGCCATCCCGAAATTCGAGGATCCGAACCTGGCGGTCGCCGGTGCGATGTCCGTCATCCGCAATGTCTCGGTCCCCTACGGCATTTCGACCCCGGATCAGCCGAACATCTCCTCGACCCGCTGGCGCACGCTCTCCGATCATGCGCGCAAGCTCTACTTCTTCGAGTCCGCGCTGACGCCGAACACCTTCTGGGTCGACCTGAAGCAGCTCGATCTTTCCGTGGAGACCGGCAAGGTGATGAAGCTAGATCTCGGGCCAGACCAGAGCCACACCTATTCGGGCGATGCGACCGCGAAGTTCCAGCCGGCACGTCCTTTCAGGTTTCTCGGCAAGTGACGTAGCGATCCAGCGGGTCTTGGTGAGGGAGCGACTGTTGATGAGGATTTTGGACCGTGCGTAGGAACGTGATCTCGCGTCTGTTCGCGCTGGCTATCCTGGCCGGGATTTCGATCGCTGGAAGTGGTCCGCTTGCCCATGCGCAGGACGCGGGTGGAACAGGCGGCGCTGGTGAAGCTGCCGATAGCGCCACCGGCGACGCCCCCAAACGGGTAAGGGTCGGCGTCCACCTGAGTCCGCCATTCGTCATGCGCAGCGCGGACGGCTACACCGGAATGGCCGTCGAGCTGTGGGAAAACATCACCAAGGACCTGAACGTCGAAAACGACTACGTGCAGTTTGCGAACGTCCGTGAGCTGGTCGATGCAGCGGCCAAAGGTGAGGTGGATGCCGCGGTAACCAACCTGTCGATCACGAGGAAGCGCGCGGAGATAATAGATTTCACGCAGCCATGGTACGACGGCGGCCTGCGGATCATGGTCGACGGGCAACAAGGCGCCGGCTTCCGGGCGATGGTACGCGGGCTCAGGGACGCCGGTTACCTGAGGTCCTACGCCTGGATCGGTTTCGTGATCCTGCTGGCCACGGTCCTGTTGACGATCTTCGACCGGCGCTTCGACAAGAACTTTCCGAAACGTTGGCGCGACGGCATCGCCGAGAGCTTCTACACGGTGATGCAGGTTGCGATGTCAGGGCGCATGAACCGCAAGAACCTGTTCGGCTGGATCGGCCGGATTTGGTCGGGCGTGTGGCTCGTCATCGGCGTGGCGATACTCGCCTACGTCACCTCGACGGTCACGAGCGTGATGACGACGATTGCCCTGACGAACCAGATCAACAGCGTCGGGGATCTCCCGGGCAAGAGGATCGGAGTCCTGCACGGAACCACGGCGCAGGACCTCGCCGATGCGCATGGCGTGGCGGTCCAGCCCTATTCCGATATCGACGAGGCCGTGGCCGCGCTGCTGGCCGACCGTATCGACGCTATCGTTGCCGATGGTCCGGTCCTCGAATATTACGCTTTCACCAATCCGGAAGACCCGGTCGAGGTCGTGGGCCCGATATTCGAGCCGGACAAGTACGGATTTGGCATATCGCACACCACGAACCTCGCCAGACCGGTGACGCTCGAAATCCTCGACGCCGCCGAAGAGGACTATGTCGAAGAACTGCGCGAGAAGTATTTCGGCGAGCGTTCCTGAACTCGCCAGGCCGTCGCCGACCGTATCTGGCCCGAAGCGCGTGTTGGTTCGGCGCAATCAATCGCGAAGGAGGCCGCGCGCACTTCGCACTTCGCCGGGCGTGGCGGCATAGCGCTGACGGAAGCAGCGATTGAAATAGGACACGTCGCTGAAGCCGCAGTGATAGGCGATGTCGGTGATGGTGACGCGATCCTTTCCCGGATCGGCGAGCAGCCGGTAGGCGCGCTCGAGCCGCTCGGTCCGGAGAAGGTCGGAGAAGCGTTCGCCTTGCGAGGCGAGCAATTTGCGGATGTAGCCCGGCGAAATGCCGTGCTGCCGTGCCACATCGACGATGGAGTACTCCGGGTCGGTCGCGTGCCGGGCAACATCCGCCCTGATCGCGGCGAGCCGCGCCGCGTGCAGCCCACCGTCCCGCCCGGACATGCGCGCCCAGTTGTCCCGGGACGTATCCAGAAGGAGGCCGGCGACCTCGTGAACGTGCCGGGCGGCCATCGCCAGAACGGACTCGTCGCCCTCGGTCGATGCCGGCCCGAGCGTGCCGTCCAGAAGCATGTCCAGATGGCCGCGAAGCAGCCGCAACGTCGCATTTTCCCTGGGGATGACCGCGAAGCCGAGACGCTCGATGTCGAGAACCCGCGACGCCATGGCGGTATACGGAATGGCCATCGTGAGGAATTCACCGCTCGTCGAGCGGGTATGGCCGACCTCGGAAGAGCGCCGCACGATCGCGTCGCCACGCCCGATCACCGCCTCCACGCCGCGCTCGCGGATCAGCATCGATCCGCGCCTGGGGGTCAGCAAGACGAGGTCGTCGTTGTTGTCCTGGATCAGTTCGGGAGTCCGCTTGCATTCGATCGCGCTGACGTCGCCCGCCGAGACGGTGAGGCCGGGAAGCGCCGTGTAGCGGGCATGATAGTGGAAGGGACCGTCGTCGAGCGGATCGATATCGAGCCTGAGAAACTGCCGGCCGAATATCTCGCGCCAGCTGTTGAGACGGTTGTGCTCAGGAAAGACGGCCGACGATACGGACCCTCGTAAAGGCGGCTCCGCGTTACCCTGTTCGTTCAAATCGGACCTCGCGCAATTCGTCGGGCCAGGAAACGAAACGTCCCGGAGCCGGACCTGACCAGTGCCCGAACCCCGGCAATCGTGTCTTCAAATTGTGACACGGCCGATCGCGCCGATCGGTCCACAGCCGGCTTCTCAAGAGTCGAGACTAACCAATTACCCGCTCTGTGACAGCCCCCGATAGGCCGGCTCGCGTGCCGTTTCGGGCGGCGAGGGGGCGGACGATCGTTCCGCCCAGTCGTGAATTGTCCAACCGCGACGGCGCGGCCTGTCCAAGCCGGGCTATCCACCCTCCTGATACGGTCGCGCGAATTCGTTGCCGTGTTTTCGGCATCGGGCATGCCTTCGGGCTCGATATTGGAGGATGGCGGTGCATATTTCGCATTGGTTCAACGACATTGAAGCGACTGTGGCCAAGGTGGCGCCGGTTCTGGCGGCTGCCTTTGTTGCCGTGACCTTTCCGGTAGGCGGCGCGCTTGCGGGCGCGACCTCCACGAGTTTGGTCGGTCCGGGCATTGCCACGACCTACGGCCAGACGGCGGAGTTCACCGCGACGGTCGAGGGTGGCGGACCGGGTGGAACCGTGACCCTGAAGGACGGCTCCAAGTCCGTCGGCTCGGCCGCGGTGACCCTGCTGCCGGACGCCGCTGCCGTGAGCGCCGGTTTCTACCATTCCTGTGCAGTGACGGCGGCCGGCGGCGTCAAGTGCTGGGGCCAGAACACCTACGGTCAGCTCGGCGATGGTACGAAGATCGATCGCGCGGCGCCGGTGGCGGTCAATGGACTGTCCAGCGGGGTTGTCGCCGTCGTCGCGGCGCGTCTGCATTCGTGTGCGCTCACGGCCGCCGGCGGGGTCAAGTGCTGGGGCTCGGGCGCGAACGGCAGGCTCGGCACCGGGGTGACGTCCGACAGTCTGATACCTGTCGCGGTCGACGGCCTGACGAGCGGCGTCACCGCCATCGCCGGGGGGATGGACCATACCTGCGCCCTGACCGAGGCCGGCGCGATGAAATGCTGGGGCTACAATTCCACCGGCCAGATCGGCGACGGATCGACCACCAACCGCCTCTCGCCGGTCCAGGTTTCCGGGCTTGCCAGCGGCGTCACCGCGATAACCGGCAACCACAACCATACCTGCGCGATCGTGTCCGGCGCGGCCAAGTGCTGGGGCTACAATTTCTTCGCCCAGCTCGGCGACGGGACCACGACCGACCGCCACGTCCCGACCACGGTCGACGGGCTGTCCAGCGGCGTCGCCCGCATCTCTTCGGGATACCTGCACGGATGCGCCCTGACCGAGGCGGGTGTCGTCAAGTGCTGGGGAACCAACGGCAGCGAGCAACTCGGCGACGGCACGAACACGAACCGGATCAGCCCCGTGGTGGCGTCGGTGCTCTCGGACCCCGTGACGGACATCTTCGCCGGTGGTGTGCACACCTGCGTCCTGACCGAATCCGGCGCGGCCAAGTGCTGGGGCTACAACGAAGACGGCTCGCTCGGTGACGGCACCGGTGTCAACAGCACGACGCCCGTCACGGTCGCCGGTTTCGGCGCCGGTCCGGCGGCCGTCTCGGCTGGCTGGTACAGCAACTGCGGCATCACGCGTGACGGAAGTCTCAAGTGTTGGGGATACAACGGGGAATCCCAGATCGGAGACGGAACGACGACAACCCGGAATGCTCCCGTCGTCGTCAGCGGCTTCGGCCCGGGCGCGACGCGGCTTTTCGGTCAGGCCACTATCCAGACCGGCAAGATCTCGGCGGGAACGCGAAATATCACCGCGCGCTACAACGGCGATGCCAACAACGCGGCGAGTGTCTCCGAGTTGCTGACACAGGTCGTCAGGAAGGGCAGGACGAAGACCAGATTCAGGGTGAAGCCGAGGGCGCCAAAGCAAGGTGCGGCCTTTCGCCTGAGACTATCCGTGAAGGCGCAGAAGCCGGCCGTCGGCAAGCCCGCCGGCAAGGTGCTGATCAAGGACGGCAGGAAGAAGCTCGGGCTGTTCAAGGTCAGGCGAGGCAAGGCCGGCATCAGGCTGGGCGGCCTGTCTCAGGGCTCCCACAAGCTGCGTGCGGTCTACCGGGGCGACAAGAACTGGAAACGCAGCAAGGCGACCCGGAAGATCAAGGTTCGCTGATGGTCGGTCGGCCGGCGCCCCGGGTGCCGGCCTGGGATGCCACCCCGGATGCCTCCCGGGACGCCGGCCTCCACCCGAGCGGATCACGTCCACCAAGGAATAGCGTCACCAATGCATCTCGACATCGCCTGTACGATCATTCGTAAGCCGTTTCTGGCCGGTCTGATGCTGGCTGCGGGTGCGCTGCCTTTCGGCACGGCGTTCGCGGGCCCGACCTCGACGAACCTGTCCGCGTCTTCGGCCAGAAGTGCGTTCGGGCAGGCGGTGACGTATAGCGCCGTCGTCAAGGGCGGCGGCCCAACCGGAACTGTGACGTTCAGGGCGGGAAGTGCGACGCTGGGCAGCGGGATCCTGGAAATTCTCAGCACCGCCTCGTCGCTCTCGACAGGAGCTACGCATACGTGCGCCGTCACGGCCAGCGGCGGCGCCAGGTGCTGGGGCAGCAACAGCTTTGGCAAGTTGGGCGTGGGGCCGGCGGGCGATCAGACGACGCCGGTGCCCGTCAGCGGGCTCTCCTCCGGTGTCGCCGCCATTGTCGCGGGCACAAATCACACATGTGCGCTGACCGAGGGCGGAGCCGTCCTGTGCTGGGGCGCCAACGGCTTCGGGGAACTGGGCGACGGCACCACGATCGACCGGAACGTTCCGGTTGCCGTCAGCGGGCTTTCGGGCGGCGTCAAGGCGATCGCCGCGGGCGGGTATCACTCCTGCGCCGTGCTGACGACGGGCGCCGTCCGGTGCTGGGGGCGAAACGTCAACGGCGCGATCGGTGACGGCACCACCACGGATCGCCATGTTCCGGCGGCTGTCGCCGGACTTGCCGACGTACAGGCGGTCACCACCGGCCTGTTTCATAGCTGCGCCATGACCGATACCGGCGCGGCGAGCTGCTGGGGCAGCAATTCGCGCGGCCAGATCGGGGACGGAACGACGACGGACCGGTATCGGCCCGTGCCGGTCAGCGGCCTGTCGTCGGGTGTCGCGGACATCGTCGCGGGCCGCGGTCATACCTGTGCGGTCACCGGCACCGGCGCGGCGCGGTGCTGGGGATACAACAACATGGGCCAGATCGGCGACGGTACGACCACCGAGCGCCACACGCCGGTCCTCGTCAGCGGCCTGACGAGCGGTGCTACGACCGTCACGGGCGGCGACTATCATTCCTGCGCCCTGATCGGAAACGGGGCCGCGCGTTGCTGGGGCTTCAACGGCGTCGGGAACCTCGGCGACGGGACGATCGTCAACCGTGAGACGCCCGTGGCGGTCAGCGCGGGCGCCAGCGGTGCCGTGAATATCGTCGCGGGGAGCAATCATACCTGCGCCCTGACGAAGACGGGGGGCGCCAGGTGCTGGGGATACAACAATTCCGGCCAGATCGGCGACGGCACGATCACAGACCGCGAAACGCCCGTCGCTGTCGACGGCTACGATGCCAACGGCCTCCTCGTCAGTGCCGGAGCGTTGTTCTCGACATCTGCGCTGGCTGCGGGGAACCATGCGATTACCGCCCATTACGCAGGCGATGCCGGTAACGACGCCAGTGCCTCGCCTGCGCTGACGCAGGTCGTCGTCAAGGGCAGGACCCGGACGAAATTCAGAATCAAGCCGAGGAAGCCGAAGGCCGGCGCGGCCGCGCGCATGACGGTCCGGGTTAAGGCGCGTGCCCCGGCGGCCGGCAAGCCGGTCGGCAAGGTCGTCGTCAAGGACGGCCGCAGGAAACTCGGAACGTTCAAGGTCCGAAAAGGCAAGGCCAGCGTCAGGCTGCGCGGCCTCAGCGCCGGCACGCACAAGATCAAGGCGGTCTACAGGGGCAACAAGAACTGGAAGAAGTCCGCCGCGAGGAAAGGCCTGACCGTCCGGACGCGGCAGACGACTATTCGGCTTTCGCCCTGACCGTCCCGATCGCCGCCCCCTGCAGGTAATGCGTGCCGGGTTTCGCCGTAAGCTCCACCGCGTCCTTCTGAAACAGGACGATCACGTCGGAGCCGCCGAACTGGAAGAAGCCGAATTCCTCGCCTTTATGCAGTTGCGCGCCCACGTCCGGCGTCAGCTCGACGCTGCTCACCGGCCCCATCCCGATCGGCAGCAGCGCCACGTAGCCGAGTTCCTCGGATTGCATCACGACCAGCCCGCGCTCCTGGCGGAACTGATAGGTCGTCCCGTCAGTGAGGTAGGTGGAGCCGTCCGGCCGCTCGAACACGCCGATATAGGCGAAGCCCGGCAGGATCTTCTTCTCCACCACGGTGCCGGCGAACGGCACGTGGAAGCGGTGATAGTCGGTGATCGACAGGAAGAAGTGGGTGAAGGTGCCGCCGGCGAACTTCTCGCCGTACTCGGTGTCCTTCAGCAGGTCGGAGATCCTGTGCTCGATACCCTTGACGACGATCGTCGCGTCGTCGGTGATCGGCGTCGCGCCCTTGTAGACGGAATCGCCGGGCGAGACGATCGTCCGTCGGTCGCCCAGGCTCGCGATCGGCCGCTTGCCCGGTTTGATCTCGCGCGCGAAGAACTGGTTGAAGGTGAGCCAGCCGCTCGGGCCGACGAAATAGTCGTCGATCTTCATCGACGGGTCGTCGAGGAAGGTCTGCAGCCCGCCGACGGAGGCCGGCGAGTCGAGGAAATGACCCCATTCCGAGACGACTTCCTTCGACCAGTCCTCGAATTCCGGGCTCTTCCTCAGCGTGTCGTTGATATCGGTGATGATGTAGAGGGGCCCCAGCTTGTCCTCGATGTTCCGGTTCGTGGGAACGAGGCGCACGATCCCGTTTACGTAGGTCTCGAACTCCGGAATGGAGCCGACGCCGTCCATCTTCGCGGCCCCGATCGCCTGTTCGAGCGCGGCCTTCAGGTCCGGGCGCGCCTCCAGCAGGGAGCGGAGCGACTTGACCGATTTGCTGTCGCCGTAGGTCGCCGCGTGCGTCAGCGACACGGGGACGGCCAGGAAGAGGAGGGCGACGGCGATTCTGAGAAACGGCATGGTGGGACCTCGCATGTCGGGCGCCGGTCGGCGGACCCGCGAATGGCTCAGGGCTTGCGCACGACAACGAAGCCGCGCGTCTTTCCGGAGGAGGAGTCGGGCGTGTTCATGGCCGCGTAGAGCCGTTCGGCCGTCGCCCAGCTCGGCAGGTACTTGTACCGGGCCACATCGAGGATGAGGAACCGGTCCGCTTCCGCGTTGTAGGCGGCGACCGGCGAAATGTGGCCGCCGCCGTCGAGGCCCGCCTGGCCGAACTCGGCGCGGCCGAAATTGACGATCAGGATCGCGTCGGGATCGGCGAGCGCCTCGCGCGCGGCCTTTCGGAACGCGGCGACATCGGTGTCGGAGGCGAAGGTCTTTTCCGCCTTCGCGCCGGACAGGTCGAGCAGCGTCTCGAGCTGGGCGAGGGTGAGGCCGCCCCCTTCGACGGCGGAGACCGGCGCGACGTCCTTCAGCACCTGGGTGGAGAAGATGTTGTCCTGGTCCCAGTAGTCGTACGGGTACCAGCGCGGCGCGGTCGGCGGCGTGATGCCGAGGGTGTTGAGCGCCATCACCGACGAGGCGATCCCACAGAAGGTCGCCTGATACTCGGAGACGAAGCGGGACATGAGCGGCAGGAAATCGCCCTTCTCGGCGGTTTGGAGCCAGTCGTCGCTGTCCGGCGTCAGGAAGTATATCGGGGCCTCCGGCTTGACGGCTTCGTCCGCGGCGACAGGCCCCGAAACCGCCAGGAAAACCGCAAGGATCGGGATCAGGCGTGTTGCGCGCATTTTCATCCTCCTGCATCGATGGGTCGGGAGATGCCGGGCCTCGTCCGGTTGCCGGAGAAGTCCGCGACCTCTAGACTCGTCTGTTAATAGTTTGCCGCCATAGTGCGGGACCGGCCTTTAAGGATCGTGAACCGTCATGACAGCCTTTTCCGTATCCCGTTTCAGCGTCGCCGCCGTCGTGGTCTCCTCGCTGGCAGTTTTCGCGCAAGCCGCGACTGCCGAAGAGAAGACCGGTCTGGAGAAATCGGCGATCTGCGCGTCCTGCCACGGGCCCGTCGGCGTCTCCCCGGTGCCGACCTATCCGAATATCGCCGGTCAGAACCCGCTCTACCTGGAATACGCGCTGCGCCAGTATCGGTCCGGCGAGCGCGGCGGCGAGCAGGCCGGCATGATGTACACGGTCACGCAGGCGCTGAGCGATACCGACATCCGCGACCTCGCCGCCTATTACGGCAGCCTGCCGCCCGGCCGCTCCTACGGCACCAGCATGGCCGCGGAAACCCGGTAGCGGGCCGGAGCCCGAAGCCTTGGCGTCATTCTGCGGGCCTGGGCTGCGCCTTCGTCATGATCCATGAGAAATCGTAGGGCGAGGCCGAGTGGCACGCCATGCAGCTGCCCGTGCCGAAGGTCATCCGGTCGCTCGTGGTGACGGAGCGCGGCAGCTTGTCGGCGGGCCTGTTGCCGACCTGCGAGAACGTCTCCATCACCGTATTGGCCAGGTACTGCATCAAGGGCTCGCCGCCGGACACGTTGACGACCGATCCCGGGAAGGCGGCGCCGCGCTGCGGCTGCACGTCCGGGTAGGTCGGCCACTGCACGCCGATCATCTCGTAGTACTGCAGCTTGGAGCCGGCCTCCGCCAGCACGGCGCGCATCCGGTCGTTGAGCGCGGCGGTCTCGCCGGGAACCGGCACCAGCCGCGTCACCTGTGTGCGGCGGACGCCATTCTCGTCGGGCGGCACCGGAACGTTGACCGGGCACCATTCGCATTCGGCGTCGTTGAAGCTCGCCTGCAGGCGCCGCTTGGTGCCGTCGGCCGTTGTGATCTCGTGCAGCCGGTTCACGGTGATATTGTCGACATGTTCGAAGGTCGACCAGATCCACTGCGGCGAGGTCTCGGTCTTCTGGGCGATATGGAAGCCGACGAGGCCGACGGTGACCGCCTTCCAGGTTGGGTCGTCGGCGCCGCTCACCACGTAGGCAGGCTGCGTCAGGTAGCGCGAGAAATCGTCCATGGCCGGATCGAGAACGCGCCAGGCGACCTTCACCTCGATCGCGCCCGGCTTGTTGCCCTCGAACGAACCGGCGGGAAAGGTCAGCTTGCCGTTCTTCGCGATGTAGTTCGCAAGCCCGCCGGCCTCGTAGAGCTTGTTGTCGACGATCAGGTCGTACTCGACCTTGTTGATCAGGCTCTCGTAGTAGGCGGGCCGGCCGTACTGGTCGAAGACGGAAAAGGAGAACGCCTGGTCGGTCTCCGTCGCCACGTTGAGCTTCTGGGTGGAGCTCAGGTTGTGGAGAAGCCGCGCATCGCGGTGGCCGAGCTCGGGATAGCCGACCGGGCCGGTGTCGTCGGGAAGCGGCTTCTGCACGGCCTCGGCGAGCGGAACGGACCGGTGCCGGCCGTCCCAGGGATCGGGCTCCGCGCCCTTCGGCTTGAACACCTGATAGGTCTCGATCCAGTTCGACCAGGCCGGATCGCCATCGTCGCCGACCGCGGCAAGCGGCGCGCCACTGTCGTCCGTCGGCCAGTTCAGCGCGACGAAGGCCGCCCATTGCTGCCGCTCGAACAGGCGATGGGCGAGCAGCAGGTCGCCTTTCTCCAGCAGCGCGTCGCGCACCGTCGGATCGACGTCGGCGGGAATGGTCGCGGACAGGGGCACCGGTGCGTTCGCGTCGAAGTCCGGCCCTGCGGCGACAGCCGCCCCGATACCCGCGACTGCCGCGGCAAAGAGTGTCGCACCGACCAACAGCCCGTGCCTCTCGGATCGGATCCTCATGGCTTGGACAGGTCCTCGATGATCTTTTCCGACGCCCGCAGCGCGTTGGCGGCAACGGTCAGCGTCGGCGCGTTGACCGGTGCGGTGAGATGCGCGCCCGTGCCCAGGATGAACAGGTTCTGGTGGTCGTGCGAGCGCAGATGGATGTCGACCACGGACGTCTTCGGATCTGTGCCCATGCGCGTCGTGCCGCAGATGATGGCGCTCGACAGATACGGCGTGTCGGTCTTCACGTCGGCGACGCCGAGAGCCGCGAAGACCTTCTTCGACGCGTCGACCGCGTAGGCGAGGCCGGCCCTGGTGTAGTCGTCCACCTTGAAGTGCACGCGCGGGCGCGGGATGCCGGCGCTGTCGACCAGCGTATCGTCGAGCGTGATGCGGTTGTCGCGGTCGCCGAGCGTCTCGGCGGAGGAATTGAGCCGCAGGTGGCGGGCCATCTGCTCGCGCATCGCCGAGATCATCTTGTGGCCGCGATAGCCCTGCTTGGCGAGGTCTCCGGCGAGCTTTACCGCGTCCTCGTTGCCCGACCAGCCGTCGTTCATGAAGGAGGTGCCGACGGCCGCGCGCTTGGAACGGAAGTCCCCGTCGCGGAATTCGACGATGCCGGATGTCTGTTGCGGGCCGCGATAGGGATAGACGGGATCCTTGGTCAGTCCCCAGACGTCCTGGTTGAGCTGGCTCAGGAGATAGCGCCCGACGTTGCCGCTTGCGTTGGCGACGCCGTCTGGCGCGGTCTCGCTTTTCGAGTTCAGCAGCAGCCGCGGCGTCTCGATGGCGTGACAGGCGATGACGTAGATCTTGGCCGTCGCCAGGCCTTCGCTGCCGTCCGGCCGGCGGTAGCGGATGCCGGTGATCCTGGTGTCCGCGCCGACCTCTATCGTCGTCGCCAGCGCCTCGGTGACGATCTGCGCGCCGAGCGCCTGCGCCTTCAGGGTATGGACCGTGCCGTCGAACTTGGCGTGTATCGGACAGATCGGCACGCAGGTGTTGTTGCCGCAGCACGCCGGGCGCCCGTCGAAGGGCACCGAATTGCGGGCGTGCGAGAACTGCGCCATGTGCAGCCCGACCTGCCGCAGGCCGTTCTCTATCTGCTGGTCCATGTAGCTCGACGGAATCGGCGGCTGCGGATAGGGCACCTTGCGCGGCGAGCCCCAGTCGTAGTTCGGATCGCCGGCCACGCCCCACATCTTCTCGACTTCCTCGTAGTGAGGGACGAGGTCCTCGTAGGTTATGGGCCAGTCGTCGGACACGCCGTACCGCGTGCGCATCTGGAAGTCGGCCGGCCTCAGCCGGTCGGCGAAGCCGGTCCAGTGCCAGGTGGTGCCCCCGAGGATGCGCGTGTAGGAGCCGACGAACTGGTCGGGTCCGGCCTGGACGTAGAAGTCGTTCGCCTTGCCGTCGACGGGATGCGGTGCATAGGGGACGGACGGGTAGGGCGCGTTCGGTCCCTTTTCCGGATTGGCGACGAAATTCGCCACCGCGTCGTTGCGGCTCAGGTGCGGCCCGGCCTCGAGAACGATCGTCTTCACGCCGGCGCCGGCGAGCTTGAACGCCGTGTGGCCGCCGGCGATACCCGTACCGACGATCACCACGTCGGCGGACAGGGTCGGGGATGTGCTCATGGTCGCGCCCTCATCCGGCCTGATCCGGGGGGTAGGTCCACCAGCCCATGTCCGGGCCGCAGACGCTTGGCGGCTTGGCGAACGGGAGCACCTGCCAGGCCAGCGCCTGGTGATAGCCGACGATCGTGCCGGGCGTGATTTCTCCGGTGTAGACCATCTCCACGAAACGCCGGGCGGCGGCCTCGACGGCCGCGTCGTCGAAGGGCTCGACGATATTCGCGGCGTCGCGTTCGATGATGGCGGCATGGAGCCGGGCGACCACGTCGCCGCCGACCTCCCGTTCCAGGGCCGCGACGGCCAGCTCCAGCACATTCGGGTCGGCGAGCCTGGTTCCGGCGACGATCTGCGTCGCCATCGTCCAGGACTTTCCGCTCGCCGCGACGGAGGCCGAGGGCAGCACGGAGCCGGGGACGGCGAGCAGGGCGGCGAGGCCGAGCGTCACACTGCGCCGGTCGGGGCTCCACGGGCCCGATGCCGTGTCGCCTGATACCGTGTTGTCTGATGTCGGGGAGCCTGGATTGTCTGGAAGTCGTTTCGTCACTGCCGCCTGCCGCATCTGTCTTCTACGGTCCCGCAGTAGCCGGCCCGCAGTAGCCGTCACCGCAAGTGAAGCATAACACGTGGATCGCGAAATTGGGCAAGAAGGGCATACGCCGGTTAACGAATCCGTTCAGTATTTGCTCTATTCCTGACGTTGCGGAGCATGGGTGCATGCGGTCCGCGGATTCGATTGCCTATTTGGGAGGAGGCTGTGATGCGATTCGGAATACGGACCGGATCGACCGCGCTGGTCGGTTTGTTTTTTGCACTTGGGCTGGGCGTCCTGGGGACCGCGGCGGTCGCCGACAACCAGACCCCGACGGTCACGCCGGTCTCGACCGACGCGAGCTCGCTTCCCTACAAGATCAAGCTCGTCCGGCAGAAGAAGACGGCGAAGACGCTGCCCAACCTTCAGGGCTTCGCCGACGGGCACATCGACGGCCTGTGGGTGATCATCGGCGGGCGCAGCAATGGTCTGCACAATTTCACCGACAGCGGCCTAAAGAACTTTCCGCCGCGCAAGCAGAACGACCGCATCTGGGTCATCGATCCGGCGACCGGGAACCGCTGGTCGCGCAGCCTGTCGAAGTCCTCGCTGAGCCAGGATCAGATCGATGCCCTGTCGAGCACGGCGATGGAAAGCGTCCAGGTCGGCAATACGCTCTATGTGATCGGCGGCTACGGCTACAAGCGCTCGGTCTCGAACTTCGTGACCTATGACAGCCTGACCGCGTTCGATCTGCGAGACATCGTCCTCTGGGTGCGCTCGCCGGGCAAGCTGCCGGCCGGCAAGCGGGATCTGGCCAACCTGATCCGGCAGACCTCGCACAGCGTGCTCAAGGTCACGGGCGGGCAGGCCACCAAGCTCGGCAAGCGGATGATCCTGGCGTTCGGCCAGCTCTTCGACGGCGGCTATGGCGATCCCGATTTCAACCAGGTCTATACGACCCAGGTCCGCAGCTTCCGGCTTCGCGACACCGGCAAGAAGGTCTCGATCAGCCGCATCCGCCGGGACCCCACCGCGCCCAATCCGACCGACTATCGCCGGCGCGACTACACGCTGGTGCCGTTCATCGAGATGAAGGGCAAGCGCAAGGTCGCCAAGGCGACGGCGCTGGCCGGGGTGTTCACCGAGACCACCGGCATCTTCACCGTACCGGTCGAGATCAGCAGGGGCGGCGTGCCCTCGATGGCCGACCCGAGCGCGCCGTCGACCTTCAAGCAGGCGATGAGCGGCTACGACACGGCGTTCCTGCCGATCTGGGACGCGGCGCGCAAGAAGAGCCATTCGATCCTCTTCGCCGGCATCAGCTACGTCTACTACAACCGGCAATCCAAGACGTTTGTCGAGGATTCCGGCTTTCCGTTCATCAACGACATCACCGCGCTCGTGCGCAGCCGCAACGGCGGCTACGAGCAGGTCCTGATCGGACGGTTCCCGACGGTCAGGGACGCCGACGGAAAGCGGCTGCGGTTCGGGGCCGAGGCCAAGGTCTTCATCCATCCCGACATCCCGGTCACCGGCAACGGCATGGTCGACCTGAAGGCGCTGCGGAAGACGTTCGGCGTCGGCAAGCGGGTGCTGGTCGGCTACCTCTACGGGGGCATCGCCGCGGACGCGCCCAACAACGGCAACACGGTCGCGTCCAACCTGATCTTCAAGATCTACCTCACGACGCGCTGAGGGAAGCGGTGCCGGGATGAACCGTCTCGGTCATGATCCTGCGGCTGCCCTGGCAACGGCGGCCGCGGGTACATGCATAGAGCCATGAGCGGCCGGCTTGCAGCAGCGCGGCGGCGTCCGCGCGCCGCCCTGTGGATCGCGGTCTTCACCGGGCCGGCCCTGCGCACGGCCCTGCTCGGCGGGCTGCTGGTCGGCGAGGCCGCGATCGGTTCGGCCTTCGCGCTCAACGGCGGCGAGCTCGCCATCCTCGTCGAATGCAGCATATTCGGCGGCCTGCTGGCCGTCGTGTTGCTGCCGACCCTGACGAAGGTGCTGGGCGCCCGCGTGCTGGCAATCGGCGCGGCGTGGGCGACGATCCTGTTCCTGGCCGCCGGCATGGTGTTCGCGTCGCGCGTCTCCGGCGGCGGCTTCGCCACCATCGTCCTGTTCGCGGCCGCGCTGCTGCTCGGGTTCTTCGTCGCGCTGCTGTCGCCGATAACGCAGGCCATGCTCAACAAGGCGACGGCCGCCGACGACGACGCGCGCCACTCGCTGCAATCGGTATGGTCGGCCGGGCTGCCGGCGGGATTCATCGCCGCCTCCGTCGTCGGCGGCGTGCTGGTCGAATGGACCGGCTGGTGGACGGCCCTCGCCGTGCCGCTGGCGCTGGCGATCGTCGCCGCGCTCGCGCTCCTCGACAGCGGCCTCGACCATCCCGACGCCAGCGAGGTCGAGGCGATGCAGTCGTCGGCGAGCGAGGTCGCGATCCTCGTCCTTGCTCTCGTCGCCTTCGAGGTCTGGTCGACATGGGGCAGCCTTGCGTCCTGGCTCGAGCCGGGCGTGCTTCTGGCCCTTCTGGCGACGGTGGCCATGGGTGCGCTGGCGCTCGGGCGGCTGCGCCATTCGGAGAACCCGGCGATTTCGCTCGCTCCGTATTCGGTCGGCGGCTTCGCCGCCGCGACGCTGATACTGCTGCTGTACCAGTTGCCGACGACGGCGGAGTTCGAGGTGTTGCTGCTGACCGAGCTCAGGCACGTTCCGGCCGAGACGATCGGCAACCGGACGGCGATCGGCAATGCCGGCCAGGTCGTCGGCACGATCCTCGCCGCCGGCCTGCTCTTCCAGCGGCGCTTCCGGCTCGCGCTGGTCGCCGGCTTCGGGCTCACGATCGTCGGCCTCGCCGGCTACGTCGCTTATCCCTGGTTCGACGGCTTCGCCTATATCGCCGCGACCCGCACCATCACCGGTCTCGGCGGTGGGCTGCTGACCCCGGTGCTGTTCGTCCTCGCGCTCAACCGGATGCCCGTGCCGATGCAGTTGGCGGCCGGGACCTGGCTTGTGCTCGCCAATATCGGCGGCGTCGAATTGGGGCTCGCGCTGTTCGACGCGGTGCTGGAGATTTCGACGAACGTCACCGGTTCGGATCTGGCCGCCTACCTGACGGTGGAGATCGCCCAGTTGGCCGTCTGCGTCGTCACCGCCGTGATCGCCCTGGTGCTGGTGAAGACTGGCCGGCTCGACGTCCGCGACGTGTCGCCATCGGCGGGAAACCCCACGGGCGATCCGGCCTCGCCGACGCCCGGCGCGAGGTAACGGCAGCCTGCATCGCCGGTCGAATGGGCCGCGCCGCGTCTAGTCCGCTATCGCCATGTCCGGCACGCCGCCGCCGCGCGCTACATTACATCGTGCGCTCACCCGCGGACGAGACGGTTTCGCCGCGGCGATAGCGGGCGATGGCGGATTCGACCGTCACCGGTACCGGCGCGCGCGGGATGCCGCTCATCTCTACGAGATCGGCGCTGCTCGCCCTGATGAGACCGCTCATCGGCGATGCCCCGCCGCTTTCCGGAAACACCGAGGTGTCGAGGATCGATGTGGGGACGCCCAGATGGTCGGACAGTATGCCCTTGAAGACCGACCGGAGGTCGGTCGTCGCGCGCAGGTCGCTGCCTTCGAAGAGGCGCGACGGCGCGAGGCCCGGCCAATCGGCGAAGACCCTGCCGCCGCGGACGGCGCCACCGGCCAGCAGCGCGACCGTCCCGACCCCGTGATCGGTGCCGTCGTCGCCGTTCGCGTGCGCGGTGCGGCCGAATTCGGTGGCCATCACCACGACCGTCTTGCCCCAGGCCGGGCCCGAGGCCCTGCGGAAGTCGTCGATGGCGCGATCGAGCTCGGACAACAGGTTGGCGAGCTGCCCGGTGGTGCTGCCCTGGTCGCTGTGGGTATCCCAGCCATCGACCGAGAGCACGGCGATGCGCGGCCCGCGCGGCGACCTGAGCAGTCGCGCGGCGCCGCGGAACCCCTTGCGCAGGTCGCTGACGTTGCGGTCCCGTTTCCTGTTCACGCCCTCCGCCAGCCGGTCGGCCTCCAGCCCCGCTTCCAGGTAGGCGTGCATTTCGGGGTCTTTCGCCTGGTACAGCGTGCGGACCATGTAGAGCAGCGGATCCTCCAGGTGGTCGTAATAGGCCGGAGACCAGCCGAGCACCCGTGCCGGTCCGCGCAGGATCAACGGCGCCGCGCCGATCTGGATCGCCCCGTGCGACAGGATCGGGTCTCCCGCCGGCAGCGCCGACAGCAGTCGGTTCAACCAGCCGGTCGAGTTCGACGAGACGACGCCCGGCAGGCCGTTTTCCAGGTTGTCCTGGGCATCGAAGTGGGACCGGTTGCGCAGTGGAACGCATGCCGCGTGCACCACCGCCGCCTGTCCCCGCCTGTACAGTCTGCCGAACCGCTTCATGGCCGGATGCAGGCCGAAGAAACCGTCGAGACGGATAGTCTTCTTGCGCGGGATCGCGATGTCGCCGCGCAACGAAGCGTAGTGCGGGTCGCCGTGCGGCACGACCGCCGACAATCCGTCCATGCCGCCGCGCAGCACGACGACGAGGAATCGGGGGTCGCCGGTGGCCGCTTCCGCGCCCGCCCAGCGTGGTGCATAGGCCCAGGAGAACAGGCCGGCGGACACGCCGAGCACCGCGCGCCGCGACAGCAGCAGCCGCGACTCCTCGCAGCCCCCCGCGGCGGCACGGACGACATTTTCGTCTACGGAACCTCCGACGGAGCCGGGCGCGAACTCGTCTTCCATATCCGTTATCTCCGCTGGAATTCGGGGCTGCAGAACAGGATCGTCAGGCCGGCGACCTTGCTGCCCGACTGACCGATCCGCTGCCGCGTTTCCGTGCTCAGGGCGCTGTCATAGAGCCTGTTGGCCAGGGCGACGGCGCTGCCGCGATGGCGCTTGTGGTAGACCCAGCCGCTGACCTGGGCGGTGTCGAGCCGCAGCGTCATGCCGTCCGGATCGAGCCAGTACAGCGTGTCGTCGGGAAACCCCTCCGGGGAGGGGCATTCCCAGGCCATGTTGTTGAGCGCGTAGAGCGGCCCGGCAAACGCCCACCAGTAGTACTTCTTCGAGTAGCGCCGGTTCAGGGCGCGAAATTGCGCGATCGCGAGCTCGTAGGGCGTCCGGATCTTGACGAGCGGCGCGTTGAATGCCTCCGGCAGCCGGACGAGCGCGAGCGCGACCTGCTTCAGGTCACCGCCGGTGTCCAGGAACGTCTGCCGGATCGGGTCCACCATCGCCGGCGTCGGCTCGTCGGTGATGAAGTGGCGGACGAGCTTGAAGGCGATGTGCTCGGCGGTCGCGGGATGCCGCGCCAGGTCCCGGAGCGCCATCAGGCCCTGGTTGATGCCGATCCCGGGGTAGGACTTGCCCATCAGCGTGATGGGGCCGGGCTCGTGCCAGCTCTTGCGGAAGATGAAGCGGCCGCGATTGCGCTTGTTGCCGCCGTTGTGGCGGTGGTCCGCTTCCCAGCCGCGCACATAGGACCAGCCGGTGAGGATCAGCGCCAGGTTGGTGACGTCCTCCTCGGTATAGCCGCCCGCGCTGCCCAGCGTGTGCAGCTCCATCGCCTCGCGCGCCAGGTTCTCGTTGAAGCCGACGCCCCACTGCTGGCCGATCTTCGAGCGCGGGCCGATGGAATCGGCGTTGTCGAGGAACGAAATCATGGCCGGATGCCGCATCACCCCGAGCAGCATGTCGGAGAAATTGCCGAGGACGTGCTTGCGGATGACGTCGCGCTCGAGCTGGCCGATCATGCCGCGGACCGTGCCGGACTTGTTGACCGACATCGAGAAGTGGTTGCTCCAGAACATGACCAGACGTTCGACGAAGCCGACGTCCGGCTGCATGTGCTTGGAGACGCGCGCGGCCAGCTCCCGTTCGCGTATCGTTTCGGCCTTGCCGAAATCCTTCTGGGACAGCCTCGCGGCCTTCCGGTAGGAGGGGAGCTTCCTGCCGCGCACTTCCGCGATGCGCGGGGTGTTGACCTCGCGGATCAGGGCGGCGAGCGGATTGGCCGCGACCCGCGCGAACGAGCCCGGCTTGGCGCCGAGGCCAAACCGCTGAAACGCGACCCGCGCGCTGTGCGCGTTCTCCGGAGTTAGTGCCATCGGTCGCCCCACGTCTCTTTCGAGCGGACGCGAGCGCCGAACCGGTCGCGCCTGTTGGTCATGGTCGCGACGGACTTTGGCCCGGAAACGGCGAATGCCGGCCTAAGGAATTCGGCCGGATTTTAGGAAAAGGCGGCCTTGTCGGCGTGCCGCGTCAACCGCCCGCCGCCGTCAGGCCGGCGTCGAGACCCGCCGCGATCGTGCCCACGTCCTCGGCCGTGATCACCAGCGGAGGTGACAGGATGATGTTGGGACCGGAGACGCGGATCATCACACCGGCGCCATAGGCGGTCTCGAAGACCGTGCCGATGGTTGCCTTGTCGACGGGCGTCTTCGCCTCCCGGTCGGATACGAGCTCCAGCGCCACCATCAGGCCCTTGCCGCGCACGTCGCCGACGAGAGCGTGCCTGTCCTTCAGCGCCTGCGCCGCGGCCAGTAGCTCCGCCCCGCGCAGGGCGGCGTTGCCGGCCAGGTCGGCCTTGTCCATCTCCGGCAGGCAGGCGAGCGCCGCCGCGCAGCCGACCGGGTGGGCCGAATAGGTGTAGCCGTGGCCGATATTGCCGAAGGCGTCGTGGTTGCTCTCGAAGGCGTCCGCGACTGTCTCCGAGATCATCACCGCGCCGAACGGGAAATAGCCGTTGGTGATCGCCTTGGCGATGCACATCAGGTCGGGCTTAACGCCCCACAGCCGCGATCCCGTCCAGCCGCCGGTGCGGCCGAAGGCGGTGATCACCTCGTCGGCGATCAGCAGGATGCCGTGCCGGTCGCAGATTTCCCGCACCTTCGGCATGAAGCTCTCGTGCGGCGGAATGACGCCGCCGGCGCCCAGCACCGGCTCCATGATGAAGGCGGCGACCGTGTCCGGCCCCTGAAACGCGATCTCGTCCTCCAGCGCCTGCGCGCACAGGCCGGCGAGCCGTTCCGGATCGGTCTCGTTGAACGGATTGCGATAGGTGTAGGGCGCGGGGATGTGGAAGCAGCCCGGCAGCAGCGGCTCGTAGTTGCGGCGGAAATTGGCGTTGCCGTTGACCGACGCCCCGCCCATGTGGGTGCCGTGATAGCCCTTCTTGAGGCTGAGGAACTTGGTGCGGTCCCGGTCGCCGCGGATCTTGTGGTACTGGCGCGCGAGCCGGAGGGCCGTCTCGACGCTGTCCGATCCGCCCGAGGTGAAGAACGACCGCACCATGCCGTCGGGCGCGAACCAGTCCGCCAGCCTGTAGGACAATTCGATCGCCGGCCCCGTCGAGGTGCCGCGGAAGGCGGAATAATAGGGCAGGGCGTCGAGCTGTGCGGTAATCGCCGCCTTCACCGGATCGCACGAATAGCCCAGGTTGACGTTCCACAGCCCGCCCACGGCGTCGATCGTCCTGTGGCCGTCGACATCGGTCAGCGTCACCCCCTCGGCCGCCATCACCACCTTCGGCGGATGCGCGATCATCTCGGCGGGATGCGCCATCGGATGCCACATGTGGCGGGCGTTGTTCTCCTTCAGGAAGTTCGAGTCGTGCGCGATCATGCCGAAGCCTCCGAACGGGTTGTCATGCCGAGTCGGGCGAGCGCCCGGGCGAAGCTGTCCGCCGGGTCGCGCACGTCGAAGTGGACGGCGCGCATGCCGACGGCCTCGGCGCCCCGGACGTTCTTCAACTGGTCGTCGACGAAGACGCAGTCGTGGGCCGCCAGCCCGAGCCCGTCCGTGACGAGGCGATAGGCGCGCGGATCGGGCTTCAGGATCTTCGTGTAGGTCGCATCGACGATCAGCGCGAAGTCGGCGAGGAAAGGCAGTTTTTCGCGGAAGTCGGCGCCGTAGAACAGGTCGAGCTCGTTCGACAGGATCGCCAGGCGCTTGCCCGCCGCCTTGGCCGTACGGATCGCGGCGAGGGCCTCCGGCCGGACCGAGCGCATCAGGTCGGCGCCGCGTGCGCGTCGCAGCAACTGGTCCATGCGGTCCCAGGTCTCGCCGAGCAGCGCGCCGGTCTCGCGTGCGCGGGCAAGCCAGTAGTCGCGCTCGCTGATTTCGCCGGCCTGCATCCGCCGCCACAGCGGGTCGGTGTCGGGATCGAACGGTCCCCGCCAGGTCAGCGTGCCGGGCTTGAGGCCGAGCGCCGCCTCGGTCTCGGCATGGGTCTCGAACAGGGTCTTGGTGATGACCCCGCCGAAATCAAGCACCAATGCCTGTGCCGGTTCATTCATATCGGGCCGCTCATGCCGCCCGCCGGTCGCCGAGCGCCGAAAGGTAGTCGGGGTTCATGACGCCGCCGATGCCGCGCGTTGCCGTTGCCACCGCGCGCCGGAGTTCGGACAGGATCGATGCCTTCAGCGTGTCGGTCATCCGCGAGGCGGGCGTCGCCACCGCCAGCGCGCCGACGGCGGCGCCCGAGGCATCGAAGAACGGCATGGCGATGCCGGTCACCTCGTCCTCGAAGCTCTGGCCGGCGATGGCATGGCCGGCGGCCCGCGCCTGCGCCACGGCGGCGCGCAGGCGGTTCGCGCTGGTAATCGTGTGCGCCGTATAGGCCTTGAGACCGCCGGCGATCGCCTCGTCGATACGGGCATCCGGCGCGAAGGCCAGATAGACCAGGCCCGAGGCGGTCGCGTGCAGCGGCAGGATCTCGGAAGGATCCATGTGGACCCGCGTCGCCCGGATCGGCTCGCGCATGCCGATGGTGATCAGCGCGCCGCCCGATGCCGTCGCCGAATAGTGCGAGGCATGCGCCGTCTCGCCGGTCTTCTCGGCGAGCGTCTCCAGCAGCGGCGCGATCACGGACGCCAACGGTAGCGTCGCCTCGCGCACCTGCGCGAAATGCAGGAACGCGGCGCCGAGGCGGTATTTCCGGTTGGCCGGGTTCTGCTCGATGAAGCCGTGCTTCTGCAGCGCGACCAGGAAACGCCGGGTCGCCGCCTTGTCGTAGCCGGCGCGCCGGGCGAGATCGCTCAGGCCGATTTCCGGCTCGGCCGGCGTGAAGGCGCCCAGCAGTTTCATCGCCTTGTCGACGGTCTGCACGGTGTCCGTCTTTCCTCCGGTCGGCCTTTATCCGCCGGGCGCGATGCCCGTCGCGGCGCAGCGTCTATGTATTCGTTGACAGAGCAGGGTTGCGAACGCAACATGTATTTGACCTGCCGGTGACAATAATGAACCGGTTAGGATCGAGGAGGGGATGGCCGACATGGCCGATCAGGCCGCCATCGACGCGCTGCGCGCCCGCCCGGTGCCGCCGCAGGGTCTGTGGATCGACGGGGCCGCATGGGAGGCGGCGAGCGGTGAGACCATTGCGGTCGTCTCGCCGATAGACGGCGCCCGCCTGACGACCATCGCCAGTGCCGGCCATGCCGACGTCGACCGTGCCGTCGCCGCCGCGCGCCGAAGTTTCGAAAGCGGCGCCTGGTCCCGCGCCGCCCCCGCCGAACGCCAGACGGTGATGCACCGCATCGCGGACCTGATCGGGAAACACGCCCTCGAACTGGCCGTGCTCGGCGTGCGCGACAACGGCACCGAAATCTCCATGGCGCTGAGGGCCGAGCCGGGCAGCGCGGCCGGCACCTTCCGCTACTACGCCGAGGCCGCCGACAAGGTCTACGGAGAGATCGCACCGACGGCGCACTCCGTGCTCGGCCTTGTCCACCGCGAGCCGGTCGGCGTCGTCGGCGCGATCGTGCCGTGGAACTTCCCGCTGATGATCGGCGCCTGGAAGATCGCGCCCGCGCTCGCCGCCGGCAATTCGGTGGTGCTGAAACCGGCGGAGGCCGCGTCGCTGACGCTGCTGCGCGTCGCTCAGCTCTGTTCCGAGGCCGGCCTGCCGGACGGCGTGCTCAACGTCGTCACCGGCCACGGGGCGGAGGCGGGCGAGGCGCTCGGCCTGCACATGGACGTCGACGTGCTCGCCTTCACGGGCTCCGGCGGGGTGGGGCGCAAGCTGCTCGAATATTCCGCCCGCTCGAACCTGAAGCGCGTCTATCTCGAGCTCGGCGGCAAGTCGCCCAACATCGTCTTCGCCGATGCCGCCGACCTCGAACAGGCCGCCAGGGTCTCCGCCTTCGGCATCTTCCGCAATTCCGGGCAGGTTTGCGTCGCCGGCTCGAGGCTGCTGGTGCAGCGCGAGATCCACCAGGAGGTCGTCGACAGGGTGTCCGCCATCGCCGCCGCGATGAAGGTCGGCGACCCGCTCGACCTCGCGACCCAGGCCGGCGCGGTGGTGAGTGCGGAGCAACTGGAGAAGGACCTGCGGTTTGTCGCCGAGGCCGCGCGCGAGGGTGCCGAGCTGAAGACCGGCGGGCACCGTATCCTCGAACAGACCGGTGGTTACTACATGCAGCCGACGGTGTTCGACCACGTCACCGCGCAGATGCCGCTCGCCCGCCAGGAGGTGTTTGGCCCGGTGCTGGGTGTCATGGCCTTCGACGACGAGGAAGAGGCCGTGAGCCTCGCCAATTCGACCGTCTACGGTCTCGCCGCCGGCGTGTGGACCTCGAACCTGTCGACCGCCCACCGCATGGTGCGGGCGATCCGCGCCGGCGTGGTTCACGTCAACACCTATGGCGGCCCTGATATCACCGTGCCGCTCGGCGGTGTCAGGCAGTCGGGCAACGGCCACGACAAGTCGCTGCACGCTCTGGACAAGTACACCGACCTGAAGACCGCCTGGATCCAGCTCTGAGGATAGTCAGCCCTGAAGATAGCGAGCTCTTGGGATAGCCAACTCTTGGGATAGCCAACTCTTGGGATAGATTGAGGCGCGCTTGAACGCCGACGGCTACGGCCGCGCCGCTCATTCCCGCGCCCTCTCTCCGCTCATTCCCGCGAAAGCGGGAATTCAGCGCGCTTGGCACGGCCGCGCCGCGTCGCCCCGGACTCCCGCTTTCGCGGAAGTGAGCGGGGAACTGGGCAGGCTCGCAGCAGCGAGCGGGAGAAAAGCAAGTCTGCTTAAATCGGAAACCAAACCCTCCAGGGAAACGGACGCCATGACCGACAAGACCATCCTCGTCATCGGCACGTTCGATACGAAGTCCGACGAGCTGCGCTACCTGATCGGCTGCATCGAGGGCCAGGGCGGCACGGCGATGACGATGGATGTCAGCGTCCTTGGCGACCCGCCCGCGGCAACGGACATCTCCAAGCATCGGGTGGCCGAGGCCGCCGGTTCGTCCATTCAGGCGGCGATCCGCTCCGGCGACGAGAATACGGCCATGCAGATCATGGCCGCCGGCGCCGCGAAGCTCGCCGCCGATCTCCACGTGGCGGGCAGGATCGACGCCATGATCGCCATCGGCGGCACCATGGGCACCGATCTCGCGCTCGACTGCGCGCTGGCGCTGCCGATGGGCGTGCCGAAATACATCGTCTCGACCGTCTCGTTCTCGCCGCTGATCCCGCCGGAGCGGTTGCCTCCCGATATCCAGATGATCCTGTGGGCCGGTGGGCTCTACGGCCTCAACTCGGTCTGCAGGTCGGCGCTCAGCCAGGCCGCCGGCGCCGTCCTGGGCGCCGCGCGCGCCGTGGAGCCGCCCCGTCGCGACCGGCCGCTGGTGGGCATGACCAGCCTCGGCAAGTCATGCCTGAGCTACATGGTGGCGCTCAAGCCGGCGCTGGAGCGGCGCGGCTTCGAGGTCGCCGTCTTCCACTCCACCGGCATGGGCGGGCGCGCCTTCGAGGGCCTCGCCGCGCAGGGCGCGTTCGCCTGCGTCATGGATTTCTGCATGCAGGAATTCACCAACGGCGTGCACGGCTCGGTCGTCAACAGCGGCGCCGACCGCCTGTCGAGCGCCGGCCGCGCCGGAATCCCGCAGATCGTCGCGCCGGGCGCCTCCGACCTCGTCGACATGCCGACCTGGACGGAGATCCCCGCGAAATGGCGCGAGCGGCCCTATCACGCTCACAACCGGCTGATCGCCTCGGTGGCGATCACGCCGGAGGAACGCAGGCGCACCGCGCGCGAGATCGGCGCGCGGCTGGCGCGGGCGAGCGGGCCGGTGCATGTCATCCTGCCCAACGGCGGCATCGAGGAATGGGACAAGCCGGGCGAGCCCGCGCACGATCCCGAGGGGCTGGACGCGTTTCTCGACGAGATGCGCACGGTGATCGGGCCGCCCGTCGCGATGAGCGAGATCGACGCCCACATCAACGACCGCGCCTTCGTCGACACGGCGCTGGAAATCTTCGATGCCTGGGTCGCCGACGGGACGGTGCAGGCACCGGACCGAGAGCGCGCATGAACGCCGGGTCGATCCTTCCTTCCAGGCCTCAATAGGCGCCGGAATAGGCCGCGCAGATATCGTCCTCGGTCTTGCCCTTCAGGAACGCCATCTCGCCGCGCTTGTGGGCGACATAGACGTCGACGAATTTTTCCGGGAACCACGACCGCACGGTCGTGTCGGTGTCCAGCCGCGCGATGGCGTCGTCCAGCGAGGCCGGCAGCCTCTCGATGCCGCGCGCGTTCAGCTCTTCGGCTGCGACGAGCGTCAGGTCCTCGTGCGTGACGGACGGCGGCGGCAGGCCGTCGCGGACGCCCTGCAGGCCCGCCAGGACCAGCGTCGCCAGAACCAGATGCGGGTTCGCCGCCGCGTCGGCGGCCCGGTACTCGAAATGCAGCTGTTCGCCCGGCGCGACGTCGGCACCGTCGGGCCGCGGGCAGATGCGCACCGCCGCCTCGCGGTCGCGGTAGCCCAGATTGTTGAAGGCCGCGCTCCAGCGGTGCGGCGTCAGCCGGGTGTAGGAGGGCACGCTCGGCGCGGTCAGCGCCACGGTGGACGGCAGATGCTTCAATACGCCGGCGATAAAGGCGGCCGCCGTGGCGGCAATCCCGTCTGGCGCGTCCGGATCCGCGGTCACGGGTGTGCCCGCGCCGTCGAGGAAGTCGAAATGGACATGGACGCCGTTGCCCACGTCGTGCGGCCCGATCAGCGGCGTGAACGTGATCTCCTCGCTTAGACTGAGCGCGGCGGACCGGGCGAGTTCGCGCAGCACCAGGGCGTCGTCGGCGGCGGTCACGCCCCGGGCCGGCGCGACGCTGACCTCGTACTGGTTCGGGCCGAATTCGCGCAGGAAGGATTGCGGTGTCATGCCCGCCTCGCGCAACGCGCCGAGGAACGTTTCGCCGAACGCCTTGCGCCGCCGGACGCCGCCGATCGTGTAGGCGCCGCCGGTCGGCTGGTCGGTCACGAACATGAACTCGTGCTCGAAGGCCGCCCGCACGGTGAGGCCGGTCTCCGCGTGCAGCGTCTCGAGCGCGCGGCGCAGGATCGTCCGGGTGCAGCATTCCCACAGGCTGCCGTCCGGCCAGGTCAGCTCGGCGATCACGAGATGCTCGGCCGGCGCCTCGGCGCCGCCGAACGCGACGCGCGCCTCGGTCATCGGGACGGGCGTCATCACTAGGTCGCCGAACGGACCGTAGGGCGTCTCCGCAATCGTGCCGAAGCAGGTGAGCTGGACGTTGGTCGGCGTCCAGCCGACACCCGCCGTCATGTCGGCCCTGTAGTCGGCGAGCGGGACCGACTTGCCGCGCACGTTGCCGGAGATGTCTCCGACGCAGACCATGATCAGCGGTTCCTCGGGCATGCGCCGTTTCCTCCCCCAACGCGTGTGTCCGCCGGCGCGCCGCGAAGCCGCCTGTCGCGATTTGGCTGGAGTTTTATCAGAAACGGAGTTGGCCGGCAGCCGGCGCGGCTAGTCGCCGGTCGCGGCGGGGCGGAAGGTCGAGGCCGGCATGTGGCGGGTGAGGGCGGTGGCGCGGTCGAGATGGCCGCGCAGCGCCGTTTCCGCCTTCCTGGAATCGCCGTCCAGGATGGCGCGGGCGATGTCGCGGTGCTCGCTGACCGAGCGGCACAGCATGTCGGCCGTCAGCCCGCCGCTGACCTGGAACATGATCAGCGGCAGTTGCAGCTGTCGGTGCAGGGTGACGAGCTGGCAGTTGCCGCTGGCGCCCACGATCGCGTCGTGGAACCGCTTGTTCTCCTCCAGATAGGCCATCGGCGACAGGCGCGGCGCCTCCGCCCATATCGGGTCGATCGCCGCCTCGAATGCGGCCCGGATCTCGGGTTCGGCCATGTTTTGCGCCGCCAGCCGCGCGGCCAGCGCCTCCAGCTCGGTGCGGATCTGGAACAGCTCGACCGTCTCCTGCAGCGACAGCCGCCGCACCAGCGCGCCGCGGTTCGGCACCGTTTCCAGGAGCCCTTCCGCCGACAGCCGCCGGAACGCCTCGCGCAGGGGGCCGCGGCTGACGCCGAGATCGCGCGTGAGATCGGCCTCGATCAGGCGCTGGCCGGGCGAATAGCGGCTGTTGAGGATGCCTTCGCGCAGATGGCGCACCACGCGCTCGACCGTGGTTCCACGGCTTGTCGGGCGGATTTCGGTGGCGATGTCGGTATCGGACATGACCGTGGTCGGTTACCCGCGTTCGGACCGGTTGACAAGCGATTTGAAGTCAATATTGTCCTACAAACTTAGCAAGCAATAACCGGCCGCGGCAAGGGCAGCGCTCTTCGAACCGGCGCCGGAGCGCCAGGATGATCCAGGACCCGGACATAGAAACGCTTGCCTGGGAGAGGCAGAAGGGCAGGGACGAGGCGCCGTATCGCGCGCAACTGTCCTACCTGTTCGAGCGCTCGCGCTTCTATCGCCACAAGCTGATGAAGGCCGGTTTCGCCACCCCGGATGCGGTGGGCGGCCTCGACGACATCGCCGCCCTGCCGTTCACCGAGAAGGACGAGCTGCGCGTCACGCGCTCCGATGCCGATCCGATCGGCACGCATCTCGCCGCGCCGATGGAGGACGTCGTCCGCGTCTTCTCCACCAGCGGCACCACAGGTACGCCCAGCTACATCCCGCTGACCGCGCGCGACCTCGACGACTGGGTGACGATTTCCGCGCGCAGCTATGCCGCCACGGGCCTGTCCCGGGGCAAGCGGGTGGTGTCGACCTACAACGCCGGTCCCTTCGTCGCCGGCGCCGCGCTCGATGCCTTCAACCGGCTCGGCGCCTGCCACATTCCCGTCGGCACCGGCAACACCGAGCGGCTGATGACGGCCGTCCGGCTGTTGCACCCGCACGTCCTGGCCTGCACGCCGTCCTACGCGCTGCACCTGGCCGAATGGGCCGGCGACCGCGGCATCGACATCGCCGGGTCGAGCGTCGAACGCATCATGGTCGCCGGCGAGCCCGGCGGCGGCGAGGCGGCGATGCGCGCGCGGCTGCAGGACGCCTGGGGCGCCACCGTCTGCGAGGCGATGGGCATCGGCGACATCTCGGTCTCATTGTGGGGCGAGTGCGAGGCGCAGACCGGCATGCACTTCTCCGGGCGCGGCCTGGTCCATGTCGAGCTGATCGATCCCGATACCGGCGCCCCGGTCCCGATCGAGGACGGGGCACAGGGCGAGCTCGTCTACAGCCATCTCAGGCACCGCGCCGCGCCGCTTTTACGCTTTCGCTCGCGCGACCATGTGCAGGTCCGCACGGGCACCTGCGCCTGCGGGCGGACGGCGCCGCGCGTGCGCTGCATCGGCCGCACCGACGACATGCTGATCGTGCGCGGCGTCAACGTCTTTCCCTCCGCCGTCCGCGAGGTCGTCAACGGCTTCGCCCCGCATGTCAGCGGGCTCATCGCGATCCGCCCAACGGCGCCCGGCGTCAAGCAGGAGCCGCCGCTGCCCGTCACCGTCGAGCTGGCGGAGGGCGCGGAGAAGTCCCCCGAACTCGCCGAGCGCATCATGCGGCGCATCCGCGAGACGCTCGTCGTCACCACACGGATCGACCTGGTCGACTGGGGCTCGCTGCCGCGCAGCGAGTACAAGTCGAAGCTGGTCGAGAGAAATTGAAAGGGAGCCCACGCCATGGACAACATCGAGATCCGCAAGCTGCAGTCGCAGGGCGTCCATCACATCACGCTGGTCGGCGCCGACCGCCAGACCTCGATCGACTTCTGGGAAGGGGTGCTCGGCATGCCCTTCGTCTTCGAGCAGCCCAACCTCGATGCCGGCGACGAGAGCCACCTCTACTTCGATCCCGGCGACGGCCGCCTGATCACCATCTTCACCAAGGAAGAGCGCAGGCCCGACCCGCGCCGCACCCCGACCGAGCCCGGCTGCGTCCACCACATCGCCTTCGCGGTCTCCAAGGCGACCTTCGACCAGGCGGTGGACCGGCTCGACCAGCGCGGCATTCGCCATTCCGGCGTTAAGGACCGCGGCTTCATGGATTCGATCTACTTCAACGATCCGCTGGGCCTGACCATCGAGCTGGCCGCCTACCGCTTCGAGCCGCCGGCCGGCTTCACCCATGCCGACGTGCTGCTGGAGGCCCACAAGCTGCGTGTCGGCCGCGGCGACTACAACATCGCCCAGATCCACCTGGCCGACGCCATCGAAGCCCTGACGGAACGCTCGCGCGAAAGCCTGTCGAGCGACCGCACGCCCCGGAACCCGTACTGATCAAGTATCCGTACCGATCACGTATCCGTACCGATCACGTAACGATAAGACAGGGAGGACTGCCATGAAGCTCTACATGCATCCGGTATCGATGACCAGCCGGCCGGTTCGTCTGTTCATCCACGAGAAGGGCATTCCCGTCGACGAGGAGGTCGTCGACCTGTTCACCGGCGCCCATCACCAGGAGCCGTTCGCCTCGATTAACCCGAACAGGCTGGTGCCGGTGCTCGAGGACGGTGATTTCCGCCTGACCGAATCCTCGGCGATCCTGAAGTATCTCGCCGAGAAGAACGACCTGCCCGAATACCCCAAGGACCTAAAGCGGCGGGCCAGGGTCAACGAGATCATGGACTGGTTCAACGCGAACTTCTATCGCGACTACGCCTACGGCTTCATCTATCCGCAGGTGTTCCCGCACCACAAGCGCCCGACCGAGGAGGCGCATGCGGAGACCATCAAGTGGGGCAAGGCCAACGCCGAGAACTGGCTCGGGATCCTCAACGACTACTGGATCGGTCCGGACCGGAAGTTCCTGACCGGCGATGAGATCACCATCGCCGACTATTTCGGCATCGGCCTGATCACCCTCGGCGAGGTCGTCCATTCGGATTTCTCGAAATATCCGAACGTGAAGCGCTGGATGGACAACGTGAAGGCGGCGATCGGCAAGTGGGGCGAGGTCAACGAGGTCTTTTACGGCCTGGTGGAATCGACCCGGGACCAGCCGCTCGAGGCGATCCGCTAGCGGTTCGCTTTCCGGGCGCGCGTCCCGGCGCGCCCACCCGGCGCCGCACCGATTCCGCGATCGCCGTCCGCGTGATGGCCGTTCATCGGAACGCGGCGGTTCCTTGCGAACCGCCACACCGTCGTTCGCGGAAACGGTAACGGGGCCGGCGCCTGCGTCAGTCGCAGCGACCGCCACCCGGCTTCGGCGGGTTCTGGCTGTCGATGTTCCGGCCGGTTTCGAGGACGATATTGCCGCTGCGTTGCCAGCCGTCGGTCGGTTCGCCGCGCGAGAACCAGACGCCCCAATAGCCCACGCACGGATAGTTCACGGTGGAGAACTTGTTGTTCAGAAAGCGGATGTTGGTCACCGAATAGCCGCCTTGGGGGTTGTCCTCGGACGGGCTGTAGTCCTGGGCGTAGACGGTGAAGCCGCCGCCGGCCAGCAGGTTGTTCTCGACCAGGATGTCAGAGCTGTTGCGGCGGCCGTTCCAGATCGCGATCGCCGAAGTCTGGTCCTGAGTCACGTTGAACGTGTTGTGGCGGATGATGCCGTTCGAGGCGCCTTCGGTCTGGAAGCCGTCGACATGCCCGTTGCCCGCGTTCTCGGTGAAATTGTGCAGGTAATTGCCCTTGATAACGAAGTTGTTTGCGTCCCAGACGAAAATTCCGTCGTTGACGCCGAGTATGTTGTTGCCGCGGGCGACCAGCCTGGCGCCTTCGTACCAGATGCCGGCATGGGTCGCCCCCCTGCCGTTGAGGCGGGTGCGGATGATCTTCGCGCTCGCCCCCGGCAGGATCTTGATCACGCCGCTGCCGTTGCCGCCGCTTCTCTTGATGATCGTGCTGTTGCGGATCCTGACGTTCTTGGCGTCGATGACCAGGCCGTCGGGGGCGATCCTCTCGCCTCTGATCACCGTGTTGTCCTTGGTGATGGTCCGGGTCCGCGTGCGCTTCAGCTTGATGCCTCTGCGCTTGCCGGTGTTGCGGGCCCCTGGCCAGCCGCACGCTTCCAGGTTTTTCCAGACCGCGGTGGTGCACTTGGCGGCGGCGGCCGGTTGCGGCACTGCGGCGATCCCGGCGATGACGGCGACAATGGGCATGGCGCGAGCGCACATGGTCGGCAGGTTCATGGCAGACGTCCTCTGCGAGAGCTGTCGGCACGCCCGCCAGACCGGAGCGGCGGGCCCGGCGCGGAATGGGCGGAATGGACAGCTTACGCCCCCTGCGCCCTCCTATCGCGGCGAACTGTGCCCAAAGTAGGGAGACGCCATGGCGAAACCGAAGCAGGCGGCGATCGAGAGCGCGCACGCCTCGCGGCCGCGGTTTTGGGCACGGCCGTGCCACCCGAAAAGCCGCGTGTCCCGGACATGATCCGGGACCCATGCGGCCTCTCGGCGCGGTACTGCGGCGATGTCGCGAGCGGGCGCGACGGAGGCGGCTCCAACTGCCTCCACCCTCGCTAAAGCGCTAAGAAGCCCGGATCGCCCTTTTCCCCTCTCCACGTCATTGCCGGGCTTGACCCGGCAATCCCGGGCGTGTGGCACGAGATGCCCGGGTCAAGCCCGGGCATGACGGGAGGGGGGGAGGGCGCGGCGATCCGGCCCAGCGCCCTGATGCTTGGGCTCCGGGACCTGGCTCCTCCTTGGGCTCAGGGGCAAGCCCGGAGCACGCGGCCTTGCTACTGCGCACGGCCATGCCTTTCGAACGGCCTTGTGTGGCTGCTGCGATCCAGACCTTGTATCGGGCGCTATTGCGGATTAGGTTACATGTAACCATTCGGAGGCCGCGATATGCCGTCGAATTCATCCGCCAAGTCGTCACGCGACAAGGTGCGGGCGCACCGTCAACGCCTGCGCGCGCAGGGCCTGCGGCCTGTCCAGATCTGGGTCCCGGACACAAGGACAGCGGATTTCAGGGCGCGCGCGCAGGTCCAGTCGGCCGCCGTCGCCCGCAGCGAAAGCGAACGGGCCGATCAGGCGTTCATCGACACGGTATCGGTTCTCGACGAGGCATGAGGCGCGGCGAGGTCTGGACGGTCTCCGCTTCCGGCTTCGCCGGCAAGCCGCGCCCGGTGGTCGTCGTACAGGGCGATGCCTTCGATGCGACCGCATCCGTCACCATCTGCGTCTTCACGACCGACAGGACCGACGCGCCGCTGTTCCGTCTGCTCGTCGAGCCAAGTGAAACCAACGGCCTGCGCGAGCCCTCGCGTCTGATGGTCGACAAGGTCGTGACCGTCTCCCGCGACAAGCTCGGACGGCGGATCGGCCAACTCTCCGCTGACGATGTCGGCCGTCTCGACCGCGCTCTGATGGTGTTCCTCGGCCTGGCTTAGGTCGATATCCGAAATCTCCTGGCGTGTGGCACGAGATGCCCGGGTCACGCCCGGGCATGACGCGAGAAGGGGAGGACACGGTGATCCGGCCCGGAGCACGCGGCCTGTGATTGGGGCACGGCTATGCCACCCGAACAAAGGCGTGTCCCGGACGTGATCCGGGACCCGTCCGGCCGCTCGGCCCGGTGTTGACCGTGACATCCGGTACGGCTCTATCGCGGGCCGCTGTTCGCCCCATTCACCGCCCGCCACACCTTTTCCGGCGTCACCGGCATGTCCATGTGGGTGACGCCGTACGGCCGCAGGGCGTCGATGACCGCGTTCATGACCGCCGACAGCGAGCCGGCGCAACCGGCTTCGCCGCAGCCCTTGGCGCCGAGCGGGTTGGTCGTCGCCGGCACGGGATGGCTGGCGAACGCGAACGCGGGAATTGTGTCGGCGCGCGGCATGGCGTAGTCGGTGAACGAGCCGGTCAAGAGCTGGCCGTCGTCGTCGTAGGCGGTGAACTCCATCAGCGCCTGGCCGATGCCCTGCACGACGCCGCCGTGCAGCTGGCCTTCGACCAGCATCGGATTGATGACGGTGCCGAAGTCGTTGACCATCGCGTAGCGCACGACGGCGACGACGCCGGTTTCCGGATCGATCTCCACCTCGGCGACATGCGTGCCGTTGGGAAAGGAGGAGGGCAGGGCCTCGGTCAGGTGGGTGACGTCGAGGCCGTCCTCCATGCCGTCGGGCAGGGCGAGCCCGTGACGGACCCTGTCGGCGAGGTCCATGATGTCGATGGCGATGTCGGTGCCGGCCACGGTGAAGGTGCCGTCGGAGAACACGATGTCCTCGACGGCGGCTTCGAGCGCCAGGCCGGCAAGCTGCTTGCCCTTCTCGACGACCTTCTGCGCCGCCTCCACGATCGCCGCCCCGCTCATCATCGCCGAGCGCGAGCCGCCGGTGCCGCCGCCGTGGATCAGTTCGTCGGAATCGCCCTGCAGGAGCCGGATGCGGTCGAACGGCACGCCGAGCTTTTCCGACAGCACCTGCGCGAAGGCCGAGGCATGGCCCTGGCCATAGTCCAGCGTGCCGGTGATGATGGTGACGTCGCCGTCCGGCTCGAAGCGGATGCCGCCCATCTCCTTGTTCGGCGGGGCGGTCACCTCGAGATAGCTGCCGATGCCGCGCCCGAGCAGCCGGCCGCGCTTCTTCGCCTCGCGCTGGCGTGCCTTGAAGTCCGTCCAGTCGGCCAGCGCCAGCGCCTCGTCGAACACACCGGGGAAGTCGCCGCTGTCATAGGTGAGGTCGGAGGGGGCGGCGTAGGGGATCTGGCCCGGCCTGATCTGGTTGCGCTTGCGTATCTTGACCGGGTCGAGGCCCATTTCGCTGGCGGCGGTCTCGATCAGCCGCTCCATCAGGTAGTTGGCGTCGGGCCGCCCGGCGCCGCGATAGGGGCCGGTGAACGTGGTGTTGGTGAAGGCGCACTTGATGGAGACCTCGACCAGCGGCGTGCGGTACACGCTGACCACGTTCTTGGCGATGTTGATGGTGAAGTAGAGCGGCGCGACGTGGCCGAGATGGGCGCCGAGATTGCCGAAGCCGGTGATCCGCAGCGCCTTGATGGTGCCGCGCTTGTCCAGCGCCAGCGTGCCCGTCACCTGGATATCGCGGCCGTGGCTGTCGGAGAGGAAGGCGCCGGAGCGGTCGGACGTCCACTTCACCGGTCGGCCCAGGGCCTTGGCGGCATGGCACACGCAGACGGTCTCGGGATAGAGCATCGACTTCATGCCGAAGGAGCCGCCGACATTGGCGGTCAGCAGCCGCACCCGGCTCTGGTCGACGCCGAGCACGCCGGCCAGCATGTTGCGCATGGCGAACACGCCCTGGCTCGGCACGTGCACCTCGTAGCGGCCGCTATCGGGATCGTAGGCAGCGAGTGCCGCGCGCGGCTCCATCGCCGCGACCACCAGCCGGTCGCTGGTCAGCGCCAGCGTCGTGACGTGGTCGGCCGCGGCGATCGCCGCGTCGACGGCGTCGGTGTCGCCTGAATGGTAGTCGATGCCGAGGTTGCCGGGGGCGTCGTCGAGAATCTGCGGCGCGCCCGGTTCGAGGGCTTGCTCCGCGTCGGTGACGGCGGGAAGCGGATCGATATCGATCTCGACCGCCTCGGCGGCGTCGCGGGCGACGGTTGCCGACTCCGCGACGACGAAGGCGACGGGATCGCCGACGAACGTCACCTTGTTCGTCGCCAGCACCGGACGGAACGGCTTCACCATCGGCGTGCCGTCCCGGTTCGCCATCTGCAGCACCGAGGGCAGGCCCGCGTAGCCGGCTTCGGCGAGGTCCGCGCCCGTATACACCGCCAGCACGCCCGGCAGGTCCAGGGCGGCCGAGACATCAATCCCGCGGATCGTGCCGTGCGCGAAGGGGCTGCGCACCACCACGCCGTAGGCCTGGCCGGGCAGCGAGATGTCGTCGGTGTAGCGGCCGTGGCCGCTGACCAGCTTGGGGTCCTCGCTGCGGCGGACCGGCTTGCCGATGGCGAAATCTGGAGAATGGCTCATGTGGGACGGGCTCTGGATTCGGACTGATACGGGACCGAGACTAACGCGATTGGCGCCGCTGGGAACCGGTCGGGACGGACAGGGGGCTATGCGCCAACGCCATACCGCCGGCTGGCCGGCTGCTCGGCGCGATTAACCGGTGCGGCCGGGGCCGAATATATGGTTTGATGTGCCAACGATATAGGGCGCACGGTAGGATCGGCCGGAACCATCGCCCAAACCATGGCCCGCACCAGGGATACAACGCGCGATGCCGCACGTGATCGTCGAGTACAGTTCCAATCTCGAGCCGGAGATGGACCTGGCCGGTCTGATCGACGGCCTGCACGAGACCGCGCTGGCCAGCGGCCTGTTCGATATCGACGGAATCCGCAGCCGCGCGGTGTGTCGTGACGTCTTCAAGGTCGGCGACGGCAATCCCGAAAACGGTTTCGTCCATATCACCGCGCGCGTCGGTCAGGGGCGTCCGGTCGACGCCAGGCAGGGCCTCGGCAGGGCGCTGCTGGCCACGGCCGAAGGCGCGCTCGCCGACCTGTTGGCGACAACGCCGGTTTCGCTCGCCGTGGAGGTCCACGAGATCGACCGCGCGATGACGTTTCGCCGGAATACGATCCGCGAGCGCCGCAACAGGGAGACTGCCTCATGAACGCCCCGATGAACGACCCGGTAAACGTCGTCGATCGCGCGGTCCTGGACCGCGCCGAGGGCTATCTGAAACAGTTCGCCGACGGTCCGGTCGCCCATTTCATCGATGGCAAGCGGTATCCCGGCGACGGCGCGACCTTCGAGACGGCCTCGCCCGTCGACGGTGCGGTGCTCGCTTCGGTCGCCAGGGGCGGGGCGCAGGACATCGATCTCGCCGCCCGCTCTGCGATGGCTGCGTTCAGGACCTGGCGCAAGACCAAGGGGGCGGAGCGGCGCGCCGTTCTGCATCGGATTGCCGATGCGATCGAGGCGCGGGCGGAGGAGATCGCCTTCATCGAGTGCCTCGATACCGGCCAGCCGATCCGCTACATGGCGAAGGCGGCGCTGCGCGGGGCCGAGAACTTCCGCTTCTTCGCCGACCGCGCACCCTCGGCCGCCGACGGCGTGTCGCTGCCGACGGCGACGCACCTCAACTACACGATGCGCGTTCCCATCGGCCCCGTCGGCGTCATCACGCCGTGGAACACGCCGTTCATGTTGTCGACCTGGAAGATCGCGCCGGCACTGGCCGCGGGCTGCACGGTCGTTCACAAGCCGGCCGAATGGAGCCCGCTGACGGCGACGCTGCTGGCCGAGATATGCGCGGAGGCGGGGCTGCCCGCCGGTGTCCTCAACACGGTGCACGGCATCGGCGAGGAGGCCGGCAAGGCGCTGACCGAGCATCCCGACATCAAGGCGATCGGCTTCGTCGGGGAATCGGCGACCGGCAGCCACATCATGGCGCAGGGCGCGCCGACCCTGAAGCGCGTTCACTTCGAACTCGGCGGCAAGAACCCGGTGATCGTCTTCGACGATGCCGACCTCGACAAGGCGCTCGATGCCGTCCTGTTCATGATCTATTCGCTGAACGGCGAGCGCTGCACCTCGTCCAGCCGCGCGCTGGTTCATGAATCGATTTATGAGGAATTCACCGCCAAGGCCGCGGAACGCGTGAAGAAAATGCGGGTCGGCCATCCGCTCGATCCGAAGACCGAGATCGGGCCGCTGATCCACCCGCGCCACCTCGAAAAGGTCATGAGCTATGTCAATGCCGCCAAGGAGGACGGTGCGACGATAGCGGCCGGTGGCGGCCGGGTCGGCGAGGAAGGCAACTTCGTCGAGCCGACGCTCTATACCAATGCCCGCAATGACATGCGGATCGCCCAAGAGGAGATCTTCGGACCCGTGCTGACGATGATCCCGTTCGAGGACGAGGAGGAAGCGTTGGCGATCGCCAACGATGTCCGCTACGGCCTGGCCGCCTATCTCTGGACCAACGATGTCGGCCGCGCGCACCGGATAGCTCAGGAGGTGGAGGCCGGCATGGTCTGGGTCAATTCGGAGAACGTCCGCCATCTGCCGACCCCGTTCGGCGGCACGAAGTCGTCGGGTATCGGCCGTGACGGCGGCGACTTCAGCTTCGATTTCTACATGGAAACCAAGAACATCGCGATCGGCCTCGGCGGCCACACGGTGCCGCGCATCGGCGTTTGACGGGACACCGGGACTTTCGGGGGAGGGTGCGGACCATCGCGAGGGAGGAACAGGTATGAGACCTCTGGGATTCGGCTCCGGCCACGTGCCCGCCGGGCGAATGTCGCATTCGCCGTGACCGGCCAGGCCCCGACCGGACATACCGCCGCCTTAGTTCCGCGCCGAAAGGAAAGTTCAGGACCATGCCCGTTGCCAAGCCCGTGATGAACCCGCCGTTCAACATCGTCCGCGTCAGCCATGTGGAATTCGCCGTGACCGATCTCGACGCGTCGCGGGCATTCTATGTCGACTGTCTGGGCCTCCACGTGACGGCCGAATCCGCCGATCGCATCTATCTGCGCGGGATCGAGGAGCGGAACCATCACTCGATCGTTCTGGTACGCGCCGAGAAACCCGTCGTGCGGACGATGGGCTTCAAGGTCGCCAGCGAAGAGGACCTCGACCGGGCCGCCTTCTGGTTCGACGAGCAGGGCCTGCGGGCCGAATTCGTCGAGCGTCCGCACCAGGGCCGCACGCTGCAGGCCGTCGATCCGCTCGGCATGCCGATCGAGTTCTATTTCGAAATGGAGCAGGCCCCCTCGATGCTGCAGAAGTATGCGCATCATCGCGGTGCCCGCATCCAGCGCATCGACCACGTCAATTGCTTCACGCCAGACGTGCAGATGAGCCACGACTTCTACACCGCCGTCGGCTTCCGCGTGACCGAGTACACCGAGACCGAGGATCCCGATCCGAGGCTGTGGGCGATCTGGATGCACCGCAAGGGCAACGTCCACGACCTCGCCTTCACCAACGGCAGGGGGCCGCGCCTGCATCACATCGGCATGTGGACCGCGACGCCGCTCGATATCCTGCATATCTGCGACGTCATGGCGACGAGCGGCTACCTGGGGAACATGGAGCGGGGCCCCGGCCGGCACGGCATCTCCAACGCGTTCTTCCTCTATGTTCGCGATCCGGACGGGCATCGCGTAGAGCTGTTTACGTCGGACTATCTCACGGCCGACCCGGATATGGAGCCGATCCGCTGGACGCTGCGCGATCCCCAGCGTCAGACCCTGTGGGGCCATCCCGCGCCCAGGAGCTGGTTCGAGGAGGGGTCGTTTTTCGAGGGAACAGCTCCGGTCGAGCCCGTGCTGGAAGCGCAGCCCATCGTCGCGCGGTGAGGCACGCCTTGCGGCCACGCGAGGCTTGATTCGTCGTTTTTTCGGCCGGTTCGCAGGCCCCCGCCAAGCGAAGCGTTGGCCAAATCGCGGCGCAGCAAGCACAGGTTGCGAATTCGCCCAATCCGGCATCGGCCATCTATATGGTTGTTTTGATTAAAATTATCGCTACTAGACTTCCGTAACGGCAGGTTTGGTTAGATTTGCCGGAGAAATAAACCCGCTTTCCGATGTCGCCAATGTATGCGTAACTAAATTAGTTTGGTGGCGAACAATGGCGCATTCAGCACCGCATGATCGCAAACGCGACGCGCCGCTCGACGGACGCAGTGGCGCCGAAGAGCAAGGCGTGATGCGGCCGTTCAGCCAGGCGATTCCGATGAAGTTCCTGCGGGCGAGAGAGGCGGTGATTTCGCGCTTCCGCCCGATCCTGCATTCCCATCAGATCACCGAACAGCAGTGGCGCATCCTGCGCGTCCTTGCCGATCTTCGCGAGACCGAGATCCTCTCGTTAAGCGAGTGGTGCCTTATTCATCCCGCGAGCCTGTCGCGGATACTCCCCAAGATGGATGCGGCCGGCCTGATCAATCGTCGCACGAACGACGCCGACAAGCGGCGCGTCATCGTTTCCCTTGCCGACAAGGGGCGGGCGCTGGTCGAGGAAATGGGAGCGGAGACCGAGGCGGCGTTCGGAGAACTGATCGCCGAAATCGGAGAGGAGCGCCTAGAGCGATTGAACAATGCGCTCGACGACATAATTGCAATTCTGTCGGGGCCGGATCGCTCGCGGCCGTCTTGAGGCGTGGCGGGAGCGCGCGCCGATCCCGTCGCGGAAAGCCCCATGCGGCCGGTAACCTGTGCACGGGCCTGGCTCGAAAGCCGGTGGGTTTGAAGGTTCGACGTTGCCCGAGCAATTGATTGCCATCCTCCAGGTCGTCTTCATCGATATCGTACTGGCAGGCGACAATGCCGTCGTCGTCGCGATGGCGGCGGTGGGGGCGCCGGCGCATATGCGCCGCAAGGTGATCTTCTACGGCATCGCCGGGGCCGTAGTTCTGCGAATTGCCCTGGCGCTCGCCACAACCCAGCTGATGCAGATTGTCGGTCTGCTGCTCGCCGGCGGCATCCTGCTGCTGTGGGTGTGCTGGAAGCTCTACCGGGAGCTGGCCGAAGGCGCTGCGGAACACGCCGGCGCTGAACTGCTGGCCGATGATCTGGACACCGACGAAGCGAGGGCCGTGCCGGTAAAGACTGCAGGCCAGGCGATGAAGCAGATCGTCATCGCGGATATATCGATGTCCCTGGACAATGTGCTGGCGGTCGCCGGCGCGGCGCGCGACCATCCGTACGTTCTGGCGGCGGGCCTGTTGCTGTCGATAATCCTGATGGGCGCCGCCGCCACCCTGATCGCCCGCCTTCTCGATCGCCATCGGTGGCTGGCCTGGGTTGGGCTGTCGATCGTTCTCTACGTCGCCCTGGTGATGATCTGGCATGGCGCCCGCGAGGTTGGAGCCGCCATCGTCTGATTGCGAACGGCGGCGTGCGTACCGGTAGCCCTTTGTTGGAGCAGGTTTCGCAAAGCCCGGGCAGCGATCGGCCGTCATGCGGGCGACAACGGCCTGGTTGGCCGAGCGGCTGTGGCGGCCGCGTTACATGGGGTCGAAATCGCCTTTGCGCCGGTCGTCTTTCGAAATTTCCGATTGCCCGTCTTCACGGCTCTCGTCAGTTTCCCTGCCACGTCACGTGGGGACGGACGCTGCGATCAAAAATGGCACCTGGTCGCGAAGCGGTATTTGGCGCAGCCATCGGCGGTTCTCGTCGCAGCCAAATTCTTGTGAGGGTGCCTCTCGGAGAGATGAATGACGAAGTTGAAGACGCTTCTGCTTGGATCGGCGACGGCAATCGCCTTCACGACCGGGGCCGAGGCCGCCGACATGATGATGGACGTGAAGGCGCCGCGTGAACCGGTTTACCGTTGCGACATCACGGGCTTCATAGAGCTGCCGGGCACCGACATCTGCTTCAAGGTGGGCGGATACGCCATGCTTGTGGCCTATGCGTCCGAGGATCAGTGGGACGCCTTTGGGACAGGTGCCGCCTACGGCATCGTCCCGGACGGGCATACGCTGGAAGATACCGTCGGCATGTACGCGGTCGGTCGTGTCAACTTCGATGCGCGCACTTCGACGGAGTACGGCACGGTCCGCGCCTACGTGGAAATGCAGGCCACGGACAATGACACCCGTACCGGCGGTTCGTTCGATCTGCGTCATGCCTTCGTCCAGTTCGGCAACTGGACCTTCGGCAAGACCTGGTCGACCTTCCTGAGCCTCGACTCAAGCCCCGTCTATACCGACCTGCTGACGGTGACCGGCGACAACTTCATGCGCCGCAATCAGATTCGTTACACCCAGAGCTTCGGCAAGGGGGTCTCGGTGTCGGTCGCGGTGGAAGACCAGGACTACACGACGCCGAGCGCTATCACGGCGGCCGGTTTGTTCGCGCCGGTCTGGGGATTCTGCGGTGGCGGTTGCGCGGTGGTCAGCAACCGAAACGAGTTGCCGGACGTCGTCGCCAATATAAAGGCCGAAGGCGACTGGGGCTCGGCGCAACTGTCCGGTGCCCTGCATAAAAACGCGTTCCGGGACGTGTTTCTCGGCAATGCCCCGGCGCCCGTTCCGGGTAATCAGACGGATTCGGAGATCGGTTGGGCGGCCTTGTTCGGCCTGCTCGTGAACACGCCGACGACCGGCGAGGGTGACTACATCACCTTCAAGGCCATCTATACGGATGGCGCCACCCAGTACAATCAGGACAACTTCCTCTGGACGACGAACACGGTCTGGGGAGCCTGCGACTGGCTCGTTCCGGCAAACGGCGACTGCTCCGTCGAGACGGTGACGACGTGGTCCGTGCTGGCGAGCTTCACCCACAATTGGTCGCCGACCTGGTCGTCGACGGTTGGTGCGGGCTATCAGAACGTCAGCGCGCCGCTGACCGTGTTCAATGCCGGGGCGCCGTCCCTATCCTCTGATTTCGACATGGACACGTACGAAATCTTCGGAAACGTCTCGTGGATGCCCGTCGCGAACCTGACAATCATGTTCGGTGTCCACTACGGCCATGTCGATTTCAATGGCGCGGGCACGACGCCTGCCGGCGGATTCGATCCCTTTACGGCTAACCCGGGCGCGACCGACGATCAGGGTGCTCTCGCAGTGGCGCTGGATATCGTGCGCTCGTTCTGATCGCGACCAACGGCGTTCTTGCGCCGATACGATCCAGTTCCCCGGCGGGCTGCCGTCCGCCGGGGACATTTTGTTGTCGTCCGCGCGTCAAAAGAGAATCGCGGCTATCGCTCCCAGCAGAATCATCGCCGTAGGAACGGCCCAATTGCCCTTCGGACGACTGGAAAGGGGCGGTCGCGCCGCTCGATCCTTAACGGGTCGTGCCGCCCGTAATGCCCTCGAAAACCGGAAACAGGCCGGAAAAGGAGGGCTGGAACGGCCCCGTTTCGCCTTGTTCTCCTTGAAATCCGCTGGGAAACTGGGGCATCCGGGTAACAACGTGGACTTTCTGCAACACCACTTGGAAAAGCAGCCGTTCCGGGCCCTCAGAGCGGCTTTGTTTGTTGATCGGCAATCGGTGTTGGGTAAGTTGGCGATGCGACGCCGGAAATCCGGGGAGTCGCAACGCTTGCGTTCGGGGTCGCCTCGGCTCGCAGGTAATTTCGTGGGGAATTAGGGGAAGTCCAGTGGCTCGCGCCCAGAGGAACGAAACCTGGTCCCTAAGGTGGAAATTGGAGGTCAGGATGAACAATATGAGAAACATCTTCCTCGGCTCGGCTGCGGCTTTCCTCGCAGCTACGACTGGGGCCCAGGCCGCCGACATGATGATGGATGTTAAGGCTCCCCGGGAGCCGGTGTACCGGTGTGACATCACCGGCTTCATCGAGCTGCCGGGAACGGACATCTGCTTCAAGGTCGGTGGTTTCGCTCGACTCGTTGTGGTCGGCGCGGAAGACCAGTGGTTCGGTGACGAGTTCTATCGCCCGGACTCGATCGTTCCGGACGGACACACGCTTACCGACCGGATCCAGATGTACGGTCAGGGCCGTGTGAACTTCGACGCCCGCACCTCGACCGAGTACGGCACCGTCCGTGCTTTTGTCGAAATGCAGGCTTCGGACAACGACGCCCGTACCGGCGGTTCGTTTGATCTGCGTCACGCTTTCGTTCAGTTCGGTAACTGGACGTTTGGTAAGACCTGGTCGACGTTCCTGCACTTGGACTCGTCCGCTTCGACGACTGACCCGTACGTGATCATCGGCGACAACTTCATGCGCCGTAACCAGATCCGTTACACGGCCAGCTTCGGCAACGGCTTCTCGCTGTCGGTCGCGTTGGAAGATCAGGATTACACTGCTCCGACCGCTTATGGTGCAGCCGGCCTGGTCGGTTTCCCGCGCGGTGTGAACCCCGGTGCGTGGAACCAGGTTGGTCTTCTGTTCCCGGCCAATGTGGTCAACGACCGCAACGACATGCCTGATATCGTCGCGAACCTTCGCGTCGACGGCGACTGGGGTAATGCCCAGCTGTCGGGTGCTATCACCAACAACGAGTTCCGTGAGGTCTCGCTTGGTGGTGCCGCTCCGGCGCCGTATCCGGGCACCCAGACCGATTCCGAAATCGGTTGGGCCGCTCTGTTCGGCTTGGTCCTGAACGTTCCTTCCGTTGGTGAAGGCGACTACTTCGCGTTCAAGGCCATCTACACGGACGGTGCGCACCAGTACTTCCAGGACAGCTTTGCTGGCGCCCAGGGTGGAACTGGCGTTATCAACGCGATCTGGGGTGCTTGCAACGTGCTGACCCCGGCGACGGGTGGCTGCATCGTCGACACCGTGACGACCTGGTCGCTGCTCGCCAGCTACACGCATAACTGGACGCCGACTTTCGCTTCGACGCTCGGCGGCGGTTATGGCAACGTGTCTGCTGACGACGTGATCACGAACTTCTTCGTCCCGACCACGCTTGCCTCGGACTCGTCCAACGACTTCTGGCAGGTCTATCTGGACTTCGCGTGGACCCCGGTTCCGCGGACGACGTTCAACGTCGACCTGGTGTACGGCAACGCCGACTACGGCCTGCCGCAGACCGGTGGCTGCATTGGCCCGGTGGGCATCTGTGGCCCGGCGGCAGACAACTCGGACGGCGCCTTCTCGGCCGCCTTCCAGGTCACCCGGTCGTTCTGATCCGGTTTAAGGGACGGCCGGTCTTCGGACCGGTCCCCCGACCAGATACCCCGGCGGCGCAAGCTGCCGGGGTTTTCTTTTTTGCCAGGGTCTTCTTTCCGAAGGCGTCGACCATCCGTCTGGTTCGAAACGCCTGACTTCCCGATCTGACGAACCGCGCCGGGCCGTGTTTTATGCCGATCCATTTCGGGCATTACCGCCCATTTGTCATCGCCGGCGTCATTTTCGTCGCGAGCCTCGCTTTCCTTCCTGTATCCGGCGGCCTGGCTTCGAATTCCGGATGGACGGCGTCCAGATCCCCCGAGTCCCCCGCCTACGGCCTCACGATCAGGCTGACGCGCAATACCATCGAACTCCGCGGCTCCGTTCCGGACGAGCAGTCAAAGGCGACAATCGTTGCGGCCGCCGAGGCGGCGTTTCCCGACAGGTCGCTGACGACAATCGTCGTCGAACGGCCTGGCGCGCCGCCACTGTTTGCAGATGCAGCCGAGCGGGCGGTCGAGATGATGACCCGTTTGGCGCAGGGCGAGGCGAGCCTGAGCGATGGCCGGATCTCCGTGACCGGAGCCGCCTTTCACCGATCCGCGAAAACCGAGTTGCTGCGGGCCCTCGCGACCGGTTGGCCGGAGGGCTATGAAGCCGACGACATCGATGTGTCAGCGGGACCGTCCGGAGCGGTTGTGGCCGCGCCACTCTGCGAGGCCGCGATCGAGACGGCCATGGACGGCCGCAGGATCGAATTCGAGGTGGGCCGGGCGCAAATGCGTGCCGACAGTCGCCCCGCGCTCGACCGGATCGCCTATGAAGCTGCGCGCTGTCCGGACACCTTGATCGCAGTCGCCGGACATACGGATTCGGACGGCACGGACGAAGCCAACTACAGGCTCAGTCTCGAAAGAGCGCGCACGGTCGTGGACCTTCTCGTCGCCGAGGGCCTCGCTCCGAAACGCTTCACAGTACTCGGATACGGAGAAAGCCGGCCGATGGCCTCGAACGGCTCGGACGCCGGCAAGACGCGCAACCGTCGGATCGAACTGGTCCTGCGGGACTGAACGCCCGGGCGGCCGGCCGTCGACGCCTCTAGGATCGTCGGTCTTCGGCGGCTGTAATGAACGCGGAAATCCGGTTCAGAACGGTCGGTTCGAACAGGAGCGGGGCGTGGCCAGTGCCGTCGACCGTCAGGAGTTCCAGATCGGGATGGAGGTCCCGCATCCGCTCGGCCGTCTCCGCCGACAGGATGTCGGAATGGTCGCCTCGAACCACCATGACGGGGATGTGCGCTAGGCCGTCGAATTGCGGCCACATCGTCGGCAGCGGCTGGCTAAAATCGATATTGTTCAGCGTTTTCATCAGCTTGGCGTCGAAGTCGCGCTGTGGCCTGCCATCCTTGTCGGCGTAGGTCCGGCGTGCGAAGAGGTCCCAGCCCGGATCGTCGAGAGCGGGGAAATGAGCCTCGTACGCCCGTTTCAGACCATCGATGGCCTGGTCCCATGTCGCCGGAACGTTCGTGCCGGACAGAACATTCTTGATGCGCAGCAGGCCACGCCCGTCGATCGCCGGTCCGATATCGTTCAAGACGACGGCTTCGAGAACGGTCGGACGGGCCGCGGCCAACAGCATGGTGACGAGGCCGCCGCGGGAGGTGCCGACGAAGGCGGCCGTTTCGATGCCGCGAGCGACGAGCACGTCCAGCACATCGGCCATTTCGACCATTGGCGAGTAGTTCTTCCAGTTCCGGTCGTGGCCCGAGCCGCCGCGTCCTCGGAAGTCCATGGCGACGATGCGCCGGGGCCGGTGCTTGTGGGTCGAAAGGAAGATCGCGAGTTCGTGGAAGTCGCGGGCGTTGCGGGTCAGGCCGGGCAGGCAGACGACGGGCAGGTGAGGGCCGGTTCGCTCTCCGTATTCGCGCAGATGAAGCCGCAGCCCGTCGCGCGCCGTAACATAGACATCACGCCATCCCGCCGACGCTTCGGAGGTTTCCGGGAGCGTCTCGGCAACCGCCGTATCCGCCATGGTCAGTGCCCCTCGCCGAATCCCAGCGCGGTTGTCGGTGCGCCGCCGGTATCGAGCGGGCCGTTGCCGAAGCCGCTGAAGACGCCAGGCACGCCACTGTCGTAGATGCCGCCGGGACGAATGCTGTTTTCTACGGCGATCATGGTGTTCCCGTAGCCGATCGGCAGTCTCAGGTCGTCGGCGATGAGCAGTTTCTGGCTTCCACCGAGGCTGGCGCGGTAGACCTGCAGGCCCTCCATCACGCGCTGGACGTAGTTGCGCGTTTCGTTGAAGGGAATGAGCTCCACCCAGTCGACGGGATCGATCTCGCCCTTGCGCGGATCGCCGAACCGCTCGACCCACTCGCTGACGCGGCCGGGGCCGGCATTGTAGGCGGCGAAGACCAGGGCGTAGGCGTTGTCGTAATAATCCGCGAGTTCGCCGAGATGGGCGGCGCCGAGGGTCGCGTTGTAGCGCGGATCCGCGGTCAGGCGCTTGAGATCGTAAGGCTGGCCGACGGAGCGGGCGGTCGCCTTGGCCGTCGCCGGCATCATCTGCATCAGGCCGCGTGCGCCGGCCGGGCTCACGGCCTCCGGATTGAATACGCTTTCCTGGCGGGCGATCGCATAGACCACGGCCGGGTCGATCGGTGCGCCCATCTTCGGATAGTCAGGCATGCCGTCCGTCGAGAATGCATAGGCATCCGTCGGCGCGCCCGCCTGGCTGCCGCGCTTGCCGATCCACACGGTGCCCCATTTCATGCCCATCCGCTGAGCGGTTTCGGCCAGCCCGACGAGGGTAAGCGGGTCGTCGGTCTCGTTGGCCATCGAGATCATGTATCGGGCCGCGCGGTCCTTTTCACCGATCTGGGCGAGCAGGCGCATGGCGCGAACGCTGTCGCGCTCGTTGATGATACGTCTGGCCGTATCGGCGAGGAGCGGCTTGTCGGGGGCGGGCACCGAATTGCGGCCGACGCGGTCGAGCGCCAGCTGACCATAATAGGTCGTCGGAAACGCGCCGGCGGCCAGATAGTGCTCGAGCGCCCGTTCCGGTTCTCCGCCTTCTTCGGCTGCACGGCCGAGCCAGTATTCCGCCCGCGCCTGGCTGATGGGCGTCGTGGCGATCGTCTTCAGTTCGGCAAAGTGCTTTTTCGCGGTTTCCGCATCTTTCAGGAAGCGCAGCGCGATCCAGCCGGCGTGCCATTCGTTCTCCAGCTGGTCGATCGGGGACACCGCGGCATGTGTGCTGACGAGGTCGTAGGCCGCCTTGGCGTTGTCCTCCTCGATCAGTTCGCGCGCGATGATACGCCGCTCCAGCGCCCATTCGTCGGGATCCACGAGCTTGTCATCGTCGAAGGTCGCGGACAGTAGCAGCTTGGCCGCCTCCGTTTCCTTGCCGGTGCGGCGGTACCATTGCACCTTGGACAGCAGATATCCCGGGTCTTTCTTCGAGGCGTCCGGCAGCTTGTCGAGCGCAGAGCCGGCCGCCTTGGAGCGCCGGATCACGGCGATTCGCGCTTCGGCCAGCTTCAGCTCGTTGCCGCCGAGCTTCTTCGCCGCCCGGAGCGCCGCCGACGTCTCGCCTTTGTAAAGCAGGCGGTCCATGCGCGCCTTGTGGTCTTCACTGGTCAGGTTCTTTCCAAACCGCTCCAGAATCAGCTTTTCCTCGCCCTGGGTCAGCGACGCGCTGCGCCACAGCGCGCGGATCATCGCACGCGCCCTGTCGAGGCTGCCGGCCTTGTCCAGTGCGCTGGCGAACACGATGGTGCCGGCGCTGCTCAACGGGGCCTCGTCTTCAAAGGCGGCGATGACGGCATCCGGTTTCGCCCGCTGGGCGAGCAGGGCGACCTCGAATCGCTTGCGGATGAGCTCGCGGTTGGGCCAATCGGGATTGTTGTCGAGGAAATCCGCTATCCGGGAGTAGGGTGCCGATAGCGAGTAATCGCGCACATAGAGAAATTCGATAAGCGTCCGCGCCGCGGGATCGGAAATCTTCTTCTTGATGGCCAGGGCGGCGTCGAAGCGTCGCGCGGAGATGTGGTTGACCGCCTCGCGCACCGCAGTCGCCGTGGCGTCGTCGGCGACGGCCCCGAGGGCTCCGTCCGACCCGAACCTGGGGCCGGCTTCCGCGGGCCGCTGCCTCGGCAGGGCGATACCATTCGAGGAGAAGTCCGGGCCGGGCGCGGTATCGTCGCCGATTTCCGCATCCGCCGTGCTGGTATCGGTGCCGATGGCTTCGGTCTCGGCGGCATCGGTCTCGGCGCTATCGGTTTCGGCGGCATCCGTTTCGGTGCCGCCAACCTCGGCGGCGTCCACCTTCGTTGCGGCCGACCCTGGGCGTTCCCGCGGCAGCGGGATATCGGACGCGGTCAACGCGAAGCCGGTGCCAGGCGCGACAAACGCGCCGGCGGCGAGGCCAATTGCGACGAGCCGTGGTATCGACATAAACAGAAACTTTCATTGTAAAGTCTGAAAAAATGATGATAGCGGGACGTTTTTGGCGAGAACGTGTCATCGCTCAAGCGCCCGGCGGCGGTAGACAAGCCCGCTGCTTGCCGCTACGGGGTCCAGAATCTATGCTCCACGCCGCTCTAATCCCCGGCCAGGCAGCCGGATAGAAGGAACGCAAAGCCATGTTTACCGGATCGATCACCGCACTCATCACGCCGTTCTCGAACGGGGCGGTGGACGAGAAAGCGTTCCAGGACTTCGTCGACTGGCAAATTACGGAAGGCACCAACGGTCTGGTCCCGGTCGGGACGACCGGTGAGTCGCCGACTTTGAGCCACGAAGAGCACAAGCGGGTCGTCGAACTGTGCATAGAGGCGGCGCGGAAGCGCGTTCCTGTCATCGCCGGGGCCGGGTCGAACAACACGGCCGAGGCCATTGATCTGGCCAGGCACGCTGAGCAGGCCGGCGCCGATGCCGTCCTGGTCGTCACGCCGTACTACAACAAGCCGAGCCAGGAAGGCCTCTATCGGCACTACAAGGCGATCAACGACGCCGTCGGTATCCCGATCTTCATCTACAACATCCCGGGACGCAGTGTCGTCGACATGAGCGTCGAGACCATGGCCCGGCTCTTCAGGGATTGCGATAACATCGTCGGCGTGAAGGACGCGACCGCCAATCTGAGCCGGCCGAGCCTCCAGCGCATGGCGTGCGGCAAGGACTTCATCCAGCTCTCGGGGGAGGACCCGACGGCGCTCGCCTTCAATGCCCATGGCGGGGTCGGGTGCATATCGGTGACTTCGAACGTCGCCCCGCGCCTGTGCGCCGAGTTCCAGCGCGCCTGCCTGGCGGGCGACTACGCCACCGCGCTCGACTATCAGGATCGCCTGATGCCGCTGCACCGGGCCCTGTTCATCGAGACGAGCCCGGCGCCGGTGAAGTACGCGATATCGCTGCTCGGCCGGATCAAGCCGCTGGTCCGACTGCCGGTTGTCGAGGTTGGCGAAGCGACAAAGGTGGAAGTGCGCGATGCTATGGTGCACGCCGGAATTCTGAACGCCTGAGGCAAAGAAGGTTCTGTAACATGGCGACGGCGCAGAAGGCGCCGGCGGGCAAGCTCGTTGCCGAAAACCGCCGGGCGCGATTCGACTATGAAATCCTCGACACCGTCGAGGCCGGTATCATCCTGACCGGCAGCGAGGTCAAATCGCTGCGCGAGGGCAGGGCGAGCCTGTCGGAGTCCCATGCCGGCGAGATGCGCGGCGATCTGTGGCTGTTCAACGTCCACATTCCCGAATACGGGCCGGCGAACCGCTTCGGCCACGAACCGAAGCGCCCGCGCAAGCTTTTGCTGCATCGCCGCGAGATCAACCGGCTGATCGGTGCCGTCCAGAAGGAAGGCATGACGATCGTCCCGCTGAAGCTCTATTTCAACGAGCGCGGTATCGCCAAGCTGCTGATCGCGCTCGCCCGCGGCAAGAAGGCCCACGACAAGCGCGAGACGGAGAAAAAGCGCGACTGGCAGCGTGAAAAGGCGCGTGTCATGAGAGACCGCGGCTGAGGCTGGGGCGATTCAGCCGATTTCGTCCCGGACCGCCGCGAACACCGCCTTGAACATCTCCGGTGTCAGCCGGCCCGTGTTGGTGTTGTAGCGTGAGCAGTGATAGCTGTCGAAAAGCGCGAGCGATCCGAGATCGTGCCGGCCAAGATCGTGTCTGGCAGCGTGGGCGAACGGATGTGCCGCCCGGCGCGCGCCGAGCGCCGACAGAACCGACTCGTGCGCGATACGCCCGAGCGCGACGATTGCCCTCAGCCCCGCGGTTTCGGCGATCGTTGCGCTGAGAAACGGCCGGCAATTGCCGATTTCCGATCCCACGGGCTTGTTTTGCGGCGGCACGCACCGCACCGCGTTGGTGATCCGGCAGCCCACGAGCGTCAATCCGTCAGCGGGATCGGCGCGATAGCTCCCCCGCGCGAATCCGAATTCGGACAGGGTCGCGTATAGAAGATCGCCGGCATAGTCGCCGGTGAACGGCCGACCGGTCTTGTTGGCGCCTTTCAGTCCAGGCGCCAGCCCCACCACCAACAAGGACGCATCCGCCGGCCCGAAGCTCGGTACCGGCGCATTGAAAAAGTCGGGATAGGCAGTGCGGTTACTGGCGCGAAAATCCGCGAGCCGTGGGCATGCGCGGCAGTCTCTGGGCGGTTCGGACGTCAAATCTGGAGCTCGTCGGCGGCAATCGGTCAGGACTCGACGTAATCTTCGTCGTAGTCGTCTTCGAATTCGTCGCCGGTGTCGCGCTGCGTCCGCTCGGCGACCGCCTGCTCGCGCCGGGCGGCGCGCTCGGCCTTTTCGGTCGGATCGCGGCCGATCTGCGCCTGCAGCCTGGACAGATCGACGAAGACGTCGGCCTGACGGCGCAGTTCGTCGGCGATCATCGGCGGCTGCGAGGAGATGGTCGAAACGACGCTGACCCGCTTGCCCTTTCGCTGCAACGCCTCGACGAGCGAGCGGAAATCGCCGTCGCCGGAGAACAGCACGATGTGATCGACCCTGTCGGCGAGCTCCATCGCGTCGACGGCAAGTTCGATATCCATGTTCCCCTTCACCTTGCGACGGCCCGTCGCGTCGTAGAACTCCTTCATCGGCTTGGTGACGACCGTGAAGCCGTTGTAGTCGAGCCAGTCGATCAGCGGGCGGATCGAGGAGTATTCCTGATCTTCCGCCAGGGCGGTGTAGTAGTACGCTCTGATGAGGGTGCCCTTCGATTCGAATATTCCAAGCAAACGCTTGTAATCGATATCGAATCCGAGCGCGCGTGACGTCGCGTACAGGTTTGCCCCGTCTATGAATAGCGCGATGCGCTCGTGCGCGTAGAATTTCATTGTTAATCCTTCCACTTATGCATGCGCCCTAAATAACGGCCGTGCTCGACGTCGGTTCGTCGTCTGAAATCGGACCCATCTGCGGCAGCAATTGCCGTAAGATAAGGTGTTGGCCGTCGCCCCCAGCGCCTGATTAGCTGTATATGTGCACTGCGGAATTCGCAAGCAGCCCTTATAACTGAGATGTGATTGCCCGGCGTTGTCCCCATTATGGCTAAACCCGCCGAATGGCACCGATTCTCACGGAGCCGGCTGATGCTTAAGCCTTGTCAATATCGCGAGGAACGCGTATATGCGGCCTCAAACCTCCCTTTAACGACCCGGAGACCCCTGTCATGGCCCGCGTGACGGTCGAAGATTGCATCGACAAGGTCGATAACCGTTTTGAGCTGGTGCTACTCGCAAGCCATCGCTCCCGCATGATCTCCAACGGCGCGTCGATCACCATCGATCGGGACAACGACAAGAATCCCGTCGTGGCCCTGCGTGAGATCGCCGACCAGACCGTCTCGCCGGACGATCTGACGGAGGAGCTTATCCACTCGATGCAGAAATTCGTCGAGGTCGACGAGCCCGAGCCCGATACCGTGCCGGTGGTCGCCGTCGCCGCCAGCGGCGAGTCGGACGATGACATCCAGTTCGACCGGATGTCCGAGGAAGAACTGCTGAAGGGCCTCGAGGGCCTGACGCCGCCGGAAGACCGTGAGTGATCCAGGCCGCGGTTCCGACGATAGCTGAACACAGTCCGCCGTTCTTTCGTGCCGGTAAAGGCAGGGCCGGCGGACAGGCCGTTTCCGAGGCGCTTCCGCGCGTTTCCGATTTGACGGCCACCCCGGGATCGCCCCGGGAGGTGGCATGGTAAGCCGCCATGATGCGCCAATACGAGCTGGTCGAGCGCGTCACTAGCTACGACCCCGACGCCGACGAGGCCCTGCTCAACCGCGCCTATGTCTACGCGATGAAGGCGCATGGCACGCAGAAGCGCGCCTCGGGCGACCCGTACTTTTCGCATCCTCTCGAAGTTGCCGCGATTCTCACCGAGCTGAAGCTCGACGACGCCACCATCGCCGCCGCGCTTCTGCACGACACCATCGAGGATACCGAGACCACCCGGGCGGAAATCGACAGGCTGTTCGGCGAGGAGATCGGCGAGCTAGTCGACGGGCTCACCAAGATCAAGAAGCTCGACCTCGTCTCCAAGGCGCTCGAGCAGGCGGAGAACCTGCGCAAGTTCATGCTGGCGATCTCCCGCGACGTGCGGGTGTTGCTGGTCAAGCTGGCCGACCGCCTGCACAACATGCGCACCCTCGACCACGTGCCGGAAGCCAAGCGCAACCGGATCGCCGAGGAGACCATGGACATCTATGCGCCGCTGGCCGGGCGCATGGGCATCCAGTGGATGCGGGACGAGCTGGAGGAACTCGCTTTCCGCCAGCTGAACCGGCAGGCCTACGAGATGATCGCCTCCAGGCTGGCGATGATGCGCGACGCCAACGGCGAAGCGATCCGCGAAATCGAGCAGGCCCTCACGATCAAGCTGGCCGACCGCGGCATCGAGGCCGTGGTGATCGGACGCGAGAAGCGGCCATATTCGATATGGCGCAAGATGGAGCGCAAGTCCGTCTCCTTCGAGCAGCTCTCCGACATCATCGGCTTCCGCGTCATCGTCGGCTCGATCGAGGACTGCTACCGCACCCTGGGCATCGTCCACACGACGTGGCCGACGGTGCCGGGGCGGTACAAGGACTACATTTCGACGCCGAAGCAGAACGACTACCGTTCGATCCACACGACCGTGATCGGACCCCGCCACCGCCGCGTCGAACTGCAGATCCGCACCCGCGAGATGAACGACATCGCGGAATACGGCATTGCCGCGCACGCCCTCTACAAGGACGGCGTGCCCGCCAAACCCGGCAACGGCGACGGCCGCAGCGAGATCGAAAGCGGCGCCTACCGTTGGCTTCGCCGTCTTGTCGAGATGGTTTCGGAGGGCAATACGCCGGAAGAGTTTCTCGAGCACACCAAGCTCGAGCTGTTCCAGGACCAGGTGTTCTGCTTTACTCCGAAAGGTCGTCTGATCGCCCTGCCGCGTGGCGCCAACGCCATCGACTTCGCCTATGCCGTCCATACCGACATCGGCAACACCGCGATCGGGTGCAAGATCAACGGGCGCATGTCGCCTTTGATCAGCGAGCTGCATAATGGCGACGAGGTGGAAATCATCACCTCCAAGGCGCAGTCGCCGTCGCCGGCCTGGGAGGCCATCGCGGTGACCGGCAAGGCCCGGTCCGCGATCCGGCGGGCGACGCGGGACGCCTCGCGCAAGCAGTATTCCGAGCTCGGCCGCCAGATCCTTATGCGGGCCGTCGACCGCGCCGGAAAGGCCTATTCGGACGAGCGCCTGGCGGCGGTTCTTCCGCGGCTTGCGCAGCACAATGTCGAGGACGTGCTAGCCGCCGTGGGGCGTGGCGAGTTGGCGTCGCGCGACGTGCTGAAGGCGCTTTTCCCCGACTATCAGGAGGAACGGCCCAAGCGCGCGGCGCACGGCCGCAAGGAAGAAGGGTGGTTCGGCCTGCGCCGGGCCATGAGCCTGAAATTCCGATCTCCCGGACCCGACACCGGCGAGCGCAGCGGTGCCATTCCGATCCGGGGCATCAAGGGCGACTTGCCGGTGCGATTCGCCGCCAATGGCGGCGCCGTCCCGGGCGATCGCATCGTCGGCATCATGTCGCCGGGCGAGGGCATCACGATCTATCCGATCCAGTCGCCGGAACTGAAGACGTTCGACGACTATCCCGAGCGATGGCTCGATGTGCGCTGGGACATCGACGAGGAAAGCCCGGAACGCTTTCCCACCCAGATCGTCGTACGTGCGATAAACGAACCCGGTACGCTCGCCCAGGTGGCCCAGGTGATCGCCGAGAACGATGCCAATATCGACAATGTCAAGATGACGACGCGCACCGCCGACTTCCACGAGATGACCATTGACCTTGAGGTCTGGGACCTGAAGCACCTCAACACGATCATCTCGCTGCTCAAGGGCAACAAGTCCGTCAATTCGGTGCAGCGGGTGAACGGCTAGAATGGACAGGGAGACGATTTTGAACACGGACACCGTCCTCGACGAGTTCCGCGCCGCAGGCGCCCTTCTGGAGGGGCATTTCGTCCTCTCGTCCGGCCGCCATAGCGGCGCCTATCTGCAGTGCGCCCGCGTGCTGATGGAGGCGAGGCGGGCTGAACGGCTGTGCCGCGCGCTCGCCGACAAGATCCGCGCCCGCTTCGACGAACCGTTCGATCTGGTCGTCTCGCCCGCCATGGGGGGCGTTGTCGTCGGCTACGAGATGGGCCGCCAGCTCGGCGTTCCGGCTATTTTCATGGAGCGGGTCGATGGAAGCTTCGCGTTGCGGCGCGGTTTCGATATCGCCCCCGGCGCTCGCGTCCTGATGGTCGAGGATGTGGTGACGACCGGTCTTTCGTCGCGCGAATGCATCGCCGCGATCGCTGCTGCGGGTGGACATTGTGTCGCTGCCGCCTGCCTGGCTGACCGCTCCAACGGCACGGCGGACGTAGGCGTGCCGCTGGTTTCGCTGGTCGCGCTTGAGGTTTCATCCTATGCGGATGACGAAGTACCGTCAGAATTGGCTGCAATACCGGTTACAAAACCCGGCAGCCGGTTTCTGAAATCGTAACGGCCGGACCGTAGTTTGAACGTAATCTGCACCCTGACTGAGTGGCCCGGCGAGGGCATTTAGATCGAGCCATGCTTTTCAAGCGTAGAGACAAGACCCCGCTTCCGGAACGCGTCCGTGTCGCTCTCTGGCCTCGGCGCTCCTGGGGCCGCTCGTTTCGTTACATCGGAAAGCGGGTTTTGCGGCTGTCGGCGTCGCCGCACGCCATCGCCGCCGGTTTCGCCGCGGGCGCCATGGTCTCCTTCACCCCATTCGTCGGTCTGCATTTCATCCTGGCTGCGATCCTCGCCTTCGTCACCGGTGGAAACATACTCGCCTCGGCGCTCGGCACGGCGCTCGGCAATCCGCTGACCTTTCCCTTCATCTGGGCGGCGTCTTATCGGACCGGGCTGCTTATCGTGGGGGGCAGCGGTGCCGGACATCCTCCGATCGACATGAGCCTCGGTCTGTTCGCCCATTCCTGGGATGCCTTGATGCCGGTGCTGACGACGATGCTTATCGGCGCTGTGCCCCTTGGTATTATCGCCTGGATCGTCTTTTATTTCCTCGTGCGCACCATCGTGCGGTCGTTCCAGGCCGCGCGACGACGCCGTTTCGAGGAACACGCCGCCCGCAAGGACGTGGTGGCGCCTACGTCACTGGGGAGTGAAGGCTGATGTCGGGTTTTGGAAAGGGCCAGCTGCGGCTCGGCGTGAACATCGATCACGTGGCGACCATCCGCAATGCGCGCGGTGGACGGCACCCCGATCCGGTGCGCGCCGCACATATTGCCGTGGAGGCTGGTGCCGAGGGCGTCACCGCGCACCTGCGCGAGGATCGCCGCCACATCACCGACGAGGACATCGCGCGCCTGAGCGTCGAGATCGACCGTCCGCTCAATCTGGAAATGGCGGCGACCGACGAGATGCTGGAAATCGCGCTGCGCCACAAGCCGCATGCCGCCTGCATCGTCCCGGAAAAGCGGGAGGAGCGCACCACCGAAGGCGGGCTCGATGCCGCCGGCGGCCACAACCACTTGCAGCGTTTCGTCTCCGAGTTGTCCGGCATTGGCATTCGCGTGTCGCTGTTCATCGAGGCGGAGGAACGGCAGATGGATGCCGCCGCCGCGCTCGGCGCGCAGGTGGTCGAGATCCATACCGGGCGCTATTGCGATCTGGCGCTGGCGGGCGACGGGCCGGGCCGCGAGCGCGAGCTGGAACGCATCCGCAAGGCCGCCGCCTATGCCGCCTCGGTGGGCCTCGAAGTCCATGCCGGCCACGGCCTGACCTACGAGACCGTCGGCGGCGTCGCCGTGATCCCCGAGGTGGTCGAGCTCAACATCGGTCATTTCCTGATCGGCGAGGCGATCTTCTCCGGTCTCGATTCGGCGGTCCGCCGCATGCGTTCGCTGATGGACGCCTCCCGCGTCCGGCAGGTGAGCCAGGGCTGACGGCCCGGCGATATCCGCGTTCATACGATGATACTGGGACTCGGCAACGATCTGATCGACATCCGCCGCATCGAGAAATCGCTCGATCGGTGGGGCGACAAGTTCGTTCAACGCATATTCACCGACATCGAGCAGGAGAAGTCCGATCGCCGCAAGCTGCGCGCTGCCTCCTACGCCAAGCGTTTCGCCGCCAAGGAAGCGTGCTCGAAGGCGCTGGGAACGGGGTTTCGCCGTGGCGTCTACTGGCGCGACATGGGCGTGGTGAATCTTCCCAGCGGACGTCCCACCATGCAGCTCACCGGAGGGGCGCGGCGCATCCTGGAGGAACTCACGCCGGAAGGCTGCGAGGCGCAGATCGACCTCACCATCACCGACGATTTCCCTCTGGCCCAGGCGATCGTCATCATCACGGCCGTGCAGGCGCGACCGAAATAAGTCGCCCGAACTTCCGGGCCACGCCGCGTTTTCGCCATTTCGCGGGCATTGATTGCGGCGCGAACATGAACCCGCTATACGGGGCAGGCCTCCGGCGCCGGCTCCCCGGAGATTTCATCGATGAGTGTCATGACCGATAAGAAGTCCAAGGAACAGGGCGGGTTCGGGGAAACCATCCGCGTTGTCATCCATGCCCTGATTCTGGCGTTGATCGTCCGGACGTTTCTGTTCCAGCCGTTCAATATCCCGTCCGGATCGATGATGCCGACGCTTCTGATCGGCGACTATCTGTTCGTTTCGAAATACAGCTACGGCTATTCGCGATATTCGTTGCCGTTCGGTCCCAACCTGTTCTCCGGCCGCATCTGGGCAAGCGAGCCGAACCGCGGCGACGTCGTGGTTTTCAAGCTGCCCCGCGATACCAGTACCGATTACATCAAACGCGTGATCGGCTTGCCGGGCGACGAGATCCAGGTGAAGGACGGCATCCTGTACATCAACAGCGAGGCGGTGCCGCGCGAGAAGGTCGAGGACTACGTCTCCACCGACGCGAACGGCCGCACCTCGCGGGTCGCCCGCTACGTCGAGACGCTGCCGAACGGTGTTTCCTATCAGGTACTTGAACTCGGCGATAACGGCTTCGGCGACAACACGCCGGTCTACAAGGTTCCCGCCGGCCAGTTCTTCATGATGGGCGACAACCGCGACAATTCCACCGACAGCCGCTTCCTGAGCCACGTCGGCTACGTTCCCTTCGAGAACTTCGTCGGCCGCGCCGATGTCATCTATTTCTCGATCGACGAAAACACGTCCATCTGGGAGGTCTGGAAATGGCCGACCGACCTCAGGTGGGACCGCTTCTTCGACCTTGTACGCTGATGGCCGCTCCGACGACGGCTGCGCTCGCGGATATCCTCCAGTACCGGTTCCGGGACAACGACCTGCTGGTGCAGGCGCTGACCCACGCCAGTGCGGTGTCCGACGGTAGCCACGAGACATATCAGCGACTCGAGTTTCTCGGCGACCGCGTCCTCGGGCTCGTGATCGCCGATATTCTGTTCGAAATCTTCTCCGAGGCCGACGAGGGCGAGCTGTCTCGGCGGCTCGCCGCCCTGGTGCGGCGCGAGACCTGCGCCGACGTCGCCCGCGAGATCGGGCTCGGCCGGCATATCTGGCTCGGCGAGGGCGAGGCGCAGACCGGCGGCCGGCGCAAGGACGCGATCCTTGGCGACGTATGCGAAGCGGTGATCGGAGCGATCTATCTCGATGGCGGCATGGAGACGGTGCGGGATTTCATTGCTCGCAACTGGGCCAGTCGGTTGCGTGACGTTTCGCCGCGCCTGAAGGACGCCAAGACCTCCTTGCAGGAATGGGCGCATGCCCAGGGCCTCGGTCAGCCGGTTTATCGCATGCTGGAACGGACGGGCCCGGATCATGCGCCGCTGTTCCGGATTTCCGTGAGCCTGTCGGGACTGGATCCGGCCGAGGCGACCGGCACCAGCAAGCGCTTCGCCGAGCAGGCCGCCGCGGAGGCTGTTCTGGTACGGGAGGGCGCCTGGGAGGCGGCAGGTGGCGATGTCTGAGAGCGGATCTTCGACGACGGGTGGCGGCGAGGCCGGCGGCCTGCATCGGTGCGGGTTTGTCGCGCTGATCGGCGCGCCGAATGCGGGTAAGTCGACCCTGCTCAATCGGCTCGTCGGGGCCAAGGTATCGATCGTCACCCACAAGGTGCAGACAACGCGCACGCTGGTGCGCGGCATTGCCTTGCGAGAGAACACGCAGATCGTCTTCGTCGACACGCCGGGTATTTTCTCGCCCCGCCGCCGTCTCGATACGGCGATGGTCCGGACGGCGTGGTCCGGCGCAACGGATGCCGATCTCGTCGTGCTTCTCGCCGATGCGCGCAAGGGGCTCGACGAAGGCGCGGCGGCGATCCTTGCCAGGCTCGCCGATGTGAAGCAGCCGAAGTTCCTGGCGCTCAACAAGATCGACACGATGCGCCGCGACAATCTGCTCGAGGTCGTCGCTGGCTTCAACGAGGCCCTGCAGTTCGACGAGACCTTCCTGATCTCGGCGCTGACCGGCGACGGCGTCGACGATCTGTTCGCCGCGATCTCCGAACGGATGCCGGAGGGGCCCTGGCATTACCCGGAAGACCAACTTTCCGACTTCCCGATGCGCCAGCTCGCCGCAGAGATCACGCGCGAGAAGCTCTATCTCCGCCTCCACAAGGAATTGCCTTACGAATCCCACGTGGAAACGGAGACGTGGGAGGAGCGCAAGGACGGCTCGGTGCGGATCGAGCAGGTGATCTACGTTACCCGTGACAGTCAGAAGGCCATCGTGCTCGGCAAGGGCGGACGCACCATCAAGGACATCGGCGCCGCGGCGCGCGAGGACCTCGCCGAAATCCTCGGCGTTCCGGTCCATCTGTTCCTGTTCGTCAAGGTTCGTGAAGCCTGGGCCGACGACCCCGAGCGCTATCGTGAGCTCGGCTTGGAGTTTCCCAGGAACTGATCCCCGCGAAACCGGCGCGAATTCGGCTAGTATCCCGCCATGGAATGGCGCGACGAGGGTATCATTCTGGGCCTGAGGCGGCACGGCGAGACGAGTGCCATCGTCGAGCTGTTCACGGCCGCGCACGGCCGCCATCTCGGGCTTGTCCGCGGCGGCCGCTCACGCCGGCTCCAGGTCGTGCTGCAACCGGGCAATTCGGTACATGCGATCTGGAGGGCGCGCCTCGACGAGCATTTGGGTGCCTATACCGTCGAGCCCGACATCTCCCGCGCCGCCACGCTGATGGAAAGCCAGGCGGCGCTGTTCGGTTTCGCGACCCTGGCCGCGCATCTCCGGCTTCTGCCCGAACGCGACCCCCATCCCGAACTCTACAGTCGGGTCCTCGAGGCGCTGCCGCTTCTGTCGGATCCCCGTACCGGCGCTTGCGAGATCGTCCGGTTCGAGCTGACCCTGCTCGCCGATCTGGGCTTCGGTCTCGACTTGGCCGAATGTGCCGCGACGGGCGCGCGACAGGAGCTGGTCTATGTCTCGCCGAAGTCGGGCAGGGCGGTTAGCCGGCAGGCTGGGGATCCCTATGCCGACCGTATGCTGAAACTGCCGGCCTTCCTGCGCCTCGACGCATCCGATGCGCCTGTCGAGGACGTTTTGGAAGGCTTCGCCCTGACCGGCTATTTCCTGGAACGTCATGTCTTCGAGCCGCGCCGCATCGCCATGCCCCCCGAGCGCGAAAGGCTGATCGCGCGCCTTCGTACATGACCAGGCCCGGGCCGGCCGCCCGCGGTTCGCTCGCACGGTGCCTGGCGTCCGCCGACAAGGACGCGAAGCGCGGCGCCGAAGAGTAGCGTCAAGTCCGGCACGGACGATTTCGGCAAGGCGGCGAGAATCTGCTAGGCAGTTTGCTTGAGGACCGACCGAATTGAGCTGTGTGGCTTTTCCGCACCAGAGCCGGGAACTTCCTGGCCCTCTCGGAATTTTCATTTCTCGAACACCGCGCGGCCATGATTGATATGAAAAATGCGAACTCGCGGGCAACGATGTCCGTTCGCGGGTGACAGTACTTGAAACGGCCCGGAAACTTTTCGCGGTCATCATGGTAAATGAATTGTTTGAAGTTGAGGCCGCAAATGTCTGATCTGACCCGTCGCAGTTTCGTTGTCGGCGCCGCCGCGCTCGGCCTGGCCGGTTGCCAGTCGAACCCGCCCCCCGCCCCGACGGCGGAAGTGGCGCCACCCAGTCCCTATGGTTCCGACTTCGCGATGATGTACGGGCCGGTTCCCAACGAGCCGTTCCCCATTCCCGCGGTCGACCCCTATCACCTCGATCCCGCCTTCATGCGCAAGCTCGTGGCCTATCCGACCACCGAGCTTCCCGGCACGATCGTCATCGATCCGTATGCCCACTATCTCTATTCTGTGCGTGAGGGCGGCATGGCGATGCGCTATGGCGTCGGGGTCGGTCGCGACGGCTTCGAATGGTCCGGTGACGCGACCATCGAGGCGAAGCGCGAGTGGCCGGACTGGTATCCGCCCAAGGAGATGATCGCGCGCCAGCCGGAGCTGGAGCCGACGCTGACCGACCTGCGGAGCGGCCGAGGCGTTGCCGGTGGCCCGACGAACCCGCTTGGCGCGCGGGCCCTGTATCTCTATCAGGGCAAGAAGGACACGCTTTACCGCATCCACGGCACGTTCGAGCCGTGGACGATCGGAAAGAGCGTTTCGTCCGGCTGCATCCGCATGGTCAACCAGGACGTCATCGACCTCTATAGCCGCACGCCGCTTGGCACGCGGGTCGTTGTGCTGGGGCAGGGGCCGATCGCCTGATCGGCTCAGGACCGATCCATAACCTCCATCGCGTGTCTCAGGCCCCGGTTCAGGCGCCGGGCGGCGAGGACGACGTTGAGCATCACCATCACGTCGTCGCGTGCGCCCTGCGTGCCCGACAGTTTCGGCGCCAGCAATTGCTCGATCCGGCGGGTCGGCTCGTCCAGGCGCGGAATTGCATCCGTTTGTCCGGAAACCAGGGATTTTTCGACGCGATCGAAGTTCTCGGCAATCAGCCGAGCGATGTCCGTCAGTTGCTCGGCCAGGTCGCTGCCCGGCCCGCGTCTTGCCGCCGGTTCACAGGCCTGGACGAGTGAATCGACGTGGCCGCGAAGCGCCGGCAGCACCGTAAGCGCGCCGCGGGCGAGCGCCCCGCTTCCGCCGATCAGCGCGCTTTCGGCTCTCAGCGCCTCCGCCAGCCGTTGCAGATCGGCCTCCGAGCTGCGGATGGCATCGGCCCGCGCGTCGATTGCCGTGGTCCATTTTCCCTGCGCGACGGCCTGAAGCGACTCGTGGGCAATCGTCTTCAGTGCCGCTACGTAGGTGTGGACCGTATCCAACGCGGGGCCGCGGGTCGGGATCGGTAGGACGGCGAGCGAGACGACGGCGGAGATCGCGGCGCCGATCGCCGTATCGACAAGCCGGGCGATCAGCAGCGCGTCGTTCGCGCCGCCGATCCTGAACAGGAAGACGAGCAGGATCGTCAGGGCAACGACCATCAGACGGTAGCTGGCGAACCGGAAGAACACGATGGCCGGACCGGAGATCAGCAAGGGCACGATGCCGGGAACGTCGGCCCGGGCGGCGGCCCAGTAGATCACCACGCCGGCAACGAGACCGACCAGCGTTCCAACGACGCGGTCTATCGATCTCGTCAGCGTCTCGCCGACCGTGCCGACCATGACGACGATCGCGGTCAGGACCACCCAGAATGGCCGTTCCAGCGAAATGACGTTAACGATCACGATCGCCAGGAGGGCGGCGGCCGCCACCTGGATCGCAATTCGGGTGCTAGGTAGAAGGCCGGTGCCCGTCATGCCGCCGGCCCCTTGGACGGCTCCGGCATTTCCGTCGCGAGCGCGACGTCGAGCTGGCGACGCGCCTCGAGGAGGTGAGAGAAGGTCAGTTTGACGTTCAAAGGCCCGAAGATCGCCTGATCGGGAGGCGATCCTCCAGAGGCGATCGTTTCGCCGACGGCCGCCTCGAGCCTGCCGAGCGTGGCGTCTGCGCGTGCGTCCGCATCGCGCGAAGGCTGTTCGAAAGCCGCCGCCACCGCATCTTCCGCTGCGGCAATCGTGGCAACCACCGCCTGCGGCAACTTATTGCCATTTCTGCGCGTTTCCTGAAGGTTGTCGGCGGCGTTCTCCCAGACACGCGCCAGGATTGCCACCGTGTGAAGCAGATGCAGATGCTGTTGTGTGCGACCGGGATCGAACTGGTCGGCCAGCATCCTCGCGCTATTGGCGTCCACGAGCAGGGCATTGACGCGGCGGACTGTGGCGCCGGCCTGTTCGGCCTCGCGTACATGTGTCCGCAGCACCATTGGAATCTCGTCGCGAAGCCGTTGGGTCGCCCGGGCGAGGCCGGTGCGGAACGTGCGGCGCGGCAGGAACCTGTAGCCGATCGCCAGACCCGCCAGCGTCGGCGGGACGCCCGCCGCCAGCACGCCTTGCGACACGTGGGCGGCGAGGACCTGGACGATCACGTAGCCGAGCGTACCGAGCAATCCGGCGCTGGGAAGCGGTTCTGGCCAGCGCCGCACGTAGAAGCCGAAGAATGCGATCGGGATCACGAGCGCTTGCGCGAGCCCGGGATGGGGCGCGACCGCGATGCCGAGCGCCGTGCAGCCCGCCACCGTCGTGCCGATCGTCAGAATGGCCCGATAGGATCCGGTCTCGGCGTCCGGGCGGGCGAACATCAGGGCAAAACCCGCGAAAAGACCCGCGAAAACCGCGGCGAAAGCGGCGTCGCGGGGCGGGGCGATGGGGCTGGCGAGCGCAAGCCCGCCACCGGCGGCCAGTCCGGCGATCAGACAGGTATAGCCTGTGAAGCGAAGATAGGTGCCGCTCGGGTCCATGCTCCGAAGCCGGATCGCCAGCCTTGCGCCCATCCCCCTGCGTTCGTCCACATCCGCCGCCACGTAAGCCCCTCCGGACAGCGACTATAGCGCCCGCTGCGCGAAGAATTCCTTTCCAGACTCGAAGGCTTCGGCTAACTCGTAACCATGGCCAAAAACACGCCCCCGCCGCCGACCGAGGGCGGCCCCGAAAGCGGTATCGAGCCGATCGACCTGCGCCAGGCGCTCGAGGAGCGCTATCTGTCCTATGCGCTGTCGACGATCATGCACCGTGCGCTGCCGGATGTGCGCGACGGGCTGAAGCCCGTGCACCGGCGGCTTCTCTTCGCGATGCGGCTTCTGAAGCTTGATCCGAATGCCGGCTTCAAGAAGTGCGCCCGCGTCGTCGGCGACGTCATGGGTAAGTTCCACCCCCACGGCGATCAGGCGATCTACGACGCGATGGTGCGTCTGGCCCAGGATTTCTCGGTGCGCTATCCGCTCGTCGAGGGGCAGGGCAATTTTGGCAATATCGACGGCGATAACGCCGCGGCGATGCGCTACACCGAGGCGCGGCTCACCGCCGTCGCCCAGCTTCTGCTCGACGGCATCGACGAGGACGCCGTCGATTTCCGCGAGACCTACGACGGCGAGGAAAGCGAGCCGGTCGTCCTGCCCGGTGCCTTCCCGAACCTGCTGGCCAACGGCTCCTCGGGCATCGCGGTGGGCATGGCCACCTCGATCCCGCCGCACAACGCCGCCGAGCTGTGCGACGCCGCGCTGCATATGATTCAATTTCCCAATGCGTCGGTCGAAACCCTTGTAAAGAAAGTCAAAGGGCCGGATTTCCCGACCGGCGGCGTGCTCGTCGAGAGCCACCAATCCATCGTCGAAAGCTATCGCACCGGCCGCGGCTCGTTCCGGGTCCGCGCCAAGTGGCATACGGAGGATCAGGGCAGGGGCACCTGGATCGCGGTCGTCACCGAGATCCCGTATCTGGTGCCCAAGAGCCGGCTGATCGAGAAGATCGCCGAGCTGCTGACGGCGCGCAAGCTGCCGCTGCTCGCCGACATCCATGACGAATCGGCGGAAGACATCCGCATCGTGCTCGAGCCGAAGAGCCGCACCGTCGATCCGGCGCTGCTGATGGAATCGCTGTTCAAGCTCACCGATCTGGAGAACCGGTTCCCGCTCAACATGAACGTCCTGAGCGCGGGCCGGGTGCCGATGGTGCACAGCCTCGCCGACGTTCTTCGCGAGTGGCTCAACCATCGCCGCGACGTACTGATCCGCCGGTCGAACCACCGCCTCGCCAAGATCGCCCACCGCCTCGAGGTGCTCGGCGGCTATCTGGTCGCCTACCTGAACCTCGACGAGGTGATCCGCATCATCCGCGAGGAGGACGAGCCGAAGACCGAGCTCATGAGGGCCTTCAAGCTCACCGACGTCCAGGCGGAAGCCATCCTCAACATGCGCCTGCGGTCGTTGCGCAAGCTCGAGGAAATGGAGATCCGCACCGAGCACGAGGCCCTGTCCAAGGAGCAGGCGGAGCTGCGTGATCTCGTCGCCGACGACGACAAGCAGTGGGCGACGGTCGGCGAGCAGATCAAGGACGTCCGCAAGACATTCGGGCCGGACACCGCGCTTGGCAGGCGGCGAACCGAGATCGGCGATGTCGGCGCTCTGCCCAGTGCCGATGCGCTGGAAGAGCTGAAGGAGGCCTTGATCGAGAAGGAGCCGGTCACGGTCGTCCTGTCGGAGAAGGGCTGGATTCGGGCACTCAAGGGCCATCAGGGCGATACCGCCGGATTGCAGTTCAAGAGCGGCGACCGGCTGAAGTTCGCCCTGCACGCACAGACGACGGACAAGATCCTGCTGTTCGCCACCGACGGTCGTTTCTTCACGCTGGGGGCCGACAAGCTGCCCGGCGGGCGCGGCCACGGCGAGCCGGTGCGTCTGATGGTCGATGTCGGCGAGAACCACGACATCGTCGCCGCCTTCGTCCACGACCCCGCCCGCAGGCTGCTGGTCGCGGCGACCGACGGGCGCGGGTTCGTGGTGCCAGAGGCCGAGATTGTCGCCAATACCCGCAAGGGCAAGCAGGTTCTCAACGTCAAGGCGCCGGACGAGGCGCGTGTCTGCGTGCCCGTGAGCGGCGATATGGTCGCGGTGATCGGCGAGAACCGGAAGCTGATTCTCTTCCCGCTGACCGAAATCCCTGAAATGACTCGCGGAAAGGGCGTTCGCCTGCAGCGCTACAGGGATGGCGGCCTGTCCGACGTCAAGGTGTTCACGCTGGCCGACGGCCTGAGCTGGATCGATTCCTCCGGCCGCACCTGGACCGTCATGGATCTCGACGAATGGCGCGGCGCCCGAGCCCAGGCCGGCCGCCTGCCACCCAAGGGATTCCCGAAGACCAACAAGTTCGGACGCGCGGTTTTGGGCGGATAGTCGCCGAAAAAGCGTGTGTTTCGGCTATCGGGCGTGCATTCGCGCCTTGAAGTGGGTGCGCGGCGTTCGATATATCGAGCGGGCGCGGATGGCGCCTCGTCGTCCGCGTACGTGTTTTGGGGGCACGTACAGGAGTATTCTGTCGTTATGAGCCACGTCAGTGGACCGGTGCCGGGCGCGGATGCGCCCCGCGTTACAATTCCGCAGCTTCATCGATTCAAGACCGAAGGTCGGCGCATCGTCATGACGACGGCCTATGACGCGGTCACCGCGCACATTGCCGATCCCGTCGTCGACGCGATTCTGGTCGGCGACAGCGTCGGCAACGTCTGTCTCGGCTTCGAGAACACGCTACCCGTGTCGATGGCGATGATGATCCATCATCTGGAAGCGGTGATGCGGACCAGTCCGCGCGCCCTCATCGTCGCCGATATGCCGTTCCTGAGCTTCCACCTCGGCGCCGAGGACACGGTTCGCAACGCCGGCGAGTTCATCCGCCGAGGCGCCGCCGCGGTGAAGCTGGAGGGCGGCGCGAGCCGGATCGACATGGTCCGCGCGCTCGTCGACTGCGAGATTCCGGTGATGGGCCATCTCGGGCTCACGCCGCAAAGCGTCAACCGGATGGGCGGCTTCAGGGTGCAGGGCCGCGAGGCCGAGCAGGCGACCGCCATCCTCGACGACGCCGTCGCCCTGCAGGAGGCCGGCTGCTTCTCGATCGTACTGGAGGGCATTCCCGCCGAACTCGCCGCCCGGGTGACCGATGCGCTCGAGATCCCGACCATCGGCATCGGCGCCGGTCCGGCCTGTTCCGGCCAGGTCCTCGTCCTTCACGATATCCTCGGCCTCCTCGAAGGCCATCGCGCGAAGTTCGTGCGCACCTATGTCGAGGGCTACTCGGTGCTGCAGGAGGCGCTCGGCCGTTGGGCCGGCGACGTCCGCGACGGCGCGTTCCCCGGCGAGGCGGAAACCTATCGCCTGCCGGAGGCCGCGCGCGATACGGTCGCCAATTGGCAGCCGCGGGCAAAGCGGACGGCAGAGGGAGCGGCCTGATGGAAACCGTGACCACCGTCGCCGAGCTGCGGCAGCGGCTCGCCGCGTCGCGCCGCGCGGGCAGGCGCATCGGCCTTGTCCCGACCATGGGCTATCTGCACGAGGGGCATCTGACCCTGGTGCGCGAGAGCGTTGCGGTCTGCGACGTCACGGTGGTCAGCATCTTCGTCAATCCCACCCAGTTCGGCGCGAACGAGGATCTTTCGACCTATCCCCGTGATCCCGACCGCGACCTCGATCTCTGCCGGGAGGCCGGTGTCGACCTTGTCTTCATGCCCGATGTCGGCGAGATCTATCCGGAAGGGTTTCAGACCTACGTCGAGCCCGGACCGCTGGCAGAACCCCTGTGCGGCGCCTACCGGCCGGGCCATTTCCGCGGCGTGGCGACCGTCGTCGCCAAGCTGTTCAACATGGTCCAGCCGGACAAGGCCTTCTTTGGCCGCAAGGACTTCCAGCAGGTTGCCGTCGTCCGCCGCATGGCCCGCGACCTCGACATGCCGCTGGAGGTCGTCACCGTCGACACCGTTCGTGAGCGGGACGGCATCGCGATGAGCAGCCGCAACGCCTATCTCGCGGCCGACGAACGGGCGCGCGCGCGCTGCATCAGCCAGGGGCTCTTCGCCGCGCGGACCGCTTTCGACAAGGGCGAGCGCGGCGCGGGCACGCTGCTGGACCTCGCCCGGGCGCCGCTATCGGCCATGGATTCGGTGCAGTACCTGGAGATCGTCGATACCGAGACGCTCGAGACGGTCGCCGGCGAAGTCGACCGCCCGGTTGCGATCTGCGTCGCCGGCTACATCGGGAAGACGCGGCTGATCGACAATATCGTGCTGGACCCGGCTGCGGCCGCCAGTAAGGTTTCCACGGCGGCCTGATCCTCCCGCGGTTTGGTTTCAGACCGCTTGTCAGGTGCGCCGTCTAGCCCGGTACGTCGTCCTCGCCTTCGACGCGCACCCATCCCGTGCCGGTCAGGTGCTCCTGCGGGGCGAAGCGGATCTTGTATCCCATCTTCGATGACCCCTTCACCCAGTAGCCGAGATAGACGTAGGGCAGCCCGGCCTTTCGCGCCCGCTCGATATGGTCGAGGATCATGAAGGTGCCGAGGCTGCGGTCCGTCATGTCGGGATCGAAGAACGAATAGACCATCGACAGTCCGTCGGAGAGCACGTCGGTCAGCGCGACACCGATCAGCGGCCCGCGTCCGCGTCCCCTGATGCCCGAATCGGGGCCCCGCCGCCGGTATTCGACGACCCGCGTCTCCACATGGGTGTCCTCGACCATCATCGCGTAGTCGAGCACCGACATCTCGGCCATGCCGCCTTCGGCGTGGCGCAAGTCGAGATAGTCGCGGAACAGGGCGTACTGGTCGGCGGAGGGCTGCGGCGGCATTTCCTCGCCGATGAGATCCGCGTTGCGCCGGATGATTCGCCGGAACGTTCTCGAAGGCTGGAACTCGTCGACCCGGACGCGAACGGACACGCAGGCCTTGCAGGCCTCGCAGGCTGGCCGATAGGCGATGTTCTGACTGCGGCGAAACCCGCCCTGGGTCAGGATATCGTTGAGCGCCGAGGCCTTCTCGCCGACGAGATGAGTGAAGACCTTGCGCTCGTACTTGCCCGGAAGATACGGACACGCCGTCGGCGCCGTCAGGTAGAACTGTGGATTTTCGCGTCCGAAATCGCTCAATTGTCAGACCCGTCGCGCTTCGCCTCTGCTCGCCCCTGCGTCCGTCCCCCTTTTCAGAGATTATAATACCACGGCGCGAGCAGCGAGAAAGCGAGCCAGATCAAAACGACGAGGGGAACGCCCACTTTCAGGAAATCGGCGAAACGATAGTGACCGGGCGCCATCACCAGGAGGTTCGTCTGGTAGCCGATCGGGGTGGCGAACGAGCAGTTGGCGGCCAGGATAACCGTCACGATGAAGGGGAACGGGTCGGCGCCGATCTGCTGGGCCGTCGAAATGGCGATCGGCGTGAACAGCACGGCGGTCGCGTTGTTCGACAGGAGGTTGGTCAAAACCGCGATCAGCAGGAACAGCGCCGACAGTATCGCGGCCGGCGATTGGCCGTTGAGCAGACCAACGACCCCTTCGGCGATGAAGCGTGCGCCCCCGGTGACCTCCAGAGGGGCCGCCATGGCAAGCGACGAGCCGATCAGCAGGTAGATTCGCCGGTCGAACGCGCGTGCGGCCTGCCTGACATTGAGGCAGCCGGCCGCTACCATGCCGAGCGCGCCGGTGATCGCGGCGATGGAGATCGGCAAGATACCGCTCGCCGACAGCCCGACGACCGCGAGGAAGATCGCCAGCGCCCGGCCGGCCCGTTCGGTGAGCGGGACTTCGGCCGTCGACCACTCCAGAAGGATCACGTCGCGCGACAGGCGCAGGCCCTCGACCTGGGCCCGCGATCCCGTGATCAGCAGCGCGTCGCCGGCTTCCAGGCGGATATCGCTCATGCGCATGCGGATCATGCGGCTCTGCCGCTGGATTCCGAGCACGATGCATCCCGTCATCGACCGCAGCGCCGATTGTTCGATCGTACGCCCGATGAGCCGCGAACCGGGCGCGACGATCGCCTCGGCCAGCGTGATCGGGCCGTCGACTGGCGGTGCTCCGGTGTCCTCCGAGCCGTCCAGGGAGCTTACGGCTTCCGCCGTCAGCAGTGCCTTGGCGCCCGTCAGCGCATCCGCCAGCACCGCGCGCGTCGCCGCCACGACGATCACGTCGCCTGCCCGCAGGGCCACGTCCTCGAACGGTGCCAGGAACGGATGCTCGCCACGCTGGATCATGATCACCGTCATGTCCTTCAGGGCCGGGAACATGCCGGCAACGGATTTGCAGCCGATGAGGGGATGATTGTAGCCGACCGGAATCTGGGCGATGAACTGCTTGCCCTGTCCGCCGCCGACCTCCTGCAGCATGGTGGCGCGCGCGGGCAGGATGCGCGGCAGCAGCACGATCACGTAGACGCCGCCGACAAGGGCCAACAGCAGGCCGATCACCGTGAAGTCGAAGAAACCGATGACCGGCTGACCGAGATCTTCGGCGAGGCCGGCGACCAGCAGGTTGGTGGACGAGCCGATCAGCGTCGTCATGCCGCCGAGGATCGAGATGAAGCTCAGCGGGATCATGACCTTGCTCGGCGACAGGCGCGCGCGCAGGGCGATCACGCCGAGAACCGGCAACATCAGGACGACGACGGGGGTATTGTTCATGAACGCGCTCAGGGCCGCGGTCATGATCAGGGCGATCGCCATCGTCGCCGCGGTCCGCCCGTTGCCCCATTGCGAAACCCGCGTGGCGAAGCCGTCGAGCGCCCCCGTCTGGAACAGGCCCTGGCCTATGACGAGCAGGGCCAGGACCGTGAACAGTGCCGGATTGGCGAAGCCGGACAGCAGCACCTCCGTGCCAAGCAGCGACGTGCCGTCGGGTCCTACGTACGGAAATATCTGGAAAATCAACAGGAACGCGACGACGACGCCGGCCGCCGTCACCTCCAGGGGTACCCATTCGGTCACGTAGGCGACGATCGCGGCGAGAATCACCGCGAACGTAACCCACATGTGGAAATCTTCCATACGCGCGCTTACTCCCCGCGGCCGCCGACAGGCCGCGAATCATGACGAAGCGGACAGGGCGAACCAAGGCCCCGTGATTTCGTAAATAGCGCTCCTGATGGAACGACATCCCCTTCGGGGCCGGTCGAAAGCAATTTCATTCGCCTGGGTCTTCGGTGTCAGCCGCGATGCTGCAGCGGCGCCAGCCGCGTCACGGTCATGCCTTCGGCTTCGAGCCTCCGGCGGATGCGTTCGGCATGGTCGCCGTCTCGCGTTTCTATGGTTATGTCCGTCGACGCCCGCATCGCCGGCACGTCGAGCAGCAGGCGCTGGTGCGAGACCTCGAGGATGTTCGCACCCTCGCGGCCCAATATGTCGGCCACTTTGCCAAGCTCGCCGGGCCGGTCGCGGACGGTGACGCGGAAGGTGACGACCCGGTCCTCGCGCTCCAGTGCCCGGACGGTGATGGCGGACAGCAGCCGCGGATCGATATTGCCGCCGCTCAGAACCAGGCCGACCTTGCGGCCCTTGAACCGTCCCGGCTGCGACAGCAGCGCGGCGAGACCGGCCGCGCCGGCGCCTTCGGCAAGCGTCTTCAGCCGTACCAGATAGGCGTAGATCGCCCGTTCGATCGCCGCTTCGTCGACGACCAGCACGTCCACGCCGAGCGCGGTCAGTATGGAGACCGCCGTCCGCGAGACCGCCTTCACCGCGATGCCTTCGGCCAGCGTGTCGCCGCCGCACGCCACCTCCTTGCCGGCGAGCGCGGCGGCCATGGAGGCGTATTGCGCCGCCTGCACCCCGACGACCTCGATGCCGTGCTTCATCGCCGTCGCCGCGACCGCGATTCCGGACACGAGCCCGCCGCCGCCGACCGGCACGATCAGACAGTCGAGATCCGGCTGGTCCTCCAGCATTTCCAGGCCGATGGTGCCCTGGCCGGCCATGACGAGGGGGTCGTCATAGGGGTGGACGAGAATGAGGCCCTCCCGGGCGATCAGCGTATCGACGACGGCGCCGCATTCGCCGACCGTCTCGCCCTCCAGCACGACCCGCGCGCCGAAGCTCTCGGTGCTCGCGATCTTGGTGAAGGGCGTGGTGCGCGGCATGACGATGGTTGCCGGAATGCCGAGTCGCCTGGCGTGACAGGCGAGCGCCTGCGCGTGGTTACCCGCCGACAGCGCGACGACGCCGCGTTCGCGCTCCTCGTCCGTGAGCGCCGCCAGCTTGTTGAGGGCGCCGCGCTCCTTGAAGGCGTTGGTGACCTGCAGGTTCTCGTATTTGACGAAGACCTCGGCCCCGCTCATAGCCGACAGGCGCGGCGCGGCGACCAGCGGCGTGCGAAGCACGTGGCCGCGGATCGTTTCCGCGGCCGCCGCGACGTCTTCGAGGGTGATCGGCAATTCGGCGCTCATGGCGTCCGTGGTAAAGCCGCCTTCAGCCGACGTCCAGCCGGAAACCGATGTCGGATCCCGACTACTGTGGACCGCCGGGAGGGCCGCCTCAGCCGTTCAGTTTCCGCGCCGCTTCCAGGGCGAAATAGGTCAGCACGCCGTCGGCGCCGGCGCGTTTGAAGCCGGTCAGCGCCTCCATCACGCACTTGTCGCGGTCGAGCCAGCCGCGCTCGAAGGCGGCGCACAGCATCGCGTACTCGCCCGACACCTGATAGGCGTAGGTCGGCATGGCGAAGGTGTCCTTCAGGCGCCGCACGATATCGAGATAGGGCATGCCGGGCTTGACCATGATCATGTCGGCGCCCTCGGCGATGTCGAGCTCGGCCTCGCGCAGCGCCTCGTCCGAATTGCCGTAGTCCATCTGGTAGGTGCGCTTGTCGCCCGACAGCGTCCCCGACGAGCCGACCGCGTCGCGGAAGGGACCGTAGAAGGCGGAGGCGTATTTCGCCGTGTAGGCCATGATCTGCGTGTCGACCATGCCTTCGGCCTCCAGCGCCGCGCGGATCGCGCCGACGCGCCCGTCCATCATGTCGGAGGGCGCGATGACATCGCAGCCCGCCCTGGCCTGGGTCAGCGCCTGTTCGACAAGCACCTCGACCGTGGCGTCGTTGAGGATCCGGCCGTCTTCGATCAGGCCGTCATGGCCGTGGCTGGTATAGGGATCGAGGGCGACATCGGTGACGATGCCGATGTCCGGCACCGTGTCCTTCACCGCCCGGCAGGCCTGGCAGACCAGATTGTCCGGATTGATCGCTTCCGAGCCGCGCTCGTCGCGCAGGCTCGGGTTTGTGTAGGGAAACAGCGCGATCGCCGGAATGCCGAGCTTCGCCGCCCCGGCGACGGCCGTTACCGCTTCGTCGACCGAGTAGCGCACCACGCCGGGCATAGAGGCGACCGGCTCGCGCACGCCCTTTCCCTCGACCACGAAGAGCGGCCAGATCAGGTCGTCGGTGGTCAGCACGGTCTCGCGAGTCAGCCGTCGCGCCCAGTCCGAACGCCGGTTGCGGCGCGGCCGGATCGCACGCGTCGTCGTGTCCGCGCGGCTCTCCGTGACATTGCCGCGCGCGCCGCCGCCCGCCATGCCTGTCTGCGTGTCCTCGCGTTTGGCCATCGATTTATTCTCCGCGAATGAATTCTGGAACGGGTCTCCGACGGGATACCTATCACGGGCCCCGCGCCCGCTCAAAACGACTGTTTGGCGCACTGCGCCCGGTTTTTGATGCCCGGTCCGCGTCACGGTAGGAATTGGCTTTTCCACGTCTTTTCCGGGCGCGACCGGACAAATTCCGATGTCGGGCATTTAAAAGCCTCCGGTGACTACGGGACCGGCGAGTCGTCCGGCATGAACAGGTCCCGCGCGGCCTCCACTTCCGCGACGATGAAATCGGCGACGGCCCGGACGCGGGCGATATCGTGGAGATCGGCATGCAGGATCAGCCAGAACGTGCGGACAAGGTCGATTTCGTCGGGCAGGACCGCGACAAGGCCCGGGTCTTCCATCGCCATGAAGTCCGGCAGGATGCAGAGCCCCGCGCCGGCGCGCGCCGCGCGCATCTGCGCGATCAGGTTGGAGCTGGTGAGCCGGGGTTTGATTTGCGACGACACCTGGGGCAGATAATCGAGTTCGGGCGTGAAGATCAGGTCCGGGATATAACCGATCACGACGTGGTCGCTCAGATCGGCCGGACTTTCGATCCGGTCGTTTTCGTCGAGATAGGATCGGGACGCGTAGAGGTGCAGTCGGTAGTCGGTCAGCTTGCGTGTTACCAGCCGACCCTCTGTGGGCCGGGCGAGGCCGATCGCGATGTCCGCCTCCCGCTTCGACAGGCTGAAGACGCGCGGCATGGCGACGATCTGCAGGTCGAGCTCCGGATAGAGCCGGTTCAGGGCGCCGATGCGCGGCGCCAGGAAGACCGTGCCGAAACCGTCGGGCGCGCCGACGCGGACCGCGCCGCCCAGCGTCATGTTCTCGCCCGCGATTTCGCTTTGCATGCGCGCGGCCGAACTCTCCATGCGTTCGGCGTGGACAAGCAGGCGCTCGCCGGCCTCCGTCAGCGCGTATCCGCGCGGAGAGCGTTCGAACAGCCGGGCATCGAGCGCGCCCTCCAGTGCCTTGATGCGACGGGAAACGGTGGCATGGTCGGTGCCGAGCCGCCGCGAGGCTTCGGTCAGGCGCCCGGTGCGCGCGACCGAAAGGAAGTAGCGCAGATCGTTCCAATCGAGCGACATGCATATGTACATAACCGCACAACCGATGGGCAAACAAGCCGCTGGTCGTGCTGATTTAATCAGATATGTTGCGTGCAACAGGGAGCATCAGGAGACGACCATGAGAACAATCGGCCATTTCGTCGGCGGCAAGACCGTGGACGGCACGTCCGGCCGCTTCGGCGAGATATTCGATCCGAACACCGGCGAGGTTCAGGCTAGGGTGGCGCTCGCATCCAAGGCCGAAGTCGAGTCGATCATCGATAACGCGGCCAGGGCCCAGATCGCCTGGGCGGCGGAGAACCCGCAGAAGCGCGCCCGCGTGATGTTCAGGTTCCTGCAGCTTTGCCAGGCGGAGATGGAAAGCCTGGCCGCGCTCCTGTCGTCCGAGCACGGCAAGACCATCCCCGACGCCAAAGGCGATATCCAGCGCGGCCTGGAAGTGGTCGAGTTCGCCTGCGGCATCCCGCACCTGCTCAAGGGCGAGTTCACCGAGGGCGCCGGCCCCGGCATCGACATGTACTCGATGCGCCAGCCGCTCGGCGTCGTCGCCGGCATCACGCCGTTCAACTTCCCGGCGATGATCCCGCTGTGGAAATGCGCGCCCGCGATCGCCTGCGGAAACGCCTTCATCCTCAAGCCCTCCGAGCGCGATCCCTCCGTTCCGATGCGCATCGCCGAGCTCTTCCGCGAGGCCGGCCTGCCGGAAGGCGTGTTCAATGTCGTCAACGGCGACAAGGAGGCCGTCGACACGATCCTCACCGATCCGCGCATCATGGCGATCGGCTTCGTCGGCTCCAGCGCCATTGCCGAGTACATCTATTCGACCGGCACCGCCCACGGTAAGCGCGTCCAGTGCTTCGGCGGCGCCAAGAACCACATGATCGTCATGCCCGACGCCGACCTGGATCAGGCGGTCGACGCGCTGATCGGCGCCGGATACGGATCCGCCGGCGAGCGCTGCATGGCGATCTCGGTCGCTGTGCCCGTCGGCCAGCAGACCGCTGACGCGCTGATGGACAAGCTGATCCCGCGGGTCGAGAGCCTGAAGATCGGCCTGTCCAGCGACGTCGACGCCGACTACGGCCCGCTCGTCACCAAGGCGGCGCTGGAGCGCGTGAAGGGCTATGTCGACCTGGGCGTCAAGGAAGGCGCCAGGCTCGCCGTCGATGGCCGCGACTTCACCATGCAGGGCTACGAGAACGGCTTCTTCATGGGCGGCTGCCTGTTCGACGACGTCACCGCGGACATGACGATCTACAAGGAGGAGATCTTTGGCCCGGTCCTCTCCGTCGTCCGCGCCAAGGACTACGAGGAAGCGGCGGCTCTGCCGACCAACCACGAGTATGGCAACGGCGTCGCGATCTACACCCGCGATGGCGACGCCGCCCGTGATTTCGCTTCGAAGGTGAATGTCGGCATGGTCGGTATCAATGTGCCGATCCCGGTGCCGCTGGCCTATCATACCTTCGGCGGCTGGAAGCGCTCGGGCTTCGGCGATCTCAACCAGCACGGTCCGGACTCGATCCGCTTCTACACGAAGACCAAGACCGTGACGTCGCGGTGGCCGTCCGGCATCAAGGACGGCGCGGAGTTCGTCATCCCGACGATGCGCTGAGGCAGCCGCGGATTCGCTCTCGCCATGCCCGGGGCTATCCCGGGCATGGCGTGGGAGCTTAGCGGGCCATGACGAGAAACGGGCTGGACCGAAGGCGGGGAGAGCCATGGACTTCTCTCTAAGCGAGGAACAGACGGCAATCCGCGATATGGCGCGCGAGTTCGCGGCGGCCGAGCTCGCGCCTCATGCGGACGAGTGGGACCGCCGGAAGCATTTTCCCGTCGACACGTTGCGGGCCGCCGCCGCGCTCGGCATGGGCGGCATCTATGTGCGCGAGGATGTCGGCGGCTCGGGCCTGACCAGGCTCGACGCCGCGCTGATCTTCGAGGCGCTGGCCACCGCCTGTCCGTCCACCGCCGCCTATATCTCGATCCACAACATGGCGGCGTGGATGGTCGACGCCTTCGGCAACGACGAGCAGCGCCAGAGGTGGCTGCCCGGCCTGTGTTCCATGGAGCTGCTGGCCAGCTACGCCCTGACCGAGCCCGGCGCAGGCTCGGACGCGGCCGCACTGCGTGCCAGGGCGGTGCGCGACGGCGATCACTACGTTCTTAACGGCCAGAAGCAGTTCATTTCCGGCGGCGGCGAGACCGACGTCTATGTCGCGATGGTGCGCACCGGCGCCGACGGGCCGAAGGGCATCTCGACGCTGGTGATCCCCGGCGACACGCCCGGCGTGTCGTTCGGCGCCAACGAGGTGAAGATGGGCTGGAATACCCAGCCCACGCGCGCCGTCATCTTCGAGGGCGCGCGGGTTCCCGTCGAGAACCGGCTGGGGCAGGAGGGCGACGGCTTCAGGATCGCCATGGCCGGCCTCGATGGCGGCAGGCTCAACATTTCCGCCTGTTCGCTCGGCGGCGCCCAGGCGGCCCTGGACAAGGCGGTCGGCTATATGGGCGAGCGCTCCGCCTTCGGCCGGCATCTCAAGGAGTTCCAGGCGCTGCAGTTCCGCGTCGCCGACATGGCGATCGAACTGGAAGCGGCGCGAACCTTCCTGTGGCGCGCCGCCTCGGCGCTCGATGCGAAGACGCCGGACGCGACCAAACTCTGCGCCATGGCCAAGCGTTACGTGACGGATATCGGCTTCGACGTCGCCAACCAGGCGCTGCAGCTGCACGGCGGCTACGGCTATCTGTCGGAATACGGGATCGAGAAGATCGTGCGGGACCTGCGGGTGCACCAGATTCTCGAGGGAACCAACGAGATCATGCGCCTGATCGTGGCGCGGGAGATATTCGGACGGTGACGGACGAGCCGGAAATCCTGTTCGAGAAACGCGGCTGCGCCGGCCTGGTCACGCTGAACCGGCCGAAGGCGCTGAACGCGCTGACGCTGAACATGGTGCGGGCGCTGCATCCGCAGCTGATCGAATGGGCGAACGATCGCGACATCGAGCGCGTGGTCGTCCGCGCCGCCGGCGAGAAGGCGTTCTGCGCCGGGGGCGATATCCGCCAGCTCTATGACTGGGGCAGGGCGGGCGACCCCATGGCGCTGACCTTCTACGCGGAAGAATACCGCCTCAACACCTACATCAAGCGCTATCCCAAGCCCTATGTCGCCCTGATCGACGGCATCGACATGGGCGGCGGTGTCGGCATCTCCGTGCATGGCAGTCATAGGGTCGCGGGGGGAAGGACGATGTTCGCGATGCCCGAAACGGGCATCGGCCTGTTTCCCGATGTCGGCGGCACCTACTTCCTGCCGCGCCTGCCGGGAAAAGTCGGCACGTGGCTTGCGCTCACCGGCGCGCGCTTGGGGCAAGCCGAGGTGGTCGGGACCGGGGTCGCGACCCATGCGGTCGCCTCGGAGATGTTCGAAGCGCTCACAGAATCCCTGTGCGATCCCAACAACTTGGATGAGACCCTTGAATCATTTTCGCAGCCACCGTCCGGCACCGCGGTTCCCGAGCTGCAACCGCTGATCGATCGCTGCTTCTCCGGGGAGACCGTCGAGGAGATACTGTCCAGGCTCGACTCGGAAACCGGCGCGCAGGCCGAATGGGCGGCGAAGGCCGCGGCGACGATCCGCACCAAGTCTCCGACGAGCCTGAAGATCGCGCTCCGTCAGATGCAGGTGGGCGCCACAGCCGATTTCGAGGATTGCATGCGTACCGAATTCCGCGTCGTCAGCCGGGTCCTGAAGGGGCACGACTTCTTCGAGGGCGTGCGCGCCGTGATCATCGACAAGGACAACGCGCCGAATTGGCGTCCCGGCAGCCTGTCGGATGTCTCCGACGCCGACGTCGATGCCGTCTTCGCGCCATTGGGCGCAGGCGAGCTCGATCTGGCCAGATTGGATCGCGTCTAGATGCCGCTCCAATTCGCCAAGACGGCGCCGCTCGCTCCGACCGTCCTGCTCTGGTATCTGCGTTCGCTGGCGTTTTTCTATTTCGTCAACGGCCTGATGCACTGGGCACGGATCATCGGCGTACTCGGCCCGGGCTTCGAGACCATGCCGGTCCATGTGCAGGTCGCCACCATCTATTTCGCGCTCCTGCAGGTCGTCGCCGCCGTCGGGCTGTGGTGCGGGGCGGCCTGGGGCGTAGCGGCGTGGCTGTTCTCGGCGGTCGCGGAACTCGTGATGCATATCGGCTTTGCCGATCTGTTCGGCTCGGCCTGGCTCATCGTGGCGTTCCACTCCATGACAATCCTTGTCTATGTCGGGCTGGCCTGGTGGACGGGCACGCCGGAAAATACGGGCGAAATCCTGCGCATGCCGGAAGAATAGGCGTGTCGCGGACCTATAAAGGGAGGAATCGATGACGACGGTAGGCTTTATCGGACTGGGCAACATGGGCGGGCCGATGGCCGCCAATCTGGTCAAGGCCGGTCATGCGGTCCGGGGCTTCGACCTTTCCGAAGACGCGAAGACGCGCCTTGCCGAAGCCGGCGGCACCCCTTGCGCTTCGGCCAAGGATGCGGTGTCGGGCGCCGATGTCGTCGTCACCATGCTGCCCGCCGGCCGTCATGTCGAAGCGGTCTATCTCGGCGACGCGCAATCAGGCGAGGGGGGGCTGATCGCGGCCGCCGCCAAGGGGACGCTGTTCATCGATTCCTCGACCATCGACGTGGCCACCGCCCGCAAGGTCGCCGCCGCGGCCGAGGCCGCGGGCATGGGCATGATCGACGCTCCGGTCTCCGGCGGCGTAGGGGGCGCCCAGGCGGGAACATTAACGTTTATGGTCGGCGGCCCCGAGGCGGCGTTCGAGCAGGCCCGGCCGTTCCTGGACCGGATGGGCAAGACGATCGTCCACGCCGGCGGCGCCGGCAACGGCCAGGCCGCGAAGATCTGCAACAACATGATCCTCGGCATTTCGATGATCGGCGTGTCAGAGGCCTTCGTGCTGGCCGAGAAGCTCGGGCTCGACCATCAGAAGCTGTTCGATATCTCTTCCACGGCGTCCGGCCAGTGCTGGTCGCTGACGACCTATTGCCCGGTTCCCGGGCCGGTTCCGACGTCGCCGGCAAACCGTGACTACCAGGCCGGATTCACCGCCGACATGATGCTGAAGGACCTCAAGCTCGCCCAGGACGCGGCCAACAGTTCCGGTGCGAATACGCCGCTCGGTGCCGAAGCGGCACAGATTTACGGTTTATTTGCAGGTGAAGGAAATGGCGGTCTGGATTTCTCCGGGGTCGTCAAGTTCTTGCGAGGTAAAGGGTAAATCATTCGGAAATTTCAATTTTCTAGAAAATTAAGCCTGACTTTTAAGGCCATCTTAGTCTGCTCCGTTTAGGCTGATCGACAAGTGGGGAACACCACATGGACGAACAGTGAGGCAGTCAGATGAGCGTAGCAATCGCCAATCAGGTGGTGGCGGGACACTCCGCAGAGGAAGACGAGCTGAAGCCGCGGTATCTCGAGGCGCTGACCTTGGTCGAGCGTCTCCATCGCCGGCTTCTCGACGTTATCAAGGACGAATTCGACCGCGAGGGCCGAGCCGACGTCAACAGCGTCCAGGCGCTGTTGTTGTTCAATATCGGCGATTCCGAGTTGACGGCAGGTGAACTTCGCACCCGCGGATACTATCTGGGCTCGAACGTGTCCTATAACCTTAAGAAGCTGGTCGAGGGGGGATATGTCCATCACCAGCGTTCGACGGTGGATCGGCGTTCCGTGCGGATCTCCCTGACCGAGAAGGGCCAGGAAGTGCACAACATCATCGCCTCTCTCTATGACCGCCACCTGAGGTCCATCGAGAAGGTCGGCGGCCTTGGCTGCGATGATTTCGATCGCCTCAACCGGTCCCTGCAGAAGCTGGAACGGTTCTGGACCGACCAGATCCTCTATCGGCTCTGAGTAAATCGGCCGTCTGCCGGCCGGTCTCCTGTCGAATGCCTCGGTCGCGTGCCGGGGCTTTCGGCGCGCGCGCCGGTACGGAGGTGGTCAGGCCGGCGTTTTTTCGATCGACTTTGCGAAACGAAGTCTAGTCGCCATATTCCAGCCAAGAAGGGTTGTTGTTCGTTAACCCTCGAAGTGTTACAGACCGGGTATTGTACGAATGGGGCTCGCGGGTGCGCGTGACGCGCGCCTTTGTTGCGAGCCGGGGGCCCGGGAACCTGCTTGCGGGACGGGTGCGGATGGCGATGAAACTGCACGACAAAGTTTTGGGGCTGGCACTGGCCGGGACCGTTTTCGCGGCGCCTGCCGCGACACTGGCGAACAATGCCGGAAACGGCACTTGGTTCGAGTCCCTGTTGTCAAAGAGCGACGGCAATACGCGCATCGCCGTCAGTCAGCAGTCCGATCCATCGCTGCCAACCTTCGACAATGGCGGCGCGGAGTGGAGCGACCGCTTCGATCCCTCCTCGGATACGCTGAGCTTCACCTTCGACTCGCGGCAACCGACCCTGAGCGCGCAGACCGTCGCGAACATCCAGACCGCCATCGACACCTACATGACGATCGCCGGACGCGGCGGCTGGGGCCAGGTTCCCGGCGGTCAGGTTCTGCGTGTCGGCCTGTCGCACAAGAATGTCGCGGCGTTGCGCGCGCGTCTGATCGCCTCGGGTGACCTGAATGCCGCAGCCGGCGTGTCGAACACGTTCGATACCTATGTCGAGGCCGCCGTTCGCCGCTTCCAGGCCCGTCATGGCCTGCTGCCCGACGGCATGGTGCGCGACGAGACGCTTGCCGAGCTGAACGTGCCGGTCGACGTGCGCATCGCCCAGCTCCGCACCAATCTTGTCCGGGTCCAGGCGATGTCGGCCGATCTCGGCGACCGCTACGTGATGGTCAACATCCCGGCCGCCGAAGTGGAGGCGGTCGAAAACGGCACTGTCGCCTCGCGCCACACCGCCGTCGTCGGCCGCAAGGATCGTCAGTCCCCGATCCTGACCAAGAAGGTCCTCTACGTCAGCTTCAATCCTTACTGGACGGTGCCCAAGAGCATCATCCGCAAGGACATCATCCCGAAGATGCGGGAGGATCCCGAGTATCTGACCCGCTACAAGATCCGCATTCTCAACGGCAAGGGCGACGAGCTCGACCCCTCGCAGGTGGACTGGAACACCAACGAGGCCGTCGACTACATGCTCAAGCAGGATCCGGGCGACCAGAACTCGCTGGGCTCGATCCGCATCAATTTTCCCAATAAGGACGCGGTCTATCTGCACGATACCCCGCAGCAGACCCTGTTCGGCCAGAATGCTCGCTTCCATTCGTCGGGGTGCGTGCGGGTTCAGAACGTCCGTCAGCTCGTCGACTGGCTGCTGCAGCCCAACGGCGACTGGTCGCGGACCAAGATCGACGCGGTGGTGCGGTCCGGTGAACGGATCGACGTCAGCCTGAGAAAGGCGACCCCGATCTATTTCGCCTACATCACCGCCTGGGCCACGTCCGACGGCGTCGTGCACTTCCGTCCCGACATCTACGACCGGGACGGGCCTGGCGCGCCGCTGGCCTCGGATATCTGATGGCTGTCCGCCGCGGAGGCGCCGGCAAGCCGGCGCGCCGTGGGTCCGCCGCCCCGGAAAAGGGCGAGATCTACCTTGAGTACAGCGTTTTGAGCGGCCAGATGCGTGTGGCCGCGATCGATGCGGAATCGGGCGTCGAAGTCGTCGTTTTCGGTCCCGCCAATGTCTCGCAGGATGACATCGGCCAGTTGGCCGTACGGAAGCTGAAGCGGCGTCTTGCCGCATCGGCTGACGACCGGTCGCCCCCACCCGATCCAACACGGAAACCGGACGGTTCCCGGTTCGCTTAGCCGGGGCGCCTGGCTGGTTCGCGACGCATCTCGGGCCGTTTTTGCGGCCTTTTGGCACCGCATCCTCGGTTGGCCGTCCCCACAAGCTGTGGTATTGCGCAGGCGAGATCGTCGGCCGATCTAGTCGCGGCCGGCGACGTTCCTCTCACCCTCGAGAACCGGGAATTCTGCTAATGTCGGTGAACCAGCCGTCCGATTTCACGTCCGCGAGCCGCGCTTTCTTTGGCGCCGGCGTTGCCGATGCCGACCCCGAACTGGCCGAGGCGATTCGCGGCGAACTCGGTCGTCAGCGCGACGAAATCGAGCTGATCGCATCCGAGAATATCGTTTCGCGCGCCGTTCTCGAGGCTCAGGGCTCGGTTCTCACCAACAAATACGCCGAGGGCTATCCCGGCCGGCGCTACTACGGCGGCTGCCAGTATGTCGACGTTGCCGAGAACCTCGCGATCGACCGCGCCAAGCGCCTGTTCGGATGCGAGTTCGCCAACGTTCAGCCGCACTCGGGCTCGCAGGCGAACCAGGCCGTGTTCATGGCGCTCGCTAAGCCGGGCGATACCATTCTGGGGCTCAGCCTCTCGGCGGGCGGACACCTGACCCACGGGTCGCCGGTCAACGTGTCGGGCAAGTGGTTCAATGCCGTTCATTACACGGTGCGCCGCGATGACCAGCAGGTCGACATGGACGAGGTCGCGCGACTGGCCGAGGAGCACAAGCCGAAGATCATCATCGCCGGTGGCTCGGCCTATCCGCGCATCTTCGATTTCGCGAAGTTCCGGCAGATCGCCGACGCGGTTGGTGCCCATCTGATGGTCGACATGGCCCATTTCGCCGGGCTCGTCGCCGCCGGCGTCCATCCCAGCCCGTTCCCCCACGCCCACGTGGTCACCACCACCACCCACAAGACCCTTCGCGGGCCGCGCGGCGGCATGGTGCTGACCAACGATCCGGACATCGCCAAGAAGGTCAATTCGGCGGTGTTCCCGGGCCTGCAGGGCGGCCCGCTGATGCACGTGATCGCCGCCAAGGCCGTCGCCTTCGGCGAGGCGCTGAAGCCCGAGTTCAAGGTCTACGCGCAGAATGTCGTCGACAACGCCAAGGCGCTCGCCGATCACCTGAAGGGTGCCGGCCTCGATATCGTGTCCGGGGGCACCGACACCCATCTGATGCTGGTCGATCTGCGCCCCAAGGGCCTGACCGGAAAGGTCGCCGAGGAGTCTCTCGGCCGCGCGCACATCACCTGCAACAAGAACGGCATTCCGTTCGATCCCGAAAAGCCGATGATCACCTCCGGCGTCCGCCTCGGCAGCCCGGCCGGCACCACGCGCGGTTTCGGTGTTGCGGAATTCCGGGACATCGGCGCTATGATCGTCGACGTGCTGGAGGGGCTTCGCAAGGCGAACGCCGAGGACGGTAACGCTGCGGTGGAGGAGGCGGTGCGTGCCTGCGCGCTAGACCTGTGCCGGCGGTTCCCGATCTACGAAGACTGACCGCACGGGCCAACGGAAGGGCGGAGGACAGGAATGCGCTGTCCCTATTGCGGAAGCCTGGCGACGCAGGTGAAGGATTCGCGGCCGACGGAGGACTCGGCCGCGATCCGTCGCCGTCGCGTCTGTCCCGATTGCGGCGGCCGCTTCACCACGTTCGAACGGGTGCAGCTGCGTGAGTTGACGGTGCTGAAGAAGACGGGCCGCCGGGTTCCGTTCGATCGTGACAAGCTGGTCAGGTCGGTACAGGTGGCCTTGCGTAAGCGGCCGGTCGAGGAAGAGCGGATAGAGCGGCTGGTCAGCGGCATCGTCCGCCGGCTGGAAAGCCAGGGCGAGAGCGAGATTTCGTCCGACACGATCGGCAAGCTGGTCATGGAGGGCCTGCGCACGCTCGACGACGTGGCCTATGTCCGGTTCGCGTCCGTCTACAGGAACTTCAGGGAAGCCAAGGATTTCGAGGAGTTTCTCGATGCGCTGTCCGGGCATGGCGGCGATATGGAGGACGATTCCGCGGTGTGATGCCCGCGGGGAATCCCGATGGTCGAACACTTTCCCGATCTCGACGCGCGCCTGATGGCCGCCGCGACACGGCTGGGCGCCCGCGAATTGGGTCGCACCTGGCCCAATCCTGCGGTCGGCGCGCTGATCGTACGGCACGGGGCCGCCGGCCCGGTCGTCGTCGGTCGCGGCTGGACCCGCAAGGGCGGCCGCCCGCACGCCGAGACCGAGGCGCTGGCGCAGGCCGGCGGCCGGGCAAGCGGGGCGACCTGCTATGTCTCGCTTGAGCCCTGTTCCCATCACGGACGCACGTCGCCCTGCAGCGAAGCGCTGGTCGCGGCCGGCGTGGTGCGCGTGGTTTCCGCCGTCGAGGATCCGGATTCCCGTGTGAGCGGTCGCGGCCACGCGACGCTGCGCGACGCCGGCATCGAGGTCGTCGTCGGGATCGGCGCGGACGAAGCCCGCGCGGTCAACGCCGGTCATTTCACGCGGGTACGCGAGGGCCGTCCGTGGGTCACGCTGAAGCTCGCCGTCAGCCGTGATGGCATGATCGCCGGGCCCGGCGGCGCTCCGGTCGCCATAACGGGGCCGCGCGCCCGGGCGGCCGCCCATATGTTGCGCGCGACGAACGACGCCATCCTGATCGGCATCCGGACGGCGCTCGCCGACGATCCCGCGCTGACCTGCCGTCTGCCTGGAATGCAGGACCGGTCGCCCGTACGGATCGTGCTGGATACCGATCTGCGCCTGCCCGTGACCGCGAAAATGCTCGACGAGGCCGAAGAAACGCCAATCTGGCTGATTTCGCGCGAAACCGCCGACCCGGCCAGACGGGTGGCGCTTGAGCGCCGCGGTGCGATCGTCCTGCCGTCGCACGGCGGCATCGGCGCGGCGTTGGGCGTGTTGGCGGGGCACGGTCTTACCCGTGTGCTCGTCGAAGGCGGCGCGACGGTGGCCACGAGCCTTGCGGACGCTGGCCTGATCGACGAGGCCGTGATCTTCGATGGAGCGATCGACATCGGATCGAATGGGGTGCCGGCCGGACCGGCCCTTGCCGCGATCCGAGAGAACGGGGCATACAGGCCCGTCGACCGGGTGTCGCTCGGCGACGACGTGATGTCGACCTACAGGCGGACGCGTTAGGAGTACGAATGTTCACGGGTATCGTGACCGACATGGGCGAGGTGGTCTCGCGGCAGGATGACGACGGCGTCAGCCGGTTTGCCATTCGCTGTTCCTACGCCGCCGACTCGATTGCGCTCGGCGCCTCGATCGCGTGCGGCGGACCATGCCTGACCGCGACTTCGGTGGCGACCGACGCGGACGGACGAACGGTCTTCACCGTCGACGTGACGGGTGAAACACTCGCGCGCACCACGGTCGGCGGCTGGGGGCCGGGAACGCGCATCAACCTCGAGCGCTCGCTCAGGCAGGGCGACGAGCTCGGCGGCCACATCGTCACCGGCCATATCGACGGCGTCGCGCCGATCGTCGGCCGCGAGGCCGACGGGGAGGCGACCCGCTTCACCTTCGAGGCGCCCGCGCCGCTGCATCGGTTCATCGCCGAGAAGGGCTCGGTCTGCCTCGACGGAACATCGCTCACGGTCAACGGCGTCGAGCGAAATCGCTTCTGGGTGACGCTCATTCCTCATACGCTGCAAGTTACGACATGGGGCGAACGCGGCATTGGCGACAAGGTCAACCTGGAGATTGACCTGATGGCGCGATATGTCGCCCGGCTCAAGGAAACGGAAGACAAATGACCAACGACGGACCGCGCATCCTCATCATTGAGGCGGTGTTCTATCCCGATATCGCCGAGAGCCTGCGCACGGGCGCAATGGCCGCCCTGGAAGAGGCGGATGCGCGCGTCGAGCGCATCTGGGTGCCGGGTGTGCTGGAGATCCCCGCGGCGCTGGCCATTGCGGTCGAGGCTGGCAAGCGCTTCGAGCCCGCGGCCTATGACGGCTTTGTGCTTCTGGGCTGCGTCATCCGCGGCGAGACCAGCCACTACGATATCGTGGCGAACGACTCCGCCCGCGCGGTGATGGACCTTGCCGTGGGGCACCGGCTTGCCCTGGGCAATGGCATCCTGACGGTCGAGAACGCCCAGCAGGCCCATGCGCGCGCCGCGATCGACGGTCGCGACAAAGGCGGATTCGCCGCCCGCGCGGCGCTGGCCATGATCGGCGTCCGCCGCAGCCTCCAGGGTGAAAGCCGGTGAATACCGCGCGCGCCGAACGACCGGCCTCCAAGGCCAACAAGCGCGGCGCGGCCCGTCTTGCCGCCGTACAGGCCCTCTATCAGATGGATGTCGCCGGCTCCGGCCTCGAAGCGACGCTGGACGAATTCGAGGCCCATCGCCTCGGCGGCGAAATCGAGGGCGACAAGCTGATCGGCGCCGACGTGAAGTTCTTCCGCGATCTCGTCGCGGGCGTGGTCAAGCTCCAGCGGCGCATCGACACCGACGTCAACGCGCACCTTGAGAAGGGCTGGCCGCTGAAGCGCGTCGACCTGACGCTGCGCGCCGTGCTGCGCGCCGGCGCCTACGAGCTGATCGAGCGCCGTGACGTGCCGCCGCGCGTCGTCATCAGCGAATATGTCGACATCGCCAAGGCTTTCTTCGAGGACGGCGACGAGCCCGGCATCGTCAATGCGATCCTGGATTCCATCGCACGGCGCGAACGGGCGAAGGAGCTCGCCGGAAGCGGGGGGTGATGAGCGGTCCCGTTGAGCCGGAAGGCGACGAACACAGCCTGATCGCGCGCTACTTCCGCCCGTTGGCGACGGCGCCAGGCGCCTTTCAGCTGCTCGATGACGCGGCCGCGTTCTCGCCGCAGCCGGGAACCGATCTCGTTCTGACCAAGGACGGCATCGCCGAGGGGCACCACTTTCTGCGCAGCGAGGCCGCCGGCACGGTCGCCCGCAAGGCGCTCAGGGTCAATCTCTCCGATCTCGCCGCCAAGGGCGCGACGCCGGACGGCTATCTGGTGCTGCTCGGCCTGGGCCCCGACTGGACGGAAGACTGGGTCAGGGATTTCGCCGAAGGGCTCGCCGCCGACCAGGAAATCTACGGGATTTCCGTCCATGGCGGCGACACGATCCGCGCCGACACGCTCCTCGTCTCGATCACCGCCTTCGGCAGCGTCGAGAAGGGCGGCATGGTTCGCCGCGCCGGCGCGAAGCCCGGCGACCGCGTCTACGTTTCCGGCACCATCGGCGACGGGGCATTGGGACTCCTGGTCGCCAGGCACGATCCGGCGATCTCGGGTCTGAACGACGACGAACGGGCCTTTCTGCACGAGCGCTATCGCCTGCCGCAGCCGCGCGTGGCATTGGCGTCGGCCGTGGCCCGGTGCGCGACGGCGGCCTTGGACGTTTCCGACGGGCTTGTCGGCGACTTCGACAAATTGTGCTCCGTTTCCGGCGTCTCCGCCCGCATTCGGGCAGGGACCGTCCCGCTCTCCGACGCGGCGACCGCGGCAGTCGAGAGCAATCCGGCGCTCCTGGCGCTTTGCCTCACCGGTGGGGACGACTACGAGATCCTCTGCACGGTAGCCCCCGAAAACGCCACCACGTTCGAGGCGGCGGCGGCCGAGGCCGGCGTTCCCGTCCGGGCGATCGGGGACATCGTCGAAGGCGGCGAGCGCCCCGTCTTCCTGGATGGCGACGGCGCGCCGATGCGTTTCGGGCACCGCGCCTTCAGCCATGTCGGAGCAACATATTCGGGTCCCTGAATTGTTGGTTGACGTTCGGGTATCCGCGTGGCGTCTTGCGTGTCCGATCCGGGGAAGTTATGACCAGCATCTCGATCACGGACGAGTTCGACGACGGTGCGGCGCGGCGTAACGCGCTCGTGCTGGCCGCCGCGCAGGCGGTCGGCGGCGCCTCGGCGCCGATCGTCGTCGCGATGTCGAGCCTAGCCGGTTTCTACCTGCTGGGTGAAGACAAGTCGCTGGCCACGCTTCCGGTCGCCTTCTACATCATCGGCGTTGCGATCGGCTCCATTCCGGCCGCGCACCTGATGCGGATGATCGGCCGCCGTCCCGGCTTTCAGATCGGTGCGCTCGGCGGTCTCCTAGGCGGTGCGGTCGCCGCCTATGCCGTCGTTTCCGGGCAGTTCTGGCTCTTGTGCGTGGGAACGGCCCTCACCGGAATAGGCGGCTCGTTCGTCCAGCAGTACCGTTTCGCCGCCGCCGATACCGCCAGCGCCGCGTTCCGGCCCAAGGCGATCTCCTGGGTGCTCGCTGGCGGCGTCGTCACCGGCATCATCGGCCCCCAGATCGTCATCTTCACCAAGGATGCACTGTCGCCGATCCCGTTCGCCGGTGCCTTCCTGGCGCAGATCGTGCTGGCCTGCGCGGTGATCGTCATCCTGGGCTTCCTGAGGATTCCCAAGCCGATAGCCGCCGAGGCGGCACATGGCGGCCGTCCGATGCGCGTCATCGTCTCGCAGCCGCGTTTCCTCGTCGCCGTCATCTGCGCGATTGCCAGCTACGGACTGATGAGCATGGTGATGACGGCCACGCCGCTCGCCATGGTCGCCTGCGACCACAGCCAGACCGACGCGACGCTCGGTATCCAGTGGCATGTCATCGCCATGTTCGCGCCGAGCTTCTTCACCGGCACGCTGATCGCGCGGTTCGGCCATGAGAAGGTCATCGCGGTGGGCCTGCTGCTGCTCGTCGGCTGCGGCATCGTCGCGACCATGGGGATCTCGCTCGCCCATTTCTGGGGGGCGCTGATCCTGCTCGGGGTCGGCTGGAACTTCGGTTTCATCGGCGCGACCGCGATGCTGACCGAGACCTACGAGCCCGAGGAACGCACCCGGGTTCAGGGCCTCAACGATTTCCTGGTCTTCGGTTTCCAGGCGGTGGCCTCGCTCGCCGCCGGGGCGATCCTCAACGCCTATGGCTGGAACACGCTGAATATCGTGATCTTTCCAGTCGTCGCCATGTGTTTCGCGGCCCTTGCCTGGCTTTGGTGGGCTGGTGATCGGCGACCTACCGCATAGTCTGTTTTATAAGACCTTCCGCTTTTTTAAGACCTTCCGCTCGGTTGCTAAGTCAGCGCTTTTCTGGCAATGGTCGCCGCGACCATAGGTCACGGGGGCGGAGACTTTGTATAGTTCACACGGCAATTCGGCGAAGCATCGCGCCCGTTCATCTTCGAAGACAATCAGTCAAACAGGATTGGGCATATGACTATGGCTATCTGGGTGATTATCGCCTGCGGGGCCCTGTCAATCGTCTATGGCATCTGGGCTATCCAGTCTGTCATGGCGGCGGACGCCGGTAACCAGCGCATGCAGGAGATCGCTGGTGCCATTCAGGAGGGGGCTCAGGCCTACCTCACGCGCCAGTACACGACTATCGGTATCGTCGGAATCGTCATCTTCGTTATCGTCGCCTGGCTTTTGTCGATCCCTGTCGCGATCGGTTTTGCGATCGGTGCGATCTTGTCTGGCCTCGCCGGCTTTATCGGCATGCTGGTATCGGTACGCGCCAACGTGCGCACGACCCAGGCCTCCAGCCAGAGTCTCGCCGCGGGCCTCGCAATCGCCTTCCGCTCGGGCGCCGTCACCGGCCTTCTGGTCGCCGGTCTGGCGTTGCTCGGCGTGGCCATCTACTTCCTGATCCTGACCTCGGTGATGGGATTGCCGCTCGAGGATCGCACGGTCGTGAACGCGCTCGTCGCCCTCGGTTTCGGCGCCTCGCTGATCTCGATCTTCGCCCGTCTCGGCGGCGGCATCTTCACCAAGGGCGCCGACGTCGGCGGTGATCTGGTCGGCAAGGTCGAAGCCGGCATCCCGGAGGACGATCCGCGCAATCCCGCCACCATCGCCGACAATGTCGGTGACAACGTCGGCGACTGCGCCGGCATGGCTGCGGATCTGTTCGAGACCTACGTGGTGACGGTCGTGGCCACTATGGTGCTTGCCTCGATCTTCTTTGCGGGCTCCGCGATCCTCGAAGTCTCGATGCTCTATCCGCTGGCCATCGGTGCCGCCTGCGTCGTGACCTCGATCATCGGCACCTTCTTCGTGCGCCTCGGCTCCAACCAGTCGATCATGGGCGCCCTCTACAAGGGCTTCATCGGGACCGGCATCCTGTCCGCGATCGTGCTCTATCCGATCACGTCGTACTTCTTCGGCATGGACACGGTGCTGACGACGAGTCGCGGTGTGTCGTTCACCGGCATGGACCTGTTCCTTTGCGGTATCGCCGGTCTTGTCGTCACGGCGCTGATCATCTTCATCACCGAGTACTACACCGGCATCTCCTATCGTCCGGTGAAGTCGATCGCCAACGCCTCGGTCACCGGACACGGCACCAACGTGATCCAGGGCCTCGCCGTGTCGATGGAAGCGACCGCCCTTCCGGCGATCGTCATCATCGCCGGCATCATCGTGACCTATTCGCTGGCCGGTTTGTTCGGCATCGCCATCGCGGTGACGACCATGTTGGCGCTCGCCGGTGTGGTGGTTGCGCTGGATGCCTTCGGCCCGGTCACCGACAATGCCGGCGGCATTGCCGAGATGGCGGACCTGCCCGAGGACGTGCGCAAGACCACGGATGCGCTCGACGCGGTCGGCAACACCACCAAGGCCGTGACCAAGGGCTATGCCATCGGGTCGGCCGGCCTCGGCGCGCTGGTGCTGTTCGCCGCCTATACGGAGGACCTGAACTACTTCATCGGCAATCCGGCGGAGTTCCCGTATTTCGAGGGGGTTGCGCTCGACTTCTCGCTATCGAATCCGTACGTCGTCGTCGGCCTGTTCTTTGGCGGCATGCTGCCGTACCTGTTCGGCTCGATGGGCATGATGGCCGTCGGCCGCGCCGGTGGCGCCATCGTCGAGGAAGTGCGTCGCCAGTTCCGGGAGAAGCCGGGGATCATGGAAGGTACGGAGCGTCCGGACTACGGCGCGGCGGTTGATCTGCTGACGCGTGCGGCCATCAGGGAGATGGTCATCCCCTCGATGCTGCCGGTGCTCTCGCCGCTGTTCGTCTTCTTCGTGGTGGACTGGATCGCGGGCAAGTCGGCTGCCTTCTCGGCGCTCGGCGCGATGCTGCTCGGCGTCATCGTCACCGGCCTGTTCGTCGCCATCTCCATGACGGCTGGCGGCGGCGCCTGGGACAACGCCAAGAAGTACATCGAGGACGGCCATCACGGCGGCAAGGGCTCGGAAGCCCACAAGGCCGCTGTGACGGGCGACACGGTGGGTGATCCCTACAAGGACACCGCCGGTCCGGCCGTGAACCCGATGATCAAGATCACCAACATCGTCGCGCTACTGCTGCTCGCCGTCCTGGCGCACTGACGGCCCGACACGAAAACGAAGCCCCGCGGAGGTCGCCTCCGCGGGGCTTTTTCTTTGCCTGATCGGGTGCCAGTGGGCGAATGCCCGGCGCCGCCGGACGCTATTCGACTTCCTCGCCCACGGCCGAGGAGAAGATCTGCTTGAGGAACGAGGCTTCCGCCCCCGTCGTCGGCGTCTTGCGCGCGATGAAGTCGACCACGCGCCCGTCCTCGAGACCGTAATTGGCGAAGCGCTCGACCCGGCGGTCCGTGTCGAAATAGACGGCCAGGATGCGCTGATCGGTCGTCTTCGGGGAAAGGAACGCGGTCGTCTCGGTGGTCTGCGAGATGTAGTAGTAGACTTCGTTGCCGAAGGTCGCTGTCGTCGACGGCGTGCCGAGCACGAAGTCGACTTGCTCCTTGGATGAGCCGACCGGTACCTGGTCGAGCTGATCTTGCGATACGATGTATCCGTGCCGCTGGACGGTGGTGAAGGTGGTGCACGCCGACAGGCCGACGACGGCGGCACAGAGTGCTGCGCCGATCAGGAGCCGGCCACGAAGCGTGGCGCGGGTCGGAAGCCGTTCTGAATCAGTATGTCGCATCGTGTTCTTGTTCCCAGGTGCACAACCGTGCAATTACCGGCGGCGGGCGATTGACCTAGCTCGGGGGTCGGCTGAATGCAACCCGTTGACACGAGCGCCCGGGGCGCGGAAGGACGCCGGACATGTTTCGTAAACTGCTCCAACGTATCCGCTCGGACGATCGTCCCTACGGCGTCTATGCCGCAATCGTGGCGCAGGCGCGGCAGCCGGCATTCTATCAGGGCGTCGGTGTCGCCGACACCGCCGAGGGCCGTTTCGACATGATCGTGCTGCATGTCGTGCTGATCATGCGCCGTCTGCGCGGGGAGGGCGCCGAGGGCCGGTCGCGTGCCCAGGCCCTGTTCGACCTGTTCTTTGACGACATGGACCGCAACCTGCGCGAGATGGGCGTCAGCGACATGGCGGTGCCAAAGCGCATTCGCTCGATGGTGGAGGCGTTCTACGGCCGTGCGGGCGTCTATGACGCGGCCCTGGATGCAGCCGGTGGCGAAGGGCTGGAGGCCGCGCTCGAGCGAAACCTGTTCGCGGGGGCTTGCGCCCAGTCCGGCCTCGATGCCATGGCAGCCTATGTCGTCGCCTGCGAAGAGGCATTGGCGAAAACTTCCGGTGACGCGCTTGCCGCCGGGCGGATAGACTGGCCTGCGATCCCGGCGTCGGCGGTCGAGGATCGGGAAGGGGCAGAATGACGTCGAAACCGTATCCGATAAGCGTCGTCGTGACGCGCGACGAGGTCCCCGAGGGTGGCCTGGCGGTCGGGATCGACGCCACGGCGGACGAGCGCGTGGCGATTGCCCGGTATCTCGAATGTCCCTCGGTCCTGTCGATGTCGGCCCGGTTGACGGTGACGCACTGGCGCGGCCGCGGGCTTGCCGTTCGTGGCGCCCTCGACGCCTGCATCGTGCAGACCTGCGTCGTCACCCTCGAGCCCTTCGAGAACGCGGTCCATGAGGACGTGGAATCGTTTTTCGCGCCCGATGTCGCGCCGAGGCCCGAAGAGGAGGCCGCCGAGGCAGCGGAAATCCACGATATCGATGTCGAACCGCTGGTCCATGACCGGATCGATGTCGGCGCGCTCGTCAGCGAGTATCTCGCACTCGGTCTCGATCCCTATCCGCGAAAACCGGGTGTCACTTTTCAAAACGAGGCGGGCAATGGTGAAGAGGAGGCGAAAAGTGGCGCATTTGCTTCACTGGCCGCTCTGCGTGGCAAGCACGATGAGACCTGAGCGGTTCCACACAGGGCGGGCGACGTGGCAAGAAAGCGGTTGTTTCAACGGCTTAAACCGCTATTGTCCGGGGCTTCTTGCGCCGAGGGTTGCTGCTCCGGCAGTGGCCGGCAAAACGGTCTTCGCGCATAAAGCCTGATGGTCTCTCCAGTACGCATTTCGATCGACGCTATGGGTGGTGACTTCGGCCCGTCCGTGGTCATTCCCGGCTGCGCGCTGGCGCGCGAACGCTATCCCGACAGCGAGTTCCTGTTCTTCGGCGACGAATCCATGATTCGTCCGGTCCTCGACGCGCACCCGGCTCTGGCGGCGGTCTCGATCATCGAGCACACGGACGTGGCCGTTCGCATGGACGACAAGCCGAGCCAGGCGCTCCGCCATGGCCGCCGTCGCTCCAGCATGTGGCTGTCGCTGGAAGCCATCAAGGCGGGCAGGGCGGATGTCACGGTATCGGCCGGCAACACCGGCGCCCTCATGGCCATGTCGAAACTGTGCCTGCGGATGATGTCCGGAATCGAACGCCCGGCCCTGGCGGCGATCTGGCCGACCCTGCGCGGCGAAAGCATCGTCCTCGACGTCGGCGCCACCATCGGGTCGGACGCCGAGCAGCTTGTCGGCTTTTCCGTCATGGGCGAGGCGATGGCGCGGGCCCTGTTCGGCGTCAACCGTCCGAAGGTCGGCCTGCTCAACATCGGCGTCGAGGAGGTCAAGGGCCTGGAGTACATCCGCGCCGCCGGCCAGATCCTGCGCGAAGGCAATATCCCCATCGACTATACCGGTTTCATCGAGGGCGACGATATCGGCAAGGGCACCGTGGACGTCGTGGTCTGCGAGGGCTTCACCGGCAACATCGCGCTGAAGACCGCCGAGGGTACCGCCAAGCAGATCGCCGAGTACCTGCGCCAGGGCATGCGACGCAGCCTGCTCAGCCGGATCGGATTCCTGTTCGCCAAGGCGGCCTTCGACACGCTCAAGGAAAAGATGGACCCGCGCAAGTCGAACGGCGGCGTCTTCCTCGGGCTCAACGGCATGGTCATCAAGAGCCACGGCGGTACCGACGCGGAAGGCTATTCCGCCGCCGTCGCGCTGGGCTATCACCTGTCCCGGAACGGACTTATGAAGAAAATCGAGGACGGCCTCGGTCACTACGACCGCAACAGGGACGTCGTCACTCCAGAACAAGCCGAGGTGGTCGATTCGTGAAAGTCTTGCGTAGCGTGGTGCGCGGCACCGGGTCCTATCTCCCGGCGCGCGTGATGACCAACGATGAGCTATCGCGCATGGTGGACACCTCGGACGAATGGATCGTCCAGCGCAGCGGCATTCGCGAGCGCCACATCGCGGCCGACGGCGAAGTCACCTCCGACCTTGCCACCCATGCCGCGCGCGCGGCGCTCGAGGATGCGGGGATCGCGCCCGGCGAGATCGACATGATCGTGCTGGCGACCGCCACGCCCGACAACACCTTTCCCGCGACCGCGGTTACGGTGCAGGCGAATCTCGGCATCGAGCACGGGTCGGCTTTCGACGTCCACGCCGTCTGCTCCGGCTTCGTCTATGCCGTGGCCACTGCCGATGCGATGCTGCGCGCCGGCAATGCCCGCAAGGCGCTGGTGATCGGGGCGGAGACCTTTTCGCGGATCCTCGACTGGGAGGACCGCACCACCTGCGTCCTCTTCGGCGACGGCGCCGGCGCCATCGTCCTCGAGGCCGTCGAGGAAGCCGCCAATCCGGACGGGCGCGGCGTCCTGTCGGTGCGCCTGCGCTCCGACGGCCGCCACAAGGACAAGCTGTATGTCGACGGCGGGCCGTCGTCGACGGGAACCGTCGGCCATCTGCGCATGCAGGGCCGCGAGGTGTTCCGCCATGCCGTCGGCATGGTCTCGGACGTGATCGACGGAGCGCTGTCCGATGCCGGCATGGCGGCGCAGGACATCGACTGGTTCGTGCCGCACCAGGCCAACAAGCGCATCATCGACGCGACGGCTCGAAAGTTCGGCTGGCCGGAGGACAAGGTCGTCATCACGGTCGACAAGCACGGCAACACGTCGGCGGCCTCGATTCCGTTGGCGCTCGACATTGCCAGGCGGGACGGGCGCGTGAAAAAGGGTCAACTTGTCATGCTCGAGGCGATGGGCGGCGGATTGACCTGGGGTGCGGCACTGTTGCGCTGGTGACGCAGCAGGATACTTTGCCGATTGTCTTAGTTGACCCGCGCCGTTAGAGCTAATAGCGTTTTCCGTTCAGGGACGTAGCCGACGCGGCGGCGGTTATGTGGAGCGTACGCAGATGGGGGATAAGACGGTCACGAGAGCGGACCTCTGTGAGGCGGTCTATCAGACGGTAGGCCTTTCACGGACGGAATCGGCCGATTTGGTCGAACTGGTGCTCTCAGAGATCGCCGATTGCCTGGAGCAGGGGGAGACAGTGAAGCTGTCTTCGTTCGGCTCTTTTGTCGTGCGCGAGAAAGGCGAGCGCATCGGCCGCAATCCCAAGACCGGCGAGGAAGTGCCGATCGAGCCGCGGCGCGTTCTCGTTTTCAAGCCCAGCGCCGTCCTGAAGCAACGTATCAACAACGGCGCCGACATATCCGACACAGCGGACTGAGCCGGATCCCGACATGACCGAAAAGTCGCCCGAGGCCTTCCGCACGATCAGCGAAGTGGCCGAGGAGCTCGACGTGCCGCAGCACGTCCTGCGCTTCTGGGAGACCCGATTCGCGCAGATCAAGCCGATGAAGCGCGGCGGCGGCCGGCGCTACTATCGTCCCGAAGACGTCAATCTGCTGAAGGGCATCCGCCATCTGCTCTATGGCGAGGGATACACGATCAAGGGTGTCCAGCGCATTCTGAAGGAACAGGGCGTCCGCCACGTCGCCGCGATCTGGGAAAGCGACGAGGCCGAACCGGTGGAGGCGACCCCGCCGCAGACGACCCCGTCGCAGGCGGCGATCGACGAATTGCCCGAACCCGAACCCGTGGAACGGCCACGGCCTGCGCCGCGCCCCTCGGCGCCGCCTCCCTCTGTCCAATCCCCCTCTGTCCAATCCCCCTCGGCTCATTCCCCCGCGGCGCAGCCCTCCTCGCCTCCGCCGCAGGTGGCGCCGGTCGTGGCACGACAGCCCCGCGCGGAACCGGCCCCCGTGCCTGCGGCGCCTGCGCCCCGCAGCGGCCTGTCCCAGGACGATGTCCGTCAGCTCAAGGCGGCGCTGTTCGAGCTGATCGAATGCAAGCGTCTTCTCGAAGCAGCGACCTGACCGGGTGCCGTCCGGACTTCAGATGCGCCCGAATCCCGCGGCGTTGACATAGGTTTCCCATGCTTCGTAGGCCGCCTTCTTGCGCTTCGACACTTCGTTGGCGAGGACGGCGACATCCTTGTCCTCGAGGTCGCCCGCCATCCCGCCGACCGCGGTGCGGAACGCGTCCACGGCCTCGTCGAGGCCTTTGATCGCGTCCTCCCAGGCGGAATAGAGGTGGTGCGGGTGATCGGTCATCGGCGTTCTCCCGTCGTTTGCGGTGTTCGACCCTAGCGTTGCGTGTGCGGCTTGGCCAATCGGCCCGCTTGAACGGGACCGGGAAGACCGTCATCTGTGTATTGCGTGTCCTTGCATCGCGAGACGGGCTTGAGGCAAGCGTCGCGAACCGCTAGAAGGGCAGGGCCTTGATGGCAGTCGGAGCGTAGCGCAGCCCGGTTAGCGCACTTGTCTGGGGGACAAGGGGTCGGGAGTTCAAATCTCCCCGCTCCGACCATTTTCTCAAGAGATCCCGAGTACCGGCCTTTGGGCCTCTGTTTCGCGTGCAGGCGCGGACGGGGACCGGCCGTGCGTCGATTAACCAAGCGTTTGCAATCTGTTAGTTGTCGCCGGTGTATCTGCGTAGGGTCACTTTGAGATATGGCCGCGCCTTGAACGGTGCCCAGGCAAGGAACCGATACCATGACGCATGTGGAACCGATCGCCGCGACCGCGCTGTCCGCCGGCCGCGCTTCAGGGGACGAGTCGTCACTCGATGGGTTCTTTGCCAGGCTCGATCCCGATGTCCGCTCCGAGTGGGCCTGGGACAACTACAAGCCGACGATCGAGGCCCTGTCCCGCGCCTTCGGGCTGCGCCGGCTGGTGGAGATTGGCGGCGGCCGTGATCCGTTGTTCACGCCGGATGAGGCGGCCGCGCTCGGGATCGAGCTGACGATCAACGACATCTCGCAGGAAGAGCTGGACAACGGTCCCGAGGAATTTTCGAAGGCCCGCTTCGATATCGCCGGCGACCTGACGGACACCGGCGTGAAGCGCGGGTCCTACGATCTCGCCTTCTCGCGGATGGTGTTCGAGCATGTCGCGGACGGCCGGCGTGCGTGGGCCAACCTCAACGAGATTCTGGCGCCCGGCGGCGTCGCCATCGCCTTCGTGCCGACGCTCTACGCGTTGCCCTACGTGGCCAACATGGCGATCCCGGAATGGGTGTCGCAGAAGATCGTCAAGATGCTCTACCCGCATCGCACCGACGACGAGGACCCGAAGTTTCCGGCGTATTACGATTGGACCTTCGGCAGTGAGAAGAAGCTCCGGCCCATGCTCGAAGGCGCCGGCTTCCGCGAGGCCGTCGTGGTGCCGTTCTACTACCACGACTATTTCGAGCGCATTCCCGTTGTCCGCCAGATCGACAACCTGATGAACCGCGTCGCGGCCGCGCGCGACTGGCGCTTCCTGACCAGCTACGCCTACATCGCTGCGCGCAAGTAGCGCGGCGGGACCTGCGTCGCGGCATGCCGGTAGGGCACGGCCGCGGCCGACATCCCCCACAGCAGCCCGCCGATCAGGAAGAAGTGCCGCCAGTGGTCGGTGTCGATGATGAAGCCTTCCAGCGATAGCGGAAGGAACGTTGCCAGCGCGGCGAAGTGATAGGCCTGCCATGGCGTGCGCACGAAGGCGAATCGGATGCCGACGAGCCAGGTCAGCACCACGAAGGTGATGTAGCCGAGGGCGCCGATCCACCCGTATGACGCGACCGAGTTCAGGTAGACGTTGTGCGGATCCTGCTTGTAGAGCTTCGAATACGCGAACGGGCCCAGCCCGAAGGGCCGTTCGATGACGTCCGGCAGCGAGCGCGCCTGGGTGGCGAAGCGGCCGGTTTCGCCGACGTCGTAGCTCTGGCTCAGGTCGGCGCGTTCCTGGAACACCTTTCCGACCTGGGGCACGGCGATGATCGCGACGATCAGTCCCGCGAAGATCATCGCGCCGGCAATGGCGCCGATACCCATGCGGATGCGGAAGCGTGGATCCGGCGCGAACAGGAACATCAGCCCGGCCATGATCAGCGTCGAGACGATGAAGTGCCCCCAGGCTGCGCGCGAGAACGACAGCAGCAGGCCGATCAGGATCACCGCGAGCGGCAGCGCGGCGAAGACGAGGCGCTTGCCGTGTCGGGTGAGCAGGTCCTGGACGAGTAGCAGCGCCGGAAAGATCAGGAACGGGCCGTAGACGTTCGGATCCTTGAAGGTCCCGCGCGCCCGATTGTAGAGCGTGAACAGGTCGCGTGTGCCGCCGATGTCGAAATAGCCGACGATGCCCGCGGTCGCCGCGCAGACGGCGGCGACGATATAGGCGTTGCGGATGATCCCCATCCGGCCGACCGGGTCTTCGCTGACGAGCGTGGCGAAGATGATCGTGGTGATCGCCAGGTAGATGGAGATCGCGACGTAGCGGATCGCGGCGGTGTCGTGGGCGACCTGGATCACCGACGTGATTCCGCCGATGGAAAACATCACGACCAGGAACAGGAACGCGGGCGCCAGGAAACGCGGGAACGACACGCCGCGCACCAGCACCGCCCAGCACAGCACCAGGAACGTGAACTCGTAGGGCGACGGTTCGTAGAGGACGAGGAAGCTAGACGCGATCGTGACCCACAGGGTCGGGCGCACGAGCAACCTGTCGCGCCGCTGCCAGCGATCGATCCGCGCCTCGGTGACCGGCGCCGTATGGCCGGCCGCTGCCGTCAATACGCGCCTTCCTTCTTGGTCAGGAGCGAGTAGGGCGTCAGCAGCAGGATGTAGAGGTCGAACAGCACCGACCAGTTCTCGATGTAGTCGAGGTCGAACTTGACGCGCTGCTGGATCTTCTCCGACGTGTCGGTCTCGCCGCGCCAGCCGTTGACCTGGGCCCAGCCGGTGATGCCGGGTTTGACCCGGTGGCGGGCGAAATAGCCGTCGACGACCGTGTCGTAGAGCTTGTCGGCGGCCTTGGCGTGCAGGGCGTGGGGGCGCGGGCCGACGAGCGACAGCTCGCCGCGCAAGACGTTGAACAGCTGCGGCAGCTCGTCGAGGCTGGTCTTGCGGATGAACCGGCCGACGCGGGTCACGCGCGGATCGCTCTTGGTGACGAGCTTGATCGCCGTCGGATCGCACTTCTCGGCGTACATCGAGCGGAACTTGAAGACCTCGATCAGCTCGTTGTTGAAGCCGTAGCGCTTCTGGCGGAACAGCGCCGGGCCCGAGCTGTCGAGCTTGATGGCAAGCGCGACAAGCGCCATCACCGGCAGGGCCAGGATCAGCAGAATCGTGCCGATCACGCGGTCGAACAGCCATTTGAGAACGTAGTCCCAATCGGCGATCGGCTTGTCGAACACGTCGATGAAGGGGACGTTGCCGATATAGGAATAGGAGCGCGGCCGGAAGCGCAGCTGGTTGGTGTGCGCGCTCAGCCGGATGTCGACCGGCAGCACCCAGAGCGTCCGCAGCATCTGGAGCACGCGCTTCTCGGCGCTGATCGGCAGCGCCACGATCAAAAGGTCGATGCGCGTTCGGCGGGCGAATTCGACGAGCTGGCCGACGGTGCCGAGTTTGGGATAGCCGCGGACCACCGCCGGCGAGCGGTCGTCGCCCCGGTCGTCGAAGATGCCGCAGATCCGGATATCGGAATCAGGAGACGCGTTCAGCGCCTCGATCAGCTTGGCGGCCGGTTCGCCGCCGCCGACGATCACCGCGCGCCGCTCCAGCCGGCCGCTGCGGGTCCAGTGCCGCACCAGGAGGGCAAGCCCGACACGGAACAGGGCGAGCGACACGAAACCGACCGCGAACCACAGGCCCAGCCAGACGCGCGAGAACGAGTCGCCGAGCTTGAGGAAGAAGGCGATCAGCGCCAGGACGGCGAAGACGCCGACCCAGCCGACCAGAAGCCGGCTGTTCTGGCGCAGGAAGGTCCGAAGCGCCTGCGGCGTGTAGATGTCGACCGCCTGGAACGCCATGATCGACAGTCCGGCGCCGAGCAGGATCGCAAGCGGATAGAGAGCGGGCATGCCCTCTTGCGGATAGACGTACAGGAACTGGGCGGCGAAGCCGACGGCCGCGACCAGCAGGAATTCGACGACGCGGGCAACGCCCGTGATGACGATGGTCGAAATCGCCGGATCGACGCGCTCTTCGGCAACCCGTATCGCTTCGGCGCCGAGTGGCTTCGGCGCCCTGTTTCCGGCGGTAGCCCGGGAACCGTTTGCCGTGCCGATGGCGTCCGCCTCCATGGACGGAGCGTCCGCGCCGGAGGTCGGCGCGCCAATCGGCCTGGTATTCGAAGAATTCATTACTTAAATGCCCGTGCCGGAGGGATTTCTTGCGCCTTGCCCCCCTCCTAGCGCGAAAGTGTCTAGGAAGATTTAATCGAAAAAGTCACGTCTCCGTAACGTAAGCGTCCAGTATCGCGTCGGTCATTCCCGCAATGGAGAAGCGCCCGGCGACGTCCTCGGACAGTGCCCTGGCATCGTCTTTCGCCCGGTTCGGATCGTCCAGAACACGGCCCATCGCCGCGGCGAGGCGTTCCGGATCGTCCGGCGGGACGAGCCGGTCGGCCTGGACGCCGAAGATCTCCGGTATTCCGCCGACATCGGTGGAGACGATCGGCAGGCCGGCGGCGGCGGCCTCGAGCACGACATAGGGCAGGGATTCGGCCCGCGACGGCACCACGACGCAGCGTCCGAGCTGGAACGCCTCGCGCGCCGGCATGGCGCCGGGAAACCGGACGCGCGCGGCAAGTCCGAGTGTTTCCGCCGTCATGCGCAACTTGTCCCCGTCCGCGCCCGCCCCGACGATGACGGCCGTCGGCCCCGCGCCGTCGCGCGCCAGCCGTGCGAGCGCCTCCAGCAGCGTGTCGATGCCCTTCAGGGCCCGAAGCTCTCCGATGAAGACGAAATCGGCGGCGTCGTCGGCCGCAACGACGGGTGTGAACTCGTCCGGAGCGAGCCCGTTATGCACCACCCGCACGATTCCCGGCGGCGGGCCGACCTTGTCGGTGAAGGTCCTGAGCCCGTACTCGCTTTCGAACAGGAACACATCCGTGCGCGAGGCGAGATGGCGCTCGACCGCCAGGAACACGAAACCGGCGGGTGAGAGCTTGCCGTAATGCAGGCTGCCGCCGTGCGGCGTGTAGGCGCGTATCGGCCGGGGTCCGTTCTCTCTCAGCCGCGTGCCGGCGATTCGCGCGTAGGCGCCGCCCTTGGCGCCATGGCCATGCAGGACGTCCGGCTTCAGCGCCCCAGCCAGCCTGCCGATGCGGCGCGCCACCGCGACATCGCCCGGTCCGGGCAGCCGCGCCATGGGGAAACGCGTGATTCCCAGCTTGCAGACCTGATTCAGCCGCTCGAACCGCGCCGTCGCCGTCGCGCCGCCGGTGCTCGCATCGGCGATCAGTCCGACCAGGTGTCCCCGTTCCGCCTGCGCCTCGGCGAGGTCGCAGACATGCCGGAACAGGCCGCCGACCGGGGCGCGCAGGCAGTGGACGATTCGCAGCGGTTCGGTGGGCATAGACGCCGTCAGAACCAGCGCTCAAGGACCTGGACGGTGTCGCCGGGACGGATCGGATGATCCAACGGCACGCGGGCCTGCACCAGCGTGCCGTTATAGTTGCGCGAGATCTCCACCATGGTCTGGGTGGCGCGCGCGGTGAACCCGCCGCCGATGGCGATGGCGTTGCGCGCCGTCAGGCCGGCGACATAGGGGTACTGCCCGGGATTGCCGACTTCGCCGAGGATAAAGAACGGCCGGTAGGTATCGACCTGGACCGAAACCGACGGGTTGCGGAGGAATCCGGCGCTCAACTTGCTGCCCAGGGAGGCCTGGAGGTCCTGGGGGGTCAGGCCGCGCGCCTTGACGTCGCCGATCAGCGGCATCGAGATGTTGCCGGCGTCGTCGACCGAATATGTGTTGCTCAGCGTGGGCTGGTCGAACACCACGATGCGCAGCTGGTCGCCCGCATCCAGCCGGTACGGCGCATTCAGCGCCGCGACAAATCGTTCGTCGACCTTCGGCGGGCTGGCACAGCCCGATAGGGTTACCAGACAGGCGGCAAGTAGAAAATGAAACGCGCGCAACGTCGTCCCCGTAGGGTGAGTTCTGAACTTATGGTTTCCGATTGGTAAGCGCGCAGGGTTAAGAAAGCTTAACCCGATAGGGCCGAAACGGCCGGCGCGGCGAGGCTGCCGGCCTAAATATTAACACAATAGTTACCCTATCGGATCGAATGTCGGACTCGATTGATTGGGGATTCGATCCAAGATGCCCGCGCATAGCCGCTTTGCCGACATGCCGATGGCCGGCCAGACCGTTTCGGCCGGCGGTGCGCCTGCGGGCGTCTCGGCGGGTGGACTGGTATCCGCCCTGTGGCGCGCCCGGTTCTGGATCGTCCTGCCGGTAATCGTCGCCACCGCGCTCGCCGTTCTCTGGCTTTCGGGGGTGACGCCGCTCTACCGCTCCACCGCGAAGCTCCTCGTCGAAAATCAGGAGACCGCCTACACGCGGCCGTCGGCGACGGTGGAGGAGCGCACGCTGCTCGACCAGGAATCGATCCGCAGCCAGGTCCAGCTCATCCTGTCGGCCGACCTGAGCCGCAAGATCATCGCCGACTTGAAGCTGGGCGCGCTGCCTGAATTCAATCCGGACAGCGCTCCCTCCGTGTTTTCGCGGATCCTGTCGCTGTTCGGCGTTGCGCGCGATCCGACGGGCATGACCAACGACGAGAAGGTACTCGACAAGTACTATGAGCGCCTGACTGTCTACCAGGTAGAGCAGTCTCGGGTCATCGCGGTCGAGTTCGCGTCGGAAAATCCCGAACTTGCCGCGCGCATCGCCAATGCGATCGCCGACGGCTACATCGACATGCAGAAGACGGCCAAGCGTGACGCGACGCGCGAGGCCAGCGAGTGGCTCAAGACCCAGATCGACGCCTTGCGCACCAAGGTGGACGAGGCCGAGCGCGCGGTCGAGGAGTACCGCACCGAGCACGGCCTGTTCTCCACGCTGCGCGGCGCCACGCAGCCGCAGTCGCTTAGTGGGCAGCAACTGAGCGAACTGACGACGCAGCTTGCGCTTGCGCGCGCTCAGAAGTCCGAGGCGCTGGCCAAGGCGCGACTGATCCGCGAGATGCTCGAAGCCGGCGGGCCGATCGAATCGAGCGAGGTCCTCAATTCGCCGCTGATCCAGGGGCTCGTCTCGCAGCAGGTGCAGTTGCGCGCCCAGATTGCCGAACTGTCCACGACGCTCGGCCCCCGCCATCCGCGCATGCTGCAGCTCAACGCCCAGCTCGGCGATCTTCGCAAGCAGATCCGCGACGAAGCGATGAAGTATGCCCGCGCCGCAGAGAACGACGCCACCGTCGCCGCGGAACGGGAGCATGAACTGCTCGCCAATCTCGATACCCTTAAGGCCACGGCGGCTCAGTCGAACGAGAACGAGGTCGCGTTGCGCGCGCTCGAGCGCGACGCCAAGTCGGAGCGCGACCTGCTCGAATCGCTGCTGGCACGCTACCGCGACGCCACCGCGCGCGAGGATGTCGGGTCGCTGCCCGCCAACGCGCGCCTCATCTCACGTGCCGCACCGGCGTCCGAGCCGTATTTCCCCAAGACGCTGGCGACGCTGCTGGCGGCCTTCCTGGGTAGCCTCGTGCTGGCCTGCGGCATCGTCATCACCCTCGAGCTGTTCCGCTCGGTCGGCGAATACCCCGTCGGTGCGACGAGCCTGCCTGTGCCGGTCAGGGGCGGCCCTGCCGAATCTCCGCTCACCGGATCGTCCGGCACCGGACCGGATCCGGGCCCGGCACCGGGCAAGCGCCGCGTGAAGGACCGCGAGCCGGATACGGACGCGCCGCGCGCTGTTGTCGAAGAGCCCGCATTGACCGGTTTCGTCGGCGGGCCGGTGAAGACGGGGCTCGACGGTATTCGCGACCGAATCCTGCTGAATTCCTCCGGTGACGTCGCCCACACGGTACTGGTCACGTCCGTACGCGACCGTTCCGACACCAGGAAGTTCGCCATGCGGCTTGCCCGCGACGTAGCCGGGCAGGGGCGGCGCGTTGTCGTGGTCGATACGGCCTTCGCCGAGGACAAGCCCGGCGCCGAAAAGAAAACCGCCGCCGAAGAGAAGCCCGCCGAAGAGAAGCCCGGCGAAGAGAAGCCCGGCGATGGGGAGCTCGGTCTGGGCGACCTGCTGATGGGCAACGCCGCCTTCGAGACGGTGATCCGGCGCGACGAGTACTCCCGGGTCCACGCCATCGCGGCGGGCCATACCGCCGCCGATCCGCTGATCCTGCTGGCCTCGGACCGCATGGAGACCGTCCTTGAGGCGCTGCGGCTAACCTATGACGTGGTGTTCCTGCTGGCCCCGGCCGTCATTCGCCATGGCGAGGCGCGGCTGCTGGCCGCCCGTGCCGACTTCGCCCTGCTGTTGTCGAGCGGGGCGGTGGGAGAAACCGCTTCGCAGCGCGCCCGCGACCGCCTCGAGGCTGCCGGCGTGGAGGGTGTCGAGGTGATCACCATCGCCGACAACGGCGACGATCCGGAACGCACGGCGGCCTAGACCGCGATAACGGAACCGATGGGCACCGGCGCACGTGCGTCCGGCCCGATGTCACCGCCGGTCCTCGTGGGATCGGCATGGCAGGCTGTGCGCTCCCGGAACGCCGGTCTGCCCGCGACCCCGTCCATCAAGCAATGCTTAGCAATTGCGCGGCATTTTGGGGCGCATTGGCATCGAGTTCTCGCAGAGAGCATCAGCAATGAACCGGCGAAAAACGGCCATCTTCAAGGCCGGCCTCGACACGCTGTACTATTCCCGCGCGCACCGCGCGCTGGCGCCGTTCACCTGTGGTGCCGGTATCATCTTCACGTTGCATAACGTCTTTCCCGGCGCGCCGCCGGCCTTCGCGCCGAACCGGATACTCACCGTCACGCCGGAATTCCTCGAGGCCGTGGTCGTGCGCATCCGCGCCGCCGGTCTCGATCTCGTCGGCCTGGACGAGGCGCAGGCGCGGCTTCGGGGGGAGGGAGACGGCCGCCGTTTCGCCTGCCTGACCTTCGATGACGGCTATCGCGACAATCTCGAGCACGCCTACCCGGTGCTGAAGCGCCATGACGTGCCGATGGCGATCTATGTGGCGACCTGCATGCCGGACGGCACCGCCGAGCTGTGGTGGCTGGCGCTCGAATTCGCCATCGCTGCCGCCGATTCGATCGAAGTGCCCACCGCCGCGGGCACCGAAGCGCTTTCCTGCGACACGCTGGAACGCAAGTACGATACCTACGAGACGGTCTACTGGCGCCTGCGCGCCATGGACGAAGAGGGCAAGCGGGCGACCGCCCGCGAGATCGCCGCGCGCGCCGGCATCGACATGGCCGCGGTCGTGCGCGACCTGTCGATGACCTGGGAGGAGATCGCCCGACTATCCGCCGATCCGCTGGTGACCATCGGCGCGCACACCGTGACCCATTCCGCGCTGGCCAAACTGACCGATGCCCAGGTCGAGTACGAGATGGCCGAGAGCCGCCGCCTGATCGGAGAGCACACCGGTGTCCGCCCGCGCCATTTCGCCTATCCCTACGGCGACGCCGGCTCGGCCGGCCCGCGGGAGTTCGCGCTCGCCAACCGCCTCGGCTTCGCCACGGCGGTGACGACCCGTCCGGGCGTCCTGTACCCCGAGCACGGCGACCACCTGACGGCATTGCCGCGGGTCTCGCTGAACGGCGACTACCAGTCGCTGCGTTATCTCGACCTGTTCCTGACGGGCGCGCCGTTCGCGCTGTTCAACCGCTTCCGCCGTGTCGACGCGGCCTGAGATCTAGAAGTGGAAGGTCTAGAACCGGAAGGTCTGGGGCGGGTTCGGCCGCGGCACCTTGCGCATCCATTTGATCAGCATCATTGCGGGAAGCGTCCAGGCGAATCCGGCGACGAGGTAGTAGACGAACTGGATCGCGCCGCTCAGGGAATCGATGTAGCGCGCGCCGACCTCCATCGCGATCAGCACGTAGATCGGCACGAAAATCGCCAGCATTGCCACGCCGATCCAGCGTCTTGTCCGGTAGCCCATCGTCTTCCTTCGCTTTCGGCCGGTATGGCCAGGTGACTTCATGCCACCGTTCCGGCCGGTTGCCGCTTTGTCGATCACGGTCTAACTAGGCCCAACGGCGAAGAGAACCAACCGGTGATTTGAACCATGGCGAATTCCGACATCGCGGCGGGCGAGGCCGCTACCCCCCGGCAGATCGCGGCGCGTCCCTTCATCCGCTACTGGCTGTGGTTCATGGCGTTTCTGGTTCTCGCCATGGTGATGGTCGGTGGCGCGACGCGGCTCACCGAGTCCGGCCTGTCGATCACCGAGTGGAAGCCCGTCACCGGCGCGGTGCCGCCGATGAGCCAGTCCGACTGGCTCGATGCCTTCGAGAAGTACCGGCAGATCCCGCAATACGAAAAAGTCAACAAGGGCATGAGCCTCGACGAGTTCAAGACCATCTACTGGTGGGAGTGGGCGCACCGTCAGTTCGGCCGTCTGATCGGCGTCGCTTTCTTCGTGCCATTCGTCTGGCTGCTGGCAACGAGACGGGTGGAGCGGCGACTGGTGCCCTGGCTCGTCGGCGCCTTCGCGCTCGGCGGCCTGCAGGGCGCGCTCGGCTGGTACATGGTGACGAGCGGTCTCGTCGAGCGCGTCTCGGTCAGCCAGTACCGGCTGGCGGCCCACCTGGTGCTCGCCTCGGCGATCTTCGCCTATCTGATCTGGGTTGCCGAAAGCCTGCGCGATCGCCCGGCGGAGGCGGTCAGTCGGGGCCGCCTGCGAACGACCGCCGGATTGATCGTCGTCCTCGTGCTGCTGCAGATCGTGCTCGGCGCCCTTGTCGCCGGCCTCGACGCGGGGCTGACCTATCGGACCTGGCCGCTGATGGACGGCCGGTTCATCCCCGATGGTCTGTGGATGCAGGCGCCGGCCTGGCTGAACGTCTTCGAGAACATCACCACCGTGCAGTTCGACCACCGCATGCTGGCGTATCTGCTGATGCTGGTGACCTTCCTCCACGCCATCGACACGTTCGGGTCGGCGGGCGAGGGGCCGGCGCCGGCGCGCGCGGTCTATCTGGCGGGGTTCACCTTCGGGCAGGCCGGTCTGGGCATCGCGACGCTGCTGATGGGCGTGCCCATTCTCATCGCGCTCGCCCATCAGGCCGGCGCCATGATCGTTCTGGCGATGGCCACCGTGCACTATTACGGCCTGCGCCATCCCGCGGGCGCGCCACAGCCGCTTCCCGGCGCCAGCGTAAAAGAAACCCCTCTGGAGGATATCCAGAGGGGCTGAAAACGTCTCGGTCGATGACCGGTCAGGCCGAGGCGAGGGCCTGGTCGAGATCGGCGATGATGTCTTCCTTGTCCTCGATGCCGACCGAAAGCCGGATCACGTCCGCTCCGGCGCCCGCCGACGTCTTCTGCTGGTCGGACAGCTGGCGGTGCGTGGTCGAAGCCGGATGGATGATCAGGCTGCGGGTGTCGCCGATATTGGCCAGATGCGAGAACAGCTTGGTGCTCGACACCACCTTCACGCCGGCGTCGTACCCACCCTTCACGCCGAAGGTGAACACCGCGCCGCCGCCCTTCGGGCAGTACTTCTGCTGAAGCGCGTGATAGCGGTCGCCCGACAGGCCGGCGTAGGACACCCACGCCACCTTCGGATGGCTCGACAGGTATTCGGCCACCGCCTGGGCATTGTCGCAGTGGCGCTGCATGCGCAGCGACAGGGTCTCGATGCCGGTCAGGATCAGGAACGCGTTGAACGGCGACAGGGCGGGTCCGAGATCGCGCAGGCCGAGCACGCGGCAGGCGATGGCGAAAGCGAAGTTGCCGAAGGTCTCGCCCAGGATCATGCCCTGATAGGACTCGCAGGGCTCCGAAAGCGTCGGATAGCGCCCCTCGCGCATCCAGTTGAAGGAGCCGCCGTCGACGATCAGGCCGCCGATCGAGTTGCCGTGTCCGCCGAGGAACTTCGTCGCCGAGTGCACGACGATGTCGGCGCCGTGCTCGATCGGCCGGCACAGATACGGGGTCGCCAGCGTGTTGTCGACGATGAGCGGCACACCGGCACGACGCGCAACCTGCGCGATCGCCTCGATGTCGACCACGACGCCGCCCGGATTGGCGACCGACTCGATGAAGATAGCCTTGGTCTTCGGCGTCACCGCCTTCTCGAAGCTGGACGGGTCGGTGGAGTCGGCCCACACCACGTTCCAGTCGAACTTCTTGAACGAGTGGTTGAACTGGTTGATCGAGCCCCCGTAGAGCTGGCGCCCGGCGACGAACTCGTCTCCCGGCTGCAGCAGCGTGTGCATGACCAGAACCTGGGCGGCATGGCCCGAAGCCACCGCGAGCGCGGCGGTGCCGCCTTCAAGCGCGGCGATGCGTTCTTCCAGCACGGCGCAGGTCGGATTGCCGATGCGGGTATAGATGTTGCCGAAAGCCTGCAGACCGAACAACGACGCTGCGTGGTCCACGTCCTCGAACACGAAGGAGGTCGTCTGGTAGATCGGCGTCGCCCGCGAGCCGGTCGTCGGATCGGGCTGGGCGCCCGCATGGATTGAAAGGGTGTTGAACCCCGGCACGTGTTCTTCGCTCATAGGATTTCCCTCTTGGTGACTTGTCCGCGCCGGAAAAGGATCGGCCCCGGGCGGATGCTACTTTGAATACTGGACAGATGCCGCAGGGGCGTCAATTCATTCCTGCTAGGAAAGATTCCCATCTTTTTTCAATGTCATACGTTGAATTCCTCCCACGGACAGAGTGGGACGCTTGCTGGAGACCATGCCCCGGTTGACGCCGGCCCAGGCGATCTCTCCGGACAGCCGTCCGTACTCGATCTTCGGGCACCGGTTCATGACGACCTTCAGCCCGGCGGCCTCGGCCTTCGCCGCGGCCGCGTCGTTGCGTACGCTAAGTTGCATCCAGACGACCTTCGGACGCGGATTGAGCGTCAGGGCCTCGTCGACGATGCCGGCGGCCGCCTCCGATGAGCGGAAGATATCGACCATGTCGATCGCCTCGGGGACGTCGGCGAGGCTGGCATAGACCGTCTGGCCCAGGATTTCCTTGCCGGCCTGGCCCGGATTGATGGGAATGACGCGATAACCCTTTTCCAGCAGATACTTCATCGCGAAGTAGCTCGGCCGGATGGAGTTGGCGCTGGCCCCGACCATGGCGATGACCTTGCACTCATCGAGGATGCCGCGGATGTAGTCGTCGGAATAGCGGTCGTGATTCATGGGCTCTGCGGAGTTCATTAGGGGGGGGGAGCGGACTATTTCCCGGTCCACACGGGTTTGCGCTTTTCGAGGAAGGCGCCGATGCCTTCCTCCGCATCCCGCGCCAGCATGTTCTCGGTCATGACCTGGGCGGTATATGCGTAGGCGTCCGCCAGCGGCATCTCGCGCTGGCGATAGAAGGCTTCCTTGCCGGTTTTCACGGTCAGCGGCGACTTGTCGGCGATCAGGCGCGCCAACGTCATCGCCGCCTCGAAGGCCTGGCCCTCGGGCACGACGCGGTTGACGAGGCCGATCGCCTCGGCGCGGGTCGCGTCCGCCATCTCGCCGGTCAGCAGCATTTCCATGGCGTGCTTCGGCGCCACGTTCCGGGTCAGCGCCACCATCGGCGTGGAGCAGAACAGGCCGATATTGACGCCGGGCGTGGCGAACCGGGCGCCGGCGCCGGCAACCGCGAGATCGCAGGTCGCCACGAGCTGGCAACCCGCCGCCGTGGCGATGCCGTCGACCGCGGCGATGACGGGCTTGGGGCAGGCGACAATTGCCTGCATGACGGCGCTGCACTTGGCGAAGATCGTCTCGAAATAGGCCCGCCCGCCGTCGGCCTGCGCCCGGGCCTCGGTCATTTCGCGCAGGTCGTGGCCCGCGCAGAAGGCCGGCGGCGCGCCGGTCAGGACGATCGTCTTCGTCTCCGCGTCGTCGTGCAGGTCGGCGAAGGCGGCCGTCAGCGCGTCGAGCAGGCATTCGGCCAGGGCGTTCCGCGCGGCCGGCCGGTTGAGGGTGAGGACGGTAACCGCGTCCTCGCGGCGGACAAGCAGCGGTGGCGCATCCGTGGTGCGGGAGGATGCCTTGTCGATCGTCTCGGCTGTCGACATGACCCGCGCTACTCGGAGTCGGCGATCTGCTTGATCTGGTCGGCGTATTGCGACACGACCTCGATATTGCCGGCCGGCGGGCGCAGCTGGCTGATCTGAGCCATCTGCTGTTCGAGCATGCCGATGAGCTGTTCTTTCTGCTCGCTGGGAATCGACTTGTCGTTCTTGATCTGACCGATCGCCTCGGCCATCTCGCTGTCGACGCTGCCGCCGCCTTCTCCGCGCTCGGCGAAGGAATAGGCGAGCATCACCGAATAGGCGACCTGAACCCAATCCTGGATCGACGCAATGCCGTAGTTCTGGATGATGCCTTCCATTTGCGCGCGGGCATCGGCGTATTGCGCGTATCCGGCAACGAAGCTCGACGGATCCTCCGGGTCGACCTCGGCCTGGCCGTATTTCTCCTTCAACTGCTGTTCGAGCGCATGCAGTTCGGGATAGCTGCCGATGAAGCCTTCCACGAGTTCCGGGGTCAGCGGGACCTGCGGCGGAAGCTGCTGGCTCTGCGCGCTCGCGGGCTGGGGCGCGGCAAGCGATAGCAGGCCGAAACTGGCGGTGACCGTGGCAATCGCGAAAGTGAGTCTGCGGAGCAGGACGATCATTTTGTCGGGATCCTGGGCTGTGCCGGTACTTCTGGTTCAAATCCGATCGTATTGAACGGCGCGGGCGCCGCCTGCCCTTGCCGCGGTGCCAACCGGCATGGCAAAGCAGGGGCCGGACGACATGGACAGCAAAGCGGGGCAATCCTATGGCGGTCGCCGGTGAAACGCCACTGCGAATGACGGCGCGGGACGTCGAAGCCTTTCTCGACAGTGAATTTCCGCAGATGCAGCACGGTGGAAAGTCCTACGGGATCGAATCCGTGCGGCCCTTTGGTGCCGTGGTGCGAATGGACTTTCACGACAAGCACGTTCGGCCGGGCGGCACCATTTCCGGCCCGGCGATGATGGGGCTCGCCGACTATGCGATGTACGTGGCGCTGCTCTCCAACATCGGCCCGGTCGCATTGGCAGTGACCACCAACCTGTCGATTAATTTCCTGAGACGGCCCGCTCCCGTCGACATGCTTGCGGACTGCACCATCATCAAGCTCGGCAAGCGGCTCGCCGTCGGTGAAGTCGCACTTTTCTCCGACGGCTCCGACGAGATGGTCTCGCACGCGGTGCTGACCTACTCGATCCCCGACAGTAAGTGAGGTATTATATTACCGCATTTATAAGCCGCTGTGTTCATTAGGGAATTTTCCGGTAGTCAGAGAAGATAGGACTTGACCACGGTCCGTCCGAAAGTTACATAGCCTTCCCGAAAGAGGCGCCCCGGACGGGCGTCGTTTTGCATGCGTTGCCGGCATGGGTCCGGTGGGCGCTTTATCCGACAGGTGAATTCATGAAGACCTATTCGGCGAAACCGGCCGAGGTGGAAAAGCAGTGGGTCGTGATCGACGCCGACGGTCTCGTCGTCGGCCGTCTCGCCGCGCTCATCGCCACCCGGCTTCGCGGCAAGCACAAGGCGACGTTCACCCCGCATGTCGATTGCGGCGACAACGTCGTGGTCGTCAATGCGGACAAGGTGGTTCTCACCGGCCGCAAGCGCGAAAACAAGACCTACTACTGGCACACCGGCTATCCCGGCGGCATCAAGGAGCGCACCGCGGCCAAGATCCTCGACGGCAAGCACCCCGAGCGGGTGGTCGAGAAGGCCGTTGAGCGCATGCTGCCGCGCGGACCGCTGGGCCGTCAGCAGATCAAGAACCTCCGGGTCTATGCCGGCCCGAACCATCCCCACGAGGCGCAGCAGCCCGTCGCCCTCGACGTGGCCTCCCTCAATTCGAAGAACGTCAGGAGCCAGTGACCATGAGCGAACAGGAACTCCAGTCGCTCGAGGAGCTCGGCGGCGCCCTGGGACAGGGCGAGGCGAACGAGGCCCCGGTGTACGAGCAGAAGCTCGACGCGCAGGGCCGCGCCTATGCCACCGGCAAGCGGAAGAATGCGATCGCCCGGGTCTGGATCAAGCCGGGCTCCGGCGTGATCACGGTCAACGGTCGCGATTTCGAGAAGTACTTCGCGCGGCCGGTGCTGCGCATGGTGCTGCAACAGCCGCTGGTCGCGGCCAACCGGCAGAACCAGTACGACGTCGTCTGCACGGTGACGGGCGGTGGCCTGTCGGGTCAGGCCGGCGCGGTGCGTCACGGCGTTTCCAAGGCCCTGACCCACTTCGAGCCGGAGCTGCGGCCCGTCCTGAAGAAGGGTGGCTTCCTGACCCGCGACTCGCGTGTCGTCGAGCGTAAGAAGTACGGCAAGGCCAAGGCCCGCCGTAGCTTCCAGTTCTCGAAGCGCTGACCCGCGGGGCAGGCAGCGCAGGTTTATCGGAAGGGCGCCCTCGGGGCGCCCTTCTTGTTTCACGGCAGAGAAATCCATCGTCTTAGGCTTCATGGCCCGCAAGAACGGAGCGTGGGCCTGAAATTCGATGCAGGAAACGGAGACAGACATGACCACGACGAAGGTCGCGATCCTCGGCGCCAGCGGTTACACCGGAGCGGAGCTCGTCCGCCTGGTCGCGCGTCACCCGTCCCTGCAGATCGCCGCCATGACCGCCGACCGCAAGGCCGGCCAGGAGATGGCGGAAGTCTTCCCGCATCTGGCGATCCTCGACCTGCCGCCGTTGACCACGATCGAGGAGGTCGACTGGTCGGGCGTCGATGCGGTGTTCTGCGCGCTGCCGCACGCGACCACCCAGAAGGTGATCGCCGGCCTGCCGGAGCGGCTCAAGGTCGTCGACCTGTCGGCCGATTTCCGGCTCGAGGATCCCGAAGTCTACAAGACGTGGTACGGCCACGAGCACGCCGAGACGGAGCTGCAGAAGCAGGTCGTCTACGGCCTGCCAGAGTTCTATCGCGACAGGATCAAGGGCGCGCGGATCGTTGCCAATACCGGTTGCTATGTCGCCACCGCGCTGATTCCGCTGATCCCGATCCTGAAGGCCGGTCTTGCCGATCCGGACTGGATCGTCATTGATGCGAAGTCCGGTGCCTCCGGCGCGGGCAGGGCGGCGAAGGAAGCCAATCTCTTCACCGAGGTATCCGAGGGTTTCCACGCCTATTCGGTCGCCGGGCATCGGCACATGGGCGAGATCGATCAGGAACTGTCGAAGGCCGCCGGCCGGCCGGTGGTGGCGAGCTTTACGCCGCATCTCTTGCCGCAGAACCGGGGCATTCTGGCGACGACCTACTTGAAGGGCGAGGCCGACGGGATCCACGCCCACCTCGCGGACCGGTTCGCCGACGAGCCCTTCGTTCACGTGCTGCCCTATGGCAAGACGCCGGCGACGCGGCACGTGCGCGGTTCCAACCACTGCCTGATCGGCGTTGTCGCCGACCGTCAGCCGGGCCGCACCATCGTCATCTCGGTACTCGACAACCTGGTGAAGGGCGCAAGCGGCCAGGCGATCCAGAACCTGAACCTGATGCTGGGACTGCCGGAGACGACCGGCCTGGAGCAGGTTCCCCTGTTTCCGTGAGGACGCGGCGGCGTCGCCGTCTCAAAGCCTGAGCAGGACCAGCCCGGAAAGCACCACGGCGACGGACAGCATCCGCGCCGTGGTCAGCTTCTCGCCCAGGAACACGACTCCGATCACCACGGCCATGACGACGCTGGTCTCGCGCAGGGCGGCGACCAGCGCGATCGGCGCCACCGTCATCGCCCAGATGACGATGGCGTAGGCGACGATCGACAGGGCGCCGGCGAGGAGGCCCGCCTTCCAGTTCTCGGCGAACATCGCGCCGACGCCACGCCCGCGCGCCAGCATCGCGTAGAACAGCAGTGGAAACCCGTCGAGGACGAACAGCCAGGCGGTATAGGCTAGCGCGTCGCCGGCCGTCCGCGCGCCGAGGCCGTCGGAAATCGTGTATCCGCCGATGAACAGAGAGGTCGTCAGCGCGTAGACCGCGCCCTTCGGCGCCTCCATCAGCACCCTGATCCCGCGGTCGAAGGTGAGGGCGATGATGCCGAGGCCCAGCACGACGACGCCGAGGACCTTCAGCGGCCCCAGCGCTTCGCCGACGATGAACAGGCTTGCCACCAGTGTGATCAGCGGCGCGGTGCCGCGCGCCAGCGGATAGACCTTGCCGAGTTCGCCATGCTGGTAGGCGTTGGCGAGGAAGACGTTGTAGCCGATGTGCAGGAGCATCGAGGCGATTAGCCACGGCCAAGCGTCGGCGGGCGGAAAGGGCAGCAGCACGACGCCGGGCAGGGCGATCAGCGCCCCGAAGGTGGCCAGCAGCGTCACCACCGCCAGCCGGTCGCCCTTGATGCGGACGATCGCGTTCCAGCTGGCGTGCAGCACGGCGGAAAACAGGACGAGAAGGGCGACGGACAGGGACACGGCACGAGCGCGAAAGACTGGATCGCGCCAACCTATAGCGTCGTCATCAAACTGTCACAAATGCCCTGCGCTCAGAGGAGGCCTGCGTTCAGCTCTTCACCTTGACGTAGCGGCCGGGGGCGTCCTCGATCGGCTTGTACTTCCGGTTGCCCGGCGCGCGCGCCGCGACCTGCTCCTTGCTTAGCTTGGAGACCCACGCCTGCCAGTCCGGCCACCACGAGCCGGGATGCTCCTTCGCCTTCGTCAGCCAGGTATCGATCTCGCCGGCCGGTTTCGTGCCGGTCCAGTACTGATACTTTCGCTTGTCCGGCGGGTTGACCACGCCGGCGATGTGTCCGGAGCCGGCCAGCACGAAGCGTACCGGACCGCCGAAGCAGCGCGAGCCGAGAAACACCGATTTCGCCGGCGCGATATGGTCTTCCTTGGTTGCCAGGTTGTAGACGGGGATCTTCACCTTCTTCAGGTCGAGTTTCACCCCGGCGATTTCCATCTCGCCGCGCGACAACCGGTTCTCCAGATAGCAGTTGCGCAGGTAGAAGCTGTGGTTCGCCGCCGGCAGGTGGGTGGAATCGGAGTTCCAGTAGAGCAGGTCGAACGGGAAGGGCGCGCGCCCGCGCAGGTAGTTGTTGACCACGTAGGGCCAGATCAGGTCGTTGGATCTGAGCAGGTTGAAGGCGGTCGCCATCCGCCGGCCCTCCAGATAGCCGCGATCGGCCATGTCCTCCTCGACCGCGCGGACCTGGGCCTCGTCGACGAACACCTTCAGGTCGCCGGCATGGGTGAAGTCGACCTGGGTGGTCAGGAAGGTGGCACTGGCAATGCGGGTGTCGCCGGTCTCGGCCAGGTAGGCGAGGGTCGCCGCCAGCAGTGTCCCGCCGACGCAGTAGCCGCCGACATTGACCTTGTCCTGCCCGGTGATATCGCAGACCACGTCGAGCGCGGTGAGGATGCCCTCCTTCATGTATTCCTCGAAGGACTTGCGCGCGAGCCGCCCGTCGGGATTGACCCAGGAGATGCAGAAGACCGTGTGGCCCTGTTCGACGAGCCAGTGGAACAGCGACTTTTCCGGCCTCAGGTCGAGGATGTAGAACTTGTTGATCCACGGCGGCACCATCAGGAACGGCCGCTTGTAGACCGTCTTGGTCGCCGGCGCGTACTGGATGAGCTGCATCAGCTCGTTCTCGAACACCACCTTTCCGGGCGAGAGCGCCAGGTTGCCGCCGACCTCGAAGCCGGCCGGGTCAGACTGGCGGATCTTCAACTCGCCCTTGCCCAGCTTGATGTCCTCGGCGAGCATCTTCATGCCGCGCACCAGGTTCTCGCCGTTGGACTCGAGCGTTTCCTGCAAGAGCTCCGGATTGGTCAGCACGAAGTTCGACGGCGAGATCGCGTTGGCGATCTGGCGCACGTAGAACCGCGCCTTGTGACGCGTGTGCTCGTCGATGTCCTGGGTTTCCTCCACGAGCGTTTCCGCCCAGCGCGCCGTCAGCAGATAGGCCTGCTTGAGGAAGTCGAACATCGGGTGCCGATGCCACTCCGGCGCGGCGAACCGCTTGTCGCTTCGGTCCGGCTCCGCCACCGGCTCGGCATCCTCGCCGGCCATGCGCCGGAGTGCCTGCGTCCACAGGTTCAGGTATCCCGACCACAGCCGGTTCTGCGCTTCCATCGCCTTGCGCGGATCGGAGAGCCATTTCTCCGCGATCTGCGACAGCGTCTTGGCGGCGTGGTTCATCTCCTCGGCGAAGATGAGCTTGGCCTCGCCCTTCTCGCTGCCCTCGAACATGGCGGCCAGCGCTTTGCCGCCTTCCTCGGTGAGTTGGGCCATGTTCTGCGCGAACGCTTCCGGGTCGCGGATCGTGAAGCTCTGGTCCGGGTTTCTCGTCGTATCGTCCATGAGTAGCGCGGCCTCTGTTTCCGAACCGGGGGTTCGCGATTCATCCTAACATGACGAGGCGTTGCGTCGCCGTTTTGACATATTGGATTTGTACCGCGAATTGCCACAGCCCGGGCGCATCAGTTAAGCCATGATTTACCATCCCTCGTCGGTTTGCCAGCGAACCAGGCGGCGAGGGTGCCTCGGGCCGGGACGTTTGGACAAGCGGGTCATGAAAACAACAGCCTATGCGGGCCGAGCGGGGCCCCTGCTGCGTGCCGGCCCTCGGTTGCGTGCTGGCCCCCTGCTGCTTGCCGGTATCGCGGTGCTGGCCCTGACCGGCTGCGAGAACGGGCCCGACCTGGATCGGCTGGCGCCGACGATGCCGAAGCTGACCGCCGAGGTGCCGGAGAGCGCGCATCCGGAATCGAAGAACGGCCAGTACCCAAACATCAACAATGCGCCGGACCGTCCGTCGGTGATGCATTCGGAGTCGGAGCTGAAGGAGATCGAAAAGTCTCTTGAGGCGGACGGCGGCGCGCATGTTAAAGATGCCGTGAGCGAAATCACCGGAGAGCCGCCGAAGAAAGGCAGTAAGGACAAGGGCGATAAGGCCGGCAAGAAGCCAGCCGCCGAAAAGTCGACCGACACGTCCCCCGGCACTTCGGACGCCGGTTCAGGCAGCAAACCGCTTTCGCTGACACCGCCCCCGGATGATCCATCATGAGCGAATTTCACAAGACCAAGCGACTGCCGCCCTATGTCTTCGAGCAGGTCAACCGGCTGAAGGCGACCGCCCGCGGCGCCGGCGCCGATATCATCGATCTCGGCATGGGCAATCCCGATCTGCCGACGCCCAGGCACATCGTCGACAAGCTGGTCGAGACCGTGACGCGGCCCGACACGCACGGCTATTCCACCTCGAAGGGGATACCGGGCCTTCGTCGCGCGCAGGCCGGCTACTACGAGCGCCGCTTCGGCGTGAAGCTCGATCCCGACACCCAGGTCGTCGCCACGATCGGCTCCAAGGAGGGCTTCGCCAACATCGCCCAGGCGATCACCGCGCCGGGCGACGTCGTTCTGGTCCCCAACCCGACCTATCCGATCCACCAGTTCGGCTTCATCATTTCCGGCGGCGTCATCCGCCAGCTCCCGGCCAAACCCGACGAGGACTTCCTGCGGGCCATGGATCGCGCCGTCGCCCATTCGGTGCCGAAGCCGCTCGCCGTGGTGTTGAACTACCCCGCCAATCCGACGGGGTACTGCGCCGATCTCGATTTCTACAGGGAAGTCGTCGATTTCGCGCGCAAGCACGAGCTGTTCATCCTCTCCGACATCGCCTACGCCGAGATCTATTTCGGCGACACGCCGCCCCCCTCGGTACTGGAGATCCCCGGTGCGATCGACCTGACGGTGGAGTTCACCTCGCTGTCGAAAACCTATTCGATGCCGGGCTGGCGGGTCGGTTTCGCGGTTGGCAACGAGCGCCTCCTGGCGGCGCTTGCCCGGGTCAAGTCCTATCTCGACTACGGCGCCTTCACCCCGGTCCAGGTCGCGGCCACGGCCGCGCTCAACGGGCCGGATTCCGTGATCGAGGAGATTCGCGCCGTCTACAGGCACCGCCGCGACGTCATGGTCGAGTCCTTCGGCCGTGCCGGCTGGCTGGTTCCGGTCCCTGAGGCGACGATGTTCGCGTGGGCGCCGATCCCCGAGAAATTCCGGGAAGTCGGTTCGCTCGAGTTCGCCAAATTGCTGGTGGAGAAGGCGGAAGTCGCGGTCTCCCCGGGCATCGGCTTCGGCGAGGACGGAGAGGGCTTCGTGCGCATCGCGCTGGTCGAGAACGAGCAACGTATACGCCAGGCCGCCCGCAATATCCGCCGCTTTCTTGCCACGGCGGACGAAACCATGCACAACGTCGTCGCGCTCGGGGGGCAGCGCGGCTGACTTGCTGCCGCTTCCTTCCGGATTTCAGTCAACTGGACTTCAAGACGAGGGGTTATGAGCCAGGCGTTGCGTATCGGGCTCGCCGGCCTGGGAACCGTCGGCGCGGCGGTTTTCCGGCTGCTTTCACAGAAAGCCGAGCATGTCGCTGTCCGCGCCGGCAGGCCGGTGCAGGTCGTTGGCGTCTGCGCCCGCGATCGCGGCCGTGATCGCGGCATCGATCTGTCCGGCGTCGCCTGGTATGACGACCCGTCCGCGCTGGCGGCAGCCGAGGATGTCGACTGTTTCGTCGAGCTGATGGGGGGCGACGGCGATCCGGCCCGTGCGGCCGTGCGCGCGGCGCTGACCGCTGGCAAGCCCGTCGTGACCGCCAACAAGGCGCTTCTGGCCGCCCACGGCGTCGATCTTGCCCAGCTTGCCGAGGCGAACGGCACCACGATCGGCTATGAAGCGGCCGTCGCGGGCGGGATTCCGATTATCAAGACACTGCGTGAAGCCGTTGCCGGTAATAAGGTTTCGCGCGTCTATGGCATTCTCAACGGCACCTGCAACTACATCCTGACGCGGATGGAGGACGAGGGCCTGTCGTTTGCCGACTGCCTCGCCGAGGCGCAGCGGCTCGGCTATGCCGAAGCCGACCCGACCTTCGACGTCGAGGGCCACGATTCGGCGCACAAGCTCGCGATCCTGTCGGCGCTTGCGTTCGGCACGAAGATCGATACGGAGTCGATCCATCTCGAGGGGATCTCCGCGATCACCCTGGAAGACCTGGAAGCGGCCGAAGAGCTGGGCTTCCGCATCAAGTTGCTCGGCGTTGCCCGGCGCACCGATACCGGTATCGAGCAGCGCGTGACGCCCACCATGGTGCCGAAATCCTCGGCCATGGCGGGAATCCACGGCGTTCTCAACGCCGTGGCGGTCGATGGCGACGAAGTCGGCGAGATCATGCTGGTTGGTCCCGGCGCTGGAAGCACCGCCACGGCCTCGGCGGTTGCTGGGGACATCGTGGATATCGCCCGCGGTGGTATTCACTCGTCCGTTTTCGGTATTCCGGCGACCGAGCTGGTTGACTATAAGCCGGCTCGAATGCGCGCTCACGAGGGCGGTTACTACATCCGGCTTGCCGTCTACGACAGGCCGGGGGCCTTCGCGGCGATTGCCAAGCGGATGGCCGAGCAGTCGATCTCGCTGGAAAGCATCATGCAGAAGGAGAAACGCGACGCGCACGACACCAAGGCTCGGCGCGCCGTGTTGATCACGCACGAAACGACGGAAATACAGGTCAGGAAGGCACTCGAAGCGATTATCGACGACGGGCAGATCGAAGATCAGCCGCAAATGATCCGCATCGAGATGCCCTGACGTTCGAGGGACGCTAGGCAGGCAAGGACGAAATGGCAAAGACCACCACGAAAACCGCGAATCCGAAGACCGCCGCATCGACGGCCGCGAAACCGAAGGGCACGAAGGCGACGACCGCCGGGAAGAAGGCCGGCGAGATGGGCGGTGCGCTCGACCGCATTCTGACGCTCGAGATCGTTCGCGTCACCGAACGCGCCGCCGTGGCGGCGGCACGGATGCGCGGACGTGGCGACGAGAAGGCCGCGGATCAGGCCGCCGTCGACGCCATGCGTCGTGAGCTGAACCACCTGCCGATCCAAGGCACCGTCGTGATCGGCGAAGGCGAGCGCGACGAAGCGCCGATGCTCTACATCGGCGAAGAAGTGGGCACCAAGTCCGGACCGGTCGTCGACATTGCTCTCGATCCGCTCGAGGGTACGACGATCTGCGCCAAGGATCTGCCGAACTCGCTCGCCGTTGTGGCTTTCGCCGAAGGCGGCAGCCTGCTCAACGCGCCCGACGTCTACATGGACAAGATTGCCATCGGGCCGGGCTATCCGGCCGGCGTCGTCTCCCTCGACGCGTCGCCCGCCGAGAACATAGCGGCCTTGGCCAAGGCCAAGGGCGTACCCATCGGCGAGATCACGGCCTGCATCCTCGACCGTCCGCGCCACGCCGCGATCATCGGGGACGTTCGCGCGTGCGGCGCCGGCATCCGGCTGATCGGCGACGGCGATATCGCCGGCGTCATCCACACGACCGACCCCGACGAAACCGGGATCGACATCTACATGGGGGTCGGTGGCGCGCCCGAGGGCGTGCTGGCGGCCGCTGCGCTGCGCTGCATCGGCGGCCAGATGGAAGGCCGGCTGATCCTCGACACCGAGGAGAAGCGGGCCCGCGCCCGCAAGATGGGCATCGACAAGCCCAATCGGGTCTACCAGATGGAAGAGATGGCCCGCGGCGACGTCCTGTTCGCCGCCACCGGCGTCACCGACGGCAATCTGCTGTCGGGCGTGCGGTTCGGCAAGAAATCGATTACGACCGAAACCGTGGTGATGCGGTCTTCCACGCAGACCGTGCGCTGGATCAAGGCCGAGCATCGCACGCTGTCGAAGTTCGGGTGAGCCCTGTTCGTTGATCCGCTCATTCCCGCGAAAGCGGGAAGCGGGTTGCGTCTCGTAGATGCGGAAAGCGGTCCCCGCTTTCGCGGGAACCAGCGGAGGAGGCTTACTCCGAAAGGTGACGGTTCCCGCCGGGCGGACTAGGCTCGGGACGACTCGACGGATTCTCTGGAGGTTGAGGTGATCGGCGCGGCCGCACCGACGGCGAAGCAGAAGCCTTCCGAAATCGATGCCGACGCTCCCCGAACCGTCCTCGGCGTCGAGTGCTCCGCCACGTCGCGGCGCTGGGTCGACCGTCTCGGCCGGGCCGAACATCAGACCGCGCTGGCGATCGCCCAGCAGCACGACATTCCGGAGATCGTCGCCCGTGTCGTCGCCGGACGCGGCGTCGGACCCGACGACCTCCACTCCTATCTCGATCCGAGCCTGCGCGATCTTCTGCCGGATCCGTCCAGCCTTGCCGGCATGGATGCGGCCGCCGAACGGTTGGCCGATGCCGTGCAGGCAGGCGAAAAAGTCGCGATATTCGGCGACTATGACGTCGACGGGGCGACATCGGCGGCCCTATTGGCTCGTTTTCTGCGCGAAAACGGTATCCAGCCGTCGATCCACATCCCGGACCGGATCACCGAAGGCTACGGCCCGAACGCCCCGGCGATCACCGCCCTGAAGGACGCCGGCGCCTCCCTGCTGGTCACCGTCGACTGCGGTTCCACCAGCCACGAGGCGCTGGCGCACGCGAAGGCGCTCGGCCTCGATACGGTGGTGATCGATCATCATCAGATCGGCGTCGACCTGCCCCCGGCGGTTTCCGTGGTCAATCCTAACCGCCAGGACGATCTCAGCGGGCAGGGCCATCTCGCCGCGGTCGGTGTCGTGTTCCTGACGCTCGTCGCGGTGAACCGCGTCCTGCGTCAGCGCGGCTGGTATGCGCGCAGGCGCGAGCCGGAGCTTCTCGCCTGGCTCGATCTCGTCGCGCTCGGCACCGTCGCCGACGTGGTGCCGCTCGTCGGCCTCAACCGCGCCTACGTTCGCAAGGGCCTGATCGCGCTACGGAGCCGGAGGAGCCTCGGTCTGAGCGCGCTCGCCGACGCCGCCCGGCTGGGCGAGGCGCCCGACACATACCATCTGGGCTTCCTCCTGGGGCCGCGCATCAATGCCGGCGGGCGCATCGGCGATGCCGCCCTCGGCGTGCGCCTCCTGCTGTCCACGGATCCCGACGAGGCGGCCACGATCGCCGCCAATCTCGACCGGCTCAATCGCGAGCGCCAGGAGATCGAGGCGGCGATCGTCGCCGAGGCCATGGCCATGGTCGAGGCGGACCCGGACGCCGAGGCGAAGGCGCTCACCCTGGTGCATTCTCACGAGGACTGGCACCCCGGCGTCGTCGGTCTCGTCGCGGCGCGGCTGAAGGAGCGTTTTTCCAGGCCCGCGATCGCCATCGCCTTCGGGCCGGACGGCACCGGCACCGGGTCGGCCCGGTCCATCGCCGGCGTCGATATCGGCGCCGCCGTCCGCGCGGCGGTGGAGGAGGGGCTGGCGATCAAGGGTGGCGGTCACGCCATGGCGGCCGGTCTCACCGTCGAACGCGACCGCGTCGAGGCGCTGACGGCCTTTCTCGATTCGCGCCTGGCGCGATCCGTCGGAGAAGCCGACGTCAGCCGACTCGAAGTCGACGCTTTGCTGACGGCCGGCGGGGCCACGGTCGACCTCCTCAAGGCGCTGGAGGATGCCGGTCCGTACGGCTCCGGCAACCCGCAGCCGGTCTTCGTCTTCCCCGCCCACCGCCTGTCCTTCGCCGATGCGACAGAGCAGGGTCACGTCCGCTGTACCTTCGCGTCACCGGACGGCGGACGGCTGAAAGCCATTGCCTTCCGGGCCGTCGGCAGCCCGCTTGGCGACGCGCTTCTGTCGGGGCGGCAGGATACGCTGCATGCCGCAGGCACCCTGCGGATCGACCGCTGGGGCGGCCGCGAGACGGTGCAGCTGCACCTGCGCGACGTTGCCGTTCCTACCCGCGACAAAGGTTGAATCGGACTATGAGCAACCCGCCCCAAGCGACTCTTCCGATTCCGGAATCGGCTTGCCGGAAGGCAGTCCGGTGAAGGAGGAAGCCCGGGCCCGCGAGGCACTCGTCGCGACCGGTCGCTCCCTGTTCACGCGCGGTCTCACCTTCGGTTCGACCGGAAATCTCAGCGTCCGCCTGTCGGATGGGTCGTGGGTGATGACGCCCACAAACGCCTCTCTCGGCGACCTCGATCCCGCGCGCCTGTCGCGGCTCGACGCCAACGGACTGCATGTTTCCGGCGACAAGCCGACCAAGGAAGCCTTCCTGCACGTCGCCATGTACCGCGAGCGCCCTGACTCTCGGGCCGTGGTGCACCTGCATTCGACCCATTCGGTGGCCGTCAGCGCGCTCGCCGATATCGATCCGGAAGACGTGCTGCCGCCGATCACGGCTTATTACGTCATGCGGGTGGGGCGATTGCCGCTGGTGCCGTACTTTCCGCCCGGCGACCATGGTCTTGCCGACGCGGTCGGCAAGCTCGCCTCGAGGCACCATGCCGTGCTGCTCGCCAATCACGGGCCCGTCGTCGCCGGCACCAGCCTGGAGGCGGCGACCTGCGCCACCGAGGAACTCGAGGAAACGGCAAAGCTGTTCCTGATGCTGCAGGGCATGGCGGTGCGGACTTTGACGCCCGAACAGGTGGCCGAGCTCAGGAAACGGTTCGGATAGGGCTCTCAGCCCCTGAGCGCGGTGCGCACCGTGCTGGCGACGCCGGGCCCATCGAGGCCGTAATGGGCGTAGAGATGCGTTGGCGGCCCGAGGATGGCGTACTGGTCGGGCATGCCGACCTTGTAGAGTTTCGCCCCAAGCCCTTCTTCCGCAACGACTTCCGCGATCGCCGCGCCGAACCCGCCGGTGACGTTGTGCTCTTCCGCGGAGACCAGGACGCCGTGCTCTGAGGCCGCCTTGCGGATCGCCTCGCGGTCGATCGGACGGATCGAGTACATGTCGACGACGGTAATCTCGATGCCTTCGTCCGCGAGGGTGTCGGCGGCGTCGAGGGCGGCCTTCACCAGATTGCCGATGGCGAAGACGGTGGCGTGCCTGCCCTCGCGCAGGGTGTTGGAGCCGCCGATCCTGAATTCGAATGCCGTGTCGTAGACGACCGCCTCGCGGCCGCGCCCGACCCGGAAATAGATCGGCTCGGGATGGCGGATCAGACCCTTGAGCGCCGCGGAAAGCGCGGTGCCGTCGCAGGGGGCCATGAGATTGAGACCGGCCATCGTGCGAAGCGCGCCGATATCCTCGCAGCAATGATGAGAGGTGCCGTAGAAGCCCATGGTGATGCCGGAATGGGTGCCGACCATCTTCACCGGCAGGCCCGGATAGCAGATGTCGTTGCGAATATTCTCGACGCCCATCAGCGCGAGGAAGAACGAGTAATTGGAAATGACCGGCAGGTAGCCGACCGTCGCCAATCCTGCGGCCGCGCCGATCATGTTGCGCTCGGCAATGCCGAAATTGAAGTAGCGGTCGGGAAAGCGGCGCCCGAAGGTTTCCACCTGTGTCGGCCGGCCGAGATCGGCGGTGCACACGACGATGTCGTCCATGCCCGCATCGGCCAGGTCCACCAGGGTCTTGCCGGTGGTGAGCTGGCGCGACAGGCCGAGCGAGACGATCATGTCCCAGGACCGCTCGTCAAATTCGTCAGTAACGGTGGAATCGGTGAGGTCGAGCCCGGACTTGAGCTCGCGGGTCATGTAGGGGACGGCCGGTGTTGCCGGTTTGGCAGGCTCGTCAGCCATAGTCGCTGTCCCCTCTACTCCTCCAGGATCCAGTCGGCGTCGTAGACGCGAACGCGGGTCCGCTCCCCGTTTTCCCAGACCTCGGTCTTGAGATAGAGCACCATGTTGAGGGTGTCGGACCACAGCTTTTCCTGCCGGAACTCAAGGCCCAGGTCCGGCCATTTTGTCACCGCCTCGACGGTCTTCACGTTGTAGATGCAGAGGAATTCCCGGTCCTCGCCGGAATCGAGCCTCTTGGTGCCGGCGCCGCTGATCCGCCACCAGCGTTCGACGCGGCTCGACTTGCCGTTCTCGGGGATCATCATGCCACCGACGGTGGCGTTGCCCTCCGCGCTGATGGGGAAGAACGACGCCGGATCGATATCGTAGGAATAGATCGTGCGGCCCTTGCCGCCGATCGTCGCAAGCGTAAATAGGCCGCGATAGAGTTCCTGCCCGTTCAGCGTGTTGCCGCGATTGTCGAGATGGCGGACATAGGTGACGTCGTCGACGATCTTGTCGACCTTGAACATCTCGTCGGTAGTCAGATGCAGGGTGTAGCCGTCATCGACCTTGCCGGCGACGGGGCACTGCTGGGCCTGCGCGCCTGCCATGGCGACAAGCGCGAGGCAGCCCGCCAAAATCGCTCCGACAAACCCGCGCCGAAGAGCATTCATCCGATATCTCCCGCCTCGATTTCCGCGTAGGCCCGCTCGAGATCCTTCGGCCCCAGAAAGCCCAGATGCCACTGCCATGTGCCTTCCATGAACGACACGCCCTTGCCGGCGACGGTATAGGCGAGAACGCAGCGCGGCTTGTCGCCCGGCCCGTTCAGCGCCCGGTTGAGCGCGTCCTGCACCTGTTCGAGGTCATGGCCATCCTCTAGCACAATCACATCCCATCCGAAGGCGCGCCACTTGTCCACCAGCGGCTCGGTCGCCATCGTCGCCTGTGGATCACCGTCGGACCCGGCACCATTGATATCGACGATTCCGATCAGATTGGACAGGTCCCAATGAGCGCCGGAAATCGCGGCTTCCCAGATTTGTCCCTCGGTCTGCTCGCCGTCGCCCATCATGCAGATGACGCGGCCGGGCGAGCCCTTGCGTTTCAGCCCGAGTGCCATCCCGACCGAAACCGACAGGTTGTGCCCGATGGACCCGGAGGAAAAATCCGCTCCGGGCACCTTCTTGACGTCAGGGTGGTCGCCGAGAGGAGAGTGCAGGCGCGTGTAGGAATCGAGCCAGTTTTGCGGGAAGAAACCGAGATCGGCGAGGACGGGATAGAGACCGATCGCCGCGTGTCCCTTGCCGAGCAGAAAGCGGTCGCGGTCGTCCCATTTGGGATCGTCCGGCCTCACGTGCATGAACTGGTAGTAGAGCGCGGCGACCAGTTCGGCCATCGAGAACGACGAACCATAGTGACCCGAGCCGCAGATGTCGGTGAGCCGCACGGTTTCTCGGCGGATCAGCCGGGCCTTTTCCTTGAGGTCTTCGCTGGTGACGTTCTTGAGTGCGCGCGACGGCATGGCGGTTGTGAAGCCTCAGATGGCTGTGGCGGATATACGCTTCGTTATCAGTGGATATGGCTCCCGCCGTTCACGTCGATCTCGCTTCCCGTTACGTAGGACGACAGATCCGAGGCGAGAAACAGAGCGCACCCTGCCACTTCCGCGGCCGTGCCCGCCCGGCCCATCGGCACCGCGGAGACGATCCGCTCGATGATCTCGTCGGTCCGCATGCTGCCCAGAATATCCGTGTCGATGAAGGACGGACAGATGGCGTTGACGCGAATGTTGTCCGGTGCCAGTTCGCGGGCGATCGCCTTGGTGAGGCCGAGGACGCCGGCCTTCGACGCCGAGTAATGGGAACCGCCGAAGACGCCGCCGCCACGCTGGGCCGAAACCGAGGACAGATTGACGATCGAGCCGGTCTTGCGTTCGCGCATGTGCGGGATGACCGCCTGGCACATCTGGAAGGTGCCGCGAAGATTGATGTCGAGGACGCGGTCATATTCCGCCTTGTCGATCTCCGTGACGCGCTTGGGCGAGGTAACACCGGCGTTGTTGACGAGGACGTCGATATGTCCGAACCGCTTCAGCGCGCGGTCCACGGCCTTTTCGCAGTCGCGCATCTTCACGACATCGCATTTCATGCCGAAATGCCCACGCCCTTTGAGGCCGCGGGCGGCGTCCCGGACCATTTCCGTGTCGAGATCGAGGACGGCGACCTTGGCGCCGTTTTCGGCGAACAGGCGCGCCGTCGCCAGCCCCAGACCGCGCGGCGAGGCCGCGCCGGTAATGACAGCCGTTCGGCCTTTCAGAAGCATTCCAGCCCCTCCCGGCGGCGCGCGCCTTTGGTCGATCCGTCACATTTACGTATACACAGTCGGCGGCATAAGATTCAACGCATCGTGTTCGCGGCACCGCCGCATGCACCATGCTGCGCTAGGGAGTTGGCGTGGAATGGACTATGTAAGTCCGAAAACGTGTCGGGAGGAATGCTATCGTGTCTCGTAAGGGTCTGCTGCGCAGCCAGCTCTGGTTTGACAACCCGGACAACCCGGGAATGACCGCGCTCTATCTAGAGCGCTATCTCAATTTCGGCCTGACACGCGAGGAGTTGCAGTCCGGCAAGCCGATCATCGGCATCGCCCAGACCGGGTCCGACCTGTCACCCTGCAATAGGCATCATCTGGACCTCGCCCACCGGGTCCGTGAGGGTATCCGCGCGGCCGGCGGGATTTGCTTCGAGTTCCCGGTGCATCCGATCCAGGAGACGGGCAAGCGGCCGACCGCCGCGCTCGACCGCAATCTCGCCTATCTGGGACTCGTCGAGCTCCTGTATGGCTATCCGATCGACGGCGTCGTGCTGACGACCGGGTGCGACAAGACCACGCCGGCCTGCCTGATGGCGGCCGCGACCGTCAACATTCCCGCGATCGTTCTGTCGGGCGGTCCGATGCTGAACGGTTGGTGGAAGGGCGAGCGCACCGGCTCCGGCACGGCCGTCTGGAACGCGCGCGCCGACCATGCCGCCGGCAAGATCGACTACGCCGAGTTCATGGACATCGTCGCCTCTTCGGCGCCGTCCGTCGGCCACTGCAACACCATGGGCACGGCGACCACCATGAATTCGCTCGCCGAGGCGCTCGGCATGAGCCTTCCCGGCTGCGCCGCCATTCCCGGCCCCTATCGCGAGCGCGCCCAGATCGCCTACGAGACCGGCATCCGCGCCGTCCAGATGGTCGAGGAGGACCTGAAGCCCTCCGACATCATGACACGCGAGGCCTTCGAGAACGTCATCGTCGCGAACTCGGCGATCGGCGGCTCGACCAACGCGCCGATCCATATCAACGCGATCGCCCGCCACATCGGCGTCGACCTCGACAACGACGACTGGGAGAGGATCGGCTACGAGGTGCCGCTGCTGGTCAACCTGCAGCCTGCCGGCAAGTATCTCGGCGAGGAATTCCATCGGGCGGGCGGTGTGCCGGCGGTGATCGGCGAGTTGATGCGGCATGGCCTCATTCGCGAGAATGCGCTGACCGTCAACGGCAGGACCATCGGCGATAACTGCCGTGGCCGCGAAGCCGGAGACGCTGACGTCATCCGCAACTTCGACACAGCTCTGGTGCGCAACGCCGGCTTCCTCAACCTCAAGGGAAACCTGTTCGATTCCGCCATCATGAAGACAAGCGTGATCTCGGACTCGTTCAGGCAGCGCTACCTGTCGAAACCGGGCGATCCGAACGCGTTCGAGGGCAGGGCGGTCGTCTTCGAAGGACCGGAGGACTACCACCACCGCATCAACGATCCGGATCTGAAGATCGACGAGAACACCATGCTGTTCATCCGCGGCGCCGGGCCCGTCGGCTACCCTGGCGGCGCCGAGGTGGTGAACATGCAGCCGCCGGACGAGCTGATCAAAATGGGCGTGCGCGAGCTGCCCTGCGTCGGCGACGGTCGCCAGTCGGGGACGTCGGGCTCGCCTTCGATCCTGAACGCCAGCCCGGAGGCAGCCGCCGGCGGTGGTCTCGCGCTGCTCAGGACCGGCGACAGCGTGCGCATCGATCTCAACAAGCGCACCGCCGACATCCTGATCTCCGAGGAAGAACTCGCCGAACGGCGCAAGGAACTGGAGGCCACCGGCGGCTTCCGCTATCCCGACCACCAGACGCCCTGGCAGGAGATCCAGCGCGGCATGGTTGCCCAATTCGACGAGGGCATGGTTCTGAAGCCGGCGGTGAAGTACCAGCGTGTCGCCGAGAAGGGCGTGGCGCGAGACAATCACTGAACGACGCGGTTCTGCGGTCTGCGAACCGGGGCATTCCAAACGGGATGCTCCGGTTTTTTGTTGTGAAATGTCGGGTCTGAACGAAGGGCCGCCGCCGAAGATAATGTGTTCGCGGGCGTATTCGCTCGCCCGTGCATGCGCGATGGCCGACGGCAATCGCATCTTGCATTTGTACGATAAAAGAGGCTTGAATAGACGCCAGTGAATGCAGAGAAGTATACGTAGAAGGCGCCGATATGCGCTGAGTGATTGATCCGGGCGGCAGATCCGGAGGGGAAACGAACCAAGAAACAAAAAGGCGGCAAAGACCGCCCGAGGGGAGGAAACGAAGGACATGGCGCCTGTCGGCATCCGTGACGTGCGCAAGGCATTCGGCCTGACCGAGGTCATACACGGCGTTTCCATCGATATCGACGACGGCGCGTTCGTGGTGCTGGTCGGTCCTTCCGGATGCGGCAAATCCACCCTGTTGCGCATGATCGCTGGTCTCGAGGAGATCACGTCGGGCGAGATCTCGATCAGCGGCCGCGTGGTCAACCGCGTTCCCCCGAAGGAGCGCGACATCGCCATGGTGTTCCAGAACTACGCGCTCTATCCGCACATGAAGGTATCGGAGAACATGTCGTTCTCGCTTCGCCTGGCGAAGGTCGACGCCGACACGATCCGGGACAAGGTCGAGGAAGCCGCAAAGATCCTCAACCTTACGGAATACCTCGACCGCTATCCCCGCCAGCTCTCCGGCGGCCAGCGCCAGCGCGTCGCCATGGGCCGCGCCATCGTCCGCGACCCGCAGGTGTTCCTGTTCGACGAGCCTCTGTCGAACCTCGACGCCAAGCTGCGCGTTCAGATGCGCACCGAGATCAAGGAACTGCACCAGCGCCTGAACTCGACCTCGATCTACGTTACCCACGACCAGATCGAGGCGATGACCATGGCCGACCACATCGTCGTCATGCGCGATGGCATCGTCGAGCAGATCGGCGCGCCGCTCGATCTCTACGACCATCCGGTCAACACCTTCGTGGCCGGCTTCATCGGCTCGCCGGCGATGAACTTCATCAACGGCCGCGTCGACAGCCTCGATGGTCGCCCCGTCGTCCGTGTCGACGATGCCACGGTGCTGCCGCTGCCCGCTTCGGTAACGGCGCAGGCGGGGACCACGGTCACCTACGGCACCCGACCCGAGCATCTGACGCTCACAGCCAACGGCTCCGGCCTTGACGTGGAGGTCTCGGTCGTCGAGCCGACCGGCGCCGAGACCCTGGTGGTGACGCGCATCGCTGGACAGGAATTGCTTGCCTCCTTCAAGGAGCGCCACGACCTGAAGCCGGGCCAGCGGATCAGGCTGATGCCCGATCTCGACACCGTCCATCTGTTCAACGTGGAGACCGGACAGCGGCTTCCCGTTTGACGAAACCCCCGCGCCGCAACGACGGAACGGGAGGCTTGGAGATGAAAGCCAGAACCGGGAGGAAATTGATGTCCATGAAAAGCAAGTTCAGACTGCTTGGGGGCGGCGTTGCCCTCGCCGGACTGCTCGTCGCCGGGACGCTTGCCGGGTCGAGCCCGGCGCTCGCCGCCTGCGAGCTTCAGTTCAAGCCCGAAGACGGCGCCGAGCTGACGCTGCTTCGCTGGAAACGCTTCATCCAGGCCGAAGAAGACGCCTTCATGAAGATCGTCGAGAACTTCCAGAAGGACTGCGGGATTACCGTCAACGTGCAGAACGAGTCCCTCGACGATGTTCAGCCCAAGGCGTCGGTCGCGGCCAACGTGAACCAGGGCCCGGACATGGTCTGGGGCCTCTATTCGTTGCCGCACCTGTTCCCCGACAAGCTCGTCGACGTGACCGACCTGGCCGACTATCTGGCCGGAAAATACGGCCCGTGGGTGCCCTCGGCGGTGAAGTATGGCACGAAGGCCGGCACCAGCGAGTGGATCGACATCCCGATCGCCTACAACGGCAATTACATCAACTATCGCATCTCGGCGGTCGAGAAGGCCGGCTTCAAGGAGCCGCCGAAGACGACGGCTGAGTTCATGGAGCTGGCGAAGGCGCTGAAGGAGCAGGGCACCCCGCTCGGCATGGCGCTCGGCCACGCGACGGGCGACGGCAACGCCTGGGTGCACTGGGCGCTGTGGTCCTTCGGCGGTTCGTTGGTCGACGAGAACGACGAGGTGATCATCAACTCGCCGGAGACCAAGGCCGCGGTCGAGTACGTCAAGGAGCTCTACGGCTATATGGCCCCGGGCGTCGCCGCGTGGAACGACTCCAATAACAACAAGGCGTTCATGTCCGGCGAGGTCAGCATGACCAACAACGGCCCGTCGATCTATCCGGCGGCCAAGAAGGACGCGCCCGAAATCGCGGCCGACATGAACCATGCCAAATGGCCGGTCGGCCCGGTCGGCAAGCCGACCGAATTCCACATCGCCTACCCGATGATGATCTTCAAGTATTCGAAATACCCGAATGCCGCGAAGGGCTTTATCGAATACCTGTTCCAGCCGGCGCAGTACGACATGTGGCTGCAGGCCGCCGTCGCCTATCTGACGCCTCCGCTGGAGAAGTATGAGGCGAACTCCGTCTTCACCGATGATCCAAAGCTGACGGTGTTCCGCGACGCGGCCCGGGACACGCTGACGGCCGGCTACGAAGGCTCCGTCGGCGAGAAGGCCGCCTCGGCCCTCGCCGAGTTCATCGTGCTCGACATGTTCGCCAACGCGGCGACGGGCAACATGAGCGTGGATGACGCCATCGCCCAGGCCGAGCGCCAGGCGAAGCGTATCTACCGCTGACGAGTCGTGCGGGCCGGGCACCAGGCCCGGCCCGTTTCTCACCGGGAGGAACGGCATGGCGGATGCCGCAATAGGAACGAGGACGATACCGGCCGAACCGTCGGCCTGGTCCCGGTTGAAAACCAACCGCGACTGGCTCGGCGCCTGGTTCATGCTGCCGACCGCCGCCTTCCTGTTCCTGTTCCTCGCCTATCCGCTCGGCCTCGGCGTCTGGCTGTCGATGACGGATGCGCGCATCGGCCGCGAGGGTATTTTCGTCGGCTTCGAGAACTTCACCTGGCTCTACGACGACCCGGTGTTCTGGCTGGCGGTGTTCAACACGCTGCTCTACACGGCGGTCGCAAGCGTCTTCAAATTCGCCATCGGCCTCTATCTGGCGATCCTGCTGAACCACCACCTGCCGTTCAAGGCGTTCCTGCGGGCGATCGTGCTCCTGCCGTTCATCGTGCCGACCGTCCTGTCGGCCATCGCCTTCTGGTGGATGTACGACCCGCAGTTCTCGATCATCTCCTGGACGCTCAAGGAGCTGGGACTGATCACCACCAACATCAACTTTCTCGGCGATCCGTGGAACGCCCGCTGGTCGGTCATCTTCGCCAATATCTGGCGCGGCGTGCCGTTCGTGGCGATCACGTTGCTCGCCGGCCTGCAGACGGTGCCACCGTCGCTCTATGAGGCGGCGACCATCGACGGGGCGAACCGCTGGCAGATGTTCCGCCACATCACCTATCCGATGCTGACCCCGATCATCGCCGTGGTGATGACCTTCTCGGTGCTGTTCACCTTCACCGATTTCCAACTCATCTGGGCGATCACCCGTGGCGGGCCGGTCAACGCCACCCACCTGATGGCCACGCTCAGCTACCAGCGTGCCATCCTCGGCGGTTATCTCGGCGAGGGCGCGGCGATCTCGACGGCGATGATCCCGTTCCTGCTCGCCGCGATCATGCTGTCCTGGTTCGGCCTGCAGCGGCGCAAGTGGCAGCAGGGAGAGGCCGATGACTGAGACCGCCGTCTCCAAGCGCCCGACAGAACCGATGTCCGATGGCGGCGCGGTTTCCCGCTGGCGCGACCGCCGCCGCCTGCGCAAGGCGGAGGAGATGAGCCAGACCGGCATGGACTACCTGATGTCGACCCCGCGAAAGGTCGTCACCATCTACGTGCCGCTCGCCATCATCGTGTTCGTCTTGCTGTTCCCGTTCTACTGGATGTTCATCACGTCCATCAAACCGAACGAGCAACTCGTCAATCTCGACGTGGTGAACCCGTACTGGGTCGTCGCGCCGACGCTTGAGCATATCTGGGAGCTCCTGTTCGAGACGCCGTATCTGAGCTGGATGTGGAACACGATGATGATCGCGCTGGTCGCCACCTTCCTGTCGATCGTCGCAAGCGTTCTGGCGGCGTACGCGATCGTGCGGCTGCGCTACAAGGGGGCGCAGTGGATCGGCGGGGCGATCTTCCTCGCCTATCTGGTGCCGCCCTCGATCCTGTTCATTCCGCTGTCGCTGATCGTCGTGAAGTACGGACTGTGGGATACGCCGTGGGCGTTGATCCTGACCTATCCGACGATCCTGATCCCATTCTCGACCTGGCTGCTGATGGGCTACTTCAAGTCGATCCCGTTCGAGCTTGAGGAATGTGCCCTGATCGATGGCGCGAGCCGCTGGCAGATCCTGACCAAGATCGTTCTGCCGCTCGCCGTGCCCGGTCTCATCTCGGCGGGCATCTTTGCCTTCACTCTGTGCTGGAACGAGTTCATCTACGCGCTGACCTTCATCTCGACCCCGGAGAAGAAGACCGTTCCGGTCGCCATCATCTCCGAGTTCGTCGACGGGGACATCTATCGCTGGGGATCGCTGATGGCGGGCGCGCTGCTCGGCTCGGTGCCGGTCGCGATCGTCTACATGTTCTTCGTCAACTACTACGTCTCGGCGATGACCGGCGCGGTGAAGGAATAGCGCCGACTTCCGCTCCTACCTCCACGCAACACGGGAAAGCATCCAATGAACATCGGTTTCGTCGGTCTGGGCGCGATGGGCCTGCCGATGGCCAGGAACCTTGTCGCCGCCGGCCACGTGGTCGCCGGGTGTGACGTCAGGCGCGAACCGGTCGACGCGCTGGCCGCTGCCGGCGGCCGCGCGGCGGCGACCCCGGCGGATGCCGCGCGCGACGCCGACGTGCTGATCCTCATGGTCGTCAACGCGGACCAGGCGGAGGCCGTCCTGTTCGGCGAGGGCGGGGCCGCGTCCGGCCTGAAACGGGGCGCCGTTGTCGTCGCCTCCTGCACGCAGCCCGCAGCGTGCGCCAAGTCCCTTGCCGCACGGCTGGACGAGCTGGGCGTGCTCTTGCTCGACGCGCCGGTATCCGGCGGCGTGGTCGGGGCAGAGCAGGGGACGCTGTCGATCATGGTGTCGGGGCCGGACGCCGCCTTCGACAAGGCCGGGCCCGTGTTCGACGTTCTCGGCAAGGCGGTCTGGCGCATGGGGGCGGAACCCGGCCTCGGGTCGATGATGAAGACCGTCAACCAGCTCATGTGCGGTGCCCATATTGCGGTCGCCGCGGAAGCGATGAGCCTTGCCGCCCGCGCCGGTCTCGATCCGAGGCTCGCCCAGGACGTGCTGATGGCCGGCGCGGCGGCGAGCTGGATGCTGGGGAACCGCGGCCCGCGCATGCTGCAATCCGATCCGCCGATCACCAGCGCGGTCGACATCTTCGTCAAGGATCTCGACATCGTGCTCGATGCTGGCCGCGACCTGAAGGCGGCGCTGCCGCTTGCCGCCGCCGCCCACCAGATGTTTCTCGGCGCGTCGGGGATGGGTGCCGGGTCGGAAGACGATTCCCAGGTTCTTAAAGCCTACGAAAACCTGAGCGGGATAAAGGTGCCTCGGGATTGATCGCGGGACAGCCTGATTATGGTCGGACCGTCGGGCATACGGAGAGCACCATGAGATCCGGGAAATCGCATCGAGGCACGGAAAAGCGCGGCGTCGACCGCATCGAGGATCCGTTCCTCAACAAGGGAACGGCCTTCTCCGAGGCGGAACGGCGCGAATGGGGCCTCCTCGGGCTGCTGCCGCCGCACATCGAAACGCTCGAGGAGCAGGCCGAGCGTGCCTACGAGGCGTTCTCCTCGAAGGACAGCCCGATCGAGAAGCACATCTTCCTGCGCCAGCTCCAGGACGAGAACGAGACGCTGTTCTATCGCCTGCTTCTGGAGCATGTCGAAGAGATGATGCCGGTCGTCTATACGCCGGTGGTCGGCGAGGCTTGCCAGAAATTCAGCCACATCTATCGGCGTCCGCGCGGTCTGTTCCTGTCCTATCCGCACCGCGATGTCCTGGGCGACATCCTCGCTGAGATAGACCGCGACATCGACGTCATCGTCGTCACCGACGGCGAGCGCATCCTGGGGCTCGGCGACCAGGGCGCCGGCGGCATGGGCATACCGATCGGCAAGCTGTCGCTCTACACCCTGTGCGGCGGCATCCATCCGTCCCGCACGCTGCCGATTCTGCTTGATCTGGGCACCAATAACCAGGAGCGCCTGGAGGACCCGCGCTACATCGGCTGGCGCCACGAGCGCATCAAGGGCGCCGACTATGACGATTTCGTCGACCGTTTCGTCCTGGCGGTGAAGGCGCGCTTCCCGAACGTGCTGCTGCAATGGGAGGACTTCGCCTCCGTCGATGCCGAGCGCATCCTCGCGCGCTACCGCAACGACCTGTGCACCTTCAACGACGACATCCAGGGCACGGCCGCCGTCACCACCGGGACGATCCTGGCGGCGATCGCGGCGGCCGGTGGCAAGCTCGAGGACCAGCGTTTCGGCATGCTGGGTGCCGGCTCGGCCGGCATAGGCATCACCAGGCAATTGATCGGCGCCCTGAAGAACAAGGGCGTCAGCGAGGAAGACGCGATTGCGCGCTTCTTCATCATGGATATCAACGGCCTGCTGCACGACGCCCGCGAGGACCTCGATGCGGTCCGCAGGCCGCTCGCCCAGAAGGCCGAAGCTGTGAAGGAGTGGGGCACGGACCTCACCCAGGCGATCGGCCTTGCCGACGTCGTCCGGCACGCCAGGCCGACCGTACTGGTCGGTGCGACCGGGCAGGCCGGCGCCTTTACCGAGGACGTGGTGCGCGAAATGGCCAGCTATGCGGAACGGCCCGTGATCTTTCCGCTGTCCAATCCCACCTCGCGCGCCGAGGCGACGCCGGCCGACCTGATGGCCTGGACAGACGGCAAGGCGGTGGTCGCCACCGGCAGCCCGTTCGCTCCTGTCGTGCACGAGGGGGAGACGCACGTGATCGCCCAGTGCAACAACAGCTACGTCTTCCCGGCCATGGGGCTCGGCATCATCGCCGTCGGGGCCCGGCGCGTCACCGACACCATGTTCATGGCGGCCGCCGAGGCCCTGATGGAAGTGTCGCCAGCGCTGAGCGATCCGCACGGCCCTCTGCTGCCCCCGCTGAAGGACATCCGCACGGTGTCGCGCCACATCGCTGTCGCCGTCGCGAGGCAGGCGCAGCAGGACGGCGTTGCCGATCCGATGACACCGGAGAAACTCGAACAGGCCATCGACCAAACCATGTGGACGCCTGCCTACGACTGACGGGCGGCCCGGCCGATGGCGCGCATCTGAACGGAGAACCGACAGGGAGACGAGCTATGGGCGACAAACGTATCGGGTTCATCGGCGTTGGCCTCATGGGCCACGGCATGGCCAGCAACATCGTCGAGAAGGGATGGCCGCTCACCGTGATGGGCCACCGCAACCGCGCGCCGGTCGAGGACCTTGTGAGCCGCGGCGCATTGGAGGCGAAGACGCCCCGGGAAATGGCCGAGGCGTCCGATATCCTGTTCCTGTGCGTGACCGGCAGCCCGCAGATCGAGGATCTGATGCGCCGCTCCGACGGTATCCTGGCCGGAGCGCATGACGGCCTGATCGTCGTCGACACCTCCACGGCGATCCCGGATTCCACCATCGCCCTTGCCGCCGAACTGGAATCCAAGGGCGCGGCCATGGCCGACGCGCCGCTGGGCGGCACACCCGCACAGGCCGAGGCGGGCGAGCTATCGGCGATGGTCGGTGCCAGCCCGGAGGTATTCGCCGCGATCGAGCCTGTGCTCCAAGCCTGGGCGGCCAAGGTCGTCCATCTCGGACCCGTGGGCGACGGCCACAAGATGAAGCTGCTCAATAACTTCCTGTCGCTCGGCTACGGGGCGCTCTATGCAGAGGCGCTTGCCGTCGCCCGCAAGGTCGGCATCAGTGCCCAGACCTTCGACAGCGTCATTCGCGGCAGCCGCATGGATTGCGGTTTCTACCAGACCTTCATCCAGTATTCGCTGACCGGCGACCGCGATGTCCACAAGTTCACGCTCTCGAACGCGCACAAGGACCTGCGCTACCTCGCCGCGATGGCCAATGAGGCCGTCATCGCCAACCACATCGGCGCGGCGGCGAAGAACACGTATGCCTATGCCGAGGCGATCGGCCGAGGCGAGGACTATGTGCCGTTCCTAGCCGAGATCATCGCCGAGGCGAACGGGGTGAAAACCTAGCCGAAGCCGCGTTCGCCATCCCGCGTTGCGGTCGCCCCCGATCGCAGCCGCGAACGCGAGAGCGATAATGCGCGCCGGCTGGCGTCAGTAGGTCGCCCGGCCGCCGGATATGTCGAGAACCGCGCCGGTTGTGAACGAGCATTCCGCCGACGCTGCGAAGGCGGCGAGCGCCGCGATCTCGTCGACCATGACGAAGCGGCGGCGCGGGATCTTCGACAGCATGTAGCCGATGTGCTCTTCGCTCATCTGGTCGAAGATCGGCGTCTTGGCGGCGGCCGGCGTTATGCAGTTGACCGAGATGTCGTATTCGGCGAGTTCCTTGCCGAGCGACTTGGTGAGCGCGATCACGCCCGCCTTGGACGCCGAATAGGCCGAGGCGCTCGGGTTGCCCTCCTTGCCCGCGACCGACGCGATGTTGACGATGCGCCCGTAGTTGTTGCGGATCATTGCCGGGACGATCGCCCGGCAGCAGTGAAAGGTGCCGGTCAGGTTGATCGCCATGATCTGGTTCCAGTCCGCGACGGGATAGTCCCAGGTCAGCGCGTTCGGTCCCGCGATACCGGCATTGTTCACCAGGATATCGATCTGGCCCTCTGTCTCGAGCACGTTGTCGCGGGCGGCCTCCACCGCGTGGATATCGGTGATCTCGGCGTCCATCCCGCGCGCCTGCGCGCCGATGGACTCGGCCGTCTTCTGCGCGCCAATGCCGTCGCGATCCCAGATCACTACCCTGGCGCCGGACTCGGCGAAGCGCCGGGCGATCGCTTCGCCGATGCCCTGCCGCCCTCCGGTCACCACCGCGACCTTGCCGTCGAGATCGATCCTGTTGGTCATGTGCGTTTCCTTGTTTTCAGTTGAGCCTTTGCCAGGCCTTGATGAAGAAGTCCTCGGCACCGAAGTTACCCGACTTCAGCGCCAGAACCATGTCGTCGGTTCCGATCGCGCGAGTCCACGGTACGCCCGGGTCTATCTGCGGGCCGATTTCGAGCATGGCCACGCCGAGCCCGCTGACGACGGCGCCCGACGTTTCGCCGCCGGCAACGATCAGCCTTGTGAATCCGTTCGTGCGAAGGCCGGTGGCGACCTCCGCCAGCGTTCGTTCGATGATGTTGCCGGCAATCTCTCGGCCGAGCGCCTCCTGTGCCTCGCGGACGGCGTCGGGCTCGTCGCTCGAATAAACCAGGACAGGGGCCTCGGCGGGCTGCCGAAGTGCCCAGGACAGGATCGTCGCGGCGCTCTGGCTTCCCTGGGCTAGGTCCTGCGGCGCGATGCGGAGCGCGGGAATGCCAGCCTCTATCGCAGCGCGTACCTGGCCGCGCGTCGCTTGTGAACAGCTCCCGGCGAGGATCGCCGCGCGGCCCGTTGGTGCGGCCATCCGCGCCGGCGGTTCGGTTGGAGAAAATGTTCCCTTGGCGGCGAAGTTCTGCGGCAGGCCGAGGGCGATCCCGGACCCGCCGGTGATCAGCGCGAAGTCTTTTGCAGCCGCGCCGATCTCGATGAGATGCCGATCCGTAATGGCGTCGACGACGAGGATCTTCTCGCCGCGCTTCCTGGCCTCGGCGAACGCCGAAGCAATCGCCTCGCGTCCCGCGTCGACGGCGGGGAAGGGCACCAGCCCGACCTTCAATGTCGTCTGCCGTCGCAGGACACGCACGAGATTGGAATCGCGCATCGGCGTCAGCGGATGGTCGCGCATCGAGCTTTCGGCGAGCGGAACGTCGCCGACGAACAGGTTGCCCATATAAATGGTGCGGGCATTGGTCGGAAAGGCCGGACAGGCGAGCGTCAGGTCCGCGCCCGTGACCTCCATCAAGGCTTCGCAGACCGGTCCGATATTGCCCTGGTCGGTGGAGTCGAAGGTCGAGCAGTACTTGAAGAACAGCTGGCGGCAACCTGCCGCTCGAAGCGCCTTGGCGCTGGTGAGTGACATTTCGATCGCCCCGGCAGCGGGAATGGTACGTGACTTCAGCGCGACGACCACGGCGTCATAGTGGGCGAGCGATGCCGGGTCGTCCGGAACCCCGATGACCTGGATCGTGCGCATTCCGCCGGCCGTCAGCATCAAAGCCAGATCCGTCGCGCCGGTCAGGTCGTCGGCGACAGCGCCAATGAGCATCGTTCCCCCGTTTGCGTTTCGGGCCTTGCGTCGTACCTCGCGATTGCCCGACTGTCGCAATGCGTATACATCAAAGAATACGTTGTGTGCGACGTCCAAGAGCAGTCACGTGCCGGATATAGCACGCCTTGAGTTCATCCGAAGACCGGACCCGGCGCGGGAGTCGCAACAGGGGGCGGCACGAAGGCAAGGCATTGGTCATGAGTACGACGCGCGAGTTCCGCATAGCCGTGTTTCCCGGAGACGGGATCGGTCTCGAGATCACCGAGCCCTGTATGGCCGTCGTCGATGCCGCTGTCTCCCGCGTCGGCGGCATTCGCCTCGCGTACGAGATACTGCCCGCCGGGGCCGGCACCTATCAGCAGTTCGGCACGGCCTTGCCGGATGCATCGATTGAGGCGGCCCGCGCCGCCGACGCTATCCTTCTTGCCGCGGCGGGCCTGCCCGACATCCGCTATCCCGACGGCACCGAGATAGCCCCCCAGATCGAGCTTCGCTCGATCCTCGATCTTTATGCGGGCGTCAGACCGGTCCGCTCGATCCCCGGTGTGCCGTCGCCGCTTGCCGATCCGCGCGGATCGCAGCTCGATTTCATCGTCGTCCGCGAGTCGACCGAAGGCCTGTTCGTCTCCCACCGCAAGGGAACCGTCCGGGACGACAGCGAGGCGGAAGACCGCCTGCTTATTACCCGAAACGGGACAGAACGGGTCGTCGACGCGGCGATGCGCATCGCCGAGACGCGGATGGCCGGAGGCGGCAGGGGGCATGTGTCCTGCGTCGACAAGGCCAATGTGTTCGCCTCCTACGCCTTCTTCCGAAAGATCTTCGACGAGCGCGTCGCGCTGCATCCGCGGCTGACCGTCGACCACGTCTACATCGATGCCTCGACCCTCGATTTCGTCGGCCGGCCTTGGCGCTTCGACGTCATCGTCACCGAGAACATGTTCGGCGACATCTTGTCGGATCTCGGCGCCGGCCTGATCGGCGGAATGGGCTTTGCGCCCTCGGCGGATATTGGCGACCGCTATGCCGTGTTCCAGCCCTGCCACGGCACGGCGCCCGACATAGCGGGGCAGGGCAGGGCAAATCCGACGGCGATGTTCCTGTCGGGCGCGATGATGCTGGAATGGCTTGCCGAGCAACATGATGAGCCGAACGCCGCGACCGCGGCCGCGACTATCCGCGCGGCGGTCGACGAAACGTTCGCGAACGGAATGAGGACCTGGGAGATCGGCGGACAATCGGGGGTGCGCGAGGTGACGGACGCTGTCCTGTCGCGCATCAAGGAGGTGGCGCCGGCGTAGGCCGGAAACGCGAGGCCAATCAGTCCTTCACCGCCTTCGAGGCCCAGTACGGCGCCGCGCGGGTGTGGTCCGCGTTCGGCCCGACGCCGTCGCGGGCTTCCGCCCAGCGGTCGCGAACGAGACGGCTCACTGGCGCGTCGATCCCGATTTGCTCGCCGAGATCCGAGGCGATCCCGACATCCTTCGCCAACAGCCCGGCGGCGAAGCCGGACCCGTAGCGGCCGCTCAGGATCTCCTGCTTCAACAGGTTCTCCGTACAGAAGCTCTTGCCGGTCGAGACGTTGAAGATATCCGCCATCACGTTTGGATCGAGCCCGAAACGCTCTCCGATCAGGACCGCCTCGCTCATCGCGGCGAAGGAGGTCGCGGCGAGGTAGTTGTTGAGCGCCTTCATGGCGTGGCCGCATCCGAGCGGTCCGACGTCGAAAAGGCGATCGCCCATCGCCGAAAGGACCGGTCTGGCCGCGGCCACCGCGTCCGCTTCTCCGCCGATCATGATCGCCAGCGTGCCGCTCTCCGCGCGGACGACGCCGCCGGATACCGGCGCGTCGACGAGACGGATCCCGAGTTCGGCGAGGTCGTCGCCGAGCCTGCGGGTATCGACCGGCTCCGCCGAGCTCATGTCGATGACGATCGCTCCGGACTTGAGGTGAGCCGCCGCGCCGCCGCCCTCGGCCTCAAGCAACGCGTGACGAACCTCCTTGCCGGTCGGCAGCATCGTGACGACGAACGCGCAGTCGACCAGGTCCTTCAACGTGACGGAAGCAGTCGCGCCGAATTCGGCCGCGAACTTTTGCGCCCTGAGCGGATCGAGGTCGTAAGCGGTCACCACATGACCCGCGCGCACGAGATTGGCCGCCATCGGCCAACCCATGTTGCCGATGCCGACAAAGCCGACGTGTGCCTTGCCTGTCATGGCGTCAATCCAGTCCTAGTTCCTTCAGCACTTCCGATGCGGAGCGAAAGGCTTCGACCCCGCGTGGAATGCCGCAGTAGACCATGGCATGACGAAGCACTTCGCCGATCTCGTCCTTGGATACCCCATTGGCGAGTGCGCCTCGGACGTGGACCTTCAGCTCGTGCGGGCGACCCTGGGCGACCAGGATGCCGAGTGTCACCATGCTGCGGGCCTTGCGCGACAGTCCGTCCCGGGTCCATGTCTCGCCGAAGCAATAGCGGGTGACGACCTCCTGCATCGGCCAGACGAAATCGCTGGCCGCGTTGATCTGGTCTTCACCGCCCTCGGCACCCCACATGGCGTGGCGAACCTCAAGGCCGGCGGCAAATAGGGGATCTGCCGCCGAAACCGATTCCGCCCGCGTCTTTTTCGAACGGACCTTTGGGGAACCCGTTCGGTTCAACGCCTCATTTTTTTTTGGCGGCCGGCTTCCTGGCCGCCGGTTTCCTGGCGACCGTCTTCTTCGCGGTCGTTGCCTTGGCCGTTGTCGCCTTGGCGGTCGTTCTCTTGGCTGCGGACTTCTTTGGCGCGGCCGTCTTTGCAGCGGCCGTCTTTGCAGCGGTCGTCTTGGTGGCTGGCTTCTTCGCGGCGGCTGCCTTCCTGACTGCCGGCTTCTTAGCAGCGGTCGCCTTGGTCGCCGGCTTCTTAGCAGCCGTCGCCTTCTTCGCCGCGGGCGCCTTCGCGGCGGCTGTCTTGGCAGCGGGCTTCTTCGCGGTCGTGGTCTTCTTGGCGGCCGGCGCCTTCGCCGCCGCGGTCTTCTTCGCCGCCGCGGTCTTCGTTGCAGCCGGCTTCTTCGCGGTCGCAGTCGTCTTCGTCGCGGCGGTCTTCTTCGTGGCGGTTGTCTTCTTGGCTGCTGTCTTCTTTGCCGGTGCCGACTTCTTCGCCGCGCTGGCGACAGCCTTCTTCGCCGGAGCAGCCCGCTTGGTAGCGGTGGTCTTGCGAGCCGGGGTCTTTGAAGTCGTCGACGCGGTCTTCTTCGTCCTTGGTTTCGTGGCCATGTTCCTCGCCCTTTCAAGATCAGCGAATTGTTAGCCGTAGACTATTCGGCTAATCAACTGATTCGCTGGATTATGCGAGGAATTATGGCGAATTAAATGAATACAACGTAACCGCCGGCGCCGGGGAATGCCGCCGATTCTGCACGTTGCGAGAGCGATGACATGCCGCGTTGATGATTGCCGCGAGGTGTCGACAGCGGCACGGGCGCTCTCGTCTGGAAGCCATGTCCGGCTGCCTGGACGTGCGTCGGAGAAGCCAGCGGACGTCATGTCGATAGACCCGTTAGTCTTTGGAACAACTTGCAAAAACGGGAAAATCTGCGGTGCTCGTTTTGAGCCGAGATCTCCTCATTCCGGATTGGAGTTGCGCCAAAGTTTCCGCAGTCGATTGGCCTCGAACCGATGTCGTCGCCAGGTATTGGATTTCGGTTCACCTCGCTGATCCGATGATGTCGGGGGCGCGGTGTCCTACCAAGTGATTAGTCGATGGCCGAAAGGGTGCGGCGGTCCGGATCGGTCGCCTTCGAACAATTCCGCACCCTCTGCGGCGAGTGCCATCTTGCTACGCTGAATGGCGTCGGGTGACGCCGTTGCGGGTGCGGGTCAGCGGATGAACTGGTCGACGTAGTCCGCGCCGAGACCGACATCGGTGTAGTGCTTGCGGCACATCTCGATCTTGGTGAAGACGTCCTCGTATCCCATCGTCTTGCCATAGGGGTCGACGTAGAGCATGACGCCGTTCACTTGGAAGTAGGTGATCATCTCCTCGACATCGTCGGGCACGACGAGCGTGTGCGTCTCACCGGGGGGCTCGAAGACGTAGCCGCCCTCTCGCGCTTCCCAATCGTGTTCGAGGTAGTACCAGCGTCCCTTCAGGACAAACCCGTGAACGGGCTGCGGATGCCGGTGTCGCGACAGGACGCCCGACTTGCGCACGCGCAGCAGGTTCATCCAGTACCCTTGCGAGCGGTTAAGGCAGAGCGGTCGGAAAGACACGTTTTCGGCCTGTGGAACCCAGATCCGCTCGTCCTCCGCGATCGCGTCGGGAATGACGATCTCGTCCTGCGCGTCCTGGGGGAAGGGCAGTTGGTAGGGCGTTCGGGGATTGGTGTCAGACGTTTCGACGGGCATGGTGTTCTCCTCACATCGCGGAATAGCCGCCGTCGACGGGGTACACGGCGCCGGTGACGAACGAAGCATCGTTCGACAGGAGCCACGCGACCAATGCTCCGACCTCGGCCGGCCGTCCCCAGCGGTCCATGGGTGTACGTTCAAGTATCGGTTTGTTGCGTGCCGGATCGGCGCGCAACGCCTCCGTCATCTCGGTCTCGATCCAGCCGGGTGCGACCGCATTCACGCGTATGCCCTCGCTCGCCCACTTTCCGGCAAGTGCCTTCGTGAGTTGCGCGACACCGCCCTTGGAGGCGGAATACGCCGGGACGAGCGGTCCCCCGAAGTAGCTCAGCATGGACGCCGTATTGACGATCGCGCCTTTGGAAGCCGAAAGCAGTGGCTGCGCCGCGAGGCAGGTCCTCATGGTCCCGGTCAGATTGATGTCGATCACGGTCTCGAACACGTCGATCTCGTATTCGGCACCGCGCGCCAGGATGCCGGCACAGTTGACGAGGGCGTCGAGCCGGTCGATTCCGGCAAAGAAACGGTTCACCGCAGCCGTGTCACGAACATCCAGTACGGCGCAGCGCGTTCCGGGATGGTCGGCCGCGTAGGTTTCCACTTCCTCGCGTCCGACGCCTGTCGCGGTAATCGACCAGTCCTTGCCGGCCAGAACGTCGGCGATCCCCGCACCGATGCCGCGGGTGCCGCCGATGATGACTGCGTGTTTCAATGGTCAGTCCTGTTCCTGCAGAAAGGCATCGACGGCGTCCTTGCGGGGCATTGGCGCCACGGCGCCATAGCCGAGGGTGGACAATGCGGCCGCGGCGTTCGCGAAGCGGGCGGCGGTGAACGGATCGTCTCCCGCGACGACCCGGGACAGGAAGGCGCCGTCGAAGGCATCGCCCGCCGCGGTGGCGTCGACGGCAACGACCCGTCGCCCGCCGATCCGCCGGCGTTCTTCGGCGGTCGCGATCAGCGTGCCCTCCGGGCCGAGTGTCAGGGCGACAACCCCGCAGCCCAACCCGAGATAGAAGTCGGCGATGGCGTCGGGATCCTCCAGCCCCGTGAGCTGTCGGGCGTCCTCCAGCCCGGGGAGGGCGATGTCGGCGCGGGCCATGGCCGCATGCGTCACCGCCCGGGCCCGTTCGATCGGCCATAGCTTGAGGCGCAGGTTGGTATCGTAGGAAACCCTGCCGCCTGCCGCCTTGACGATCTCGATCGCCGAGAACACCGCGTCGGCCGCCGTCGTAGAGATCGCCTGGCTGATACCCGAGACGTGCAGGATCCTGGCGGCCTTGAGCGCATCGACCGGAAGGTCGTCGGGACCCATGCGGCTGGATGCCGAGCCGGCGCGGAAGTAGCTGAACTCGTGCCCGTCGGGTCCGTGCGTGACGAAGTAGATGCCGGTGTGGGCGTCGGACACCTGCCTGACGGTCGTGGTGTCCACGCCCTCCGTCCGCCACAGAGCCATGAACGAGTTGCCGAAGGTGTCGGCGCCGACATGGGTGATGTAGCCGACACGCGCCCCCAGCCGTGCGGCGGCGATCGCACAGTTGGATGTATCGCCGCCGTGCCCGGGCAGATAGTTGCCGTCCGGCTTCTGGTTGAATTCCAGCATTGGTTCGCCGAGGCAGAGAATGTCGGGTGTCATCGGACGTGTCCCCTCGTTGACGGATGCGCGGACGGCAACGGCATTCTTAGATCCGGCCTTAGATCCGGCCGTACCGGGCCAGACCGTCGCGCAGCGACTTGCTTTCGATGATCAGCTTGGCCTGCTCGGCTTCGCGCATGTCGATCTCCTGCGCCATCTCGAGGACGGCCTCGGCGTGCTGGCGGGGAACGACGACGACGCCGTCGATGTCGCCGACGATGATATCGCCGGGATGGACGATCACCCCGCCCATGTCGACTTCGATGTTCGAAGCCAGTGTCTTGGCGCGACCCAGCGTCGTGCCGGGGCACACTGTCCGCGAATAGATCGGGAAATCGTAGTCGCGCCGGATCTCGACGATATCGCGGATGCCCCCGTCGAGCACCGCCGCCTCGTGTTTGTTGGCGACAGCGCCGGCGGCCATCAGGCCGCCCCAGATCGCCACGTCGACCTTGCCGTTGGTCGAGATCACGATGACGGACCCCGCGTCCGCCTCGTCGATCGCGTCCAGTGCGTGCTGCGGCGGCACGAACTCGTCGGTGGGCCCTTCCAGGACCGTAACGGCCGGGCCTACGATCTTGTTTTCGTTGATGCGCGGGCGGATCTCGTGACTGAGAAGACCGGATTTGCCGGCCACCTTGTCAACGGCGTCGGCGACCGAAGCGGTCGCGACTTTACGGAATCCGGCGACGAGTTCGTCTAGGGTCATGTCAGTGTCCTCTTTATTTCAGGCTTGAAAAAGTTGAATGGCGGACAAGGCGGCTCGGATCTGCTCGCGCGCTTCGTCGATGCGTCCCGCTTCGAGTGCCTTCGCCGGTAGCAGGTTTCCGCCTATGCCCACGCAGATTGCGCCGGCGTCCAGGTAGGCCTGGGCGGTCTCGGGGGAGACGCCGCCCGTCGGCATGAGAGGGATGTGCGGGAACACCGCGCGAACGGCCTTCAGGAATCCCGGTCCGCCCGCCGCGTCAGCCGGAAAGACCTTGACCACCGTTGCTCCGGCTTCGGCGTGATGAAGGATCTCGCCGGGCGTCATGGCGCCTGGAAGATATGGGATGCCGCCCTCCAGGGCCGATCTGGCCGCGGCATCGCTCCAGCAAGGCGAAACCAGGAACGCGGCGCCTGCGCCGATGGCGGCGTCCGCGTCGTGCGCCGAAAGCACGGTGCCGGCGCCGATGCAGGCACTCGGGAACCGATCGCGCAGGGTGGCGATCAGCGCGATCGCGCCGGGCACGGTCATCGTTATCTCGAGTATGGAGACGCCTTCCGCCGCCAACAGGCCGCATGCCTGCTCGGCAATCCCGGGGTCGTCATGGCGGATGACGGGCACGACGCGCGCGGCCCGCAATCTGTCGATGAAACGATCTACCATCGGTTCACCCAGCTCATCGGCGGATCTCCGGTCAACACGCGCTTCACTTCACTGGCGGCGTTCGTCTGGAGCACCGCGACGGAGCGTTCCGAGTACCAGGCGGTGTGGTCGGTAATCACCGTGTTGGGTGCGGAAAGCAGAGGATTGTCCGGCGAGACGGGCTCGGATTCGAACACGTCTATGCCGGCGCCGAAAACCCGGCCTTCGTGCAATGCGGCGGCGAGGGCGGCCTCGTCGACCAGTCCGCCGCGGGAAACGTTCACGACGACGGACTGGGGTTTCATCAGCGCTATGTTCCCCGCGTTCAGGATGTGGCGGGTGTCTGCGGTCAGAGGCGCGTGGAGGCTGACGACATCGGCCAGCCTGCACAGCGTGTCGAGGTCCACGAGGTCGACATCGGCGGACGCCGCGTGCGCCGAGCTCAGATGCGGATCGAAAGCCAGGACGCGCCCGAAGCCGAGGGCCCGGAACTTCCTGGCCGTGGCCAGACCGATGCGGCCGCAGCCGATGAGGCCCAATATCGAGTTTTCGCGGCTCGGAATTGTTTCGCGTTGTCCGATGCCCCACTTGCCGAGACGCACGTCCCGGTCCCGTCCCGGGATGCGGCGCTGGACCGACAGATACAGCGCCAGGGCATGCTCGCTGACCTCGTTGTCCGCGCCGTAGTCGGGGATGTTCGCCACGTAGATGCCCCGGCTCGACGCACAGTCCAGATCGATATTGTCGACGCCCACCCCGTAGCGGACGACGACCTTTAGGCTCGGGCAGCTATCGAACTCGGCGGCGGTCACGGGGCGCTCGCGCACCATGACCGCCACCGGATCGAGCTCCCGCAAGGCGGAGACCGCGTCGCTGCCGACACCCACCGGGACGACCCGGACATCCTGCTCCGACAGGATGGTCCGCTCGGTGTCGTAGGTGGCGTAGCCCGGCTCCAGAACGGCGACCGTTCGAGTCGGCATGACGTGGACTCGCTGCTCCTGCTTACTGGTTCCGATAAGCCTCGACCGCCGCATCCAGGCGATCGGGCCATTCGGCGCCGATTTCACTGACGACGAATTCACGCACCTTGGGCTGTGCCGCGGCGCGGAACTTGGCTTTCTGCTCGGGGCTGACCGGAACGACCTCCATGCCCTTTTCGGACAGGATCGCCGTGGCGTTGGCATCCTGTGCCGCGGTCATGCCGCGGTGGATCGTCTTGGCAATCTCAACGCACTGGCTGACGGCCGTCTTCTCGGCGTCGCTGAGGCCCTGAAAGAAATCCTCGGACATCAGATACGCGTGCCAGCTGAACACGTGGCCATCGAGCGAGACGTATTTCTGGTGCTGGTACAGGGACGCGTTGACGATGTTGGTCACGCCGTTCTCCTGGCCGTCGACCACGCCTTGCTGCAGCGCGCCGGGCAGTTCCGGCCACGGCACCGGGGTGGCCGACGCGCCGAGGCTTTCGACGAGCGTCACCCAGACCGGGGCCGTCATGACGCGCATCTTCAGGCCTTCCATGTCCTTGGGCTCGGCCACGGGGCGCACGTTGTTGGTGAAGTTGCGCACCCCGTTGTCGGCCACGCCGAACATGCGGATGCCGGTCTTGGCCAGCATGTCTTCGGCCATGGCGTCGCCGAACTCGCCATCCATGACCGACCAGGCCATCGCCTGATCGTCGAAGATGTACGGGATGGCGAGGACCGAGAACGGCTTGTAGACCGCCGAGATCGGGCCGTCGTGGACGGCGGCCATCTGGACGGTTCCGAGTTGCAGGCCTTCCATGATCTCCGAGCCGCCGCCGAGCTGGGAAGCGGGGAAAATCTGGACGTCAATCGAACCCGACGTCTTGCCCTCGACGCAGCTCTCGAAGGCCAGCGCGGCCGCGTGCTTCGGCGAGCTCAGGTCCGCGGACTGGAAATGCGCGTATTTGAGGTCTTTCGAGAAGGCAGCCGACGTGCCTGCGATCAGGCCGATCGCGGCGGTTGCCATAAGGATTTTTGACGTGTGTTTCATAACAATCCTCCCTTTCAGTTCAGTTGGCGAAGCCGAACAGGTTCGGCACGAAGGTGCTGATGCCGGGCACGAGGATGACCAGCATCAACACGATGAGTTCGGCGAAAAGCAGCGGCAGCACGGCCTTTGACAGCGCCTCGATCCGGAGCTTGCCGACTGCCGCGATGACGAAGAGAACCGGTCCTACAGGCGGCGTGATCATGCCGATGGTGAGGTTCAGGACGAGCATCATCCCGAACTGCAGCGGGTCGATCCCCGCGGAATAGGCGATGGGGCCGAGGACCGGCGTCAGGATGATCAGCGCGGGCAGGGTGTCGATGAAGAAGCCGCAGACGAGAGCGAAGCCGGCCAGAATGAGCAGGATGCCGATCTTCGCGTCGGTGAAGCCGGTAATCGCCTTTGCCAGTTCCTGGGGAATCTGGAGATAGGTCAGCAGCCAGGCGAAGATCGATGCCATCGCGACGATCAGGAAGACCGATGCGGTGACGACCGCTGCGCGCGCGAAGGCGTCGTACAGCCCTCCCAGGGTGAAGCCGCGCGAGACCAGCCCCAGCAGCAGTGCGTAGGCCGATGCGACCGCCCCGGCTTCGGTCGGCGTGAAGATGCCGAGCAGGATGCCGCCCAGGATGATCGCGGGCATGATGATCGCGGGCAGGGCGGCCAGCGTGGCGTCGCGCAGTTCGGCGAAATCGGCGCGGGTTTCGCGGCCGCGATAGCCGTACCGGGTCGATACGATGTGGTTGGCGATCGCCAGGCTCAGCCCAAGCAGAACGCCCGGAACGATTCCCGCCAGGAACAGACCTGCGACCGTCACGCCGTTCGTGGAAATGGCGAAGATCACGGCCAGGATCGAAGGCGGGATGATGGGGCCGATGGTTGCGGTGGCCGCGGACAACGCTCCGGCATAGTTCTTGTCGTAGCCCGCCTGGCGCATCATCCGCATCACGATCGCCGACGGTCCCGCCGCGTCGGCGAGGGCCGATCCGCTGATGCCGGCAAACAGCATCGAGACCAGGATGTTGACGTGCCCGAGCCCGCCGCGCAGGTGGCCGACTAGGGCGTTGGCGAACCGCAGCAGTGCGTTGGTCAGGCCGCATGCCGTCATCAGCTCCGATGCGAGGATGAAGAACGGCACCGCCATGAGCGGGAAGCTGTCGATCCCGGCGAACATGCGCTGTGTCGCGATCAGCGGGTTCACAGACCCGTCGATCAGGACCGCGGTAATGCCGGCGATCCCCATCGTGAACGCCACCGGGACACCCAGAAACAGGGTCGCGAAAAACAACAGGATGAGGGTATTGGCCACGGCTCAGGACACCTATTCGACCGACGCGACACCGGCCTGAATTTCGAAGTCCTGCGCGACGAAACGCTTGGCGAAGAACGCGAGCTGGACGAGGAAGAGCGCGCATCCGATCGGGATCGCGAGGTAGGGGATCCCGCGCGAGATGCCGGTCGACATCGTCTCCTTGTCCCAGCCGAATTCGACGAACCGGATTCCGAGCCAGCCCATTACGCCCATGAAGATGAACATCACCGCGACGATCGCCCAGCGCAGCGCGAGCTCGTATCGGCGTGGAAGCATGATCGGCAGGGTATCGATGGCCACCAGGCGGCCTTCGCGCAACGCCAGCCCCGCACCGCTGAAGGCGCCGAGGATCATCAGGTGCCGTGCGACTTCCTCAGCCCAAGCAAAGGACATGTTGAAGCCGTAGCGGCCGACCACGTTGATGAAAACGATCGCGAAGACCATCGCCAGAACGATCGCGACCAGGGCCCGATTCAGCGCGACGATCCAGCTCTCAAGGGCGCGCAACGCCACTCCTCCCACAGTGCATTCTTGTTCGTTGAGCAAAAACTGGCATACAGTATGCCACCTGTCAACGCGAACCTATATGTGCTACGCGTCACCCTGCGCGTTGGCCAAGGTGCCCGCGCGCCGGCGAAAGGAACGAGCCATGAAGTCGTTAGATCGCCCGAAATCGCTGACGGAACTGGTGACCGAAACCCTTCGGGACTGGATCGTCAAAGGTGAACTGGATCTCGGCAGTCACCTGTCCGAGGTTCGTATCGCCAATGATCTCAAGGTCAGCCGAACCCCGGTACGCGAAGCGATCAACCGCCTCGAGATCGAGGGGCTCCTGACCGTCAGGCCGCAGCGCGGCACCTTCGTCTTCTGCCTCGAGCCGGACGAGCTGGCCAAGCTTTGCGACGCGCGTGTCTGTCTCGAGACCACGGCGATGGCCGCCGCGATCCAGACGAATCCGGAGCGGCTCTACGCCAGTCTGCTGGATTGCGCGACGCGCATGACGGACGCGCGCAGGCGTGACGATGTCTCGCTGTACCTCGCGCTGGATACCGAGTTCCACCAGCACCTGCTGAATTGCTCCGGCAACCGGTTCCTGAACGACGCGTACCAGACCATAGCGCCGAAAATGGCGGCCCTGCGAAACCGGTTGGGGCGGCACCCGGACCACCTGGCGAAATCCTATCGCGAGCACCTGGATCTGGTGGAGGCCGTGAAGGATCGGGACACCGACCGGGCTCTGGAAATCCTGAAGTTGCACATCGACCGGAAGGAAGGATCCTACTGGAACGACGCGACCAGGGTTCCGGAACTGCATTCCGTCGGCGACTGACCGTCTTGGCCGCGCCGACGCCAAAGGCGGTCGGGGGCAGGGCGGCTTTGACCGTTCAGCCAGGCCTTCGCGGCACGTCGGATCATTCTAGCTAAGGTAGCTGCAGCATGCTCTCGATGCCGGTCAGCCTCTCGCGGAGAGAGTTTTCCCGTCTAACTCGCGGGTTCGGGCGCGCCCCGATAGGCGGGCCGCTTCGCGAGAAACCGGCTGGACAGCCGAATGCCCGGTCTCTCCACCGCGTGATAGATCAGGCCGGACAGGGCCAGCACCGCCGCGACATAGATGACACGCCCAGCGGGGCGGGTAGATCGGCGATGCCGTTCCGCCGAAAGAACGTTATCAGTGGCTGATGCGTGAGATAGGCGGCGAAGGAGACGTTGCCGAGCCAAACCATCGGCGCACTCGACAGGAAGCGGGACAGGTGCCCGTGTCCGCGCGCGATGATCACGATCAGGCCACAGAACGCCGGCGCCATGATGGAGGCACCGAGCCACGACCAGACGACTGGCCAGATTTGGTTGTGGATGTCGATCATGATGGACCGAGTGACGACCAGCAGTCCGGCCACAGCCACCACGGCGGCGACCTCGTAAGCGGTCCAGCGCGCCGTTCCTCCGGAACCCGGCCCAAGAGCCCGCGTTCTGATCAGCACCTCGCAGAGCAGGATGCCGGCGGCGAACTCGTACAGGCGCGGTATTGGATTAATCGCGCCAAGGCCGTGGGCGTTGCCTCGGATGCTCGGGTCGAAAAGCACGAGCTGTGCAAAAACCAGCCACGCCGCCACGACGGCTAGGACGACCATGAACGTCGCGCCCGCCCGCCGTGCCATCCAGACACTCAGCAGCGGGAAGAAGACATAGAACACCAGTTCGGTGGAGATCGACCACGACGGCCCGTTCCATGCGTAATAGACGGTCATGTTCGGGACCCAGGATTGCTGCAAAAGGGCGACGGCAGCGATGCCCGGCCAGCCGATGGATTTCAGCATGTTGGCCATGACGTTCGGATAGAACACGAGCGCCGCAAGGGCGAGCACCGTCACGTGTGCCGGCCACAGCCGAAAGAAGCGGCGGGCCACGAAGCGCCAGTATGGAATGGCGGCGATCTTGTCCCGGTAATTATAGTGCAGGATGAAGCCAGACAGGCAGAAGAAGAAAGACACGCCGTTCCCGAGATTGACGGCGGACAGGGCGCCTTTCTCGATCCAGAGCAGGCCTTGCAGATGGTGGACCACGATCATCGCGGCGGCGATGAAGCGCAGTCCCGTCAGACCTTCGATGCGTGGACGGGCGGTGCCGGGTGATGTCATGGCGTACAGAGCTTAGTGCCCGGAGTCACGGGCTGCAATTCGCGATTGCAGCGCTTTACAGGCGCTTGAGGGGCGCGCCTGAAAGGAGCCCATCCCGATCTTGTCCGCGTCATCGAACGCGCAACTCGAAATGCGGGTGACGTGTCTAACCTTCCGCCGGATGGGTATCTAACCTTGCCGAAAAGTGTGGCGCTCCCTAGGGGAGTCGAACCCCTCTTTCCAGATTGAAAATCTGGCGTCCTAACCGATAGACGAAGGGAGCAGCGCCGGGACGGATATAGAAGGGATTTGCGCCGCCTGCAACAGGGTGTCGGCCTAAAGGGAAAAGTTCACCACTTGCCGGTATTTGGCATCGACGCCCAGGGCTCTGCTTTCGGCAATGCCTCGCCTTTTTGCAGTAGCTCGATAGAGATATTGTCCGGCGAGCGCACGAACGCCATCCGGCCGTCGCGCGGCGGACGGTTGATGGTGACGCCGGCGGCCATCAGCTTCTCGCAGGTCGCATAGATATCGTCGACGACGAAGGCGAGGTGACCGAAGTTGCGCCCCTCGTCGTAGGATTCGGGATCCCAGTTGAAGGTGAGCTCCAGCATCGGCGCGCGTTCGTCCCGCGCCCGCTCCACGTCCTCGGGGGCGGCCAGGAAGATCAGCGTGAAGCGACCCTCGGGATAGTCGTTGCGGGTCACCTCGACCATGCCGAGCTTGTTGCAATAGAAGTCGAGCGAATCGTCGACGTCGGTGACGCGGACCATGGTGTGAAGGAATTTCACGTTGAGCCTCCCTGGGCTTTCGGGCGGGGCGCGGGCATCTTTCGTCCCGAGCGTTCGACGGGCAAACTAAGGCGGGGCCTGCCCGGAGCCAAGACCCGTAGAGCCAAGACCCGCAGAGCCAAGACCCGCAGAGCCAAGCCCCCCGGCGGGCAAATCAGTTGGACGGAAGCGATGGGACTGATGGACAATCTCGAACCGCCGGCCAAGGCGCTCATCCGCATGGTGCGCGACGCCGAACGCGTCGTCGTGTTCACGGGGGCCGGCATCTCCACCGAATGCGGTATTCCGGATTTCCGCAGCCCCGGCGGCCTGTGGACGAAATACCGCCCGATCGAATTCCAGGACTACATGTCGTCGGCGCAGATGCGCGCCGAAGCATGGCGGCGCAAGTTCGCCATGGAGCCGGCCTTCCGCGCCGCGCGTCCGGGCCGCGGCCACAACGCGATCGCGCATCTGGTGCGGATCGGAAAGGTCCGGCACGTCATCACGCAGAACATCGACAATCTGCATCAGATGTCCGGCGTGCCGGAGAACCGCGTCATCGAGCTGCACGGCAACGCGACCTACGCCCATTGCCTCGACTGTGGCCTGCGTCACGAGATCGACGACATCCGCATGGCGTTCGAGGCGACGGGCGAAGCGCCCGGATGCCGCGCCTGCGGCGGCATCGTCAAGACGGCGACCGTCTCCTTCGGTCAGGCGATGCCGCAGGAGGAGATGCTGCGCGCCGAAGCCGCGACGGAGGACTGCGATCTGTTTCTGGCGATCGGGTCGTCGCTGGTCGTCTATCCGGCGGCGGGTTTTCCACTGATGGCGAAACGAAACGGCGCGCGGCTCGTCATCCTCAACCGTGAAGCAACCGACCTGGACCCTTACGCTGATCTCGTTGTCAGCGAAGATATCGGGTCGGTCCTGGAGCCGTTATCCACACTCAACAACTGAAACGGTCTTGATCACAATGCTTCGTCGATTTGGTCTTCCACGAAGATGATGCGATGATATTCTCCTATCGAATCGGGGGCGATCAGAGGGCGGCGGCTGACGTCGTCAAACGTCGCGTAGAGACGTTGGAGTCTGGAATGGGGGCCAAGCACACGCCAGAAATAGGCGTGGCCATAGAGCCAAGCGAGGAAGGGTCTGTCGACGTCATCGAAATCGTCGGCACGATCAAATGGTTTGATGCAGGCAAGGGGTACGGTTTCATCGTGCCCGACAATGGTCTGCCGGACGTGCTTCTGCATGTAACCTGCTTGCGGCGCGATGGCTACCAGACAGCATATGAGGGCGCGCGCATCGTGTGCGAGGCCCTCGATCGTCCGAAGGGACTGCAGGCCTTCCGCATTGTCTCGATCGACGAGTCGACAGCGGTTCATCCCGCCCAGGTTCCGCCGCGCACCCATGTCAACGTCACGCCGACAAGCGAATTCGAGCGGGTTGAGGTGAAATGGTTCAACCGCGTTCGGGGCTATGGCTTCCTTTCGCGCGGCGAGGGGACGCCGGACATCTTTGTCCACATGGAGACGCTGCGGCGATTCGGTTTCACCGAGCTGCGTCCCGGGCAGACCTTGCTGGTGCGGTTCGGCAACGGCCCGAAGGGCCTGATGGCTGCGGAAATCCGTCCCGACGGCGGCGGCGGTCCGCCATCCCATTGACCGCGATAACGAACACGTATCGGCGGGGGAGCGCGGCGTTTGTCGCGCTTCTTGCGTTCTGGCTGGTGCTTGCGACCCTGCCGGCGGCCGCGTTCGAAAAGTCCAGTCTCGTCATCGAGACTGAAAGCGGCACGCATCCCTTCACCGTGGAGATGGCGGTGACGCCGCAGGAGCGGGGCCAGGGCCTGATGTTCCGTCAGTCGATGGCCGACGACGCCGGCATGCTGTTCGACTTCGGTGTCGACGAAGAATCGTCGATGTGGATGAAGAACACCTACATTTCGCTCGACATGGTGTTCATCAAGGCCGACGGCACCGTGCATCGCATCGCGCGGAGCACGACTCCGTTTTCGCTCGATATCGTGTCGTCGAAGGGGCCGGTGCGGTCCGTGCTGGAACTGAATGCCGGCGTCGCCGACAGGATTGGGCTGAAGCGCGGGGATATCGTCCGACACGAGATGTTCGGCAACGCCGAATAGCCACCTGAAACTACTCGGCGGGCGGCATGGAGACCGGTCCCGGTCGCGACCCAGCAGGCGGAAGTGGATCGTAGTCGTCGTGGCTGCTTGCGGCGGAGGCGTTGAAACGCTAGATACCCGGATACCTTTTAGGGGGCGGCTCGGGGTATAGCTCAGCCTGGTAGAGCACCTGCTTTGGGAGCAGGGGGTCGCAAGTTCGAATCTTGCTGCCCCGACCAATCGACCCCGACCACGAACGAGCCGGAGCTTGGGAGTTCGAAACATGTCGGCGCGGATCTTCAAGCCTGCCAAGACGGCGATGCAATCAGGCAGGGCCAGGACCCAGGAGTGGGTGCTGCAGTTCGAACAGGAAGTCCCCCGTTCGCTCGAGCCGCTGATGGGCTACACCAGCTCGGCTGACATGAAGCAGCAGCTGCGGCTGACCTTCCCGACGAAGGAGGCGGCCATCGAATATGCCGAGCGCAATCGCATTCCCTATTCCGTGACCGAACCGCACGAGCCCAGGCGCCGCAACATCGCCTATTCGGATAATTTCCGGTACAACCGGATCGGCCAGTGGACACATTGAACCAGCGGCTGTTTCGTCAAGGGGCATGCCCCGATCGACGGCCCCGTAGCTCAGCTGGATAGAGCGGCAGCCTTCTAAGCTGCATGTCGCAGGTTCGAGTCCTGCCGGGGTCGCCATATATTTCAGCGAGTTATGCTTGTTTTGTGAAGCGCCGCGCGAACATCGTGGCGCGAGCGGCCCGAAGTCGACGTGTGATCGTCATCGACACGACATCATACGGCCATGACGATCGGCGATAGTGCGTATCGGTGGCGCGGCGCCGGCAACGGCCGGTCCCGAAGAGGGGCTGCCAGGGAGGCACTACGATGACTGGATACATCGCTTTGATTCATTATCCGCTCGACGGCCTCGAATGGTGCGTGAGCTTTCCCGATCTTCCGGCATGCCGATCGTCGGGACGCAGCCTTGACGAGGCGACGGCCAATGCACAGCGTGCGTTGACCGAGCATCTTTCCGAATGGCTGATGTCCGACGACCTGCCGCCGCCGGCGCGAACGCCCGGCGAGATGCTTTTGGCGGCGAATGACGATCCGCAACTTGCCCGTCGGATGGTGGGCGCGGTGCTCCGGGCGATCGACCCTTACCCGGGCACGACATTGCGCCACGCTGCGGCCGGCGTAGCCGCCCAGTACGGCTTCTACGGAGAGGAAAGGCCGCGCCGGCGCGCTTGAGGCGCCGGTCACGGTTGGGCAATCAGTTATGCAACTCGGTCATCACTTCGACCGGGCGCCCGAGGATTGCCCCGACAGGCGACGTCGCCTTCACCGCTTCGTGCAGCTCGGCAATCTGCTCGGGTGTAGCGTCGGGTGCCTTTAGTTTCACCGTTGCGCGGACGTTCGTGTAGCCCGGACAGCACTGCTGCGGAGTCTGCAGACCCAGGAACGCGTTGAGGTCGAGATCGCCTTCCAGGTCGATCTGGATGTCCTCCAAATCGATCCCGCGAAGTGCGGCATTGGCCGCGTAGCCCGTCGTCAGGCAGCAACCGTATGCGCCGAGTACAACCTCGACCATATTGGGTCCTGTATCGGATCCGCCGAGCGCAGTCGGCTCGTCCATTCCAATCGTGAAGTCGCGGATTTGCGCCTGGCTGCGAAATCCGCCGAGCCATTGGGTGCTCGCCTTCCAAACGGTCTTCCCGACCTCGGGGTCCTCCTTGATTGCGTTGATCAGCCCCAAGAGGGCGTCCTGATCGAAGTTTTTCTCGTTGGTAGAAGGTGTCGTCATTGATCCTCGTCCCCTGGAGCGCCCCGTTGTCGCTTGCCCGCCGCGCTCCGTCTGGCTATTGCCGAATGTCGGGTGCGCTTTTGTTGTTGGTTCAAATACTGCGCCCGAACTTGCGCGCCGGCAATAGCGATAGGGACGTGCGCCGCCCGGCGCATCGCGGTCCGGCAGCTACCGGGGCGGCGACAGGTAGAGGATCTCGATGTCCCTGTCGGGCACGTAGTCGGTCGCCGTGAACTCGAACTGTGTCGGGGCGATCTTCTTCAGGCCGTCAAGGCACAGGGAGACCAGCCAGTTCGGATCCGACTTGTCTACGATCAGCCGGAATCGCCCGATCTTTCCCTGCCAGTTGCGCGCCGTCGTCAGGATGTAGGACAGACGGTGCTCGATCAGGTAGTCGCCGCCGGATTGCTGCAGGCGCTTGCGGATGGCCGATTGCGTCGACGCGTCGATGCAGTAATCGCCGACATAGCCGGACGGGTCGCCCGGATCGAAGACGTAGTCGCCGAAGAACCCCTGACCGATCACCGGACGATAGCGATGCTCGATGACGGTCTCGGCCATCGGCGGAAACGCCTGCTCCCAGTAGAACACCGTCTCAAGCGTCCAGAACGGCTGTAGCGGGTCGTGCGGTTCGTAGGAATGCCCGACACCGAGACGCCGCAGGTCCGCTGAGGCGGATGGCTCGAGCGCCGCGAGTGCGGCGTAGGTCTTTTCCGAAAACGGATTGAGCGGGATCGCCAGGCTGTCCAGAAGCTCGGTGCGATCGATGCCTTGCGCGATCGCCCGGCTGTCGATCTGGATATCGACAGGCTCTCCGTTCACGATCACCTCAAAATCGACGAAGTTGTCGCTTTCGGGCGACGGGATGTCGACTGGCGCCTCGAACAGGTCCGCCATGTCGACCTCCGGCAGGGGGAAGGCGACGAGAAGCCGGATCGGTTCTTCCGTCGTGTTGCGGAACACGTAGCGCACCGCGACCTGGTTCGGCGAAAGAAAGAGATCTTCTTGATCGAGCACGATGTCCCAGTTGGGCACGAGCTGAATGCCGCCCGCACCGAGCACGGCGGAGGAGTCGTTCGCCGTGGCCGGTGCGGCCAGGCCGGCGGCTAGCAGAAATGCAGCGATCGGCTTGCGCATGGTCGATCTCCCGGACAGATCCGGCCGATCCTAGCGCGATTGCGGCTTCGGTCCCATCAGGCTCCGCCGCCGGCCTTGCGCCAGCGTTCGAGGCCGGCCTTCAGGTCTTCGATGATGTCGGCGGTGTCCTCGAGGCCGATATGGAAACGTACGGCCGGGCCGTCCGCGTGCCACGTCGTCGCTGTTCGAACCGCCCGTGGATCGAACGGCAAACACAGGCTCTCGTACCCGCCCCAAGAGGCGCCGATGCCGAACAGCTCGAGGCCGTCGAGGAAAGCGGCGAGTGCTTCCTTCGGTCCGGGATTCATCACGACGGAAAATAACGACGTCGCGCCCTTGAAGTCGCGCTTCCAGAGCGCGTGGTCCGGATGGCTCTCCAGAGCCGGATGCAGCACGCGCGCCACCTCCGGCTGGGTCTCCAGCCATCTGGCGACCTCGATCCCCGCTGCCATCTGCTGTCGCAGGCGGACCGACAGCGTCCGCAGTCCGCGCTGTCCCAGCCACACCACGTCCGGGCCCGCGCATTCGCCGACCATTTGCCAGGTCGCCTTGAGCGCCGGCCACGCCTTCTCGTTGCCGGTGACCGTGCCGAGCATCACGTCCGAGTGGCCACCGATATATTTCGTCGCCGCATGGATCGCGATATCGACCCCGACTTCGAGCGGGCGGAAGAACAACGGGGTTGCCCAGGTGTTGTCGATGATGGTCGCGATGTCATGTTCGCGCGCGGTCGCGACGATCGCCGGAACGTCCTGGACCTCGAAGGTATGCGAGCCCGGAGACTCGAGAAAGATCACAGCGGTCTCGGGCCGGATCAGATCGGCGATGCCGGCGCCGACACGTGGGTCGTAATATTCGACCGAAACGCCGAACCGCGTCATGATGCCATCGCAGAAACTGCGCGTCGGCGCATAGCAGGAGTCCGTCACCAGCAGATGGTCACCGGCCTTGAGCTGCGACTGCAGCGCGATGGCGATCGCGGCGAGGCCGGACGAGGCCAGGACGGTTCCGGCGCCGCCTTCGAGCAGGGTCATTGCGGCTTCGAGAGAATCCGTCGTGGGGCTGCCGTAACGCCCGTAGGGATAGCGGGCATCGCGCCGCTGGAAGTGCGCCACGTCGGGGTAGAGGACAGTCGATCCGCGATACACGGGTGGATTCACGTATCCGAATTGCTCCTCCGGGGTGCGCCCGACAGTAACGATGTCCGTGTCGATCCGGTGTGAGCGCTTGTGATCTTTTATTCCCATTGTGCCTAATACTTCTCTCGACTTTGCGGTTACTGACGTTCCCGGTAGTGATGCGGCAGGACCGAGAGCCTTGACCAGAGGGTCATAATCGCCTGTGATGCGCAGGTCTGGCCCGACCGTGGTTCCTCCGGGGCCTGTGCGGGCCACTCACCAGTGGGGGAGTGATAAGGACGGAACCCGGCGAACGATCGGGACCGATCTACACGGAAACCTCATGTGATCCAACGGGTAACAGAGAAGGCTGCATGATGAGAAACAAACTTATGCCGGTATTCCTCGGCGCAGCGTTCGGGATGGTCGCGGCTACGGCGGCATCTGCCGCGACGCTCGACGACGTCAAGGGGAAAGGCTTCGTTCAATGCGGCGTGAGCCAGGGACTGCCCGGGTTTTCCAATCCCGACGACAAAGGCAACTGGACCGGCCTTGACGTCGACTATTGCCGGGCTGTCGCTGCGGCGATCTTCGGCGACGGCAACGCGGTCAAGTTCACGCCGCTCTCCGCCAAGGAACGTTTCACCGCCCTGCAGTCGGGCGAAATCGACATCCTGTCGCGCAACACCACGTGGACGATGGGGCGAGACACCTCGCTCGGCCTGAACTTCGCCGGCGTCGACTATTATGACGGCCAGGGCTTCATGGTCCGCAAGTCACTCGGCGTGTCCTCGGCCCTCGAGTTGTCGGGTGCCTCGGTGTGCACCAACACCGGCACCACCACCGAACTCAACGTCGCCGATTACTTCCGCGCCAACAACATGGAGTACGAGATCGTCGCCTTCGAGAAGGCCGACGAGGTCGTCGCCGCTTATGACGCGGGCCGTTGCGACGTCTACACGACGGACGCCTCGGGCCTCTATGCCCAGCGCCTCAAGCTGACCAATCCGGACGAGCACATGGTGCTGCCGGAGATCATCTCGAAGGAGCCGCTCGGCCCGGCCGTTCGCCAGGGCGATGATCAGTGGTTCAACATCTCCAAGTGGGTGCTGTTCGCGATTATCAATGCCGAAGAGCTCGGCGTCACCCAGGCCAATGTCGAGGAAATGAAGAACTCCGACAATCCGGAGATCAAGCGCATGCTCGGCACCGAAGGCGCCTTCGGCGAGGGCATCGGCCTCGAGAACGATTGGGCGGTCAAGGTAATCGCGGCGGTCGGCAATTACGGCGAAATCTTCGACCGCAATGTCGGTCCGAACACCCCGCTTGGGATCTCGCGCGGCTTGAACGCGCTGTGGTCGAAGGGCGGGATCTTGTACGCTCCGCCGATCCGCTGATTGGTTCCCACCCCCGGCCGCAAAACGGCCGGGGGTTTTTCGGGGCGGCACCGGATCCACCAAAAACGACTCGGCACCAGCGCCGGCAATCCGGTTCCTTCGCCCCCCGACTTGAAGTTCAGAGTTTTCGGTGGCCGCCCAACTCCGGGCCGGTCGCCAGTGGAGGGGGACTATGGCCGTACAGCACACAGTGCCGGCGGAATCCGCTCGTGCCTCGCTGTTCTACGACCCGAAGATCCGAGGCATCTTCTTTCAGCTTCTGCTGATCGCTGCTCTGGTCTTCTTCGGGTACCAGATCGTCACGAACACCGTCGCCAATCTCGAGCGCCAGAACATCGCCTCGGGCTTCGCGTTCTTGGACACGACGGCCGGCTTCGGCATCATCCAGTCGCTTGTCGAGTACAGCGAGGAGTCGAGCTACGGACGCGGCCTCGTCGTCGGTTTCCTCAACACGCTGCTGGTCGCCTTCATCGGCATCCTGCTGGCAACGGTCCTGGGCTTCGTCATCGGTATCGCGCGGTTGTCGCAGAACTGGGTGATCTCCCGAATCTCCTACGTCTACATCGAGATCATCCGCAACATCCCGCTCCTGCTGCAGATCTTCTTCTGGTATTTCGCCGTCCTTCGCGCGGTGCCCAATCCGCGCGATTCGGTCGAGTTGCCGGGCAGCATCTTCATCAACAACCGGGGCGTCTTCGCGCCGAGGCCGGTTTTCGAATCCGGGTCCGGGCTCGCCGGCATCGCGCTTCTCGTCGCCATCGCCGCGGTGTTCTTCATCAGGCAATGGGCCCACAAGCGCCAGGAGGAGACCGGCCTGCAGTTTCCGATTTTCTGGACGGCCGTCGGTCTCATCGTCGGCCTACCTCTTGTCGGACTGATCGTCGCCGGCTTCCCCGTCGGCGTCGACTATCCCGCACTCAAGGGCTTCAACTTCGTCGGCGGCCTCAAGGTGACCCCCGAGTTCATGGCGCTGTTGCTGGCGTTGTCGATCTATACCGCCGCGTTCATCGCCGAGATCGTCCGTGCCGGCATTCTCGCGGTCAGCCACGGCCAGACCGAAGCCGCCCATGCGCTCGGCATTCGCAACGGACCGACCTTGAGGCTGGTGATCATTCCGCAGGCCATGCGGGTCATCATCCCGCCGTTGACCAGCCAGTACCTCAACCTGACCAAGAACTCGTCGCTGGCGGTCGCCATCGCCTATCCCGACCTCGTTTCGGTCGGTGGCACGATACTCAATCAGACCGGTCAGGCCATCGAGATCATCGGTATCTGGATGGTGGTCTACCTGTCACTGAGCCTGCTCACCTCCGCCTTCATGAATTGGTACAACCAGCGCATGGCGCTCGTGGAACGGTAAGGGGGGCGCTGCGATGTCTACGACGGATTATGCGTATGTCCGCACCGAGATGGCCGACGAGGTTCCGCCTCCCGCGTCCGAGGTCGGCGTTTTCGGCTGGATCCACAAGAACCTGTTCTCGAGCTGGCTCAACACGCTGTTGACGCTGTTCGGGGTCTACATCATCTGGCTGCTCGTTCCCCCCGTGATCGAATTCGCTCTCGTGAACGCGGTGTGGACGGGAGAGAACCGGGAGGCCTGCCTGGCGCCGCCGGACAGCAACGTGCACATGGGCGCCTGCTGGGCCTACGTAAAGGCCTACCTGCCGCAATTCATTTACGGGCGGTATCCCGATGCCGAACGTTGGCGGGTCAATCTGGTGTTCTTCCTGTTCGCCATCGGGCTGGTGCCGATGTTGGTCCCGCGCGCACCGTTCAAGCGCGCGAACATCATCTACATGCTGGGCGCGTTCCCGGTCATCGCCTTCATCCTGCTGACCGGCGGCGACTTCGATCTGAGCGGTTTCGTGTTGTCCGGGTCCACGGGATCCTTCTGGATCGAATACCTGATCCTGACGGTCGTTCTCGCCGGTGCCGCGTTCGGTATTGCCAAGGCGGGGGGCAACGACCCGCGACCGATGATCATCAGCGTGCTCGCCACGTTGGCGGTCATTGCGGTGGTGCTGTTCGTGGTATCGGTCGATTTCGGCCTGCCCGAGGTGGAGACCGAGGTCTGGGGCGGCCTCCTGGTAACACTCGTCATCGCCATCACCGGCATCGTCGCGTCGCTGCCGCTCGGCATCGCTTTCGCGCTCGGACGTAGGTCCAAGCTGCCGATCATCCGCCTGGTCTCGATCATCTTCATCGAGTTCTGGCGTGGCGTGCCGCTTATCACGGTTCTGTTCATGTCCAGCGTGATGCTGCCGCTGTTCCTGCCGGAAGGCGTGACGTTCGACAAATTGTTGCGGGCGCTGATCGGCGTCGCGCTGTTCGCCGCCGCTTACATGGCGGAGGTCGTGCGTGGCGGCCTGCAGGCGATCCCGAAAGGCCAGTACGAGGGCGCCGAGGCACTTGGGCTGGGCTACTGGAAGATGATGGGGCTGATCGTGCTTCCGCAGGCCCTGAAGCTGGTCATCCCCGGCATCGTCAATACGTTCATCGGGTTGTTCAAGGACACCACGCTGGTGCTGATCATCGGTCTGTTCGATCTTCTGGGCCAGGTCCAGTCGTCCTACACCGACCCGACCTGGTCGACGCCAACCCAGAGCCACACCGGCTATATGTTCGCCGCGATGGTCTTTTGGGTATTCTGCTTCAGCATGTCCCGCTATTCGATCTACATGGAAAAACGGCTCCACACGGGCCACCGACGTTGAGGAGTAACCAGATGTCAGAGGCAACCACCGAAACCTCGGTCCCGCGGGTCGACCGTTCGAAGATGAAGGTTGGCGAGGAAGTCGCCGTCGAGATGATCGACGTTCACAAATGGTACGGCGATTTCCATGTCCTCAAGGACATCAATCTGAAGGTGATGAAGGGTGAACGCATCGTCATCTGCGGACCGTCCGGTTCCGGCAAGTCGACGCTGATCCGCTGCATCAACCGGCTCGAGGAGCATCAGCAGGGCAAGATCGTCGTCGATGGGATCGAGCTGACCAACGACCTCAAGAAGATCGACGAAATCCGCCGCGAGGTCGGCATGGTGTTCCAGCACTTCAACCTGTTCCCGCACCTGACGATCCTGGAAAACTGCACGCTGGCGCCGATCTGGGTGCGCAAGATGCCGAAGAAGGACGCGGAGGAGGTTGCGATGGAGTACCTCACGCGCGTCAAGATACCGGAACAGGCCAAAAAGTATCCAGGCCAGCTCTCCGGCGGCCAGCAGCAGCGCGTGGCGATCGCCCGCAGCTTGTGCATGAGTCCGCGCATCATGCTGTTCGATGAGCCGACCTCGGCTCTCGATCCCGAGATGATCAAGGAAGTGCTCGACGTTATGGTCGATCTCGCCCAGTCCGGCATGACGATGTTGTGCGTGACCCACGAAATGGGCTTCGCCCGTCAGGTCGCCAACCGGGTGATCTTCATGGATGCGGGCCAGATCATCGAGCAGAACGAGCCGACGGCGTTCTTCGAGAACCCGCAGCACGATCGCACCAAGCTGTTCCTCAGTCAGATCCTGCACTGAGGATCACGCACCGGCTTGAATACCGGCCCATGCGCCTCACATCAGGGACATGGGCCGTTTTCTCGTCACGCTCGGTCTGGTTCTGGTCGTGGTCGGTGTGCTGTGGCCGTATCTGGCCAGGCTCGGCCTCGGCCGTTTGCCCGGCGACATCGTCGTCGAGCGCGAGGGCTTCGCCTTTACATTCCGATCGTGACGGCGCTGCTGATCAGCGCCGTCCTCAGCCTGTTACTGTGGTTGGTCGGCCGGTGATGGGGGCATAACCGGGGTCGTTCACCCCAAGCCCCAGTCTTACTCCATGCCCGTTGCCACGGGCAGGTCGGCGCGGCCGCCCCATTCGCACCACGAGCCGTCGTATACGGCCGTCTGGCGGTGGCCGATGACCTGCAGCGCCAGCACCAGGATGGCCGCCGTCACGCCGGATCCGCAGCTGGTAATCACCGGAGTGCGCCGGTTGACCCCGACCGCGTCGAAGGTCGCCTTCAATTCGTCGTCGCTTTTCAGGACACCTTCAGGGGCGACCAGCGAGTCCCAGGGCAGGTTCACGCTGCCCGGCATGTGCCCGCCGCGCACCCCTTCACGTGGTTCCGGCTCGATGCCGGCGAAACGGCCCGGTGAGCGGGCGTCGAGCACTGTTTCATAGCCGTTGCCGAGCGAACGCAGGACGTCCTCGGCGTCTCGGACGGCGCCATGGTCGAGGCGGGCGGTGAAATGACGTTCCTGCCTCGTCACGGGACCGGACTCCACCGGCCTGTTCTCGGCGAGCCACTTCGGCAGTCCGCCATCGAGCACGGCAACGTCCGCCACACCCATGATCCGGAACATCCACCAGACCCGCGCCGCAGAGTACAGGCCCGCGCCGTCGTACACGACGATGCGTTGACCGTCGCCGATGCCGAGCTTGCGCATCCGCGAGGAGAATTTCTCCGGGCGCGGCAGCATGTGTGGCAGGTCGGTTGTGGTGTCGGCGATGTCGTCGATATCGAAGTGCACGGCCCCGGGGATGTGGTTTTCCAGGTATTCCGCCTTCGGGTCGCGTTCCATATGCGGCAGGTACCAGGAACCGTCGACAACGACGAGATCCGGCGCCGATAGATGCTCGGCGAGCCAGTCTGTGGAAGCGAGGAATTGCGCGCGTTCGCCGGCCATGGTGTTCCTTTGGTCTTTCCGTTCAGTCTTTGCTCGTCAGGCCGCGTTTCTCGTGCCAGCCGGCAATCGATTCAAGCGGGTACTCGTCGAAACTGTCGTCATTCTCGCGGATGTCGGGCTGCACCCAGTCCGGTGCGTAGGCCAACATCAGATGAACCCGCTCCGGCGGAACGGGCAGTTCGGTATCGATCGCCGAAGCGAAGGGGTGGACGAGTTCCGGCCAGCGCGGATCCCAGACCCATAGCGCACTGCCGCACTTCCTGCAGAAGCGTCGTTCGCCCGCGCTCTCCTGGCCGTCGATATGCGCGTGGAACACGGTGATGTCCTTCTCGCCCTCGACCTTCAGCGTCGCCGCGTCGCCTCCGAGATTGATGGCGTAGCCGCCGCCGCCCGCCGTCTTGCGGCAGATCGAGCAGTAGCAGCGCATGTAAGGGTAGGGCGTCGACGATTGCAGTGAGAAGGTGACCGCGCCGCAATGGCAGGAGCCTTCGAGCAGCATCGCCTCACCCCCCATCCGTGAAGGCAATGCGCACGCGACGGTTCTGCGCGCCCTTCGATTCCATCTTGGTGACGACCATCGCGCCGATTTCGCCGGTCTGCGCCACGTGCGTGCCGCCGCACGGCTGCAGGTCCACGTCCTGGCCGATCCGTACCAGCCGCACCTTGCCGGCGCCCATCGGCGGCTTCACGCTCATCGTCTTGACCAGATCGGGATTGGCCTCGAGCTCCGCATCGGTGATCCACTCGGTGGTCACGAGGTGATCGCCGGAAATCAGCGCATTGAGCTGTTCCGTGAGCTCCTCCTTCTGCGGGACCGTGCCCTCGATCGCGAAGTCCAGGCGGCCGTAATCGTCGGAAATCTGTCCGCCGGTTACCGGGTGCGGCATGGCGACCGACAAAAGGTGCAGCGCCGTGTGTACGCGCATCCGCCTGTAGCGCGTTTCCCAGTCTATCTTCGCCTCGACCGTATCGCCCGGCTCGGGGAGGGGGCCGGGCTCGGCGGGGACGTGCACGATCTCGCCGGGCGCATCTCCCTTGACCGCGGTGGCGACCGGGATCTCGGTCCCGTCCTCAAGCGTCAGCGTTCCCTTGTCGCCAGGCTGCCCGCCTCCGGTCGGGTAGAACACCGTCCGGTCGAGCACGATGCCGCCGCGATCGTTGACGCCGAGGACGGTCGCCTCGCAGGATTTACGGTAGGCGTCGTCGCGGAACAGCGGTTCGGTCTCCGGCACGTCGGTCTCCGTCTACTCGAAGGGGATTTCGATATCGAGGGTGCGTTCGAGCCAGTCCGGAACGGGCAGGCTCTTCGAACGCAGGAAGTCGGGATCGAACAGCTTCGACTGATAGCGGGTGCCAGGATCGCACAGGATCGTGACGACCGTATGCCCCGGCCCCATCTCCCTGGCGAGCCGGATGGCGCCGGCGACGTTGACGCCGGTAGAGCCCCCGAGGCACAGCCCCTCGTGTTCCAGCAGATCGAACACGACGGGAACCGCCTCGCTGTCCTCGATCAGATACGCCTTGTCGACGTGGATGTCCTCGATGATCGGCGTCACGCGACCAAGCCCGATGCCCTCGGTGATCGAGCCACCTTCGGTCGATTTGGCTTTGCCATGGGCGAACAGCTCGAACATTGCGGCGCCGCGCGGGTCGGCGCAGCCGATCACGATGTCGGGATTCTGGTCGCGGAGGAACATCGAGGTTCCCGCGAGCGTTCCGCCGGTGCCGACCGAGCAGATGAATCCGTCGACCTTGCCCTCTGTCTGCACCCAGATCTCGGGGCCGGTCGAAGAGTAGTGGGCCTTGCGGTTGTCGAGGTTGTTCCACTGGTCGGCGAACAGCACACCGTTCGGCTCGGTCTTGCGCATGTTATCGGCCAGCCGCCGCGCGACATGCTGGTAGTTGTTGGGATTGGCGTAGGGCAGGGCCGGCACTTCGACCAGCGTGGCGCCCGCGAGCCGCAGCATGTCCTTCTTTTCCTGGCTCTGCGTCTCGGGAATGACGATCACGGTGCGATATCCGCGCGCATTCGCCACCAGGGCCAGTCCGATGCCCGTATTGCCGGCGGTTCCTTCGACCACGAGCCCGCCCGGCTTCAGGTCGCCGCGCGTCTCCGCCTCGAGGATCATCTGCCGTGCGGGCCGGTCCTTCACGGACTGTCCCGGATTCAGAAACTCTGCCTTGCCGAGGATAGTGCAGCCTGTCGCCTCCGAGGCGTGGCGCAACTTGATGAGTGGCGTATTGCCGATCGCCTCGACGAGGCCGTCGCGATAGTCCATGCGGACGCTGATCCTCTCTTTCTTGATACTGAAGTCCCTGCTATCGGTCGAACTTAGAGGCCAGCCGGGGGGCGTTCAAGCTGACCGTCGACAAACCCGACATAGCCCGAGTTCCGCGATTCCGATATTGCCAACATTGCATGGCGTGGCGTGTTCCGGGTATGAGCGGGGCGACAAACGAGAAGAGGAACATCCGATAATGCTTCGCAACGCGATACTCGCCGCCTTGGCAATGGTAGCCGTCGGGATCGGCGCCACCGGCGCTTCCGCGCAGGAGCAGACCCAGGCCGAAGACACGATGACGCTGGTTGCCGGTACCGTGGATTGTCGCTACCAGCTTCGCCCCATCGAGACCGCGATCTGCACTGCGCCCGTGCTGGCGGCGATGGATCTGCAGATGATCACGCTCTACAACGTGCTGAATGCGTTGGTTAAGCCGGAAACGGGCGTCGAGATGGCCGCAACGCAGCAGGCGTTCCTGAAGTCGCGCGAGGCCTGCACCAGCGATCCGGAATGTATCGGCCAGGCGATCGCCCGGCGTATCGGCGAGCTCGATGTCATTCTCAAGGACATCGCGTCCCGCGGCCCGTACTGACGGGCTTTCGCGACAAGGCGCACGCCGAAATTCCGGCTGACCGCGGTCGTCTTCGCGGTCTTTTTACGGTCGCCTCTTTTTCGCGACGGTCGGGGCGGCAGTCGGAAAGGTGTGTCCCGCGCAATACAAACGCGCAAAACAAAAGGGCGGCCCGAGGCCGCCCAGTTTGATACGCACCAACGGAGGGAGGTTTCGCTGATGTCTCGCCCCCGCGACCCTCCGTCGCGGGCGAGGGGCTTGCCCCTCATCAATGAAAACATTCTGACTGATTCGTCGGCTTAATGCGCGCCGCGTCGATGGCGTTCCACAAGTTCGCCCCGGCTGTGACTGTTCGGACACAGTATCTTGAGCCGACTGGCAGGGCCTATTGAAAGGCGACTTCGGCGAAACTTCGCAGTTTCCGCGAATGTAATCGTTCGCGCTCCTGGGATTTCAGCCTTTCGAGTGCGTTTAGTCCGATTTCCAGGTGTTGGCCGACCCGCTGGCGATAGAACTCGCCGGCCATGCCGGCGAGTTTGATTTCCCCGTGCAAAGGCTTGTCCGAGATGCACAGAAGCGTGCCGTACGGCACGCGGAACCGGAATCCGTTGGCCGCGATGGCTGCCGATTCCATGTCGAGTGCGACCGCTCGCGATTGTGACAGCCGCCGCAGGATCGCACCATGGTCCGACAGCTCCCAGTTCCGGTTGTCGACGCTGGCCACCGTACCGGTGCGCATCACCCGCTTGAGCTCGTAGCCGTTCAGCCCCGTGACTTCGCCGACGCCCTGTTCGATGGCGACCTGCACCTCGGCGAGCGCGGGGATCGGCACCCAGACCGGCAACTCCTCGTCAAGCACGTGGTCCTCGCGCACATAGCCGTGCGCCAGCACATAGTCCCCGAGCTTCTGGGTATTCCTGAGACCCGCGCAGTGCCCGAGCATCAGCCAGGCGTGCGGCCGCAGCACGGCCACGTGGTCGGTGATGGTGCGGGCGTTGGACGGCCCGACGCCGATATTGATCATGGTGATACCGGCATCGTCCGGCTGTACCAGATGATAGGCCGGCATCTGCGGCATTCGGGCCGGCGGTTGTCCGGAGGATGCGGACTTCAGCCTGGCATTGTGGGTGATCAGGTTGCCGGGTTCGACGAACGCGGTCGCGACCGGATCGCCGTCGGCCATGCGTTGACGGCCGATGCGCGAGAAGTCGTCGACGTAGAACTGATAGTTCGTGAAGATCACGAAGTTCTGGAAATGCTCGGGTGCGGTGCCCGTGTAGTGGGTCAGGCGATGCAGCGAGTAGTCGATGCGGGCCGCCCTGAACATCGCGAGCGGTGCCGGGGCCCCGGGCCGCGGCACGAGCGTTCCGTTGACGATGGCGTCGTCCATCGCCGCCAGGTCCGGCGTATCGAACAGGTCGCGCAACGGCGGGCCGTCGCTGGCCATATGGCCAGCCTCCGTCTCGATATTGATGTCACGGCGATAGGCGAAATGGATCGGGATCGGCTCGTTCGATTCGCCGATCTCTACGGGCACCCTGTGGTTTTCGATCAGCAGGCCGATCTGCTCGACCAGATAGCGACGAAAGAGGTCCGGTCGCGTCACTGTCGTCTCGTGGATGCCAGGTCCCGAAACGAATCCGTAGGACAGCCGCGAGTCGACACGGGCGTGAGTGGCGGTCGTCATCCGAACGAACGGGTAGGTCGCACGTACGGGGGCGGATGGAATGTCGCCTCCCACGAAGCCCTGAAAGCGATCGCGCAGGAAGGCGGTGTTGCGCTCGTAGATCTCGGTGAGCCGATCGACCGCCTTCTCTGCGGACTGAAACGACTCGGTGGCGACGCGGGGGGGAGTGATCAGGTCGGATGAAGCGCTCATGGTTTCAGCTTTCATCGGGCCCGGGCGAAGTCAAGCGTGGTTGCGGCGGCCGCTTTAGGCACGCCCCGCGAAACGGGACTGAAACAAACAGGCCGAAAACGCGCCAGCCGGAGAAAAACTCCTGAAACGTGCCCTGATTACTATTAGGCCCATGCATGGGGTTTCTCGCATCCAAGCCCGCAAAGACTTCGGTCATAGGCTTCGTGCAGGTCCAACGCTACCGGAAGGAGCGACTTCAATGGGGACCGTCTCGATATTGAGTGCGTACGCGCCGGACGGTGCCGGCGCCCGGCGCGACGGCAACCGGGGCTATCCGCGGCTGGCGCGGGCGTTGCGGAGCCTGGAGCCTTTCCGCAGCCTGTCGCGGCGTTCGTTCGCCGACGTAGCCGGCTTGGTCGAACTGCACTGCATCGAGCGGGGCCAGGTTCTGTTCGAGCGCGGGGACCCGTCGGACACGCTGTATCTTGTCGCGAGCGGGCGATTCTTCGTGTTTCTCGATACTGACCAGGACCCCGTCGCCGAGATCGGCGCCGGCGAGCCGGTCGGTGATCTCGCCTTTCTTACCGGCCAGCCTCGTACAGCCACCGTCGTGGCGGCGCGCGACAGCGAGGTCGTCGCGGTGTCTCGCGCGACCTATCAGCAGCTTTTCGAGCGCGTGCCGCTGCTCCAAAAGGGGCTTCTGGTTCGCCTTGCCGAACGCATGCAGACGATCGCGGCGACGGCGCGGCCGCCTGCGCGCTCCCCCGGCAGGACCATCGCGCTGTGTCCGGTGGGTACGGCTCCGATCCCGCATGTCCTGGTGAAGCGGCTCGGGGCGGCGCTGGCGCAATACGGTCGCACGGAGGTCCTCCGTCCAGATCCGGTTCCGGATCATGGCGACCCTGGGATCGACGTCAGGCTGGCCAACCTCGAACGGGATTGCAGGTTCGTTCTCTGTCCGTTGCCGGTTCCTGAAGCCGATGGCGCCGAATGTGCCGAGTTGCTGCTGCGCCACTGCGACTCCGTCGTCCTCGTCGGCCGTCTCGGCGATGCGGCCGTGCCCGGGCGCGACCGGTTGGAGCGCACATGCGCCGATCTGTTCCTGAAGCGCAACCGCAGCCTCATTCTGTGGCGCGAAACCACCACCACTCCGATCGGAGGCACGCCGGCCTGGCTCGCCAGGCACAAGGTCGCGCTGCACCACCATGTCGCGCTCGATGCTCCGGGCGATGCCGAGCGGGTCGCCCGGTTCCTCGCCGGCCGTGCGGTCGGGGCGGTGTTCGGCGGTGGCGGCGCGCTCGGTTGCGGTCATCTCGGTCTTGCTCGCGCCTTCCGCGACGCCGGCATGGCGTTCGACATCTTCGGCGGAACCAGCGCCGGAGCCGCCATGGCCTTGACGCTTGCCGCCGGCACGCGTCCCGAGGACGTTATCGACCGCATCGAAGAGATCTTCGTCAGGAAGCGGGCGCTGCGCCGCTTCACGCTGCCGGTCTTCAGTTTTCTCGACCATACCGTGTTCGAACGCGAACTGGCCGCCAGCTACGGGAGCGCGGACATCGCCGACCTGCCGCTCAACGCCTTCGCCGTCTCGACCAACCTGTCGCGCGACTGCCTGCACGTACACCGCACGGGACCGATCTGGCAGGCGATCCGCTCGTCCGGCGCGGTCCCAGGCGCCCTGCCGCCATTTACGACGGAGGAGGGTGACTTGCTGGTCGACGGCGCCCTCGTCGATAACCTGCCGGTCTCGGTGATGCGCGACATGAAGATCGGTCCCAACGTGCTCGCCGGTTTCTTCCGGGAGGATCGCCGCCCGCGCGACCGTCGCTATGATCAGGTTCCGGGCCGAGAGCGGCTCATCGCCGACATCGTGTTGAACCGCCGTCGGTTGTTTCCGAGCCTGTTCGACGTGCTGTCGCGCTCGATGCTGGTGACCAGCCGCCGGTCCTTGCGGGAAACCGAGATCGGCTCCGATCTGCTGGTGAGCCTGCCGGTGCCGGACCGGATGGGGCTGCTCGATTGGAAATTGGGCCGCGCGCAGGAGGAGCGCTGCTATCGCTATGTCTCACGCCTCATCGAGGAGGCCGGCGGTCCGATGGCGCTGATCGAGCAGGCGCAGAGGGATCGATCCGCGGTCCGGCCCTGAATCGAAATGATCGGCCAATCGAAACGATCGGCGAATCGAAACGGGCGGCCAATGGGCCGCCCGCAGTGATCTTCGATCGTTCGGAGCCTTAGCTGCAGCCGCTGGTGCTGCCGCAGGTGTCGCACTTCAGGCAGGTGCCGTTGCGCACCATGGTGAAGTTGCCGCACTCGCCGCAGCTTTCGCCGACATAGCCTTTCAGGCGGGCCTGGGCGCGCTGCTCCTCGACGCTGGGCGTCGCCATCACCTCGGTCTCGGTTTCCACCTCGACGTCGATCTCGATTTCGTGCTTCAGCGCGGTCGCCTGAGTTCCGCCCGACCCGGTGCCGGCAAAGGTCTTGGCGCGGGCCTGGAGCTGTCCGATGGCTCCGGTGGAGGGATCAGCCGTCCGTCCGCCGGACTCCGACCCGTGCACCACCACCAGCTTCTCGTTGACGCGGCCGCGCACGAGGCCGGTCGACACGAACTTGGCAGCGGGCACCGCCGGCTCCGGCTTGCCCTCGCTGACGCCGGCCCCCATCGCGGTCGAGCCGATGTCGGCGGAATCGACGTGGCCGAGATCGTGGCGGCCGATATAGGAGATCGCCAGCTCGCGGAAGATGTAGTCGAGGATCGACGTGGCGTTCTTGATCGAGTCGTTGCCCTGCACGAAACCGGCCGGCTCGAAGCGGGTGAAGGTGAAGGCCTCCACGAATTCCTCGAGCGGCACGCCGTATTGCAGGCCAAGCGATATGGCGATGGCGAAGTTGTTCATCAGGCTGCGGAAGGCGGCGCCTTCCTTGTGCATGTCGACGAAGATCTCGCCGAGCCGCCCGTCCTCGTACTCGCCGGTCCTGATGTAGACCTTGTGGCCGCCGACGATCGCCTTCTGGGTATAGCCCTTGCGCCGGTGCGGCAGTTTCTCGCGCTCGCGCACCGCCTTCTCGACGACGCGTTCGACGATCCGCTCGGCCATCGCCGCGGCCTTCGCCTGGGCGGGCTGGGCCAGCATCTGCTCGATGGCCTCGTCCTCATCCTCGCTGTCGTCGGCCAGTAGCTGCGCCGACAGCGGCTGGGACAGTTTGGAACCGTCGCGATAGAGCGCATTGGCCTTGATGCCGAGGCGCCACGAAAGCATGTAGGCGCTCGTGCAATCCTCGACGCTCGCCTCGTTGGGCATGTTGATCGTCTTGGAGATGGCACCCGAGATGAACGGCTGCGCCGCGGCCATCATGCGGATGTGGCTTTCCACCGACAGGAAGCGCTTGCCGCTGCGCCCGCAGGGGCTGGCGCAATCGAAGACGGCAAGGTGCTCGTCATTCAGATGCGGCGCGCCTTCCAGGGTCATCGCGCCGCAGACATGAGTGTTGGCCGCTTCGATGTCGCGCCGGCTGAACCCGAGCTCCGACAACAGGTCGAAGCTCGGGTCCGCCAGTTTGTCCGCCGCGACCCCCAGGGCCCCCTGGACAAAATCTTCGCCCAACGTCCACTTGTTGAACGCGAACTTGATATCGAATGCGGATTTCAGCGCCTGCTCGATCGCCTCGAGCTTCTCGTCGGTGAAGCCCTTGGCCTTGAGCGTGTCGTGGTTGACCGCCGGCGCGCCGTTCAGGCTGCCGTGGCCGACCGCGTAGTTGATGATTTCGTCGATCTGCGACGGCTCGTAGCCGAGCTTCGACAGGGCGGCGGGAACCGCCCGGTTGATGATCTTGAAGTAACCGCCGCCGGCGAGCTTCTTGAACTTCACCAGGGCGAAATCGGGCTCGATGCCGGTCGTGTCGCAGTCCATGACCAGGCCGATGGTGCCCGTCGGCGCGATGACCGAGACCTGGGCGTTGCGGAAGCCGTGCTCCTCGCCGATCTCCAGCGCCTTGTCCCACGCCGTGCGCGCCGCCGTCGTGATGTCGCTTTCCGGGCATGAGGCGATATCGAGCGGGACGGGCAGGGTGTTGAGCGCCTCGTAGCCTTCGGCCTCGCCATGCGCCGCCCGGCGATGGTTGCGGATTACCCGCAGCATGTGCTCGCGGTTCGGCTCATAGCTGGGGAAGGCCCCGAGCGCCGATGCCATTTCCGCCGACGTCGCGTAGGCGACACCGGTCATCAGCGCCGTGATGGCGCCGCACAGAGCGCGGCCTTCGGTCGAGTCGTAGGGAATGCCCGAGGTCATCAGCAGGCCGCCGATATTCGCGTAGCCGAGACCCAGCGTGCGGTACTCGTAGGAGAGTTCGGCGATGCGCTTGGAGGGGAACTGCGCCATCAGCACCGAGATTTCGAGCACGATCGTCCACAGACGCGTGGCGTGCTCGAAGGCGGCGACGTCGAATGTCCCGTCCTCGTTGCGGAACTGCAGCAGGTTCAGCGAAGCCAGATTGCAGGCCGTGTCGTCGAGGAACATGTACTCGGAGCACGGGTTGGACGCGCGGATCTCGCCGCCGGCCGGGCACGTGTGCCAGTCGTTGATGGTGGTGTGGAACTGGATGCCGGGGTCGGCGCAGGCCCACGCGGCATGGCCGATGTCGTCCCACAGGTCGCGGGCGTTCAGCGTCCTGGCGATCTCGCCGTCGAGCCGGCGTATCAGGTTCCACTCGCCGTCATCCTCGACCGCGCGCAGGAATTCGTCGGTGACGCGCACGGAGTTGTTCGAGTTCTGGCCGGAGACCGTGAGATAGGCCTCCGAATCCCAATCGGTGTCGTAGACCGGGAATTCGATCGACGTGTAGCCGTGCTTGGCGAACTGGATCACGCGGCGGATGTAGTTCTCCGGCACGTGCGCCTTCTTGGCGGCGCGCACCTCGCGCTTCAGCGCCGGGTTCTTGGTGGGATCGAAGCAATCCTCGCCCGGGCCCTGGCAGTTCACGCACGCCTTCATGATGGCGGTCAGATGCTTCTGGCAGGTCTTGGAGCCAGTGACGAGGGCGGCGACCTTCTGCTCCTCCTTCACCTTCCAGTTGACGTAATCCTGGATGTCCGGGTGATCGACGTCGACGACGACCATCTTGGCGGCGCGGCGCGTGGTCCCGCCCGACTTGATGGCGCCGGCGGCGCGGTCGCCGATCTTCAGGAAGCTCATCAGGCCCGACGACTTGCCGCCGCCCGACAGCTTCTCGCCGTCGCCGCGTACCATCGAGAAATTGGAGCCCGTACCGGAGCCGTACTTGAACAGCCGCGCTTCGCGCGTCCACAGGTCCATGATGCCGCCGTCGTTGACGAGATCATCCTCGACCGACTGGATGAAGCAGGCGTGCGGCTGCGGGTGCTCGTAGGCCGAGGCCGATGCGGTCAGCGCGCCGGTCTCGAAATCGACATAGTGATGGCCCTGGCCGGGACCGTCGATGCCGTAGGCCCAGTGCAGGCCGGTGTTAAACCATTGCGGGCTGTTCGGCGCGCACTTCTGCGTCGCCAGCATGAAGGCCAGTTCGTCGAAGAAGCCACGGGCGTCGGATTCCGAGTCGAAATAGCCGCCCTTCCAGCCCCAGTAGGTCCAGGTGCCGGCGAGACGGTCGAAGACCTGGCGGGAATCGGTCTCGGGGCCGTAGCGCTCGTCCTCGGACAGCTCGGCGAGGGCCTCTTCGTCGGCGACGGACCGCCACAGCCAGGAGGGAACCGAGTTCTCCTCGACCGGCTTCAGCCGCGCCGGGACGCCGGCCTTGCGGAAATACTTCTGGGCGAGGATGTCGCTTGCCACCTGCGACCAGCCGGCGGGGACCAGGATGTCTTCGAGCCGGAACACGATCGAACCGTCGGGATTGCGAATCTCGCTGGTGGTGGTCCGGAAATCGATCCCCTCATAGGGCGACTTCCCCTCGACGGTGTAACGTCGCTCTATCCGCATCTTGCTCATTCCCCGTTCGCGCTGTTCGGCGCGCAATTGCCCCGCGCCGGACCTGACAGACCCGGCTCCTGTCCGAATTGTGACGGCGATTGCCCCGTCAATGGCGTCTCGCGACGCCGCAACACCTCACGCTGCCGCCCACGGGTCGACCCCGAGCCATGGGTGCATTTTATCGTTACCCTCGGGAAGGCCCGAAGGGAATAACTCATTGATACTTATATGGAAGTTCCGCCGACCGGCGAAAGCTGTGCCGTAGGCGACAACATCATTCACGCTAAAAGACTCGCACGGATTGCGTCAAGGACATTCACGTCTGCTGACGTCAATTTTTCACAATCCCTTGTGGTTCATGGGTTTTGCTCCAACAAGATATGGTGTCGCGGCTTAACGATCGGTGAATCTTGGGGACAACCCACTCTTCGCCTTGCGAAGGGTATCCCGCAGGCCTTTTCTGGGGGCGATGTCCGGACCTCCGCATCCGCGGAGATTCGAAGTGGAAATCATTGAGGACGATTCGTCTCGAATTGTCCCTACCGATTTCAACGCGGCTTAAGTCGGTCTGGTTACCGTGCGCCTTCGATAGACGGAGCCAATGCCGATGCCGACCAGTCTCGCCTATGGAAAAACACTCGCGTCGCTGGACGTCGTGCTCGTGCACGACAACAGGGGCGCGCAGGCGATACTGCGATCGATGGTCTCGTCCATGCATATCGCGCGGCTGCGTGTCTACGACTACGCCGAGCAGGCCCTCAGCGACATGATGGTCGATCCGCCAACCGTGCTCATCGCCGAGTGGGAGATGAAGCCGATGAGCGGCTATCGGCTGGTGCGGACGATCCGCGAGAAGGACATGGAGCCGCTCTCGTTCATGCCGATTCTCGCGGTCACGCCGATGCCGACCCTTTCGATGGTCGACCGGGCCTTCTCGATCGGTGTGAACAACATCGTCGTCATGCCGGTGTCTCCCGTCGCGCTGCGCCACCGGTTCGAGTGGTTGCTCCGCGACGACCGTGAGTTCGTTCTGCAGGACAATCACTATGTCCTCGGCGGTATGGAGGAGGTGCTCGAGGAGCGGATTCGCCGCGCCGACATCGGCAACCTGCTGCGCAAGCAGAAAGCCATGCAGGACGCGATCGCCAAGCGTGCCGAGAACGCCCAGGACGTGGTCGACCGGATCGTCAATGGCGAGGTCGGCGAACACGATCCGACGCATGGCGGACAGGCCGATCAGTCGAAGGTCACCTGGAACAGCTGGAACGTCACCTAACGGCGCGATGCCGCGGCAGCGCCGGTCAGGGCCGCCGATTCAGGGGGGGGACCGGGCGACTGCGTCGCGAAGGCGGTGGAATCCGGATTTCGCCTTTCCGACAAGGCTGGACACGCGGGCCCGTTCCCGCCATAGTCCGCCGGCATTTCAAGGGCGGACGATGCGCGACTTCATCATTCAGATCTTCGCCTGGTGGCACAAGGCCACGCTCGGCACGCGGTTCAACACGTGGCTGAGGGGCGAATTCGTCGGCGAGGACGAGTTCGGAAACCGTTACTACCGCACGCGCGGTGGTGCGGTGGATCGTGACCTGGGCTTCCAGCGACGTTGGGTCCTCTTCAGCGGGCCTGCCGAGGCGAGCACGATTCCGCCGGGCTGGTGGGGATGGATGCACCACAAGGTGGATACGCCGCCGACCGAAACTGACTACAAGCCGCACGAGTGGCAGAAGCCGCATCAGCCGAATCTGACCGGCACGGCGGCGGCCTACCGGCCGCCCGGAAGCACGCTGACGCCGGAACGGCGCCCGCGGGTGACCGGCGACTACGAGGCCTGGTCTCCGGACGCATGATCCGGGCGGATTTCATGATCCTTTCGCCTGTCCAGTTCGCTCCCGCTTGTCGCGACGCGCGTCGATCGGACCCGAAATGACCACATTTCGGGGCGATCGGACAAACACGGATGCCGGATCGGGGCAGGGGATGGAGCAGCGAGTGTCGACGTACCGGATAGGGCAGATCGGCCGAAGCGGGGTACTCGCCGTAGTCGCGATCGCGGCTGTAGCCATCACCGCCGCAACAGGTGCGCGCGCCGAGAAGATCTCCAACCCGGTCGCCGAATTCACCGGTCTCGACAAGATCACGGGTCAGATCCGAACGTTCGACGTTCTGGTCGACGAGACCGTCCAGTTCGGCGCGTTGCAGCTCACTCCGCGCGTGTGTTACTCGCGCCCGCCGACCGAACCGCCGCGCACCACCGCCTTCGTCGAGGTCGACGAAGTGACGCTCGACCGCAAGATCCAGCGGATTTTCAGCGGATGGATGTTCGCCGACAGTCCTGGCCTCAACGCCATTGACCACCCGATCTATGACGTCTGGCTGACCAACTGCAAGACGAGCTCCGAAGAGCTCGGGGTCGGCAACTGACCGAAATCCGCTTGCTGGTCGATCGCCCGCTCCAGCATTTGCTGATAGCGCCTGCGTGGCACCTCGATCGCACCGAAGCGCTTGAGGTGGTCGGTCACGAACTGGGTGTCGAGCAGCGCGAACCCTCCGTATTTGAGCCGCGCCACCAGATGGACGAGGGCGATCTTGCTGGCGTCGCGTTCGCGGTGAAACATGCTTTCGCCGAAGAACGCGGCCCCGAGACTGACCCCATATAGCCCTCCGACCAGCCTGTCCTGCCGCCAAACCTCGACCGTGTGGACATGGCCGGTGCGGAACAGTTCGCCGTAGAGGCGGCGGATCTCGGCGTTTATCCACGTCTTGCGACGTCCCTGTGCCGGCTCGGCGCAAGCCTCGATGACGGCATCGAAATCGCTGTCGATGCGGATTTCGTAGTCGTCGAGACGCACCGCGCGGGCAAGCCGGCGCGGGAGATGGAATGCGTCGAGCGGCAGAATCCCGCGCTCGCGCGGCTCGATCCAGTAGAGGCTCGGGTCTTCCGCGCTCTCGGCCATCGGGAAGATGCCGCAGGCATACGCCTTCAGCACAACCTGAGGAGTGATCGATAGCGACAGATCGTCGGGCGTGGTCATGTCGGAAACTTAGGGGCTGGCCGGTGCCCGTCCAATACAGGACGAGGCGGGCCGGCCTCAGCCTTCCTGCTGGTTGGCCGCCAGGAAGCGTTCCAGCCAATGAATGTCGTAGTCGCCGTCGACGATGTCGGACTGGTCCAGAAGCCTCTGGAAAAGGGGAATCGTCGTGGATATGCCGTCGACGACGAACTCGCCGAGCGCCCGGTGCAGCCGCATCAGGCACTCGTTGCGGGTCTTGCCATGCACGATCAGCTTGCCGATCAGGCTGTCGTAGTAAGGCGGGATCGAATAGCCCTGATAGACGGCCGAATCGACGCGCACGCCCAGACCGCCGGGAGAATAGTAGTAGTTGATCTTGCCCGGCGAGGGCCGGAACGTTGCAGGGTCCTCGGCGTTGACGCGGCATTCGATGGCATGGCCGCTGAAGGTGATGTCGGATTGCTTGACCGACAGCGTTCCCCCCGATGCGACGCGGATCTGCTCGTTGACCAGGTCGATGCCGGTGATCATCTCGGTGACCGGATGCTCCACCTGCAGGCGCGTGTTCATCTCGATGAAGAAGAACTCGCCGTTCTCATAGAGGAACTCCACGGTTCCCGCGCCGGAATAACCCAAATCGGCGATGGCTTTGGCAACCCGCTCGCCGATCTCCGCCCGCTCCTTGGCGTTGATTCCGGGGGAAGGCGCTTCCTCCCAGACCTTTTGGTGCCGGCGCTGCAGCGAGCAGTCGCGCTCGCCCAGATGGATGCCGCCGCCCTGTCCGTCTCCGAATACCTGGATTTCGATATGGCGGGGCCGCTCGAGATACTTCTCGATATAGAGAGCGTCGTCGCCGAATGCGGCCTTCGCTTCGGACCGCGCAGTGCTCACCGCTTCGGCGAGATCGTCGGCCGAGCGTGCGACCTTCATGCCGCGCCCGCCGCCGCCCGCCGCAGCCTTGACGAGGACGGGATAGCCGATCTCGCCGGCGATCCGCGCGGCTTCCTTGTCGTCTTTCACGGCGCCGTCGGAACCGGGCACGACGGGAATACCGAGGCGCTTGGCGGTGCGCTTGGCCTCGATCTTGTCACCCATGATGCGGATGTGCTCGGGCGAGGGGCCGATGAAGGCGATGTCGTGGGCGCGCAGGATTTCCGCGAAGCGGGCGTTCTCGGAAAGGAATCCGTAGCCGGGATGCACCGCGTCGGCACCGGTGATCTCGCAGGCCGAGAGCAGCGCCGGGATGTTGAGATAGCTGTCGCGCGCAGGAGGCGGGCCGATGCACACGCTTTCGTCAGCCAGCCGCACATGCATTGCATTTGCGTCGGCGGTCGAATGGACGGCCACGGTCGAAATCCCGAGCTCCTTGCAGGCGCGAAGCACCCGGAGGGCGATTTCTCCCCGATTGGCGATGAGGACCTTGTCGAACACGCGCGAGCGCCCGTTGGATTTGCGAGGACGAACTATTCGACGACGACGAGGGGCTCGCCGTATTCGACCGGCTGACCGTCCTCGACGAGTATCGCTGTCACGGTGCCAGCTTTCGGCGCCGGGATCTGGTTCATCGTTTTCATGGCCTCGACGATTACCAGCGTCTGGCCTTCGCGAACGCTGGCCCCGACTTCGATGAAAGGCGCTGCTCCGGGTTCGGGCGCGCGATAGGCGGTTCCTACCATCGGCGAGGTGACGGTGCCGGGCTTCAGGCCTGGCTCGGCGCTGGCGCCTGCGCTCGGTGCGTGTCCCGCGGAAGCGGCCGGCAGGGCCGCTGCGATCGCCGGTGCCGCACCGGCGACCACGGAGACGGTGCGCGCCACGCGTACCCGCAGCCCCTGCTGCTCGATCTCGATCTCGCTCAGATCGGTCTCGCTAAGCAGCGCCGCAAGCTCGCGGATTAGGGTCTGGTCTATATCCCGGTCGGATTTTGCCATCTTGATATCCTGCCGACCGCCGCTCGGCAGCCCGATCGTGTCATTGCTTCCGCTTTGGAGACGGAAGACCATACATAGAGGTTCGAACGCAATCCGCAAATCGCGTCCGAACGGTCCGGTGCGTGTTTTTGGGGAAATCCCCGGATTCCAGGTTTCGTCAGCACAAACCGTCTCGGTCAGCAGGTCTGGCAGACTTCCTTTCGCGCCTTGGCGATCTTGCTCTGCAATTCCTCCAAGCTGACGGCGCCGGGTATCACGTCTTCGCCGATCACATAGGAGGGCGTGCCGCGCAGGCCGAGCGCTTCGGCAATCTTGTAGTTCTCGGAGATCTGTTCGTCCACCGCCGGGTCCTTCGCGGCGGCGACAACGGCATCCTTGTCAAGTCCGAGCTTTTCGACCACCGCCAGAGCCTGCTTCTGGCCGATCCCGTCGCCCCCGCCGGGCTGCCCCATCAGTTCGACGTGGTAGTCGAGATACTTCTCAGGCGCCACCTTGAGGACGCCGAGCGCGATGCGGGCGGCTTCTCCCGACCCTTCGGAAAGCACCGGCCACTCCTTGAAGACGACCCGCAGGTTCGGGTCGGTCTTCATCAGGTCGATCATGGCGGGAAGCATCCGCTTGCAATAGCCGCAGTTGTAATCGAAGAACTCGACCAGCGTTACGTCGCCAGTCGGATTTCCGACGACCGGCGAGTCGGGCGAATTGAAGATCGCTTCCCGATTCGCCGCCAGCGCCTCCGTGCGGGCAACGGTCTCGTCCTTCTCGCGCTTCGACTCAAGCGCTGCGAGCATCTCCTCGAGGATATCCGGATTCGCGATCAGGTAATCGCGGACCACCGGCCCGAGTGTCTCGGCGTCGAGCGCAGGTGTTTGCCCCGCGGGCGCCTGGTCGGAGTCGCTGCTGTCCGCCGTATCCTTCGCGAGACCGGCGACCTTCTCGTCGATCATCGCGGCGACTGCGGCTGCGTCGAGGTCCGGCGCCGGTGCGGGTTTGTCCCGGAAGGCTCCGACCGCCGCAACCACGGCCACGATCAGGGCGAGTGCGGAAAGAACGATGGGCGTTCTCGTCATGTTGAGTGTCCCGTAGCTTAAAGTCGCAATGTCACGGACCGCTTATCACGACTTCGGCGGCTTGTATGTCAAAATATCGTCAGCGCGCAGCCAGGCCGGCGATCCGGTCTTCAGCCCCTGTTTCGCGCGCTGCGCGAACCGCTGTGCCATCTCGAAGTCGCCACGCTTGAAATGTTCCTGTGCCGTGGCGAGCTCCGCCTCGGGCACCCGCCCGGCGCGGCCATAGGCGATGGCGAGATGGCGGTAGCCCGTAACGAAGTCCGGTTCGTCCCGCAGACCGCTGGTCAGGTTGTTGATTCCCTCGTTCAGCAGGCCCGGATCGTTCGCGGCGACCTGTGCGCCGCCCAGCGAGACCTTGATCAGACCGGGATTGGGGGCCAGTGCCACGGCCTTCTGGTAGGGCGAGATCGCGTCGCGCGGCTTGCCCGACTTGACCAGGAGATCGCCCTTGAGCTCCCAGAAATACGGGTTGTTCGGCATTGCCTTGATCAGCCCGTCCGCGTTTGCGATGGCGGAGCGGTAGTCTCCGGTCCGCATCAGCGAGACGGTGCGGGCGTAATTGGCCGCCAGGCTCTTGTCCGACTTCGGGTAGCGTCGCGAGACCGTGCCGGGATGTTCGAGGTAGCCCGACAGCTTCGCGCGCACGAGGTCGTGGCGCATTTGCAGTTCCGGGGGATCCGCGCGGTCGAAGTAGGGGCTTTCGCGTGCCACCCGCTCAAGGGACGAGACGCGGTCTCGTGGCATCGGATGGCTGACGGCGTACGGATCGGCGTACTTCGCCGATAGCATCGACTGGTCGGCGAGGCTCGCAAAGGTCGTCAGCATGCCTTTCGCCGATTGGCCGGTCGCGTTCAGATAGTTGATCGCGGAGCGGTCGGCGGCCGCTTCCTCGGTCCGCTGGTAGGCGAGCAGGGAGCGCTGCGCGACATGGGCACCGCCGAGCATCAGGGCGTTGCCCGCCTGCGCCCCCGAACCGAAGTTCCCGGACGCGGCGCCCGCGCCCATCGCCGCGGCACCGAGCAGCGTGGTCAGGATCGAAATCGCCTGCGCGTTTTGCAGCTGCTGGCGCATGCGGGCCAGGTGGCCGCCGGCGATATGGCCGGTCTCGTGCGCGAGCACGCCGATAACCTCGTTCGGCGTCTTGGCCTGCATCAACACACCCGAATTGACGAAGATCCGCCGTCCGTCGGCGACGAACGCGTTGAAGGACGTCGAGCCGACCAGGTAGATGTGCACCGCGGACGCGCCAACCCCCGCCGCCTTCAGGATCGGTGTGGTGTAATCGCGCAGCAGGTTTTCTATTTCCGCGTCGCGAATGAACCCGATCGATTGCGCGGAGGCGGGGGTAACCGACATCGAAGCGACCGATACGGCAGTCGCCAGCGCGACCACCGCGTTGGCGTACCGTCTCCCCGCACCCCAGCCGTCGCGCCGTGCGGGTGCCGCGGGTTTCGCCGTCTTTTCAGCCATGGTTGAACGAAACTCCATGAAAGCGGCGAGGGTAGGGCGGTCGTCGGCCACGGTCAAACCCCGGGCGTCCGGCCCGTGGTCGATCTGCCGCGAATATAGACCCACCGACGTCTCTCCGTTACGAAAAGCGCGGCAAATGCGGCGACAGGGTGGCGGAGACACATTCGCCCCGGCCGGGCCCAACGCGGAGAGATGGAGACGATGAGCGAGAATACCGATAACGAGCGACCTGGGTCCGCGCGCCGCTGGCCGGCATCGTCCCGGCGATCCGAGGTCGCTCCCTTCATCGCCATGGACGTTCTGCGGGACGCGAAGGCTTTGGAAACGGACGGACGGCGGATTCTGCATCTGGAAGTCGGCCAACCCGGGGCGCCGACCCCGGAAGGGGTGCGGGTCGCGGTCGATGCCGCGCTTTCCGAGGGACGCATCGGCTATACCGAGGCGTTGGGCACGACTCCGTTGCGCGAACGTATAGCCAGGCACTACCGCGACGCCTATGGCGTCGACGTGTCGCCGTCGCGCATCGTCGTGACGACCGGTTCGTCGGCCGCGTTCGTGCTGTCGTTCCTCGCCGCCTTCGATGTCGGTGGCCGGATCGCGCTTCCCGCCCCCGGCTATCCCGCCTATCGCAACATCATTTCCGCCATGGGGCTGGAGACCGTCTGGCTCGAGACGAACGAGAGGTCGCGTTGGGCGCCGACGGCGGACATGCTGGACGAAGCCGCGGCGAGCGGGAGGCTGGACGGCATCCTGGTCGCAAGTCCGGCGAATCCGAGCGGTACGGTCGTCGCGCCCGACCAGATGGAAGCGCTGATGACGCGGGCCCGCGAGCTCGGCATGTGGTTCGTCTCCGACGAGATCTATCACGGCCTGACCTACGGCGCGCCGTGCGACACCGCGCTCCAGCACGATGAAAACGCCATCGTGATCAACAGTTTCTCGAAATACTACTGCATGACCGGCTGGCGGATCGGCTGGATGGTGGTGCCGGAGGCGCTGGTGCGGCCGATCGAAAGGCTCGCCCAGAATATCTACATCTCGCCACCCGCGCTGTCCCAGGTCGCCGCGCTCGCCGCGTTCGACTGCACCGAGGAACTGGAGCGCAACAAGGCGGTCTACGCGAAGAACCGCGAAATCCTGATGGGAGCCCTGCCGGCGCTTGGATTCGACAAGGTGTTGCCGATGGACGGCGCTTTCTACGCCTATGTCGACGTCGGGCGGTTCACCAACGATTCGGGCGAATTCGCCGACCGGATGCTGCGCGAAGCCGGTGTCGCCACGACCCCCGGGCTCGACTTCGACCCAGTGCGCGGCAATCGATTTCTGCGAATTTCCTTTGCCGGCCCCACTGCGGAGATAGAGGAGGCAGTCGGCAGTCTCGAGAGGTGGCTGAAGCGCTAGCGGCAGCCCGCGCTTCAGCCGCTCCTATCGATCAGTCGCCGAACAGGCTGCGGCGCTGCCACCAGCCCTTGCGCGGCTCGCTCGGTACGGCGCCTTCCGACACCGGTTCCTTGGGCGGCTCGGGCACTTGCGCCGGCTCAGCCGCCGGCTCGGGCTCCGGCGCCGCTTCTTCGACTACCGGCTCTTCCGGCTGCGTCGGGGGGACGTCTTCTACGGGCTGTTCAGTCGCCACGGCACTTTCCGCGGCGGCTTCCGCCTCTGCGGCCACTTCAGGTTCACCGGCTACTTCAGGTTCCGCAACCACTTCAGGTTCCGCAACCACTTCAGGTTCCGCAACCACTTCAGGTTCCACCGGCGCGGCTGCCTTTCGGCGGGAGCGGCGCGGCTTCTTGGGCTTTTCTTCGGCGGCGGGTTCTTCGGTCGATACCGGTGCCGCTTCAGCAGCCCCGCCGTCGCCGGCTTCCTGAGCCATCACGTCTTCCGGCGCAGCGACGTCTTCCTGAGCCGCGGTTTCCTGCGGCTCGGATTCCGGTGCGGGGGCTTCAATCTGCGGTGACTCGCTGGCAGCGATCACCCCGTTATCTACAGTTCCCTCGCCGTTTTCCGTTGTCTCGGTGGCTTCGCCTTCGGACGTGGCCTCAACGGCCTCGCCGCGATGTCGCCTGCCGCCGCGACGGCCGCGCCGCCGCCGCCGTCCGCCGGACGACGTGCCTTCGCCATCCGCCACCACGACATCCGGCTGTTCGCCAGTGCCGGGAACCACTTCCGTCTCCTCGGACGCCTCGCCGGGACCGGCGTCGGTCTCCGCCGCCGCGTCGCCACCGCCGCGCCGCCGGCGGCGTCTGCGCCTGCGCCGACCACCGTCCTCGTCGCGCGCCTCACCAGCCTCACGGGATTCCTCGGTGTCCGTCTCCGCGGCGCTTTCCTCTTCCTCGGGCTCCACCGAGACCGGCCTGACGACCGCTTCCCGTTCGGTGGGACGTGCCGGCTCGCCCTTCTCCAGCTCGAAGGACGAGGCGCCGACGGTCTCGTCGGCCCCGATCGTGATGATGACGCCGAAGCGCTCCTCCAGTTCGCCCAGGTGAGCGCGCTTGTTGTTAAGCACGTAGAGGGCGACTTCCGACCGGGTGCGCAGCGTGAGGTCGGTGGGCTTGCCCTTGAGCAGTTCCGTTTCGATCCCGCGGAGCAGGTTCAGGGCCACCGATTCCACCGAGCGGATATAGCCCGTGCCCTCGCAGTGCGGGCAGTGCTGCATGGTGGACTCGAGCACACCGGCGCGAATGCGCTGCCGCGACATTTCCAGGAGGCCGAAATGGCTGATCCGACCGACCTGGATGCGGGCGCGGTCATGGCGCAGCGCGTCCTTGAGACGCCGCTCCACGGACCGGTTGTTGCGCTTCTCCTCCATGTCGATGAAGTCGATGACGATGAGGCCGGCGAGATCGCGCAGCCGCAACTGGCGCGCCACCTCGTCGGCGGCTTCCAGGTTCGTCTTCAGCGCGGTGTCCTCGATATTGTGCTCGCGGGTCGACCGCCCCGAGTTCACATCGATGGAGACCAGTGCCTCTGTCTGGTTGAGGATGATGTAGCCGCCGGACTTGAGCGTCACGCGCGGGCTGATCATCGCATCGAGCTGCGCTTCGATCCTGTTCTTGGCGAAGATCGGCTCGTGATCGCGATAGGGCTGGATGTTCTTGGCATGGCTCGGCATGAGCATGCGCATGAAATCCTTGGCCTCCCGGTAGGCTTCGTCGCCCGCCACGAGAACCTGGTCTATGTCCTTGGTGTAGAGATCGCGGATCGCCCGCTTCACCAGGCTGCCTTCCTCGTAGACGAGGGTCGGCGCGACGGATTTCAGCGTGAGCTCGCGCACGTTCTCCCAGAGCCTGAGCAGGTACTCGAAGTCGCGCTTGATCTCCGCCTTGGTGCGCGAGGCGCCCGCGGTGCGCAGGATGACGCCCATCCCCTCCGGTACGTCCAGTTCGCCGACGATGCTCTTGAGCCGCTTGCGGTCGGAGGCGTTGACGATCTTGCGGGAAATGCCGCCGCCGCGCGCCGTGTTCGGCATCAGCACCGAATATCGGCCGGCGAGCGACAGATACGTGGTCAGCGCGGCGCCCTTGTTGCCGCGCTCTTCCTTGACGACCTGAACGAGCAGAATCTGCCGCTTCTTGATGACTTCCTGGATTTTATAGGAGCGCCGAGGCCTGGACTTTCGCGCAGGCACTTCCTCGAGGGCGTCGTCACCGCCGACGGATTCGACGGAGTCGTCTCCCGAACCGGCGACTTCCTCGACAGTGTCGCCGGGCCTGTCTTCGCTCGACTCCGCATCGTCGTTGGTCTCTGCTTCCGCAGCGGAGGCCGACTCGCCGGACGTCTGTTCGTCCGCATCGTCCTCCGACTCGCCGAGTGTCTTCTCGTCTTCTTCCTCCGCGGCGAGCAGCGCCTGCCGGTCGGCAAAGGGGATCTGGTAGTAGTCCGGATGGATTTCGCTGAAGGCGAGGAAGCCGTGCCGGTTGCCGCCGTAATCGATAAAGGCGGCCTGGAGCGAAGGCTCTACGCGGGTGACTTTTGCAAGGTAGATGTTGCCGCGAAGCTGGCGCCGCGCAGCGGCCTCGAAGTCGAATTCCTCGACCTTTCCTTCGTGCAGAACGACGACCCGGGTTTCCTCCGGATGCGCCGCATCGATAAGCATCTTGGTTGGCATGTTCTCAACTCTGAATCGCAAGAATCCACGCGCGCCATCGCCGCCATCCTTGACGGGGCAGGCGGGCGCGCCGGATCTGCTGGGTGTGTTCCCGGCCCAGGGGCCTGTAGGGAATCGGGGAAGCGGATGATGCGGCTTCGGGCCTTTCCGACCGGCTCAAAACGCAGTGCGCCCTGAGACGCATTGCTGGCCGGCGGCTCTCCAAAACCATACATCCGTAACGCTCACTTTCCTGCCGGCGGGGCCGGCGGAGGGTCAGAAATCGGGCGAAACGAACTGTTCGATCCCGCCCTGTGCTGCCGCGAACTGGGTGCGCGGCGGTTGATTCGACCTCTGGCTTGTGAAGGAGCGCGGTTTCAACGGGACGTCCCTGATTCGGCGAAAATGCCCAGGTTGTCCGGCGGAACCTTCGGTCCTCTGCGGCCTGTCTCAGGGGGCCGCCTTGCGCTCAAGGCCAGAGACGCGAATTCGAAACCTGCCCGTTATTAATGCGTCGGCGTCCATCTTTGCAAGAGTTGTGTTGTGGAGGCCACAACGGCTGATTATTCGATTCCACCTGTCAATATCCGATTAACCCTGCGCCTATAATCCTGAAAACGAGTCATCGATGGTGACACCACCGTTGGGCAGGTGCTGGGGTCGCTGGCAGGTGTTCAAAACCGTTGCAATCAAAGGGTTTTTCCTTTCCTTCGTTCTCTCGATCGGGGTCACTGCGGCATGCGTTGCCGTAGCGGAAGAGGCCGCCGGCGGCTTAGGCGCCGCGGATAGCCGGGAGTCCGAGGTCGGATTGCCCGTCGTCGCTTTGGGCTCGCGGCTGGCCGGCGACGAGAAGCGCACGCGTTTCGTCGTCGATGTCGATCGCAACGTCGATTTTGGTGTGTTCGCGTTGGCCGATCCCTATCGGATTGTCATCGATCTGCCGGAGACGGCGTTCCAGTTCGAGAGGGGAGAAGGCGCGAAGGGCCGAGGCCTTGTCAGCGCCTACCGCTATGGACTGATCGGCCCGGGCAAGTCGCGAATCGTGCTCGACGCCAGCGGGCCGGTGAAGGTCGACAAGGCCTTCGTCGTCGACGGGGTCGACGACCAGCCGGTTCGCGTCGTCGTCGACCTGTTGTCGACGTCGCGCGAGGATTTCATGGCCGCGCTGGCGCTTCAGAAGCCCAGGACCGCGGCAACCCTCAAAACCCGGTCCATGCCGGGGCACGAGGCGGTCCGGCCGGGCGGCGGGCATGAGGGGCGCGATATCGTTGTCGTCATCGATCCGGGGCACGGCGGCATCGACCCGGGCGCCAAGAGTCGCAAGGGGACGCTGGAAAAGGACGTGGTCCTCGAATTCTCCAGGCGCCTTCGGGCTGCGTTGGAGAAATCCGGTCGTTTCACCGTCAAGCTCACCCGCGATGACGACGTGTTCATTCCGCTTGGGAAACGGGTCAATTTCGCCCGCGAAGCCAAGGCATCGCTGCTGATCTCGGTTCACGCCGATTCCGTGCGCGTCGGCAATGTCAGCGGTGCGACGGTCTACACCCTCTCCGAACGTGCGTCCGACAGCGTCGCCGCGGCGCTCGCCGAGCAGGAAAACCGTTCCGACGTCATTGCTGGCGTGGATCTGACGGGCGAATCCGATGCCGTCGCCGACATCCTGATTGATCTCGTGCAGCGCGAGACCAAGAACTACGCGGTTTTCTTCGCCCGCACGCTGGTCGGTGAACTGAAACGCAGCACAGGCGTGGTGAAGAATCCGCACCGGTCCGCGGGCTTCCGGGTGCTAAAGGCGCATGATGTGCCTTCGGTTCTCCTGGAACTCGGGTATTTGACCAATCCGAACGACGAGAAGCATCTGGTCGACGCGGAATGGCAGGAAACGATCGCCGATACAGTTTCCGATGCGGTTTCGGAATATTTTGGTGAACGACACGCGCGCGCCCCGTTCTGACGCCCGTTCTGACGATTGGCGCGCCGTCGGATCACAATTTCGTCATTTCCGTCCCGTTCAACGGTCAAATGGCGATTTGATCGATCGAACGGTTCGGGGTATGAGCATGGCGAGGATTGCCGCGCATGCGGGGGCGACGCGGAGAACCCTGGCTGGGAGACCCCCGGCTGACGGCCCGTGGCGCGGGAGCCGTCCGGACGCAAGCGATACTCGGCGGTAGCCTGGATGCTTTGGAGATTCATCGGTTTTCTGTTCACCGCGGGCGTGATCCTGTTTGTGGTCGGCGCGGCGGGCGCAGCGTATCTGCTCTGGAAGGTCTCCGGTGACCTTCCGGATTATGCGAGCCTGCGCGAATACGAACCCCCGGTAATGACCCGTGTTCATGCCGCCGACGGCGAGCTTGTCGCCGAGTATGCGGTCGAGCGCCGGCTGTTCATGCCGATTCAGGGCGTGCCGCGTCAGGTGATCGAGGCGTTCCTGTCGGCCGAGGACAAGAACTTCTATTCGCATTTCGGCATCGACCCGGTCGGCATCTTCCGCGCCGCGGTCGAGAACGCGCAGAACTTGATGCGGGGCGGTGGCCGGAGCCTCGTCGGTGGCTCCTCGATCACGCAGCAGGTTGCCAAGAACTTCCTGCTCTCCAGCGAGAAGTCCTACGAGCGCAAGATCAAGGAGGCGCTGCTGGCCCTTAGGATCGAGAACGCGTTCACCAAGGACCAGATTCTCGAGCTCTATCTGAACGAGATTTATCTCGGCCTCGGCGCCTACGGCATCGCCGCCGCGGCGCTCATCTATTTCGACAAGTCGGTCGATTCGCTGACCATCGCCGAGGCGGCCTATCTTGCCGCCTTGCCGAAGGCGCCGAACAACTACCACCCGTTCCGCCAGCCCGAGCGCGCGATCGAGCGCCGCAACTGGGTTATCGACCGGATGGAGGAGAACGGCTTCATCACGCCGGACGAGGCCGATGCGGCCCGCAACAGCCCGCTGGAAGTGAAGCTGCGCCCGACCGGCGCGCGTCTGCAGGCCGCCGACTATTTCGCCGAGGAGGTCCGCCGCAAGCTCTACGAGCTCTACGGCGAGGACGGCCTCTACAAGGGTGGCCTGTCGGTGCGCTCGACGCTCGATCCGAAACTGCAGGTCCTCGCCCGCAGCGTGCTGGTCAAGGGACTTATCGGCTACGACCGCACCAGGGGCTGGCGCGGTCCGGTCGCCAACGTCGATATCGCCGGCGACTGGGGCCCGGCGGTCGGAAAGGTCGACGAACTGAGTGACGTCGAGCCCTGGCACCTCGCGGTTGCGCTGAAGGTCGACGACGAGGGCGCCGTGATCGGCCTGCGTCCCGACAAGCTGCCCTCCGGCCAGTTCAGCGAACGCCGCGATGTCGGCCGCATTCCGTTTGCGCAGATGAAGTGGGCCGGCAAGAAGGCCGCCGATATCCTGAAGCCGGGCGACGTCTTCTATGTCTCTCCCGTGGTCGACGAGGAGACCGGCGCCGAGGATGAGGGCGTCTTCGAGCTGCAGCAGGTGCCGAAGGTGTCCGGCGCGCTGGTGGCGATGGACCCGCATACCGGCCGCGTGCTCTCGCTGGTCGGCGGCTTCAGCTACGCCGAAAGCGAGTTCAACCGCGCGACCCAGGCCATGCGTCAGCCCGGTTCGTCGTTCAAGCCCTTCGTCTACGCGGCCGCGCTGGACAATGGCTACACGCCCTCGAGCGTCGTCATCGACGCGCCCATCGAGATCGTCTCGGGCGGCAAGATCTGGCGCCCGCAGAACTATGGCGGCAAGTTTGCCGGCCCCTCGACGCTGCGCCGCGGTATCGAGAAGTCGCGTAACGTGATGACCGTCCGCCTTGCCCAGGACATGGGCATGCCGATCATCCGCGAATACTCCAAGCGGTTCGGCATCTACGACGATCTGGCGCCGTACCTGCCGATGGCGCTGGGCGCCGGCGAGACGACGGTGCTGCGCATGGCCGGCGCCTATTCGACGCTTGCCAACGGCGGGCGCAAGATCACGCCGACCCTCATCGACCGCGTCCAGGATCGCTACGGCCGCACCATCTACAAGCACGACGAGCGCGTCTGCGAGACCTGCAACGCTCCGCAGTGGCAGGGACAGGACGAACCCGAACTGATCGACAATCGCGAGCAGGTTCTCGATCCCTACACCGACTACCAGATCATCTCGATGCTGGAAGGCGTGGTGCAGCGGGGCACGGCCACGATCCTGAAGACCGTCGAGAAGCCGATCGCCGGCAAGACGGGCACGACGAACGACGAGAAGGACGCCTGGTTCATGGGCTTTTCGCCGGACCTCACCGTGGGCGTCTACATCGGCTACGACCAGCCCAAGCCGCTCGGCCGGGGAATGACCGGCGGCCGTCTTGCCGCGCCGGTGGTTCGGGACTTCTTCGTCGGTGCGCTGAAGGACAAGCCGGCCATTCCGTTCCGGGTGCCGCCGGGGATCCAGCTCGTACGGATCAACGCGACGACGGGCCTGCGGGCGGGCCCCAACAGCGAGCAGAACGTCATCCTGGAGGCCTTCAAGCCGGGCCAGGCCCCGCCGGAGAGCTACTCGGTGATCGGCTATCAGGACCAGTTCGGCAAGCCGCTGACGGTCAGTCCGGAGGCCGACAGGGCCGTCAGGTCTGGAACCGGCGGCCTGTATTGACCAGATAGCGTTTCGAGACCCCTTCCTACCAACACCAAGACAGCAACGAGACCGCCATGCGCGCCGAACACTTGCAGATGGTCGACGAGATTCGTCAGTCGATCTCCCTGCTGAGGAGGCATCTTTGACTGGGACAACGCGCTTGCCCGTCTGGATGACCTGAATCACTACGCCGAAGATCCGGATTTCTGGAACGACGCCGAGAAGGCGCAAACGCAGATGCGTGAGCGCCAGCAGCTCGAGGACTCGGTCGAGGCCGTAAGGCGCCTGGAGACGGGGCTTTCGGATACGATCGAGCTGATCGAGCTGGCCGAGGAGGAGGACGATGCCGGTGTCCTCGCCGACGCGGAGGAGACGCTGCGCGATCTCCACGCGGACGCGATGAAACGTCAGGTCGGCACGCTCCTGTCGGGCGAAGCGGACACGAACGACACCTATGTCGAAATCCACGCCGGCGCCGGCGGCACAGAAAGCCAGGACTGGGCCGAAATGCTCCTGCGCATGTACTCGCGCTGGGCGAACGCGCATGGCTATAAGGTCGAGGAGATCGGCTATAACGCAGGCGACGAGGCGGGCATCCGCAACGCTACGCTGCAGATCAAGGGACCGAACGCTTACGGCTGGCTCAAGACCGAGTCCGGTGTCCATCGGCTGGTGCGCATCTCACCCTACGATTCGAGTGCGAGGCGCCACACGAGCTTTGCGTCCGTCTGGGTCTTTCCCGTCGTCGACGATTCAATCCAGATCGATATCAACGAGTCCGATGTGCGGGTCGATACCTACCGCTCGAGCGGGGCCGGCGGCCAGCACGTCAACACCACGGATTCGGCCGTCCGTCTGACCCACGTTCCCACCGGAATCGTCGTGGCCTGCCAGAACGAGCGCTCGCAGCACAAGAACCGCGCGACCGCCTGGGCGATGCTGCGCTCGCGCCTCTACGAGTCCGAGCTGCAGAAGCGCGAGGAGAAGGCGATGGCGGAGGCCGCCTCCAAGACCGAGATCGGCTGGGGACACCAGATCCGCTCCTACGTCCTGCAGCCCTATCAGCTGGTCAAGGACTTGCGGACGGGAGTCGAAAGCACGAACCCGCAGGCCGTGCTGGACGGTGATCTGGACACGTTCATGGAAGCGTCACTCGCTCACCGCGTCAACGCGGAGGCCGAGAAGAAAGCGGCCGAAACCGCCTGACGTTCCGGTCTAATACCCTTCCGGGAGCAATTCGGCCGCCCGGATAAACGGCATCGGGTTCTTGGCCTGGCCGTAAACCCGGGTCTCGTAGTGCAGATGCGGTCCCGTGCTGCGTCCGCTGCTGCCGGCAAGGCCGACGACCGTGCCCGACGGAATGACATCGCCCACCTCGACCTTGACGCGGCTCATGTGAGCATATCGCGTCGTATAGCCGTCTCCGTGATCGATTTCGACCATCCGTCCGTACCCGCCCGAGTAGCCAGCAACGGTTACTCGGCCGCCGGCCGTCGCAAGCACCGGCGTTCCGGTCGAAGCCCGGAAATCGAGACCGGTATGCAGGGCCGGACGTTTCAGGAAGGGATCGAGCCGGGTTCCGAAACTGCTGGTGTATTCGATCGCGCCCGTTAGCGGCGGGCGCACCGGCAGACGACCGACGTGTGCGCGCAGCGCATCAAGCCGCTCGAGCTTGCCGCTGATCCGGTCGATCTGACGATCGGGGATCGAAGGGGTGCTCATGCGGCGCAATTCGATCAATGGTCCACCCATGCCGCCTTCGGTGACTTCGTCCGGCAGATCCGCACCGACCGCGCCGCTGACTTCGATGAGCCGCTCCGAAAGCCCTCCGACCGTGGACTCCAGGGTATCAAGCACCGACGCCTGCATGGTTTCGACGCGCGTGAGCGATGCCTGAACACGATCGATCGGTGGCAGGCCGCCATCCAGCTCCGGCGTCCGCGACGGAAGCTCCTTGGCCTTGTCCAGCGGCGCAGGGCGCGAAGGATCGAAAGCCGCAGCTTTCGCCGGGCTGGTCAAAAGGCCGTAGCCACGGCCGCGATTCTCGGCGACCTGCTGCCCTGTATCCGGCTGGAAATTGAGCGTCACCTTGCGCGCCTTGGCCGCCTCGATCAGTCCGGCAATGTCGTGCTGGCGTTCTTCCAGGGCGGCCTGCTTGCGCAGGAGCGTCTCGAGGCGCCCCTCGAACGCCTGCTGGTCCAGGAACTGGCGGGTATTGATCTCGTCGATCTTGCGACGAAGCGACGCGATGCGATCCTCGTAGGCGCGCTCGACCGAAATGCGATGCACTTTCGCCGCGGCGTAGATGTCGTCCTGAAACGCGATGTAGGCGGTCGATCCGATCAGCCAGGTGATGGCGGCGGCAGCGGTTGCACCACTCAGCCAAACGGCCCAACCCGGCAATGTGAGTGATCGGACCTTGTCCCCGCGTGCGACGATGAAGTGATGCGGTTGTGGCCGACGCCCGAAAATCCGATGAGGAATAGGCATGAATTCGACAACGCGACTCTGTTTGTACCTAGAGCCGGAATTATCGATCCATTAAGGTTAAAAAAGTCCGAAATTGGCGGCGAGAAGCCCCGAAAGCGTGTGTCGGATCATGCCGCGAAAACGGGTGTTCGGCTCCGATCGCACGGACCTAGAGCGCCCGGACCGCCTCCAGCACTTCCTCGGCGTGGCCGGCCACCTTGACCTTACGCCACACCTTGCGAATGACACCGGTCTTGTCGATCAGGAAGGTGGAGCGCTCGACGCCCATGAACTTGCGTCCGTACATGCTCTTCTCCTTCCAGACTCCGTAGGCTTCGAGCGTGGTTTTCGATTCGTCCGAGACCAGATCGATCGCCAGATCGTGCTTGGCCTTGAATTTGTCGTGTTTCGACGCGGGGTCCGGGGACATGCCGATGACGACGGCGCCGGATGCCTCGAAGGCCGCGACGAGGCCGGAAAAGTCGATGGCCTCTCGGGTGCAGCCGCTCGTGTCGTCCTTGGGATAGAAGTACAGGACGACGGCTTTGCCGCGCAGGCCGGATAGCCGAATCTGCCCGCCGCCATCCGCCGGCAGGAGGAAATCCGGTGCTTGCGAGCCTTCAACAGCGTCCGCGCTCATAGCTTGCCTTCCTTTTGTCTTGTTTTCAGTAGCAAAAACGGCGCGCATACTGGAAACGGCACCGGCGCCGCGCGATAGTGTACGCGATCGGCACGTTGCTGGATGGATATCTCTTTGCACGTGTATCGTCACGGTTATGTAACCGGCCGGCAGCGGCACTGTCAGCCGCCGATTAAGGTGATGCGCCGCCGATGACTTCTGAAGCCAATCCTGGGCCGAACCGCGGGCGGACGATGCGGCGCGCGGCGGCCTCCAGCCTGAATCGGCTGCGCAGCCTTCGCGCGCGCCGCAGGATGTGGCTGCGCGTCGCTCAGGTGCTTGCGGTTGTTGCCGTCGTTGTCGGCGGACTGCTTGGTGGCGCGGTCTTCCGGTTGTCGCAGGGACCCGTTTCCGTCGGTTTTCTGACGCCGCGCATCGTAGATGCGATGCAGAAGCAATTGCCGCCGGAGTTCACCGCGCGTGTCGCCGATACCGTAATCGAACGCGACGGCAGTTCGGGCGAGGTGCTGCTGAGACTGCGCGACGTGTCCGTACTCGGACCCGACGGCGTCCCGGTCTTCGCCGCCCCGCGCGCCGCGATCGGTCTGTCAGGGGGGGGGCTGCTTGTCGGCAACGTGACGCCGCGCAGTGTCTTCCTGATTCGTCCTGCCTTGACCGTCATCGAGGAAAACGGGCGACTGCGCATGAAAGCCGGCGCCGATCCGGCCGCCGGCGAGCCCGAGCCTCCGGCAAAAATGGTCAATCCGGTCGAGGCGTTCGCCGTGCTGTTCGCGGTGCTGGGACAGAACGGGCAGAACGGTGCGCCGGCCCTGACGTCGATCGGCGCACGCGGAGCAAGCCTCAGTGTCGCCCGATCGGATGGCACGACGGGCACGCTGCAGCAGATCGACGTCTCCGCCGAGCGCGGCGACGAGCCGGGTGCGGTTACGGTAAGCGTTGGCCTGGGCCGCAAGACCGGGGCGCCGCTATTGACCGCGTCGCTGCGACGGCGGGACGACGGGTCCTTCGCCATCGGGGGGAATATCGAAAACGTCGCCCTGAGCGATATCGCGCCGCTCGTTCCCGGCGGCTTGCCGTTTGACATGACCGGGCCGATTTCCGGTCGGCTCGATGCCTTCATCGATGCCTCGGGCGGCTTCGACAACCTGTCGGTCAATCTGACGCTGGGCGCGGGGCATGTCGGCAAAGGCGACAAACGGATTCTTGTCGACGAAGCCGACCTCTCCTTCGACTGGCGGTACGCCACAGGCGCGATCAATATAGGGCCTTCGCATGTCCTGATCGGCAACAGCCGCGGGACGGTTTCGGGCCAGATCGCCGTGCCGAGCCGCGGCGACTTCAGCTACGGCACCGTGCCGGTGCGGCTCGATTTCACCGATATCGTTCTGGACGATCCCGATACCGGCGTCCCCGCGATCTACGATTCGATTGCCCTCGAAGCCTTCTTCGTGAGCGCGCAACGGGTGCTGCATATCAGCCGGATGGACGTCGCCGGAGCCGGAACCGCGGGGTCGTTCGTTGGCTTCATCGGCGGCGGCGGCGAGTCGCCGGGCATCCGGCTTGCCGGCTCCATGACTCCGACCTCGGTCGAGACCTTCAAGTCCGTCTGGCCGCCGTTCATCGCCGACAAGGCGCGGCGCTGGTTCGTCAACCACGTTCTGTCCGGGCAGATCATCGGCGGTCGGGTGGATGTCGATATCCGCCCCGGCGAGATCGCCCGCGTTCTCAGGGGTGTTCCGTTTCACCGCGAGGCCTTCGATCTGGGGTTTTCGCTCAAGGACGGATCGCTGCTGTTTCTCAAGGAGATGCCGCCACTCCTCGCTGTAAACGCCGACGGCAGGGTTGATGCCCAGGAGTTCACCGCACTGACCACAACCGTGGGCCGCGTCGATCTGCCCGACGGCGGATCCGTCTCCGTGCCGTCGGGCCGCTTCTTCGTCCCCGACATCCCGGCCAAGCCGTCCAGCGGAGAACTCACCTTCGAACTCGACGGCTCGATCGGGAACATCATGCGGCTGCTCGACTATCCGCCGATCGAACTGGCCAAGCGACGCAATTTCGACATCGACAGTTTCGGCGGCGAGGGCGCGTTCGAGTTCACCCTCAGGATGCCGCTTATCGACGGCTTGCGCTTCTCCGATTTCGATTTGGCGGCCGACGGCTCCATCGCAGGCTTCAGTGCGGAGAATTTCGCCGGGGCAAAGAGCATCGGCGACGGCAGTATCGATGTGCGCGTCGCCGACGGTCGGGTTCTGATCGAGGGGGACGCGCTGGTCGACAATGTCCGCGCCGATCTGGCGCTCGACGATTCCCTCGACCCCTCCGGTGCCCCCGGCGCGCGCTCCGTCACCATGACCCTGGACGAGGCGGCGCGCGCGCGGCTCGGCATGCCGCTCGACGCGATCTTGACCGGCCCGATCGTCACGACCGTATCCGACGTCAAGGCGACGGAGTCGGGCAATGTCCAGCAGATCGAGGCGGACCTTACCCAGGCCAGTGTGTCGTTCCCTGCGCTCGGTCTGGAAAAGCCAGCCGGCCAGCCGGCGACTGCGAACTTCAAGCTCACCCAGTCCGGGCAGACCGTGAAGTTGACCGATCTGCGCGTCCAGTCGGAATCGTTGCGTGTGGAGGGCAGCGCCGAATTCTCCAAGGCGGGCGGGCTCGTCAGCCTCAATATGCCCGTACTCAGGACGCCGCGCGGCACCGACCTTGCCGTCAGCGGTACGAGCCAATCCGGCGCCCGTTCGTTTAAGCTGAAGGGCAAGGCTCTCGACATGCGGGCGCTGCTCGCGAACCTCGGCGAGGCGGCCGAGAATTCCGGCGATAGCGGGAGCGAGGTGATGAACGTCGAAATCGACGTCGGCCGCGCGATCGGTGTCGGCGGCGAGATATTGTCCAACCTGCAAGGCACTGTAAGGCGTGTCGGGAACCGAACCAACCGGCTCGATCTCTCGGCGGTGACGTCGAACGCGGTCCCGGTCAGCATTCGTTATTCCGATGACGGAACAAACTCGGACTTGTCCGTCGACAGTGCTGATGCGGGCAGGGTGCTCGCCTGGGTCGGCTACTATCCGAATATGCGCGGCGGTCAGTTGCGGGTTGTTGCCGGCCGCCGCGGGGCGACTGCGCCGCTGTCGGGCGATATCGCCATCGATCGGTTCCGCATCGCCAACGATCCCTCGCTCGCCCGCCTGATCGAGGGCGGCGAAGACCAGCCTGAAACACTGGACCGGCCCTCCGCGCCGGCGCAACCGGCCGGCGGTGGCGCGCAGCGCGTCAACGTCGCCGACGTGGGCTTCGACCGCCTTTCGGCGAAGTTCGTGCGCGGCAAGGGCGACCTGAAGGTGCAGGAAGGCGTTTTGCGTGGCGTCGCCGTCGGCGCGACCTTCGAGGGCACCATTGATTTCGACGACGAACGAATGAACCTGCACGGCACCTATGTGCCGCTCTACGCCCTCAACAACCTGTTCGGGCAGCTGCCGCTGTTCCTCGGGCCCTTGCTGGGGGGCAAGAAGAACGAGGGGCTGCTCGGCATCACCTATTCACTGAGCGGCTCGACCAGGAAGCCCGTGCTGACCATCAATCCGATATCGGTCGTTGCGCCGGGTGTGTTCCGCTACATCCTTGGCATGGACAATCCGCAGGCACCGGCTCGTCCCGACGGAGATCCCCCGCCGGCCAGGACCATCCGCTGATACGGCTCAGGCCGGCCGCAGCAGCACGTGCTTCTTGCGGCCGAAGGACAGCTTGATCACGCCTTCCGGCCCGATATCCGCTCCGGTCAGCGTCGCCGCCGGATCGTTCACCGGCTGATCGTTCACCTTCAGCGCGTTGTTGGCGATCGCGCGGCGCGCCTCGCCGTTGGTCTGGGCGAGACCAGCCTGGACGAATGCCGAGAGCACGCCGAGCCCGGCCTCGATCTCGGCCGCGGCGACCTCGATCGTCGGCAGGCTTTCTGCGAGCGCACCTTCCTCGAACGTGCGGCGCGCCGTCTCCGCGGCGGCCTCCGCCGCCTCGCGCCCATGCAGCAGCGCGGTGGCTTCGGTTGCCAGGATCTTCTTGGCTTCGTTGATCTCCGCGCCGCCGAGCGCTTCCAGCCTGGCGATCTCGTCGAGGGGCATGTCGGTGAACAGCTTCAGGAAGCGGCCGACGTCGCCGTCCTCGGTGTTGCGCCAGAACTGCCAGTAGTCCCAGGGGCTCAGCATCTCGCTCTTGAGCCAGATCGCGCCGGCGGCGGTCTTGCCCATCTTGGCGCCCGAGGACGTGGTGATCAGCGGGCAGGTCAGGGCATAGAGCTGCGGCGTTCCCATGCGCCGGCCGAGATCGATGCCGTTGATGATGTTGCCCCACTGATCGGAGCCACCCATCTGCAGGGTGCAGCCGTAGCGCCGGTTCAGCTCGACGAAGTCGTAAGCCTGCAGGATCATGTAGTTGAATTCGAGGAAAGACAGCTCGTGCTCGCGTTCGAGCCGCATCTTCACGGATTCGAAGCTCAGCATCCGGTTGACCGAGAAATGCCGGCCGACGTCCCGAAGGAAATCGATGTAGTTGAGCGGCGCCAGCCACTCCGCGTTGTCGAGCATGGTCGCGTCCGTGCCCTTGTCGCCGAACGACAGGAAACGCGCGAAGACCTTCCTTAGGCTCTGCTTGTTGGCCTCGATCTGGTCATAGGTGAGCATCTTGCGGCTCTCGTCCTTGCCGGACGGATCGCCGACCCGCGTCGTGCCGCCGCCCATCAGCGTGATAGGCTTGTGACCGGTCTTCTGCAGCCAGCGCAGCATCATGATCGACAAGAGGTGGCCGACATGCAGCGACGGGCCCGTGCAGTCGTAGCCGATATAGGTGGTGATCGGCCCTTCAAGCGTCTTCTGGTCCAGCCCTTCCGGGTCGGAGCACTGATGGATGAAGCCGCGTTCATCGAGCACGCGCAGGAAATCGGACTTGAAGGCACTCATGTCGACTGGGTATCCCGGGTAATCAGGTTTGCGGACATGGCTCTACCAGAGGCTTCCACGTGACGAAAGCACTGACGGTGATCGGACTGATGAGCGGCACATCCATGGATGGTGTCGATGTGGCGATGCTAGAGACGGACGGGGAAACGATTTTTGCGTTCGGACCGACCGGCAGCAGACCCTATTCTGCGGCTGAGCGTCGCACGATCGCGGAGGCGGTTGCGCAGGGACCCGGGATTTCCGACCGAACCGAGCGTTGCGGTGTCGTCGGCGAGGCCGAGCGCACCGTTACCGGGGCGCATGCGGAAGCCGTGGAGGCGTTTCTGGCCGATAACGGCCTGACCGTCGCCGATATCGATGTCGTCGGCTTTCACGGTCAAACGATTTTCCACCGTCCGGAGAAACGCCTGACGGTCCAGATCGGCGACGGACCGGCGTTGTCGCGGCGGTTGGGCATTGATGTCGTCCATGATTTCCGTGCCGCGGACGTTGCCGCTGGCGGGCAGGGGGCGCCGTTCGTTCCGGTCTACCATCGGGCGCTTGCCGCCCATGCTGGCCTCGATCTTCCCGTTGCGGTCCTCAATCTCGGTGGCGTCGGCAATGTCACCTACCTGAGTGGGGAGGCTCCGCTGGCCTTCGACACAGGTCCCGCCAATGCCCTGATAGACGATTGGGTGAGCGCGCGGGTCGGGTTGGCATTTGACGAGGGCGGCCGTATCGCGGCGCGCGGCCGGATCGATGAAGCACTCCTGGCGGAGCTTCTGTCCGGACTCTATTTTACAAAAAGACCGCCGAAATCCCTGGATAGAAACGAGTTTTCCGTTTCATCCCTGGCCGGACTGTCACTCGAGGACGGCGCTGCGACACTTGCCGCCTTCACCGCGGCGTCGGTGGCGCTGGCGCGGGACTGGTTCCCGGAGCCGGCACGCCGGTGGATCGTGGTCGGCGGCGGCGCAAACAATCCGACGCTCATGGCGATGCTGCGCGAGCGCCTCGATTGTTCGGTCGTCACCGGCGCAGATATCGGCTGGTCGGGCGATCACGTCGAGGCGCAGGCCTTCGCCTATATGGCCGTCCGCTCGATGCGCGGACTGCCGCTGACCTTTCCGACCAGCACGGGCGTGCCCGCGCCGATGACCGGCGGCGTATTGGCGAAGGGTCGGTAACGAGCGCGGAAGGACTATCGGTTTCCGCCTTACGGCCGCACGACGATCTTGCCGATCGTCGCCGCTTCCATCGCCTCGTGCGCCTGGACGATGTCGTCGAGGCCGAACTCCGGGCCCAGGTGATGCATGAGCTTGCCGGCCGCGAGCATGGCATTGATCTCGTCGACGGCTGCCTGCCGTTCCGCCTCGTCGAGTTCGTAGACGAGGAAGAACTGCAGCCGGATTGTGTTCACCAGGCAGAAGGCGGCGGGAATGGTTGCCTCCGGACCGGTGCCGTAGATCACCACCTGTCCCTTCGGCTTGATAACCTGCGGTATCAGCCCGGCATTCGCGCTCAGGTCCATTTCGATGATGCTGTCGACACCCATCTGCATCGTCAGGTCCTTGACCCGTGTCCCGACGTCCTCGCGCGTGTAGTCGATCGTCTCGTCGGCACCGGCCTCTGTCGCCATCGCCGCCTTCTGCGCGGACGAGACAGTCGTGAGCACCCGCGCGCCGCGCGCCTTGGCGAACTGGATCGCGTAGTTCGCGACCGCGCCGGCGCCGCCGGAGACCAGGATCGTGGTTTGCGGCGCGGCGCCGGCCAGCGATACGGCGTGAACCGCCGTCATCGCCGGAATGCCGAGGCAGGCGCCGACCTCGAAGCGGGTGCCGTCCGGCAGTCCGACCGCCATGGTTTCGGGCACGACGATGTACTCGGCCGCGGTGCCGAACGGCCGTTTCCACTGGCCATTCCAGATCCAAACACGCTCGCCGATACGCGACGGCGAAACGCCGTCGCCGACCATATCGATCGTTCCGGCGCCGTCGGAATGAGGGATGACCCGGTTAAAGGCAATCTTGCGCGCGGTGCCGGCCCGCGACTTGACGTCGGACGGGTTGACCCCCGAGACCGCGATTTTCACACGCACCTCGCCGGGACCCGGCTCCGGCGTATCGACCTCGCCGATCCTCAGAACATCGGCTGCGGCGCCGTTTTTCTCGTAGTAGGCGGCCTTCATGGCGTTTCCCCTTTTCGTTGTTGATCCGCGCGTTGGCCGACGCCTGTCAGTTCGGCCGGCGAGGAGGTAGGCGGCATTGGCGCGACAGCCGACAGGGAGAACACCCGATCGGCGCCCGGCATTGCAAGGGCCGACGACTTCAGCGCATAACATCGCTCCGTAAGGGCAGTGGCGGTCGTGGCGTTCACGAACAACGCCGCATGGCTTACCCGGTCAAAGAGAAGGGTGATGTTCCTCTCCGTATTCGAACTGTTCAAGATCGGAATAGGGCCGTCGAGCTCGCATACCGTCGGCCCGATGGTCGCGGCGGCGCGCTTTCTGTCGCTTCTGGGCAAACGGGGCGCCGACGATGTCGCGCGGATCTCGGTTTCGCTGCACGGATCGCTCGCCTTCACCGGCAAGGGGCATGGCTCCGACCGCGCCGTCGTGCTGGGCCTGATCGGCGAGAAACCGGATCTTGTCGATCCGAACGCCGTCGATGGACTGCTCGACGAGGTGGCCCGGACGAAGCGCATTGCCCCGGCCGGATTGCCATCGATGTCCTTCGATCCGCAGCACGACATCGTATTCGACTACGGCGACCCGCTTCCCGCCCATTCGAACGGCATGAAGGTCTTCGCCCATGCCGCGGACGGCACGGTGTTGGTCGAGGAAACCTATTATTCGATCGGTGGCGGCTTCGTGAAAACGGCGGCCGAGCTCGACGCGGTGGGCGAGGACGAAAGCCCGCTCACCCACGAGACCAGGGTGCCGTATCCTTTCGCCACGGCCAGCGAGATGCTGGCCATGGGCCGCGAAGCCGGGCTGTCGATCGCGGAGATGAAGCGCGCCAACGAAATGTCGCGTGGGACCGGCGCCGACCTCGATGCCGGGCTCGATCGCATCTGGTCGGCAATGTTCGGCTGTATGACCCGCGGACTCGGCGCCGGCGGGCAATTGCCGGGCGGCCTGCGGGTCAAACGTCGCGCCGCCGATATCCATGCCAAGCTGAAAGGCGAGGCGGGACATAACCGCCCCTTCGAGCACACGGTGATGGACTGGCTGTCCGTCTATGCGATGGCGGTCAACGAGGAGAATGCCGCCGGCGGCCGCGTCGTGACCGCGCCGACCAACGGTGCCGCCGGCGTCCTGCCTGCCGTTATCCGCTACTACCTCGATCATTGCCCCGAGGCGAAGACCGAAGGCGTGCGCACCTTCCTGCTGGCCGCCGCCGCGATCGGCGGCATTATCAAGCACAACGCATCGATTTCGGGCGCCGAGGTCGGCTGCCAGGGCGAGGTCGGCTCGGCCTCGGCGATGGCCGCGGCAGGGCTAGCGGCGGCCCTCGGTGGCACCAACGAGCAGATCGAGAACGCCGCCGAGATCGCGCTCGAGCACCATCTGGGGATGACCTGCGATCCCGTCGGCGGCCTCGTTCAGGTGCCGTGCATCGAGCGCAATGCGCTGGGTGCCGTGAAGGCGGTTACCGCGGCGTCCCTGGCGCTGCGTGGCGACGGCAGCCATTTCGTGCCGCTCGACAGCTGCATCGAGACGATGCGACAGACCGGTCTCGACATGAGCGAGAAATACAAGGAAACGAGCAAAGGCGGTCTGGCCGTCAGCATCGTTGAGTGCTGACCGCGGGTCGACTTCCGTCCCGATTGCCCGCCTTCGTCAGGGATGACATAAAGTCGGGATGATTAAGACGCTCCTCATCGCCAATCGTGGCGAGATTGCCTGCCGTATAATCCGCACGGCCCGCCGCATGGGGCTGACGACGGTTGCCGTCTACTCGGACGCCGATGCCGGTGCCATGCATGCGACACTAGCCGACGTCGCCGTGCCGATCGGTGCGGCAGCGGTCAACGAGAGCTATCTGGTCGCCGAGCGCATCATCGCCGCGGCGAAGGATGCGGGGGCGGACGCGATCCATCCGGGCTACGGCTTCCTGTCGGAGAACGCCGCGTTTGCCGAGGCGTGCGCCGGCAACGGCATCGTTTTCGTCGGCCCGCCGGCATCGGCGATCAAGGCGATGGGGCTGAAGGACGAAGCCAAGGCGTTGATGGAGAAGGCCGGTGTGCCGGTGGTGCCGGGATTTCACGGCGCCCGCCAGGAGCCGGAGTTCCTGCACGAGAAAGCCTACGAGATCGGCTACCCGGTGCTGATCAAGGCTGTCGCCGGCGGCGGCGGCAAGGGCATGCGACGCGTCGACAAGGCGATCGACTTCGACGACGCGCTGGGCGGTGCCAAGCGAGAAGCCAAGGCCGCCTTCGGCGACGACCGGGTCCTGGTCGAGAAGTTCGTCGCCGAGCCGCGCCATATCGAGATGCAGGTTTTCGGCGACAGTCACGGCAAAGCCGTGCATCTGTTCGAGCGCGACTGCTCGTTGCAGCGCCGTCATCAGAAAGTGATCGAGGAGGCGCCGGCGCCCGGCATGACCGACGGCCTGCGCGCCAAGATGGGGCAGGCGGCGGTCAAGGCGGCGCTTGCCGTCGGCTATCAGGGCGCGGGCACGATCGAGTTCATCGTCGACGGCTCGAAGCCACTGTCGGACGAGACGCCATTCTACTTCATGGAAATGAACACGCGCCTGCAGGTGGAGCACCCGGTGACCGAGGAGATCACCGGACAGGATCTGGTCGAGTGGCAGATCCGCGTTGCCTCGGGCGAGCCGCTGCCGCTCGCGCAGGCGGACATCGCGATCAACGGCCATGCGGTGGAGGCGCGGCTTTACGCCGAGGACCCGGACAACGGTTTCCTGCCGTCGACCGGCCATCTGCACGTCCTGTCGCTGTTCGAGGCAGAGGGCATTCGCATCGACACCGGCGTCGGCGAAGGCGATGACGTCACCCCGTTCTACGATCCGATGATCGCCAAGGTGATTGCCCACGGCGAAACCCGCGACGAGGCACTCGATCTGCTGTCACAGAGCCTGGTTGCGAGCATCGTTGCCGGCCCGCGAACGAACCTCGGCTTCCTTCGGCGCCTGGTGGACGATCCGGACTTCCGGGCGGTTCGCTTCGATACGGGCCTGATCGACCGCAAGCTCGGTACGCTCGTCTCGGCCGCGCCGGGCGTGCGTGAGGCTGCGGTTGCGCTCGGAACGCTGCGGCTCATCGACCGCGAGCAGGAGCGTGTCGAGACGGAGCGGCTCAATCGTTCCAACGAGGTCTACAGCCCATGGAGCGTCGCCGACGGCTTCCAGCTCGGCGCGAGCCGAGTGACGGCTGAGCCGTTGGTCGTCGACGGGGCCCAGGACGCCATCTCCGTCGAATGGGTGGATGGTGAACCGGCCGTTCGCGTCTCGAATCCGGAAGACGGCGAAGAGGAGATCGAAGCCGATCTGATCGATGCCCCGAACGGCATCTACGTTCTCGTCGACGGACGTCAGTTCCTCGTCGCCGCACGCGATCCGTTTTCGGTCGATCTGGAAGCCGCCGATGGCGACGCCGTCATCAAGGCGCCGATGCACGGCAAGGTCGTCTCCATTCATGTCGAGGAGGGCCAGGCTGTCGAGCGCGGGCAGAAGCTCGCCGTCATCGAGGCGATGAAGATGGAGCACACCCTGACTGCGGGGCGCGCCGGGACCGTCTTGGAAGTCGCCGCCAGTCCCGGCGATCAGGTCGGCGAGCGACAGAAACTGATCGTCATCCACTCCGAGGAGTAAGACGCGATGCCGGGTCCGCCGTGGCGAACCCGGGACTCGTGCTCCGAAAGCCTCGTAGACCTGGAGGCGCGTGCGCTCCGGGCGACCGCAAATACCCTACTGTGCGATGATCTCGACTTCGGCGTCGCGACCCGCTTCCACGGTGAAATCGCGGCTGTAGAGTTTGTCGTCGTGGCGGGCGATGACGGAATATTCCCCGGCCGCCAGCACATGCGTCGGGAAGGCGCCATAGCTCTCCTTCACCACGTCGCCGCCCGGCGAGAGAATACTCCAGGCGGTATTGGCCAGCGCCTCGCCGCCGGCCTCGTTGACCAGCTTCAGGGTGATGGCGGCGGCCCGATGCTTGATCGTCGCATCGGTTAGCTGGCCCGGCTTCACCAGGATGTCCGCGCGCATCACCGAGTTGCCGTCGCCGAAGCGGCTGACCACGTGATAGCTGCCGGCGTTCAGGCGGATGACCTTGCCGGGCTCGGCCTGTTCCACCAGAAGCTTCCGTTGCCCGTACTCGTCCTGCTCGGACGAATAGACCGATACCGAGGTTTGCTTGGCCGGGATCGGCTCGTCCAGGACGCCGATCGCCGCCAGTCTCATGCCGCCGGCGTTCAGGTCGAGCGTCTGTTCGGTCGGTCCCTCGCGCAACGACACCCGGCTGGCGGTGTTTGCTAGGCCATAGGAGACGTGAACGATGTAGTCGTCGGCAGGGAGCGTGAAGATCGGCGCAGACGCGTTGCTCTCTTCGACCAACTCGAACGATCCGTCGACCCCCGGTTGCGCCCGGTATATCCGCCAGGCCAGGCCGTCGACGAGCACGTCGCCTTCCTCGGAAAGCCGGGCGGCAAGCCGCATCTGCCGATCGGGCCGGACGAGATCGGCGGCCGCATCGCCGAACGCGCTGTCCGGGTCGATGTTGAGCCCCTGGAGCAGGTCGAGCGGCGCACCCGGGCTTTCGCCCATGGGGGCGGCCCTGGGCGGCTCGACCATCAGCGGTCGTTCACGCGGAATCGGAATCGTGTTCTGCGCGACTTGGATCGGATCGGAAGACGTCGCCGCAGAATCGCGTGCCGGATTTTCTGCCGCCGCGCCGCCCGCCATCAATCCAAGCGAAATCATCCCGAAAACAGCTGCTTTCGCCAGGTGTCGAAGGTGATGATTGACGTTTCTCGGGCTCATCCGGCTGCTTTTGTCGGTGTGGGTCCCCCCGCACGGTTCGTCGCGTAGAATCTCCGGCCGGTGGTTCCAGCCGGATCCTCTACACGCGAACGGCGCTAATACGGGCCGCGAATATGGCACCGAAAAGGCGTGCCGTGCCAAGCCCTAACGGCGGAAAACCGTTACTGCGGCGGTGCCATCCCAATTTCGAGGGTCTGTCCGCTAACGACTGTGAAGGCCCGGTTCGCCGTCTTGTCGCCAACGATCAGTCGGGCTTCGTAGTCGCCCGGCGCCAGCACGTAGCTGACGTCTTCGCGAGTCGTCGCGCCGATCTGCTTGCCGGCCGCATCGTCGATTTCCCAGCGAATCCGCTCCCCGGGGGTGCCGTCCACGGAGAAACGGACGAAGCCGGCCTGCTGTTCGATCGTAATTTCCGAAAGCTGGCCGGCCGGGACGCTAACGTCCGTCTCGGAAACGACGTTCTGGCTCCCCAGCCGGGCTATGACGCGATAGCTGCCGGCGGGCAACCGTAGCACCGGCTCCGGTCTGGCCGTTGCGGAGATTTTCTTACGCTTTCCGGACAGATCCTTCGTTGCCGATTCGATTTCGTAGCGGAAACCGGCATCGGGAATGGCACCGGACAGGCCCGCGACCTGGGTGGACAGTTTCAGTGCTCCGAGTTCCATCACGATGGTGCGCTCGGTGCGCTGGTTGGCCGCGACCTCGACCTCGGTCGATGCCTCCGCCTCACCGGATCGTGCGACCACCAGGTACTTTCCGGCGGGCAGGCCGAATTCCGCGACGTCCCGGGCGGACCGGGTCACTTCCTTGCGTTTGCCCGACAGGTCGGCGCTGGCCTCGTAGACGGTGAAGTGCATGTTGTCGAGCGGCTCGCCGCCTTCGGTGGCGGTCGCCGAGATCACCAGGATGCCGGCGCCCAGGACGAGGGTTTCCTCGGTGAGCTTTCCGGCCGCGACGGTGACCTCCTTGCCGCCGCTGGCGCTCTTGTATTTTCCTTCCAGCCAATAGGTGCCGGCCGGCACGAAGAAATCGCCCTTGGCGCTGCCGGAGCGGGCGATCTCCTGGCGCTTCCCCTGCAGGTCCTTTTCGCTGCCGTAGAGGGTCCAATACGCCTCTTCCAGCGGTTGGGCGCCTTCCGAGGGTACCGCGACAGAAGTTAGGCGGCCGGCGCCGAGGACGAATATTTCGTCGGCCACGGCGCCTTCGGGCACCTCGATCTCGCGGGCCTGCTTGGCCTGCTTGTAGGAGACCTCGACCCAGTACTTGCCGGGCGGAACCTCGAGCGTCGCCACCGGACTGCCACTGCGCTTCACTTCCTGGCGCTTGCCGTTCTCGTCGGCTTCCGCCTCGTAGATCACCCAGTACGGGCCGGACGACAGCACCTCGGCGCCTTCGGCGGGAACGGCGGAAAGCTTGAGATTCGGGCCGGTCTGCGCCGGTTCCGGAGCCGGTTCGGGCGCGGTTTCGGGTTCGGCGGCGGCAACCTCGCGCACCGCGGTGTCGAGCGCGTCGGTCAGTTCGCCGGCGTTGCGCGCCTGGAAGAACTGCCCGCCGGTGCGCTCGGCAAGGCAGGAGAAGCTGGCGGCTTCCTCGGCGCTCACGTCGAAGCCAACGACGTGGACGGTGAAGTCGACTCCGGCGGCTTCAAGGTCGGCGGCGAGTCGGCAAGGGTCGGCATTGCAGGTCTCGATGCCGTCGGAGACCAGGATCACGGTCGACGGCACGTCGCTGTAGCGCAGTTCCTCCGCGGCGCGGCGCACGGCCTCCGTCAGCGGCGTCTTGCCCTTCGGCTTGATCGCGTCGATCACCGACATGTAGCGCGCGGGATCGACCGGCCCGACCGGGATCACGGTTTCGATGTCGCCGCAATCACCTTCCGAGCGATGGCCGTAGGCGATCACGCCGAGGCTCATGTCAGCGGGAATGTCGCCGAGCACGTCGCGCACCACGTCGCGGGCGATGACGATCTTGTTCTTGCCGTCGATCTGCCCCCACATGCTGTTGGAGGCGTCGAGCACCAGCATCACGTTGCGCTGTTCGGCGTGGGCGGTGGGAAGAAAAACGAGAGCGGTGAAAAGAAACAACGAAAATGCGAAGATTCGTTTGAACATTGCTTTGGAAATCCCGATCTGAGCGCGCTACAAAATCGAAACCTGTCGAAAGACTGCCGGTACAGGTTCACGCAACGATACCTTGCGCCGGCCCCCAGAAGAAGAGCCGCCCCACGGTTATGAACAAGCCCAATACCGATTTGATGACATATCTGTCGACCCGCCGGTCGATTCCCTCGGCGAAACTGGTCGCTCCCGCGCCGTCGACGGAGGAACTGGACAGGATCCTGACGGTCGCGGCGCGGGTGCCAGACCATGGCAAGCTGGCGCCGTGGCGATTCGTCGTGATTGCGGGGGAGGCGCGGTCCGTGTTCGTCGATCGGCTGATGGCGATCTGGCGCGCCACTCATCCCGACGCGTCCGCCGAGGCCGAGGCCGTCGAGCGCGGCAAGAGGACGGGCGGACCGCTCGTGGTGGCGGTGATCTCGCGTACGAGCGACCACCCCAAGGTGCCCGCCTGGGAGCAGGAGCTGTCGGCCGGGGCCGCGTGCATGAACCTGCTTCATGCCGCCCACGCCAGCGGCTATGCCGGCCAGTGGCTGACAGGGTGGCCGGCGTTCGATGCCGATGTGGCGACGTTGCTCGCGGTGGAAGCCAACGAGCGGATCGCCGGATTCGTCTATATCGGCACGCCGGCCGAACCGCCGAGCGAGCGCGACCGGCCCGATCTGTCCAGGATCGTCACCGAGTGGCGGGGCTGACATGAGGCGGCGGCGCCGGATTCGCGGCGTATTGCTCGACAAGGACGGCACGCTGATCGACTGCGACGCCACCTGGGCGCCGGTTATCCGCCACCTTGCGGTCGAGCTCGCCCCACCGGGCGATCCAGTGGAACTGGTCGAAGCCGCCGGCCTCGACCGCGAAACCGGGCGCCTGAAGGCGGGGTCGATCTGGGCGGCCGGCTCGACCCGCGATCTCGTCCGGTTGTGGTGGCCCTCTGCCGGGGTGGAGGAGGCGCGCGACCTGGCGGTACGGATCGACGCGATATGCGCTGCCAAGGGCCCAGAAAACGTGGTGCCTCTGCTGGATCTACACGCCTTGATTCGCGATTTGCGCGAGCGCGGGCTGGATGTCGGTATCGCCACCAACGATTCCACGATCGCCTTGGCGGCCTTCATCGACAAACTGGGGCTGACCGGTCGGATCGAACACCTGATCGGCTACGACAGCGTCGCCCGGCCGAAGCCGGAGGCGGACATGGTCCATGCCTTTTGCGATGCGGCCGGATTACATCCGGGCGAGGTGGCCGTTGTCGGCGACAATACCCATGACCTGGAGATGGCGCGGGCGGCCGGCGCGGGCTGGGCCGTCGGTGTGCTGACGGGCACGAGCGACAGGGCGCATCTCGAACCGCATGCCGACGTCATACTCGAAGGCGTGTCGGACCTGGTGGCGTGGCTTGAAAGGACGAACGGCTGACCGGCTTCGTCCACAGCCGTGAGAGAGCGATACCGGGCGGATTTGCGGTTTCCGGCGAACGGACTAGTTTCAGTGGCATGACCGTCAACCTGATCAAGCTGTGCGTCGGCGCGGAGTCCGTCGAGGACCTGACGGGCTGGATCGCCGAACGTCTCGCCGACAAGCAGAGACGCGGCATTCCTACCGAACAGATCCATGTCACGCGCATGACCCCGAAGCGGCATGACGATATCCTGGACGGAGGGTCGCTGTATTGGGTGATCAAAGGCATCATCCAGTGCCGTCAGCGCATATTGGAACTGCGCCCGGTGACCGGAGAGGACGGCGTGGCCCGCTGCGGCATCGTTCTCGATCCCGATGTGCGGCTGGTCGAACCGCGCCCGCGTGGCGCTTTCCAGGGCTGGCGCTATCTTGACGCCAGGGACGCGCCGCCGGATCTCGGGACCAAGACGAGCGGCATAGCCGAAATGCCGGCCGCGATGCGCCGGGAGCTTGTGGAACTGGGCCTGCTTTAGGCCTTTCCGAGGCTGCGAACCGGCCTCGGTTGCGATTTCGGCGCGACGCGCCAAATTTACTAGGGTAGCGAAGCGATTGCCCCGGGAGGCAGCAAAGAGTCATGTCGGGGGAACGAAAGAGCCCTGTAGCCCGCGAGGAAGGCGGAAAGATCAAGGAGGCGAGCACGCGCTCCGAGATCGACACGTTCCTGAAGCAGGCGCGTACGCTGACGCCCGCCAACACCGGCGGCGCGCGCGGTCGTCTGATCTTCGCCCTGGACGCCACCATGAGCCGGCAGCCGACCTGGGACTCCGCCTGCCAGCTTCAGGCGGAGATGTTCAACGAGACGGCCCAGATCGGCGGCCTGGACGTGCAGCTTCTCTATTTCCGTGGCTTCAACGAGTGCCGCGCGAGCCGTTGGGTCAGCGATCCCAAGGCGCTCGCCGACCTGATGACGCGGATCGATTGCCGCGGTGGCCACACCCAGATCCGCAAGGCGCTGGCGCACGTGCGCAACGAGTCCCGCAAGAAGTCCGTCCAGGCGCTCGTCTACATCGGTGACTGCATGGAGGAATCCATCGACGACCTGTGCGCCGTCGCCGGCGAGATCGGCATGACCGGCACCCGCGCCTTCATGTTCCATGAAGGCCGCGATGCGATCGCCGAGAAGGCGTTCCGCGAGATCGCACGGTTGACCAACGGCGCCTATTGCCGGTTCGACGCCGGATCGGCACAGCACCTGCGCGAGCTGCTGGCGGCGGTCGCCGTCTATGCGGCCGGCGGCCGGGCGGCCCTGGTCGATTATGGCCGGAAGGGCGGCGGTCAGGCCCGTTTGCTCCTCGAACAGATGCGCTGAGGCGAGCCGGGTATGGGGCCGTTTCTCCTAGGTCTGATCGGACTGATCCTGCTGGTGATCGCTGCGAATGCCTTCACCAAGGCCAACCCGGCGACGCTCGCGGCAGGTCTGCGCAAGGGCGTGGCCGGGGCCTTGCTGCTCGCCGCGGTCGGCCTCGCGCTGCTGGGCCGCTGGCAGCTTGCCGCGCCGCTGGCGATTGTCGGGTTCTCGCTGTTCGGGTTCGGCGGGAATCCGTTCGCTGGGCTCGGGTCGCGCGCGAACCGGTCGGCCGGCCAGACCTCGACCGTGCGGTCTCCCTGGCTGGAGATGACCCTCGATCACGACAGCGGACGCATGGAGGGCACAGTGCTGCGCGGGCAGTACGCGGGAAGCCCGCTTGAATCGCTTGAGGTCGATACGCTGCTGGACATGCTGTCCGAGCTCGACGACGCGGAGAGCCGGCAGCTACTCGAAGCGTATCTGGACCGCCGGGCGCCCGGTTGGAGTGAAGACGGAGAGACTGACGCGGCAGCGGGGGCGGGCGGACCGCGAAGTACCGGGCCAATGACGGCGGAGGAGGCCTATAAGGTGCTGGGCATTGAGCCTGGGGCCGGCGAGGCCGAGATCCGGCGAGCGCACAAGGAGCTCATGATGAAGCTCCATCCCGACCGGGGCGGTTCGACCTACCTTGCCGCGAAGATCAACGAGGCCAAGGAGTTTCTGCTTGGCAAACATCGCCGCCGCTCCTGACCCGGTCAATTGCGCGCCGGGAAGCAGCCGAACGACCGCTGCTTGAGCTGGGAGCAGGCGCCTTCAGCGCTCAGTCTGTCGAATCCGGCGAAGCGGGCGCGCCACAGGGTCTCGCCGTTCTTCTCGATTGTCTCCGTGAAGGCCTTCGCCGACGCCAGCGCCGTGGGGGCCGTGGACTTGGCCCTCTGCAGCGTGTCTAGCGCCAGCTGACGGTCGTTGAAGGCGCCGATCTGGATCACCCAGCCGCCCGCGGTGGCCATCGAGACGGTCGCCAGTTCCGGAACGTCCGAGCTCGTGTCGCCCTGGTCGACTTCGGTGGCCGGCTGTTCCTGGATCGGCTGCTCGATCAGCGCGACCATCGCGTTGCTGTCCAGCGGCATCGGCTTGCCGGCCATGCCGGCCGTCACCAGCGTTCCGGGAACCGTGGTAGAGGGCACCAGCATTCGGGGCGCAGGCACGGCCTGCATCGCGGTCGCCGACACCGGAAGCGAGGCTTGGTCGGGCCGGGTGCGCGGCAGCGGCGCGTTGGCGAACATGATCGCGCCACCCTTCGAGGCAATACGGATGTTCTTTTCGAGGATGTCGCGCATGTGGGCATCGCGGCTGGACCCGGTACGGCCGCCCATGACGACGCCAATGATGTGGCGGCCGTCACGGCGCATCGAAGAGACCAGGTTGAATCCGGAGGCGCGGATATAGCCGGTCTTCATGCCGTCGACGCCCTTCACACGGCCGAGCAGCTTGTTGTGGTTGCCATAGGTGCGTCCCTTCCACGTGAAGGAGCGCGTCTGGAAATAGCTGTAGTACTGCGGAAAGCGCCGCTGGGTCTGGATCGCCAGCGTCGCCATGTCGCGCGCCGTCGTATACTGCCCGGAATCCGGCAGGCCGTGCGGATTGCGGAAGTTGGACTTGCGCATCCCCATGGCGTGGGCGGTGCGCGTCATGCGGAGGGCGAAGGCGGCAACCGAGCCGCCGAGGTTTTCCGCCACCACGACCGCGACGTCGTTGGCCGACTTGGTCACCAGGGCGCGGATCGCCTGGTCCACGGTGATCGTCTCGCCGGGGCGAACGCCGATTTTCGACGGCGCCTGGTTCGCGGCGTTCTGGGAAACCTTGAGCGGGGTATCGAAGCGAATGCGACCGGCTTCGACATCCTCGAGCATCAGGTAGATCGTCATGATCTTGGTGAGCGACGCGGGATAGCGCCGGTCATCGGCGTAGCGCGAGAAAAGCACGTGACCGTTGGCGGCGTCGATGACGAATGCCGCGTAGCGTTCTTCCGCGCCGGCCGGCTGCGCGGACAGCAGACTGGTCGCGACCGTCGCCGCGCCGATACCCGCCGCTACGCCGATGCCCAATGTGAACAACTTGATTGTCGTCCGGATACGCCGGAGTACGCCGATCATCGATCGATCTCCATTCCGCTGAGCCGGTACCTCTACGCGAGGCCTGCTGCCACGCGACGCTGACGTCCGGTTCGTGTCGGCCGCCGCGTATGACGGACGCCTTTTGCGGAATCCCCACACCCACGCAATCGACCCGTTTACACCGTGCGAATGCAGCAATTCTGCGGCCGTCCCTGCTTTTGATGCCTGTTACGGTCGCTAAGCTATAAACGATCCAGTTAGGAAACCGTAAAGCAAGTTGGACCAAGACGGGTGCCGCTACGGCGTCCGGGGTTTCCGGATTTGTGCAGTGCAAAAAAATATTGACAAATATGCTGCGCTGCATATATCGTGATTGCAATGCACAAAGGCCGGATGCGTCCGGCCGGGAAGTCTTATCCCAGTTCTAGGAGACCCGCCCATGATCAACGGTTTTGATGACATTCAGAAAATCGGCAAGGACAACATGGACTATGCGATGAAGAGCTTCGGCTCCTTCTCCAAGGGCATGCAGTCGCTCGCCGTCGAGATGGCCGACTACTCGAAGAAGTCCTTCGAGGACAGCGCGGCCACCATGGAGAAGCTGATGGCCGCGAAGTCCATCGACAAGGCCATGGAAATCCAGACCGACTACGTGAAGTCGAGCTATGAGGGCTTCGTCGCCCAGGCCACGAAAGTCGGCGAGCTTTATGCCGATCTGGCCAAAGACGCCTACAAGCCCTTCGAGGGCATGGTCGCCAAGGTGTCCAAGTAAGGCGTTTTCGACGCAAACCACTGCGTATTTAGTCAGCGCGTAGGGCCCGGCCGTTTGGTCGGGCCTTTTGCTTTTGTGCTCCCCTCTGGAAACGGAGGCCGCTCCTTCCTAACTTAACCATCCAGCGTCTAGCCTGTCGCACCGGCTGCTTTTACAATGGGATTCGAAGGCACCTATCGCGATTTCCCGGATCGAGGGGATGCTGACAGTTACGGGAGAGCGCACGGGAATGAAGGGTATCACGCCATCTCTGGCCGAACGGCACTGGCCCCTCTACATGGCCAAGCGCGGCGGGGAGACGGATGACGAAAGCGGTACCGGCACCGCCACCAAGACGCGGCCGAAGACCAAGAGGCCGAGCCTGTACCGGGTGCTGCTTCTGAACGACGACTACACGCCGATGGAGTTCGTCGTCCACGTTTTGGAGCGGTTCTTTCACAAGGGCCCGGAAGAGGCGACCACCATCATGCTGCACGTGCACCACAACGGCGTGGGCGAATGCGGCGTCTATACGTATGAAGTGGCGGAGACCAAAGTGACGCAAGTCATGGACTTTGCCCGAAAGCATCAGCATCCTTTGCAGTGCGTCATGGAGAAGAAGTAGGATCGCATCGTGCCATCGTTCTCGAGAAGTCTAGAGCAGGCCTTGCATCGCGCGCTCGCTATCGCCAACGAGCGGCGCCACGAATACGCGACGCTTGAGCATTTGCTGCTGGCGCTGGTCGACGACCAGGACGCAGCGGCCGTAATGCGGGCCTGCAACGTCGATATCGACGCGCTGCGGCAGAGCCTCGTCGACTACATCGACAACGAGCTCGACAACCTGATCAGCGAGAGCGGCGAGGATTCCAAACCGACCGCCGGCTTCCAGCGCGTCATCCAGCGCGCCGTCATCCACGTGCAGTCCTCCGGCCGCGAGGAGGTGACCGGCGCCAACGTGCTGGTCGCGATCTTCGCCGAGCGCGAGAGCCACGCCGCCTTCTTCCTGCAGGAGCAGGACATGACCCGCTACGACGCGGTCAACTACATCAGCCACGGCATCGCCAAGCGGCCGGGCTTCTCCGAGACGCGCACCGTGCGCGGCGCCGAGGACGAGGCCGGTGAGGGCGAGGACGGCGACAAGAAGAAGTCCGACGCGCTCGAGGCCTATTGCGTCAACCTGAACCAGAAGGCCAAGGAAGGCCGCATCGATCCGCTGATCGGCCGCGAGGCCGAGCTGCAGCGCACGATCCAGGTCCTGTGCCGGCGCCAGAAGAACAACCCGCTGTTCGTCGGTGATCCCGGCGTCGGCAAGACGGCGATCGCCGAGGGCCTCGCCCGCCACATCGTCAACGGCGAGGTGCCGGAGGTTCTGAAGAAGGCGACGATCTTCCAGCTCGACATGGGCACGCTGCTCGCCGGCACCCGCTATCGCGGCGACTTCGAGGAGCGGCTGAAGGCGGTGGTCAAGGAGATCGAGAAGTATCCCGGCGCCATCATGTTCATCGACGAGATCCACACGGTGATCGGCGCCGGCGCCACGTCCGGCGGCGCGATGGACGCCTCGAACTTGCTCAAGCCGGCGCTGCAGAGCGGCCAGCTGCGCTGCATCGGCTCGACCACCTACAAGGAGTACCGCCAGTACTTCGAGAAGGACCGCGCCCTGGTGCGCCGGTTCCAGAAGATCGACGTCACCGAGCCGACGGTTCCCGACGCCATCAAGATCCTCAAGGGCCTCAAGCCCTATTTCGAGGACTTCCACAACGTCAAATACACCAACGACGCCATCAAGTCGGCAGTCGAGCTGTCGGCGCGCTACATCCACGACCGCAAGCTGCCCGACAAGGCGATCGACGTCATCGACGAGACCGGCGCCTCGCAGATGTTGCTGCCCGAATCCAAGCGTCGTCGCACGATCGGCTTGAAGGAGGTCGAGGCGACGGTCGCCACCATGGCCCGGATTCCGCCGAAGACCGTGTCGAAGTCGGATTCCGAGGTGCTCGCCCATATCGACGGGAACCTGAAGCGCACCGTGTTCGGCCAGAACAAGGCGATCGAGGCGCTGTCGGCTGCGATCAAGCTCGCCCGCGCGGGCCTGCGCGAGCCCGAGAAGCCGATCGGCAGCTACCTGTTCTCCGGCCCCACCGGCGTCGGCAAGACCGAGGTCGCCAAGCAGCTCGCGCAGTTGCTCGGCGTGGAGCTGCTGCGCTTCGACATGTCGGAGTACATGGAGCGGCACACGGTCTCCCGCCTGATCGGCGCGCCGCCCGGCTATGTCGGCTTCGACCAGGGCGGTCTGTTGACCGACGGCGTCGACCAGCATCCCCATTGCGTGCTGCTGCTCGACGAGATCGAGAAGGCGCATCCGGACCTGTTCAACATCCTTCTGCAGGTGATGGACCACGGCAAGCTGACCGATCACAACGGCAAGCACGTCGATTTCAGGAACGTCATCCTGATCATGACGACCAATGCCGGCGCCGCCGACATGGCCAAGGCGCCGATCGGATTCGGCCGCACCAAGCGCGAAGGCGACGACGAGGAAGCGATCAACCGCATGTTCGCGCCGGAATTCCGCAACCGGCTCGACGCGATCATCCCGTTCGACAACCTGCCGCCGGAAGTGGTGGCGATGGTGGTCGACAAGTTCGTCCTGCAGCTGGAGGCCCAGCTCGCCGACCGCAACATCACGATCGAGATGAGCCCGGAGGCGAACAAGTGGGTCGCCGATCGCGGTTACGATCCGCAGATGGGCGCCCGGCCGCTCGCGCGCATCATCCAGGAATACATCAAGAAGCCGCTCGCCGAAGAGGTGCTGTTCGGCAAGCTGAAGAACGGCGGCACGGTGAAGGTGATCGTCGAGACGCCCAAGGACGCCGAGCCGCGCCTTGGCTTCGAGTATATCGAGCCGGAGCCGCGTCCGAGCCCGCCGAAGAAGGCGCGCAAGAAGACCACGAAGGCCAAGAAGCCCGGTCCGTCCGGAAAGAAGACCGGCGGCGGTTCGGGTGGCGAGGGATCGGGCACGGGAAAGCGCGGCGGCCCCGTCGTGCCGAAGATCCCGCTGGCCAGCCAGTAGCCGCCGGACGGCCATGACCGGACATCAGTGGTGAGCGTGGCGCCGAACGGGTCGCGCGCGGCATTTCGAATGGGGGCGGGCAGGGCGATCGGGGTTCCCGGTATCGTCCTGTTCGCGTCGTTCTTCGGCTTCGGCGCCTTCGCCCGCGCCGCCGGCCTCGATGTCTTCCAGGCGACGATCATCACCGCCACCGTTTTCGCCCTGCCCGGGCAGGTCGTTCTCGTCGACCAGATCGCCACGGGCGCGAGCCTCGCCGCCGCGACCGTCGCCGTAACCCTGACGGCCGTGCGGCTTCTGCCGATGACGGTCGCGATCCTGCCCGTTCTCCGCCAGCCCGGTCAGTCCGCCTGGAAACAGATCCCGCTGTCGCACTTCGTGGCGGTGACGGTCTGGATCGAGTCGATGCGTCGGCTACCGGAGGTCGAGCGCCACCTCCGCATACCCTATTACCTCGGCATCGTCGCGTCGCTCTGGCCGATCTGTATCGTCGCGACCGTACTGGGATACGAGATCGCCGGAGGTGTGCCTGCGGCCATCGCTGCCGCGCTGCTGTTGCTGACGCCGTTCTATTTCCTGCTGTCGATGATGACGGCGGCGCGCGAACGGATCGACTGGCTCGCCATCGTCGCCGGCTTCTGCCTGGGCCCGGTGTTCTACCGCTACATGCCGGGACTGGACCTACTGTGGACCGGGCTGGTCGGCGGCACCGGGGCCTTCGTGCTCACGCGGGGATGGAGGCAATGACCGGGGCGCCAGCAACCGGGGCGCCAGCAACCGGGGCGCCAAGATGAGCGGGTTCTCGGGCGGCTGGTGGCCGTATGTCTTCATCGCCGTGGCCGGATTCGCGGCCACCGATTTCTGGCGTCTCCTCGGCGTCGGCATGGCCGCGCGGATCGACGAGACGAGCCTTGTCCTGCGCTGGGTTAAAGCGGTGGCGACGGCCCTGATCGCGGGCCTCGTCGCGCGGCTGATCGTCTTTCCCGTCGGCGATCTCGCCGCAACCAGCCTCGTCGCCCGGTTCGGCGCGGTCGCGGTCGGCGTGATTGTCTTCGCCCTGTTCAGGCGCAACATGCTGGTCGGCATACTGGCCGGCGAGGCGGCGCTGCTGGCGCTGGTCTGGCTCGGGGCAGGGTAGGGTCCGGCAACGAACGGAAACGGGCGTCCGTCCCTCGTCAGGGTGCGTGACGCCACTATATGGCGTCTTTATCGAACATCGCGAATACAACGGAGCATATTCATGAGCATCAAGCCGCTTTTCACCGCGACGGCGAGCGCCACCGGCGGCCGCAACGGCCATTCGGAGGCCACCGACGGATCGGTATCGGTCGATCTTTCCGTGCCGAAGGAGATGGGCGGTCCCGGCAACCCGGACACGACGACGCCGGAGCACCTGTTCGCCGCGGGATACGCGGCCTGCTTCGGCGGAGCGCTCGACTTCATCGCGTCCCAGCACAAGAAGGACGCCAAGGGCGCCGTCGTCACCTGCTCCGTCACGATCGGTCCGCGCGATGCGGGCGGCTTCGGCCTGATGGTGAAGCTGCACGTCAAGGACGACAGCCTGCCGAAGGACGAACTGCTGGCGCTCGCCAACGAGGCGCACGAGAAGATCTGCCCCTATTCGCACGCCACGCGCGGAAACGTGCCGGTCGAGATCGAGGTGGACGGCGCCTGACGAACGCACGAGGGCACCAAGGAAGCCCTCTGGTCTTGCGATTGCCCGTTGGCCCCGGATCACAATCCGGGGCCAACGGGGTGCGGCTCAGTCCGCCAGCGCCGCGGCGACGATCTTAGCCGTTTCCGCCAGCTCGTCCTTGTCGGCCATTGTCGTGCCGTGCGGCTTCAGGCTTTCGCCTTCCCAGCGCGGGATGATATGGATGTGCAGGTGAAACACCGTCTGCCCCGCGCCGGCGCCGTTGAACTGCTGGATCATGAAACCGTCGGCCCCGAGCGCGTCCGTGATCTTCGGCGCAAGCGTCTGCACGACACTCATCAGGTTGGCGAGGTCGTCATGGCCGATGTCGGTGAGGTCGGTCGCCCTCACCTTGGGGATGACCAGCGTGTGGCCGCGGGACCGCGGCATGATGTCGAGGAAGGCGAAGCTGCGGTCGTCCTCGTAAACCTTGAAGCTCGGAATCTCGCCACGGAGTATCTTGGCGAAGATGTTGTCGTCGTCATAGGCGGCCATGGCGGTCTTCCTTCCTGTGGGCTCGCCGTTACAAGCCAGAGCCGCCGGGGCAGGTCAAGGCCGACCGCAGGACGCCGCGGCTGCCACCTTACGCCACCGATACCAACGCGACCGGATGCGACGGCTCGTCGGTCTCGGGATAGGCCGCGACCACCCGGTTGCGGCCGGTTCTCTTGGCCTGGTAGAGCGCCGCGTCGGCGGATTCGACAAAGTCCTCGCTCGGCAAGGAGGCCGGTCGCCGGCAGGCGCAGCCGATGCTGACGGTGACGCTGACGGGCTCGGCGGCCCCGCAATCGAAGAGTTGGCGCTCGACGGCGCGACGCAGCCGGTCCGCCGTTGCCCAGGCTTCGCACTCGTCGGTGTCGGGCAGGATGACGGCGAACTCCTCGCCGCCATATCGCGCGACCACATCGCCCGGGCGGATGGTGTTTTCCATCAACTCCACCACGCCCCGCAGGATCCGGTCTCCGGTCTGGTGGCCGTGCGTGTCGTTGACCCGTTTGAAGAAATCGATGTCGACCATCAGCAGCGACAGCGGCCGTTCGTGCCGGTCGGCACTCGCGCAGTCCGCCGACAGGCGCTCGGTGAAGGCGGCGCGGTTCAGCGCGCCGGTGAGGCCGTCGCGGGTCGAGCGGTGCTCGAGTTCCCGGTATAGCCGTTGCAGCGAGGCGGCGGCGACGTTGAACGCGCGGCCGAGCTGACCGAGCTCGTCGGCCTTGTTGTGCAGCCGGACGCGATGGGCGAAGTCGCGCTTGCCCAGCCGGCGCGCGCCTTCCTGCAGGCTTTCGATCGGATGGAGGATGGATCGGCAGACATAGAGGCTGGTGAGGATCAGGATCAGATAGCCGGCCAGGATCGCCGACATCATGACATAGCCCGCCCAACTGGAAACGGCCTGACCGTTGCTGAGGTGCCGCTCTATCTCGCTGACCGTCCGGCTATAGAATTCCGAGGTCGCGGCGTAGGCGCTTTCGAGGCCTGTGGTCGTGTTGTGGAACGCCGCGGAGAACGCGGGCGTCTCCGGATTGCGTGCAAAGAGCCCGCTGGCCGCCTGACGCGCGCTTTGCCAGGCGTCGTAGGCCGAGACCATCAGATGGACGTCGATGTCGTCCTGATGTTCTTCGAAGTTCGTCAGATGGCCGACGAACATCAGAAAGTTCGATTCGATCGCGCCGGCGGCCAGCTCGAATTCCGTCGCCAACGCGGGGCTCTGATCCTTTTCGTAGAGCCTTACCAGCCGCTCGGCCTCCAGCAGCGAAACGGCGATATTGTGGGACGGGGTGATGTCCGTCCGTACCTCGTGCACCGTGTGTTCGAATGTCGACAGAAGCGCGTATTGCGATGCCTTCCAGACCGCCGCGGTGAGGGTAATGCCGAGGAGCGCGCAGGCCAGCGCGAAGACGAACCGAACGCGGATCGACCTGCGAAACGTACGCGTGATGGCGGTCCAGGTCGGCAGTGCGCGGCGCGATCCCGGGCGATCGCCGGAAGCAGGTTGGATTCTCCCGGCGTCCTCGTTTTCTGGGTATGAAATGGACATGAGCCCCCTTGCCGCGCGTCGTAGTCGATTTCTTGTTGTGTCGACCGGCTAACCTAGGGGCAATAGGTCGCAATCCGGTTAATCGGCGGGTGCGGTTTGGACACACCCGAACTGGGCGTACTGTGTAGAGGGGCGTGCCGGGAACCGGATCGGGACCTCGTGTCTGCGGAGACGGGCGCCGCGGGCGGCGGATACCATCCGCCGCCCGCCGCTTCGCTTGTCGTGTCAGCGCCGGCCCCTGGCCTGTCCCGCCTTGGTTGCGGCGGGCACCTCGACCAGCTTGCCGGTCCTGACGTCGTAGATGTAGCCGTGGATCGGGATGCGCCCCGGCACCAGCGGATGGCTTCGGATGCGCCTGACGTCCTCGACGACGCTTTCGGCGAGGTCCGAGATCGTCAGCCAGTCGATATACTTTCCTTCGGACGAGCCGCGACCCTTTCCGGTGTCGTGCCAGCCGTTCTCGTCAACCGTCGCCGTCTCCAGGCTCTTGCCGAGGAGGCCGCGCATGACGTCGTCGGTGAAGGTCTCCATGCCGCAGTCGGTGTGGTGGATGACGAACCACTCGCGCGTACCCAGCAGCTTGTAAGAGATCACCAGCGAACGGATGGCGTCGTCGCTGGCCCGGCCGCCGGCATTGCGGATGACATGGGCGTCGCCTTCCGCCAGGCCCGCGTATTTCGCCGGATCGAGCCGCGCGTCCATGCATGTCAGGATCGCGAAGGCGCGTGCGGGCGGCATCGGCAGGTGGCCCTTGTCGAAGCCCTTGCATCCGGGAATGCCCGCAAAAGTGTCGCCCCCGGCAATGCGGCGGTCAAGAAGCGGGCTTGAGGATGTCCGGAAAATCGGGTTTTCCTGCGCCGTGGTTGGACGCCTCCGGAACCGTTTTCTGGAAACACATTCTCAAATTATGATATGAACATATGAGGGGCGGGGGCACGGGGCCGACAAGAGCCCGGGCATGGTAGGAGACACGCGGCGATGGACGAGATTTCCGTCAGGATTCTGGTGGCGGCGGCGGGCTTCGGTGCCGGCATCATCTTCGGTGCGACGGCCCAGCGAACCAACTTCTGTACGATGGGTTCGCTGTCCGACATCGTCTACATGGGCAGCTACACCCGCTTCCGGGCGTGGCTTCTCGCGATCGCGATCGCGATCCTCACGAGCCAGGCGATGGACGCCGCCGGAATGGTCGAGCTCGACGGCTCGATCTATCTGACCGCCAATTTCGGCTGGCTGACCTCGATCGTCGGCGGCCTGCTGTTCGGTTTCGGCATGGTGCTGGCCGGCGGCTGCGGCAACAAGGTTCTGGTCCGCGTCGGCGGCGGCAACCTGAAATCGGTCGTCGCCGTGCTGTTCCTCGGCATCTTCGCCTACATGACCCTTCGCGGCCTGATCGGCCTGGCCCGGCTCGAGCTGGAACGCTCCAATGTCGACCTGACGCAGTACGGCCACGAGACCCAGGGCATCCCGGACCTCCTCGCCAACACGCTGGCCGTGGACGCCGGCACGATCCGCTGGGTGGTGGCGCTCGTGGTGGCGCTCGGCTTCCTGTGGTTCTGCTTCAAGGATCGGGATTTCCGGTCCTCGCCGCGCGACATCGCCGCCGGCGTCATCATCGGCCTGCTGATTCCGACCGGCTGGTGGATCACCGGCGTGCTCGGCTACGACGACTTCGAGCCGACGCAGCTCGCCTCCTTCACCTTCGTCGCGCCGATCGGCGAGAGCATGCAGTACCTGATGACCTTCACCGGCGCGACGATCAATTTCGGCATCGCCACGGTCGGCGGCGTCATCGTCGGCTCGTTCCTGGCGTCGATCCTGTCGCGCGAGTTCCAGGTGGAATCCTTCACCGACGCGGCCGACACCATGCGGCACATGCTCGGCGGCGCGATGATGGGCGTCGGCGGCGTGCTGGCGCTGGGCTGCACCATCGGCCAGGGACTGACCGGGCTGTCGACATTGGCGCTCGGCTCGTTCATCGCCTGGCTGTCGATCATCGCCGGCGGCGTTCTCGCGCTGAAGTACCTGGAGGAAGGCTCGATGAGCGGCGCCGTCAAGGCGCTGATCGTGCGCTCCTGACGTCTACGGCGCCGGATTAGCCGGCGGTCCAGTCGATGGACTAGTCGATGGCGATTTCCCTGAGTGCCGCGCGCATCGGATCGGGCAGGGGCATAGGCCGGCGCGTGGCGCTGTCGACATAGACGTGGACGAAGCCGCCCTGCGCCGCCGCGATCCCGGCGTCTTTGTCGAAAATGCCGATCCCGTAGGTGACGCTCGATGAGCCGATGCGGTCGACCCTCAGGCCGCCTTCGATCGGCTCGGGAAACGCGAGCGGCGCGAAATAGTGGCAGTGCGAGTTGACGACGAGGCCGATCATCGCGCCGCCGAGCGGGTCGACGAGGCCGTTGTCGATCAGGAAGCGGTTCACCACCGTGTCGAACAGCGCGTAATAGACCACGTTGTTGAGATGGCCGTACTGGTCGTTGTCCATCCAGCGCGTGGTGATCGGCTGGAACAGGCGATAGCGGTCGCGGCTCTCGGGCGTCGCCCTCGTCATTGGCTGTCCTTCCGGAACGGGGCGTGGTCTCTCAGCAGCCTGGCCTCCGCGTCGACATAGTGCCGTTCGCGTTCGAGATAGTCGGCGATCGCGTCGCGCAGGCCCGCATCGGCGATGTAGTGGGCGGAATAGGTGGTGACCGGCAGATAGCCGCGCGACAGCTTGTGCTCGCCCTGGGCGCCGGCCTCCACGAAGGCCATGCGATTGTCGATCGCGTGCTCGATCGCCTGGTAATAGCAGACCTCGAAATGCAGGAACGGATGGTCCTCGACGCAGCCCCAGTGGCGGCCGTAGAGCGTCGTGTCGCCGGCGAAGTTGAGCGCGCCCGCGATCCAGCGTCCCGCGCGCTTCGCCATGATGAGGACGATGCGCTCGGCCATCGACGCGCCGATCTCCGAGAAGAACGCTCGGTTCAGGTAGGGCCGTCCCCACTTGCGCCCGCCGGTATCCATGTAGAACGCGAAGAACGCGTCCCAATGGTCTTCCGTGATGTCGGAGCCGGACAGGCGAACGACGTCGATGCCCTCGGCGAGGGCCTCGCGCCGTTCGCGGCGGATCGCCTTGCGCTTGCGCGACGACAGGGCGGCGAGAAAAGCGTCGAAATCCGCGTAGCCCTCGTTCGCCCAGTGGAACTGCCGGTCGGTGCGTTGCAGCGCGCCGACCGCCCCGAGCAGGTCCCACTCGTGTTTCGGCAGGAACGTCCAGTGGACCGACGACGCCTTGTGCCGTTTGCACAGTTCGACCGCGGCCGCGATCAGCGCGTTGCGGTTGCGGTCCGCGTCGGGACCCGGCCGCGCCATCAGCCGCGGCCCCGTTACCGGCGTGAACGGCACGGAGATCTGGAGCTTCGGATAATAGTGGCCGCCGGCCCGCTCGTAGGCGTCGGCCCAGCCGTGATCGAATACGTACTCGCCATGGGAATGGTTCTTCAGATAGCAGGGCATCGCCGCCGCGATGACGCCGCCGTCCGTCCGGTGATCCTCCACCACGAGATGCTGCGGCAGCCAACCGGTCCTCGCCGAGACCGTTCCAGAGGCTTCTAGGGAATTAAGAAAAGTATGTGAAACAAATGGGTTGTATGTTTCTTCTGCAGTGATGTCTGAGAGACTTCTTGGTGCGGCGTCGGGCTGCGTCCGGGGATTGGCGCAGGCATCCCAGTCCGCGGCGGGAATATCGCCCAGCCGGTCCACGACGCGGACCGAAATGGTCCCGCCGCCGGATTCGGACGATTTCGAACGCGCCATCGCTCAAGTCCCCGCCACGAGATGTTTCAGGCCCGAAACCCCTCGAAGGTGATCTGATCGGCCCAGGTATCGCTGCACCGTCGCTGTTTTTCGGACCGGACCGTCCAGGTAATCAGCGGCAGGCCGAAGACCCAGCGCAACGCCAGCGGCGCCACCGCCGGCAGGTCGTCCACACAGTACGAAACGAAATGCGGTTTGGTTCGCCAGCCATGGAGAAGATGGCGCAGCCTGAACACGTCCCACCACGTCATTCCTTCGGGTTTGTCCTGCCGGAAGGATTCGGCGACGATCCCGCGCGGCAAGGCCGGAGCGATACGGCGAAACGCATCGACGGTTCCGGGATCGAACGACATCACCGCGACGCGACCCTTGTAGCCCGTCAGGACTTCGGCGATCCGGGCACAGAATTCGGGCATTCCCGTGAAGTCGGTCTTCACCTCGACGATCACCGGCACCCGGTCGCCGACCACCCCGAGAAAGTCGTTGAGCGTCGGGATGCGATCGTCTGTCCCTTTGAAGGGGACGCCGGCCAGCTCTTTGGCCGTCAGCGCGGAAACGGGCCCGGAGCCCGTCGTCAGCCGGTCGAGCGTGTCGTCGTGGAAGACGACCGGGACCAGGTCCCGGTCGGGCTGGACGTCGAGCTCGATGGTATAGCCGGCCTCCATCGCCGCCCGTGCCGCCGAAAGCGTGTTTTCGATGACGCCGTTCTCGGCGTCATGCAGTCCGCGATGGGCGATGGGGCGGGCGGTGAGCCAGTCGAGGCCGGCCATGTGATCCCTTACGCGACCTCGAAGATGCCCTCGACCTCGACGGCGACGCCGAGCGGCAGTGCGGAGGAACCGACGGCGGCGCGGGCATGCTTGCCCTTGTCGCCGAGTGCCTCGGCGATCAGGTCGGACGCGCCGTTGACGACCTTGGGCTGGTCATGGAAGTCCGGCGTGCAGTTGACGAAGCCATTGAGTTTCACGCAGCGCGTCACCTTCTCCAGGTCGCCGGTCGCCATCTTCATCACCGCGAGCAGGTTGATGGCGCACAGCCGCGCCGCCGCCATGCCCTGTTCGATGGTGTAGTCGGCGCCGAGCTTTGCTACATGCTCGATCCCGTTCGGTCCCATCGGCACCTGGCCGGAGCAGTAGACGAGGTTGCCGGTCTTCACGAACGGCACGTAGTTGGCGGCAGGCGCCGGCGGCGTGGGCAGGGTAATGCCCATGGCAGCCAGGCGGGATTCGACGGTATCGGACATGCGAAGTTCTCCTCGGGTGTCGGCGCAGTGCCACCGTTGATCCCCGATTTCGCTGCGTCATGCAAGACGCGGCCCGGCGCGCCCTTGTAAAAACATCTTGTGATGCGAGATTGTCGAAACATCGGAACTCTGAGGGGATTCGCCTAATGCTCATGCCGCGCCTCGGCCGGTTCGCTTTCGCCGCAGCACTGGTGCTGGTCGCGACGCCGCTCCAGGCCGGCGTGCCGACCATCGCCCCGCACCGGGCCGTCTACGACCTCGAGATCGATCGCACGCAGGGCGGGGGCGGTTCTTCGGACATCGAGGGGCGGCTGGTCCTGGAGACCATGGGATCGGCCTGCGAGGGGTTCACGGTGACCACGCGTTTCGTCACCCGCATCACCGGCACGCGGCGCAGCCTCGTCAACGACCTGCGTTCGACCACCTGGGAGGCCGGCGACGGCTCCAGCTACCGTTTCGTGACCAAGAACTATCTCGATCAGGACCTGGCCGACGAGACCGACGGAATCGCGACGCGCGAGGATGGAACGATCACGGTCGACCTGAGCGTCCCCGAGGACACGGAGTTCTCGCTCGACTCCGAAATCCTGTTCCCGACCCAGCACGTGATGCGCATTCTCCAGGCAGCGGAGTCGGGCGAGAAGATCGTCGTCGCCGACATCTATGACGGCTCCGATACGGGCCGCAAGGTTTACTCGACGACCACCGTGATCGGCGCGCGCCGGGAGCCCGGCGGAGACGAGGGCCAGATCGGCGACGATGTGCTTGGAGATCTGGCGAGCTGGTCGGTGTCGGTCGGCTATTTCGACAACGACGCGGAAAACAAGGACCTGCCGTCCTACGAGTTCAGCTACGATCTGTTCTCCAACGGAGTCAGCCGCAAGATCGTGCTCGACTATGGCGACTTCACTCTGGTCGGCGACCTGTCCGCGATCGAGTTCCTCGACGCCGAGCCCTGCGAGCAGTAGGGCGGGGCTTCCCCGGATATTCCGAAACTACTTCGACCGATCTCGCGGGGCGTCCCCCGAAAACGCGATCCCGCGCTTCACGGCGTCGCGGCCGAATTTGTCGCGCACCGCGTCGACGGCGCGTTCCGCCGCGGCGCGGCGGGCCGGTCCCGTATCGATCAGGTCGGTGAGGGCGTCGGCGTCCTCTGGCCCGAACTCCGATACGCCGATGCCGATCAGCCGGAACGCCGTGCCGTCGGCGGCGTCGGCGAGAAGCCGCTGGCCGCTTTCGAAGATGCGGTCGGCGAGCTGGGTTGGCGAGGACAGCGTGTGCGAGCGGGTCAGCGTTCGGAACCCGGCGGTCTTCAGCTTCAGCGTCACCGTGCGCCCGCTCAACTGCGCCGTCTTGAGCCGGCGTGAGACCGTTTCGCTCAGGTCCCACAGGATCGTCCTCAGGCGCGCCGGGTCGGAAATGTCGTCCTCGAACGTCGTTTCGGAGCTGACGCTCTTGGCCGGCCGGTCGGGCGAGACGCGACGGTCGTCTTCGCCGCGCGCCAGCTGCGCGAGCCGCAGCCCCGTCGCGCCGTAGCGTCGCGCCATATCCGTTTCCGGGATGCGCTGCAGGTCGCCGATCCTGGTGATGCCGTCCCTGGCCAGCTTCGTCTGCATGGCCGCGCCGACGCCGAAGATCAGTCCGACCGGCTTGTCGCGCAGGAAGTCCAGCGTCTCGGCCTTGCCGATGACCGAGAAGCCGCGCGGTTTCTTCAGGTCGGAGGCGATCTTGGCGAGGAACTTGTTGTGGCTGAGGCCGACCGAGATGGTGATGCCGATCTCGCTCTCGACGCGGCGGGCGAAGCGGACCAGCGTGCTCGCCGGCGCCATGCGGTGGGCGGCCTGTGTGCCGGTCATGTCGAGGAAGGCCTCGTCGATCGACAGCGGCTCGACCAGCGGCGTCAGCTCCAGCATCAGCGCGCGCACCTGGCGGCCGACGGCGGAATACTTCTCCATGTTCGGCTTGATGACGACGGCGTTCGGGCAGAGCTTCAGCGCCTTGAACATCGGCATCGCCGAGCGCACGCCGTCGATGCGGGCGATATAGCAGGCGGTCGACACGACGCCGCGCTTGCCGCCGCCGATGATCAGCGGCCTGTCGGCGAGGCTGGGGTCGTCGCGCTTCTCGATCGCCGCATAGAAGGCATCGCAGTCCACATGGGCGACGGACAGGTCGAACAGCTCGGCGTGGCGCACGAGCCGGGGCCCGCCGCAGGACGGGCAGCGCGCCGCCCCGTCGGGCGGGCGCGTCGAACAATCGAGGCAGAGAGTGGGCAGTCCCGACATGGCCGTGCCTGGCGAGCGACGAGATCGGCCCGACTATAGCGCGTCGGGCCGTTCCCGGCATCCATCTCAGCGCGAGGCGTCTTCCCCCGTCCACAGCCGTGCGGCGCCGCGCACGCCGCTGGCATCGCCGTGCGCCGGCGGCCGGATGTCGATCTTCGGCGTGTCGGCGAAGACGTAGGGCGCCATCGCCGGGGGCACCCGTGCGTAGAGATGGGGAAGCTGAGACAGCCCGCCGCCGAACACGATGACCTCCGGGTCGATGATGTTGGTGATCATCGCCAGCGCCCGGGCGAGCCGCGAGACGTGGCGCTCGAGCGCCGCCTCGCAGGCCGGGTCGGCGGCGGCGCGGGCGGCGATCTCGGGGCCGGACAGGATGTGGTCCGTCGCCTGCGCGAAGTCCCGCTCCAGCCCGCTTCCCGACAGCCAGGTCTCCAGGCATCCCAGCCGGCCGCACCAGCAGCGCGGGCCTGGATGTTCCTCGGCGGTGGACCAGGGGAGGGGCGTGTGGCCCCATTCGCCGCCGCAGCGGTTCGGCCCCTCGACGATCCGCCCGCCGACGACGACGCCGCCGCCGCAGCCGGTGCCCATGATGACGCCGAACACGCTGTCCGCGCCCGCCGCGGCGCCGTCGGTGGCTTCGGACAGGGCGAAGCAGTTGGCGTCGTTGGAAAAGCGCGCCGGCCTGCCGAGCGCGGCCTGCACGTCCTCGGCGAACGGCGTATCGTTGAGCCACACCGAATTGGAATTCTGGACGCGGCCGGTCACCGGCGAGATAGAACCGGGCATGCCGATGCCGACCGTGCCGGTGCCCCCGGCCTGCGTCTCCAGTTCGCCGATCGCGTCCACCACCGCCGCGACCGTCGCGCCGTAGTCGTCGCGCGGTGCCGGACCGCGCGTCTCGGCGACGACGACATCGGCGTTATCGAAGACGATCCCGGCGATCTTGGTGCCGCCGAGGTCTATTCCGATGCGCAGGTGGGGGCTGGAGCTGTCCATTTGGGCCAAATCCGCGGTTTCAGAACGCTTTGTCCGGATTGCCGAGGGCCATCCGGGCCGCCGGCACGGAACGGGCCGAAATGCCGGAATCCTCGGAGAACATCAGCAGCAGCGGCTCGTCGGCCAGCAGATAGTCGAGAACGGCGGCCAGAAAGCCCGGTTCGCGGGCGACGTCGCGCAGCCGGTCCGGTCCGATGCCGGCATTCGCCAGAAAGCCCGAGATGCGATCGGGATCCCGGGCCAGGAAAGAGAGGACTTCGATCGCCACGGCCTGCGCCGCTTCGCGGCTGTTCATGTTGGTCATGTCTAGTATCTGGTTTGCTTTTGCGTAAGGAATCCCCGGTAAGGTTACAGCGGATCACGGCAACGCATAAACCCGCCACCGACCCGGTGCGGCAGATCCGTGTACGCACCGGCGCCGCCGCGCGCCGGCCCATTGGGGACGTCGGAACATTGGCCAAGAAAATCCTGATCGTCGAAGACAACGAGCTCAACATGAAGCTCTTCAACGATCTGCTCGTGGCCAACGGCTACGAGACCATACAGACGCGCCACGGCACCGAGGCCATGAATCTCGCCCGCGAGCATCGTCCTGACCTCATCCTGATGGACATTCAGCTGCCGGAAGTGTCCGGGCTCGACGTCACCCGCTGGATCAAGGAGGACGACGAGCTGCACACCATACCGGTGATCGCGGTCACCGCCTTCGCGATGAAGGGCGACGAGGAGCGCATCCGCAAGGGCGGCTGCGAGGCCTACATCTCCAAGCCGATCTCGGTGGCCAAGTTCATCGAGACCGTGAAGCACTATCTGGGCGACGGCGACGAGGCCGGCTGATGACCGCGCGTGTCCTCGTCGTCGACGACACCCCCGCGAACGTCAAGCTTCTCCAGGTCCGCCTGACCGCCGAATATTTCGAGGTCGTCAGCGCCACCAACGGCTATCAGGCGCTGGAGCTCGCCGAGCGTTCGGCCTGCGACATCATCCTGCTCGACGTGATGATGCCCGGGATGGACGGCTTCGAGACCTGTCGCCGGCTGAAGGCCAATCCGGCGACCCATCACATTCCCGTCGTCATGATCACCGCGCTCGACAGTCCCGAGGACCGGGTGCAGGGGCTCAAGGCCGGCGCCGACGACTTCCTGACGAAGCCGGTCAGCGACATCGCCGTTGCTACCCGTGTACGCAGCCTTAGCCGCCTGAAGCTGATGACCGACGAGCTGCGCCTGCGCGCCGCCAGCGGCCGCCACATGGGCATCGACGACCCGCTGGCCGCCGCGATCCAGGTCTCCGGCGAGAACGGACGCATCCTGATCGTCGACGACCGCACGGAGGCGGCCGACCGGACCCGCGCCATTCTGGAGGGGCATCATCGCGCCGAGATCGAAACGAGGCCGCAGGAGGCGCTGTTCCGCGCGGCCGAGGGCCAGTACGACTGCGTCATGATCAGCCTGGCGCTGAACGGCTTCGATCCACTCAGGCTGTGCTCGCAGTTGCGTTCCCTCGACCGCACCCGCGACCTGCCGTTGCTGCTGGTCGCGGAGAGCGACGACACGGCGCGCGTGCTGCGCGGCCTCGACATGGGCGTCAACGACTACGTTCTGCGACCGATCGATCACGACGAACTGATAGCCCGTGCCGCGACGCAGGTACGGCGCAGGCGCTACACGGAGAAACTGCGCGACAACGTGCAGCTCTCCGTGACCATGGCTGTAACCGACCCGCTGACCGGTCTGCACAATCGCAGGTACATGGAAGCGCATCTTCGGACGCTGGTCGGGCAGGGCGTCGAAAACGGGCGCGCGCTGTCCGTGCTGGTCCTCGACATAGACTACTTCAAGTCGATCAATGACGATCTCGGTCACGACGCCGGCGACGAGGTTCTGAGGCAGTTCGCCGCGCGCCTGCGAAGCTGCACCCGCGGCGTCGACCTTGCCTGCCGGTATGGCGGCGAGGAGTTCGTCGTGGTCATGCCGGAGACCGAGGTCCCGGTCGCGCTCCGGGTCGGCGAACGGATCCGTCAGGCAATCGGTCGGGAGCCGTTTGTCGTGGGTCCGGGCCGGCAGACGATCGATATGACGGTGAGTATTGGCGTCGCGGTTCTGGAGCACCCGGACGATACGCCCGAACGCCTGCTGAAGCGCGCGGACCATGCCCTCTACGCGGCCAAGAGAGAGGGAAGAAATCGTGTCGCGGCGGAAGCCGCATAAGGTGGCTAATGAAAAATATTTCGATCCGCTCGACAAAAACGCGGTCGGATCTTTACCTTAATAGCCTAATACGCCGCAATTATCGAAAATTAGATTGATTCTTTCGTCTGGCGGGCTACCCTCACGGCGAAGTTAGAACTGTCCGTTGGCAGGGGCGCAAATCGGAGGCCACACGGACAGCGACCGAATACCCTACGGAATGCTCAGGTCCGCCGCATCTCCTGGGTCCGTGGGGTTAGGCCGGTCGGAGTGCGGTTAGAGTGGCCTCCTCGTATGACCCGCCTCCGGCCGGCCACCAAACTTTTTAGAACGGGACGTGGTCTCGAGGACGACAAGGTTGCGCCGGATGGCGAAACCTTGGGAATGCTGGGGTGTAGTCAGGCGGTGCCTTCGGGCGCCGCCTTTCTTCTTGGCGACGGCCCTAACTCAGTGTGATCCACGTCGTCTTGAGCTGGGTATACTTGTCGTAGGCGTGAAGCGACTTGTCGCGGCCAATCCCCGACTGCTTGTAGCCGCCGAAGGCCGTGGTGATGTCGCCGCCGTCAACATCGTTGATGGCGACGAGGCCGCACTTGATGGCGCGGGCGAGGCGATGGGCCCGGTTGATATCGCGCGTCCAGACCGCAGCCGCCAGTCCGTACATGGAGTCGTTGGCGATGCGCAGGGCTTCGTCCTCGTCCTTGAACGTGATGGTCGACAGCACCGGTCCGAAGATCTCCTCCTGGGCGATCCGCATCTTGTTGTCGACGCGGTCGAACACGGTCGGCTGGATGTAGACGCCGCCCGTCTCCTGCATGACCTGCGCGCCGCCGAAGGCGAGCTCGGCGCCTTCGTTCCGGCCGACATCGATATAGCCGAGGACGCGATCGAGCTGGTCCCGGTCGACCATGGAGCCCATCGTCGTCTTCTCGTCGAGCGGGTTTCCGGGCTGCCAGGAGTCACCCAGAGCCCTGATCTTGTCCATAAGGGCGTCGTGCACGCTGTCCTGGACGATCAGACGGGTGGCCGCGGTGCAGGTCTGTCCGGAATTGTAGAAGACGCCAATTGCCGTCTGCCTGGCGACCTCGTCGAGGTCGGCGGCGTCGGCGAACACGACGTTCGGCTTCTTGCCGCCGCACTCGAGACTGATGTGCTTCATGTTGGATTCGCCGGAGTACCTGAGGAAGTACTTGCCGACCTCCGTCGAGCCGGTGAAGGCCACCATGTCGACGTCCATGTGACGGCCGAGCGCCTGCCCGGCGGTCTCGCCGAAACCGGTGACGACCTGGAACACGCCGGCCGGGAAGCCGGCTTCCCGTGCGATCTCGCCGATGCGGATCGCGGTCAGGGGCGATTGCTCGGCGGGCTTCAGGATGACGCTGTTGCCGGCGGCAAGCGCGGGGCCGAGCTTCCAGGCGGCCATCAGCAGCGGATAGTTCCACGGCACCACCAGGCCGACGACGCCGATGGGCTCGCGGGTCATCATGCCGACCGCGCCAGGGCCGGTCGGGGCGAGCTCGTCGTAGATCTTGTCGATCGATTCCGCGTACCACTCGATGCAGCTGATCGAGGCGGGGATGTCGACGGACCGGGAGTTGGAGATCGGCTTGCCGACGTCGAGCGTCTCCAGCATGGCGAGCGCGTCGGCGTTGTCTTGCAGGAGCTTGGCGAATTTCTTCATCACGCCCTTGCGCTTGCGCGGTGCCGCCATCGACCAGGCGCCGCCCTCGAAGGCCGCGCGGGCGGCGCTGACGGCGCGGTCGACGTCCTCGGTCTCGCAGGCAGGGATTCGGGCGAGGACGGTGCCGTCGATCGGGCTCACGCAGTCGAAGGTCTTGCCCGAAGCGGCGCCAACGGCTTCGCCGCCGATGATCGCCTTGTCAGAGATGCGGATCGACTTGAGGGTTTCCGGGACCACGGGAGCGTTCATCGCGCCATACCTCGCCTGTGAAACTCGAATTTGCTTCGGCTCAAACCAAAAGAGGCACCGCACAGAGCGATGCCTCCCAGTAGTCTAGCGAGAAAACCGGTCGCGAGAACTGCGACTATTTGATCTTGGCTTCCTTGAACTCGACGTGCTTGCGGACGACCGGATCGTATTTCTTGACGGTCATCTTTTCCGTCATCGTCCGCGTATTTTTCTTGGTCACGTAGAAATAGCCCGTGTCGGCGGTGCTCACGAGCCGGATCTTGACCGTTGTCGGCTTGGCCATCGTTTTCAGTCCTTGCGAAAGGTCGCCGCACCTCCGCGGCCGGCGTTCGATATCGGGCGGCAACCTACGCCGCGCGCGCGAAAAGTCAAGGAACCAGCCGTCAGGATCCAGCCGGCCGCGTCAGCCCTCGGGCTCCCTCTGTTGGCCATCTCCCGTCGTGGCAGGTCCCGCGGTCCGCGGATCCTAGAGCAATTCGCGTCGGAAGCTGCTTCCGACGGCGAAATAATAGGGGACCGGGTGTTTCGTGGCGAGGCCGTCGGGCGAGGCGAGGCGGGCCTGCAGTTCCTCCATCGCCACCTGGGTGATGTTGGGCAGATGCAGCGACTTGAGGTCGGTCAGCGGGACCCACACCATGTCGCCCAGCTCGTCCGTCGGCCGTTGCTCGCGCGGCAGATCGAGCGTGATCGCCGAGACGTCGACGGCGAAGAACCGGTTGTCGAATCGGCGTGGGCGGCGCGGCGGCGTCGTCGCGCGCATGAAGTAGACGAGCGGCGTGGGGTCGGGCAGCAGGCCGTGGTCGACGAAGCCCTGCCAGTCCTTCGGCACGGGCGTGGTCGGCTTGCCGGGCTTGCCGATCAGGATGCCGGCTTCCTCGAACGCCTCGCGGATGCCGGCAAGCGCGATGGCACGCGCGCGGCGCAGGCTCGGCCGTCCGCGCATGCGCACCTTCAGGCGGGCGATCAACTCGGGATCCGGCTCGATGGCCGCCGACATCGAGGCGTCGTCGGGATCGACGCGGCCGCCGGGGAACACATAGGCGCCCGGATAGAAGACGTGCGCGTCGCTGCGCCGTCCCATCAGCACATGCGGTTCTTTCCCGCGCGTGTCGACAATGACGAGCGAGGCGGAATCGGCGGGCTTCATATTGGGCCCGGAGAGGCGCTTCTTGGCCTCCTTGGCAAGACCCGGGGCGATTGTCATGGCTTGGCGGCAGGGGATACGAATGCGTCTCGGCTCATGCCGTCCCAGTCCTCGCGTCCGCCGGACCGCGGATCGAAGCCGTGCATGTAGTTGGCCCATTGCAGGCCGACCAACGAGCCCTTCACCAGCGGCAGCAGCGCCATGCACAGAGCGACCGTGACCAGCGTCCATACCGAGGCCTGCAGCCAGATCGCCGGCGCGAACATGCGCTCGACGGTGAGTACCAGCGGAACGACGATGTGGCCCACGATCACGATGGTGAAATAGGGCGGGGCGTCGTCGGCACGGTGGTGATGCAGCGCCTCGCCGCAGGACGGGCAGGCATCGTTGACCTTCAGGTAGGCGCGGAAGATCGAACCTTCGCCGCAGGCCGGGCAGCGCATCCTGACGCCGCGCAGCATCGCGTCGGCAACCGGCCGAGGCGGCAGCGCACCATCGTCCTGGGTCCAGGTAGTGGGGTGGACTTCGCTCATCGTCTTCCCTGTTTCCTCGCTCTTGCACCGCCCCCGGAACGGACACGGCCGCCCGCCTTGCGGCCGGCTCCAACCTTTACATACTTGCCTTCACTCACGATCTCAAACCTCAGAGCGCCGGCCAGCGGCACCGCCTCGACGAGCTTCACCTCGCAGGGGTCGCCGAGGGTGAACGCCTCGCCGGTGCGCTCGCCGACCATCCGCCGGCCCGCTTCGTCGAAACGGAAATAATCCGCGCCCAGCGTCGAGGCGGGAATGAAACCGTCCGCGCCGGTGTCGTCCAGCCGCACGAAAAGGCCCGATTTGGTGACCCCGGTGACCGTGCCATGGAATCGGGCCCCGACCCGGTCAGCCAGGAAATCGGCGATCAGCCGGTCGATGGTTTCGCGTTCGGCCGCCATGGCGCGACGTTCGGTCGCGGAGATATGGGCGGAGATTTCGTCGAGATCCGCGATCGCCCGGTCGCTCAGGCCGTCCTTGCCGAGTTCGAGCGCCCGGATCAACGCCCGATGCACGATCAGGTCCGCGTATCGCCGGATCGGCGAGGTGAAATGCGCGTATCGTCGCAGATTGAGGCCGAAATGGCCGAAGTTCTCCGGCGTGTACTCGGCCTGCGCCTGACTGCGCAGCACCACTTCGTGGACGAGCCGCTCGTTCTCGGTACCTTCGACCTTCGCCAGGATGCCGTTGAAATGGTGCGGCAGCAGGACGCCCGCCTTGGGCAACTTCAGGCCGATCGTCGCCAGGAAGTCGGCGAGGGCGGCCAGCTTTTCCGGCGACGGCGAGTCGTGCACGCGGTAGATCAGCGGCGTGCGCTTCCTCTCCAGCGTCTCGGCGGCGGCCACGTTGGCGAGGATCATGAAGACCTCGATCAGCTTGTGGCTTTCCAGGCGCTCGGGAACGAGCACCCGCGCGACATGGCCGGTCTTGTCGAGGATCAGCTTGCGTTCGGGGATCTCGAGTTCCAGCGGCGCGCGCGCGTCCCGCGCCTTGGCGACGGCCCGATAGGCGTCCCACAGGGGCTTCAGAACGGTGTCGAGAAGCGGTCCGGTGGCCTCGTCCGTCTGCCCGTCGATCGCCGCCTGGGTCTGCCGGTAGTCGATATTGGCGGCGACGCGGACCATCGCCCGGAAGAAGCGATGCCGGCTGACCCGGCCGTCGGGCGCGATCGCCATTTCGCAGGCGAGCACCGGCCGGTCCTGGTTTTCCTTCAGCGAGCACAGGTCGGCAGACAGCTGCTCGGGCAGCATCGGCACCACCCGGTCGGGAAAATAGACCGAGTTGCCGCGTTCGCGCGCCGAGCGGTCGAGCGCCCCGTTGGGCCGCACGTACCAGGCGACATCGGCGATCGCGACGGTGACGACGAAGCCGCCCTTGTTGCCGGGATCGGCGTCGGGGGCCGCGTGTACCGCGTCGTCATGGTCCTTGGCATCGGCCGGGTCGATGGTGACGAGCGGAAGTTTTCGCAGGTCCTCGCGTCCGTCCATCACCGCCGGCGCGGCGGCCTCGGCTGCGGCGATGACGTCTTCGCCGAAAGGCTGGGGAATGCCGTGCGTCAGGATGGCGATCTGGCTGACGGCCTTCTCGCTCTTCATGTCGCCGACGACCTCGCGCACCACCACCCGTGGCGGCCCGAGGCGCGTGCTCTTGCGGATCTCCACGGCGACCAGATCGTCCTTACGGGCATCGCCGGTGTCCTCCGGGGCGACGATCAGGTCGCGCCGCACCTTCTTGTCGACCGAATGGACGACGCCGCCGCCGCCCGGGCGCGGCGCGAACACGCCGATCACCGTGCGCGGCCGCCGGTCGAGGATGCGAACGACCTTGCCCTCGTGGTGCGTGGCGCCGGTTTCGTCGGCGACCTCGCGCACGCGCGCCATAACCCGGTCGCCGACGCCGGGCACCGGCATGCGCGACTTGCGGCTGCTGTCGGGCAGGATCAGGACGGAGGGCGCTGCGCCGTGCAGCGCCACGTCCCAGTCGGTCGGGGAGGCGATCAGCTCGCCGTCCCTGTCGCGGCCGGTGATTTCCAGCTCCTCGACCGGCGCCATGTGGCCGGCCCGCTGGACGCGCTTGCGGCGGCCCTCGATCTGGCCGTCTTCGGCCATGTCCCTGAGCAGCCGCTTCAGGGCGATGCGATCGGCCGACTTGACGCCGAAGGCGCGCGCGATCTCGCGCTTGCCAGCCCGTCCGGGGTGGTCACGCAGGAACTCGAGGATCGCCTCGCGGCTCGGCAGTCCTTCATCGGACGCACCGCCACGGCGTTTTGCCATCAGCTTTACCCGCCCCTAGCTTTTCGGGGATGCCTTCTTCTTGGCCCGTTTGGGTTTCTTGCCGCCGCCCTTTTCGGCCTTGGCGGCGAGCAATTCGGCGGCAAGCTCCATCGTCACGCCTTCCGGTTCGGTGCCCTTGGGCAGCGTCGCGTTGATCTTGCCGTTGGTCACATAGGGGCCGTAGCGGCCGGCTTTCACCTCTATCGTGCCGAAATCGGCGTTGTCGCCGAGCGCCTTGATCGTGGCCGCGGCGCCGCGCCGCCCGCCGCGCTGCTGCTTCTCGGCGATCAGCGTCACGGCTCGGTTGAGCCCGACGGTGAACACCTCCTCGGCCGATTCCAGATTCGCGTAGATGCCGTCGTGCTGGACGAAGGGACCGTAGCGGCCGATGCCGGCGGTGATGGGCTTGCTCGTTTCGGGATGAATGCCGACCTCGCGCGGCAGCGACAGGTAGGACAGTGCCCGCTCCAGGTCGACGGATGCCGCATCGACGCCCTTGGGCAGACTCGCCCGCTTCGGTTTTTCCCCTTCCGGCGCCTCGCCGAGCTGAACATAGGGACCGAAACGCCCGGTACGGAGGGAAACCTCCTGATTCGTTTCCGGATCGGTGCCGAGGACCCGCTGTCCGTTGACCAGCGCCTCGGCGGCGTCGCCGTCGCCCGGCGTCGTCAGATCGCGGGTATAGCGACACTCGGGATAGTTCGAGCAGCCGATGAAGGGGCCGTTCTTGCCGCGCTTGATCGACAGCCGGCCGCCCTCGCAGGACGGGCACGCGCGTGCATCGGAGCCGTCTTCCTTCGGCGGGAAGACATAGGGCCCGAGGATGTTGTTGAGCGCCTCGAAGACCTCGGACGTCTTCAGCTCGCTCGTCGCCTCGATCTCCGTGGCGAAATCGCGCCAGAACTCGCGCAGGACGTCGCGCCAGCCGATCTCGCCGTTGGAGATGCGGTCGAGCTTCTCCTCGAGGCTCGCGGTGAAGTCGTACTCGACGTAGCGCTTGAAGAAGCCCTCGAGGAACGCCGTGACGATGCGGCCCTTCGGCTCGGGGATCAGCCGGCGCTTGTCGAGACGGACATACTCGCGGTCTTCGAGCACCTTCAGCGTGGCCGCGTAGGTCGACGGCCGTCCGATGCCGAGTTCCTCGAGCCGCTTGATCAGCGTCGCCTCGGTGAAGCGCGGCGGCGGCTCGGTGAAGTGCTGGGTCGCGGTCACCTTGTCGAGGCCGAGGCTTTCGCTGTCCTTCAGGGCCGGCAGGCGGCGGTCTTCCTCGTTCTCGGAATCGTCGTCGGCAGTCTCCTGGTAGAGCGTCAGGAAACCGTCGAACCGCTGGACCGTGCCGACCGCGCGCAGGCCGTAGCGCTTTCCGTCCGGCGCGGTCGCCTCGATGTCGACGGTTGTGCGTTCCAGTTCCGCCGATTCCATCTGGCTGGCCAGCGTCCGCTTCCAGATCAGCTCGTAAAGGCGCGCCTGATCTTCGTCGAGTGCGCGGCGCACCTCGGCCGGGCGGCGGTTCAGGTCGGTTGGCCGGATCGCCTCATGGGCTTCCTGCGCGTTCTTCGCCTTGGTCTTGTAGACGCGCGGCGATGAGGGCAGGTAGCGGTCGCCGTAGTCCGTGGCGATGACGCCACGCGCGGCGTTGATCGCCTCCGGCACGATCTCGACGCCGTCGGTACGCATGTAGGTGATCAGGCCGACGGTCTCGCCGCCGAGATTGATGCCTTCGTAGAGCCGCTGTGCGGTGCGCATGGTGCGGTCCGCGGAAAAGCCGAGCTTGCGCGACGCTTCCTGCTGCAGTGTCGAGGTGGTGAACGGCGCATAGGGGTGGCGCTTGACCGGCTTCTTCTCGACCGAGCGGACCGCATAGCCGGACTGCTCCAGCGCGGCCTTCAGCGCTTCGGCTTCCGCGCCGGCCCCGATGGTCAGGCGATCGATCTTCTTGCCGTCGGCGGTCACGAGGCGGGCGTCGAAGGCGTTGCCCTGCGAATTCAGGCCGGCAACGATGCTCCAGTATTCCCGCGGGACGAACGATTCGATCTCGGCTTCGCGGTCGGAGACGATCCTGAGCGCGACCGACTGGACGCGCCCGGCCGAGCGCGCGCCCGGGATCTTCCGCCACAGTACCGGCGACAGCGTGAAGCCGACGAGATAGTCGAGCGCGCGGCGGGCCAGGTAGGCCTCGACGAGCGGCCCGTCGATCTCCCTGGGATGGGCGATGGCATCGAGCACCGCCTGCTTGGTGACGGCGTTGAAGACCACCCGGTCGACCGGCTTGTCCTTCAGCACGCCCCTGCGGCGCAGGACTTCCAGGACGTGCCAGGAAATCGCCTCGCCCTCGCGATCCGGGTCGGTGGCGAGGATGACGCGATCGGCCGTCTTCACCGCGCTTGCGATCTCGGAGACCTGCTTGGACTTCTTCGGATCGATCTCCCAAGTCATCTCGAAGTCCTGATCCGGCTGGACCGAGCCGTCTTTCGACGGCAGGTCGCGGATATGACCGAAGGACGCCAGGACGTGATAGTCGCCGCCGAGATACTTGTTGATGGTCTTTGCTTTCGCCGGGGACTCGACGATGACAACCTGCATGCTTGAACCAATGGCCTCGATAGGGGGAACGCCGGTGCCGGACCGTGCGTATTCGGCCGCGAAGATGGGGAATGCCGCACACCAAGTCAAACGGGCAGTCTGTGAAAGCGCACCGAGCACTACCATTATACACGCATAGCGTGTAATAATGAATAATTTCAATTATTTATAGAAACATGCTATCTCTTGCCCCACCGAACGCGGCGTAAGGGGATTGGCTTCACGCACAGGCGATCCTCCTGCGAAACCATGCGGTGGCGAAGAGGGACATTGAATTGTCTGGGCGAAAAGGCCGGGATGGCGAAGGGAAATTGCCGGCGATTGCGCCACCGTCCGACCAGGCGGCGGCCGAATATCTGGCGGGCATACTTCCCGAACTCGTGCATATAGCCGACCAGGGAGGCCTGGACCTGACGGCCTATCTCCTGGAAATGGCGCGAATCGAGGCGACGAGCAAAGCCATGAACGCCGCATCCCGGAAGCCACGTTGACCAACCGCCCCGAAGCACCGGGTCAGGGCTCGATCTGGCGCCCGGTAATCGGTTTGCGGTCGTCGATGAACAACAATCCGTCCGGTTTGAGAGCGGCCTTCAGCCGCTTCATCGCCAGTTTGCCGGCCTCCGGATGACGACCGTCCAGCGCACCGACCCGCATGGCGAAGGCCAGATCGAATTGCTCCTCGCCGTCGTCCAGCTCGAATTGTTCGATCGCAACGGTTCGCAATTCCAGTCGACCGGCCTCGATTTCCGCCGCTGACGTCTGGGCCGCGATCCCGATGGCCTTGGCGGAGCGGTCTATCGCCACGACCTTGCCGTCGCCGATCCGCCGGGCGACTTCGCGCGCGGCCACTCCCGGGCCGCAGCCGATCTCGAGCACGCGAAGTCCCTGGTTAAGCGGGAGGGTCGCCACGTAGGTCGCAATTCTGTCCGATGGCTTGCCGTTCATGCCGGTTGCGATCGTTGTGGAACCACAACGCTTTTCCCATCTCTGATTGCGGTGTGTAAAGTCTGCACCTGCTGCGGGATCGGCGATGAGAGCAGGGCAGGGAGCGCCGCCCCGTACCGCACGTTTCGCTTAGAGGAGCGATACCCGTTGCCCGGAGTGCCGCTCGATGCGGCCGGCGAGTTCCAGCTCGATCAGCGCCAGCATAATCTGTCCGTGCGTGAGCCCGGTCAGCCGCAGGATATCGTCGATGGAGACCGGGCTCGGACCGATCGCGTCGATGACCCGGCGTCGGTCTGAATCGTCGATATCGGCGGAGACCGGCCGTCCTTCCTCCGGTTCGCCGAGCGGGGCGATTGGCGGCGGGAACAGCCCGAGCATGGGACGCAGAACCTCCAGCACGTCCTCGGCGTTGCGGGTCAGTGTGGCGCCGTCGCGGATCAGCCTGTTGGTCCCTTCCGCCCGCGGGTCGAGCGGCGAACCGGGCACCGCGAAAACCTCGCGGCCCTGCTCCAGCGCGAATCGCGCCGTGATCAGCGAGCCCGAGCGCGCCGCGGCCTCGACGATGACGACACCGTAGGAGGCGCCCGAGATGATCCGATTGCGGCGGGGGAAATCCTTCGCGCGCGCGATCCAGTCCGGTGGCATCTCGGTGATCAACACGCCCTCGGCCTTGATCGCGTCGGCCAGATCGACGTGTTCGGCGGGATAGATATGGCCGTGGCCGCCGGCGAGTATGGCGATCGTGCCGGTCTTGAGCGAGGCCTGGTGCGCGGCGGCATCGATCCCGCGGGCAAGGCCGGAGACGACCACGAACCCCTCCGCCCCGAGGTCGTTCGCCAGGGTGGAGACGAGGCGCCGTCCGAGCGCGGAACAGTTGCGCGATCCCACGATCGCCACGGTCGGCATGTGGGTGACGTCGAGGCGCCCCGCCGCGTAGAGCAGCGGCGGCCCGCCCTCGGTATCGGCGAGCCGTTTCGGATAGCCCGGGTCGCCCCAGGCCACCAGCGTCGCGCCGAGACGCGCCGCCGTCTCGATCTCCCGTTCGGCGTCCGCGCGCGAGCACACCCTGATGCGGCGCTTCAGCCCGCCGCGCGCCGAAAGATCGGGAAGGGCGTCGATCGCCGCTGCGGCGCTGCCGAAACGGTTGACCAGCGCCCGGAACGTCGCCGGGCCGACATTCTCGGAGCGAAGGAGACGCAGCCAGTCGAGCTTCTGCGCGTCAGTCAGCGTCGCCCGCCGACTGCCGCCGGCGCCGCTCACGACTTGGCGCCGCCGATCCGGCCCTCTGTGCCGCTGACCAGCCGCTGGATATTGGCGCGATGGGCAATGAACAGCAGCGCGGTCAGGACGGCGAACAGCTCGGCTGCCTGCCACTTGCCCGACAGGACGAGCACGAACGGCGTCAGCGCGCTGGCGACCAGTGCCGACAGGGACGAATAGCGGGAGATCAACGCCGTCACGAGCCACATGGCGGCGAAGATCAGCATGGCCGGCCAGTAGAGGCCGAGCAGCACGCCGAGATAGGTCGCGACGCCCTTGCCGCCCTTGAACTTGAGCCAGACCGGGAACAGATGGCCGACAAAAGCGCCGAAGCCGGCCAAAATCGCCGTATCCGGCCCCCATTGGGCGGCGGCCAGCACCGCGACGGTGCCTTTCAGCGCGTCCGCCAGTAGCGTTGCCGCCGCCAGCCCCTTGCGGCCGGTGCGCAGCACGTTGGTCGCCCCGATATTGCCGGACCCGATCGCGCGCACGTCGCCGAGCCCCGCCATGCGGGTGAAGATCAGCCCGAACGGGATTGAGCCCAGCAGGTAGCCGAACAGCAGGGCCGCCAGAAAATAGGGCAGGGCGAGGCTCCAACTGATCGGATCGGGCATGGCGTCGGCCGGTGTCTGGTTCGGTTCAGTCCGAACCGTAGTCGTAGACCGTGCGTCCGGCAACGATGGTGCGCAGGACACGGCCCTGCATGCGCGCATCCTCGAACGGCGTGTTCTTCGAGCGCGACGACAGCGCGCCGGCATCGACGAGCCACGGTTCGTCCGGATCGAAGAACACGAGATCGGCCGGCCGCCCCTTTTCCAGGCTGCCGCCTTCCAGACCGAGGATGGCCGCCGGCCGTGTCGACATAGCGTCGATCAGGCGCATGAGCGGCACGTCGCCGGAGTGATGCAGGCGCAGGGCCGCCGACAGGAGCGTCTCCAGGCCGATCGCGCCGACCTCGGCTTCCGCGAACGGATGCCGCTTGGTCTCGACGTCGTGCGGATCGTGGCTGGAGACGATGACGTCGATCAGCCCTTCGGCCAGTGCCGCGACGAGCGCCATGCGGTCGTCCTCGGAGCGCAGCGGCGGCGACAGCCTGAAGAAGGTGCGGTAGGTGCCGATGTCGTTTTCGTTCAGAGCCAGATTGTTGATCGACACGCCGGCGGTGACCTTGATGCCGCGGTCCTTGGCGCGGCGCAGCGTCGTCAGCGAGCGGCCGGCGGACAGCTGGGCGGCGTGATAGCGCCCGCCCGCGAGCCCGACGAGCTTGAGATCGCGCGACAGCATCACGGTCTCGGCCTCGACCGGAATGCCCTTCAGGCCGAGCCGGGTCGCCATCTCGCCCTCGTGCATGACCCCTTCGCCGACGAGATCGGGATCTTCGGGGTGATGGACGATGAGCGCGTCGAAATCGCCCGCGTAGGTCAGCGCCCGGCGCATCGTCTGGGCGTTGGTGATCGCCCGACGCCCGTTGGTGAAAGCGACCGCACCGGCCGCCGACATCAGGCCGATCTCGGTCATCTCGTTGCCGGCGAGATCCCTGGTCAGCGCCCCCATCGGCAGCAGCCGGACGATAGCGGTATCCCGCGCCAGCCGCTGCACGTAGTCGACCATGGCGACGTCGTGGATCACCGGATTGGTGTCCGGCATGCAGATCATCGTGGTGACGCCGCCGGCCGCCGCGGCCCGGCTCGCCGACGCGATCGTCTCGCGGTGCTCGAAGCCCGGTTCGCCGGTGAAGACCTGCATGTCGATGAGGCCGGGCGCCAGCACCTTGGCCCCGCCGTCGATCACCTCGGCGCCTTCGGGAAAGGAGTGGGCCTTCAGATGCGGTCCCACGTCGGCGACGCGGCCGCCGTCGATCAAAAGGCCGCCGATCTCGTCGCGACCGCTCGCCGGATCGATCAGCCGCACATCATGGAATCCGATCGGTCGGACCTTTTCCGGTTCGAAGCGCTCCGGCGACCCCCAGACTGGCATCGGTTTCCTCACGCGTTCGGCAGGTTGCTGGCGAGCGCCTCGAGCACCGCCATGCGGACCGCAACGCCCATCTCGACCTGCTCGCGGATGACGCTCTGCGGGCCGTCGGCGACATCGCTGTCGATCTCGACGCCGCGGTTCATCGGCCCCGGGTGCATCACCAGCGCGTCCGGCCTGGCGAGCGTCAGCTTGGCGGCGTCGAGGCCGAAATAGTGGAAGTACTCGCGCACCGACGGCACGAAGGCGCCGCTCATGCGCTCGCGCTGGAGCCGCAGCATCATCACGACGTCCGCGTCCCGGATCCCGGAGCGGATGTCGCGATGGACCTCGACGCCGATTCGATCGATCGCCGCCGGCAGCAGCGTCGACGGAGCGACAACGCGCACCCGGGCGCCCATGGTGTTGAGAAGCAGGATGTTCGAGCGGGCGACCCGGCTGTGCAGGACGTCGCCGCAGATGGCCACGATCAGGCCCTGGAGCGCGCCCTTGTGACGCCGGATCGTCAGGGCGTCGAGCAGGGCCTGGGTCGGATGCTCGTGCGCACCGTCGCCCGCATTGACGACGGAGCATCCGACCTTCCGGGCCAGAAGCTCCACCGCGCCGGCGGCGTGATGGCGCACGACGATCAGGTCGGGATGCATGGCGTGCAACGTTACCGCCGTATCGAGCAGCGTTTCGCCCTTCTTAACCGAGGACGAGCCGACCGACATGTTCATGACGTCGGCGCCGAGCCGCTTGCCCGCGAGCTCGAACGAGCTCTGCGTCCGCGTGGAGGCTTCGAAGAACAGGTTGATCTGGGTGCGTCCGCGCAGCGTCGACAGCTTCTTTTCCACCTGCCGGTTGATATCGACGAAGCCGTCGGCGAGATCGAGCAGGCTGGAGATCTCGTCCGGCGAAAGCTGGTCGATGCCAAGCAGGTGGCGATGCGGGAACGCGATCGGACGGGGTTGGTGCGCTGTGGCCATTAAAAGCGTCCCTATAGGGGGAGTCCGGCGGTCCGGCAAGCGCGATGCCGGTGGTTGCCCGCGCAATCCACGGTTTGATTTGCCGCGATCAGGTCGGCCGGACCAATTCCGGACTGGGCTCGCCGGTCCTGTCGTCGCCCGCGACCACCCGGTCGCGGCCGCTGCCCTTGGCCGCGTAGAGTCGCTTGTCGGCCCGGGACAGCAGGGACAGGAAGTCCATTCCGTCTTCCGGCGAATGCGCGGCGCCGATGCTCACCGTCAGCGGTTCGCGCAGGTCCGGAATATCCAGCTTGCCTGCAATCCGGTGCAGGCGCCGGGCGAGGTTGGACGCGTCCTCGCGCGCCCGACCGGCGGTGATCACGACGAATTCGTCGCCGCCGAAACGATAGATCCGGTCGACATCGCGCAGGTCGCGCGTCAGCAACTCGGCCAGGCCGCGCAGCGCGGCATCGCCGACCAGGTGACCCGAGTCGTCGTTGAGCTGCTTGAAGTTGTCGATGTCGATGATCAGGACGCTGGCGATATCGCCGCTGGCGATTATGCGGGCCGTGCACTGCTCGGCCTCGGCCTCCATGCGGCTGCGGTCGGCGATTCCGGTCAGGCCGTCGCGTCCACTGCGTTCGAGCAGGTTCTCATAGCGTTCGCGGTAGGTCAGCGCGTCGAAGACGTCGGCGAGGCGGGGATGGGCGAGGCCGTCGAACATGCGCCGCTCGAAATGGCGCAGATAGATGCCGGCAAGCACCGCATAGGCCACGGCCGCGATCGACTTGGCGATCAGCCCGCCATACAGGATTTCGACCGGGATGCCGGCGACCGCATGCAGCACCGGCCAGAACGCGACCTGGTCGAAGGCGAGGACGGCGACGCCGCTGATCGCGATGCGCAGCGTCATGTGCGGGCCGAGCCAGCGGCCGACCTGCTCGTAGATCAGGATGATCAGGATCCCGTCGATCAGCAGCAGGACCGTGCCCCAGATCATCAACAGGCCCATCTGGTCCATGAACGGGAAGTCCGGCGACTGACCCGCGCTGGGCAGCACCGTGTTCGCGCCGAGGATCGCGACGAGGCCGATCGTCAGGATGTTCCCCGCGAACAGGCCGTAGATCGGCTGTCGCACGGCGATGGCGTCCTCGCGGATATAGACCAGCAGGAGCAGGATGATCTTGCCGGGAAACAGGATCGTCGACCCGGGCGAGACGATGATGCCGAACGGCACGGCCACGTAGAAGGTGGCGGCGAGATAGGTTTCGAGGAAATGCATCGCGCCGAGCGCGCAGAAGAAGATGCCGATGCCGTAGCGGTGCCGAAGCCCGAACAGCATTGCAAGGACCGAGAAGTACAGAACGAGCTGACAGCCAAGCAGCCCGAGATCCCACAATCCCACGGGGCCTCCCCGGAAAAGGCGAGTGCACGAAGAAAATCAGTGTGTCAGAATCATCCGACACCACGATCGACAAGGTCGAACGTCTGAATAAGCGAGTGCCTGACGCTTGGGGAGTCCCGCTTTTGATTAAACAATAGGCAGATCTAGACCTCAGGAAAGCGCCATCAGCGCCAGCCACAGGGGGAGGGTGATCGCCGCCGCCATCGTCTGCAAGGTGATGATCTCGGCCATCAGCTTGGCGTTGCCCCCCATCTGGCGCGCCAGCAGATACCCGTTCGACGCCGTCGGCACCGCCAGGGCGACCACCGCGGTGCCGAGCGCGGTGCCGGTGAGCCCGAACAACGATGCATAGACGAGCCCGATAGCCGGCATCACGATCAGCCTCAGGCCGGTCCCGACGAGATGGGCGGGGCCCGGGCGGCGCAGCGACGACAGATCGAGACCGAGGCCGACGGCGACCAGCGCCACGGCCAGGCCGGCGCGCCCGAAAATGTCGAGGGTCGCCGCGATCGGCCCGGGGATTGAGAGGCCGGCAATGCTCAGCGTCAGGCCGACGACGCAGGCGATGATCAGCGGGTTCTTCGCGATTTCCCGGAGCAGGATCCGCGCCGGCGGGCGCGTCGTCCCGCCGTGATGCGCCAGAACGACGACGGATATCAGGTTGAGGATCGGCACCATGGCGACGATCGCCACCGCGACCAGCGTGAGCCCCTCCTTGCCGAACAGGCTTCCCGAAAGCGCCAGCGCGATGAACGTGTTCCACCGGGCCGCGCCCTGGAACACCGAGGTGAAGGCGGGACCGTCCACGCGGAACCGGTTCTTGAGAACCGGATAGAGGGCGAGGCACAGCGCCGTCATCGTCAGGACCGAGAGCAGTAGCGTCGCGCCCAGCGCCTGCCAGGGCAGGGCGCCGTAGTCGGCACCGGCCAGCGTCAGCACGATCAGGCAGGGAAACAGCACGTAGTAGGCGAGCCGCTCGATGCCAGCCCGGCCGGCATCGTCGATGATGCCGAAACGATGGATTGCCCAGCCCGTCGCGATGACGATGAGGACGGGCAGAATACTGTACAGGGCTGCATGCATGGCGGGCCTAGCTAAGAGAGGAGAGGCGGTCGAGTGCCCCCTGCAGGATGTAGGCGGCGGCGACCTTGTCGACGATCTCGGCGCGCTTCTTGCGGCTCGTGTCCGCCTCGATCATCACTCGCGTGACCGCAACCGTCGACAGGCGTTCGTCCCACAACAGGATCGGCAGCTCGACGACACCGGTCAGGTTACGGGCGAAGGCGCGCGCCGCCTGCGCCTTCGGTCCGGCGGTGCCGTCCATGTTGAGCGGCAGGCCGATGACGATGCCGGCGACCTTGTTGTCGGCGCACAGCTTGGCGATTGCCGGGCCGTTTTCCTTGAATTTCGCCTTCTTCAGTCCGAGCAGCGGCGAGGCGATCCGCCATCCGGCGTCGCAGATGGCGATGCCGATCGTCCTTTCGCCGGGATCGATGCCCAGCAGCGCCCCCCGCGTTGGCATGGCGGCGGCGAAGTCCTCGGCGTTTTCGGTGGGCGCGGTCATGGGCGCCTCCTAGCAGATACCGCGGCGCCTGGCAGCGGTTGTTGGCGGGATATGGCCGTGTATAACCTCAAGATGAGGAAAGCGCGGCGTCGCGGCCGCCAATACGGAGGCGATTTCCATGAAGGTAACCTGGTTCGGCCACTCGGCCTTCCGTGTCGAGACTGGCAACGCGGTCATCATGATCGACCCGTTCCTTAGCGGCAATCCGACCTGGGACGGCTCTGTGGAGGACGCGAGCAACGGCGCCACCCACGTGGTGCTCACACACGGTCACAGCGATCACATCGGCGATACCGTCGATATCTGCAAGGCGACGGGCGCGGTGCTGATCGCCAATTTCGAGATTTGCATGTATCTGGCGGCCAAGGGCGTCGAGAATTTCAGCCCCGGCAACCATGGCGGCACGCAGTCCTTCGACGATTTCGACGTCTCCTTCGTGCAGGCTTGGCATTCCTCCTCGGAGATCGAGGATGGCGGCAGGCCGCTCTACCTCGGCAATCCGGCCGGCGTCGTCGTTGCCTCGAAGGTGGAGCAGGGCAAGGTCCTCTACCACATGGGCGACACGGACATCTTCTCCGACATGGGCCTGATCAACGAGATCTACGGACCGACCGTCGGCATCGTTCCGATCGGCGACCGCTTCACCATGGGCGCGAAGCTCGCCGCGATGGCCTGCCGGAAGTTCTTCGGGTTCGACACGATCATCCCCTGCCACTACGGCACCTTCCCGATCATCGACCAGACGGCCGACAAGTTTGTCGCCGAGGCGGCGGGGCTGAACGTGGTGGTGCCGGATCGGGGCATCGCCGTCGACCTATAGGTCCGGGGATCGGCCCGCGCCCCGTGTGCAAGGCGTCGGGTTGCCGGGCCGCCCGCGCCGGTGATATAGCCGGCGCGACCTTTCTCCTGTTTGTCCATCGGAAGCTGTCCCATGTCGGTCGACATCGACACCGTGAAGCGCATCGCGCGACTGGCCCGCATCGCCGTGAGCGAGGAGGAGGCCCAGGGCCTCCAGGGCGAGCTCAACTCGATCCTCGGCTGGGTGGAGCAACTGGGCGAGCTCGACGTCGACGATGTCGAGCCGATGACCTCCGTCGTCCAGGTTGCGATGAAGAAGCGCGAGGACGCGGTGACCGACGGCGGCATCGCCGCGGACATCGTCGCAAACGCGCCGGAAACCGAGGACAACTATTTCGTCGTGCCCAAGGTCGTCGAGTAGGACGCCTGCGGGGCTTCTTGAAGAACACCGCTGAACCGCTGACCACGCACTGACGACCATGACCGATCTCACCGAACTGACTATTGCCGAAGCCCGTGACGGCCTGAAGGCGAAGACATTCTCCGCCGTCGAGCTGACCGACGCCTATCTGAAGGCGATGGAGGCGGCGCGCGGCCTGAACGCCTATGTCGCCGAGACCCCTGAGATGGCGCGCGAGATGGCGGCCGGTTCCGACGCCCGCATTGCCACGGGCGAGGCGCGGCCGCTGGAAGGCATTCCGCTGGGCATCAAGGACCTGTTCTGCACCGAGGGCGTGCACAGCCAGGCCGGCAGCCACGTGCTCGACGGCTTCAAGCCGCACTACGAATCGACCGTCACCGCCAACCTTTGGGCCGATGGCGCGGTCATGCTCGGCAAGCTCAACATGGACGAGTTCGCCATGGGCTCGTCCAACGAGACCTCCTACTACGGCCCAGTGATCAGCCCGTGGCGGTCGAATGCCAACAACGCCGATCTGGTGCCCGGCGGCTCGTCCGGCGGCTCGGCCGCGGCCGTCGCCGCGCGGCTCTGCGCCGGCGCCACGGCCACCGATACCGGCGGCTCGATCCGTCAGCCGGCCGCCTTCACCGGCACGGTCGGCATCAAGCCGACCTACGGACGCTGCTCGCGCTGGGGGACGGTCGCCTTTGCGTCCTCGCTGGACCAGGCCGGACCGCTCGCCCGCGATGTCCGCGACGCGGCAATCATGCTGAAGTCGATGGCCTCGGTCGATCCGAAGGACACCACGTCCGTCGATATCGAGGTGCCGGACTACGAGGCGGCGATCGGCAAGTCGGTCAAGGGCATGCGCATCGGCATCCCGAAGGAGTACCGAATCGACGGCATGCCCGCCGAGATCGAGGAGATGTGGCAGAAGGGCGCCGCCTGGCTGAAGGACGCCGGTGCCGAGCTCGTCGATATCTCGCTGCCGCACACGAAGTACGCGCTGCCGGCCTATTACATCGTGGCGCCGGCCGAGGCCTCGTCCAATCTCGCCCGATACGACGGCGTGCGCTACGGCCTGCGCGTCGAGGGCGAGGACGTTATCGACATGTACGAGAAGTCCCGGTCCGCGGGCTTCGGCGCCGAGGTGAAGCGCCGTGTGCTGATCGGCACATACGTGCTGTCGGCGGGCTACTACGACGCCTATTACCTGCGTGCTCAGAAGGTCCGCACCCTCATCAAGCGCGATTTCGAGACCGTCTTTGCCGAGGGAATCGACACGATCCTGACGCCGGCAACGCCGTCCGCCGCCTTCGGCGTCGCGGCGATGTCGACGGCCTCGCCGATCGAGATGTACCTGAACGATGTGTTCACCGTGACGGTCAACATGGCCGGCCTGCCGGGCATTGCCGTTCCCTCCGGCCTCAATGCCGAAGGGTTGCCGCTGGGGCTGCAGCTGATCGGTCGTCCCTTCGACGAATCGACCCTGTTTCAGGCCGCCAAGGTCATCGAGGATGCCGCCGGCTCGTTCGCGCCGAAGCGCTGGTGGGCCTGAGTTCCGGACCGCTCACGCGGTTTGTCGGGGCGGGACGCCGAGCACTCTGCGTCCGGTTAGCCTTGATATCGGCTCAATGAGCGCTTAATCACGGGCGCCGAACGGTGGTTTGCGTGTTTGTTTGCGCCGAAGAGCGCAGACGGGCAGGCGGCGCCGAATTTTTGTCGGCCCGGACGGGCCCGCCGATTGTACGGCGTCGAGAAAAGAAAGCGCGGGCGGATCTGAATGTCCGACATTTTTCGCGAAGTCGAGGAAGAAGTCCGCCGGGAACAGGCCAAGGAGCTCTGGGACCGGTTCGGGGGCTATGTGATCGGTGTTGCCGTCCTGATCGTCGTGGTCACGGCGGGCTGGCGCGGCTGGGAATGGTATTCCGCCCAGCAGGCGGCGCAGGCCGGTGCCGAGTACTACGAGGCGATGCAGCTTGCCGATGATGGCAAGTCCGAAGAAGCCCAGGCCGCATTCGAGGCGATCGCCAAGAAAGGCGGCGGCTTCGGCACGCTTGCCCGTCTGCGTGCCGCGGCTGGCAAGGCGACGGCAGGCGACGCGCAGGGCGCGCTCGCCGATTACGACGCCATCTCTTCCAATTCGGCTCTCCCGATTGATCTGCGCAACGTTGCCCGCGTGCGCGCCGCCTATCTCCAGCTCGAAGCCAACGATCGTGCCGGCGTCGAGCAGCGCGTCGGTCAGATGGCCGTGGAAGGCAATCCGTGGCGGGCGTCGGCGCGGGAACTTCTCGGCCTTGCCGCCTATCAGGCCGGCGACTACGAGGTCGCGACCCAGCGCTTCGAGGAACTTCTCGGCGACAATGAAACACCGCAGGAGATGCGCGCTCGCGCTCAGTTGATGATCGCGCTGCTCGCCGCCGACCGTACGCCGGCGCCGACTGCGGCCGACCCTGCGGCCGACCCTGCGGCCGACCCTGCGGCCGAAGCTGCGACGCCTGCGGCCGAAGCTGCGACGGACGCTCAGTGATGGCGGTATTTCGCACGCGATCTACGCGGGTTCTGCCGGCGGTCCTTCTGGTCGGGGCATTCGCATTGTCGGCCTGCGACAGCGCGCCGTCGCTTGAAGATCTCAGCCTCGTCGCCAATCCCTTCGCGGAGAAGGAGAAGCGTCTCCCGGGTGAGCGTCGCGCCGTGATCCAGTCCACCGACGGTCTGGAGGTCGACGAAGCCGCTGCCGCGACGCCGGTCAGCGTGCCGGCCGCCCAGGACATTGGCGACTGGTCGCAGCCCGGCGGCAACGCCGCCAACGCGCCCGGCAACGTCGCCGTCGGCAGCGGCGGGGCCACCTGGGCGGCTTCGGTCGCCAAGGTCAATCGCAAGGGACGCCTGTCTTCGCGACCGATCGTCTATCGCGGCCTCGTCATCGTCATGGACCAGATGGCCAACGTCGCGGCCTATAACCTGAACGGTGGCGGCCGCGGTTGGTCGGTTTCGCTGCGGCCCGAAAAGGAAGACAGCCCGAGCTTCAATGGCGGGGTCGCCGCGGAGGGCGGTTTCGTCATCGCCGCGACCGGTTACGGCACCGTTGCCGGCATCAGCGCCAACGACGGCGGCATCCTCTGGTCGGTCGAGCTCGGCGCGCCCGCGCGCAGCGCCCCGACGATCGCCAACGGCAAGGCCTATGTCGTTTCCTCGGACAACATCGTCTACGCGATCGCCATCGATACGGGCGAGACCGTATGGACCTATTCGGGAATCGGCTCGTCGGCCGGCGTGCTGGGCAATGCGAGCCCGGCCGTCGTCGGCAATCAGGTGATCGTGCCCTATTCGTCCGGCGAGATACTCTCCTTCGACGCCGAGAGCGGCGAGCCGAAGTGGCTCGACGCGCTGACCGGCGCCAGCCGGTTCACCGCCGTCTCCGGCTTGACCGATGTCGCCGCGTCCCCGGTCGTCTACGACGGCTCGGTCTACGCCGTGTCCGTGTCGGGACGCATGATCGGCGTCAGCGTGAAGGACGGCAACCGCCTGTGGGCGCAAAACGTCGCCAGCGCCCATACGCCCGCGGTCGCCGGCAACGCCATCTTCGCGACGACGCTCGGCGGCGCCGTGGTGGCGCTGGACCGCAAGAACGGTGCGGTGCGCTGGATAAGCGACCTGACGCCGGAGACCGGAGACAAGAAAAAGAAGAAGAACGACGTGTTCAGCCTCGCCGGTCCGCTGCTGGCCGGCGGCCGGCTCTGGGTCGGCACCTCCGACGGGCGGATCGTCACGCTCGATCCCTCGAACGGTTCCGTCGTATCCGCCCAGACCGTCGGCAGTCCCGTTTACGTCAACCCGATCGCCGCGGGAGGCCGTATCCTGGTCCTCGACAATTCGGGCAAGCTCACCGCCTATAACTAGGCGAGCACGCGAATGGGCAGGGCGATGGCGCCTCCGTTACGGCCGATCAAGGTCGCGATCATCGGCCGCCCCAACGTGGGCAAGTCGACGCTGTTCAATCGGCTCGTCGGCCGCAAGATCGCGCTCGTCGACGATCGGCCTGGCGTAACCCGCGACCGTCGCGAGGGGACCGCCGAACTCGGCGATCTCCTGGTTACTCTTATCGATACCGCCGGTCTCGAGGAGGCCGATCCGGGAAGCCTGGAAGGCCGCATGCGCGCCCAGACCGAGCGTGCCGTCGACGAGGCCGACGTGGCCCTGTTCCTGATCGACGCCCGCGCCGGCCTGACCCCGACCGACCGCCATTTCGCCGACATGCTGCGCAAGACCGGCAAGCCGGTCGTCCTCGTCGCCAACAAGTACGAGGGCGCGGCGGGCGATCCCGGTTTCTACGAATCCTTCGAGCTCGGCTTCGGTGAGCCGGTGGCCTTTTCCGCCGAGCACGGTATCGGTCTCGCCGACCTGCACGAGGCCCTGCGGGCGCATCTGCCGGACGAGCGTCTGGACGACGAGGCCGAGGCGCCGGAGGAAGACGGTACGGTCCGCATCGCCGTCGTCGGACGGCCGAACGCGGGCAAGTCGACGCTGGTCAACCGGCTGATCGGCGAGGACCGCATGCTGACGGGCCCGGAAGCGGGTATTACCCGCGACGCGATCGCCGTCGACTGGGAGTGGAAGGGCCGTCCCGTCCGCCTCGTCGATACCGCCGGCCTGCGCCGCAAGGCGCGGGTACAGGAAAAGCTGGAGAAGCTGTCGGTCGGCGATGCGTTGCGCGCGATCCGGGCCGCCGAAGTGGTGATCCTCGTCGTCGACGAGCAGATGCCTTTCGAGAAGCAGGACCTGCAGATCGCCGATCTGGTGACCCGCGAGGGCCGGGCGCTGGTCATCGCCGTCAACAAGTGGGACCGTTGCGAGGAGCCCGACACGCGCGTCCGGGAATTGCGCGAGATGGCCGACCGCCTGCTGCCGCAGGTGCGCGGCATGCCGCTCGTCCCCGTCTCGGCGCTGACCGGCTATGGCCTGCCGAAGCTGATGCAGGCGGTGTTCAAGGTGCGCGAGCGCTGGGAGCGGCGCGTGTCGACGTCGGAGCTGAACCGCTGGTTCGCAGCCCTGATCGAGCACCATCCCCCGCCGGCGGTCGCAGGCCGCCGCATCAAGCTGCGTTACGTGACCCAGGGCGCGACCCGTCCGCCGACCTTCATCGCCTTCGGCACGCGCGTCGACGCGCTTCCCGAATCCTACCGGCGCTATCTGCTGAACGGCCTGCGCGAGGCCTTCGACCTCGTCGGCGTGCCCGTGCGCCTGTACCTGCGCAAGACCGAGAACCCGTACGAGAAGACCTAGCCGTCGATCGGCGCGGGGGGCTGCGGCTTGAGCCAGCTCTTGTGCGGGAAGCTGTAGATCAAACCGTTATGCGTCTGTCCGGGCAGCACCATCTCGACGATCAAGGGGGCGACGTCCTCGGGCTTCGGCAGGTCGGAAAGGTCCTGGCCGCGGTACAGCGCCTGCTGCATCCGGGTGAACACCCGGCCGGGCCCGAACAGGTTCACCTTGATGCCGAATTGCTCGACCTCGGCGGCATAGGTGCGCGCCAGAATCTCCAGCCCCGCTTTCGAGGCGGAATAGGCCGAGTGGTAGGGCGCGCCCATATGGGCGAGGCCCGACGTCACGAACACCGCACGGGCGGCGTCCGACTGGCGCATCAGCGGGTCGAGCGAGCGGATGAGCCGCCAGTTGGCGGTCAGATTGACGGCGATGGCCTCGTCCCAGTCCTTGGCGCGGATGTGGCCGACAGGCGTCAGCGCGCCGGCGATGCCGGCATTTCCAACCAGGATGTCGAGCTTGCCCCAGCGCTCGTGGATCGCCCCGCCGAGGCGGTCGATCGCGGCCATGTCGGCAAGCGAGACGGGCACAAGGGTGGCGCTCGATCCGGCTTTCCCGATCTCGTCGTCGAGCTCCTCGAGCGCGCCGGTGGTGCGGGCGATGGCAATGATGTGCGCGCCTTCGCGGGCGAGGGCGACGGCGACGGCGCGGCCGATGCCGCGCGACGCACCGGTGACGACCGCGATGCGGTTTTCCAGACGACGTTCCATGGCGTTGCGAACTATCCGGTTTCGGCCAGAAGCGAAAGGTGCTCGTCGCGTTCGGAGGCGCTCTTGTCGGTCAGCGTCGTCGGATAGTCGCCGGTGAAGCAGTGGTCGGTGTATTGCGGCTCGTCGGCGTCGCGATGGTTATGCCCCATGGCGCGATAGATGCCGTCGACCGACAGGAAGTCCAGCGTATCCGCCCCGATGAACTTGCACATCTCCTCCAGGCTCATCTGCGAGGCGAGCAGGTTTTCCTTTTCCGGCGTGTCGATGCCGTAATAGTCCGGATGGGTGATCGGCGGGCTGGCGATGCGCATATGCACCTCCTTTGCGCCCGCCTCGCGGATCATCTGCACGATGCGCGCCGAGGTCGTGCCGCGCACTAGGCTGTCGTCGATGAGGACGACGCGCTTGCCGGCGATCTGGCTGCGGTTGGCACTGTGCTTCAGGCGGACGCCGAGCGCGCGGATCTGCTGGGTCGGCTCGATGAAGGTGCGGCCGACATAATGGTTCCGGATGATTCCGAGCTCGAAGGGGATCCCCGAGGCCTGCGAATAGCCGATCGCCGCCGGCACGCCGGAATCGGGCACCGGCACCACCACATCGGCGGGTACGGGCCGATCGGTGGCCAGTTCCTGGCCCATGCGCTTGCGCACTTCGTAGACACTCTTGCCGCCGACGACCGAATCCGGCCGGGCGAAATAGATGTACTCGAAGATGCAGGGACGCACCTTCTGCGGCGGAAACGGCTTGTGCGATTCGATGCCGTCCTTCGAGATCACAACGACCTCGCCGTTCTCGACGTCGCGGACGTAGCGTGCGCCGATGATATCGAGCGCGCACGTTTCCGAAGCCAGGATCGGCGTGCCGTCGAGGTCGCCGAGAACGAGCGGACGAATGCCGAGCGGATCCCGCGCGCCGATCAGCTTCTTGTTGGTCAACGCGACCAGCGAATAGGCGCCTTCGATCTGGCGCAGGGCCTCGATGAACTTGTCGACGAGGCGCGGCTTCGTGCTGCGCGCGACGAGATGCAGGATCACCTCGGTGTCCGACGTCGACTGGCAGATCGCGCCGTCGCGGATGAGCTGGCGGCGCAGGGACAGCGCGTTGGTCAGGTTGCCGTTGTGGCAGACCGCGATGCCGCCGCCGGCCAGATCGGCGTAGAGCGGCTGGACGTTGCGCATGATCGTGTCGCCGGTGGTGGCGTAGCGGCAGTGTCCGATGGCGCCTTCGCCGGCAAGCCGATCGATCACCGAGGCCTTGGAGAAATGGTCGCCGACCAGCCCCATCCGCCGCTCGGAATGAAAGTGCCGGCCGTCGAAGGTGACGATTCCGGCCGCCTCCTGGCCGCGGTGCTGCAGGGCGTGCAGGCCGAGCGCGGTGAAGGCGGCGGCGTCGGAATGTCCGAAAACGCCGAAGACGCCGCATTTCTCACGAAGAAAATCGCCCTCGACGTCATTGTCTACGTCTCTCGGGGTGGTTTTTCGACCCTCGTCGGGGTGTGTCATCGGGTGCTCCGGGTCGGCTCCGCGCAGTCCGCGCGGAGCCGGGGACCATTACTGGTTGGCGCCGCGTGTACTGTCGAGCAACTGGTTGAGGCCCTGCCTCTCGGAGGGCTGGTAACTCTGATCGGTCTGGTCGCCGCTTCCTGTTGCGTCGTCGCCCTCGGGGGCTGGCGCTTCCTCGCCTGGACCGCCGCGATTGCGCAGCTTGTCGAGGATGGCCTTTTCCGGGTCCTCGGGCAGAAGCGCGATGATCGCATCGCCGGTCTGTTTCAGGATCGGCGCCGAACGGGCGTCACGGATCCAGTTTGGCTGGTTCTCGACCGGCACGAGCCAGACGAGGAACATATAGGCGATTACGACGAGAAGTAGACCCCTGAACAGCCCGAAAATGAATCCGAGCGTGCGGTCGAGCGCGCCGATCCGGCTGTCCAGGATGAAATCGGAGATGCGCATCGTGATGAAGGACACGACGATGAGCGTGATCACGAAGATGCCGACGGCGAGCGAGATGTCGGCCAGCCAGTTCGGCTCCACCATCGCCCGCACGTCCGCCTGGAAGCGCGGGAAGAAGTAGAGTGTCGCACCGGCGGCAACCACCCACGAGGCGATCGACAACACCTCGCGCGTCAGTCCGCGCACCATGGCGAGCAGCGCCGAGATCAGCATGATCGCTACGACAATAAAATCGAGCCCCGTAATCACCATTTTCGCGGGGAACCTCCGTTGCGCGAGCCGAGGTTAATTACGCCGTATTTCCTGTTGGCGCAAACGCATAGCGTCCAAAATCCCCAGCCGCGGCCTCAATCCTCGTCGCGTTTGGGCGCTTCCGCGGCGATCCGCGCCACTAGGCCGGCGAGCGAGTCGATCGGTTCGATCGGGATCGGTGGCGCGTCGCCGGCCTCGGCGGTATTGCCGGCGGGCGCTAATGCCTTGGAAAACCCGAGCTTTTGCGCCTCGCGCAACCGTGCCGAGGCATGCGCCACCGAGCGCACCGCCCCCGACAGACTGATCTCTCCGAAAAACACCGCGTCGGCGGGCAGCGGCGCCTGCGCCAGGGAAGAAACCAGTGCCGCGGCGGCGGCGAGATCTGCGGCCGGCTCGATGATTCGCAAACCGCCGGCGACGTTGAGATAGATGTCGTGCCCGCCGAGCTTCAGTCCGCAATGGGCGTCGAGCACGGCGAGCACCATCGAAAGCCGGCTCGAATCCCAGCCGACCACGGCGCGTCGCGGCGTGCCGAGCGGGGAGGGGGCGACAAGCGCCTGCATCTCCACCAGGAGCGGCCGCGTGCCTTCCATGCCGGCGAAAACCGCGGCTCCGGGACTTGCCGCGTCCCGGTCGCCGAGAAACAGGGCCGACGGGTTGGGGACCTCGATCAGGCCCTTGCCGGACATCTCGAAGACGCCGATCTCGTCCGTCGGACCGAATCGGTTCTTGACCGAACGAAGGATGCGGAACCGGTGCGCCCCGTCGCCCTCGAAGTAGAGCACCGCGTCGACCATGTGCTCGACCACGCGCGGACCGGCGATCTGGCCGTCCTTGGTGACGTGGCCGACGAGGATGACCGTCGTCCCGCTCCGCTTGGCGAAACGGATCAGGGCCTGGGCGGTCGCGCGGATCTGGGTGACGGTTCCCGGTGTCGAATCCACCGTTTCCGTCCACATGGTCTGGATCGAGTCGATGATCAGGACGTCCGGCGGCGTACCGGTCGAGACGGTCGCCAGGATATCCTCGATCCTCGTCTCCGCGGCGAGGGCGACGGCGGCCTCGCCGAGCGCCAGCCGATCGGCGCGAAGGCGGATCTGGCCGATCGCCTCTTCGCCCGAGACGTAGACGACGCGTCTTCCGGCCTCGGCGACGGCTGCCGCCGTCTGGATCAGCAGGGTCGACTTGCCGATGCCGGGATCGCCGCCGATCAGGATCGCCGATCCGCGCACGAAGCCGCCGCCGGTGACACGGTCCAGTTCCGCCATGCCGCTTGGCGTCCGCGGCGTATCTTCGGTGGTGCCGGCGAGCGGCTGCAGCTCGATGATCCGGCCCTTGCCGGGCTTCAGGCCCGGCGATGCGAGCGGCCCGCCGTCGGAGTCCTCGATCAGCGAGTTCCAGGTGCCGCAGGATTCACAGCGGCCGGCCCACTTCGAGCTGACCGTGCCGCAGGTCTGACAGACATATTGGGTGGTTCGCCGGGCCACCTCAGCCTTCCTTGACGATATGCCGGAAGCGGCGGCCCAGGTTCGTCAGAATCTCGTAACCGATGGTGCCGGCCTTGTCGGCGAGATCGTCGACGGTGAATCGATTTCCGAGAAGTTCGACGTAATCGCCTGTTTTGACGGCATTTTCGTCGAAATCGGTGATGTCGACGGCGATCATGTCCATGGAGACGCGGCCGACCACCGGCGCGGCCTGGCCGTTGATGGTGACCTCGGCGCCGGGCCGCCCGTCGACGGAGCCGCCGGCGCGAAGATAGCCGTCGGCATAGCCGGCCGACAGGATCGCGAGCCGGCTGTCGCGTGTCAGGCGTTCGGCCGCGCTGTAGCCGACCGGCGTGCCGGCGGCGGCCTCGCGGATACGGATGACTCGCGCCTCGACGGTGACGACGGGGCGCATGGGATTGGGGATGCCGCCGACGGCGCGGCCGCCGTAGATCGCCACGCCAGGGCGCACCAGGTCGAACCGGAAGTCCCCGCCGATGATCGTTCCCGCCGAATTGGCCAGCGATGCCGGGGCGTCGGGCAGGCGCTTGCGCAGGTCGGCGAACCGCCTCAGCTGCTCGCGGTTCAGCGGATGGTCCGGCGTGTCGGCACAGGCCAGATGGCTCATCACCAGGGCGAGGCGGAAATGATCGAAATGCGAGGGATCCTCGGCCAGCGCGTCGGCTTCCGCAGGCGTCAGGCCAAGCCGGGTCATGCCGGTATCGACATGGACGGCCGCGGGCAGCGCCTTGCCCCATTGCCGGCAATGGTCGGCCCAATGGTCGATTTCCTCAAGGCTGCCCAGGACCGGGCGAACGGAATAGTCTCGAAAAACGGACGCGGCGCCGTAGGCCAGGCCCTCCAGCACGTAGATTGTCGCATCCGGAACGGCCATGCGCACCCGACGCGCTTCCGACAGGATCGCCACGAAAAACGTCTTGCAGCCGGCCTCGGCCAGCGCGGGGACGACGCGTTCGATCCCGAGCCCGTAGGCGTCGGCCTTGACGACGGCGGCGGCTTCGGCGGGCTCCGCCCGCCCGGCCAGCGCCTTCCAGTTCGCTTTCAGCGCCGAAAGATCGATGGTGAGGCGGCCGGCGACCTCGAAATCCTGAAGATCGTCGGGAAAATCGTGCTTTCGGCCTGTCATTCGATCCGTTCCGGCAACCGCGCGTCGGCCGCCAGGTTCTCGAAGCGGGTGAATTCGGCCTGGAAGGACAGGTTCACCGTGCCGGTCGGACCGTGGCGCTGCTTGGCGATGATGACCTCGGCGAGCCCGTGCGCCAGCGCCATCTCGTCCTGCCAGGTCTCGAATTCCGGCGAGCCTTCGCGCGGCTTCTTGCCCTTGAGGTAGTACTCCTCGCGATAGACGAACATCACCACGTCGGCGTCCTGTTCGATCGAGCCGGACTCACGAAGGTCGGCGAGCTGCGGGCGCTTGTCCTCGCGCGATTCGACCTGACGCGACAGCTGCGACAGCGCCAGGATCGGCACGTTCAGTTCCTTGGCCAGCGCTTTGAGGCCCGTGGTGATTTCGGTGATTTCCTGCACGCGGCTGTCCTGCGAACGCCGGCTCGACCCCTGCAGCAGCTGCAGGTAGTCGATCACCAGCATGTCGAGCCCCTTCTGCCGCTTGAGCCGGCGGGCGCGGGCGGCGAGCTGGGCGATCGACAGGCCGCCGGTGGCGTCGATGTAGAACGGGATCGCCTGAAGCTGCGTCGCGACGTCCACCAGCCGGTCGAATTCCTCGCGGGTGGTCTTGCCGCGCCGGATTGTCTCGGAGGCCACCGCCGCCTGCTCGGAAATAATACGGGTGGCGAGCTGCTCGGGCGACATTTCCAGCGAGAAGAAGCCGACGATGCCGCCGTCGAGGGTCTCGATCCGCCCGTCCGGCAGCGTCTGGGCCTTGTAGCGGGCGGCGATATGGAAGGCGATGTTGGTCGCCAGCGCGGTCTTGCCCATGGCGGGGCGGCCGGCCAGGATGACCAGGTCGGAGGGCTGCAGACCGCCGAGGGTGTCGTCGAGGTCGCGCAGGCCCGATGAGATGCCGGACAGGTGCCCGTCGCGCTGATAGGCCTTGCTGGCCATATCGATGGCGTCCTTGAGCGCCTCGGCGAAACGCAGGAAACCGGACCCGTACTTGCCGGTCTCCGCGAGTTCGAACAGCCGCTGCTCCGTCTGCGCGATCTGCTGGGCCGGCGGCATGTCGACGGGCGCGTCGTAGGCCAGGTTGACCATGTCCTCGCCGATCGAGATCAGTCGCCGGCGGGTCGCGAGTTCGTATATCGTGCGCCCGTAGTCCTCGGCGTTGATGACCGTGGTCGCGGCGGCGGCGAGGCGCGCGAGATACTGGGTGACAGGGACCTCGCCGATCGGCTCGTCGCGTTCCAGGAAGGTCTTCAGCGTCACCGGCGTCGCGGTCTTGTTGCCGCGAATCAGCTGGCTGATGACGTCGAAGATGCGCTGGTGCACCGTCTCGAAGAAATGCTCCGGCGCCAGGAAATCCGAGACCCGGTAGAACGCTTCGTTGTTGACGAGGATCGCGCCCAGCAGCGCCTGTTCGGCCTCGATGTTGTGCGGGGCCGCGCGGTATTCACTGTCTTGCCGCTCGTCGAGCGGGCGGGGGAGGGCCTGGATCGTCATGGTTTCGTTAGTTGCACGATTCGAGGGGCGCTGGCCTGCCCGAATCAGCGTGCACGTCACGCCAAGGCTAGCGCATTCCCGCTATTCAGTTTGTTAACAGATTCTTAAATGGATTCGGGTCGCCACTTGACGACTCACTCGGCTGCTTCCTTGCGGGGAATCAGCGCGCCGTCGCGCTTGCGCAGGGCCGCTTCCGCATTGCCGATATAGCCGCGTGTCAGCGGAACGGTCTCCAGCTTCCTGGAGAGCTGGATCTGGAAGTTCATCATGCCCTGATTGCGGAACGAGATTTCCGATCCGGCCAGGTAGAATTCCCACATCCGGCAGAAGCGCTCGTCATAGAGGCCGGCCGCCTTCTCGCAATTGGCCAGGAAGCGGCGGCGCCACTCCTTCAGCGTCTCGGCGTAGTGCAGCCGCAGGATCTCGATGTCGGTGACGAACAGGCCGGTCTTCTCGATCACCGGCAGCACCTCCGACAGGGAGGGGATGTAGCCGCCGGGGAATATGTACTTCTGGATCCACGAGTTGGTCTCGCCGGGCGGGCCGAAGCGGCCGATTGAGTGCAGCACCATGATGCCGTCGTCGGTGAGCAGATCGCGCACCTTCTCGAAGTACTCCTGATAGTGGCCGACGCCGACATGTTCGAACATGCCCACCGAGACGATCCGGTCGAACTTGCCGTCGAGCGTGCGGTAGTCCTGAAGGCGGAAATCGACGCAGTTGTCCATCTCCATCTTTTCGGCGCGCGACCGGCTCAGCGCATGCTGTTCTTCGCTGAGTGTGACGCCGACGACGGAGACCGGATGGGTCTCGGCGATATAGAGGCCGAGACCGCCCCAGCCGGAGCCGATGTCGAGCACGCGCTGGCCCTTCTCGATCTGCATCTTGGCGGCCAGGTGCCGCTTCTTGGCGAGCTGGGCCTGCTCCAGCGTGGCCGTCGGGCTCTCGAAATAGGCGCAGGAATATTGCCTGTCGGAATCGAGGAACAGGTCGTACATGCGCCCGTCCAGATCGTAGTGATGGGCGACGTTGTCCTTGGCCCTGCCGATCGGATTGAACTGGCGGACGCGGCGGGTGAGATAGCGGTAGACGCGCTCGGCGATGATCCACCACGGCAGGTGCGTGGGATCGTCGCGGCGCAGGACTATGTCGAGGAAATCGTAGATCGAGCCTTTTTCGACGACGAAAGTGCCGTCCATGTAGGCTTCGCCTAGCTTCAGCTCGGGATTGGAAACAACCGCCCGTTCCACCGCCGCCGTCGTGAAGCGAACATGGACGGGTTCGCCCGTGCCGTCCCCGTAAACCCGGGTGACGCCCTTGTGATCCGTGACGTGCAGGTCACCTTCCCTGGCGACCTTCGACAGAACGTAGTGAAGCAGACCGTTCATTTCCCCCGGTCAACCCGATCCAGACTGCGACGCTGATCGAAATTAAAACATCAAGCGGCGGTCGGGTTCAATCGGGTGAATAGGGGTGACGGCCGGAAATTTCCGGCCGTCGTAATACCGGTGTTCAGGATTTTTCGGCGTCCGCGTCCTCGGCGGCGTCCGTTTCGGCGGACTCTTCCGACTCGGCCTCAGTACCTTCCTCGAAGAACTCTTCGGCTTCGGCCTCTAACTCTTCTTCTTCCTCTGCCTCGATCGTCACGTCCTCGCCGCGCGCCTGACGCTCGGCTTCCTCTCCGGAGCGGGCCGCATTGACGACGACGGTTGCGTCGACTTCCGGATGCAGGCGTACCGGGACCTCGGTCAGGCCCAGGGTCTTGATCGGTGCATTAAGAACGACCTGGCCGCGGGTGACCGAGAATCCGGCTTCGGTCAGCGCATCGGCGATATCGCGGCTCGACACCGAACCGTACAGCTGGCCGCGCTCGCTGGCCTGACGGATCAGCACGACGGCAAAGCCGTTCATCTTCGAGGCGACGGACTCGGCTTCCGACTTGAGCTCGAGGTTACGGGCCTCGAGCTGGGCGCGCTGCTGGTCGAAAAGCTGGCGGTTGGTCTCGGTGGCGCGCAGCGCCTTTTTCTGCGGCAACAGGAAATTGCGCGCGAAACCGTCGCGCACGCGCACGATGTCGCCCATCTGGCCGAGTTTGGCTATGCGTTCGAGAAGGATGACTTCCATCACTTTTACTCCCGGAATGGATTAGTGGATCCTGGTTCCGGCAGGACGCATGCCGATCGGCCGCTGGCACTCGGGTGCCCGAAACGCGCGATCGGCAAGTCCGGTACGATGGTCTTCGTCATCGTCTCAGCTGTCCCGCCGGTTCGGCGGTTAGAGCCGGCTATTCGATGGAATGCCGACCCAACCAGAAGCGCCGCGGACATGGCCCGCGGCGCGGCGAAATCGATACTTATTTCACGATATAGGGCAGAAGGCCCAGGAAACGGGCGCGCTTGATCGCCTTGGCGAGTTCACGCTGCTTCTTCTGCGACACCGCCGTGATGCGGCTCGGAACGATCTTGCCGCGCTCCGAGATGTAGCGCTGCAGCAGCTTCACGTCCTTGTAGTCGATCTTCGGCGAGTCGGCGCCGGAGAACGGGCAGGTCTTGCGACGGCGGTGGAACGGTCGGCGGACCGGCAGCTGTGCGATATTCGGAATGGACATTATTCTTTACCCCCCTCGCTGGCGGACCCTTCGCTGGCTCGCGGACGGCGATCGCCCCGGTCACCGCGGTCACCTCTGTCGCCCCGGTCGCCTCTGTCACCGCGGTCGCCTCTGTCACCACGGTCGAACCGGTCGCGCGGTCCGCGGCGGTCGTCGCGATCGCGGCGGGCCAGGATTGCCGACTGGCCTTCCTCGTGCTCTTCGACGCGGATGGTCATGAAACGAAGGATGTCGTCGCTGATGCGCATCTGACGCTCCATCTCGGCCACCGCGGCGTGCGGGGCTTCGATGTTCATGAGCGAATAATGCGCCTTCCGGTTCTTCTTGATCCGGAACGACAGGGGGCGGACGCCCCAATATTCCGTCTTTGCGATCGATCCGCCATTCTGTTCGATGACGGTCTTGTACTGTTCGGTCAGCGCCTCGACCTGCTGCGCCGACACGTCCTGGCGGGCCAGGAACACGTGCTCGTAGAGTGGCATTGTAACTTGCCTTTCCGTTTCACCGATGGTCGCCTTCGGCGCAAAGCCTCTTCGAAGCCTTAAAGGAAAGGCGTTCGAAACAAGGTCTCGAGAGCGGAGACACGGGAAGTCGGACAACGCGCCCTGCCGGTCTTGAAAGCCAGCCTTCCGTTCAGCCTCCGGCCAAAGCACGACCGGAACGGCGCTGATATACTCGATCGGTCCGAAAACGCAAGCATAACGGTGCATGCCGGTCCCGCGCGGATCCCTGCCGGCGATCGAAACCGCGCCAGCCTGAAAGCGGCGCTGTCAGGTGTTTTTCTCTGGCTATAAACCCACGGGGGTATACACAGCTACGCGGCGGCACGTCTTGACATACCGGCCGCCAGCGTGTCTGTGCGGGCCGCAATCCGGCGAGACGTGCCGGCACGAGGTATTTCAGGCAAGCGAGATGACTACGGCATTCGTGTTTCCGGGGCAGGGCAGTCAGGCTGTCGGCATGGGCAAGGCCCTGGCCGACGCCTATCCGGCCGCGCGTGCCGTATTCGAAGAGGTCGACGAGGCGCTCGGCGAAAAGCTGTCGGCGGTGATCTGGGACGGCCCGGAAGACCGTCTGACGCTTACCGAGAATGCCCAGCCGGCGCTGATGGCCGTCTCGATGGCCGTCGTCCGGGCTTTGGAAGCCGAAGGAATCGCGGTCGGGTCGGCGGCGCGTTTCGTCGCGGGCCATTCGCTCGGCGAATACTCCGCTCTGGCCGCCGCAGGGGCGCTGACCCTTTCCGACACCGCAAAGTTGCTACGGACCCGCGGCAAGGCGATGCAGGCCGCCGTTCCGGTCGGCGAGGGCGCCATGGCCGCGTTGCTCGGCCTGGACTACCAGGCGGCGCTCGAAGTGGCGCAGGAGGCGGCGCAGGGCGAGGTCTGCCAGGCCGCCAACGACAACGCTCCCGGTCAGGTCGTGGTCAGCGGCGCGAAGGCCGCGGTCGAACGCGCCTGTGAAATCGCGACCGCCAGGGGCGCGATGAAGGCGATCATGCTGCCGGTAAGCGCCCCGTTCCATTGCGCGATGATGGCGCCGGCCGCCGAGGTGATGCAGGCGGCATTGGCCGAAACCGCGGTGAAGGCTCCGGTCGTGCCGGTGGTCGCCAACGTCGTCGCGGGTCCCGTATCCGACCCCGACGAGATCCGCAGGCGGCTCGTCGAGCAGGTCACCGGCACGGTCCGCTGGCGCGAATGCGTCGAGTGGATGGCCGGGCAAGGCGTGACCGACTTCAAGGAAGTCGGTGCCGGCAGGGTGCTGACGGGCCTGACGCGCCGCATCGACCGTTCGCTCAAAGGCGCCGCCGTGGGCGCCCCGGACGACATCGCGGCGTATCTCGCCTCGCGATCCTGACGGCCGGAAGCGCAGGGCGCCGCCGTCATCATTTGGAGGTTACATGTTTGATTTGACGGGAAAGACAGCGCTCGTGACGGGCGCGACCGGTGGCATTGGTGGAGCCGTTGCCCGCACCCTTCATGCTCAGGGCGCGACGGTCGCCATCTCGGGAACGCGGCAGGAAGCGCTCGACGCGCTCGTCGCCGATCTCGGCGAGCGGGTTCACCCCGTCGTCTGCAATCTCCAGGACGCCGAAGCGGTCGACGGCCTCGTCGGCAGGGCCGAGGAGGCGATTGGCGACCTCGATATTCTCGTCAACAACGCCGGAATCACCCGCGACAACATCTTCATGCGCATGAAGGACGAGGAATGGGACACGGTTCTGGCGGTGAACCTGACTGCGGCCTTCCGGCTCACGCGCGCCGCGGTGAAGGGCATGATGCGTCGTCGGTCCGGGCGAATCATCGGCATCACCTCGGTCGTCGGCGTCACCGGCAATCCCGGTCAGGGCAACTACGCCGCGGCGAAGGCGGGCATGATCGGCATGTCCAAGTCCCTCGCCCAGGAAGTCGCTTCCCGCGGCATTACAGTTAATTGCGTCGCTCCCGGCTTCATCGAGACGGCGATGACCGACGCACTCAACGAGAAGCAGCGCGAGGCTGTTCTCGGCCGGGTTCCGGCCGGGCGTCTCGGCACCTCTGACGACATCGCCGCTGCGGTCCTCTATCTGGCCAGCGACGAGGCGGCATATGTGACAGGGCAAACCCTCCATGTGAACGGAGGAATGGCAATGATCTGAATGCGTTCGCCGCCGATCCCCAACAGGCTGGATCGAGGCGGGCGAATTCTGGTCAATATCGGGAAAGTGTGTTACTAGCCGCGAGCCTCGGGTATCGGCCGCACGGTCGAGAACCCGGACAGAATACGGATGCGGCATCCGAAGGAGGCTTGGTCCGCCTTGCGCCCTTCCCGATAATCTGAACGGCACTAGTGTAAACGATATTTGCTATCGGGGATGACAGGATGAGCGACATTGCAGAACGTGTGAAGAAGATCGTCGTCGAGCACCTCGGCGTTGAGGCGGACAAAGTCACCGAAAACGCCAGCTTTATCGACGATCTTGGCGCCGACAGCCTTGATACGGTCGAGCTCGTGATGGCCTTCGAGGAAGAGTTCGGCTGCGAGATTCCGGACGATGCCGCCGAGACCATCCTCACGGTCGGCGACGCGGTAAAGTTTCTCGAGAAGAACGCGTCGTGACATCGGGCGGGACAATCGGTTCATGGTCCGTTTGTCCCGCGCCGCTTGCCAGTCAGTGAAGCATAATCCGGATCGTCCTAGATGAGGCGTGTGGTCATTACCGGCCTCGGCATGGTTACGCCGTTGGGCTGTGGCGTGGAGCCTACCTGGAATCGGCTGCTTGCCGGCGAGAGCGGCGCGAGCAAGGTCGAGGATTTCGACGTCTCCGACATTGCCTGCAAGATCGCCTGCCGCATTCCGCGCGGCGACGGCACCGACGGCACCTACAATCCGGACGACTGGATGGAGCCGAAGGAGCAGCGCAAGGTCGACGACTTCATCATCTTCGCGATGGCGGCCGCCCAGCAGGCGCTCAACGATGCCGACTGGCATCCCGAATCCTATGAGGATCAGACCCGCTCCGGCGTGCTGATCGGATCAGGAATCGGCGGACTGTCCGGCATCGCCGCCGGTGCCAAGCAGCTCGAGGAGAGAGGCGCGCGGCGTTTGAGCCCGTTCTTCATTCCTGGCCGACTGATCAATCTGGCGTCGGGCTATATTTCGATCCGCCACGGCCTCAAGGGCCCCAACCACGCGGTCGTGACCGCCTGCTCGACGGGCGCGCACGCGGTCGGCGACGCCTCGCGCATGATCATGCTGGGCGATGCCGACGTCATGGTCGCCGGCGGTACCGAAGGCGGCGTGTGCCGGCTGGCCTTGGCGGGCTTCGCGTCCTGCCGGGCGCTCTCGACCGCCTTCAACGATGATCCCAAGCGCGCCTCGCGGCCATATGATCGCGATCGTGACGGCTTCGTCATGGGCGAGGGAGCCGGCGTCGTCGTGCTCGAATCGCTGGAGCACGCCCAGGCGCGCGGCGCCCATATCTATGCCGAGGTGATCGGCTACGGCATGTCCGGCGACGCCTACCATATCACCGCGCCTTCGGAGGACGGAGACGGCGCCTACCGCTGCATGCAGGCGGCGGTGAAGCGGGCCGGCATCGACGTTTCCGAGATCGACTACGTCAACGCGCACGGCACGTCGACGCCGTTGGGCGACGAGATCGAGCTGGGCGCGCTGTCCCGCCTCGTCGGCAATGCCGCGGGCCGCATTTCGATGTCGTCGACGAAGTCGGCGATCGGCCACCTGCTCGGTGCCGCGGGCGCCGTCGAGACGATCTTCTCGGCATTGGCGATTCGCGACAACGTGGCCCCGCCGACGCTCAACCTCGACAATCCCTCCGTGGACACGCCGATTGATCTCGTGCCGCACACCGCGCGCAAGCGTGAGATCAATACGGTCCTGTCGAATTCCTTCGGATTCGGCGGCACCAACGCATCTTTGATTCTCCGTCGCCTCAACGGCTGATCGCACGCGTTCTGTTGGCGGCGAAGCGTTCCACCGTTTCGCCGCAATCCGCAATACCATCAGGGGTGGTTTTCCGTGCGCGGGATATTCAGGAGTCGTAAGGTGACCGAGGGCCATTCCGAAGAGCCGGTCGACGGACACCGGGTTTCGCCGCGCAGTCCGCGCGAAGCCTTGCAGCCCGAACCGGCGCCGCCGCCGCCGGCCGCCTCGCGACGCGCCAAGAACAAGTTCGTCGTCATGGCGAGCGGCATCTTCACGTTCCTCATGCTCCTGGTCATCGGTCTCGGCGCTGTGCTGTTCATCGGCAAGTACCAGTTCGACACGGCCGGCCCCCTCGATACGGCGGTGCATGTCAACGTCCAGCGCGGCAAGGGCGTGCGCGAGATCGCCCAGCAGCTCCAGCGCGAAGGCGTGATCGAGCAGGCCTGGGTGTTCGTCGGTGGCATTTTCCTGAACAAGGCGCAGGATGACCTCAAGGCAGGCGAATACGTGATCCCCGAGCATGCCAGCATGCGCCAGGTCATGGACATTCTGGTCGAGGGCAAGGCGATCCTGCATCAGGTGACGATCCCGGAGGGCTATACCAGCGAGCAGATCGTCGCCAAGCTGAACGCCGATGCGATCCTGATCGGCGAGATCGACGAAGTCCCCGCCGAGGGAACGCTGCTGCCGGAGACCTACAGTTTCGACCGCGGCACCAGCCGGGCGCAGATGATCGAGCGGATGAAGCGTGCCCGCGAGCGCGTGCTCGAGGAGATCTGGAACCGCCGCGTCGACGAACTGCCGGTCTCGACCCCCGAGGAGCTGGTGGTGCTGGCCTCGATCGTCGAGAAGGAAACGGGCAAGGCCGACGAGCGCCCGCGCGTTGCCGGCGTGTTCATCAACCGCCTGAACAAGGGCATGCGGCTGCAGTCGGACCCGACGATTCTCTACGGCCTCTACGGCGGCAAGGCGTTCTTCGAGCCGCGCACCATCACCCGCAGCGAACTCGATGCGCCGAACGCCTACAATACCTATCAGATCAACGGCCTGCCGCCGACGGCGATCGCCAATCCGGGCCGCGCCGCGCTCGAGTCCGTGGCCAATCCCTCGCGCACCGACGAGCTGTATTTCGTCGCCGACGGCACCGGCGGCCATACTTTCGCGGCGAGCCTCGAAGAGCATAACCGCAACGTCTCGAAGTGGCGGCAGCTGGAGAAGCAGCGCCGCGAGCGTTCCGCCGCCGAGGCCGAGGAAGCCGCCAGGCTCGAAGCCGAGCGCGAGGCCGCCGAGGAAGGCAAGGGCGGCACGTCGCTCAAGGGGCTCAATCTCAACGTGAACTGATCGCGCGCCGCCGGCCTCGGCTTGTCGCTGTGGCGGAGGCCGGATAAGTTCGCGCCGAACCGGCGGGAACCGCGTTTTCCGCTTTTCCTAGACCGTCGATCCGGAAAGAAAAAATGGCGCTCGCGAGCATGACCGGCTTCGCCCGGGTCGAAGGCACCTTCGGTGATTACCGCTGGCACTGGGAGATCCGCTCCGTCAACGGCCGCGGCCTCGATCTGCGCCTGCGCCTGCCGCAGGGCTTCGACCGCCTGGAGCCGGCGTTGCGCGAGCGGGCACAGAAGCGCCTGTCGCGCGGCTCGTTGTCCGTTAACCTGCAGATGCACCGGGCCCAGGCCGCGGGTACGGTCCGGATCAACACCGACGCGCTGGACGCGGTTCTCGCCGCCTGCGAGACGCTGACCGCGACAGGCAAGGTCGAAATGCCGCGCGCCGACGGGCTGCTGGCGCTCAAGGGGGTCGTCGAGACCGAGGACCAGATCGAGGACGAGGAGACGCGGGCCGCGCTCGACAAGGCTCTGCTTGAGACCTTCGGCGACGCCCTGGGCCATCTCGTCGAGATGCGGCAGAGCGAAGGCGCCCATCTGGCCATCGTCCTGGCGGCGCGCATGGACGAGATCGAGGCCCTGGCCGGCGAGGCCGGCGCCAATCCGTCCAGGACGCCGGAAGCGATCGAAAAGCGGCTCGCCGACCAGGTCCGGACGCTGCTCGAATCGGCCCCGGCGCTGGATCCGCAGCGCCTGCACCAGGAAGCGGTCCTGCTTGCCACCAAGGCAGATATCCGCGAGGAGCTGGACCGCCTGAATGCCCATGTAGAGGGCGTGCGGGCCTTGCTCTCGGGGACCGGCGCGGTCGGGCGCAAGCTTGAATTCCTCGCCCAGGAATTCAACCGCGAGGCCAACACGATCTGCTCGAAGTCGAACGACGTGGCGCTGACGCGGGTCGGGCTCGAGCTGAAGTCGGTCGTCGATCAACTGCGTGAACAGGTTCAGAATGTCGAGTGAGATGCCAAAGGGCGGGTCGCTGAAACGCCGCGGCCTGATATTGATCCTGTCCTCGCCGTCGGGGGCCGGAAAGACGTCGATCTCGCGCTCTCTCCTCGGCGAAGAGAACAAATCGGACCAGTCCATCCATCTGTCCGTGTCGGTGACGACCCGCAAGCGCCGGCCGAGCGAGGTCGACGGCGTCCACTACAATTTCGTCTCCACCCGACAGTTCGAGTCGATGCGCGACCACGACGATCTGCTGGAATGGGCGGAGGTGCACGGCAACTACTACGGCACCCCGCGCGAACCGGTCGAGAATGCGCTGAGCGAAGGCAAGGACGTCCTGTTCGACATCGACTGGCAGGGAACGCGTCAGGTCCTCGAAAGGATGCGCGCCGATACCGTCGCCGTGTTCGTCCTGCCGCCGACCGCCGCCGAGCAGCGCACACGGTTGGAGCGGCGCGCCGAGGACGACAGCGAGGTCATTGCCCGTCGCCTCGCCAATGCGCGCGACGAGATTACGCACTGGACCGAATACGACTACGTGCTCGTCAACAACGATCTCGACGAGAGCGTCGCCAAGGCGCGCGCCATCCTGAACGCCGAGCGCTGCCGCCGCGAACGCCTCGTGGACCTTCCCGACTTCATCGCGACGCTCGACCGCGACCTCGCCGCCGAAACCGGCTAGGCGGACGCGGCGAAGGCGCGCGTCAGCGCTAGGAAGTCGTCGACCGGTATGTCTTCGGCACGACTCGTCGGATCGATTCCGGCTGCCTCCAGCAGGGTTTCGGGGTGCGCGGCGAGGCTTTTCAGGCTCGACCGCAGCATCTTGCGCCGCTGGCCGAAGGCGGCCGCCGTCACCCGCTCCAGGTCCTTGAACCGGATTCCCTCAGGCATTTCCTTGGGCTCGATACGCACGACGCTCGACGTGATCTTTGGCGGCGGCGTGAAGGCGCGCCGGTCGACGTCGAACAGAATGCGGGCGCTTGAACGCCATTGCGACAGGATTGACAGCCGCCCGTAGGTCTTCGATCCGGGCGCGGCGACGATCCGCTCGGCGACCTCGCGCTGGAACATCAACGTCAGCGAGTCCCACCACGGCGGCCAGGCATCGGTACCGAGCCAGCCGACGAGCAGAACCGTGGAGATGTTGTAGGGCAGGTTGGCGACGATCCGGGCCGGCCGCTCAATGCGTTCACCGAGATCGAGTTTCGTCGCGTCGGCGGCGACGATTTCGAGCCGTCCCGGAAACGCGGCAGCCAGGTCCTCCAGAGCCGCGATGCAGCGATCGTCCTTCTCGATGGCGACGACCTTCCGCGCGCCCTCCAGCAGCAGTGCGCGGGTCAGGCCGCCCGGTCCCGGGCCGACCTCGGCGACCGTCACGCCATGGAGGGCGCCGGATGTCCGGGCGATACGGCGGGTCAGGTTGATGTCGAGCAGGAAGTTCTGGCCGAGCGACTTGCGCGCCGCGAGCCCGTGGCCGGCGATGACCTCGCGCAGGGGAGGCAGGTCCGGCGGCAGGTCGGGCTCGTCCGGCATCACGGCCGCGCGGACATGCGCCACGCCATCCGTATCGCGGCGACGAAGCTCGACGGATTGGCCTTTCCGGTGCCGGCGAGAGAGAGTGCCGTGCCGTGATCCGGCGATGTGCGCACGAACGGGAGACCGAGCGTCACGTTCACCGCGTCGTCGAAGGCGATCGTCTTGATCGGGATCAGCGCCTGGTCGTGATACATGCAGATGGCCGCGTCGTAGCTGCGTCTGGCGCTCGCGTGGAACAGGGTATCGGCCGCCTGCGGCCCGTGCGCGCCGATGCCTTCGGCGACGAGTGCCGCCACCGCGGGCGCGACGACGTCGCGATCTTCCGTTCCGATCCGGCCGCCTTCGCCTGCATGGGGGTTGAGTCCGGCGACGGCGAGGCGCGGGGCGGCGATACCGAATTTCGCGGTCAGTTCCCTGGCGACGATCCGCGACGTCTCTACGATCAAATCCTCGGTGAGCAGCCGCGATACGTCGGCGATCGGCACATGGACGGTGACTGGCACGACGCGCAGCTCGTCCGAGGCGATCATCATCACCGGATAGGCGTCGAGGCCCCGACGGCGGGCCAGATCGCCGAGGAACTCGGTATGGCCGGGAAACGCAAAGCCGGCATCGTAGAGCGTTTCCTTCTGCACCGGGGCCGTGACGACCCCGCAGGCCCGGCCGTCGATCACGTCGGTGACGGCGCGCTCGATCGCCTCGAGAACGGCAGGTGCGTCCTCAGTCGACGGATTGCCGGGTGTCCCGGCGCGGACGCGGCTTTCGAGCCGCATAACGGGTATCCCTTCGCCGAAGGCCGCGTCGACCTCGTCGGGGCATTCAACTGTGATGACGGGAACGGGAACACCGGCGGATTTCAGGCGTGAGGACAGGAAGTCCGGATCCGCGAGGCAGTAGAACGGGCAGGGCGGGCCAGCCCGCAGGGCTAGCCAGGAAAGACCGATGAGCTCCGGACCGACACCGGCCGGCTCGCCCATCGTCACAACGAGCGGATCGCGGGACATCTGTTGAGGCCCGCTCAGCGATACTCGATGACGGCGCTCTGCTTCAGGTCGATCAGGAGCCGGCGCGCCAGACGTTCGCCCTGTTCGTTCATGAGCTCGTTCTGGACCTGTTTGCGCGCGGCGGACGTATCCTGGATTTCCTCCCGGTCGCAGACGCCGAGTAGGTCGATCGCGATCGGGCCCTTGTTCGGGCTGGTAATCCCGCCGACCGGAATATCCTTCAACTCGCCGACGACGTTCGGGGCAATGTCGGCCAGGTTCCGGCGAACCGAATCCTTGACGACGATATCGCGGAACGACTTGGCGAGATCGCGGGCGCTGTCGCAACCGGTGTATTTGGACCGGAACGCCTGGGCATCCGCCGTGCGCTGGCGGATATAGGCGTCGGAACTGTCCTGCGGAATGATGAAGATGATCTGCTGAATCTCCAGCTCGACGCTGGTCGACGGCAGTTCCTCGCCCTTGCGGGCGAGGGCGACCTCGATGTCGCGGTCGCGGATATTGACGCTGGAACGGAACCGCGCCCGCACCACGTTGCGCCATGTCAGGTCGGCCTCAAGGCGCTTCTTCAGGGTCGAGGGATTGACCCCCAACTGCTGGAGGGCCTGGCCGAACTGGCTCGGCGACAACTTCACCCGGCTGGCGATGGCGTCGAAAGCCTGATCGACTTCCGCCGAGCTCACCGAAATCCCGACGCGCCGGGCGGCCTGCATCTTCAGCCGCTCGTCGATAAGCTCGTCGATGGCCTTCTGCTTCGGGTTTGCAGTCCCGCGGGCGGTCGCCTGGATCAGCTTCTGCCGTTGCACGATGTCGTATTCGGTTACCGGCTCGTCGTTGACGAGAATCGCGATCGACGTGGCGAATGCGGTTTGCGCCGAACCGGCGACGATAGCGCTCGCCGCGCCCGCCGCCATCAGCGCCGAGAACGCCACTGCGCGGGAAAACCGCAGAAAACCAGAAAGTCCGGTGAAGTCATTCATCCGATATGCCCAGATATCATGATCAGCGCATGCCATTCGATTGTGGCAGGCACATGGCTGGCCGGGGCCAGCCCCTGGCCTCGGCTTTCAATGTCTAGTCGTTTCGGTTGCCGATGGATTGCGAGAACTTGCCTTCCGTCAGGGAGCGCAGGGCAAACCGGAACGTAATCCGCTCGTCCGGCTCCTGATCCAGATCGCGCGCATATTGCCTCTGATACGCCACGGCGATCGTCACGCACTCGTTTTCGTAACCGAAACCGAAGGAATTCGAAATCCATTGCGGAGAATGGTTCGGCTGCGGGGATGACGGCGGTGTGCCGGAGATTTCGTAGCGACCGCCCGCCCAGACCGACCAGTTCTCGTCGATTTTCAGCTTGGCGACGCCCTGGATTTCCTCGCGATCGACGATGAAGCCCTGTTCGGGGTCCGCGGCGATGTTCGAGTAGATGACCGACGACGATACCGCGCCGTAGCCGCCGCTGACTTCAAGGTCGTAGCGCTTGTTGTCGAAATCCGACTCGTCGAGACGAATGCGGTTGACGATCTGAAGCGACGAGATCGGCGAGAAGTAGAGCGAGGCCACATAGTCGGACCGGTCGGTTTCCAGTCCGGAGCCTGTCGGGAACGGGTTGTCGCCGGCGAGCAGGTAGGACTGGCCGAACACACCGCCGATCTCGATGCCGGACTCGGTCTGAGCCGTATAGCGCACGCCGACATTGGCGCGCGTGCCGCCGTCCATCCGGTCGTATCCGGAGAACTTGTCGATCTGGAACAGGTTGGTGTCGTCGAACACCAGGCTGAGCGCGTCGTTGTTCGGGATGATCGCGTTGTCCTGCGCGTCGGGCCGCGCCACGAGTTGGGCGATCGGTTCGACGATCTGATAGCCCCAGTTGTTCGAGATCAGGATCGGATAACGATATTCGATGCCGACCGCAGCCATGCCGCGGATGATCGTATCGTCACCGTTCGGCATGAAATTGTTGAGGACGCTGATGTTGGTGTAGCCGTCGCTCAGGTACGGATCGTCGACGCTGAACGCATAGGCGTCGCCGCGCATCGACACGAAGGGGGTGAACACCTGGCCGAAACTGTCCGTGATCGACCGCTCCCAGCGCAGCTCCGCTATGGCCCGATTGGTCGTGCCCGGGACGCCGATCAGTTCGCAGGTCGTCGACCGCGCCTGGGCCAGGATGCTTGCCGATGTCACGCCGGCGGACAGATCGGAAAGCCTGCTCGGATTGTTCAGGTAGCCATAGGGACATCCCAGATCGGGGTCGAGCTGCCTGGCATACGGGAACAGCGGCCGGAATTCGGCATCCGAGCGCGACAGGCTGAGCGAATTGAAGTCGAGCGACAGCCGTCCGCCCAGGACGGATTCATCGAATATGTAGTTGTAGTCGATGATCGGGTGAATGACCGGCTGCGAGTCCTCGTTGAACCGGTAGGGATCCTGCAGGATCTGATAGTGCACGATCCGCGCGTCGAACCAGTTCCGGGCGCTTTGCCCCGTCAGGAAGAGCTGGTCGCGGAGTTCGTTGCGGTTCGTCAGGTTGTACGTCCGCATGAAGGTCTGGTCGGTCTGCAGCGTCCCGTCCCAGCCCCATTTCCAGAAGTCGTTGATCTGGAACAGGCCTTCCGTCTGCACGACGCCGCGGAATTCCTTCTGGCTGTCAATGCGGTAAGGCTCGAACTGATCCGGATCGAGCTGGTAGATGCCGGCGCCGCGCACCAGGTAGCCGCCTTTGGCGAAACGCTGCCGCCATTCGAATTCGCCCAGCGGCCCCTGGATCGTATAGGGCGTCACCGAGACCGTCAGGTCGTAGTCGGGCGCAAGGGCAAAATAATAGGGAACTTCAACGCCGTAGCCCAGGTTCTTATTGTAGATGAAGCCGGGGCGGAGGAATCCGGACCGCTGCTTCACGGTCGGGTCGGGGTGGCTGAAGAAGGGCAGGTAGGCGATCGGCATGCCGAACAGCTCGAAGCTGGCGTCCTCGTAATAGACGGTCTGCTCTTCCTGATTGTGGATGATGCGCTTCGCCTTGATCTGCCAGAACGGCGGCTTCTCCGGATTCTCCTGGCACGGCTTGCACGCGGTATAGACGCCCGTGTTGAACACGGTGACGTTCTCGTCGAAACGCTCCGCAGAGGTCGCGGCGAAACGAGTCTCGTCGGGCGTCACCAGGGTCAGCTCGTTGACGAATCCGTCGCGGAAATCGTCGGTCAGCTCGACCGCGTCGGCATAGATCACGTTCTTGTCAGGCGCCGTGATCTTCACGTTGCCGCGGGCGAACACTTTGCCGGTCTTCTGGTCGTAGTCGACCCGCTCCGCCTCGACGGTATAGCCCTTGTAGTAGATATCGACCGCGCCCGCGGCCGACACCATGTCGTTGTCCAGGTCGTAGATGAGTTCATCAGCCTCGAGCAGCATCCGCGCATTGGGATCGCTGTCGATGATATCGGTCATCGTCGAGGTCGTGGGGACCTGGGCAAACGCCGGCGGCGCCGCGGCGACAAGCGCCACGCCCATGAGAACTGCGACAATGCCTGGCATCGTGCAGCGAGTCCGATCGAGAATACGCGGATCGGCAGCCATCACTAGCCGTCTTCCTGGTACAGCAACACAGTCGTTCCGATGAGCATGGCCACCAGAGGTGGTGTCCACGCAGCAGCAAACGGCGTCACCGCACCGGCGGCGCCGAGATCCCCCACCAACTTTGAAACTACATAAAGCACGAAGCCGGCAACCACGCCACCGAGAATCATTCGTCCGATATTGCCGAACCTGAACACGCGAAGCGAGACGGTTGCGGCAATCAGCACCATTGCGCACAGGAGTAAAGGACGCGCTAAGAGAGTCTGATATTGCAGCTGGTACTGAAGGGCCGGCAAACCGGCCTTTCTGGCCGTATCGATCTGTTTGGGCAGGTCCCAGAACGAGATTGTGTCGGCGGATGCCAGCCGCTCGGAGACCTGCGTCTTGTCCAGATAGGTGCTGAGCAGATAGGAGCGGTGGAACTGGGGCGGCAGGCCGGGCTGAATCAGCCATCCGTTGTTAAGACGCCACCGTCCGTCTTCCAGAATGGCCGATTTGGCCTCGAATCGTTCGCGAAACGCGCCGTTCTGGTCGAAGATGATCGCGGTCACGCGGCGAAGCTTCCAGCCGTTCGGCGAAGCGCTCCTCGCGTGCAGCACGGACTGGCCGTCGACGCCGTCCTGGCGCAGCCAGATCGCCCGCCCGCCCCAGCCGAACGGGCCCGAATAGTCCCCGAATGATTCTTCGAACAGCGCCTCATGCCGCCCCTTCAGATTCGCCGCGAGCGGATTGTAGAGCGTCGTCGCCGCGATGCCGAGAACGAGCGCGATGATCAGCGCCGGCGCCGTGAACTGCCATACCGACAGACCGGCCGCGCGCGCCACGACCAGCTCCAGGCTCTTGGTCAGCACCAGGAACGTCATCATCGCCGCGAACAGGACGGAGAAGGGCAGCACCAGCTCGGTCAGCGAGGGCAGGCGATAGAGCGAGAGCAGCAGCACGACGCCGATGCCGACATCGTGATTGCCGGCCCGGCGCAGGTTCTCCACCGTGTCGACCAGGAAGATCAGCGCGATACAGGTGCCGAACACCCCGATGAGGTTCAAAAGGAACCGCTTCGACATATAGGTCGCGAGGGTCTTGTCGAAGATCATCGCGACGCCCCCCGGCCGGTGAGGCCGCCGCGGCGCATCAGGTCGGTCACCGCCTCTGAGATGGAGGCGAGCGCGCGCAAAGGCCTGAGGGTGTTGAGGTCGATCTTCGGCAACGTGGGAATCGCATCGGCGATCAGGGCCATCCGCTGCCCGTTGCCGAACGCCATCCAGGCGGCGCCGGCAATGCCGACGAGCGGCGTCACGTACATCGGAACCACCGCCCAGGCCTCGCGGGCGGCCATGTTCGACGCGCTGAAGCCGATCGTGCGCAGGATGGCCATGGCGGCGATCGCCAGGACGATCGAGTTGCCGCGTCCGGTGCGGTTGGTGCGCGGATAGCCGAGCGTGGCCAATGTGATGAACACGAAGGCGAGCGGGTAGAGGATGCTGGAGATCCGTTCATGGATCTCGGCCCGGAACTTGCCAGGAAACTTCTGATAGTACTCGTCGTTCGGATCGGGATTCAGCAACTCCGACATGCGCATTTCGCGCGGCCGGTACGCCACTTCCCCGCTGCCGACCGTCAGGTTGGAAAGATCGAAGATATAGCGATCGAAATTGATGACCGTGATCTCTTCCGGTTTGCCTTCCTGCTGATGCATGCTGCCGCGGTGCATCGTCAGGTAGGCGCGCTCGCCGGTGCGCACGATGCGGCCTTCCTCGGCGAGATAGGTCATCAGCTTCTTCGGGTCGCGCTCGTCGTGGACCAGCAGGCCCGCCAGCGTGCCGTCGGGGTTTCGGTCGCGGATATGGAACGTCAGGCCGTTCTCGACCGTCGTGAACAGGCCTTCCTTGACGATGTAGGTCAGCACGTCGGCGCGGATCGAGGCGATCGTGTTGCGCAGCGTTCGCGCGCTTTCCGGCATGACGTAGAGGCTGATGAAGCCGGTCAGGATCGTGACGATGAGACCGAGGACCACGAAGGGCTTGAAGACGATCCAGGGCGACGTGCCGGCGGCATGGACGATGACCAGCTCGCTGTCGGCATTGACGCGGTTTAGCGCGTAGAGGCAGGCGATGAACAGCGCCACGGGCGCGATGACCATGATCAGCGCCGGCAGGGCGAGCATCGTCATATAGAGGAACAGCCACAGGGTCTGTCCCTGTGTGGTCAGCAGGTCGATTTCCTTGAGCGCCTGCGTAACCCACACGACGCCGGTCAGCACCAGGAGTGCTATCACGAAGGCGCCCGCGACGATGCGGAATATGTAGCGGCCGATAAGGTTCATCCGCTTAAAGCCTTACGCGCCTCCAACTCGCCGGCACCACGCCGACCCTGCATTCGCTAATCCGTCTTGATGGCGAGAATGCGCCGTTTTCGGGCCGCGCTCGCGCACCGACGGTCCCGCCCCCTCGCACCATCTTGTCGGATGGTGTATTGGGAGACGCTGCGCCGATCAAGCGATTGTAACATCTTGAAATAGATTTGAACCAGTCGAGGTCCCATCTGCCATGTCAGACCTGCCGAAAGTCAGTTTTTCGAAGCTTTCCGAGCCCTCCAAGGGTGTCGCCGTGCTGTTCGCGGGCGAAAAGGCCGCTTTCGGCCCCATCGGAAAGGCGCTCGACGACTCGTCCGGCGGCGCGCTGTCCAGGGCGGCGAAGACGGCCGAGTTCACCGGCAAGTCGAAATCGTTTCTCGACGTCATCGCGCCCGCCAACCTGGCCCTCGACCGGGTCCTCGTCGTGGGAACCGGCGACGCCGCGAAGCTCAAGGATCTAGACTGGCAGAACCTCGGCGGGGCGATCGCCGCGCGGCTGACCAATGGCACGCAGACCGCGACGGTGGTGATGGAACTGGCCGACGGGACATCGCCCGGCGAGCAGGCCGCCGCTCTGCTCGGTGTCGGAGCCAAGCTCTCCGCCTACCGTTTCGACCGTTACAAGAAAAAGAAGCCGGACGACGAAAAGCCGAAGAATCCGCCGCGCAACGTCGTGGTGGCGACGGATGGCCACACCGCCGCCCGCAAGGCGTTCGCGCGGCTCGATGCGGTCAGCGACGGCACACTGCTCGCCCGTGATCTGGTCAACGAGCCTGCCAACGTGCTCGGCCCCGAGGAATTCGCCAAGCGGGCGAAGGCGCTGACGTCTCTCGGCGTCGACGTGACGGTCCTCGACGAGAAGGAAATGGGCCGGCTCAAGATGAACGCGCTGCTGGCGGTCGGGCAGGGCAGTGCGCGCGAGAGCCGGGTCGTCGTGATGCGCTGGAACGGTCTCGGCAAGACCTCGAAGAAGAAGCCCGTCGTCTTCGTCGGCAAGGGCGTCGTCTTCGATACCGGCGGCATCTCCATCAAGCCGGCCGCGGGCATGGAGGACATGAAGGGCGACATGGCGGGCGCGGCCTGCGTCGTCGGCCTCATGCACGCGCTCGCCGCGCGCAAGGCAAAGGTCAACGCGGTCGGCGTCATCGGTCTCGTCGAGAACATGCCCGACGGCCTGGCGCAGCGTCCCGGCGATATCGTCACCTCGATGTCGGGCCAGACCATCGAGGTCATCAATACGGACGCCGAAGGCCGTCTGGTGCTTGCCGACGCGCTGACCTACGTCCAGAAGAAGTTCAAGCCGGGCTTCATCATCGACCTCGCGACCCTGACCGGCGCCATCATCGTTGCGCTCGGCCACGAATATGCCGGCATGTTCGCCAACGACGACGAACTTGCCGCGCGTCTCACCGCCGCCGGCGAGGCGACGGGCGAGAAGGTCTGGCGGATGCCGCTCGGGCCCCAATACGACAAGATGATCGACTCCCGCTTCGCCGACATCAAGAACACCGGCGGCCGATTCGCGGGCTCGATCACCGCGGCGCAGTTCCTCAAGCGCTTCGTCGACGACGAGACACCATGGGCCCATCTCGACATCGCCGGAACCGGCATGGCCTCGCCGAAGACCGACGTCAGCAAGACCTGGGCCTCCGGTTTCGGGGTCGGCCTGCTCGACCGGCTGGTTGCCGACAACTACGAGGATTAGTGGCGGCCGGCCCGGCCGCGGGACGCGAAGGCCATGACCGAGGTCCTGTTCTATCATCTGGAACGCCGCCCGCTCGAGGCGGTCCTGCCCGCGCTCCTGGAGAAATGCCTCGAGCGCGGCTGGAAGGCGGTGGTACAGGGCGGCACGGCCGAGCGCCTCGACGCAATCGACGGGGTTTTGTGGACCTATCGCGAGGATTCCTTCCTTCCCCATGGAACGGTGGCCGACGGGGATCCGGCGTTTCAGCCGATCTATCTGACGACCGACACCGACAACCTGAACGACGCGACGGTCCGCTTCCTGGTTGACGGCGCCGAACCGCCGGATCTCGCCGGTTACGAGCGGGCGATCTTCATTTTCGACGGCCGTGACGAGGAGGCGGTTTCGCAGGCACGCGTTCAATGGAAGCAGGCCAGCGGCCAGGGGCACGACGTGACCTACTGGCAGCAGAACGACGCCGGCCGCTGGGAGCGCAAGGCGTGACCGGGTCGGACGGGCGCGGAGACCGGCTGGCCTGGTTCGACGAGCTCTATCGCCGCGCCGGCGACGATGCCGATGCCGTGCCCTGGTCCCGCACCGGACCGCACCCGGGGCTGGATCGCTGGGCGAAATCCGCGGTCGGCCAGGGCGCCGGTCATACCGGCAGGGCGATCGATGTCGGTTGCGGGCTTGGCGACAACGCGGAGTTTCTCGCCGGCCTGGGCTACGACGTGACGGCCTTCGACCTGTCCGAAACCGCGATCGGCTGGGCGAAACGCCGGTTTGCCGAAACGACCGTGGATTATGCGGTCGCCGACCTGTTCTCGCTGCCTGCCGCGTGGCTCGGGGCCTTCGATCTCGTCAGCGAGGTCTACACATTGCAGGCGCTGCCCGCCGACCTTCGCCAACGGGCGCTGCGGGCGATCGCCGGTCTGGTCGCACCCGGCGGGCGCATCGTCGTCGTTTGCCTGGCCCGGGACGAGGACGAGCATGCCGACGGGCCGCCGTGGCCGCTGGCGCGATCGGAACTGTCTGGATTTGGCGATGCCGGATTGGTGCTGGCCTCCTTCGATGAGGCGAGGCTCGGCGACAACCAGCGACGCCATTTCATCGCCGTCTACGAGAGGACATAGCCGGAACCGAAAGCCGTTCGGCTCTCGGCTTCAATCGATGCCCGCTCGGTCCCGCCTTTGCGCGGATTCACTGAGGCGGCGGGCACGTGGCCGTCCGGACCGTCGTACCGTTTATGTCTAGGCCGTGGCTCCCTCGAGCGCGGCACCGGCGTCCAGCCAGTCTTCCTCCGCCGCGGCGAGGGCTTCGACCGTGCGTGCCCGTTCGCGCGACAGGTCGGCGCCCTTGGCCGGATCCTTCGTGAACAGATCCGGGTCGGCGAGGCGACCGTCGAGATCGGCGATCTTCGATTGCAGCGTCTCCATCCGTTTCTCGGCGCTCTTCTGCCGATTGCGCAGCGGCTGCAATTCGGCGCGCTTCTGCGCCGCCGCGCGGCGCTGATCGCCCCGATTGGCGGTGATCGTTATCGTTTCGGTGTTTTCCGGTACCGAGTCGTCGCCGGACAGGACCCGCTTGCGGTAGTCCTCCATGTCGCCGTCGAACGGCACGACGGTGCCGCCGGTGACCAGCCAGAGCCGGTCCACCGTCGTCTCGATCAGATGCCGGTCGTGGCTGATGACGATGACCGCGCCTTCGTACTCGGCGAGCGCCCGCACCAGCGCCTCGCGTGCGTCGACGTCGAGGTGGTTGGTCGGCTCGTCGAGGATCAGCAGATGCGGACCGAAGAAGGTGGCCAGTCCGAGCAGAAGCCGCGCCTTTTCGCCGCCCGAGAGCTTGCTGGCCGGAATATCCGCCTTTTCGATACCGAATCCGAGTTGTGCGGCCTTCGAGCGCACCTCGGCTTCCTTGGCGTCCGGCATCAGCCGGCGCACCTGTTCGGTCGGCGACAGGTCCGCGGAGAGCTCGTCGAGCTGATGCTGGGCGAAGAAGCCGACGGTGAGCCTGTCGGCGGCGTGCATCCGTCCGTCGCTGGACTGCAACCGGCCGGACAACAGCTTGGCCAGCGTGCTCTTGCCGTTACCGTTAGATCCCAGCAATCCGATGCGGTCGTCATGATCGAGCCTGAGGCTCAGGTGCCGCAAGACCGGCTTGTCTTCGTAGCCCACCGCGGCGCTGTCGAGCTGGATGATCGGCGAGGCCAACGGTTTCTCGGGCGAGGGGAAGTTGAACGGGCGAACGGACCCGTCGACGAGCGCCTCGATCGGCTCCATCTTCGACAGCGCCTTCAGGCGGCTCTGCGCCTGCCGCGCCTTCGAGGCCTTGTAGCGGAACCGGTCGACGAAGGCCTGCATGTGCTTGCGCTGCTCGTCCTGTTTCCTACGCGCCTTTTCGGCGAGTGCCTGTTTCTCGCGCCGCTGCCGCTCGAACTGGTCGTAGGTGCCGCGATAGACGGTGAGCGATCCCTGATCGAGGTGGACGATGGTGTCCACGGCCGTGTTGAGCAGATCGCGGTCGTGGCTGATGACGATCATCGTGTGCGGATAGCGGGCGAGATAGCTCTCCAGCCACAGCGTGCCTTCGAGATCGAGGTAGTTGGTCGGCTCGTCCAGCAGCAGGAGGTCCGGTTCGGTGAACAGCACGGCCGCGAGCGCCACCCGCATCCGCCAGCCGCCGGAGAAGGATTCCAGCGGGCGCTGCTGCGCGGCCTGGTCGAAGCCTAGGCCGGAGAGGATTCGGGCCGCCCGCGACTCCGCCGAATAGGCGTCGATCTCGCTCAGGCGCGCGTGGATTTCGCCGATCCGTGTCCCGTCCTGCGTCGAGTCCGCCTCCGCCATCAGGCGCGCGCGCTCGGTGTCGGCCGACAGCACGAAGTCGATCAGCGAGGTCGGGCCCGCCGGCGCTTCCTGTTCCACCGTGCCGATCCGCGCTTTCGCCGGGAAGCCGACCGTTCCCGACTCCGCGGCGACCTCGCCCTTGATGAGTCGGAACAGGGTCGTCTTGCCGGTCCCGTTGCGCCCGACGAGACCCGCCCGCGCGCCGGCGGGCAGGATTACGGTGGCGCCGTTCAACAGCGTGCGGCCGGCGATGCGGTAGGTAAGGTCGGTGATCTGCAGCATGGCGCTTATTTGCAGGTTGCCGGGGCTCTCGGCAAGGCCCCGCGCCTCTCTCTTTTGGTCATTCTGCCGTTTGGTCCGCTCGTGCTAGCATTTTCCGGCCGGCCCCGTGTGGGCTGGCGTTTTACGGGGAACCGAAAAGAGGGAGAGCGAACAATGTGCGTACCTGGCTGTCATGAAGCGGTAATGCATCAGTTGAGCCGTCGCGGTTTCTTCAAGGGGGTGGGAGCAGCCGCGCTGGCTGCGACTGCGGTGCCGGCGGCCGTGGCGCCGGCGCGGGCCGCCCCGACGAGCTTCTCCAAGGTCGTCGACCTGACCCATGCGCTGCCGGAGGACTTCCCGACCTTCTTTGGCCAGCCTCAGCTTGAGATCGAGAACGTCTACAAGTTCGACAAGGACGGCTTCAATCTGAACATCTGGCATCTCAACGAGCACACCGGCACCCACATGGACGCGCCGATCCATTTCTCCAAGGACGGCCAGACCGCCGATCAGGTCGAAGTCGAGAAGCTCGTCGTTCCGATCGCCGTAATCGACGTGAAGGCGAAGGCCGCGGAGAACGCCGACTATCAGTTGACGCCCGACGACATCGCCGCCTGGGAGAGCGCCAACGGCCAGCTTCCGGACGGCTGCTGCGTCGCCATGAACTCCGGCTGGGACGCGCACGTGAAGAGCGACAAGTTCCGGAATGCCGACGGCGACGGCGTCATGCACTTCCCTGGCTTCCACGCGGAAGCCGCCGACATGATGATCAAGGACCGCAACGTCCTCGGCATGGCGGTCGATACGCTGTCGCTCGACTTCGGCGGATCGAAGGATTTCAAGACCCACTACACCTGGCTGCCATCCGGTCGCTGGGGCATGGAATGTATCGCCAATCTCGACGCGATACCCGCAACCGGCGCCACACTTGTCGTCGGGGCACCGAAAATTGTAGGAGCGACGGGCGGCCCAAGTCGTCTGATCGCGCTGATTTGACGTACCGGGCCGGTGGAGCGTTTCCGCCGGCCCACTAATCTTCTGGTTTTCGGCGGCGGGGCGCGCGTTGAACTCAAGGAGGCTTTCGCCATGCGGATATTAGCGCTTGCACTGTTCGCCGTCGCCCTGGCTCTTCCGAGCACGGCATTCGCCGAGGGCCCGGGTAGCTTTGCCCGCTACAAGGGATATTACGGCGGGGCCATACGCCTCGAAGCGAACTATGTGGCCCGCGACACCTGCCAGGCGGCGATCGATGCCCGACGCGGCGCACCGCCAGGCCAGGCCGTCGCGCCGCTGACGATCCCCGTCACCATCGTCATCGGCCCCAATCCGCGCGGCTGCGGCCAGAGCCGCCTCGTCCAGAGGGTGATGACGGTCGGCGGCCCCACCAGCACCGAGCTGATCCAGATTTTCTTCGTCAATCCCGCCGGCCGTATCCTGAAAATAGAGAAAATCTCAATCTCGACATTTTAGTCTGGCAAATGAACGAAACGAGGGCCCCGGCGTCGCACCCGGGGCCCGAGTCGTGCGATAATCGTGCTCGCCGAAACTGTGAGGGCTTATATGCCGTTTTCAAAACTGACCGGGCTCCGGAGCCTGTTCGCCGCGACCGCGCTGGTCGCGATGTCGTCCGCATCCGCTATCGCAGGGCCGCCGTTCTGGGGCGCGACCTACGCGACCAGCTACGGCGTCGACGCGCCGGACAGGTTTGGCGGTGGCCTGCCGGTTCATGTCTCGGCGCGCCTGCCGGGCAATCTGGCCTGCACGCGTCTCGTCAGCGCGAAGCTCAACGACCCGCCGCCCTATCCGCGTGTCACCGACTCGCTTCGTGCCGCGCGTGTCGACGTGGTGGTGGAACCGTCGTCCTGTCCGCCGGACGGAAAGGCCAGCTGGTTGAAGTTCGTCGTTCCGCACCCCGTCCAGGCCGATATCCTCAACCTCGTCTACATGACGCCGGACGGAAAAGTGATCCACAGCGAAAAGGTGCACATTTCCCTGGGCACCGGCGGCAAGTACGCGAAGTAGCGCGACGTGCGGCGCGATCCGGTTTCTCAGTCCAGACCGATCCCCGTCTCGCGCTGATACAGGATCAGATCGAGGGACGGGGCATCGCCTGCGAGTTGCGTCAGCAGGCAATGCACCTGGCCCCGGTGATGGGTCTGGTGATTGAAGAAATGCGTCAGGGCCGGCGACAGCGGCTGATGGATGTCGGTCGGGTTGGTGATGGTGCGATAGCGGAACCGGCCCGCGAGATCCGTATCCGACAGGCTGCCGACATAGGCCTGGATGCGGTCGTCCTCCGACCGCCGGGCCATGCGCAGTTCCGCGAAGTCGTCGAACAGGACCGCGTCGAGCCGGGTCGGCGCGCCTTGGGTCCTGGTGAACCGCCCCATCCAGATGCGGTCGCCCACGAGGATATGGTTCAGGGTACGGTGGATGGACCCGAAGAAAGCCCCGTGCTCCTTGCGGTACAGATCGTCGGGCATCGCCGCGGCGGCGGCGTAGAGCCGCTCGTTGGCCCAGCCGTTATAGCCCGCCATCATCTCGAAATGCGATTTCACGGCCGCGCGTCCTCCCTATTAGGTAAGTAACGCTGTCATAAATTGACGTCGCGGTAAAGCGGGACCGGCACGGGACCGGGTGCGGGCGGGACGCGATCGTCGCGCCTTGCGAGGGCGCGGCGAGCCCGGTATAAGCCGCGCGACCGCCGGTATCCGGCATTTCCAAATTCAGCGAACCCACCATCAGCAAACGAGGTCGAGCCGACATGGCGATCGAGCGCACCCTTTCCATCATCAAGCCCGACGCGACGGCGCGGAACATCACCGGCAAGATCATCGACAAGCTGGAGAGCGCCGGCCTGCGGGTCGTCGCCCAGAAGCGCGCCAAGTGGTCGCAGGCCGATGCCGAGGCGTTCTATGCCGTCCACAAGGAGCGTCCGTTCTTCAACGATCTGGTTGCCTTCATGACCTCCGGTCCGATCGTCCTCCAGGTCCTGGAAGGCGAGGGCGCCGTTGCCAAGAACCGCGAAGTCATGGGCGCCACGAACCCGGCCGACGCCGCCGCCGGCACGATCCGCAAGGACTTCGCCGAGAACATCGAGCGCAATTCGGTGCACGGCTCCGACAGCGTCGAGAACGCCGCCAATGAAATCGCCCAGTGCTTCAAGGCCGAGGAAATCGTCGGCTAGCGCGGGCCTCCGCTCGCTCTTCCCAGAGGCCGGCCGCTTGGCCGGCCTTTTCTTTTGCCCGGCCGCCTATTACCGTTCCGCGTCCCCGGAGACCCGGTGAGAAGGAGGGGGCGTCCGATGAACAAGCCGCTCGATTTGCGGATCGGCCACTCGGCCTGTCCGCATGATTGCCCGTCGACCTGTGCCCTCGACGTCGAACTGATCGACGCGCGCACGATCGGTCGCGTCCGCGGCGCCCGTGACAACGACTATACCGCCGGCGTCGTCTGCGAGAAGGTCGCCCGCTACGCCGAGCGCATTCACCATCCAGACCGGCTTCTGCATCCGCTGCGCCGCACCGGCGCCAAGGGCAGCGGCGCGTTCGAGCGCATTTCCTGGGACGACGCGCTCGACATCGTTGCCGAGAAATTCCTGGAAGCGGAGCGCGCGCACGGCGCGACGTCGGTCTGGCCGTACTACTACGCCGGAACGATGGGTCTCGTGCAGCGCGACGGCATTCACCGGCTGCGCCACGCCAAGGGCTACGCGGGCCAATTCGACACGATCTGCACCAACATGGCCTGGACCGGTTTCATCGCCGGCACGGGCCGGCTCGCCGGGCCCGATCCGCGCGAGATGGCGAAGTCGGACTTCGTGGTGATCTGGGGCACGAACGCGGTCTCGACACAGGTCAACGTGATGACGCACGCGACCAAGGCGCGCAAGACCCGCGGCGCCAAGATCGCCGTCGTCGACGTCTACATGAACGAGACGATGCGCCAGGCCGATCTCCCGCTGCTCCTGAAGCCGGGGACCGACGGCGCGCTCGCCTGCGGGGTCATGCATGTCCTGTTCCGGGATGGCTTCGCGGATTGGGACTATCTGGAGAAATACACCGACCGACCGCGCGATCTCGAGGCACACCTGAAAACCCGGACGCCGGACTGGGCGGCCGCGATCACCGGCATCCCCGCCGAGACGATCGAGGCGTTCGCCAGGCTGATCGGCGAGACCAAGCGCACGTATCTGCGTCTCGGTTATGGCTTCTCGCGCAGCCGCAACGGCGCCGCCAACATGCACGCCGCCTCCTGCATCGCCGCGGTCACCGGCGCCTGGAAATACGAAGGGGGAGGCGCCTTCCATAACAACGGCGCTATCTACAAGCTCGACAAGTCGATGATCGAGGGCACCGACCTGCGTGATCCCGCCATTCGCAAGCTCGACCAGTCGCGCATTGGCGCGATCCTGACCGGCGACGCCGACGCACTGCACGATGGCCCGCCGGTCACCGCCATGCTGATCCAGAATACCAATCCCGTCTCGGTCGCGCCCGAACAGGAACTCGTGAAGCGCGGCTTTGCCCGCGACGACCTGTTCGTCTGCGTCCACGAGCAGTTCATGACCGAGACGGCGAAGATGGCCGACGTCGTGTTGCCGGCGACGATGTTTCTGGAGCACGACGACATCTACAAGGGCGGTGGCCACCAGTATCTGATGCTCGGACCGAAGCTGGTCGACGCGCCGGGGGAGGCGCGCGAGAACCATGTTGTCCATGCCGAGATCGCGCGCCGCGTCGGCGCGGAGCATCAAGGCTTCGCCATGAGCGCGCGGGAGCATATCGACTGGATGCTGAAAGCGTCCGGCTACGGCACGCTTGCCGACCTGGAGGCCGATCGCTGGCGCGATATCCAGCCGGATTTCGAGACCGCCCACTACCTGAACGGCTTCGCCAATCCGGATGGCAAGTTCCGGTTCTCGCCCGACTGGACGAATATCGTTGCGCCTAACGACGGCCCGATGGGGCCGTGGCGGACGCTACCCGAACTGCCCGATCATTGGACGGTGATCGAGGAAGCCGATTCCGAACACCCGTTCCGGCTGGCGACTTCGCCGGCGCGCCGGTTCCTCAATTCCACGTTCAACGAGACGCCGACGTCGCGCGAGCGCGAAGGCCGGCCGGAAGTGATGATCCACCCGGAAGACGCCGCCGCCCTGGGTGTCGGGGACGGCGATCGGGTCCGTATCGGCAATCGCCGCGGCGAGGTTCGCCTGCATGCCCGCCTGTTCGACGGGGTGCGCCGCGGTGTGCTGATCTCCGAAGGGGTGTGGCCGAACGAGGCCTTTCCGGACGGCAAGGGCATCAACACCTTGACCGGAGCCGATCCGGTTGCGCCCTATGGCGGCGCGGCTTTCCACGACAACCATGTTTGGCTGCGCGGGGCAGGCTGGTAAGTTAACTACTCTACGGTGCGTTTTTCAGACTGGGAGGCCGGATGATGCGGTTCGGTGCTGGTATTTTGCGTTTCGGGTATTTTCTGGTGGTGGTCGGCGGTCTGCTGCTGGCGACCGGACATCAGGCGGTGGCGCTGAGCGATCCCGAGGTTCCGCCCGAGGAGGGCGCCCGCCTTGCCTTGATCGACTATTGTGTCCAGCAGGAAAGCGGCAAGCACGGCCAGTACGGCACCTACGTCAACACCTGCAAGTGCGCGACGAACCGGGTGCTCAAGGAAATGAACCAGGACGAAATGAAGGGCGTCGCCAAGTGGAAGAAGCCCACCTCGGCCGTCAAGAGCCGCTGGGAAAGCGCCTGGGAAGGCTGCAAGTAGAGCCGGTCAGCGCGGGGCGTCGGTTAGTGGCGGAACCGCGAGCGCGGGCTGCTCGGCTATGTCCTCGTCGACGATGACCCGTTCGTCGACGAGCCTTGCCTTTCCGGATGCGATCAGCTCCAGCGCCAGCGGATAGATCCGGTGCTCGTAGGTCAGGACGCGCGCAGCCAGCGTGTCCGCCGTGTCGCGGTTCGAGACGGGGACCGCGACCTGGGCGATGATCGGGCCGTTGTCCATTTCCGGACGGACGAAATGCACCGTGCAGCCGGTGATGCGCACGCCGGCCTGCAAGGCGCGTTCGTGCGTTTCGAGGCCCGGGAAGGCCGGCAGCAGGGACGGGTGGATATTGATCACTTGGTCGCGCCAGCGCCCGACGAAATCCGCGCTCAGGATCCGCATGAAGCCTGCAAGGCAGATCAGGTCGACCTCGGCGTCTTCCAGTGCTTGCGTCGCGGCGTCCTCGAAGGCCTGTCGGCTGCCCTTGCCCCGAAAATCGATCACTTTCGTGGCGATGCCTGCAGCGGCCGCGGTTTCCAGTCCCTTGGCGTCGGGCTTGTTCGAGATGACGAGGACGATCTCGGCGGGATAGTCGGGCCTGCGGCACGCCTCGATCAGCGCGGCCATGTTGCTGCCGCGCCCGGAAATCAGTATTGCGACCCGCATCCGCCCGCTCACCGTGAAAGGCTCCCGGCGTAGCGGACCGAGGGGTCGTCGCCGGCACAAAGGCGGCCGAGCCGCCAGACCGTCTCGCCGAGGTCGCGCAGAAGGGTCTCCACCGCCTCGGCCTTGCCGGCCTCGACCACGACGACCATGCCGACGCCGCAGTTGAAGGTGCGCAGCATCTCCGCTTCCTCGATCGAGGCCGTTTCGGCGAGCCAGCGGAATACCGGCGGCAGCACGAAGCTCTCCAGATCGATATCGGCGACGAGGGTATCCGGCAGCACGCGCGGCAGGTTCTCGGTCAGCCCGCCGCCGGTGATGTGCGCGAGCGCCTTGACCGCACCGGTCTCGCGGATCGCCTGAAGCACCTGACGGACGTAGATGCGGGTCGGCGCCAGCAGGGCGGCGCCCAATGCCGTCTCCGTGGCGAACGGTGCGGGATCGGACCATGTCAGCCCGGCATCGGCGACGATCTTGCGAACCAGTGAGAAGCCGTTCGAATGAACCCCGGAGGAGGCCAGCGCCAGCAGCACGTCGCCGTCCGCGACATCGCCGCGCGGCAGCAGCTGGTCGCGTTCCACCGCGCCGACCGAGAAGCCGGCGAGGTCGTAATCGCCCTTGGCGTAGAGACCGGGCATCTCCGCCGTTTCGCCGCCGATCAGCGCGCAGCCCGCCTGCCGGCAGCCTTCGGCGATGCCCTTGACGATGCCGTAGCCGACATCCGATTCGAGCTTGCCCGCGGCGTAGTAGTCGAGGAAGAACAGGGGCTCGGCGCCTTGCACGACGAGATCGTTTACGCACATGGCGACGAGGTCGATCCCGACCGTGTCGTGGATGCCGGTCTCGATGGCGATCTTGACCTTGGTGCCGACCCCGTCATTGGCGGCGACCAGCAGCGGATCGCTGAATCCGGCCGCTTTCAGATCGAAAACGCCGCCGAATCCGCCGATTTCCGCGTCGGCACCGGCGCGAACCGTCGATTTCACCAGCGGCTTGATGGCGTCGACGAACGCATTGCCGCGCCCGATATCGACCCCGGCATCGGCATAGCTGACGCCGCCTCCGGCCTTTGCATCCTGTCCGCTCAATCGGACCTCCTTCGCGTTTGCGCCATACAAACAAACCCGATGGGAAAGGCAAGCGTGCGGTGCCCTGTGTCAACAGCCCGTTGCGCGCTTGCATGCGGTGCGCGAATAGGCCGGACTGTGGTCATGGGAGCACGCGGCGATTCGAAGGCGACGGGCCGGGCCTGGCTGGCGCTGCTGGCCGGGCTGCTTTGGGCCGCGCCCGCCTCCGGGATCGATTTCGCCAATCGGTTCGACCCCTATGTGGTGGATGGTATTGACGTTTCTGCCGTCGCTACCGATGCGGTAGCCGCCAAGGCGGCGGCGCTCGACGACGCGCTCGTGATGTCGGGCATGCGCGTCCTGCGCCGCGTCGCGGCGAGCGGAACCCCGCCGGAAATATCGCCGGAAACGGCCGAACAGCTGTTGTCGAGCTACGAGAATGCCAGCGAACAGGTCGGCACGACCGGTTATTCGGCCACCTACAAGATGGTCTATTCGCCGATGCTGGTGCGTGGCTTCCTCGCCAGGCGCGGCATCGCGGTCGTCGACCGACCGGCGCCGACCGTTCTGCTGATCCCGATCGTTGTCGAAGACGGCGAGGAGCGCTGGTGGGACGACGCGGCGGACTGGGCCGGCGCCCTCGGCGCAGTCGACATGGAGGAGCGCCTGACCCCGGTCCGTCTTCCGGGCAATACCGTCGAGGACAAGGCCGCCCGCCGCGATCGCCTGCTTGACGGTGATTTCCTGACCCTCGGCCAGTTCCGCGTGCGCTACCACACGCACTCGGCGGTGATCGTCCGGCTCGATCGCGCCTCGGACGGCGAGGGCATGCTTTTGACACTGAGCGGCGAGGACGCGGCCGGCCCGATCGACGTCACGACGGAGGTTTCATCGGGCGGACTGGACGCGGCCGCCGTCCGGGTCGGCGACATCCTGGCCGAACGCTGGAAGGAGGTCGCCATGGGCTCCGGCACCATCGGGCTGGCGCTCGGCAGCAGTCTTCCCGTGCGCGCCCTGCTGACGGGCGGCCCGGAGGATTGGGACGTGCTGAAAAGCCGCCTCGAGGCGAGCGGCGCGGTGAACGGGCTCGCGGTGGAAGGCGTCGGCGGCAGTGACGCCAACATCGTGATCTGGTTCACCGGAAGCGCCGCCGACCTGCCGCAACGCCTGTCTCGGGACGGCCTCGATCTGTTCGAGGCCGGCGGGGCCTGGCTTCTGCAGGCCTATTGAAGCTCACTATTGAGCTTTGTCTCCGCGTCGCTTAACTGCACCATGATGAAGCGCAGGACCCGACCTTTGAGGCCCTGGGCGTTTACGGAATCCTTGGTCCCGGAGCCGACTTGAGCCTTCCGAATTTCATCACGATCTGCCGGCTGCTCCTCGTACCGGCCGTGGTCTATCTGATCGTCACCGGGCAGCCGCTGGTCGCATTCTGGCTGTTTGTCGTCGCCGGCATCTCGGATGCGGTCGATGGTTTTATCGCCAAGCGATTCAAGGCAGAGACCGAGCTCGGCGCCTATCTCGACCCGCTCGCCGACAAGGCGCTTCTCGTCTCGATCTACGTTTCGCTCGGCATTTTCGGCGAGATGCCGATCTGGCTGGTATTCCTGGTCGTGAGCCGCGATGTGTTCATCATCGTCGCCGTCATGCTGTCCTGGATGCTGTCGCGTCCCGTCGCCATGGCGCCCCTGATGATCAGCAAGGCGAATACGGCCGGGCAGATCCTGCTCGCCGCCGTCGTGCTTGCCGATCTCGGGTTCGGATTGCATATGCGGGATCTTCGCGAATGGCTGGTGTTGCTGGTTGCGGGACTTACCGTATTGTCGGCCGCGGCCTATCTCGTCGAATGGCTTCGTCATATGGCGAAGGCCGACGGACCGGCTACGCCCGACAAACAGTGAGGCAGGGGGCCTGACATGACCTTCCAGAAGCAGGTGTTGTTCTGGACCGCCGGGCTCGTGGTGTTCATCCTCGCGCTATACGTGCTGAGCCCGGTTCTGCTGCCCTTCGTCGCCGGCATGGCGCTCGCCTATGCTTTGGACCCTATCGCAGACCGTCTGGAGAGATTCGGCCTGAGCCGGCTGGTCGCGACGGTCGTGATTCTCGTGGTGTTCGCGCTCGTCTTCCTGGTCGTGCTGATTGCCCTGGTGCCGGTTCTCTCCCATCAGGTCGCCCAGTTCGCCGAGCGGTTGCCGGACTATGCGCACAAGCTGCAGCTGGTGGTTCGGGATATCAGCCAGAGCTGGCTGCAGGTGGGTTTGGTGCGCGATCTGCTGGGCATGAATGGAGCCGAGGGGGCCTCGCCGATCAGCAACGCCGGCATCGTCGGCCAGGTGGCGGGATGGTTCGGCCAGCTGCTTCAATCGCTGCTTTCCGGCGGTCTGGCGCTCGTCAACCTCGCCGCGCTGCTGACCGTGACGCCTGTCGTCGCCTTCTATCTGCTCAACGATTGGGACCGGATGATCGCCCGGATCGACAGCTGGCTGCCGCGCGATCACGCCGAAACGATCCGGTCGCTTGCCCGGCAGATCGATGAAGCGCTCGCCGGATTTGTCCGTGGACAGGGCCTTGTCTGCCTGACACTTGGTGTCTTCTACGCGGCCGGGCTGTCGCTCGTCGGACTGAATTTCGGTCTCCTGATCGGCCTCGGCGCCGGCCTGATCAGCTTCATTCCCTATGTTGGCTCGATTGCCGGGTTCCTGGTTTCGATCGGCGTCGCCTCGGTCCAGTTCTGGCCCGACTGGCTCATGATCGCCGCCGTCGCCGTGGTGTTCTTCATCGGGCAGTTCCTGGAGGGCAATGTCTTGCAGCCGAAGCTGGTCGGCGGCCATGTCGGGCTGCACCCGGTGTGGCTCATGTTCGCCCTGTTCGCCTTTGGCTACCTGTTCGGCTTCGTCGGCATGCTGATCGCCGTCCCCCTTGCCGCCGCCGTGGGCGTGCTGGCCCGCTTCGGGCTCCGACAATATCTCGACAGCCGTTTCTACACGGGATCGGACAGCGACGCGCCTCGATCATGACCGCCGGCCGTCAACTCGCTCTGGACCTGCCGCATCGCGAAGCGCTCGGCCGGGAAGATTTCCTGGTGTCGGACTCGAACGCCGCCGCCGTGGCCGCGATCGATTCCTGGCCGGATTGGCCGCATTCGGGCCTCGTTCTGGTCGGGCCGGAGGGAAGCGGCAAGAGCCATCTGGTCTCGGTCTGGCGGCAGCTGTCGGGCGCGCGAAGGCTGTCGGCCGGTGACGTGACCGGCGATCCGCAGACACTGATGGGGCGCGCGGGGGCCGTCATAATCGAGGATTGCGGACCCGGGCTCGACGAGACCGCGATGTTCCACCTCTTCAATGCCGTCGAACGTTCGGGGGCGGACATTCTTCTGACCGCGCGAACCGAGCCGCGCGTGTGGGGGATCGGCCTGTCCGACCTGATGTCGCGATTGAGCCGATTGCCGGTTGTCCGGCTTGAGGCACCCGACGACTCCCTGCTGCTGGCCGTGATGATGAAGCTGTTCGCGGACCGGCAAGTGAGCGTGGACGTATCGGTGTTGCGCTACCTGGCGCCGCGTGTGGAACGGAGCTTTGCCGCGGTCCGCGACATCGTTGCCCGGCTCGACCGTGCTGCGATCGAGGAAAAGCGCCCCGTGACCCGGGCGCTCGCAGCGCGTATTCTGAACCAGGGTGAGCAGGAGACGGGCTGATCGGGTCATCAATGAATGTTCATAAAGCGCCATTAAGTTGCTGCGTTGATGAGCGAAAAAGTGACCATGGAACCGTATTTGAAAATCGCTGAAGCAAACGAGGTAGCCGAGCCGGTTGCCCCGATACAGTCCTTCGAGGACTGGATGGCGTCGCCGGACCGCTTCATTAATCGCGAGCTGTCGTGGCTCGGGTTCAACCGGCGGGTGCTCGAAGAGGCCTACAATCCCGGCCATCCTTTGCTGGAACGCCTGCGTTTCCTCTCCATTTCGGCCAACAACCTCGACGAGTTCTTCATGGTCCGTGTCGCCGGTCTGAAGGGGCAGGAGCGGGAGGGCATCACGACCCCCAGCCAGGACGGGCTGACGCCGCGCCAGCAATTGGCGAGGATCGGCGAAGGCGTCCGCGAACTGACGGAAGACCAGCAGAGGACGCTGACGACGTTGCGGCGCGAACTGGGCGATGTCGGTGTCGTCGTGATCGAGGCCGATCAGGTGACGGCCGTCGATCGCGAGCAACTGGAACAGTACTTCCTCGACTACATTTTTCCGGTGCTGACGCCGCTGTCGATCGACCCGGCGCATCCGTTTCCGTTCATCCCGAATCTAGGCTTCACGGTCGCGCTCGAGCTGCAGCGGATCGAGGACGGTCGGGCGATGCGCGCGCTCGTGCGCATTCCAAACAAGATCGAACGCTTCGTCCCGTTGGCCGAAGGGCGCGACGAGGACGGAAACTCGACGAACCGTTTCATCCGCCTCGAAAGCCTCATCGAGCTGTTCACCGGACGTCTTTTCCCCGGCTACAAGGTGATGGGCGACGGCGCGTTCCGGGTGATCCGCGACAGTGATATCGAGCTCGAGGAAGAGGCGGAGGATCTTGTCCGCTTCTTCGAAAGCGCGCTGAAGCGCCGCCGGCGCGGTTCGGTGATCCGGCTGGAGGTCGAAACGGGAATGCCGGAAACGCTGCGCGCGTTCGTCGCCCAGGAGCTTGGCGTCGGCGAAGACGCGACGCAGGTCGTGGACGGCGTGCTTGCGCTGAGCGAGTTTTCGCAACTCGTTTCCGTCGATCGGCCGGAGCTGAAGTTTCCGCCATATACGGCGCGCTTCCCCGAACGCATCCGCGATCACGGCGGCGATTGCTTCGCGGCGATCCGGCAGAAGGATCTGGTCGTCCACCACCCCTACGAGTCCTTCGATGTGGTGCTGCAATTCCTGCGTCAGGCTGCCGCGGATCCCGACGTGGTCGCCATCAAGCAGACGCTGTACCGCACGAGCAACGATTCACCCATCGTCCGCGCGCTCGCCGACGCGGCCGAGTCCGGCAAGTCGGTGACGGCTGTCGTCGAGCTGAAGGCGCGCTTCGACGAGGAAGCGAACATCCGCTGGGCACGCGATCTGGAGCGTGCCGGCGTGCAGGTTGTCTACGGATTCGTCGAGCTGAAGACCCACGCTAAGCTGTCCCTGGTCGTGCGCCGAGAGTCGGGTCAGCTCGCGTCATACGTGCATATCGGCACCGGCAACTACCATCCGGTTACCGCGCGCATCTACACGGATTTGTCGTTCTTCACGGTCGATCCGACGATCACCCGCGACGTGGTGCGGATCTTCAATTTCATCACCGGATATGCCGAGCCGCAGGGGCTCGAGATGATGGCGGTTTCGCCCTACACGCTTAAGAAGACGATCCTGAAGCGCATTGACGAGGAAATCGCCCATGCTGCCGCGAAACGGCCCGCGGCGATCTGGGCAAAGATGAATTCGCTCGTCGATCCCGACGTGATCGACGCGCTTTATCGTGCCAGCCGGGGCGGCGTTCAGGTCGATCTCATCATCCGCGGCATCTGCTGCCTCAGGCCCGGAATTCCGGGCTTGTCGGACAATATTCGCGTGAAGAGCATAGTCGGTCGCTTCCTCGAGCATTCGCGCATCTGCGCGTTCGGCAACGGCCAGGCGCTGCCGTCCTCCCAGGCGCTCGTCTACATCAGCTCCGCGGACTGGATGCCGCGCAACCTCAACCGGCGGGTCGAGGCGCTGGCGCCGATCACCAATCCCACCGTGCACGCTCAGGTGCTGGACCAGATCATGGTTGCTTGTCTCGAGGACAATCAACAGAGTTGGCAGCTCTTGCCGGATGGCGATTCGGTCCGCATCATCCCCGAAACCGATGAGGCGCCGTTCAACGTCCATCATTACTTCATGACCAATCCGAGTCTGTCGGGACGTGGTAAGTCTCTCCAGCAGCATCCCCCGAAGCCGATCGGCGGCGCGCCCCCTGACGCCTGAAGCCGCCATCGCGCTGAACGAGGCGCCGAGCCGGCTTCAGTATCTGGAGCCGGTGGCGGTCGTCGACGTTGGCTCGAACTCCGTTCGTCTCGTCGTCTACGAGGGGCTGACGCGCTCGCCCACGCCGATTTTCAACGAGAAGGTCCTGTGCGGCCTGGGTCGCCAGGTCGCCACGAAGGGTCTCCTCGACGATGCGGCCGTCGAAATGGCGCTGCAGTCGCTTCGCCGCTTCCATGCCCTGTGCCGGCAGATCGGCGCTGCCTCAGTCCACGTGATCGCCACGGCCGCGGTCCGCGAAGCGAAGAACGGCGAGGCGTTCGTGAGCCGGGTGGCGGAAATCTTCGGCGCGCCGATTTCCGTCCTGACCGGTGCGCAGGAAGCCGAATTCTCGGCCCACGGCATCATTGCGGGCATTCACGATCCCGACGGCATCGCCGGCGACCTCGGCGGCGGCAGCCTGGAGGTCGTCGACGTAAAGGGGCATACGGTCGGGATCGGCGAAACCCTGCCGCTTGGTGGCCTGCGCCTGCGCGACCTCGCCGGCCGCTCGATGAAGAAGGCCGAGAAAATCGTCGTCGATGCGATCGACGGATCGGAAATCGTAACGCGCTGCAAGGGACGCGCGTTCTACGCGATCGGCGGCACGTTCCGCGCGCTGGTGCGGCTCCACATGGCCCAGACCGGCTATCCTCTCCACGTCATGCACGGCTACGAGCTCGACGCCGCCCAGGCGCTTGAGTTCGTCAAGCTTGTCCGCCGGGTGAAGCCCGCGTCTCTCGACTCCATCGACGCCGTATCGACCGCCCGCCGGGAGCTGCTGCCATACGGCGCGATGGTGCTGGAGCACATCCTCCGGCGCGGCGAGCCCAAGTGCATCATTTCCTCCGCGCTCGGTGTCCGCGAGGGCCTGCTCTACACCCTGCTCGATGACGAGACGCGTCAGACCGATCCCTTGCTGGCGGCCTGCGCCGAACTTGGCTATCTGCGCTCCCGCTCGCCGCGTTTCGCCCGCGAGCTGTGCTACTGGACCGACCAGTTCATGGTGTCGAGCGGCCTCGAGGAGACCGAGGAGGAGAGGCGCCTGCGCCACGCCGCGTGCCTGCTCGCCGATATCGGCTGGCGGTCCCATCCCGACTATCGGGGCGGCCACAGTCTCAATATCATCGCCTATGCGGCCTTTGCCGGCATCGACCACCCCGGACGCGCCTACATGGCGCTCGCTGTCTATTACCGGCATTCCGGATTGTCGGACGAACATGTCAGCCCGCGTATCCGCGAACTCGCCACCGCGCGCATGATCGACCGCGCCCGCATCCTCGCCGCAGCCCTGCGTGTCGCCTACCTGATCAGCGGCGCCATGCCCGGCGTCATCGACAAGGCGGAACTCGCCGTCGAGCACGGAACCGTGACCCTGCATCTGCCCGGAGAGCTTGCCGCCCTGAACGGGTCGCGCGTCCTGACCCGGCTCAAGCAGCTCGCCAAGCTGATCGGCCGCCGCGCCGAGATCGTCGCCGGTTGAGGCTCGTCAGCTCTCGGCACTTTCCGGCGTCTTGCCCTTTCGGCGCGGCTTGCGCCGGCGGGTGGTCTTGGGCCGAGGCGGGGGCGCGTCCCGCGGCTCGAATGTCAACCGGTGCCCGTCGACGGCGACAGCGAGTTCGCCGCGTTTCAGCGCCAGAGCCATGTCTCCGAAGATCTCGCGACGCCAGCCCTTGAGGGCGGGCACGTCGGCCTCGTCGTCGGCGGCAATGGCCTCGATGTCGTCGCTGGTGGCGACCAGACGCGAAGCGACCTTGTTCTGCGCGGCAACGCCCTTGAGCAGCACCTTGAGCAGGTCCGACACCGGACCGGATACCCGCTGCGGGCCGTCATTGCGGGGCAGGGCGGGAAGGTCTTCCACGGGAAGCTTGCGGATCTCCTGGACGATCTTGAGGATCGCCCGTCCCCCGGCGGACCGCTCGTAGCCTTTCGGCACCGCCCGCAGGCGCGCGAGGGCGGCCTCGCTGTCGGGGGAATGCAGGGCAATCTCGTATAGCGCATCATCCTTCAACACCCGCCCGCGCGGTACGTCGCGGGACTGCGCCTCCTTCTCCCGCCACTCCGCGATGGCCATGAGAACGGCAAAGTCGCGCGGCTTGCGCACCTTGAGCTTCAGGCGCTTCCAGGCTTGCGCCGGATCGGTGCTGTAGGTCTCCGGTGAGGTGAGGATGTCCATTTCCTCTCGGATCCACTCGCGCCGGCCGACCCGGTCCACCTCTCCCTGCAATTTCTCGTAGATCGGTACCAGGTGGATGACGTCGGCCGCCGCGTAGGACAGCTGGGCTTCGCTCAGCGGACGCCGCGACCAGTCGGTGAACCGGTGGCTCTTGTCGATCGACGCATCGGCGATTTCCCGAACCAGCGCCTCGTAGCCGACCGACTCGCCGTGACCGCAGACGGCGGCGGCGACCTGCGTGTCGAACAGCGGGTGCGGGATCAGGCCGCCAAGGTGATGAACGATCTCGACGTCCTGACGGGCGGCGTGGAAGACCTTCACCACCGTTTCGTCGGCCATCAGGTCGAAGAACGGCTTCAGGTCGAGATCGGACGACAGTGTGTCGATCAGGGCCACCTGGCCATCTGGCGAGCCGAGCTGGATAAGGCAGAGCTTCGGCCAGAACGTGACGTCGCGCATGAATTCGGTGTCGACGGCAACGAAGTCGTGTTTCGCCATTTCTTCGCAGGTTTTGGCGAGTTTTTTTGTTTTCGTGATCAGTTCCATGAGAATCCTATGAACGAGGCGTCCAAGTGTGACGTTTTTCGTTGCGTTCGGCGAGACGGAATATCGCCGGAGAGGTTCTAAGCAGCGCGACGAACCGTGTTCGCGCGGCGCGTGGGATGCGCTGGCCGGCGGCAATACGCCACAGCGCCACGACGACGAAGCTGGCGTGTACGACGCTGGTGAACACGAACAGCGCGGATGCACCGTAGCGCTCCATCACCCAGGAGGAAACGAGCGGGCCGGCCATGGCCCCTACGGCGAAGAAGAAGGTCAGTCCCGCCGCCAGCAGTACGTATTGCCCGGGGGCGGCGAGGTCGTTGGCATGAGCCGCCGACAGCGAATACAGCGGTAGCGCGAAGGCGCCGAACAGGAAGATGCCGAGATAGAGCTGCCAGGCCGCGCCGACCGGCACGGTCGTCAGGTAGATGCCGGCAAGGATCGCGCCCGTCGTGGCGGCGAGCAGCGCCCAGCGGCGGTCGAGCTTGTCGGAAAATATGCCGAGCGGCATCTGCAGGGCAGCGCCACCGACGATCCCGGCACCCATGAAGGTCGCGATCTGGGCGACGTCGAGCCCCATGTCCTGGGCGTAGAGCGGACCGATCAGCCGGAAGGACGAATTGGTCAGCCCGATCGTCACGCAGCCGATGCTGGCGAGCGGTGAGATGCGCCATACCGCGCGCAGGTCGAAGCGGAACGCCTCCGGCGGGGCCGGCAGGGTCCGGTCGGCGACCGCCACCGGGACGAGGGAGAGGGCGAAGAACATCGCCACGATCGCGAACAGCTCGAAGCCGCCCGCCCCGAATGCCGGGATCAGGTACTGCGCCCCCGTGACGGCCCCGAGGTCGATCAGCCGGTAGATGCTCAGGACCCGGGCGCGGTCCGTCTTCCCGGCGCTGGCGTTCAGCCAGCTCTCCATGACCGTGAACAGGCCGGAGAAGCAGAACCCCATGGCGAATCGCAGCACGATCCACGCCCAGGCGTCGACGACGAGCACCAGCGCCAGCGTGCCCGCCGACGCGATCGCCGCGAGCGCGGCGAAGGTGCGGATGTGCCCGACGGCCTCGACCAGGCGCGGCGCATATACGCAGGCGACGATGAACCCGCCGAAATAGCTCGTTCCCATCAGACCGATCAGCCAGGGGTCGAATCCGGCGATCGAACCGCGCAGCGCGATCATCGTGCCTTGCACGCCGTTTCCGGCGAGCAGTATTCCGGCCGTGAGAAGCAGAGGGGCGAGCGGGCGTAGCGGAGTCATCTGCTTGCCTTATAGCAGAGCCGGCCGATACCGCACCCGGTATTGACATTCCTATGCCCCTATGCGCCTCTCCGCCCCGATTTCCACCCTTTATCCGCGACCCGCGAGGACGAAATGCACGCCTATCGTACCCATACCTGTGGCGCACTGCGCGAAGCCGATGTCGACACGACCGCGCGCCTGTCGGGCTGGGTACATCGCGTTCGCGATCACGGCGGTCTCCTGTTCATCGACTTGCGTGACCACCACGGCATAACCCAGTGTGTTGCCGATCCGGATTCGCCCGCTTTCGCCGATGCTGAGATGTTGCGCGCCGAATGGGTCGTGCGCATCGACGGCAAGGTCCGGCACCGGCCGGAGGAGACGGTCAATCCGGGACTGCCGACGGGCGCGATCGAGATGTTCATCTCCGAGATCGAGGTGCTGGGCGCGGCCGCGGAGCTGCCGCTGCCGGTCTTCGGCGAACCGGACTATCCGGAAGAGACCCGCCTCAAGTACCGGTTCCTCGACCTGCGCCGCGAGAAGCTGCACAACAACATCGTCAAGCGCGCGCAGATCATCTCGTCGCTGCGCCGGCGCATGACCGATCAGGGCTTCATCGAGTTCCAGACGCCGATCCTGACCGCGTCGAGCCCCGAGGGCGCCCGCGACTATCTGGTGCCCTCGCGCGTGCATCCGGGCAAGTTCTACGCCCTGCCGCAGGCGCCGCAGCAGTTCAAGCAGCTCACCATGATCGCCGGCTTCGACCGCTACTTCCAGATCGCGCCCTGTTTCCGCGACGAGGACGCGCGCGCCGACCGCTCTCCCGGTGAGTTCTACCAGCTCGATATCGAGATGAGCTTCGTCACCCAGGACGATGTGTTTGCCGCCGTCGAGCCGGTGCTGCGCGGCGTCTTCGAGGAATTCGGCGGCGACAAGCACGTGACCGGCGAGTTCCCGCGCATCCCGTGGTGGGAGGCCATGCGCAAATACGGCACCGACAAGCCCGACCTGCGCAATCCGATCGTCATGCAGGACGTCTCGAAGCACTTCTACGGGTCCGGGTTCCGCATCTTCGCCGAGCAGCTCAAGGACTACGCCAGCCTCGATCACGTCGAAGAATACGACCGCGAGCATTTCTACAAGAACCACTGCCGCGTCTGGGCCATTCCGGCAAAGGGTGGCGGCAGCCGCGCCTTCTGCGACCGGATGAACGCCTGGGCGCAGGCCGAGGGGCAGCCCGGTCTCGGCTACATCATGTTCCGCGACGGCGAGGGCGCCGGCCCGATAGCCAAGAACATCGGCCCGGAGCGTTGCGAGGCGATCCGCCAGCAGCTCGACCTGGCCGACGGCGACGCCGTGTTCTTCGCCGCCGGCATCCCGCGCAACTTCGCCGATTTCGCCGGCCGCGCGCGCAAGAAGGTGGGCGAGGATCTGAAGCTGATAGACGAGGACCGCTTCGAGTTCTGCTGGATCGTCGATTTCCCGATGTTCGAGTGGAACGAGGAGGAGAAGAGGGTAGACTTCTCCCATAACCCGTTCTCGATGCCGCAGGGCGAGCTCGGCGCGCTGGAAGCGCTCGATCCCCTGCAGGTGCTCGCCTACCAGTACGACGTGGTGTGTAACGGCGTGGAACTGTCTTCGGGCGCGATCCGGAACCACAAGCCCGAGATCATGCGCAAGGCCTTCGAAATCGCCGGATATGGCGAGGAGGTGCTGCAGGAGAAGTTCGGCGGCATGCTGCGCGCGCTTCAGTACGGCGCCCCGCCGCATGGCGGCATCGCACCCGGCGTCGACCGTATCGTCATGCTGCTCTGCGGCGAGGAGAACCTGCGCGAAGTCGTCATGTTCCCGATGAACCAGCAGGCGCAGGACCTGATGATGGGGGCGCCCTCGGAGGTCACCAACCAGCAGCTTCGCGAACTGCACATTCGTCTTGCTCCGCCGCCGAAGAGCTGACGACAGGGCTGACAGCGAAAACCCGACCAGGCCCGGATCGGGGTGTTTTCGCCCAAGCCATCGCGGTTGAAACAGGGCAAGCGGAAGCGGGAGAACGAGACCTTGGCCGATCTGTCCGATGAATTGCGCAGGGGGGCGCTGGTCTACCACCGCCATCCCAAACCCGGGAAGCTGGAAATCCGGGCCACCAAGCCGCTGGGTAACGCCCGCGACCTCGCGCTCGCCTACTCGCCCGGCGTGGCGGTCGCCTGCGAGGCGATCGCCGAAGACCCCGCCGAGGCCGCCAATCTGACCGCCCGCAGCAACCTGGTCGCGGTCGTTTCCAACGGCACCGCGGTCCTGGGCCTCGGCGCGATCGGGCCGCTGGCGTCCAAGCCGGTGATGGAAGGCAAGGCGGTCCTGTTCAAAAAGTTCGCCGGCATCGACGTCTTCGACATCGAGATTGACGCCAATACCGTCGATCGAATGGTCGATGTCATCTCGGCGCTGGAACCGACCTTCGGCGGCATCAACCTCGAGGACATCAAGGCGCCGGAGTGCTTCGAGGTCGAGGCGCGGCTGCGCGCGACCATGAACATTCCGGTCTTCCATGACGACCAGCACGGCACCGCGATCATCGTCGGCGCGGCCGTCCGCAATGCCCTGAAACTTGCCGGCAAGTCTGCCGATCAGGTCAAGGTCGTCGCCTCCGGCGCGGGGGCGGCGGCGCTCGCCTGCCTTAATCTTATGCTCGTGTCCGGCGTGCGCCGGGAGAACATCTGGGTCTGCGATATCGACGGCGTAGTCTACGAAGGCCGGCCGACCAACATGGACCAGTGGAAGGCGAAATTCGCCCAGGCGACCGACGCGCGCACGCTCGCCGATGTTATCGACGGCGCGGATATCTTCCTGGGCCTCTCGGTGGGCGGGGTTCTCAAGCCCGAGATGGTCAAGCGGATGGCGGACAAGCCGCTGATCATGGCGCTCGCCAACCCGGTGCCGGAGATCATGCCCGAGGAGGCGTTCGCGGAGCGACCCGACGCCATGGTGTGCACCGGGCGTTCCGACTACCCCAACCAGGTCAACAACGTCCTGTGTTTCCCCTTCATCTTCCGCGGTTCGCTGGATGTCGGGGCAACCGCAATCAACGAACAGATGAAGCTCGCCGCCGTCGAGGCGATTGCCGATCTCGCGCATGAGCCGTCATCGGACATTGCCGCCAAGGCGATGGGGGGCGAGGCGCGGTTGTTCGGCGCCGACAACCTGATCCCCAATCCCTTCGATCCGCGCCTGATCCTGCGTATCGCTCCTGCGGTGGCGCGCGCCGCCATGGAGAGCGGGGTGGCCACCCGGCCGATCGAGGATTTCGAAGCCTACAACGAGCGGCTGAACCGCTTCGTGTTCCGGTCGGGCTTCGTGATGAAGCCCATCTTCGTGAAGGCCAAGGCCAATCCGAAACGGGTGATCTACGCGGAGGGCGAAGACGAGCGCATCCTGCGCGCGGCCCAGGTCGCGATCGAGGAGGGCATCGCCACCCCGATCCTCATCGGCCGGCCGCATGTGGTCGAGAGCCGGCTCGAGCGGTTCGGACTGTCGATACGTCCCGGAAAGGACTTCGAGATCATCAACCCGGAGGACGATCCGCGTTATCGCGACTACGTCGATGCGCTGGTGAACCTGACCGGTCGCAAGGGGGTGCCGCTCGATCACGCCCGCACGCTGGTGCGCACCAACGCCACGGTCATCGCCGCGCTCGCCGTCCACCGCGGCGAAGCCGACGCGATGATCTGCGGGCTCGAGGGGCGCTATGAGCGTCACACGCGCTGGATTCGCGACATCGTCGGGCTGGCGGAGGGCGTCGACGACGTCTCGGCGCTGAGCCTGGTGATCCTGCCGAAGGGCATCTACTTCATCGCCGACACCTATGTCAGCTACGACCCGACCGCGGAGGAGGTTGCCGATACGGCGCGTCTGGCGGCGACTTATATCCGCCTTCTCGGCATCGAGCCGCACATGGCGCTGCTGTCCTATGCCAATTTCGGAGCCGCCGACACCCCGAACGCGCGCAAGATGCGGCGCGCGCTCGAGTTGCTGCAGCAGGACAACGTCGACTTCGAGGTCGAAGGCGAGATGCAGGGCGACGTCGCGCTCGATCAGGCCCTGCGCGAGCGCATCTTCCCGGGTTCGCGCCTGAAAGGCGGGGCCAACGTCTTCATCATGCCGAACCTCGACGCCGCCAACATCGCCTATCAGCTGATCAAGGGGCTGGCCGACGCGTTGCCGGTCGGGCCTATCCTGATCGGAACGGCGAAACCGGCGCATATCCTCACCCCGTCGGTAACCGCGCGCGGCGTGGTGAACATGACGGCCATCGCCGTCGCCGAGGCCCAGCAGGTCTGAGGCAGGATCGCCAGCGTGTCCCCATGTCTGTAACGAACGATCGCCGCCTACCGCTGTCCTGCTTCATCATCGCGGTCAACGAGGCGGATCGTATCGGGCCGGTGATCGAGAGCGTCATCGGCTGGGTCGACGAGGTCGTGGTCGTCGATTCCGGCTCGACGGACGGCACCCAGGACCTCGCCGCGAAGCTCGGCGCGCGTGTCATCCATCACGACTGGCCGGGCTTCGGACCGCAGAAGCGTTACGGTGAGGATCAGTGCCGCAATGACTGGGTCCTCAATCTCGATGCCGACGAGGTGATGTCGGAGGCGCTGATCCGGGAAATCAGGACGCTGTTTGAGCACGGTACGCCGCCGCACCCATTTTACCGCTTCCGGTTACGGCTCGTGTACCCCGGCGACACGCGGCCGCGATTGTGGGCCGACTACCACAACTACGTCCGACTCTACGACCGGCGGGCCGGCCGTTTCGCCGACAGCCTTGTGCACGACACCGTGCAGACCGGCGGTGTGACGCCGATCCAGCTGCGTGGCGACGCGTGGCACTATTCGTACCGGTCGTTCGGCTTTCTGGTGGAGAAGCTGAACTCCTACAGCGATCTGCAGGCCAAGAGCATCAAGAAGCAGAGCCGTATGGCGCTGACGCTCCGGCTGCCGTTCGAGTTTCCGCTGGCATTCGTGAAGTACTACTTATTTCGCCGCCATATAACCGGCGGGCGAAAGGGGTTCGCCTTCGCGATGATCAATTCGTTTTTTCGCTTCCTGCGCATCGTTAAGCTTCTCGATGCGATGGATGCCACCAGGAAATAGCCTGTCTGGACCGTTTTCGCGCCGATTGGCCTTAAGTCGCCCTTAACTGGCGCTGACCATCATTGCGCCTCGTTCGGGGCGCATGTTGTGGTGAATAAGAAAGCGATCAAGCTGGTTGTTGTTACGTGCTGCTTGATCATTGCAGGCGTGCCTCCGCTTGCGTTCGTCCGTTACCTGGAAAGCCACGCGGTCTACAGCGCCGAGGAGACGCTCGGGGACTACGCCGGCCGAATGGTCGACCATCTCGAGGTGACGATCGACGAAGGCGTGCTGGCGCTGACGGATCTGGCGGCCAACGGCGTGATCGCATGCGATCCCACCGCGATCGACGCGATGCGCCGGGCCATCTTCGATACCTATGTTCTGCGCGAGATCGCCGTCGTCGATAACGACGGCAACACGATCTGCGCCGACACGATCTTCAAAACCGAGCGGTGGACTCTGTCACGGCAGGATACCGTGAACCGCGCGATCGACGTTTCCGTGGTCACGGACGAGCAGACCTTCATGCGGTCGCTGGCGCTGCGCTATCGACCGAGCGAGCATCGGGCGCTCGTCGCCCACTTCGCCCCCAACAGCCTCGGCCTCGACGTGTTGCCGGACCGCTGGCGCTCTGCCGGCCTGGCACGGCTGACATTGCTCGACGGGACGGAGTTCCAGACGGTTCCGAACAGGATCGAAACCGCGTTCGAGCAGACCGGAGACACGATCGGCGCGATGGCCGTTTCGAACCGGTACCCGTTGAGCGTCGACGTCCGCGTCGACCGTGAGACGGTGATGCGCGACTACGAGAGCCTCAAGGCGTATGCGCTGGTGGCGATGAGCATCTTCGCCTCCATTGTCCTCGGGGTCGCCGTCTTCATCGCCCGGCAGCGCCCATCAGCCAGCGACGACATATCGCAAGGCCTCAGGGACGGCGAATTCATCCCGTACTATCAACCGGTCATAAACCTGAACTCCGGTCGGCTCGAGGGCTGCGAGGTCCTCGTGCGCCGCCGCCGCCGCGACGGCACGATCCAGTCGCCGGCGGCGTTCATCGCTCAGGCGGAGGCAGACGGGCAGATCGTTCCGCTGACCCGCCAGCTCATGCGTCTGACGATCGACGATCTCGGCGCGTGCTACGCCAGGCGCCGCGGCATGTCGGTCGCGTTCAATCTGTGCGCCCACCATTTCACAAGCGACCAGATCGTCCGCGACGTCGAAGCGATTTTCGCCGAATCGCCGATCAGCCCCTCGCAACTCGTCCTGGAAGTCACCGAGCGCTTCCCGCTGGATGACACGGTGACAGCCGTCCGGGTCATCGCGGAGCTGCAGGCGGTCGGCGCCAAGGTGGCGCTGGACGACGCCGGAACCGGCCACTCGGGTCTCGCCATGCTGCACCGGCTTGGCATGGATATCGTCAAGATCGACAAGCTGTTCATCGACCCGATCCAGGCGGACACGCAGAACGCTCCGATCGTCGACAGCCTCGTCGATCTTGCAAAGAAACTCGGCATGTCGGTGATCGCCGAAGGTGTCGAAACGCTCGATCAGGTAAACTACCTTCGCAGCCACGGGGTCGATTCGGCGCAGGGCTATCTGTTTGCCCCGCCGCTGCCCGCCGCGTCCTATATCGCGCTCGTCGAGGCGATGGGCACGGTTTCAGAGGAAGCCGACGAGCCGCAAAAGGGGATGGTCGCCTGACGTTTCCCCGGAAAAGGGAGGCAACCGGATGGAAGCGGGCTGGACGACGCCGATCGACATCTATTGCGAGCGGACCGATCCCGCCTACTGGTCCGAACCGGTCAACGCGATCACCAACGCTGCGTTTCTTCTTGCCGCTCTGGCCGCCTATCTGCGCTGGAGAAGCGCGCCCGGCCGCGACGGCCCGGCGCTGGCGCTCGTCCTCATCCTCACCGCGATCGGCATCGGCTCCTTCCTGTTCCATACCTTCGCTGACCGCTGGTCGGTGCTCGCCGACGTGATCCCGATCACGATCTTCATCTACGTCTATTTCTTCTTCGCGATCCGCCGTTTCTTCGCCGCGGGCAGGGCGATGGCCTTCCTGGTCACGGCGTTTTTCCTGGCCGGCTCGCTCGTCGTCGACGCGATCGTGCCGTCGCACGTCCTGAACGGTTCGGTCAGCTACCTGCCGGCGCTGGTCGCGATCCTGATCGTCGGCGCGCTGGTGATCGGCCAAAGGCCCGATATCGGCTGGCCGGTCCTCGCTGCCGGGGCAATCTTCCTCGTCTCGCTCACGTTCCGGTCGGTCGACATGGCGGTCTGTGACGCCCTGCCGCTCGGGACGCACTTCCTCTGGCACATGCTGAACGCGCTGACGCTCTACATGCTGCTTCGGGTGCTGATGGATGCCCGGCGTTCGTCGCCGGCGGCGTAAATGCGGCTCACTGCTTCAAGGCTTTGAAGGCCTCCAGCGCCCGCCGCCGCGCGGCCGCGTGATCGACGATCCGGGCAGGGGTGTCTCCACCGGCCCGCTCCGGCAGCCATTGCCGCACATAGGCGCCGTCGGGATCGAATTTCTCCGCCTGCAGCGTGGGATTGAAGACCCGGAAGAACGGCGCCGCGTCGGCGCCACAGCCGGCCACCCACTGCCAGCTCGCCGGGTTGTTGGCCATGTCCGCATCGACCAGCGTGTCCCAGAACCATGCTTCGCCGGCCCGCCAGTCGATCATCAGGTCCTTGATCAGGAAGGAGGCGGCGATCATCCGGACGCGGTTGTGCATCCAGCCGGTTGCCCATAGCTGCCGCATGCCGGCATCGACGATCGCATAGCCGGTTTGCCCGCGCTGCCAGGCCCGCAGGCCCTGGGGATCGTCGCGCCAGGGGAACCGGTCGAACCGGGCGTCGAGATTGCGGGTCGCCAGATCGGGATTGTGATATAGCAGGTGCCAGGAGAACTCCCGCCAGCCGATCTCGGCGAGGAGCTTGTCGGCGCCCAGCCCGTCGCCGCGCGATTGCACCGCGTGCCAGATCTGGTTGGGGCTGATCTCGCCGAACCGCAGATGCGGCGACATCATCGTGGTGGCGTCCTTGTCCGGCCGGTCGCGCAGGCGCGCGTAATCGGCAAGGCCGCCGTCAAGAAACCGCTTCAGGTGCGCGCGGGCCCCGTCCTCGCCGGGGACCCACATCGCGGCCAGCCCGCCGGACCAGTCCGGTGACCGTGGCAGCAGGGTCCAGTCGTCCAGGCGGTCGCCGGGAGGGGGCGATTCGAGTGGGGGGGATACGGGCGCGGGCAGGGCGCCTGGCGCTGGCACGAGCCGGCGCGGCGGTCCGGCGGCGCGCGCCGCCTTCCAGAACGGCGTGAAGACCCGGTAGTACGGTGCGCTGGCCGGTTTCAGCGTCCACGGTTCGTACAGAAGATTCGCCGCGAAGCTCTCGACCGTCACGCCGTTGTCGTTCAGGGCCGACTTCACCCGGGTGTCGATGGCCACTTCCGGCCCGCCGTAGCGTCGGTTCCAGGTCACGAGGGAGGCATTGATGGATGCGGCGAGGTCGGTAAGCACCGGTTCCGCCGCGCCGCGCCGCAGTACCAGCGGGATGCCGATCGCAGTGAGACTTTCCCGCAGGCGCGTCAGCGAATGATGCAGCCACCAGCGCGTCGCCCCGCCAAGAGGGCGGATGCCGGCGCTCTCCTCGTCGAGGACGTAGAGGGCAACGACCGGCAAGCCGCGCCGGACGGCCGCATCCAGCGCCGGATTGTCGGCGATCCGCAAATCGTCGCGAAACCAGACGATCGAACACGCTTGGGTATTTGACGGCACTGGCATTGCGATGGGATCCTGACTTCCGCTTTGCCGAGGCATACGCGTCCCTGCGCCGACCGGATTGCCGGTCGGAACATACAGGTTTCGCCATTTCTGCAGAAGAAGGGTGGCTCCCCGGGCCGGACTCGAACCAGCGACCCAGCGGTTAACAGCCGCTTGCTCTACCAACTGAGCTACCGGGGAACAGGCGACGCTTAACGTCGTCTCGGCACGGCCTATATCAAACCTTCACGCGGATGCAAAGGTCATCGAGGCTAAGATGTGGGCAAAAATCGGATATTCAACGAAATCGGAATCGGCGTGATGGTCGAAAACCGCATTCGCAACAGGCATCGGCAATGACATTGGACTCGGCAGATAACGGCGATCTGAGCCCGGACGCGCCCCCGAAGGGTAGGCGCGTGACCATCATGGGGCGGAAGTATCGCGTCCCGGATTCGCCGCGCATCCGTCTCGGCGCCGGCCTGGCGCTCATCGTCGGGGGCGTCCTGGGATTCTTGCCCGTCCTGGGTTTCTGGATGATTCCGCTCGGACTGGTGATTCTGTCTGTGGACATGCCGGCGGTGCGCCGCGTGCGCCGGCGCATGGAGGTCTATTTCGGCCGCAAGGCCAACGGACTGCGCGGGAACGGCAACGGACGCGGCAAAAACGGGCACGCGGATAGTCGCCGCGAGCGGTAATTTCGCTACAATCGCTCGAATTGTCAGGTAAAGCTGGAGGCCACGCCCGGAATCGAACCGGGGTATACGGATTTGCAGTCCGCTGCGTCACCACTCCGCCACGTGGCCAGCCGGGTCAGATACATATTGGCCGCAGGGATCAGACGCAAGCCTCTTGCGCACGCTTGTGTGACTAGCGTCAACGGAACGTTCCGATGGCGGCGGCGCGATGGCCGGCTTGCCTTTCGGACCGGTTTATGTAGCGTGCGGCCTCCTCGATCGACACGCCGGAGGCCGAGCCTCCACCGAAGGAATATGGCATGACGGATTTCTCACTCGCACGGCGCAACATGGTGGAATCCCAGATCAGGACCAATGGCGTCACCGACCGCCGCCTGATCGCCGCATTGCTGGAGGTGCCACGAGAGCGGTTCGTGCCGGCCACGATGCGGCAACTTGCCTATATCGACGATGACCTGCCGCTCAAGGAAGGGGCGTCCGCAGAGGACCGCCGCTGGCTCATGGAGCCGATGCCCTTCGCCAGGCTGGCCCAACTGGCCGAGATCGGGCCCAACGATCTCGTTCTCGATATCGGCTGCGCGTCCGGATATTCCACCGCGGTGCTGGCTCGCCTCGCCGAATCGGTCGTCGGCCTCGAGGCCGATGCGGACCTGGCCTCGCGCGCCGAAAGCCGGCTGGTGGACGAGGGCGTCGGAAACGCGGCGATTGTCACCGGTGACATGACTGCCGGCTACGAGAGCCAGGGGCCTTACGACGTGATCTTCATCGAAGGCGCCGTGGAGCAGGTTCCCTCGGCCCTGTTCGCCCAGCTGCGCGAAGGCGGCCGCCTCGTCGCCGCGATCACCGACGGGCCCGTGGGCAAGGCCACGCTGTTCCGGTCCATTGGCGGCGCCGTCAGCCATTGGGTCGCGTTCGACGTGAACGTGCATCCGCTGCCGGGATTCGAGAAGACACCGGAATTCGTCTTCTGATCGCCGTAGGGATTCGACGATTCGCGGAAATCGCGGGGTTTGGCGCGCTTTTGCCGCGTTTAGTGTGGCTCTAATGCGGCACCAAGCCGCAAATAGCCGCCCGCCGATCAAATAAACTTCTCGATCCGGGAACGACTCGTTAATGTCTGCTCGAACCGTCGCAAGAGCGGATCATTCTAGAAAACGGGACTGCGCCGCACGTGCTAGGCATGGGAAAGAACGAATCCGTCCGGAGAAAACGTAGCGGAACGGGGCGGCTGACCGCTGCGTTCGCCGCTATTCTGTGCCTGAGTGCCGCGGCACCATCGGCAAGAGCGGAAACGCTGATATCGGCGCTTTCCGCCGCCTATATGAGCAATCCCGACCTCAATTCCGCGCGAGCGGGTCTGCGTGCGACGGACGAACTCGTCCCGCAGGCACTGTCGGCCTGGCGGCCGCAGATCTTCGGTGGCGGATCGATTCAGCAGTCCACGACCAATGTTCCGATTCTCGGAACCTCGAATCTCACGACCAGCGCCGTCGGCGTGTCGGTCAGCCAGTTTCTGTTTCGCGGCTTCCAGACGGTGAACAACACGAAGGCGGCCGAAGCCACGGTTCAGGCCGGCCGCGCGACCCTGGACAATACCGAGCAGAACACTCTGTTCAGCGCCGCCCAGGCCTATATGAACGTGCTGACGTCTCAGGCGATCGTCGAGCTCAATCGACAGAACATCGAAGTTCTGTCCGAGCAGCTCCGCGCCACCCGGGACCGCTTCCAGGTCGGCGAGGTGACCAACACCGACGTCGCCCAGGCTGAAGCCGCCCTGAGCGGGGCCTACACGCAGTTGAACTCCGCCGAGGCCAATCTGCTCGCGGCCAAGGCGGTCTACCGGCAGATCATCGGGCGGGAAGCGGCGAATCTGGCCCCGGCCACGCCTGCGGCCAGCGTTCCCTCGACCCTGGACGAGGCCCTTCGCCAGGCGCATGCGACGCACCCGGCCATCGTTGCCTCAGTCTATGCCGAAGAGGCTGCCGCCTATCAGGTCAAGTCCGCCGAGGGCGCGCTGCTGCCGACCGTCAGCCTCCAGGCCTCGGCCGATTACGTGAACAATCCCTCGGGCATCATCGACCGGTCGTCGTCGGCGAGCATAACGGCCCAGCTCACGATCCCGATCTATCAGGGCGGCATCGAATATTCCCAGGTTCGTGAAGCCAAGGAGAACCGCGCGCAAGCCACGTTGCAGATCGATTCGGCCCGCCAGCAGGTTCGTGCAGCCGTGGTTTCGGCCTGGGGCGCGCTGCAGGCGGCCACCGCCTCGATTTCCTCCGCGCAGGCACAGGTCAACGCGGCACAGATCGCCCTCAACGGCGTGCGCGAGGAAGCCAAGGTTGGCCAACGCACGACGCTCGACGTCCTCGATTCCGAGCAAACGCTTCTCGATGCGCGTGTGTCGCTGGTGACCGCCGAAAGCGATCGGGTGGTGGCATCCTACGCGCTGGTGTCGGCGATCGGGCGTTTGACCGCCCAGGCACTGGCATTGGCCGTCGACACCTACCAGCCGGCCGTCCACTACGACCAGGTGCGTGACAAGTGGTTCGGACTTCGCACGCCGAGTGCGCAATAAGTCGGACTGGTTTCGCGATATCCCTGCATTTTTTTCGAAAGGCTCGCCAAAGGCGTTGCCGCGAATCATGCGGTGGATGATGCTTGTCGGCAGGTTTGCAGCGAATTGCCGGCGTGCAATAGTCGGCATGGGTGTTTGTTCTACTGAATAGGGCTGAAGGCCCCGTTTCGTGGCGGCGGAGTGAGGGGGACTATGAACAAGCCAAATCCGGCTCCCGAGCCGACGATGGAGGAGATTCTCGCCTCCATTCGACGGATCATCTCCGACGGCGATGAGGGCGGGGCGGCCTCGGATGCGAACGTGCCCCCGGCGGTACTGACGCCGCACGCGCTTGATGAGGATTCGGAGGAAGACCCCGCTGACGACGCGGATATTTTCGACCTGACCGATGACATGGTTGCCGAAGACCGGGCCGAAGAGCGCGAAGAACCGCAGGCGGCCTCCGAGGAAATGTCGGCTGACGATATCGAAAGGCTGATGGCGTCGGGCGACGAAATGGACGCCGACGACATCGACAAGCTGATGGCGGCCGATCCCGTCGCCGAAGCCGGTGAGCCCGGGCAGCCGGACAGCATCGAAATCGACTTCAGCGAATCGGAACCTGAACCGAAACCGGTGAGACCCGAGCCGGCCGCCGCCGCGGCGCCGCGGGCACAGAAAGACGAGACGCCGGCGCTTCTTTCGCCCCGGTCCGATGCCGCCGTGGCCTCCGCGTTCGGCCAGCTTGCCGACACCATCCTGAGCCGTGATCCGCGCACGCTGGAAGATCTTGTCGGCGATATGTTGCGGCCGATGCTCAAGGATTGGCTCGACGACAACCTGCCTGCGCTCGTCGAGAAATTGGTCCGCGAGGAGATCGAACGCGTCTCGCGCGGTCGCCGGTAGGGACGCCGATCGGTCCCCCCGGTCGGGCGGAATTGACCCTGCTCGGTTGACTTGACCCGGGCAGTCGGGTTTATCCCTCGCCGGTTTCCCAACAGCCCGCGACGGATCGTTTCAATGCTCGACAAGACGTTCACGCCTTCCGAGGTCGAATCCCGGATTTACGAATCCTGGGAGTCCGCGGGCGTATTCCGCGCCGGACGTCCCGAGCGGATTCAGGCCAAGCCGTACACGATCGTCATCCCGCCGCCGAATGTCACCGGCAGCCTGCACATGGGCCACGCGCTCAACAACACGCTGCAGGACGTCCTGATTCGGTTCGAGCGTATGCGCGGCCGCGACACCCTGTGGCAGCCGGGCATGGACCATGCCGGCATCGCCACGCAGATGGTCGTCGAGCGGCAGCTCGAGCAGAGCGGTGCCCACCGCCGCGACCTCGGCCGCGAGGAGTTTGTCCGCCGCATCTGGTCCTGGAAGGAACAGTCGGGCGGCATGATCATCAACCAGCTCAAGCGACTGGGTGCCTCCTGCGACTGGAGCCGCGAGCGCTTCACGATGGACGAGGGGCTTTCGGACGCCGTCCTGAAGGTGTTCGTCGAACTCTTTCGCGCCGGACTGATCTACAAGGACAAGCGGCTGGTCAACTGGGACCCGAAGTTCCTGACGGCCATCTCCGACCTCGAGGTCCAGCCGGTCGAGACCAAGGGCCATCTCTGGCACCTGCGCTATCCGGTCAAGAATGGGGGAGGGCGCTATGTCGTCGTCGCCACCACCCGGCCGGAAACGATGCTCGGCGATACCGCGGTCGCGGTCCATCCCGAAGACGAGCGCTACAAGGACCTGATCGGCAAGCATGTCGTCCTGCCGCTTGTCGGCCGCGAGATCCCGATCGTCGCCGACGAGCACGCCGACCCGGAGACCGGGTCCGGCGCCGTGAAGATCACTCCTGCCCACGACTTCAACGACTTCGAGGTCGGCAAGCGGCACGACCTGCCGATGATCAACGTTCTCGACGCCCATGCCCGTATCAACGAGAACGCGCCCGACAAATACGTCGGCATGGACCGGTACGAGGCGCGCGCGCTGATCGTGGAGGATCTGGAGGCGCTCGAACTTGTCGACAAGATCGAGGACCACGTCCACATGGTTCCCTACGGCGACCGCTCGAACGTCGTCATCGAGCCGTGGCTGACCGATCAGTGGTATGTCGATGCCGCGACGCTCGCCAAGCCCGCCATCGAGGCCGTCGAGCGCGGCGAAACCGTCTTCGTCCCGCGCAACTGGGAAAAGACTTATTTCGAGTGGATGCGCAACATCCAGCCCTGGTGCATCTCGCGCCAGTTGTGGTGGGGCCACCAGATCCCCGCCTGGTATGCGCCAGACGGTGAGGTCTTCGTCGCCGAGAGCGAGGAGGCCGCGCTGGCCCAGGCCCGCGAGAAGTACGGCGAGGACGTTGCGCTGGAGCGCGATCCCGACGTGCTCGACACCTGGTTTTCGTCCGCTCTGTGGCCGTTCTCCACGCTCGGCTGGCCGGACGAGACGCCGGAACTGAAGCGCTACTACAAGACCGACGTTCTGGTCACCGGCTTCGACATCATCTTCTTCTGGGTCGCCAGGATGATGATGATGGGCCTGCACTTCATGAATGAAGTGCCGTTCCACACCGTCTACATCCACGCCCTGGTCCGCGACGCAAAGGGCCAGAAGATGTCGAAGTCGAAGGGCAACGTCATCGATCCGCTCGACCTCGTTTCCAAGTACGGTGCCGACGCGCTGCGCTTCACCCTGTCGGCGATGGCCGCCCAGGGCCGCGACATCAAGCTGTCGGAACAGCGGGTCGAGGGCTATCGCAATTTCGCCACCAAGCTCTGGAATGCCGCCCGCTTCTGCGAGATGAACGGCTGCATCCGCGTCGAGGGGTTCGATCCCGCCGGCGTCGAGGATACGCTCAATCGCTGGATCGTCGGCGAGACCGAGACCGCCGCCCGTGCGGTCACCGAAGCCATCGATGCCTACAAGTTCAACGAAGCCGCCGGTGCCGCGTACCGGTTCGTTTGGAACGTCTTCTGCGACTGGTTCCTCGAGCTGGCCAAACCGGTGTTGTCGGGCGAGGACGGGCCGGCCAAGGATGAAACGCGCGCTACGACGGCCTGGGTGCTCGACCAGATCCTGAAGATCCTGCATCCCTTCATGCCCTATGTCACCGAGGAGCTGTGGACGCGCCTGGGCGAACAAGGCCCGGCGCGCGACGAGGTCGTGGCGCTGTCCGCCTGGCCGAACCTGTCCGGTCTCGTCGACGCCAAGGCCAAGGCCGATGTCGACTGGCTCATCGACCTCGTGACTGCAGTGCGCTCGGTGCGTTCGGAGATGAACGTGCCGGCGGGCGCCAGGCTGCCGCTCGTTCTTGTCGGCTCCGGTGCCGAGGTGGCGGACCGCGCGGGCCGGTACGACGAACCGCTGAAGCGGCTCGCTCGCCTGGAGGCCGTGTCGCTCGCCGACACCGCGCCCGCCGGCTCTGTCCAGACCGTGGTGGGCGAGGCGACCGTCGCGCTGCCGATCGCCGATGTCGTCGACCTCGGCGCCGAGCGCGAGCGTCTGCAGCGGGAGGTGAAGAAGCTCAGCGACGAAATCGGCAAGATCGACGCCAAGCTCGCCAACGCGAATTTCGTGTCCCGCGCCCCCGAACAGGTCGTCGAGGAGCAGCGCGAACGCCGCGCCGAAGCCGAAGATGCACGCGCTAAACTGACGCAGGCTCTGGAGCGTCTCGCCGGCGCCGCATAGGGCCCGTCGCCATCGCATCGCCGTATTCGCGGAAGAATTAGGCGGGCCGGCAATCGCCGGCATAGCTTTGCGCGCGAAACGGGGCGACGCGGGTCCGATGCTCAAGAACGAACTTGTCCGCCAGGGCAACTGGCTGTTCCGCTGGCGGTCCTATCTGCCATTGGTCATCGTCCCGGTCGCCGTGATCGCGTTCATGCAGTCCGACTGGGTCAACCGCGTGCTCGGTGACACGGTCGAGGACGTTTGGGATTACGCCTGCTTCGCGATTGCATTATCCGGCCTGGCCGTGCGTGGGCTGATCGTCGGCTTCGTACCGCGTGGAACGTCGGGGCGCACCAGCGAGCAGAAGGCCGAGGCGCTGAATACGACCGGCATGTACTCGCAGATGCGTCATCCGCTCTATTTCGCAAATTTCCTGGTGTTCCTCGGCTTCATGCTCGTGTTCAAGAGCGTGGTGTTCGTCCTGTTCGGGACGGTCGCCTATTTCCTCTACTACGAGCGCATCATGCTCGCCGAAGAGACCTTTCTGGAGGGGAAATACGGCGATCAGTACCGGCGCTGGGCGGAGAAGACCCCGGTTTTCCTGCCGCGCTGCTCCGGCTGGGTGCGGCCGGCGCTGCCGTTCTCCTTCAAGTCGGTCCTGCGCCGCGAGTATCCGGGTTTCTACCTGATCACGATCTTCTTCTTCGTCGTCGAATGGCTGGAAGCGACCATCCTCGACAAAGAGAACTTCGTTGCCTGGATCGCCGAAGAGCCGGCCTGGCTGGCGTTCCTGATTATCGGCACGCTCGCCTATGTCGGCCTTCGCGTCGCCCGCAAGCACACGACCTGGCTTGCCGTAGCCGGACGCTAGCACCTCCAGGCGCCTGTCTCCGGGCGCCTCGATAGGCGTGAAACGCCGCGCAGATTCCCGCAGCGAGCGGTTCCTCCTTGCAGTCCTTTCCGACCACGATCGGCCGGGTGAGCGGGCCCGGTGCCCGCGCGCGCGGCCCGAATGGGCGCCATGCGGCGGGATAGTGTGGACAAAACCTGGCGCTTCCCCGATTGTTGCGCACCGATCTTCGGGCGGAAGACGCAATAACAACGCGCGCGCCCGCCGGCGACCTTGCTGTATTTGGCTTTTGGCGCCGGGTACTCCATTTAGTGAACTGAAACGGACCTAGGAAACGACAATGCCCGCCTATCGCTCCCGCACCACAACGCACGGACGCAACATGGCCGGCGCGCGCGGCCTCTGGCGCGCCACCGGTATGAAGGATTCCGACTTCGGCAAGCCGATCATCGCCGTCGTCAACTCCTTCACCCAGTTCGTGCCGGGCCATGTGCACCTGAAGGATCTCGGCCAGCTGGTCGCCCGCGAGATCGAGGGCGCCGGCGGCGTCGCCAAGGAATTCAACACCATCGCCGTGGACGACGGCATCGCGATGGGTCACGACGGCATGCTCTACTCGCTGCCCTCGCGCGAGCTCATCGCGGATGCGGTCGAGTACATGGTCAACGCGCATTGCGCCGACGCCATCGTCTGCATCTCCAACTGCGACAAGATCACGCCCGGGATGCTGATGGCCGCGCTCAGGCTGAACATTCCCGCGGTCTTCGTCTCCGGCGGTCCGATGGAGGCCGGCAAGATCGTCCTGTCCGGCAAGACCCAGGCGCTCGATCTGGTCGACGCGATGGTCGCCGCCGCCGACGACACCATGAGCGACGAGGACGTGCAGGCCATCGAGCGATCGGCGTGCCCCACGTGCGGATCGTGCTCGGGTATGTTCACGGCGAATTCGATGAACTGCCTGACCGAGGCGTTGGGGTTGGCGCTGCCCGGCAACGGCTCGGTGCTTGCCACCCATGCCGACCGCAGGCGCCTGTTCGTCGAGGCCGGTCATCTGATCGTCGATCTTGCCCGCCGCTACTACGAGCAGGACGATGAAAGCGTCCTGCCGCGCAACATCGCGAATTTCGGTGCGTTCCAGAACGCGATGACGCTGGATATCGCCATGGGCGGGTCCACCAACACCGTGCTGCATCTGCTGGCCGCGGCGCACGAGGCCGATCTCGACTTCACCTTGGAAGATATCGACCGGCTGTCGCGCCACGTGCCGGTCCTGTGCAAGGTCGCGCCGGCCAAAAGCGACGTCCACATGGAGGACGTCCATCGCGCGGGCGGCATCATGGGAATCCTCGGCGAACTCGACCGAGCGGGGCTCATCGACCGGGATCTGCCCCTGGTGCATTCTCCAAGCCTGGGCGAAGCACTCCGGCAATGGGACGTTGCGCAGACGACGAGCCAGAGCGTTCGCGACTTCTATCGCTCCGCGCCCGGTGGTGTGCCGACCACGGAGGCGTTCAGCCAGAACCGGCATTGGGACGAACTCGACCTTGACCGCGCCGAGGGCGTCATTCGCGACGCCGAGCATCCCTTCTCGAAGGATGGCGGCCTGGCCGTGCTGAAGGGCAACCTCGCTGTCGACGGCTGTATCGTGAAGACGGCCGGCGTCGACGAGAGCATCCTCACGTTCTCCGGTCCCGCGCGCGTCTTTGAGAGCCAGGACGCCGCGGTGAACGCCATCCTGACCAATAAGATCAAGGAAGGCGACGTGGTGGTCATTCGCTACGAGGGACCTCGCGGCGGACCGGGCATGCAGGAAATGCTATATCCGACGAGCTATCTGAAGTCGAAGGGACTGGGGAAGGCCTGCGCGCTCGTCACCGACGGACGCTTCTCTGGCGCCACCTCCGGCCTCTCGCTCGGTCACGTCTCGCCCGAGGCCGCCAACGGCGGCACCATCGGACTCGTGCACGAGGGCGACATCATCGAGATCGATATCCCGAACCGGACCATCAATCTCGCCGTCGCCGACGACGAGCTTGCCCGCCGCCGAAAGGCGCAGGAGGCCGAAGGCTGGAAGCCGGCGGAACCCCGCAAACGCCGGGTCACGACCGCGCTCAGGGCCTATGCCGCCTTCGCGACGAGCGCGGACAAGGGCGCGGTCCGCGTCGTTCCCGAATAGGGCCCGCGTCGTCCGGTATAAAGCACCGGATATCGTCGCGCCGATCGCTGTCGATGCGACGTTGCAATTTGCCGGGGGGCGCCGCGTTGGCGTCCCTTTTTTCGTTTGGTTGTTCCCGCGCCACATCCCGCTCCGGGTTTTGTTGCAGTTTCGCAACACGGCGTGAGGGAAATACAACCTATTAACCGCAATCGGACATCCGCCGCTATTGCGCCACAAACGCCGGCGATTGAGATAAGGCCTTGTGGTCAAGGTCGTTTCGCGCGGCGTCGCGCCGCAGGCTTTATTCGCCGCCGGGGTGAGACCCGCCGAAGCGCCGGACACGGGGCCTTGCGTTGGTTTCGGACGCCATGGCACTGAGCGAGCCGCAAGAGATTTGAGATTGCCGGAAGAGGGCAGTGGAACGAGTGCCTCGACGGTGCGGTCTTCGCGCGATAACCGCAGCGACGCGCCTGAAAGGGTCGGTAGAAGTGGCAGGCTATGTGGACCGTTAAGTTCGTAGCAGCAGGAGTTGTCACCGCCGCGGTGTTTGCCGCCGCTCCGGCGCGCGCGCTGGATCCCTCGCTGCCGCTTGCCCCCGATGCCTCGCCGGTCGACGCATTCCGCATGGGCGCCGAGCTGTACAGCTCAGGCGACCGCACCTCCGCCTTCAACGCCTTTGAATTCGCCGCCTCCAAGGGCCATGCGATCGCCCAGTGGAAGCTCGGCAAGATGTACGCCGAGGGCGATGGCGTGCAGGAGGACGACTACAAGGCGTTCCAGATGTTCTCGGCGATCGCCGACGAACACGCCGACGACAATCCCTATACGCCGTCGGCACGCGTCGTCGCCGACGCTTTCGTCAATCTCGCCAACTACTACAAGACGGGCATCGCCAATGCCGGCATCAAGCCCGATGTCGGCCGCGCCGTTGACCTGTTTACCCACGCGGCGACCTATTTCGGCGACGCCGACGCCCAGTACAATCTGGCCAGGATCTATCTCGACGGCGAGGGCGGTGTCGGCTCCGATCCGGTTCGCGCCGTACGCTGGCTGAGCCTTGCGGCCCGCAAGAACCATGTCGCCGCCCAGGCGGCCCTCGGCGAGGTGCTGATTTACGGCAACGGCGTCCGTCCGCTGCCGGAGAAGGGCTATATGTGGATCGTCGTCGCCCGCGAGAATGCGACGCCGAAGAACCGTGACTGGGTTCTCGCGGTCGACCACAGGGTCAGCGCGGTTCTGACTGACGATCAGAAGGCCGTAGGCTCCGCGCTCGCCCAGTCCTGGATCGACAAGACCAGGAACTGACGCTCCCGATCGGTGCGGGCGACCAGTGCCGGGCCGAACCGCCGGACAAGCGGGATCGGCCGGTGCCGACTGCGGCGTCAGTCCGCGAGCTCGACCCAGACGGGCACGTGATCGGACGGCTTCTCCCAAGCCCTGACATCCTTGTCGATCCCGACGCGGGCAAGCCGGTCGGTCGCCTGTGCCGACAGCAGCAGATGATCGATACGGATGCCGTTGTTCTTCTGCCAGGCGCCGCCCTGATAGTCCCAGAACGTGTAGATATCTTCGCCTGGGTAGCCGGTGCGCACCGCGTCGGTGAGGCCGAGGGCTTCGAGTTCGCGGAGCTTTGCGCGGCTTTCCGGCTGAAAGAGCGCGTCGTCTTTCCATCTTTCGGGAAATTTGGCGTCCATCGGCATCGGAATCACGTTGTAGTCACCGGCGAGCACAAGCGGCTCCTCGAGTGCCAGAAGCTTTCCTGCGTGGGCGATCAGCCGGTCCATCCAGGCGAGCTTGTAGGGGAACTTGTCGGAGTCCACCGGATTGCCGTTCGGTAGATAGATCGAAGCGACGCGGACGACGCCGGTATCGGTGGAGACGGCAGCCTCGATGTAGCGGGCCTGCGTGTCGTCCTTGTCGCCTGGCAGGCCGACGGTCACATCCTCCAGCGGGCGCTTGGACAGGATCGCGACGCCGTTGAAGCCCTTCTGGCCGTGGATGGCCAGGTTGTAGCCGGAACCCTCCAGCGCGTCGGCGGGAAAGGCGGCTTCCTCGGACTTCAGTTCCTGCAGGCACACCACGTCGGGACTGGCCTGGTCGAGCCAGGTTCTCAGGTTCTCGATCCGGGCCCGGACGCCGTTGATGTTCCAGGTGGCGATCTTCATGCGCTTCCCCACTTGCCGGTCACGTCTCCACGCGTCAGGCAGGGCCCCGCGTGCCAGTCACCGATATGCATACGCGCAGGACGTCCCGGGCGAAACCGCCTGCGAAATCCGTCCACCGTGTGTTTTTAAATGGAGAAGGATGTACCACAGCCGCAGGCGGCCGTGGCGTGCGGGTTTCTGACCTGGAAGGAGGCGCCGATCAGATCGTCGACGAAATCGATCTCGGAACCGGACATGTACATCAGCGACACCGAATCGATGAACACCTGTACACCGTTCTTCTCGATGACCACGTCATCCTCGCCGCGATCGGTTTCGAGCTCGAATCCGTACTGGAAGCCGGAACAGCCGCCGCCGGAAACGCTGACGCGCAGGGCGGATTTCTCCGGATCCTTGGCGAGGATCTGGGCGATCCGGCGCGCGGCGCGGTCTGTTACGGTTACGGTATTGTCTTGCGTGTCCAGCATGTATCGCTCTCCAGACGGACCCCGGAGGGGCTCCGCGTGTGGTCTTAAGGTATGAAGCAGCCGACGACTGTCAATCCACCCACCGAATTGCTGGCACCTTACGCCTGCGATCCGGCGCACAGCCGCGGACGGCTGCACGCCGAGCCGGTGAGCCCGACGCGCACCGAATTCCAGCGTGACCGCGACCGCATCATCCATTCGACGGCGTTCCGCCGGCTCCAGTACAAGACCCAGGTCTTCATCTATCACGAGGGCGATCACTACCGGACGCGCCTGACCCACACGCTCGAGGTCTCGCAACTCGCCCGAGCGCTGGCGCGCAGCCTTCGCGTCGACGAGGACCTCGCCGAGGCCGTCGCGCTCGCCCACGACCTGGGCCATCCGCCGTTCGGCCACGCCGGCGAGCGGGCGCTGGATCGGGCGATGGCACCCTTCGGCGGGTTCGACCACAACGCGCAGAGCCTGCGCGCGGTGACGCAACTGGAGCGTCGCTATGCCGAATTCGACGGCCTGAACCTCAGCTGGGAGGCCGTCGAGGGGATCGTCAAGCACAACGGCCCGCTGATCGACGCCGGCGGCAACGCGATCGGTGCCTACGCCAAATCCGGCGTGCCCGAGCCGATCCTCGACTACAACACGGAGCAGGAGCTCGGCCTGCACCTCCATGCCGGCATCGAGGCGCAGGCCGCCGCGCTCGCCGACGATATCGCCTACAACAGCCACGACACCGACGACGGCCTGCGCGCCGGCCTGTTCGAGATCGCGGAGGTGGAGGAGGCGGTGCCGTTCCTCCGGCAGATCGTCGCCGAGGTGCGCGGGCGATATCCGGGCCTTGAGCGCAACCGGCTGATCCACGAGACCACGCGCCGTGTGATCACCCGGCTCGTCGAAGACGCGTTGACGGAATCGATGCGCCGGGTCGCGTCGCGCGACCCGCGGTCGCCCGAGGCCGTGCGCGCCGCCGGCCACCAGCTCGTCGCGTTCAGCGAAGACATGACGGCTTCTCTGCGCGACCTGCGCGCCTTCCTGTTCACGCGAATGTACCGTCACAGTCGGGTAAATCGGGTGATGGGCGAGGCGGAGCGGGCGGTCGAGCGGATTTTCGCCGAGCTTCTTGCCCGTCCCGATCGCCTGCCGGCGGAGTGGGCGCATGCCTGCGAGGCGACCGATCGGACGCATCGCGCCCGCATCGTTGCCGACTATATCGCCGGCATGACCGACCGTTTCGCCCTGATCGAACACCGGCGCCTGTTTGACGAGGCGCCGGAATTGCGCTAGGCGGCGCGCGCCGTTCGGAAATCCGGCGGGCAATCTGGGAAAGCTCTGAAGTATGGATGTATTCGGCGATTTCACGGGCCGGGTCGTCGGCGCCGTCGAGGCCCTGACGGCCGAAGGCGTATTGCCGGCCGGCATCGACACCTCGCGGGTGGTGGTCGAGCCACCGCGCGATCCGAGCCACGGCGACCTGGCGACGAACGCGGCGATGGTGCTGGCCAGGGACGCCAAGGCGAAGCCGCGCGATATCGCCGAAAAGCTGGCCGAACGTCTGCGCGCGTCCGGAGACGTGGTGTCGGTCGATGTCGCCGGCCCCGGCTTCGTCAACCTGACGCTGAGCGACGATTACTGGCGCGCGGGCCTTGATGCGCTGGTCCGGGCCGGCGGCGACTACGGTCGCAGCGGCATCGGCAAGGGCGAGGCGGTCAACGTCGAGTTCGTCTCGGCCAATCCGACCGGCCCGATGCATGTCGGCCATTGCCGTGGCGCCGTCTTCGGCGACGCGCTCGCCGGGCTGCTGCAGTTCGCCGGCTTCGACGTCTCCCGCGAATACTACATCAATGACGCCGGCTCGCAGATCGACACGCTCGCCCGCTCCGCCTTCCTGCGCTATCGCGAGGCGCTGGGCGAAGACGTCGGCGCGATCCCCGAAGGGCTCTATCCCGGCGACTACCTGGTTCCGGTCGGCAAGGCGCTGTCCGACGAGTACGGCAGGGGGCTGCTGGAGAAACCGGAAGCGGAATGGCTGCCGATCATCCGCGATTTCGCCATCGACGCGATGATGGTGATGATCCGCGACGATCTCGCCGCCCTCGGCATCGTCCATGACGTTTTCTATTCCGAGCGATCCCTGTCGAAGCCGGTCGACAAGATCGCCGAGACGATCGCCGATCTGCGCGGCCGCGGGCTCGTCTACCAGGGACGGCTGCCGCCGCCCAAGGGGCAGTTGCCGGACGACTGGGAGGATCGGGAGCAGACCCTGTTCCGGTCCACCGATTTCGGCGACGACGTCGATCGCGCACTGATGAAATCGGATGGCAGCTACACCTATTTCGCGTCCGACATTGCCTATCACCGCGACAAGTACGAGCGCGGCTTCCTGGCCATGATCAACGTGCTCGGCGCCGATCATGGCGGCTACGTCAAGCGGCTGCAGGCCGCGGTCAAGGCTGTCAGCGACAACAAGGCATCGCTCGACGTGAAGCTCTGCCAGCTCGTCAAGCTGTTCCGCGGCGGCCAGCCGGTGAAGATGTCGAAGCGGGCAGGGGAATTCGTGACCCTGCGCGATGTGGTCGACGAGGTCGGCCGCGACGTCGTTCGCTTCATCATGCTGACGCGAAAGAACGATGCGCCGCTCGATTTCGATTTCGAGAAGGTGCAGGAGCAGTCGAAGGACAACCCGGTCTTCTACGTGCAGTACGCGCACGCCCGGGCGCATTCGGTGTTCCGCAACGCTGCCGAGGTCTATCCCGACATCGCGTTTCCGATGGAAACCCCTGGTCCAGAGGGGCTTTTGGCGCTCTCCGATCCGTTCGAACTGGCACTGATCAGGACGCTCGCCACGTTCCCGCGCGTCGTCGAAACGGCGGCGCTCGCCCATGAGCCGCACCGCATCGCATTCTACCTGTACGACCTTGCCAGCGCGTTTCATGGTTTATGGAATCGAGGCAAGGACTTGCCACAATTACGCTTTATTAACGCAGAAGACAGAGCTTCAACCATGGCTCGACTGACACTGGTGCAAGCCGTCGCGTTGGTGATTTCGTCCGGATTGGGCATGCTCGGCGTCGAGCCGCTCGAAGAAATGCGTTGAAACACGCTGCCCGTCCGACAAGGATGATTAACCGACCCATTCGCGACAACAATGCGAGATAGGGCGACGAATGTCGGATACGCGCTACCCGAAGCGTTCCGTACCTGGGGAATACGACGAACTGGCGGATACGCCGTCGCGCAGCAGTGACCTGCCAGCGGACGATCCGCTAGCGGAGCTTGCACGCCTTATCGACGAGGATCCGTTCGCCGATTTCAACCGGCGCAGACGGGAGCCGTCCGTGTCGCCGGAAACCGACCGGCAGGCCTACGGGACGCACCGGGTCGAAGCCGAATCGCAGGCCGAAGTCGAATCCGACGATCCGGGCGAAGCCTATGACGCCGGATACGTGCAGCCGATCGAGCCTGGACCGGCTGCTGGCGACGATATTGCGGACGCGACGGATTATGATCGCGAGTCCACGGAACGCCTCTATGCCGATCTCGCCGCCGCGAGCCAACGGGTAGAGCCGACGTTCGGCGGGGATTATCGCCAGCACGATACTTATGACGAACCGGTGCCGCAGGATCAGGCCTGGCCGGCAGACGAATACGAATCGCCTTCGCAGGCGCCCCAATCCGCCCAGCCGCCCTATCCGCAGGGCCATACCATTCATCGCGCGCCCGCTGAGCAACCCGACCCCTATCAGGCAGCGCCGGACTATTCCGATCAGGAGCAGTACGCGGCCGCGCCGGAGCTGCGTCCGGCCAACTACGAGGACGACGTCTACACGGAATCCGAGCCCGTTTATGACGAGTCCGGACATATCCCGCCCTATGAAGGCGAAGTCCCGGTCGAGCCGGAGGGGCGCCGAAAAGGAACGATGATCGTTGCCGGCCTTCTCGGTCTGATCGTCCTCGGCGGCGCGTCGGCGCTGCTTTATCGCGGCATTTTCGGAGACGGCGACAGCGGGCCGCCGCCGGTCATTCGGGCCGACAGCGCTCCGTCGAAGCTGGAGCCGGAAAAGACCGGTGCCGACGAGGCCCCGCAACAGGGCAAGCTCGTATACGACCGAGTCGGCGGCAATGCCGGGAACGACGAGGCCAGGCTCGTTTCGCGTGAGGAGCCGGTAGCCGACGTTGGTGGTCGCCAGGTTCGTGTCATCGATCCGAACCAGGGGCAGGCACAGGCGCAGGGCGCCGGTTTGCGCGGCACCACGCCGACCAGCGATTCGCCGGCCGATAGCGCCGCGGGCGAGGAACTGCCCAAGCGCGTCCGCACCGTCGTCGTCAAGCCGGACGGCACGATCGTCGGCGAGATAGAGGCACCGAAGCCGGCCGAGCCGCTGCAGCCCGCGCCGCTTCCCGGCACGCCGCAGCCCGCCGCGCCCGAGCAGGCCGCGGTCACGGAAACCCAGCAGACCACGACATCCGGTGTGCCTATTCCCGAACCGAAGCCCGCCGAGCTGGCGAGCGCGCAGCCGGCCGCCGTTCAGGCGGCACCTGCGCCCGCGGCACCGGCACCAGCTCCGGCACCCTCGGCAACTCGGAACCCGCCCGGCGCCAGTTTCGTGCCGCCGGCGGCCCCGGCGCCGGCGCAGCCGCAGTCCGGTCAACCGCTTCAGCTCAACCCGAATGTTGCCGCCACCCTTCCGACAACGCGGAACAACGCCGCCCCTGCGGCCGCGCCGGCACAAAGGACCACGACGGCCGCGGCACCGAGCCACCCGGCCGAAGCACAAACGACGACATTCCCGCCGGGATCCTATGTCGTTCAGGTCGCGGCCAGCCGCAGCGAGCAGGACGCACGCGGGACGGCGACGTCGATCAGTCAGCGCTACAGTGGCCAGCTTGCCGGTTATTCACCGGCGGTGGAACGCGCCGACCTCGGCGATCGCGGAATCTATTATCGTGTCGGCGTCGGTCCGATGAGAAGCCAGGGCGATGCTAACGCTCTGTGTTCAAAGCTGAAATCCGCCGGATTGGACTGCTTCGTGCGTCGCAATTGAGGGGTGGCCGGTTCGCCGGCCCTCCCGATCCGGAAACGATCCGGTTGACCGGGCCTCTGGCGGGGGCTAATCCGCCGCTATGGCAGCGAGAGCCTTCATTTCCGGATGTGCCGGCCCGGAGCTGATGCCGGCGGAGCACGATTTCTTCGCCAGCACCGATCCGTGGGGTCTGATCCTGTTCGCGCGCAACTGCGTCGACAAGGAGCAGATCCGCGCGCTGGTCGCCGATTTCCGGCGCGCCGTGGGACGTCCCGACGCGCCGGTGCTGATCGATCAGGAAGGCGGGCGGGTCCAGCGGCTGCGTCCGCCGATCTGGACCGACTATCCTTCGGCAGACGTAATCGCACGGATCCGCGAGCGCGACGCAAACGCCGGAAAACGGGCGGCGTGGCTGCTCGGCCGCCTGATCGGCGAAGAGCTAATCGATCTCGGCATAACCGTCGATTGCGTTCCCGTCCTCGATATCCGCCTGCCGGCGACGCACGACGTGATCGGCGACCGATCCTTCGGTCGCGAACCGGCGGCCATCGTTGAACTGGCGGGGGCTAAGACCGAAGGCGTATCCGCCGCCGGGGTCGCCCCAATCATGAAGCACATACCCGGCCACGGACGCGCGGGCGCCGACAGCCACTTCGACCTTCCAGTGGTCGACTGCGCGCGGGAGGAACTGGAACGCACCGACTTCGAGCCCTTCCGCTGCCTGGCGGGACTGCCGATGGCTATGACAGCGCATGTCGTTTACGCCGACATAGACAATAAGGCGCCGGCGACCCTGTCGCCCGTTCTCGTAAATGATATCATCCGTGGGACGATTGGCTTCGACGGGCTGTTGATGACGGACGACCTGTCCATGGGCGCGCTTTCGGGCACGCTGGAGGAGCGAACCGTCAGGGCTTTCCAGGCCGGTTGCGATATGGCCTTGCACTGCAACGGGGACCTCGACGAGATGGTGGCGGTCGCGTCCAGAACGCCGGAATTGTCAGGGCGCGCCGCGGAGCGCGCCGCGGGTGCACTCGTCTGGGCGAAGCGCGAGCCATGCGATATCGCGGCGGCTCGCGACGAGTTTCTCGCCTTGCTCGATCTGGCGGCCGGGGCGGGGGAGGCCTAGTGGCCGGGGCGTCTCCATGACGGACAAGGGCGCCGATCTCTGGGCCGAAACGTCGGAGCGCATCCCGCAACCCGATGCGGAGGCGTTCCTGGTCGACGTCGAGGGCTTCGAAGGGCCGCTGGACCTGCTCCTGGCTCTGGCCCGCTCACAGAAGGTCGATCTGGCCAAGATCTCGATCCTGGCGCTTGCCGATCAATATGTGGCTTTCATCAACGAGGCGCGCCGGCTGCGGCTGGAACTCGCAGCCGACTATCTGGTGATGGCCGCCTGGCTCGCCTATCTGAAGTCACGTCTGCTGCTGCCGAAACAGGCCGATGACGAGGAGCCGACCGGCGAGGAGATGGCCGCAATCCTCGCTTTCCGGCTGCAGCGCCTCGAGGCCATGCGCGACACCGCCGTCAAACTGGTGAACCGAGACAGGCTGGGCCGCGACGTCTTTCCTCGGGGGCTTCCCGAGGGTATCCGTGTCGAGCGTCGCAATGTCTACCACGCGACCCTGTTCGACCTTCTGAAGGCCTACGGTGAACAGGCCAGTCAGCATGCCGTTCGCAGGGTCGTTCTGAAGCCGCGCAATGTCGTCTCGTTGAAGGAGGCGCGCGATATCCTCGAACGTCTCGTGGGTACGATTGGCGCCTGGACGGCGCTCGACGCGCTTGTGGGCGAGTTCATTGCCGATCCGGCGATGCGCCGCACCGCAACCGCCTCGACGTTTTCGGCCAGCCTGGAACTTTGCCGCGAAGGCGTTCTGGAACTTCGACAGGAAAAAACCTTCGCGCCGATCTATATGAAGGCGCGGGAACCGCGAAAATGACGGAAACGACCGAAGACAACATCGCCAGCATGACGCCGAGCGAGCGCCGCGAACAGCTGCGCATGCTCGAAGCGCTTCTGTTCGCCGCCGCCGAGCCGCTGGACATCGCCACGATCGAGTCGCGCTTGCCCAAGGACGCCGATATCCCGGCGCTGCTGGGCGAACTGCAGGCGGCCTATTCCAGTCGCGGCGTCAATCTGGTGCGTGTAGGGGACAAGTGGCGTTTCCGCACCGCGGAGGACTTGTCGTTCCTGCTGCGCCGCGATGCCGTCGATCAGCGGCAGCTCTCGCGTGCCGCCCTCGAGACGCTCGCCATCATCGCCTATCACCAGCCGGTGACGCGTGCCGAGATCGAGGAAATCCGCGGCGTTTCCATCTCCAAGGGGGTGCTGGACGTGCTCATGGAGGCGGGCTGGGCGCGCATGCGTGGCCGCAGACGCACACCGGGTCGACCGGTCACCTACGGCACGACCGAGGAATTTCTCGATCATTTCGGCCTGGAGTCCCTGCGCGATCTCCCCGGCGTCGAGGAATTGAAGGGCGCCGGCCTGCTTGACAGCCGCCTGCCGCCGGACTTCAAGGTGCCGACGCCGTCCGACGGCGACGCCCTGGCGGAAGACGAAGATCCGCTCGAGGAAGAAGACGAACTCGCATTCGGCGAGGATTTCGCCGAGTGCGAGGAGGAGCGTTGATGTCGACGGCGACGAAAGACGCCAGTCCGGTGCATGAAGCGGTCGCGACGGGGCCGGGCGATCGGCCGAAGTCCGGGCGGCTGCGCGACATGGGGCGCTGGGGCCGGCGCGGCACCGCCGGTGCGGCGATCGCCGCCCGTCTGTCCTTCGACAACGTGTCCCACAGCTATGACACGGCGCTCGCGGTTGACCGGGTGACGCTCGATATCGAGCCGGCGGAATTCGTCTGTCTGCTCGGCCACTCGGGCTGTGGCAAGACGACTCTGCTCAAGCTCGCCGCGGGGCTGGAGGAGCCGGCGAGCGGCAGCATCAAGATCAACGGGCAGGAGGTTTCGGGCGGACGCCGCTTCGTTCCGCCGGAGAAGCGGGGCGTCGGCCTGATGTTCCAGGACTTCGCGCTGTTTCCGCATCTGTCGATCCTGAAGAACGTCATGTTCGGGTTGACGACCCTGCCGCGCGGCGACGCCGAGCACGAGGCGCTGAAGGCGCTGCGTCGTGTCGGGCTCGAGGATTACGCCGAACTCTATCCGCACGCGCTGTCCGGCGGAGAGCAGCAGCGCGTGGCGCTGGCCCGCGCGATCGCCCCCCGTCCGAGCGTGTTGCTGATGGACGAGCCGTTCTCCGGCCTCGACAGCCGGCTGCGCGACGAGGTGCGCGACGAGACCCTCGCCGTCCTGCGCGAGACGCGGGCGACCTGCATCATCGTCACGCACGACCCCGAGGAGGCGATGCGGATGGCGGATCGCATCGTGCTGATGCGATCGGGGCGCCTGGTCCAGGTCGGAACCGCATCCGAGCTCTATCACACGCCCGTGGATCTCTCCGCGGCGCGCTTTTTCACCGAGCTGAACGAAATTCCCGGGGAAGTCGAAGGTGGGCGCGTGGTGACGCCCGTCGGCGATTTTGCCCGCCAGGGGGTCGTCAACGGCGAGGAAGTCACCGTCTGCGTCCGCCCCCACGGCGTGCGGCTGGTCGAGCCGGGGACGGGCGTGCCCGGTCGCCTGGTCGCGAGGCGGTTTCTCGGCGAGGTGGAACGACTCGATATCGCCGTCGAGGGCCTCGACGGGCCACTGAAGGCCCGGTCCCGCGACATGAACCCGGTCGCCGTGGGCTCTGAGGTCGGCGTCGCCATCGACGAGGCGGCCGTGCTGATGTTTCCGATCCGCGGAGAACGGAGCCGTTTCGGCGATTAACCCCTTCGCGGCATCGTGTTGCCGCGGGGCGGCGACCTATATAATGTCGCGACGAACCCGGTAACCTTGTATTCGAGGAGAGCGTAAATGGCTCCCAGTTGGTTTCAGATCCTAATCGTCATCGTTCTGCTCGTCCTGTTGTTCGGCCGCGGCAAGATTTCCGACCTCATGGGCGACGTCGCCAAGGGGATCAAGAGCTTCAAGAAGGGGATGAGCGAAGACGAGACGGCCGCCGAGGACACCAACAAGACCATCGAGCACCAGGCAAGCGAGACGGTCGAAACGCCCAACAAAGAGACCAGCGGCGCCAAAAAGGCGAGCTGAGTCTGGACCGGCGGTCCGGACCTGCGTTCCCGGTCCGGCTTGATTTGATCTGGAGCCCGCCATCGCGGGCGGAGACCTAGATGTTCGATTTCGGATGGAGCGAGCTGCTGGTGATTGCCGTGGTGGCGATCGTCGTGGTCGGTCCGCGCGAGCTGCCCAGCATGTTGCGCACGTTCGGCAAATACGCCGGCCAGTTGCGCAAGATGGCGGGCGAATTTCAGAGCCAGTTCAACGAGGCGCTGAAGGAAGCCGAGCTCGATGACGTGCGCAAAAGCATCGAAAGCGTCCGGTCGGTCAATCCGGTCAACCAGATCAAGGACAGCCTCAATCCGCTGAAGGACGCCGGCGAAAGCGTCCGCAAGGCGGTCGAGGAACCCGAGACGCCGAAATCGCCATCGGCCAAGGCGGCGACAAACGGTGCCGGCGCGAAATCCGGGGCATCTTCGGCGCAGACCGCCAAGGACGCCGCGGACACGGCCGCCGAGGGCAAGGCCGCCGACGCCAGGAAGGCCGCGGCTGCCACGGGCCGGACCGGCGCGAGCAAGCCGGCCGCTCCCAAGAAACCGGCGACTCCCAAGAAGCCGGCAACTCCCAAGAAACCGGCTGCGAAGAAGAAGGCGGCCGCCAAGATGCCGAAAGCCGTCAAATCCGGCTCCGCCAGCTCCGATACGGCGGCCTGAGCCCGGAACCCGCTAGATGAGCCACGAAGATATCGAAGCGACAAAAGCGCCGCTGGTCGAACATCTGATCGAATTGCGGCAGCGGCTGATGTGGTCGCTGATCGCGCTCGGCATCGGTTTTGTCATCTGTTTCTTCTTCGCTGCCGAGATCTTCAACATCCTGTTGAAGCCCTACGAATGGGCCCGCGGCAACGTCGAGGGGCTGGAGCTCATCTATACCGCCCCGCAGGAATATTTCTTCACGCAACTGAAGATCGCGCTGTTCGGCGGGGCGTTCCTCGCGTTTCCGGTGATCGCGGCGCAGATCTACATGTTCGTGGCGCCCGGCCTCTACAAGAACGAGCGCGGCGCCTTCCTGCCGTTCCTGGTGGCGACGCCGGTCCTGTTCCTGCTCGGCGCGTCGCTGGTCTACTTCCTCACCATGCCGCTGGTGATGCAGTTCTTCCTGTCGATGGAGCAGTCCGGCCCCGGGGTGGCGAAGATTCAGCTGGTCGCCAAGGTCAGCGAGTATCTCGGCCTCGTCATGACGCTGATATTCGCGTTCGGCCTGTGCTTCCAGCTTCCAGTCCTGCTGACGCTACTCGGCCGCGCCGGGATCGTGTCCTCCGATGGACTGAAGGCCAAGCGCAAATACGCGATCATCATCACCTTCGCGGTCGCCGCCTTCCTGACGCCGCCCGATCCGATCAGCCAGATCGGGCTTGCGCTGCCGACCCTGCTTCTCTACGAACTGTCCATCATTTCGGTCAGGATGGTGGAGAAGCGGCGCGCCGAGGCTGAGGCCGAGCGCGAGGCGGACTCCTAGGGCCTGGCCGAGTTCCGCCAGAGCCGGCACGCCCGGCAGACCCATCCAGCAAGCCGTTACGCCCATGTTCGACATCAAATGGATTCGCGACAATCCCGACGCCTTCGACGCCGCGCTGATGAAGCGGTCGGAGGAGTACAAGGGCACGGCCGCCCGGCTTGTCGAGCTCGATGACCGGCGCAAACTCCTCGTCACCGATCTGCAGGCCCTGCAGGAGCGCCGCAACGCCGCGTCGAAGGAAGTCGGCCAGGCCAAGGCCGCGAAGGACGAGGAGAGGGCGCAGGCCCTGATCGTCGAGGTTGCCGGCATCAAGGAACGCGTCCCCGCGCTCGAGGACGAGGTGCGTACCGTCGAGGCCGAATTCGACAGGACCATGTCCTGGACCCCGAACCTGCCGCTCGACGACGTGCCGGTCGGCGCCGACGAGGAGGCGAATGTCGAGATCCGTAAGGTCGGCACGCCCCGCGCGTTCGACTTCGAGCCGAAGCAGCATTTCGAGATCGGCGAGGGGCTCGGCCAGATGGATTTCGAGACGGCGGCCAAGCTCTCCGGCGCGCGTTTCGTCGTGTTGAAGGCCGGTATTGCCCGGCTCGAGCGCGCGCTCGCCGCCTTCATGCTCGACCTGCATACGGGCGAGCACGGTTACACCGAGGTCAACCCGCCGCTCCTGGTGCGCGACGAAGTGATGTTCGGCACCGGACAGCTGCCGAAATTCCGCGAAGACCAGTTTTATGCCGGCAGCATCGAGGACATCGAGGCCGAGGATCGTAACGGCTATTGGCTCATCCCCACCGCCGAGGTGCCGCTGACCAATCTGGTCCGCGACGACATCGTCGAGGAGGACGCGCTGCCGCTGCGGGTGACCGCCTGGACGCCGTGCTTTCGGGCCGAAGCGGGCGCGGCGGGCAGGGACACGCGCGGCATGATCCGCCAGCACCAGTTCTCCAAGGTCGAGCTCGTCTCCGTCACCACGCCGGAGCAGTCTCTCGAGGAACTGGAACGCATGACCGCCTGCGCCGAGGAAGTGCTGAAGCGCCTCGCCCTGCCGTATAGGGTGATGGCGCTGTCGACCGGCGACATGGGCTTCTCCGCCCGCAAGACCTTCGACATCGAGGTCTGGCTGCCTGGGCAGAACGCCTATCGCGAGATTTCGAGCTGCTCGCTCTGCGGCGATTTCCAGGCCCGCCGCATGAACGCGCGCTATCGTCCTAAGGATGAAAAGGGCGTGCGCCACGTCCACACGCTGAACGGCTCCGGCGTCGCCGCCGGGCGCGCACTCATCGCTGTGCTGGAGAACTACCAGCAGGCCGACGGCACGGTGGCCGTGCCGGATGTCCTCAAGCCCTACATGGGCGGAATGGACGTGATTGGGGCGTGAGACGGCGGGAAGCCGTCTTTTGCCACGGCCTGTGATGCCCTTGAAAAACACAGGCACGACATCCGGGTTGGTTGAACGGTATTTGGAAGAAAGCGGACACTGATCGAATGCGTATTCTGGTCACCAACGACGACGGCATCCACGCACCGGGCCTCAAGGTGCTCGAGACGATCGCCCGCGAGCTGTCCGACGAGGTGTGGGTGATCGCGCCGGAGACGGACCAGAGCGGTGCCTCGCATTCGCTGACGCTGAACGACCCCTTGCGCCTGCGTCAGATCTCCAGGAACCATTTCGCGGTGCGGGGCACGCCGACCGATTGCGTGATCATGGGCATCCGCCACCTGCTCAAGGACCAGCAGCCGGATCTCGTTTTGTCCGGCGTCAACCGTGGCCAGAACCTCGCCGACGACGTCACCTATTCGGGCACGATCGCGGGCGCCTTCGAGGGCTCCATCCTCGGCGTGCAGTCGATCGCGCTCAGCCAGACCTTCCGCAATCCCGAGCAGATTCCCTGGGAAACCGCCGAGACGCACGGCGCGCGGACCGTCCGTCGTCTGCTCGACGCCGATTTTGATTCCAGCGTCGTCCTGAACGTCAATTTCCCGGCCTGCTCGCCGGACGAGGTGCAGGGCATCGAGGTGACGCAGCAGGGCAAGCGCGACCAGTCGCTGCTGCACATCGATGCTCGCTTCGACACCCGCGGGTTCCCGTACTACTGGATCGGTTTCGACCGGCGCAAGTCCAGCCCGGCGCAGGGCACGGACCTGCGCGCGGTGTACGAAGGCAGCATATCGGTGACGCCGCTGACCCTCAATCTCACCGACAGCGTGGCGCAGGCCCGGCTCCAGGAGCATCTCGCGCTCAGCCAGGAGGCGTGAGACACTGAGTGCATGACGGGGGCGGACGAGGGGGCCTTGAAGGGGCCCATAAAGGGCAATGAGCGACGAGGACGGCGGTAGCGACCTGAGCGAGGGCCGTATCGCGGTCGCCCGGCTCATCATGGGGTTACGCGCGCGTGGCGTGCGCGACGCCGGGATTCTCAAGGCGATCGAGACGATCCCGCGCGCGCTGTTCGTCGACGAGGTTCACGCCGTCCACGCCTATGACGATCGCTCGCTGCCGATCGATTGCGGGCAGACCATCAGCCAGCCTTTTGTCGTCGCCTACATGACGTCGCTGTTAAAGCTCACCGATCGTGACAAGGTGCTCGAGATCGGCACCGGGTCGGGCTATCAGGCCGCCGTGCTGGCCAGGCTGTGCCGGCGCGTCTACACGGTCGAGCGATACCGCACCCTGCACAGGCAGGCCGAGGACCGGCTGAGGGAACTCGGCGTTTCCAACGTCACCGCTATGGTGGGCGACGGCCTGCAGGGCTGGCCGACACAGGCGCCCTTCGACAAGATCATGGTCACTGCGGCGGCCGAGGCCGTGCCGCAGGTCCTCGTCGACCAGCTCAAGGTCGGCGGCATCATGGTGATCCCGATCGGTCCGATCGGCGGTGCGCAGTTCCTGCACCGGATCGTGCGCACCGAGGACGGTTACGACGACGACACGCTCATCGGCGTCATGTTCGTCCCCCTCGTTCCGGGCAAGGCGCAACAACTCTGACTTCCAGCGTCGAAAACGCTTAATTCTTCTTAGCCTTAAGCCAATGTTTACCTCAACGGCCGTTTACTAACGACTGTGTTTTTCAGTGTGTTCGGCGTGAGTGGTGCAATGCGTAGCGTAATCGGCGGATTCCGTCAGACCCTGTTGCTCAGGGTCGCGATCGTTGGGGCACTCGGGGCGTTGTCAGCGGGCTGTAGTTCCGATGTGACCCGGTTTAGCGGCGGCTCCTTCTTCGGTGGTGATCCCGGCGCCGACTACACCGGTTCGATCCCGCCGGTGCCAAGCGAGCCGGTGGCGAGCGGCGTGGCGCTGAGTTCCCCCGTCCAGCCCACCTACGGCCAGCCCACCTACAGCCAGGTCGGATCGGCTCCGGTTTCGTCCGGCAACGGTTCGGTCGTGACTGTGGCCCCCGGCGAGACGGCGTTCACCATCGCGACCCGGTACGGTGTTCCGGCGCCGGCGCTGATGAAGATCAACGGCATCAGCGACGTCAACGCCGTCCAGCCCGGGCAGCAGCTTATCATTCCGGTGTTCTCGCAGGCCCATGGCGGCTGGGTGCATCCCAGCCAGGCGCAGGGCGTGGTCAAGGTTGCCGGGCCGACGCCGGCCAGCGCCGCCCGGGTGGCGAACTCCACGACGGAAACGGCCAGGCCCAAGCCCGCGACGGCCGGTGGCGTTCATACCGTGTCCTCCGGCGAGACGGTCTATTCGCTCAGCCGCGCGTATGGCGTAAGCCCGAACGAGATCATCGCGGCCAACAATCTGCAGGCGCCCTACGGCATCCGTATCGGTCAGAAGGTGCGCATTCCCGGCGAAGGCGCGCAGGTCGCCACGGCCGCGCCGGCGCAGAAGGCCGCGCCGAAGGCTCAGACGAATGTCGCCGCCGCTCCGGCGCCCCAGCCCGCCGCCGAGACGCCACAGCCACAGCAGGTCGCTGCGGTCACGCCGGCTCCGGTCCAGAAGTCCGGAATCGAGAGCAGCGATCTGGATGCCCCCGAGCCGAAGAAGGTCGCTTACGCACCTCAGAACGACACCTCCGCGGGAACGTCCACTCGCGCCGGCGTGCCCGAGCCCGCCGCGCTGTCGGCCGGCAATTTCCGCTGGCCGGTGCGCGGGCGCGTCATCTCCTCCTTCGGCGACAAGGGAGACGGCGGCACCAATGACGGTATCAATGTGTCGGTTCCAGAAGGCACCTCGGTCCGCGCGGCCGAGAACGGCGTGGTCGCCTATGCCGGCAACGAGCTGAAAGGCTACGGCAACCTGGTACTGATCCGTCACGCCGACGACTGGGTCACCGCCTACGCCCACAACAGCGAGCTTCTGGTCAAGCGCGGCGACGTGATTTCGCGCGGTCAGGTCATCGCCAAGGCCGGCCAGACCGGTTCCGTGTCGACCCCGCAGATGCATTTCGAGCTGCGCAAGGGCTCGACGCCGGTCGATCCGCTCAAGCACCTGGCTTCTGACTGACCGTTCCACCTGGGTCAGACCAAAGACGGCGCGCCGGCAATCGGCGCGCCGTTGTCTTTAGTGCCGGGTCAACGGGCCGCCTTGAGCGGCACGCCGAGGCGACCGGCGAGATCCTGGATGAACTGCCAGGCGACGCGCCCAGAGCGGCTTCCGCGGGTCGTGGCCCATTCGAGCGCATCGCGTTCGACGGTTTCCGGCACGACATCCAGCCCGAAATGGCCGGCATACCCCCGAATCATGTCCAGGTATTCGTCCTGGCTGCACTTGTGGAAGCCGAGCCAGAGCCCGAAACGGTCGGACAACGACACTTTTTCCTCGACGGCCTCCGACGGATTGATCGCCGTCGACCGCTCGTTCTCCATCATGTCGCGCGGCAGCAGATGGCGCCGGTTCGACGTGGCGTAGAACAGGGTGTTGTCGGGTCGCCCCTCGATACCGCCTTCAAGCACCGCCTTGAGCGATTTGTAGGAGGTATCGTCGAAATCGAAGGAAAGGTCGTCGCAGAAGATCAGGAATCGCTCCGGAACGTCGCGAATCAAGGCCATCAGGACCGGCAACGTCTCGACATCCTCGCGATGGATCTCGACAAGCTTCAGGGGCCGGGCGCCGTCTGCGATCAGGGTCTGGTTCACGGTGGCGTGCGACGCCTTGATCAATGAGCTCTTGCCCATGCCGCGGGCGCCCCAGAGCAGGGCATTGTTGGCGGGCAGGCCACGCGCGAACCGCTCGGTATTCTCGATCAGGAGATCGCGGGCCCGGTCGATTCCCTTGAGCAGCACCATGTCGACGCGGTTGACGGCCGACACTGGCTGCAGGCCGGGCGGGGAGGGGCGCCAGATAAAGGCGTCCGCCGAGGCGATATCCGCCGGCGCGGGCGCGGGCGGAGCTATCCGTTCGAGACTGTCGGCAATTCGCCCCAGAAGTTTCGTCAGTTCGTCTTGTTCCCCGGACACCGCTACCTATCTCCAAGAATTCGCGCTTGCGGAGCATTACCCGTGCCCCGCGCGCGGACCGTATCACGCGCGCCTGCGGGGTCAATCGGCCCGGCAAGTCCGGGTTCCGACAACCTTTGCGGACGGTTCGGTATCAGTTTGCAAAGCGCGAGGCGCTCGCTATAGTCCGCGCGCTTTCGCTGCGGGGAATCCGACGGCGCAGTGCCCCGTTGTGTCTGGATTGGAGGACTACGATGTTTGTCACGCCCGCCTTCGCGCAGGTCCCAGGAGCGCCCGGCGGCGATTTCCTCATTTCGCTACTGCCTTTTGTCCTGATCTTCGTGGTTCTCTATTTCCTGATCCTTCGCCCGCAGCAACGGCGCGTGAAGCAGCAGCAGGAAATGATTGGCTCCCTGCGCCGTGGCGATACTGTGGTCACCGCGGGCGGCCTGATCGGCAAGATCTCCAAGGTGATCGACGACCGGGAAATCCAGGTCGAGGTTGCCGAAGGCGTGCGTGTCCGGATCGCCCGTCATATGGTTGCCGAGGTTCGCGCCAAGGGCGAACCCGTCAAGGACGAAGGCTAGAGCGACCTTTCCCACGAATGTTCCCCTCCGAGCGTTAGGCCCCCATGCTGCACTTCGCCCGCTGGACCGTTATCCTGATCATCGCGATTTGCGCGGCAGGGATACTGGCGACCGTCCCGAATTTCGTTTCCAAGCAGGAAGCCGAATCGTGGCCGTCCTGGATTCCGCACCGTCAGCTCGTCCTTGGCCTCGACCTGCAGGGTGGCTCGCACATCCTGATGGCGGTCGATACGGAGGCGGTCATCAAGGAGCGGGTCGATACGCTTCGCGATGACGCACGTCAGATCCTGCGTGACAAGCGCATCGGCTACACCGGCCTCGCGGCGCATGATCACTCGGTTAGCGTCCGAATTCGCGACGTCGCCCAGACTGATGAGGCGGTCAAGGCGCTGCGCGAGCTGTCCCAGCCGATCGGCTCGATTCTGACCGGTTCGACGGCGCGGGACGTCGCCATACAGGCCACGCCCGAGGGGCAGATCACCCTTGATCTCAGCGAGGAGGGGATCAACCAGCGCGTCAGCTCGGCGGTCGAACAGTCGATCGAGATCGTGCGCCGCCGTATCGACGAACTGGGGACGACCGAACCGTCGATCCAGCGCCAGGGCGCCGACCGCATTCTCGTCCAGGTTCCCGGACTCGACGATCCTGCCCGCCTCAAGGCGCTGATCGGCCAGACCGCAAAGCTCACCTTCCGCTTTGTCGATATGTCGATGCCGGCGACCGAGGCGCTCAACGGACGTCCGCCACCGGAATCCGAGTTGTTGTATTCGCAGGACGACCCGCCTGCTCCCTATCTGATCGAAAAGCGCGTGATGGTGAGCGGCGAGGACCTCGTCGATGCCCAGCCCGGTTTCGATCAGCGCACCAACGAGCCGATCGTCACCTTCCGGTTCAATTCCAGCGGCGCGCGCCGTTTCGCCGCCGCCACACAGCAGAATGTCGGCCGGCCCTTCGCCATCGTTCTCGACAACGAGGTGATCAGCGCGCCGGTCATTCGCGAGCCGATCCTCGGCGGTTCGGGTCAGATCAGCGGCGACTTCACGGTGGAGGAAGCCAACGATCTGTCGATTCTTCTGCGGGCCGGTGCACTGCCGGCGCCGCTGACGATCCTGGAGGAGCGCACGGTCGGTCCCGGGCTCGGCGCGGACTCGGTCGAAGCGGGCAAGATCGCGGCCGTGATCGGTACCGTCGCGGTGGTGATTTTCATGATCGTCGTCTACGGCCTGTTCGGGGTATTTGCCAATATCGCGCTGTTCATCAACATCGCGCTCGTCATCGGAGTTCTGTCCGTGCTCGGCGCGACCCTGACGCTGCCTGGCATCGCGGGTATCGTCCTCACCGTCGGCATGGCGGTGGACGCGAACGTGTTGATCTACGAACGTATCCGCGAGGAACAGAAAGCCGGAAAAAGCGCCATCGCCTCCATCGATTCGGGCTACCGGCGCGCGCTCAGCACCATCATGGATGCGAACATCACCACGCTGATCGCCGCCGTGATTCTGTTCTATCTCGGCTCCGGCCCTATCCGCGGCTTCGCCATAACGCTTGCCATCGGCATCGTGACGACGCTGTTCACGGCCTATCTCGTCAACCGTCTGATCGTCGCGGAATGGGTTCGGCTGCGTCGCCCCTCCGCCGTACCGATCTAAATTGGGAGCGAACCTTTGCGTCTCTTGAGGCTGGTTCCGGACGACACCCATATCGGGTTCATGCGCCTTCGGCGCATCACCTTGCCGCTGTCGGCGACCCTGTCCGTTCTGTCGATCGTCCTGTTCTTCGTGGTCGGCATGAATTTCGGCATCGATTTCCGTGGCGGCTCGCTGATCGAGATCCAGACCAAGGACGGCCCGGCCAACATTTCCGAGCTGCGCCAGACCGTTGGCAATCTCGGGCTGGGCGACGTCCAGATCCAGGAATTCGGCGCGCCCGACGAGGTTCTGATCCGTGTCGTCCAGCAGGAGGGCGGCGAACTCGCCCAGCAGGCGGTGATCTCCAAGATCCGCGAGGCGCTGGGAGACTCGGTCGACTATCGCCGCGTCGAGATCGTCGGACCAACGGTCAGCGCCGAGTTGGCCCGCACCGGCACGATCGCCGTTTTGGCGTCGATCCTCGCGATCCTGATCTACATCTGGTTCCGGTTCGAGTGGCAGTACGCCATCGGAGCGGTGATCGCCACGGTGCACGACGTCGTCATGACGATCGGCGTGTTCGCCGTTTTGCAGCTTGATTTCAATCTGTCGAGCATCGCCGCGATCCTGACCATCGTCGGCTATTCACTGAACGACACGGTCGTCGTCTATGACCGAATTCGCGAAAACGTCCGACGATTCCGGAAAATGCCCATGACGGATCTGCTCGACCTAAGCGTCAACCAGACGCTGTCGCGCACGATCATGACATCGCTCACCACTTTGCTCGCGCTCATCGCGCTCTATGTCTTCGGGGGCGAGGTGATCCGCAGTTTCGTGTTCGCCATGATCTGGGGCGTCCTGGTAGGAACCTATTCGTCGATCTATGTTGCATCTCCCGTCCTGCTCTATCTCGGCGCCAAGCCCGAAAGCGGCAGCGGATCCAAGGCCGCTGCGGCCGTGGAGGGGACCTGAGTCAGGGAGCGGCCGTGCGCCGTTCGACGAAATGCAGATGCGCGACGCGCACTTCCCGCGACGGGCTCCGATAGAAGCCTACGGGCATGGTGGATTCCGCTTCGCGAACATGTCGCATCGCGGATCGATCCTGATTTTGCACAGCGGTATCTACGCCTGGGAGGCGCCCGATCCGGCGCGTCTCGACGCGGCAAGCCTGAAGCGCGTGTTCCGCGAGGCCGAACCGCCGGAGCTGCTGCTGATCGGAACAGGCCGCCGGCTCCAGCAGCCGGCCGCCGATCTGCGCTTGGCTTGTTCGGAGCACCGTATCGGGCTCGATGTCATGGATACCGGCGCAGCCGTCAGAACCTACAACGTCCTGCTGGCCGAGGGCCGTTCCGTGGGGGCCGCGCTGATCGCGGTGGATTGACATGGGTGGCGCGGCGACATTGGCCAGCTACCGGTACTGCGAGGACCTGGTTCGCCGCGGCGACAAGGACCGCTTCCTCGCCAGTCTGTTCGCGCCCGAGGCTGAGCGCAGGCATCTCTTCGCCCTCTTTGCCTTCAATCTCGAGGTCGCCCGCATCCGCGATGTCGTGAGCGACGCCCTGCCTGGCGAGATGCGCCTGCAGTGGTGGCGCGACGCGCTCGCCGGTTGCGGTCACGGCGAGGTGGGCCGGCATCCGGTCGCCGCCGCCCTGATGGAGACGGTCGAGACATGCGATCTGTCCCGCCAGCCACTGCTCGACCTGATCGAGGCACGGACCTTCGATCTGTATGACGACCCGATGCCGTCGGTCGCCGATTTCGAGGCCTATTGCCGGGCCACCTCGTCGCAACCGATGGCCCTGGCGACGGACGTCCTTGGCGCGCGCGGCTGCAACTGGACGGCCACGATGGTGGATCACGGCGGCATCGCCTACGCGATCACCGGGCTGTTGCGGGCGATGCCTTTCCACGCATCGCGCGGACAGATCTTCCTTCCCGAAGACGTGATGAGCCGCCACGGTGCCCGACGCGAGGATATCTTTTCCGGCACCGCATCCCCCGAACTGCAGGCCGTGCGCGCCGAACTGCGTCGCCTTGCCTGGCAGCATCTCGACCAGGCCGGATACTGCATCGGGGAGATATGCCGCCAGGCCGTCCCCGCGATATTGCCGATTGCGCTGGTCAGGCCCTACCTGGAACGCATGGACCGGCCGGACTACAAGCCGTTCGAGGACAAGTGCGTCGTGCCGCAATGGCGCCGCCAGTGGATCCTCTGGAACGCGGCGCGCAAGGCGACCAAGGTCTGCTGAGCGGACTACTCGGCCGCGTCCCGCAACCCGATCCAAGCATTGATGTCCGCGAGCGCGCGCGCCGACATCGCCCGTTTGCGCGCAAGCGTCTTTTCCTTGCCGCGCAGGCGTTTGCCGGGCACCTTCGGCACGTCGATCGGCGGAAACAGCCCGAAATTGACGTTCATCGGCTGGAAACTGCGCTGAGCCCCGTCCTCGGACAGGTGGCCGCCGGTGATGTGGGCGATCAGGGCACCGAGAGCCGTCGTCTGCGGCGGCTGGACGATCGTCAGCCCGCGCCGTTCGGCGGCCGCGAACCGTCCGGCGAGCAGGCCGATGGCGGATGATTCCACGTATCCCTCGACACCGGTGATCTGGCCGGCGAAGCGCAGCCGTGGCATGGCCCTCAGGCGCAGCGTGTCGTCGAGCAACTTCGGGCTGTTCAGGAAGGTGTTACGGTGAAGCCCGCCCAGCCGCGCGAATTCGGCGTTCTCCAGACCCGGGATCGTGCGGAAGATCTCGGCTTGCGCCCCGTATTTTAGCTTCGTCTGGAAGCCGACCATGTTGTAGAGGGTGCCGAGCGCATTGTCCTGGCGCAGCTGCACGATGGCATGGGACTTCACCTCGGGATCGTGCGGATTGGTTAGGCCCACCGGCTTCATCGGACCGTGCCGCAGCGTCTCGCGGCCGCGCTCGGCCATCACCTCGATAGGCAGGCAGCCGTCGAAATAGGGCGTATTCTTTTCCCAGTCGCGGAATTCGGTCTTCTCGCCGGACAGAAGCGCGTCGATGAACGCCTCGTACTGGTCCTTGTCGAGCGGGCAGTTGATGTAGTCGGCCCCCGTTCCGCCGGGGCCGGCCTTGTCGTAGCGCGACTGGTACCAGGCCTTGGAGAAATCGATAGAGTCCTTGTGCACGATCGGCGCGATCGCGTCGAAAAAGGCGAGCGAATCCTCGTCCGTCGCCGCGCCTATCGCCTCCGACAGGGCGGGCGAGGTGAGGGGGCCGGTGGCCACCACCACGCTGTCCCAGTCCTGCGGCGGCAGGCCGGCGATCTCCTCGCGGCGGATCTCGATCAGCGGATGGGCCTCGAGCGTCGCCGTCACCGCGTCGGAAAAGCCGACGCGGTCGACCGCGAGCGCGCCGCCGGCGGGCACCTGATGGGCGTCGCCGCACCGCATGATGATCGAGCCGCAGCGCCGCATCTCCGCGTGCAGGAGGCCGACCGCATTGGTTTCGGCGTCGTCGGAGCGGAACGAGTTGGAGCAGACGAGCTCGGCGCAGCCCTGGCCGAGATGGGCCTCGGTCATGCGCACCGGCCGCATCTCGTGCAGAACGACCGGCACGCCGGCCTCGGCGATCTGCCAGGCGGCTTCAGATCCGGCGAGGCCCGCGCCGACGACATGGATGGGGGAGAGGGATGTGTCCGACATGGCCGCTACTTAGTCCGCGCGCGCGCCAAAGGCAAAGGGCACGTTCCCCTTTCAATGGCGGGGACGTCGCCCAATATACTGTAACAGGGACGAGGGTCTGCCGGGGCTGGGGTAACAGCCTGTCAGGAGGCAGGGAGCCATGAAGCTCACGAACGTCGCCTACAATGCGGAAAAGTGGACTGGTCATACCGAACAGGTCGACAGGATCGTCCTGCTCGCCGTGCTGCTTGCCGGCGCGCTCGGCCTGGCGATCGTCGCCTATGTCGTTCTGTGACCGGTAACACGGCACAAACATAGACCGTCGATGGCGGGTAGCGCGCCTCAGCCACGAAAAAACGGCCGCGCGTTCCGCGCTACTCCGCCGCCTCGGTCCGCTTGTTCGGCCGGCGCGCGAACAGTTCCACCAGGAACTGGCCGGTGTAGCTTCTCTTTTCCGCTGCGATGTCCTCGGGCGTGCCGTGCGCGACGATCTCGCCGCCGCCGTCGCCGCCTTCCGGGCCGATGTCGATGATCCAGTCGGCGGTCTTGATGACCTCCAGGTTGTGCTCGATCACCGCCACCGTGTTGCCCTGGTCGACGAGCGAGTGCAGCACCTCCAGAAGCTTCTTCACGTCGTGGAAGTGCAGGCCGGTGGTCGGCTCGTCGAGGATGTAGAGCGTGCGCCCCGTCGCGCGCCGCGACAGTTCCTTGGCGAGCTTGATGCGCTGCGCCTCGCCGCCCGACAGCGTGGTCGCCTGCTGGCCGACATGGATGTAGCCGAGGCCGACCTTCTGCAACGTCTCGAACTTCTCGCGGATCGACGGCACCGCGTCGAACAGGTCGCGCGCCTCGTCGACGGTCATGTCGAGCACGTCGGCGATCGACTTGCCCTTGAACAGCACCTCCAGGGTCTCGCGGTTGTAGCGCCGGCCCTTGCAGACGTCGCAGGTCACGTAGACGTCGGGCAGGAAGTGCATCTCGATCTTGATGAGGCCGTCGCCCTGGCAGGCCTCGCAGCGCCCGCCCTTGACGTTGAACGAGAAGCGGCCCGGCGCGTAGCCGCGCGCCTTGGCTTCCGGCAGGCCGGCGAACCACTCGCGGATCGGCGTGAACGCGCCGGTATAGGTCGCCGGGTTCGAGCGCGGCGTGCGGCCGATCGGCGACTGGTCGATCTCGATGATCTTGTCGATATGCTCCAGGCCGTCGATGCGGTCGTGCGCGCCGGGATGCTCGCGCGCGTTGTTCAGCCGCCGGGCGATCGCCTTGTAGAGCGTGTCGATCAGGAGCGACGACTTGCCGCCACCCGAGACGCCGGTGACGCAGGTGAAGGTGCCGAGCGGGATCTCGGCGGTGACGTTCTTCAGGTTGTTCTCGCGCGCGCCGACGACCCGGATGCGGCGGTGCCCGGAGATCTCCCGACGCTCGGCGGGAACCTCGATTTGCTCGAAGCCGGTCAGGTACTTGCCCGTCAGGCTCGCCGGATTGGCCATGATCTCCTCCGGCGTGCCCTTCGCGACGATCTCGCCGCCATGCACGCCGGCGCCGGGACCGACGTCGATGACGTAGTCGGCCGAACGGATCGCGTCCTCGTCGTGCTCGACGACGATCACCGTGTTGCCGAGGTCGCGCAGGTGGCGCAGCGTGCCGAGCAGACGCTCGTTGTCGCGCTGGTGCAGGCCGATCGACGGCTCGTCGAGCACATAGAGCACGCCGGTCAGGCCCGAGCCGATCTGCGAGGCGAGGCGGATGCGCTGGCTCTCGCCGCCCGACAGCGTTCCCGAGGAGCGGGACAGCGTCAGATAGTCGAGGCCGACATCGTTGAGGAAGGCGAGGCGCTCGCGGATCTCCTTGAGGATGCGCGTGGCGATCTCGTTCTGCTTCTCGCTCAGGTGCTCCGGCAGCGCCTCGAACCAGCCATTCGCCTTGCGGATCGACATGGCGACGACGTCGCCGATGTGCAGGCCGGCGATCTTCACCGCCAGCGCCTCCGGCTTCAGCCGGTTGCCGTTGCAGGTCGAACAGGGCGTCTGGCCCATGAATTTCTCGATTTCCTCGCGCGACCACGAGGATTCCGTTTCCCGCCAGCGCCGCTCGAGATTGGGGATCACGCCCTCGAAGGTCTTCTTGGTGTCGTAGGCGCGCAGGCCGTCGTCGTAGGTGAACTTGATTTCCTCGTCGCCCGACCCGTACAGGATCGCCTCCTGCGCCGTCTTGGGAAGCTTCTCCCACGGCACGGTCATCTTGAACTTGTAGTGCCGGCCGAGCGCCTCCAGCGTCTGCAGGTAGTAGGGCGAGGACGACCGCGCCCAGGGCCCGACGGCTCCGGCCTTCAGGGTCAGCGACGGATCTGGGATCACCATGTCGGGATCGACCCGCATCTCCGAGCCGAGGCCGTCGCAGACCGGGCAGGCGCCATGCGGGCTGTTGAACGAGAACAGCCGCGGTTCGATCTCGGCGATGGTGAACCCGGACACCGGGCAGGCGAACTTCTCGGAGAAGATCAGGCGCCTGGCTTCGCCCTTGTCGTCCGTCTCGTCGGCGAACTCCGCGACCGCCAGCCCTTCGGCGAGCTGCAACGCGGTCTCGAACGAATCCGCCAGCCGCGAGGCCATGTCCTCGCGCACCACGATGCGGTCCACGACCACGTCGATGTCGTGCTTGAACTTCTTGTCGAGGGCCGGGGCTTCGGCGATCTCGTGGAAGGCGCCGTCGATCTTCACCCGCTGGAAGCCGCGCTTCATCAATTCGGCGAGTTCCTTGCGGTACTCGCCCTTGCGGCCGCGCACGATGGGCGCCAGCAGGTAGAGCCGGGTGCCCTCCGGCAGCGCCAGCACACGGTCGACCATCTGGCTGACCGTCTGGCTCTCGATCGGCAGGCCCGTCGCCGGCGAATAGGGAATGCCGACGCGGGCGTACAGGAGGCGCAGGTAGTCGTAGATCTCGGTGACGGTGCCGACCGTCGAGCGCGGGTTGCGCGAGGTCGTCTTCTGCTCGATCGAGATCGCCGGCGACAGGCCCTCGATGTGGTCGACATCGGGCTTCTGCATCATCTCGAGGAACTGGCGGGCATAGGCCGACAGGCTCTCGACGTAGCGGCGCTGGCCCTCGGCATAGATCGTGTCGAAGGCGAGCGACGACTTGCCCGAGCCCGACAGGCCGGTGATCACCACCAGTTCGTCGCGCGGGATGTCGACGGAAACGTTCTTCAGATTGTGCTCGCGCGCGCCGGAAACGGAGATGTTCTTCTGCATGGTGCCTCAGGTCTCCGACTGTTCGGCGACATTTTCGTGAGCGGCCAGATAATCGGCGCGCGACAAGGCGTAGTAGCGATGGAGGTGATCGGCGTGGATCCGATCGTCAATATAGGGCAGGCGGAGCCGTTCAAGAACCCTCCGGGAGCGCGCGTTCTCCGGCAGCACGACCGCGACGATGCGCGGCAGCCTCAGCGCCTGGAACCCGTAGTCGAGAACGGCGGCGGCCGCCTCGCTCGCATAGCCCTTGCCCCAGACCTCGGGAACGAGATGATAGCCGATCTCGATCTCGTCGGTCCCGGCGAGCGGCTGGAGGATGGCGTTGCCGACGAACCGCCTGTCGTCGGCCCTGAAGGCGGCGAACCAGCCGAGCCCCTGCGGGCTCAGCGCGCGGCTTCGCTTCAGGACGTCCGCGACATCGCGCTCGGTGACGCGCTCGTTCTGCCAGAACACAACCCGCCGGTCACGCAGCAGAAGGCCGAGCAGATCGGCTTCGTCGGCGCGATAGGGACGCAATACCAGTCTTTCGGTGCGGATTTCGGTCATCGGTAGCCTTGAACCCGGAGAATCGCGGGATTGCTTTCCAAAAGAGAACAATATAGGAACATACTGTTCCGTCCAACAGGATATACCCAACGCGACGTGGCGTTGAACCTGCCCGACCGTCGCAGCTCCTGTGGAAAACCGCTGCATGGGGCGACGGACCGGGGCCGGGCGGATAGTGTCTGCGGCGAAAACTGGAAACGAAAGGTCAGGTGATGTCGGGAAGCGTCAACAAAGTCATCCTCGTCGGCAATCTCGGCGCCGATCCGGAAATCCGCCGCACCCAGGACGGCCGTCCGATCGCCAATCTGCGCGTCGCTACGACGGAGACATGGCGGGACCGCAACAGTGGCGAGCGCCGGGAGCGCACCGAATGGCATCGCGTGGTGATCTTCAACGAAGGTCTCTGCAAGATTGCCGAGCAGTATCTGCGCAAGGGCTCGAAGGTCTATATCGAAGGCCAGTTGCAGACCCGGAAGTGGCAGGACCAGTCGGGTCAGGACCGCTATTCGACCGAAGTCGTCCTCCAGGGCTTCAATTCGGCCCTGACGATGCTCGACACCCGTAGCGGCGGCGGTGGCGGCGGATCGGACTACGAATCGTCGGGAGGCGGTGGCGATTTCGGCTCCAGCGGCCCGATGCAGGGCGGCGGCGGCCGTGGCCCGTCCAGCGACATGGACGACGAAATTCCGTTCTAGGTCCGGAATTCCCGGAAAAGTCCCAGACTTGCAGCGCGAATGCCGCCGGATCCGTTCACTCCGGCGGCATTTTTGCGTTAATCTTTCCGCGTCTGCCCCTTGAGGAGCGCGCCGCCGATTACCACTTTTCATATTCCAATTTCTGAATATATAGGTATATCTGCGACGCGGACCGGGGAGAAATGGTCATGACGTTACGCTGCAAGCCCATCACAGTTTCGACTTTCCTGCTGGCTTCGGTCGTGGCCGGCGCCCTGGCCATGCCGCCGTCGCTGCTGCGCGCCGCCGAAAGCGAATTTGTCGTCGAGCCGCGAACGGTCGAGGATTTCAAGGCCGTCTTCGCGACGGTCCAGAGCGCCGACGTCGTGCCGGCTCGCGCCCGCATCGGCGGAACCGTCACCGAGCTGACGGTGGGCGAGGGCGACGCGGTCACGGCAGGCCAGAAGATCGCGACCATCGTCGACGACAAGCTTGCGATCCGTATCCAGGGGCTTGAGGCCAGCATTCGCGGCCTGCAGGCGGCGCTCTCCAACGCCGAGACAGAGCTCAAGCGCGGCACGGAGCTGAAGGAGCGCGGTATCGTCGCCCAGGCGCGGCTCGACCAGTTGCAGACCGCCGCCGATGTCGCCCGCAACCACCTGCAGACCGCGCAGGCCGAAAAGCTGGTCGCCGAGCAGCAGATCGCCGAAGGGGCGGTCGAAGCGCCCGGGGCCGGCCGGGTCCTGGCCGTCCCCGTGACCATCGGTACCGTCGTTCTCCCCGGCGAAGCCATCGCCGAAATCGCGTCGGACCGCTACATCCTCCGCCTCAAGGTGCCGGAGCGCCACGCCCGCCATATCGAGCTCGGCGACGAGATCCTGATCGGCAAGCGCGGAATGGGCGAGGCCGGCGGCGCCGTGGACAAGGGCAAGATCGTCACGGTCTATCCGCGCCTGGAAGCCGGCAGCGTCGTCGCGGATGCCGAAGTCTCGGGTCTCGGTGGCTATTTCGTCGGCGAGCGCGCCCTGGTGCGGATCGCGGCGGGCGAGCGCGACACCTATGTCATCCCCCAGAGCTTTGTCTTCAAGCGATACGGCCTCGATTACGTCCGGGTCACGGTGCCCGATGGGACGCCGCTCGACGTGGTGGTGCAGCTGGGGCAGAAAATCGCCGATGGCGAGCCGATGGTCGAGGTGCTCGGCGGGCTTAAGGCCGGCGATCGTCTGGTGCGCCCATGAAGCCCGGCATCTCCGGCTCGCTGACGCGGGCCTTCATTTCGTCGCCGCTGACGCCGCTGCTGCTGATCTCCGCGCTGGCGCTCGGCCTGGTCGCGCTGGTCTCGCTGCCGCGTGAGGAAGAACCGCAGATCAGCGTGCCGCTGGTCGATATCCACGTCTCCGCCGACGGGCTGCACGCCGATGATGCGGTCAAGCTCGTCACCGAGCCGCTCGAGACCATCGTCAAGGGCATCAACGGCGTCGAGCACGTCTATTCCCAGACCCAGGACGATCGCGTCACCGTCACCGCCCGCTTCTTTGTCGGTACCGATCCCGATGACGCCATCCTGCGCGTGCACGAGAAGGTGCGCGCCAATATGGACCGCATCCCCATCGGCATTCCCGAGCCGCTGATCGTCGGTCGGGGCATCGACGACGTGGCCATCGTGGTCGTCACCCTGGCGCCCAAGGCGAGCGCTGCCGACCGCTGGACCGACAACGGACTTTATTACATCGCCCGCGACCTGCTGGTCGAACTCGCCAAGGTCGAGGATGTCGGCCTGACCTATATCGTCGGTGGCCGCGACGACCAGATCCGCATCGAGCCGGATCCGGAGCGCATGGCGCTCTACGGCATCACGCTGGAGCAGCTGATCGGCAAGGTGACCGAGGCGAACCGGTCGTTCCTCGCCGGCACCGTTCGCGACACCGACCGAAGCCTGCCGGTCGTCGCCGGCCAGACTCTGCAGGGCGTGCCGGATATCGGGCTCCTGGAGATGACCGCGCGGGACGGCCGCAAGGTCTATGTCGGCGACGTCGCCGATGTAGTGGTCGATGCCGCCCCCGAGGAACAACGCGTCTGGCACATGAGCCGCGACGAGGACGGGGCGATGACACCCGTTCCCGCCGTCTCCATCGCCATCTCCAAGCGCGCCGGGGCCAATGCCGTGGTGATCGGCGAGCGGCTGGTCGAGCGCCTGGAACTGATGCGCGACCGGCTGGTGCCGGAAGATCTCGATGTCCTGATCACCCGCGACTATGGCGAGACCGCCAACGAAAAGGCGAATGAGCTCCTGTTCCACCTGGCACTGGCGACCGTCTCCATCGTCATATTGGTCGCCTTCGCCATCGGCTGGCGCGAGGGCGTCGTCGTCCTGATCGTCATTCCGACGACGATCCTGCTGACCCTCTTTGCCTCTTATTTCATGGGCTACACGATCAACCGCGTCAGCCTGTTCGCGCTGATCTTCTCGATCGGCATTCTCGTCGACGACGCCATCGTCGTGATCGAGAACATAGCCCGGCACTGGGCAATGAAGGACGGGCGAAGCCGCCGCGAGGCGGCGATCGACGCCGTCGCGGAGGTCGGTAACCCGACCATCGTCGCGACCCTGACGGTCGTCGCGGCCCTTCTGCCGATGCTGTTCGTGTCGGGCTTGATGGGGCCGTACATGAGCCCGATCCCGGCGAACGCGTCCGCGGCGATGATCTTCTCGTTCTTCGTCGCCGTCATCGTCACGCCCTGGCTGATGATGAAGATCGGCAAGGAACACGGCGGCCACGGCGGGGGCGGGCAGGTCGCCGAGCACGAATCCGCCCACGGCGGCGTTCTCGGCCGGGCCTATGTCTCGGTCGCCAGGCCGCTGTTGAAGACCAAGTTCCGCGTCTGGACCTTCCTGCTCGTCGTCGGCGTCGCCACGATGGGTGCGATGTACATGTTCTTCGACAAGACCGTCACGGTGAAGCTGCTGCCGTTCGACAACAAGTCGGAGCTGCAGGTGGTCGTGGACCTGCCCGAGGGCGCGACGCTCGAGGACACCGACCGCGTGCTGACCAGGGCCGCGGAAAAGCTGGCCGACCTGCCGGAGCTCGCCTCGATCCAATCCTATGTGGGCACATCGGCGCCGTTCAACTTCAACGGTCTGGTGCGCCACTACTATCTGCGCAGTCTGCCGGAGAACGGCGACCTCCAGGTCAACCTGACGCCGAAGGCCGAGCGCGACCGCACCAGCCATGATATCGCGCTCGAGGTGCGCCAGCGCCTTGCCGATCTGGAGGTGCCCGAGGGGACCGTGATCAAGGTCGTCGAGGTTCCGCCCGGTCCGCCGGTGCTGGCGACGCTGCTCGCCGAGATCTACGGTCCCGACGAAGAGACCCGGCGCGCGGTCGCCACCGAGGTGCGCAAGATCTTCGAGGACGTGCCCTACATCGTCGATGTCGACGACAGCTTCGGCACGCCGGCGACGCGTCTGCACATCCGCATCGACCAGAACAACCTCGAATATCACGGCGTCTCCCAGAGCGACGTCTACGACGCCATCCGCTCCTATCTGACCGGCGTTCCGGTCGGCTACTCGCACCGAGGCAACGGACGCCACCCGATCGAGATCGCGGTGCGGCTGCCAAAGGAGGATCTGGCCGTCTCCCAGCGCACGCTGTCGACGCCGGTTCCCGCCAACGCCCTGCCGGGCAACCGCGGCGTGGTCGAACTGGGCGACGTGGTGACGCTCAGCGAGGAAACCGCGTCCTATCCGGTCTTCCGCCGCGACGGCCGTCCGGCCGAAATGATACAGGCCGAGCTCGCCGGCGAGTACGAGGCTCCGATCTACGGCATGATCGCCGTCTCCGACGCGATCGAGGCCCACGACTGGGGCGATCTGCCCAAGCCGCAGATGCTGTTGCACGGACAGCCGGACGACGAGAGCGTCGCCTCGCTGCTGTGGGACGGGGAGTGGGAAGTAACCTATGTCACGTTCCGCGACATGGGCGCCGCCTTCGCGGTCGCGATCCTCGGCATCTATTTCCTGGTCGTCGCCCAATTCGGCTCGTTCCTGCTGCCGCTCGTCATCCTGACGCCGATCCCGCTCACCCTGATCGGCATCGTGATCGGCCACTGGCTGTTCGACGCGTCGTTCACGGCGACTTCGATGATCGGTTTCATCGCGCTGGCCGGCATCATCGTGCGCAACTCGATCCTGCTGGTCGACTTCATCCGCCACGAGCGCAGTCCGGACAAGCCGCTCAGACGCACGCTGCTCGACGCGGGCGCGATCCGCTTCAAGCCGATCCTTCTGACGGCGCTCGCCGCCATGATAGGCGCGGCGGTGATCCTGTTCGATCCGATCTTCCAGGGTCTCGCGATCTCGCTGTTGTTCGGCCTGGCATCGTCGACGCTGCTGACGGTGCTGGTGATCCCGGCGATCTACATCGCCCTGCGCGACGACAAGCGGCCACTGGAGCCGTCGGCCCGCTGAGGTCGCCGGCCAGTAACCTGCCGGACCGCTGACGCAGTTGTGACTGGCCGTCGGCGGTCCGATCCGCTCCACTGAGGCGATGCGGATCGCCACATTTGTGATGGCAACCTTCGTCGGCGCGTTCGCGGCCGCGCCGACGGCGTCGGCCGGCGAGGCCGATGTGGAGTCCGTCCAGGCGACGCGCCAGACGGACGGTGCCTGGCGGTTCGACGTCGCCGTGCGCCACGCCGACGCCGGCTGGGACCACTATGCCGACGGCTGGGATGTGGTCGCGCCGGACGGCAGCGTTCTGGGTACCCGCACCCTCTTGCACCCGCACGACGACGAGCAGCCGTTCACACGCTCGCTCACCGGCGTGTCGATCCCCGATGACATCACCGCCGTCACCGTCCGCGCGCACGATTCCGTGCACGGCTACGGTGGCGCCGAAGGGACGGTCGACCTGACCGCCGACTAGGCATCATTCCCCTTGCTCTCGCGGATGTGTTCCTGTTCGGCGGCGATGCTTGCCGCGTGGCCGGCCGCCGACTGGATCTCGGCAAAGACCCGGCGCACGTCGGAATACTGCGTCTTGATGTCGACCTCGAGCTTCGAGATCGTTCGTTCAACCTCGCCCGCGGGCATGGAATCGGAGAAATCGAGGCTTATCGCCACCAGCACGTCGTTCGGCCCCAGGTGCATGGTCCGGAGTTCGTTGATGCGGCGCACGCCGTTCGCCGACATGGCGATCTTGCGGACGCCGGTGATGAGTTCCCGGCTCGCCGCCTCGCCGATGATCAGCCCCTTCGTCTCGTAGGCGAGCATGGCGGCGGTTCCCGCCAGGATCAGGCCGATCCCGACGGAGGCGTAGCCGTCGAATTCCGGAATCCCGGTGAACTGTGCCGCCGAGATGCCGATCAGCGCGACGAGCAGGCCGAGCATCGCCGCGGAATCCTCGAACAGCACGGTGAACACGGTCGGGTCCTTGGAGCGTCGGACCGCGTCGATCAGGTTGCGGCGGCCGCGCGTCTTGTCAAATTCGCGATAGGCGACCCACCACGCGCCGGCCTCGAACACCATGGCCAGACCGAGCACCACGTAGTTGACGATCGGATTGGTGATTTCGTGCGGGTCCAGGATCTTCCGGTAGCCCTCGTAGAGCGACACGCCAGCGCCCACGCCGAAGATCATGATCGCCACCACGAACGCCCAGAAGTAGACCTCCATGCCGTAGCCGAACGGGTGATGCTCGTCTGCCGGCCGCTTCGAGCGCCTGATGCCGATCAGCAGAAGCCCCTGGTTGCCGGTGTCGACGAGCGAGTGGATCGCTTCCGACAGCATCGCCGACGAACCCGTGTAGGCAGCTGCCGCGAACTTGGTGATCGCGATCAGCGCGTTCCCCGCCAGCGCGGCATAGATGACCTTGTTTGATCCACCAGAAGACATTTATTCCTCAAATTCAAGATGATAATTCAGTTTCTTAATTCAGAATATAAGCTCTAGCACGCCGTCGGCGACGAACTGCACCGCCAGGGCCGCGAGAATGACCCCGAGCAGGCGCGTCACCACCGTCCGCACCGTCTTTCCCATCAGGTGTCCGATCGGCACCGCGACGAGGAGGATCGCGAGCGTTACCGCAAGGACGGAGACGATGACCGCGATCACCCAGGCGAACTCGATCCATCCGCCGCCGGACTGGCTCTCCAGAAGGATCACGGCGGTGATCGCGCCGGGACCGGCCATCAGCGGAACGGCGAGCGGCACCGCCGCAATGTCGTCGTGGGGCTCTTCGGCGACCGAGCGTTCCGCCGTCGTCTCCTTGCGCCGAGTGCGCTGCTCGAAAACCATTTCGAAGCTGATCCAGAACAGCAGGATGCCGCCGGCGACCCGGAATGCGGGCAGGGAGATCCCCATCGCCTGCAGCAGCCACGAGCCGCCGATGGCGAAGGCCACCAGCACCAGTACGGCGATCAGGACGGCGCGCGCGGCCGTCTTGCGCCGGTCCGCTGCCTTGCGCTCGGCCGTGAGGGCGAGGAAGAGCGGGGCGATGCCGATCGGATCGATGATCACGAACAGCGTCACGAAGGCGGAGATGAGCGCTTCCGGCGTCATGGCACCGTCTCTTCTTTTGGGGCAAGACAGCCTGACCGGCGGGGCGGCCCGATTCAAGCCCGCCGACCGAACCCCGGTCCGTCATCCACCGCGCATTCGGCCATCGGCCTTGCGAAACCGGGGCAGGTTCGCATCTTGCGGGTCGGACACAATCGCAATCGAAGGACATCCGACAATGGCGCTGACAGGCGAGTGTTTCTGCGGGGCAGTCAAATACCGTATCGATGGCAAGCCGTATGCGGCGCGGTCGTGCCATTGCTCGCGCTGCCGCAAGGCCTTCAGCGCCCAGGCGTCGTCCTATGCGCAGGTGCGGCCGGGAAGCTTCACCTGGACCCAGGGTGAAGAGCTGCTGACCACCTTCCTCGACGAAAACGGCGCGGGCAAACGGTTCTGCAGCGTTTGCGGCTCGACCCTGTGCGGGGTCGTCGGCGGCGACGTCCACGGGATTACGCTGGGCTGCCTCAATGAGGATCCCGGAATCGAGATCGAGATGCACATCTTCGTCGGCTCGAAGGCGCCGTGGGAGGTGATCCCGGACGGCGTCGTCGCCTACGAGACGATTCCACCGGACTGGCGCTGAAATCCGGTTCTCGTAGCGGCAGGTCACGCCGTCGGAGAAACCGCGCCGAACGCCCCGTCGACGGGATATCGCCCGTCCGAGTCGAAGGAAGTCGCGCACCGCCGGGCCGCCGCCCGATAATTGCCTGATTTATCGGGCAATTTCTGTTCTCGACCCTATCCATCCGGATTTGCCCCCGAAGCCCGGAATCGGGTAAAATAAAAACCGACAAGAACCCGCCGAACGAGACAGCCTTTGTCCGATAACAATACCCCGCCGACGGGCGATACCGGCCCGGTCGATCCGTCTGATATCAAACCGGTCTCGATTACCGACGAGATGCGGCGCAGCTATCTCGATTACGCCATGAGCGTGATCGTCTCGCGCGCGCTGCCCGACGTGCGCGACGGCCTCAAGCCCGTGCACCGACGGATCCTGTTCTCGATGCACGAGAACGGCTACGACTGGAACAAGGCCTACCGCAAGTCGGCCCGCGTCGTCGGCGACGTGATCGGTAAGTACCACCCGCACGGTGACCAATCGATCTACGACGCGCTGGTGCGCATGGCGCAGGACTTTTCGCTGCGCCTGCCGCTGCTCGACGGGCAGGGCAATTTCGGCTCCATCGACGGCGATCCGGCCGCCGCCATGCGGTACACCGAGGTGCGGCTGGCCAAGGTCGCGCATTCGATCCTGGAAGACATCGACAAGGACACGGTCGATTTCCAGGACAACTACGACAATTCCGAGCGCGAGCCGGTCGTCCTGCCGGCGCGGTTCCCGAACCTTCTGGTCAATGGCGCGGGCGGCATCGCCGTCGGCATGGCGACCAACATTCCGCCGCACAACCTGGGCGAAGTGGTGGATGCCGCGATCGCCTGCATGGACGATCCCGCCATCGATATCGAACGGCTGATGGAGATCGTCCCCGGTCCGGATTTCCCGACCGGCGGCATCATCCTCGGTCGCGCCGGCATCCGCTCGGCCTATACGACCGGGCGCGGCTCCATCCTCATGCGCGGCAAGGTCCATACCGAGACCATCCGCAAGGAGCGCGAGGCGCTGGTCGTCACCGAGGTGCCGTATCAGGTCAACAAGGCGGTGATGATCGAGAAGATCGCCGAACTCGTTCGCGACAAGCGCGTCGAGGGCATCTCCGACATCCGCGACGAGTCCGACCGCGAGGGGCTGCGCGTCGTCATCGAGCTGAAGCGCGACGCCATGGCCGATGTCGTCCTCAACCAGCTCTACCGCTACTCTTCGCTGCAGACGAGCTTCGGCGCCAACATAGTGGCGCTGAACGGCGGCAAGCCGGAACAGCTCACGCTGATCGACATGCTGCGCGCCTTCATCGCCTTCCGCGAGGAGGTCGTCGGCCGGCGCACCAAGTTCCTGCTCGGCAAGGCGCGCGATCGGGCCCACATCCTGGTCGGCCTGGCGATCGCGGTGGCCAATATCGACGAGGTCATCCACCTGATCCGGACCGCGCCGGACCCGGCAACGGCGCGCGAGGCGTTGATGGCGCGCGACTGGCCGGCCAAGGACATGGGGCCGTTGATCGCGCTGATCGCCGATCCGCGCCACCGTTTGTCGGAGGATGGTACCTATCGCCTGTCCGAGGAGCAGGCCCGCGCGATCCTCGACCTCCGCCTGCAGCGGCTGACGGCGCTCGGCCGCGACGAGATCGCCGAAGAGCTGACCAAGCTCGGCGCGGCGATTGCGGACTATCTCGATATCCTCCGCTCGCGGGCCCGCATCCAGTCGATCATCCGCGAAGAGCTGATCGCCGTGAAGGAGGAGTTCGGCACGCCGCGGCGGACCGAGATCGCGGATTTCGTCAGCGATTTCGAGGACGAGGACCTCATTCAGCGCGAGGACATGGTCGTCACGGTCAGTCATGGCGGCTACATCAAGCGCGTGCCGCTCTCGACATACCGGGCCCAGCGCCGCGGCGGCAAGGGCCGCTCCGGCATGTCGACGAAGGAGGAGGATTTCGTCACCCGCCTGTTCGTCGCCTCGACGCACACGCCGGTGCTGTTCTTCTCCTCGCGCGGCATGGTCTACAAGATGAAGGTGTGGCGACTGCCGCTGTCGGCGCCCCAGGCGCGCGGCAAGGCGATGGTCAACCTGCTGCCTCTCATCGAAGGGGAATGGATCACCTCGATCATGCCGCTGCCCGAGGACGAGGACAGCTGGGGCGAGCTCGACGTCATGTTCGCGACCAATCGCGGCACGACGCGGCGCAACAAGCTGTCGGATTTCGTCCAGGTCAACCGCAACGGCAAGATCGCCATGAAGCTGGACGAGGGCGATGCCATCGTCGGCGTCGACACCTGTTCGGAGAGCGACGACGTCCTGCTGACCACGGCGAACGGTCAGTGCATCCGCTTCCGCACGACCGACGTGCGCGTCTTCAAGGGGCGCGACTCCACCGGCGTGCGCGGCATCAATCTGGCCGACGGCAACCGTGTCATCTCGATGTCGATCCTGCGCAACTTCGATGCGACGCCGGCCGAGCGCGGCGAGTATCTGAAGCGCAGCCGTCTGGTGCGTGGCGAGGTGGATCAGCCCGAGCCGTCCGATGAGGCCGACGAGGTCGGAGCCGGAACCGAGCTCAGCCAGGAACGGTATGCCGAGATGAGCGCGGCCGAGCAGTTCGTGCTTACCCTCTCGGACAACGGCTACGGCAAACGCACCTCGTCGTACGAGTACCGGGTCACCGGGCGCGGCGGCAAGGGCATCGTCGCGATGGTCGTCAACGACCGCAACGGGCCACTCGTTGCGTCGTTCCCGGTCGAGGACGACGACCAGATCATGCTGGTGACCAACGGTGGCCAGTTGATTCGCTGCCCCGTCGACGGAATCCGCATCGCCGGCCGCAACACCCAGGGCGTCATCGTCTTCAAGACAGCCGGAGGCGAACGCGTCGTCTCGGTTCAGCGCGTCAGCGAGGAAGAGGGCGACGCCGAGGATGAAGAGGACGAGGGCGAAGGCGGCCAGGGCGAAGATGGCCAGAACGGAGAAGGGCCGGACGGAGAGGCGTGAGCGGGCTACGGTCCCGCTCGTTCCCGCAAGAAGGCGAAAGCGCGCGCCGCCGGGTTCGTCCCGATCCGAAGGCCATCGATTGCCGGCCGGAACGACGCGTCCTGGACACGACTCCGGCAGGCGACCGCGTCACCGCTTGACGTCTATCTTGCCACTCTCTTGCCCGGCCGGCGCTGCCTCACAAGCCGACCGAGATACGGCGCAGTTCGGCGCGCCTGGCCTCTGACGCGCCCTCGTCGAACTCGATCGTCCGCACCTTGCGGTCCGCCGTGGCCTGGTCGGGATGCAGCAGGCAGTCCTTGGTGACATGCGGCCAGACGGCGTCCGGGCAATCGGGGGCGGCGACGCCGCCGTTTTCCACGATCGAACTGCGCAGCACCGGCGATTCCTGGGCTGGTTTGTTGGCTTCGGCTTCACCCGGTTCCCAGGCGATCACCAGCGCGACGACCGCCGCGGTAAATGACAAGAGGGAAAACGGAATATACGGAGTATACGATTTCAAGTTCGGCATTCGACGCCCCTGTGGCACGAGATTTTCTCGTATTGTTGGAGCGGATCGTACGGTTTATGTCTGAAAGAACCCCAAATCGGCCGTTCAACGTGCGTTCATCGTAAAAATATAGTTGAAAATACATCATTGCCCGGAATTTCGGGGTTTTCGCTACGTAATGCGTCCGGAAATGGCCCTCACACGCCGTCCCAGGGTTAACGCGCACCGCTTGTGCAGCCGCCGTCGTCGGGGTATCCACGCGCCATGACCCGAACCGGCATCTATACTGGCAGCTTCGATCCGATCACCAACGGCCACGTCGACGTCATCGTGCGAGCGGCGCGGCTGGTCGATCGTCTGGTCGTCGCCGTCGGCGTTCATCACGGCAAGACGCCAGTCTTCACCGTCGAGCAACGTCTCGCGATGATCGAGGCGGAAGTCGGCGACCGCGTGCGCGGCGCCGGTTGCGACTTCGTCGTCACCACCTTCTCCGGTCTTGCCGTCGATGCCGCGCGCGATGCGGGCGCATCCGTCATCGTCCGCGGGCTGCGCGACGGCACCGATTTCGACTACGAGATCCAGATGGGCACCATGAACGCGATCATGACCCCGGACGTCGAGACGGTATTTCTGGCGGCCTCTCCGGCCTGTCGCCACATTGCCGCCAGCCTTGTCCGTCAGATCGCGAACATGGGGGGCGACGTTTCGCCCTTTGTCCCGGCTACCATAGCCGTCGCCCTGAAAGATCGTCTCGCCGGGCAGAAGTGACCCGGCCGTTTCGTCTCTCTCAAGCAGGAGATCTGCCCGTGCGTATTCTTTTCGCCGCACTCTTTGCCCTGGCGCTCGCCGTCGCACCCCAAGCGAAGGCGCAGTCCGCCGATCCCGAGAACACGCTGATCCTGGAACTGAAAGACGGTCCGGTCGTCATCAAGCTTCGGCCCGACCTCGCGCCCAAGCATGTGGAGCGCATCAAGAAGCTCGTCCGCGAGGGCTTCTACGACGGCGTCGTCTTCCATCGCGTCATCGACGGTTTCATGGCCCAGACCGGCGATCCGACCGGCACGGGAACCGGCGGTTCCAACGAGCCCGACCTGAAGGCGGAATTCTCTAACGAAACGTTCGCGCGCGGCACGCTCGGCATGGCGCGCACGCCGGACCCGAACAGCGCCAACAGCCAGTTCTTCATCATGTTCGCGCCGGCGGCGCACCTGAACGGCCAGTACACCGTCTTCGGCGAAGTCGTCGAAGGCATGGACAATGTCGACAAGCTGAAAAAAGGCGACGACGCGCGCAACGGCATGGTTCAGGACCCCGACAAGATCATCAAGGCCAGAATTGCAGCCGACGGCTGATCACCCACGCCAAGAAAAGGAACAGTACGATATGAGCGAATACGCCGATCCGGAAAACACGCTGGTCATGGAGACGAGCAAGGGCCGCGTCGTCATCGAGACGCGCCCCGATCTCGCGCCCGGCCACGTCGCCCGCATCAAGGAACTGGTCCGCGAGGGCTTCTACGACGGCATCGTCTTCCATCGCGTCATCGAGGGCTTCATGGCCCAGACCGGCTGCCCGCAGGGCATCGGCGTCGGCGGCTCGGGCACCAAGCTGAAGGCGGAGTTCAACGAGGAGCCGCACAAGCGCGGCACCGTCTCGATGGCGCGCGCCGCCGATCCCAATTCCGGCGACAGCCAGTTCTTCATCTGCTTCGAGGACGCACCCTTCCTCGACCGTCAGTACACGGTCTGGGGCAAGGTGATCGAGGGCATGGAGAATGTCGACCAGATCAAGCGCGGCGAGCCCGTGCAGGATCCCGACAAGATCGTCTCGATGAAGGTTGCGGCCGACCTCGGCTAGGCGGACCCGACCGGCGGGCGCCATGCGCGTCGACCTCTTCGACTTCGAGCTGCCGCAGGACCGGATCGCGTTGCGTCCGGTTGAACCGCGCGACGCGGCGCGGCTGCTCGTCGTCCGCCCCGGCGATACCCCGGATCTCGACGACAGGATCGTCGGCGACCTGCCGGACCTGTTGCGGCCCGGCGACGTCCTCGTCTTCAACGACACCAAGGTGATCGCGGCCCGCCTCAGGGGCCGGCGCATCGGTCGCGGCGAACCCGAGCCGAAGATCGAGGCGACGCTGCACATGCGTCTGGACGGAAGCCGCTGGAAGGCGTTCGTCAAGCCGGCCAAGCGTCTGCAGCCCGACGACACCATCCGCTTCGGCGGCGAGGGCAGGGTGTGCCTGCTCGGCATGCTCGACGCGATCGTCGAGGACAAGGGTGAGGGCGGCGAGGTCACGCTCGCCTTCTCCTTCCATGGCCCCGTCCTGGACGAAGCGATTTCCCAGGTCGGAGAGATGCCGCTTCCGCCCTATATCGCCGCGCGCCGGCCGACCGACGACCGCGACCAGTCCGACTACCAGACGATGTTCGCGCGCGAGGAGGGCGCCGTCGCCGCCCCGACCGCCGGCCTGCACTTCACGCCGGCCCTGATGACGACGCTCGAGGACCGCGGCGTCGGCACGGCCCTCGTGACGCTGCATGTGGGAGCGGGCACGTTTTTGCCGGTCAAGGCGGACGTGACCGAGGAGCACCGGATGCACTCGGAGCTGGGCCACGTCACGTCGGAAACCGCAGACCGGCTGAACCGCGTCAGGGCCGAAGGTGGCCGCATCGTCGCCGTCGGCACCACGTCTCTGCGCCTGCTCGAAAGCGCGGCCCGCGATGACGGCACGATCGGGCCCTTCGCCGATGCGACCGATATCTTCATCACGCCCGGCTACCGCTTCAAGGCCGTCGATATCCTGCTGACGAATTTCCATCTGCCGCGTTCGACCCTGTTCATGCTGGTCTCCGCCTTTTCCGGACTGGAAACCATGCGGCGCGCCTACACCCACGCGATCGAATCCGGCTATCGCTTCTATTCCTATGGCGATGCCTGTCTTCTGTATCCGGGGGAAACCGCTTGAGCCTTGCCTATGCCTTCGATGTGAAAGCCCGCGACGGCAAGGCCCGTCTCGGCGAGATCACCTTCGCCCGCGGCGCGGTGCGGACGCCGGCCTTCATGCCGGTCGGCACGGCGGGCACCGTCAAGGCGATGTTTCCGGAAACCGTGCGCCAGACCGGCGCCGACATCGTGCTCGGCAACACCTACCACCTGATGCTGCGTCCGGGCGCCGAGCGGGTGGCCGAGCTTGGCGGCCTGCATCGCTTCATGAACTGGCCGCGCCCGATCCTCACCGACTCCGGCGGCTTTCAGGTCATGTCGCTGTCGAGCCTGCGCGAACTGACCGAGGACGGCGTCACCTTCCGCTCGCATCTCGACGGCTCCGAGCATCACCTGACGCCGGAGCGCTCGGTGGAGATCCAGCGGCTTCTCGGCGCCGATATCACCATGCAACTCGACGAATGCGTGGCGCTGCCCTGTCCCGACGCGGAAGCCGAGCGCGCCATGCTGCTGTCGCGGCGCTGGGCGGAACGCTGCAAGGTAGCCTTCGGCTCCGATCCCGCCCGTGCCCTGTTCGGCATCGTCCAGGGCGGCACCGTCGAGGCGTTGCGCGTCCGCTCCGCCGAAGGCCTGCAGGACATCGGCTTCGACGGCTACGCGGTCGGCGGCCTGGCCGTCGGCGAGCCGCAGGACGTGATGCTGTCGACGCTCGACGTCACCGTTCCCGTGCTGCCCGAGGACAGGCCGCGCTACCTGATGGGCGTCGGAACGCCCGAGGACATGCTGCTGTCGGTGATGCGCGGCATCGACATGTTCGACTGTGTGATGCCGACGCGCGCCGGCCGCCACGGCCAGGCCTATACGCGCTTCGGCAGGATAAACCTGCGCAACGCCCGCCACGCCGCCGATCCAAGGCCGCTCGATGAGGAAAGCGATTGCCCGGCCGCGCGCGACTATTCCCGCGCCTACCTGCATCACCTTGTGAAGGCCGGCGAGATCCTCGGCGCCATGCTGCTCACCTGGATTAACGTCCACTACTACCAGTCGCTGATGGCCGGCATCCGCCAGGCGATCGGGGAAGGGCAACTCGCCGGTTTCGCCGCGCGGACGCAGGCCGGATGGGCTGAGGGCGACATTCCGTCAAGGTCGTGACGAGGCCCGTGCCGCGTTTGCACAACGCCCGGCCCGGCCGGATCGCGTGTCGTGACCGCGGTTCTTGACCTCACCCGGGCCGCAACCTAGGGTGCGGCCGCTCCCGCCGGGACCAGTCCGCCGTCCGATGCAGCGCATCGCGACCGCGGTCCACGCCGGTCCGGGTGCAGACCGACAGGGCCACCCAGGATCAGGATACCACCATGACGCCCGTTACCGCCTCCGTTCGCGCTGCCGCAATCCTTGCCGCCATGCTGTTCCTGAGCGGGTGCAACGGCGGTGCAGGCGATCCGGATGTCGAGCCGCTGGCCGCGCCGACGGCGGAACAGTCGCTCGAATCCCTCGACGACCTGCCGGGCGGCATCGGTCCCAGCGACGAAACCCCGGACGCCCCGCCCTCGCCGCTGTAGACGCGGTTCAGGCCCCGACGCCCGGCTTGAGCTGGCAGCCGGTGATCTTCCAGGTTCCGTCCGGCTGTCTGCGCAACGTGTAGGCGGCGACCCACGCCGCACCGTCCGGCCCGACGACGTCGACGAATTGCAGCGCGTCGTCCGCGCCCACCATCTGGTGCTCCATGAACGCGAAGGATCGCGGCCGGAACACCGGCTCGTATCCCTGTTCGACCATCCGCATGAACACGCCGGGCGAGGGGAAGATGCGCTGGATGCCGGGCGAGGCGAAGGAATAGGCGCGGCTGCCGTCGCCGGCGCGGAACGCCGCGATCTGCGAGGCAATCACGTCCTGGATGGCCGTGACGTCTTTGCCCGTCTGTTGAGCCGAGACGGGGCCGGCAAGCCAGGCGACGAACAGGCACCCGAAGAGCACGCGACTGACGAATCGGGTCATCGATACCTCCCGCTCTTTGCCCGGATACGCGGGGCGGACGATTTCGGATCCTTCGAAAAGTGTAGCCGTAACGGGCTGATTCTGGGATGCGCTGTCGAAAAGCCGTTTGAACGCTTGACCTTGCAAAAGCCCCCACATAGGTTTCCGGCGACCTTGAGAGCCCGTAGCTCAGCTGGTAGAGCAACTGACTTTTAATCAGTAGGTCCAGGGTTCGAATCCCTGCGGGCTCACCAATGTTTTCAAGACCTTAGAGACAATCGATCCGGGCTGCTTGGTCGCGCGCGCGCCGCGTGGCGCAGGACCGGCGGTTACTCGGCTACCTCGTGTCCCGTTCAATAGTTCGTCCTGGCCGCCATGTGCGCCGGTCCGTCCGCGCGGGCCGCAGTTGTTCCACGTGGCCGCCAAGCAATCCAGGTTCGCAATACTCACCTTGCGTCACTTAAAAATGCCGTAGCGTTAGTTAACGTTGCACGAAATAAACGTATTCACAAAGACGAATGCGTTATGCTTTCATTCGAAATCGACCATCGGCCGGAAGGCCGGTTTAGGGAGCTACTTTAAGGAGATTTTGGATGAGAGTGTTTGATCAGCCCCTTGGGGGAAGGGCGCGAGGACTGACCGTCGCGTCCTTAGGTTTGACGATCGCCATGGCCACACTTCCGGCCTCGACCGTTCCCGCGAATGCCCGGTCGTTGGACTGGGAGATCATTGCCAACAGCAACACGGTCATTCCCGGTACGTCGAAGACCTACAGCAGCTTCAATCAGCCTTCGATCAACAACAACTGCCTTACGACGTTCCGCGCGCGCGGCACGGGACCGTCGACGCCGCCGAGCGGTGTCTATTATGTCCGCGCCTGCAAGTCCGGCAGCCGGATACGAAAGCTGTTCGCCCGTGGCGATCTCGTTCCCGCGCCGAACAACACCGGAGCGACCTTCAAGGAGTTTCCGTCGTTTTCGCGCATAGACGTCGAGAACGACTTCATCGCCTCCCGCGGTCAGTCGGATCCGGTGTGGACCTACACGACGCCCTCCGGCGACACCAAGGTCGGCACGGCTGGAATCTATTTCGGCACGGGGAAGACGTTCATCCCGGGCACCGGCGCGAGCCTGCTGGGCGCGGTTCCCGGTTTCTGGTACTTCGACGTCCCTGACTTCCCGGGCACGAAATTCGATCAGTTTCCCGGCGCGCCAGCCCCCTTCGATGGGAAGTTCATCGCCTTCAAGGGCAACTACACCGAGACGATCGGAGCCGCGACGATCGCCCGGACCGGCGTGTACCTCCGCCAGATCGGCAAGCGTACGGAGCTTCCGGTCGTCAAGATCGCCGATACCCACGATCGCATTCCCGGCACCTCCACGACATTCGGATCCACGGCGCCGCCAAGCGCCGCGGCCGGGATGATCGTCTTCCTCGGCCTTGATAATGAAGACAATCCGACATTGGGCGGCATCTATCGCGCCAAGGCCAAACGTCCGAAGAAACTCAGGGACCGGCCGCGACGCCTGAGGACACTGGTGGCCATCGGCGATAAGGTTCCCGGTTTCAGGAAGCAGCGGTTCACCCGGTTCGGCGAAGGCCTGTCCTTCGACGGAAACCTGCTGACGTTCTGGGGGGCCTGGGGTGATCAGATGCGCACCGTCAGGCTCCATTGCCCCGTGGACGGCAACGCCGATCTTATCGCCGAATGCATCGTCCAATGCCCGGATACGGACGCGGTCGGCAACTATTGCGAGCGGCAGGTGCCTGCCAATCAGGGCATTTTCGTTCGCTATCCCGATGGCAAGATCAAGCGGGTGGCGTCGACCCGGCGCACCAACGGAAATTTCCAGGACTTCCTGTTCTGGGTCTTTTCCGGCCGTCCGCCGGGCGTCGGTGGCGGCGGCGACGACGGCGGAGAGGTCCCGGAGCCGCCGCGATGGCGTTCCTCCGCCTTCGCGGCCGTTTCGTCTAACCGAAGCGATGTGCCCTCCGTCGTCTTCAAGGCCATCCACCGCACGAAAGGCGAAGGTCTTTATCTGCGCCGCCGGATGACGAAGAAGCGCATCGTTCCGATCATCCGGATCGGGGACGACGCCGCGCCGATCGACAGCGCGGCGCCGGCGGGATCAAGGGTCACGTCGGTGGGCGTCGAGCGTGACGGCTATCGGAACTGCCATCTTGTCGTGAATGCCGGCTTTCTGAATGAAGCGACCAGCGAAAGCTGGGCCGGCGTCTATCTCGAGAAGAACGCCTGCACGCGCTGATCCCGCGCCAGCGCAGGACCGTGGAAATCGGCGTCGCCACGGCGGCGCCGATTTTCGTTTCGTCCAGCGGCGCGCCGTTCGGACGCGAGGCCACGGACGCTTCGGAACCCGGGCAAGGGGCGTGCCGCAATCCGCGGCCTAGAACGTCACGAACCAGCCGATGACGAAGGCGTTGGCGATGTCGACGAAGAAGGCCGAGACCAGCGGCAGCACGATGAAGGCCAGCGGGGCGGGGCCGTAGCGTTTCGTCACCGACGACATGTTGGCGATCGCCGTCGGCGTCGCCCCCAGCGTGAACCCCGCGAACCCGGCGCTCAGCACCGCCGCCGTGTAGTCAGATCCCAGGATACGGAAGAACACGAACAGGATGATCGCCGCGGTCGCGATCGCCTGCAGCGCCAGGATGGCGAACAATGGCCCACCGAGGCCGGCCAGCGTCCATAGCTGCATGCTCATCAGCGACATCGCCAGGAACAGCGACAGGCAATAGTCCGAGACCACCGCCAGCGCCGGCGTCCTCGCCGGCCAGGGCAGGCGCGGAAACAGATGCGGCACGGTGTTCGACAGAAGCATGCCGGCCAGCAGGCACGGCACGAAGAGCGGCAGCTTCAGCCCCCAATCGGAGATCACCTGATGCGCGAGATAGCCGATGATGACGGCGATGTTGACCGCGAGCAGCACGCGCATCAGCATCACGTGGTCGATGGCTTTCTTTCCCGCGCCGTCGCTCTCGTAGCCGACGCCGACGATCTCCCCGTCCGTCGCGGTCGACTGAAGGTTATTCCGGTCGATCAGCGTCTTGGCGATCGGCCCGCCCATCAGCGCGCCGACGATCAGGCCGAGGGTCGCCGCCGCGATGCCGATCTCGCTGGCGGCTGCGAACCCGGTCTGCGCCTGGATTGTCGGGCCCCAGGCGATCGCCGTCCCGTGGCCGCCGATGAGCGAGGCCGAGCCGATGAGCGCGCCGACCGGGGCGGGGAAGCCGAACAGCGTCGCGCCGAGGAGACCGATCACGTTCTGCAGGACGATGAACGCGAGCGTCATGACGAGCAGCAAGGCCAGCATGCGCCCGCCGGCGATCAGATCCGACAGGCGCGCGTTGAGCCCGATCGTCGTGAAGAAGAACACCAGAAGCTCGTCGCGGGTCGAAAGGTCGAAGACGGTCTCGATCCCGAACCAGGAATAGGCCACCCAGGTTGCCAGCGCCACGGCGATGCCGCCGGACACCGGCTCGGGGATGTTGTAGTTGCGCAGAAACGCGACATGCCGCGTCAGGAAGGCGCCGAGGAAGAAGACGACGAAGCCGATCGTGATGGCCAGGAAATCCGGGATGTCGAGGATCCGGCTTTCGGGGCCAGTCATCGTGTCGGTGTCCTCCAAACCCGCCTGTTTCCAATCAATTCTACCAGTGTGAGGTCGGGAGGGGAGCCGATCAAGCCGGAAAATCCCATGAAACCCCGGGATCGCCTACCCCGACTTGGGCGGTGCCCCGCTTCTTGGCGGGCGTCTCCGGGCAGGGCCTTTTATCCGAGCAAAGGCGTCACGTGATCACTGGGCGATTGCCGGGGAGGGCAGCCATTCGTCAGGGCATGCGAAGATGGACGACGGACGGAGCAGAACCATCGGCGACGACGACAACAAACATGTTGGCGTAGTCATCGGCGGCAATGGGCGTGATCTCCGGCGCGCCCAAACGCTGCAGGATGGTCGGGATGGTTTCGGTATGCGCGACGACGAGAACCCTGTCTGCGGCGTGGTCGAAGTCCAGAAGGTCCACGAGCCCCGTCACGTCAGTCATCGGAATTTCGGCGCGGTCGGCATCGAGCGACGTGGCGATGATCTCGCCGGTTTCGCGGGACCGCGTCGCATCCGTGTTTATGACGGTGTCGATCCCCGCGTTGCCGAGAAACGTGGCCCAGTCGTGGGCCCGGCTCCGTCCGGCATCGCTCAGATGCGGGTCGGCGCCCGTGGTCTCCTTTTCGGCATGCCTGATGACGAACACCATCTCCTGCGCCTCGGCGGGAGAAAGCGACGCCAAAGCCGCGCAGAGCGCCGCGGCGAAGATCAACGCTTTCATGTCGGGGCCACTCCATCGTCTCTGGCAGGTGTCCTAGGCAGAGGTCTTGGGCAGACCTGGGCGAACCGGGATTCCAACCGACGTGACGTCGCAAAGCAAGCGCGGCGACTCAACCCGCATCGACCGGCATCGCCAAGACGGCCCAGGTTTTCGTATCGTTGGGTTTCGTATCGTTCCGCGTGGAGCCCCTTTGGCTAAGGCCTGCATGCGCTTCGGATACCGGTGGGGGAGGCCCGACCCATGACGACCCGCATCTGGTTCGCGCTGGCGGCCGGCTTCGTCGCCCTGCAGGCGATTGCGCTGCTGGCGCTGGGCCTGCCGCTGATCTGTACGTGCGGCCATCTGGATCTGTGGCACGGAAATCCGTCCGGCCCGGAGACGTCGCAGCACCTGACCGATTGGTACACCGTCACCCACCTCACGCATGGGATCGGGTTCTACCTTCTGCTGTGGCTCGCGGCGCCGCGTATGTCGGTCGCGGCGCGGTTCGCGATCGCCGTCGGCCTGGAAGCGGGCTGGGAGGTCGTCGAGAACATGCCGTTCATCATGGAGCGCTATCGGCAGACCGCGCTCGCCCGCGGCTATTTCGGCGACAGCGTCGTGAATTCGGTCTTCGACACCGTGACGGCGGCGGTCGGCTTCGTGCTGGCGCGTTTTCTCCCGGTCTGGACGTCGATCGTCCTGGTAGTCGCCATCGAGCTGATCCTGGGCCTGGCCATACGCGACAACCTGACCCTCAATATCGTCCAGCTCATCTTCCAGAGCGATGCCATCTCGCGCTGGCAGGTCGGTGGCTGACCGGGGCCGATATCCGGCCAGGCTTCACGATCGGGGTCAGCGCACCTTGCGCTGCCCGAAGGTCGGCTGCACCTCGGGTATCGGCGGCATCTGCCAGGTCCCGGTCACCGGAATGCCGGTGTCGCGGTTGATCATGACATCGAGCACCGTCGGCACGCCGGACCGGATCGCCTCGGCATAGGCGTCGGCGAACTGGTCGGGATGGTCGATGCGGATGCCGCGCGCGCCCATCGCCTCGGCCATGCGCGAGAAGTCCGGGTTCCAGAATTCCCCGGTCTTCTGGTTGATGAAGCTGGTGCCGATCTCGCGGCCGTCGAGATAGGCCCGCTGCAGGTCGCGGATCGTGCCGATCGAGTAGTTGTTCTGGACCACCCAGACCGCCGGCAGGTCGTACTCGACGGCGGTCGCGACGGCGTGCGAGCACATTGAGAATCCGCCGTCGCCGCACAGCGTCACGCAGGGCGATCCGGGCCGGGCGAGCCGCGCGCCGAGCACGCCGTAGACGCCGAACCCCATCGCCGCGAAGCCGCCGGCGGTCATGTGCGAGCCCGGCACCTTCGGCATCCAGTACTGCTCGGACCAGACCTGACAGTTGCCCACGTCGTCGACCATGATCGTGTCGTGCGGCGACACCCGGTTCATGTCGGCGAGCATGCGGCGCGGCTCGATCGGCACCTCGCCGCTGCGCGCGTAGGGATCGCAGAAATTGCGCCAGTCCGCCTGCCAGGTCCTGATCTCGCTGCGCCATGCGTCGCCGTCGGCCAGCTTCAGGCCCTTGCCGCGGGCGATCCGGAGCGCGTGATCGAGAAACTGCCGGGCATCGGCGGTGATGCCGACCTCGACGGGATAGTTGCGGCCGATCTCGTTGGGGTCGATGTCAACCTGGATGAGCTTCGTCGGCGGGATATTGTAGACATAGCCGGGTATCCACGATCCCGTGTGCAGGTCGTTGAAGCGCGCGCCGATCGCCAGGATTACGTCGGCGTTGCGGCAGGCCTCGGTCGCCGGGTACTCGCCCCAGACGCCGGCGACGCCGAGATGCAGCGGATGATCCGCCGGCATCGCACCCTTGCCCATGAACGAGGTGTAGACGGGGATCTCCAGCTGTTCGGCAAGCGCCTTCAGTTCGTCGAAGGCGCGGGAAACGCGGATGCCGCCGCCGGCCAGGATCAGCGGCTTTTTGCTCTTGCACAGAAGCTCGAGTGCCCGTTCGATCGTGTAGTCGGAGATGCCGTTGGCCCGATGCCCGGCGGGCGGCCCGCCGGCGGGCTCGGGCGTCGAGACCGGCGCCGTCTCGATATAGAGGTCGTAGGGCATGTCGAAATGGACCGGCCCCGGCCGGCCCGTGCGCATCAGCTGGAAGGCTTCCGGCAGGGCGGTCGTCAGCTCCTCCACCCGGCGGATGCGATAGGACTTCTTCACCACCGGCGTGAAGATCGAGGACATGTCGCCGTTGTAGCGGTAGTCGTCCTGCAGCGCGCCGCTGTTCACCTGGGTCGTCGGCACCTGGCCGGTGATCACGAAGAACGCCGAATTGTCGTAGAAGGCGTTGGCGACCGAGATCATCAGGTTCATCGGTCCGGGCCCCGTCGAGGCATAGACCGCGAGCGGCTGGCCGGTCAGCCGGAAGTAGACGTCGGCCATGAAGCCGGCGCCCTGTTCGATGCGCGGCGAGATGTGCTTGATCTGGTCGGTGTGCTTGTAGATGCCGTCGAGAAGGCCGATCGCTCCGTGCCCGGCGTATCCGAGGATGTAGGGGACCCGTTCTTTGACGAGATATTCGGCGATGATGTCGGTGCCGCGCATCTCGTTGCTGCCCGGCATGCCCCGGTAGCTCGGCGTCGGCGAAACGAAGGTCGATGAGTGGCTCGGCCCCTGGTAGCGGCTGCGTCCGTACATTCCTCCCTCCCGGTTCTTGGTGACCGCGATGCGTTGTGCAACGAGGCTACGCCCGAAGCCGGGAGGAGTCATCAGACAGTCGCGGGTGCCAGTCGCGCCTGAAAGCAGGGGCCGGCCGGCGCGGCTAGCGGTCGGTGGCGCCGGACGGGCCGTCGCCGGACGGTTCGCCCCGCACCGATTGGTCGATGTAGAGCAGGCGGGCGTGTGCGTTGGCATTCAGCCGGTTCGCCGAGCACCAGCGCGAGAACGCCTTCGGGTCGATCGTCAGGCGCACCGTCGGACGGCCGCTGTCGCGCACCTTCTGTTCCAGGAATTCGGCGCGGCTGCGCCATGTCTCGTAGGACCTCGGCAGTTGCGCCCGGTCCGCCATGATCGCCAGGATGCGTTCGTAGTCGCGCCTCCGGTACCACGGTATTCCGACTGTGTTTTCCCCGCCCGCCATCAATCCTGCCCCTCGTTAGCCAGCCATGATGCCGGCAGGCGTCCGGTTTCGCCACGCTATTTCGCGGGGTGTGGATATCTTGTGGCAATCGGCGCCGCCGGATGCGGGGGCGGGGACGGTGGCCTGTATTTCGAAGCCGCGTCTTGATTTCGCCGCCGCCGCGTGGCTCTAGGAGCGGATCACAAGAGGAGTAGCCATGGCCGAGCCATTGATTGCACCGTCGATCCTGTCGGCGGATTTCGCCCGTTTGGGCGCCGAGGTCGAAGACGTCGTCGCCGCCGGCGCCGACTGGATCCATGTCGACGTCATGGACGGACACTTCGTCCCGAACATCACCATCGGACCGCTGATCGTGCAGGCGTTGCGCCCCGTCACCGACAAGGTGCTCGACACGCACCTGATGATCGCGCCGGCCGATCCCTATCTCCAGGCCTTCGCCGAGGCCGGTTCCGATATCATCACCATCCACGCCGAGGCTGGCCCGCACCTGGACCGGTCGCTGCGGGCCATCCGCGCGCTCGGCAAGAAGGCCGGCGTGTCGCTGACGCCGTCGACGCCGGAATCGGCCATCGAATACGTGCTCGACACGGTCGACCTGATCCTGGTCATGACGGTCAATCCGGGCTTCGGCGGACAGTCGTTCCTGCACTCGCAGCTCCCCAAGATCCGGAAGATCCGCGAAATGATCGGGGACCGCGACATCCGCTTGCAGGTCGATGGCGGCGTCTCTGCGCAGACCGCCCGCGATGTCGTCGCCGCCGGGGCGGACGTCCTCGTCGCCGGGTCCGCCGTCTTCAAGGGCGACGGCGTGGACGCGTACAGGAAAAACATTGTTGCCATCAAGGAGGCCGCATCCCGACCTTGAACCTCTGGGAAAACAGCGTCATTGTTTAGGTGGACTAATAAAAACGGCAAACAAGTGCCGTGCCTAAGACACCTAAGGGGAGGAAATACAATGCGAATATTTCCCACTTTGACGGTCGCCGCCGCCGGCCTGGCCGCGCTTGGCGGCGCCGCGTTCGCCGAAGACACCATAACGCTCGGGTCCGCGGTGTCGCTGACCGGCAACTACTCGACCAACGGCGAGCATACCCAGCGTGGTTACGATCTGGCGGTCGAGAAGATCAACGAGGCCGGCGGGATCAAGGTCGGTGACAAGACCTACAAGCTCGAGGTGAAGTACTACGACGACGAGTCGACCCCGGCGCGCGGCGCCGAACTCGCCGAACGCCTGGTCAAGCAGGACGGGATCAAGCTGATCCTCGGTCCCTACGGCTCCGGCCTCACCAAGGCCGTGGCGCCCGTGACCGAAGAGCTGCAGGTGCCGATGGTCGAGGCCAACGGAGCGTCCCGGTCGTTGTTCACCAACGGCTGGAAATACATCTTCGCCACCCTGTCGACGTCCGAGCAGTACCTGGCGAGCGCGATCGCCCTGGCGGCCGAGAACGCGGAAGCGCTCGGCAAGAAGCCCGAGGAGATCAAGGTCGCGGTCGTGGTCGAGAACGATCCGTTCAGCGCCGACGTGCGCGCGGGCGTGCTCGACGACATGAAGAAGTACGGCATGCAGCTCGTCATCGACGACCAGTTCCCGCGCGAGCTGAACGACATGTCGGCGACGCTGACCAAGGTGAAGGCGCTGAAGCCTGACGTCCTGATCGTCTCCGGTCACTCCAAGGGCGCCGCGACCGGCATCCGTCAGGTCAGCGAGCAGAAGGTGTATGTGCCGATCCTCGCCATGACCCACTGCGATTCCGCCGACATCATCGGCAATTTCGGCGCGGCCTCGGAATACACGCTGTGCGCCACGCAATGGGCGCCGACCCTGTCCTACAAGGACGACCTGTTCGGCTCGGCGGCGGACTACGCCAAGACCTTCGAGGCGAAGTACGGATACGCCCCGCCGTATCAGGCGGCCGAGTCCTCGGCTGCGGTGCAGGTCTTCGCCGATGCGCTCGAACGGGCCGGCTCGACCGATCCGAAGGCCGTGCGCGACGCGCTCGCGGCGACCGACATCGAGACGTTCTACGGCAAGATCAAATTCGACGAGACCGGCAAGAACATCGCCAAGCCGATGGCGCTGTATCAGGTGCTGGACGGCGAATACAAGATCGTCGCCCCGAGCGCCGTCGCCGAGACCAAGGCGGTGATCCCGCGGCCGGCGATGAACTGACCGGACACCCAAGGCACGGCTCCGGGGCGGGGGGAAACGACGCCCCGGAGCCGTGCAATTCGCCTACGACAATAAACAGTCTTCCAGGACGGGGCGGGTCGTGTTCGACAACCTGATGATACTGTTCCAGGCTCCGGTGATCACCGTGGACCTGGTCCTCAACGGACTTCTGCTCGGGGCGATCTTCGCGCTCGCGGCATACGGGATGGCGCTCGTCTGGGGGGTGATGAGCATCATCAACATCGCCCAGGGCGAGTTCGTCATGCTCGGCGGCTATGTCGCCGTGATGATGTACTGGGGCGGCATCCATCCCTTGCTGGCCGTGCCGGTCGCCGCGGTCGTGATGTTCATCGTCGGATGGGCGCTCTATCGCGCGGTGATATTCCGCGTCGTCGACCGTGACCTGTTCGTCTCGATCCTGGCCACCTTCGGCCTGTCGATCCTCCTCCAGCAGCTGATGAACACGGCCTTCAGCGGCAACGTGCAGATCGCGGAAGCCGGGCTCGGCACCGTGTTCCTGTTCGACGGGCTCGTCACGCTGTCGGAAATCAAGGTCGTCGCCTTCGTGCTCGCCATCGTCGTCGGTGGCTGCATGGTGGTCTTCCTGAAGCGCTCGCGCATGGGCCAGGCGATCCGCGCCACGGCCCAGAATGCCCGGGCCGCCCGCGTGATGGGCATCAACACCGACCGGGTCTATGCCGTCACCTACGGGCTCAACGCGGCGATCTGCGGGTCGTGCGGCGCGCTGGTGGCGATGGCCTACAACATCCATCCCTATATCGGGCTGCCCTATACGATCCGCTCCTTCATGATCGTCGTCGTCGCGGGCCTGGGCAACTTCGCGGGCGTCATCCTGGCCGGGCTCGGGCTCGGCGCGGCGGAAAATATCGCCGGCTTCGTCCTCGGCGCCCAGTATCAGCTCGCCTTCGTCTTCGCGCTTCTCGTCGTCGTGCTGGTATGGCGCAACTGGCGGCTGGCGGCCAAGCGGCAGTACCTCAAATGAAAGTCGGCGCCTCCAGACTGCTGGGCTACGCGGCGCTACTGGCGATCGGCGCCGCCGCCCCGTACCTGTTCCCGAACTATCAGTCGCAGATGGCCGAGCTCTGGCTGTTCATCGTCTTCGCCCTGACCTGGGATCTGGTCGGCGGGCAGATGGGCTACAACTCGTTCGGCAACGTCGTCTTCATCGGCGTCGGCATGTATGTCTGCGCCATCACCCAGGTCGGCCTGTTCTACTCGGTCGCCGAGTACAACGCGGCCAAGGGCGGCGGCCAGACGGTTTTCACCTTCGACGTCGCCCAGTATCTCGAAGGCCTGGCGCTGGGGCTGCCGCTGGCCGCCGTCTCCGCCGGCATCGTCGCCGCGATCCTCGGTTCCGCGGTGCTCGGTATGCGCGGTCACTATTTCGCGATCTGCACCCTGGGCCTCGGGGTCGCGGCCGGGCAGATCGCCAACGGCTGGGAGTGGATCGGGGCCGGCTCCGGCATGGTCGTGCCGCACGCGCCGTCCGGCATCGGCGACACGGCCCGCTTCTACTACTATTTCGCCTTCGTGCTCGCCGTGATCACCTTCATCGTGGTCGCCTGGCTCTACACGACCCGTTTCGGCCTTGCCATCAACGCCATCCGCGACGACGAGGACAAGGCCGAGGCGATGGGCCTGCCGACCACCCGCATCAAGGTCTCCGCCTGGGTGATCTCCGCGCTGTTCCTAGGCGTCGCCGGCGGCATCCTCGGCAACCTGAAGCGCTTCATCGACCCGATCGAGGTCGCCTTCGCCGGCGCCACATTCGGCGTCTGGATGGTGCTGATGGCCATCCTCGGCGGCAAGGGCACGCTGTGGGGGCCGGTGATCGGCGCGGTCGTCTTCCAGGTCCTGAAGGAGGTCTTCTGGACCTACCTGCTCGGCTGGCAGCGCGTGGCGCTGGGCCTGATGATCGTGCTCATCGTCGTGTTCTTCCCGCAGGGCATCCTCGGCTTCCTGCGCGATCGCTTCCCCGAGCGCTTCGGCCACAAGGTCGACCCGGCGCTGGCGCGCGGGGCAGGGGGGGCGGCCGAATGAGCACGCTCCTGGAAGTCAGGGACGTGTCGAAGGCCTTCGGCGGCGTCCAGGCCAATGTCGACATTTCGCTGCGGGTGCCGGAAGGCAAGATCATCGGCCTGATCGGGCCGAACGGCTCCGGCAAGACCACGCTGTTCTCCTCGATCGTCGGTTATCATCCGATCGACTCCGGCTCGATCCGCTTCGAGGGCAACGAGATATCGAAGCTGCGCGTGCGCCAGATCGCCCGGCGCGGCCTGCTGCGCACCTTCCAGCAGACCCGCATCTACGGCGGCATGACCTGCATGCAGAACATGCTGATCTCCACCTCGATGCGCGGCCAGACGCTGATGCACCTGTTCGCCAGCCAGCGGTCGGGCGAGCACGGCCGTGCCGAGGAACTGCTCGAGTTCGTCGGCCTTTACCAGAAGCGCTACCTGCTTGCCGGCGATCTCTCCTTCGGCCAGCAGAAGCTGCTCGAGTTTGCCATGGCGCTGATGAACGAGCCGAAGCTGCTGATGCTCGACGAGCCGACCGCCGGCATCAATCCGACCCTCATCAACGGCCTGATCGACCGGCTCGTCCACGCCAACGCGAACTTCGGCATCACCCTATTCGTGATCGAGCACAACATGCGGGTGATCATGAACCTGGCGGAGCACATCTATTGCCTCGCGCATGGCCGCCTCCTCGCCGAGGGCAAGCCGGACGAGATCCAGAACGACCAGCGCGTCGTCGAAGCCTATCTGGGGGCGCACTGATGGCCGGCGAGAACAAGGGCGGCAAACGGATCCGCGGCTATGGCCTCGGCGACATCTCCACCGTCATGTCGGTCGAGGATGTGCAGCTGGAGGCCGAGAAGATCGCCGCCGAGGCGCCCGATCCGAAGGTGCTCGACGCGCTCGCCGGCGAGCCGTTCCTGTCGATCGACTCCCTGCGCGCCGGCTATGGCCGCATGCAGATCCTGCACGACTTCTCGCTGCGCGTGGCCAAAGGCCAGTCGCTGTGCCTGATCGGCCCCAACGGCGCGGGCAAGTCGACCGTGCTGCATTCGATCTTCGGCTTCACCAACATCATGGGCGGGACCATCTCGGTCGGCGGGCGCGACATCACCGGCCTGAACCCCAACGAGAAGCTGCGCGACGCCGGCATCGCCTACATCCTGCAGGACAACTCGGTCTTCCCGCAGATGACGGTGGAGGAGAACCTCTGGATGGGCGGGTTCCTGAAGCCCCATCCCAAGGAGGCCCGGGAGGCGGCCGAACGGGTCTTCGACAAGTACACCCGGCTTGCAGAGCGCCGCAGGCAGCCCGCCCGGGTTCTCTCGGGCGGCGAGCGGCGGCTTTTGGAGATCTCCCGCGCGCTGGTGATGAACCCGGACGTCCTGCTGGTCGACGAGCCGTCGATCGGCCTCGAGCCGCGCTTCATCGACATGGTCTTCGAGATCCTCGACGACCTCCAGCGCAGCGAGGGCAAGACCATCGTCATGGTCGAGCAGAACGCCAAGAAGGGCCTGGAGTTCGCCGATATCGGCTACGTGCTCGTCTCCGGCCAGCTTGCCAAGGCGGCCAGGGGCGACGACCTGCTGGCCGATCCCGACGTCGGCCGCTTGTTCCTGGGCGGATAGGCTCGGCGGGCGGGCTGCCCGTCAGGCCGTCTTCGCGACGCGGCGGCCGAACTGCGCCGTCGCCAGGATCACGCCCGCCGTCACCAGCACGAAGCCGACGGCATGATAGGTATGGAATTCCTCGCCGAGGAAGGTCACCGCCATCAGCACGCCGTAGACCGGCAGCAGGTACAGGAACGCCGAGGTGATCGACGGGCCGACGACCTTGACGCCGTACTGGTAGGACAGGAACGGCAGCACCGAGGAGAAGATCGCCAGCCCGATCAGGCTGATCCAGGCCGCCGCTTCGAGCGGGACCGGCGCCACCGCCACCGTTTCCCAGGCCATGAACGGGATCAGCAGCACGGCGCCCGACAAGGCGATGACGTCGAACAGCACCGTCGTCGGAAAGCCCTGCAGCGACGGCCGCCGCAGCAGCACCGAATAGATCGCCCAGGCGAAGGCGGCGAAGGCGATGCCGAGATCGCCGGGATTGAGGCTGAGCCCAAGCAGCCGCTTTAGCTCCCCGTGCATGACGATGACGACGACGCCGACGAACGCCAGCACGATGCCGGCGATCTGGCGCAGGCTCACGCGCTGGCCGCGGAACAAGACCTCCAGCACCAGAACGAAGACCGGCGACGTGGTGTAGATCAGCGTGGCGTTGGTCGCCGTGGTGTGGCGCAGCGCCAGATAGACGAAGCCGCCGCACACCACCATGCCGAGGAAGCCGAGCAGGGCGATCAGGCGCCACTGGGCCAGAAGCGCGTCGGCGTTGCGGCGTATCCCCGCCCAGGCGAACGGCAGCAGGATCACGCTCGCCAGGCCCCAGCGCCAGAAGGCCTGCGTCCACGGCTCGACGAAGTCCAGCGCGGCCCGGCCGAGCACGAGGTTCGAGGAAAAGAACAGGGGCATGAAGGCGAGGATCACGTAGGCGCGGGTCTGCTCGCTCATGGCGCGTCTCGGTCCGGCCCTCTGATATCCCCGATCACAGGAACTCAGGACCTACAGGGCTTCCCGGCGCTCGGCAAGGGCGCGGAGGACGGGGCCACCATGCCGTCACCGCATGACGAGCTTCTGGCCCTCGCTGCGCACTGCCCGGCAGTCGACGCCGCGTTCGTTGAGCAGGCTGCAGACCTGGATCGCGTCGCCGGCATCGGCGAACGGTCCCGCCAGCAGGCGCAGGCGGATCGTTTCGTCGGCCTCGGCGATCGCGACCGCCGGCTCGAGCCGGCCGACCAGGATGTCGTGCGCATTCGCGATCGCCGTCCACATCTGGCGGACCTCGTCCATCGTATCCGCGATGCCGAGCTGAACGGCGAAACGGGTCTGGCTCACCGCCGAGGGAATGACGCGCGCGGCCGGGCTGGCGAGCGCAGCGAGATCCGTCTCCGCCTGAGCCGTCTCCGCCTGAGCCGTCTCCGCCTGAACCGACGCATCGTCCGGGGTGGCGGTTGCCACCGGCTTCGGCGCGGGCGTCGGCGGCGTCGCGTAGCGATCCTGTTTGCCCGGACGCGCCACGTAGCCGACGTCTATCGTCCGCACGGACCGGGGCGCCGTCTGCGCGGTCCCGTCCGGGTCCGTCGGGGGCTCATCCTGTCGGATCCCGGCGGGGTCGGGAATGGATCCGGTGATCGGGCCGAAATCGCTTTCCAGCGTGGCGATCTTGATCGCCATCGCTTCCTTCTCCAGCGCTAGCAGGCGCGTCTCGGAGCGCAGCCGGGTGAGCTCCGCCGATAGGTCGGCGATCTCGGAATGCGTGGCGAAGCCCCCGGCCAGTTGCGCATCGGAGGCCGGGTCGAAAAGCGCCGCGATCCGCGCCCGTCCCGGCGCGTCGACCGCCGAAGCGAGCGCCCCGGCCGCTGACAAGATGGCCATCACGCCCCATATGCGCCGCAAACGGCGCGCACGGGGAGGTCTGCGCCTCTTCGCGGATCCGAGTTTGATCGCCAAAATGTCTACCGTTTCCGAGTTAAAGCCGTTAACCAGAATTAACCGATTCTCTCCCCAACCTTGCAGCGATCCAGTTAATTATCCGGTAACCATGTGCCCGCGGAGCTACCCATGACCGACCGTCCATGCCTCTACATCGTCCTCGCGGCCGGTGAGGGCACGCGGATGCGTTCGGCGATCCCCAAGGTCATGCATCCGGTGGCCGGCGTGCCGATGCTCGGCCACGTCCTGGAGACGATCGGGGTGTCGACCGGCGACAAGGCCGTCGCCGTGGTCGTCGGGCCGGGCATGGACGCTGTGTCCACCTTCCTGTCGAAGCGGGCGCCCGAGGCGTCCCTCCATTTGCAATCCGAACGGCTCGGCACGGCCCACGCGGTTCTGGCGGCCCGCGACGCCATGACCGCCGACCGCGACACGCTGGTCCTGTTCGGCGACACCCCGCTGGTCACGCCGGAAACGCTGGAGCGCATGCGGGCCGCGCTGGCTACCGGCGCCGATGTCGTCGTGCTCGGCTTCGAGGCCGCCGACCCGACCGGCTACGGCCGCCTGATCACCGAGGGTGACACGGTCACGGCCATCCGCGAGGAACGCGATGCTTCGGATGAGGAAAAAGGCATAACCTTCTGTAATGCTGGCGTTATGGCCTTCTCCAAAGGGATCCTTCCGGACCTGCTCGACGCGATCGGAAACGACAATGCCAAGGGCGAGTACTACCTGACCGACGCGATCGAGATCGCCAGGTCGCGTGGACTGGCCACAGCTGCCGTCACCTGCGCGGAAGCCGAAGTGCAGGGCGTCAACACCCGCGCCCAGCTCGCCGCCGCCGAAGCCGCGATGCAGGCCCGCCTGCGCGCCGCCGCGCTTGACGGCGGTGCCACCATGGTCGCCCCCGAGACCGTTTTCCTCAGCCGCGACACGCGTATCGGCCGCGACGTTCTCATCGAGCCGAATGTGGTCTTCGGGCCGGAATCGTCGGTCGGGGACGGCGCCACCGTCCGCGCCTTCTCGCATATCGAGGGCGCGTCGATCGGCGACGGCGCGACCGTCGGTCCCTACGCCCGGCTCAGGCCGGGATCGGCGATCGGGGCCGGCGCGCGGGTCGGCAATTTCGTGGAGGTCAAGGCGGCGACCGTGGAGGACGGCGCCAAGGTCAACCATCTCAGCTATATCGGCGACGCCCGTGTCGGCGCCGGCGCCAATATCGGGGCGGGCACCATCACCTGCAATTACGACGGGGTTTCCAAGCATCACACCGATATCGGGGCGGGCGCCTTCATCGGCTCGAATACCGCGCTGGTGGCCCCGGTCAGGATCGGCGACGGCGCCTATGTCGCCACCGGCAGCGTCATCACCAAGGACGTCGCGCCCGATGCGCTGGCCTTCGGACGCGCCCGGCAGATCGAAAAGGAGGGAGGCGCCGGTCGGATCGCCGCGAGAGCCAAAGCGGCCGCGCGGAAACCGGATTCTAAGAAATCCGAGGGATAGTTCCCCAAAATAGGTGTCAGAGTCGGTCACAAAGTTTGAATTCTCCAAAATCGCGAAAGCCGATATCCGACGCCATGATATGACCGACGGCCTTCAAAGCGGCGTCGGGCCGATGACCGGGAGTCGATAGTCACATGTGCGGGATTGTAGGCATCATCGGCAACGAGCCGGTTGCCGAGGGCATCGTCGAGGCGTTGCGGCGCCTCGAGTATCGGGGATACGACTCCGCCGGCGTCGCCACACTGGAGGACACGCATCTTCAGCGCCGCCGCGCCGAGGGCAAGCTGCGCAATCTGGAGACGCGCCTGCGGGAAGCCCCGCTGATGGGCCGGATCGGCATCGGCCATACCCGCTGGGCGACCCACGGCGCGCCCAACGAGACCAACGCCCATCCCCACGCCACGGATCGCGTTGCGGTGGTCCACAACGGCATCATCGAGAATTTCCGCGACCTGCGCACCGAGCTGGAAGCCGGCGGCGCGGTGTTCCAGACGGACACCGATACCGAAACGGTGGCCCATCTCATCACCCGCGAGCTGGCGGCCGGCCAGCCGCCGGCGGAGGCCGTGCGCCGCACGCTCTCGCGTCTGGAAGGCGCCTTCGCGCTCGCCATCATGTTCGACGGTCAGGACGACCTCATGATTGGGGCGCGGCGGGGCAGCCCGCTGGCCATCGGTCACGGCGACGGCGAGATGTTCCTCGGCTCCGACGCCATCGCGCTCGCGCCCTTCACCGACCGGGTCACCTATCTGGAAGACGGCGACTGGGTGGTGCTGACCCGCGCCGGCGCCTCCATCTTCGATGGCGACGGCAATCCGGTCGTGCGCCCGATGAACCGCTCGCTGGCGACCGCGCTACTGGTCGACAAGGGCAACTTCCGCCATTTCATGGCCAAGGAAATCTACGAGCAGCCCGAGGTCATCTCGCATACGCTCGCCAACTACATCGACATGGCGACCGAGACCGTGCGGCTGCCGGAGGATCTGCCCTTCGATTTCTCCCAGCTGAAGCGCATCACCATCTGCGCCTGCGGCACCGCCTACTATGCCGGCCTCGTCGGCAAGTACTGGATGGAGAAGTACGCGCGCCTTCCCGTCGACATCGACGTCGCCTCGGAGTTCCGCTACCGCGAGGTGCCGCTTGAGGAAGGCGGGCTGGCGATCTTCATTTCCCAGTCCGGCGAAACCGCCGACACGCTGGCCTCGCTGCGCTACTGCGATTCCCAGGGCCAGCACATCCTGTCGATCGTCAACGTGCGCGAATCCACGATCGCCCGCGAGTCCGAGATTGTCTTCCCCACGCTCGCCGGCCCCGAGATCGGTGTCGCCTCCACCAAGGCGTTCACCTGCCAGCTCACGGTGCTGGCCTGCCTGGCGATTGCCGCCGGCCGCCAGCGCGGCATCCTGTCGGACGGCGACGAGCGCAAGCTCGTCCACGCCCTGATCGAGGTGCCGCGGCTTGCGACCCAGGCACTCAAGCTCGAGCCGCAGATCGAGGACATCGCCAGGGATCTGTCGCGGGCCCGCGACGTCCTCTATCTCGGGCGCGGCCTCAACTACCCGCTCGCGCTCGAAGGTGCCTTGAAGCTCAAGGAAATCTCCTACATCCACGCCGAAGGCTACGCTGCCGGCGAACTCAAGCACGGCCCGATCGCACTGATCGACGAGAACGTGCCGGTCATCGTCGTCTCGCCGTCGGATACCCTGTTCGACAAGACGATCTCCAACATGCAGGAGGTGGCCGCCCGCGGCGGGAACATCATATTGCTGACCGACGAGGACGGCGCGAAAGCCGCCGGCGACCAGCCGCAGGCGACGCTGGTGCTGCCGAAGATGTTCCAGTTCGTCCAGCCGCTGATCTACGCGATCCCGGTTCAGCTTCTCGCCTATCACACGGCGGTTTTCATGGGCACCGACGTCGACCAGCCACGCAATCTGGCAAAATCGGTGACGGTGGAATAATCGGCGTGATGCCGACAAAAACGGCACCGGTTCGATTCCATCACCCCTCCCGCCCCCACGAATTGGGTTATATGATGCGTGAGCGCGGACTTGACGCCGGGACCAACCCGGCCCACTTCTCACGATCGGACCACGTATGACGAACCATCCGGAAGGCGAGGGCGGCGGGCTCGGCCCCATTCTGCCGCACGATCCGCCGGTGAAACGGCGGATTGGGTTCGGCATGCGCCTGCGCAACTACTTCCTGACCGGTCTCGTGATCGCAGCGCCGCTGTCGATCACCATCTACATCACCTGGACCTTCATCGGTTGGGTCGACGCGTGGGTGAAGCCGTGGATTCCCGAACGCTACAATCCGGACCACTATCTGCCGTTCACCGTGCCCGGCTTCGGCCTGATCGTCGCGATCGTCGTGCTGATCGTGCTTGGCGCGACCACGGCGAACCTGTTCGGCCGCACCATCATCTCCTATGGCGAGTTGCTGCTGGACCGCACGCCGCTGGTCCGCTCGATCTACCGCGGCCTCAAGCAGATCTTCGAGACGGTGCTATCGCAGACCAATCAGTCCTTCAAGGATGTCGGACTGATCGAATACCCGCGGCCGGGCCTGTGGGCGGTCGTGTTCATCGCCACGGAAACCAAGGGCGAACTCAGCGAGAAGGCCGGCGGGGACGAAACCGATCTGCTCAGCGTGTTCCTGCCGACCACGCCCAACCCGACCTCAGGCTTCCTGCTGTTCGTGCCGCGCAAGGACGTGATCGTCCTCGACATGACCGTCGAGGAAGCCGCCAAGGTCGTGATTTCGGGCGGTCTCGTGACGCCGACACGGGACAACGTGGCGCAAGGCACCCTGCCGGGCCGCAAGAGCGGCAAGAAGACCGGAGACACCGATCCGCTGGAGCCGAAGAGCGCCGCCGAATAGGCGGGCCTATCCGGCCTCTATCAGGCGCATCGCAGCATCCTTCCGGAACAGATACAGCAGCGTTCTCAGCGCCTGGCCGCGCGCGCTCGTCAGGCCCCGATCCCGTTCGAGGGCGAGCCGGGCGTCGTCGCGGGCGGCTTCGAGCATGTCGAGATGGACGCCGGTGCGCACGACACGGAACTCCGGCATGCCGCTCTGGCGCGTGCCCAGAACCTCGCCACCGCCGCGCAGCCGGAGATCTTCCTCGGCGATGCGGAAGCCGTCCTCGGTCTCGCGCATGATTTCGAGCCGCGCCCGCGACGTCTCGCCGAGTGGGCCCTTGTAGAGCAGCAGGCAGCTGGATTCCGCGCGCCCCCGGCCGACGCGGCCGCGCAGCTGGTGCAGCTGGGCCAGGCCGAAGCGCTCGGCATGCTCGATGATCATCACGCTGGCGTCCGGCACGTCGACGCCGACCTCGATGACGGTGGTCGCGACCAGGACGCGGACGGCGCCGTCGATAAAGCGGCGCATGACCGCATCCTTCTCCGCCCCGCTCATGCGCCCGTGGATCAGCGCGACGCGATCTCCGAATACCGGTTTCAGCGCCGCGAAGCGCTCTTCCGCCGAGGCAACGTCGAGGACTTCGGATTCGTCGACCAGCGGGCACACCCAGTAGACCTGGGCCCCCGCGTCGGCGGCGCGCTGTACGCGCGCCACCACGTCGCTCATCCGGTCCAGCGGCACGACCGCGGTCGAGACCGGCTTGCGGCCGGCCGGCTTCTCGGTCAGCTTGGTCACGTCCATGTCGCCGTAATGGGTGAGCAGCAGCGTGCGCGGGATCGGCGTCGCCGTCATCACCAGCATGTCGACGGCCTCGCCCTTGGCCGCCAGCGCCAGGCGCTGATGCACCCCGAAGCGGTGCTGCTCGTCGACCACCGCCAGCCCGAGGTCGGCGAATTCCACCCCGGTCTGGAACAGGGCATGGGTGCCGACGAGGATGTCGATCGATCCCTCGGCGAGACCCGCGAGGATCGGTTTGCGCTCCTTCGCCGTCTCGCGTCCGGTGAGGATCGCGGCCGTCAGGCCCGCCGCTTCGGCGAGCGGCGCGATGGTCCGGAAGTGCTGGCGGGCCAGAAGCTCCGTCGGCGCCATGAAAGCCGACTGCGAACCCGACTCCGCGACGACCGAAATGGCGAGTAAGCCGACCACGGTCTTGCCGCTGCCTACGTCTCCCTGCAGCAGTCTCAGCATCCGCGAGGGCGCGGCGAGATCGGCCCGGATATCCTCCACGGCCTGCGCCTGCGAGCCCGTCAGGCTGAAGGGCAGGGCATCGATGATCTTTGTCTGAATATGTCCGTCGCCCACCCGGGCCTTGCCGCCGGCCTTCTTCATCCGGCTACGCACGATCGTCAGCGCCAGCTGTCCGGCAAGCAGTTCGTCATAGGCAAGTCTTTGCCAGTTCTGGCTTTCTTCGGCCGCCTCGCTCGGCTCCTGCGGGTGATGGACATGCGCGAGCGCCGCCTTGAAGCCGGGAAACGTCCGCCGTTTCAGCCATGCCGCGTCCTGCCATTCTGGCAGGTCCGGCACCGCCTCGACCGCCGCCGTCGCCGCCTTGGCGATCACCTTGCCGCTCAGGCCCGCGGTGCGCGGATAGATTGGCTCGAGCAATGGCAGCCTGGCGAAACCGTCCTCGTCGACGATGTGATCGGGATGAACGATCTGCAGCGTGCCGCCGAATTCCTCGATCCGCCCGCTGACCCAGCGCACCTCGCCGACGGGCAGGGTCTTTTCCAGCCATTGCGCGTTGGAATGGAAGAAAACGAGTGTCAGATCACCGGTTTCGTCGTGACACTGAACCCGATAAGGCGCCCGCGAACGGCCCGGCGGCGAGGGCCGGTGCCTGTCGATGGTGACGCGCAAGGTGGCGATCGTTCCCGGAACGGCCTGGGATATCGTCGGGCGCTGACGCCGGTCGACGAGACCCGAGGGAAGATGCCAGAGCAGATCGACGACCAGCGGCTCGCCGAGTTCGTCGTCGGCGCCGAGCAGGTTCGAGAACAGCTTCGACAGCCGCGGACCGACGCCGGGCAGACTGGAAACCGGTGCAAACAGGCTGTTCAGGGACGATGGCCGCATGGCAAAGGTCTAGCGGATTATGCCGAGAGTCGACATATACAAACCGGTATTTCGCCGTGCACGGCGATCGGCGGGTGGTAGACGGCGCGCCCGCGCGCTATACCCCCGCGAAAGCCAACGGCACCATATCCTGCAAGGCCCGAACCGTGACTGAGACCGCGAAAAACGACACCGCCGGCATGGACGTGCGGCGCCGAAAGCTGACGTTCCGCTGCTGGCATCGCGGAACGCGCGAGATGGACCTGCTGCTCGGCCGATACGTAGACCGTCACATCGCCGGTTTGAATGATGCGGATATCGAGGCACTCGAGCACCTTTTGGAAGCGCCCGATCCCGAACTGTTCGCCTGGATCACCGGTGGCAAGCCCGTGCCGGCGAACTACGATTTGCCGATCCTCCAAGCGATCCGCGACTTCCATCGAGACAATCCGACGGCCGAAGCCGTCTGAAGACCCATGACCGCTCCCGACTTGATCCGTAAGCGCCCGTTCGGCGCCACCATCCTCGAAGCCCCTGGGCGGGTGACGCTCGCCCACGTGCCCGACGGTTTCGACGCGGTCGTCGCGACCGATCTCGCCCGCGCACGGGGTGCAGGCTCGCTGCTCCTATTCGTTGTCCGCGACGCCCAGCGGCTCGCCGCCTTCCGCAATGCGGCAGCGTTCTTCGCCCCCGATATCGAGATCCTGCCGTTTCCGGCCTGGGATTGCCTTCCCTACGACCGGGTGTCTCCGAACGGCGAGGTGGTGGCCCAACGCCTCGCGACCCTGTCGCGACTGAGCCATCGCCACGAGACCGACAACCCGATCATCGTCGCGACCACCATCAATGCGATCACCCAGCGGGTGCCGCCGCGCGACTGGGTGGCAGCGTCTTCGTGGACCCTGAAGCCCGGAAACCAGATCGATATGGACGGCCTCGTCGCCTGGCTCGCGCGCGATGGCTTCGAGCGCACCGGCACGGTCCGCGAGACCGGCGAATTCGCGGTGCGCGGCGGCATCCTCGACCTGTTCCCGCCGGGACGCACCGAACCGATCCGCCTTGATTTCTTCGGCGACACGCTGGAATCGATCCGCAGCTTCGATCCGGAGACCCAGCGCACGACCGCGCAGGAAAAAGGGCTGTCGCTCATTCCGATGAGCGAGCTGCGTCTCGACGAGGCCGCGATCAGTCGATTCCGCAGCCAGTATGTCGCCCGCTTCGGCGTTCCCTCCATGGATGACCCGCTCTATTCGGCGGTCAGCGAGGGCCGGCGCCACCAGGGCATGGAGCACTGGCTACCGCTCTTCCACGAGCGGATGGAAACGTTGTTCGATTATCTCGGCGAAACGCCGGTGCTGCTCGACGCTCTGATAGAGGAAGCCCGGACCGAGCGACGCGACCACATCGCCGACTACCACGAGGCGCGCGTCGAGGCGCTCGAATTGCCGGATGGCGACTCCGCGCCCTACAAGCCGCTCGATCCAGGCGACCTGTACGTGCCCGAGGACGACTGGTCGGGCGCGCTGGAAGCGCGAGCCGTTGCCGCGCTGACGCCCTTCGACGTGCCGGAGACCGCGGAAACCGGTCCGGTCTTCGATCTCGGTGCCCGCGAAGGCCGCAACTTCGCCCCCGAACGTACCGACCAGGCCGAAAGCCTGTTCGACGCCGCCGCGAAACATGCCAGAGCACTCTCGTCCCCGGATCGCCGCATCATCGTCGCCTGCTGGAGCGAGGGCTCGCGCGACCGTATGGGCGACATGCTGGCCGATCACGGCCTGGAAGGCCTCGCCGTCGCCGACGATTGGCCGGATGCGCAGAACCTGCAGCCGGGCAGGGTGGCGCTTACGGTGCTGGGCATCGAGCGCGGCTTCGAGGCGCCGTCCTTCGTCATCATCGGCGAGCAGGACATCCTCGGCGACCGGTTCGTCCGGCCGAAACGCAAGAGCAAGCGTGCCGCCGACTTCCTGACCGAGCTGACGAGCCTTTCGCCCGGCGACTATGTCGTCCACGTCGATCACGGCATCGGCCGCTTCGTCGGCCTGCAGACGATCGCGGCGGCGGGCGCGCCGCACGATTGCCTGGAACTGCACTACCACGGCGGCGACAAGCTGTTCCTGCCCGTGGAGAACATCGAGCTCCTCTCGCGCTACGGCTCCGAGGACGCGACCGCCCAACTGGACAAGCTCGGCGGCCACGGCTGGCAGGCCCGCAAGGCGAAGATGAAGGAGCGCCTGCGCGAAATGGCGGAGGCGCTGATCCGCATCGCCGCCGCCCGCACCATGCGCCCCGCGCCGGTCATGACGGCTCCGGAAGGGGCCTTCGAGGAGTTCTGCGCACGCTTCCCCTACGAGGAGACCGAGGACCAGGAGCAGGCCATCACCGCCGTGCTCGAGGATCTGGCGAGTGGCAATCCGATGGACCGCCTCGTCTGCGGGGACGTCGGCTTCGGCAAGACCGAGGTGGCGCTCCGGGCAGCCTTCGTCGCCGCGCTGTCCGGTCGCCAGGTCGCCGTCGTCGTGCCGACGACCCTGCTTGCCCGCCAGCATTACAAGACCTTCGTCGAGCGTTTCCGCGGTTTCCCCGTCAAGATCGGCCAGGCTTCGCGGCTCGCGACATCGAAAGAGCTTGGCGAGACCAAGAAGGGGCTCAAGTCCGGCGACATCGATATCGTCATCGGCACGCATGCGCTGCTCGGCAAGACCGTGACGTTCCGCGATCTCGGTCTCGTCATCGTTGACGAGGAGCAGCATTTCGGCGTCAGCCACAAGGAACGGCTGAAGGACCTGCGTGCCGAGATTCACGTCCTGACGCTGACGGCGACGCCCATACCGCGCACCCTGCAGCTTGCGCTGACCGGCATCCGCGAACTGTCGATCATCGCCACGCCGCCGGTCGACCGGCTTGCGGTTCGCACCTTCGTTACGCCTTTCGATGCCGTTGTGCTGCGCGAGGCGATCCTGCGCGAGCACTATCGCGGCGGCCAGACGTTCTTCGTCTGCCCGCGCATCGCTGATCTCGAGGAGAACGCCGCCTTCCTGCGCGAATCCGTGCCGGAGGTGAAGGTCGCGGTTGCCCACGGCCAGATGCCGCCGGCCCAGCTCGATGACATCATGGGCGCCTTCTATGACGGGCGCTACGACGTGCTTCTGTCGACCGCGATCGTCGAGTCCGGCCTGGACATCCCGACCGCCAATACCCTGATCGTGCATCGCGCCGACATGTTCGGCCTTGCGCAGCTCTATCAGCTGCGCGGCCGCGTCGGGCGCTCCAAGGCCCGCGCCTACTCCTATTTCTCGGTGCCGGCGAAGCGCAAGCTGACCGCCGGGGCGGAAAAGCGGCTCAAGGTCCTGCAGTCACTCGATACGCTGGGCGCCGGTTTCATGCTGGCGAGCCACGATCTGGACATCCGCGGTGCCGGCAACCTGCTCGGCGAGGAGCAGTCCGGTCATATCCGCGAAGTCGGCTACGAGCTCTACCAGGCGATGCTCGAGGAAGCGGTCGCCAGCCTCAAGGAAGGCGGCGAGGTCGAGGAAGGCCAGTGGTCTCCGCAGATCACGCTCGGCACGCCGGTGCTGATCCCGGACTACTACGTGCCCGATCTCGACGTCCGGCTCGGTCTGTACCGGCGTCTGTCGCAGCTTGCGGACGAGATGGAGGTGGAGTCGTTCGGCGCCGAGCTCGCCGACCGGTTTGGCCGTTTGCCGACCGAGGCCGATCAGCTCCTGGACGTGGTGCGGGTCAAGATCCTGTGCCGCGACGCCGGCGTCGATCGCCTCGAGGCGGGGCCGAAGGGGCTCGTCATCGGCCTCAGGAACAACCGCTTCGCCAATCCGCAGGGGCTGGTCCAGTTCGTCGGCGAGGAAGGCCATCGCGCCAAAATCCGCTCCGATCACACCATCGTGCTGCTGCGCGACTGGGCGACGCCGGAGGACCGCTTACGCGGCACCACGACGATCCTGCGCCGGATCGCGTCGCTGGTGGAAACGACCGAAAACGCCGCCTGAACGCCGCAGTTGGTCAAGGCCGCGGCTATTCGGGTTTGCAGATCTCGTTTCCGCCGATCGCCTTGATCGTGCGCACCGCCAGTCCGGCGACCAGAACGGTCAGTATGCCGACCAGCACGAGCCCGATCGTCTGGTGCGCCTGCGAGCCGGTTCGTTCCGCGTAGACGAGCGAGGCGATCGACAGCGCCGCGATCGGGAATGACAGCGCCCACCACGACAGCGCGAACGACAGTGTCAGGAACTTCGGTATCTGCGTGATGACGATGCCGGCGAAGACGTAGCCGACATTGAGCAGGATCAGGGCGAAGGGATCGAGGTCGCCGCCGAGCTGGAGGTAGGAGACGAAGCCGACCGCCGGCGGCGCGACGAGGATGACCAGCGTCGGCACCAGGCGGCCGGGCAGGGGATCGTGGAAGACCAGCCGGTTGAACACCAGCGTCAGCAGCACGATCCAGAACATCAGCCCGGCGGAAAAGAACAGCCAGGAAATATCCGGATAGCCGAACCCGACTCCGGCGACCGGCACGATGATGTTGCCGACGGCCGGAATGAACCAGGCCGGCGTCAGATGCATCTGCTGGAAGGTCCGGTGACCGATCCAGTTGGCGATCACGACAAGGCTCAACAGCCCCTGCGCGAGCATGCCGACGAACCAGATCGGCCGCGCCGTCTCCGGCCAGATCGGCGCCATCGCGGTGGCGATCAGCAGAACCGAAATCGAGATCGCCGGAAAGAACGCGATCTGCAGGGGATTGTCCCATTCCGACCTGACGCGCTCGGTCCAGGTGAACGCTTTGGCGGCATAGAACGCCGAAATGACGAGGAATACGCAGATCGTTACGATCAGGACGACCTGAGAGGCGCCGTTGTCGACGCCGAGCGCATGTTCCGAAGCCCGGTAGGCAAGGGTCACTCCGGAAAGCCCCATCACGATTGCGAAGAAGGCGACCGGGAAATGCGCCAGTCGGCTTTCGGTCGGCGCGGTGATCTCGCTCATGCCTTGCCCCTGTTCGATCGGCCGGAAAGCCCGGGAAGCGAGATGCCTCTGGAAGGCCCAATCCGGACACGTCGTGCGCTGAATCTGGCGCAAAAGCACCGGAATCGGCCCGCGCGGATGAGCTACTATGTCGGAATTCGATACGGGCCGAAACTCGCGCCGGTTGAGGGCGCGCGGTTACAGAATTTGGGGGCCTGAAACGTAATTAGGCGGATGCGTCGGAGCCTTGCGGTTCGGCCGGCTGCGTCAGCGCGCGGTCGATAGCCTCGGCGAGGATGTCCGGCGACTGCGCGCCCATGACCCCAAAGCTGTTGGCGAAGATGAAGCAGGGCACACCGGTCACCCCGATTTTCTGCGCGGTCCGGATTTCGCGCTGGACCAGCTCGACGTCCGCGTCTCCGCCGAGCAACTCGGCAACCAGTTCGGCATCCATGCCCATCTCGCGGGCCACGCCGATCAACGTCTCCGGCTCCTCGATGTTGGCGCCTTCGATGAAGTAGAGCTGAAACAGCCGCTCGACGACCTGCTCCTGGGAGCCGGCGGTCGCGGCCCATCGGATGATGCGGTGGGAATCGATGGTATTCGGCGTGCGCTGGATCTTCTCGAACGAGAACGGAATGGCTTCCTCGGCACCCGCCTCGCGCACGCGGTCGTAGATGGCCTTGGCCCGGTCCGGCCCGCCGAACTTGCTCTCCAGGTACTCGCGCCGATCGACCCCGCCGGGGGGAATGGTCGGATCGAGCAGGTAGGGCCGCCAACGGATATCGACATCGACGTCCGGGCGCTGCTTCAACGCCTTTTCCAGCCGCCGCTTGCCGATATAGCACCAGGGGCAAATCGTGTCGGAGATCACATCGAGCTGGACGGGGGTCGGCATGGCTGTCCTCCTCTTTCGCCCGCGGGCTTAGGGACGCGGACGGTCAGGCGATGGTTTTGCGCAGCTTTGCCCGCTGGATCTTGCCGTTGGCAGTGCGTGGCAAGGCGCCCGTCACCACAATCTCGTGTGGTACTTTGTAGGCGGCAAGGCGCGAACGCGCAAATTCGAGCACTTTTTCGGGAGCGAGCTTGGCTCCGTCCTTCGCCACGATGCAGGCGCGGATGACCGAGACGCCCGTCCTGGGCTCAATTGCGACGACGGCCGCCTCCGCCACGCCGTGAGCGGCGCACAGGACGTCCTCGACCTCGGCTGCCGAAACCCGATAGCCCATCACCTTCATCACGTCGTCGCCGCGCCCCTTCGGCCAGACGTAGCCATCTTCGTCCATGACGGCGAGGTCCCCGGTGACGAACCAGTCGCCGCGAAACGGATCCTCGTCCGGCCGGTTCCAGTAGCCGATCATCAGCGCCGGATCGGAGCGGTGCACGGCGATCAAACCGGTTTCGCCGCTCCCCATCGGTCCGGTTCCGCCCTCCAGTGGAACAACGGCGACCGCCCGGCCGTCCTGCGGCCTGCCGGGAGAGCCCGGACGCGGCATCTCCGTCGGCGGCGTCGAGATGTAGGTCGACACCTCGCTCATGCCGAAGGCCTCGAAGATCCGCCGCCCCGTCGCCTCGTACCACGCGTTCGCGATCTCGGGGCGCAGCGGCTCTCCGGCGGCAAGTCCATGACGCAGGGTCGGCACTGCCGACCGGGACATCGGGCAATACTTCAGGATTTGACGGTATACCGTTGGAACAGCAGCGAATAACGTCGCTTGAAACCGGTCGATCAATGCAGGCCAGATGTCCGGCCTGCGGTCTCCGGCGAAGACGACGCCGATGGCTCCATTGACCAACGGGTCGAGCAGGCCGGTGCCGAGCGTATAGGTCCAGTTGAGGGTCCCAGCGTGCAGGACGATATCGGTCACGGAAATACCGTACCAGCCGGCATACATCGGCCGCCGGCCCCACAGCGCCCGCTGGGCATGCAGCACGCCCTTGGGCCGCGATGTCGCCCCGGACGTGTAGACCAGGTAAGCCGGATCGTCGCAGGCGGTATCCAGATAGGCGGCCCGGTCAGCGGTTTCGGCCTGTCCGAGAAGCTCCGCTTCTTCGACCACGCGCCTGCCTCGCGCCGCCGTACCGATCGGCAGGCCGGTCGCAACGACGATCAGCGCCGGCTCCGTATCCCTGGCCATGAATTCGATATCGGCGCCGGTGAGCTGCGTCGACAGCGGAATGGCGACCGCCCCGACCGCCGTGGCGGCGAGAAACGCGATTGCCATCCCCGCCGTATTGCCGAGCCGGAGCAGGATCCGGTCGCCCTTCTTGACGCCCAAAGCCGACAGCACCGCGGAAACGCGCAGGACGGCATCTTCGAGGCCGGCATAGGTCCAGATCTCGTCGCCGGACCCGTCGGCCGGATCGTGCGCGACAATGAGAGCGGCCTTGTCGGGCGATGTCGCTGCCTGTTTCTGGAGGCAGGCGCGCGCAATGTTGAAATGCCCGGGGGGCGGCGCGCCGCCGTAAACGGGGGACGATACCGCGTCCGTCATGCCGCGAGGCTGGTCGCGATCGCGGACCGCAGCACGGAACCGGTCCCGGTGCGGGGGATTTCCGCAACCGCGATGATGCGATCGGGGACCATGTAGGGGGCGACGCCGATCCCGCGCAGATAGGCGCGGAACGCGGCGAGCGAGCAGTCCATCCCGGGCTTCGGCACGACGGCCGCGACGATGCGCTCACCGAACAGCGGATCGGGGACGCTCGCCGCCGCGGCATCCGCGAAACCCTCATAGGCCTTGTAGACGGAATCGAGGCTTTCGGCGCCGACAGCCATGCCCCCGGTGACGAAGGTTTCCGTACGGTGCCCTTGCACGGCAAGCATCGGCTGCCCGTCGTCGACGCGCCGGGATCGCAGGCCGGTCTCGCGGAAACCGTCGGGATGAGGCGCGAAGCGGAACGACTCGTCAAAACCGGCGTCGCCCGCGCGGAACGCGGTCGTCGGCACCTGCGATCCACCCAGAAGGAGGGCGCCGCTCATGAGCGCGCCGGGCATCAGCCCGCTGACCGCCCGGAACGTGGCGCCCTGCATCCGCGCCGTCAGAAGCGCCGCCTGCGGGTCCCTCGCATTCGCCACGTCGCCGGCCTCTGCATCGTCCGACGGGTGGTCGACCGGCGCGATCGGCAGAACCAGCGCCCGCCGTCCCGTTCCCGCGGTCAGTGCCATCTCATCGAGCGATACGACATCGATTATCGACGTGTCGGCGCCGACCGTTCCCTGCGCGGGATCGAAGGCGTCGGGCGAACACCAGTAGCGGATCAACCGCGTGCGTTGCTCCGGATCGAGCCGCGCGGCGAGATGGGTGAGCTTCCCGGGCAGTACCAGATGGGTCGCCGCAAGCCCGCCGATCTCCCGGCAGAACGCCGCGGAGGTCAACGGCATGACGAGGATGAGCTGGCATCCAGACAGAAGCCAGGCGCCCAGCCCGCACGCGATCCCCGCGAGCGACGAGGGCAGGAGCGTCGTTGCCAGTGAGGCATCCGGGCCGATCCGCGCTTTAAGGATCACCTCCATTGCCACGGACAGCCACTGGTTGTGGCTGCGTGCCACCGGCTCCAGCCGGCTGTCCCAACTGGCGAGCGTGACGATTGCCACATGATCGGCCGGATTGCCCGGCCTCGGCGCGCCATTGCCGCCTTCCGACGACGCATCGGGCAACAGAGCCTCGTTCAGCGAACTGACGCCGTCCGGTACCGCGTCGCCGAAAGCGAAAATATGCCGGATCGACAGAATCTCCGTCGCGACGCGCATCATCAGATCGCAATGATCGTTCGGTCCTATCCGCGTTCCGGTTACGACGGCATGAGGAGCGATCCTTCCGAAGGCCGCCTTCAGCTCGTGCTCGCGCGCGATCAGCGGGAGCGCCACCGGGATCAGACCGGCGCGAAGCGCGGCCAGGTGCGCGATCAGCGCTTCCGCTGTGTTTCCAAGCTGAATCGCGACGATCGAGTCCTGCTTCAGACCGAAATCGAGAAACACGGCGGACACGGCCGAAACCATGTGATCGATCTGTCGCCAGGTCATTTCCGAGGGGACGGTCCGAGGCCATCCGAGGCGGTCGCCACGATCGACCAACGCGACCACGTTCGGCCTTACCGCCGCATTGCGCGCCAGTATTCCATCCAGTGGTACCTTCCCCCAGATACCGGCGGAAACGTAATGCTGAGCCGCTTCCCGATCGACCAGTATCATCCCGTTCGCCCCATTGCCCCGTTCAGTCGCTCCGCTCCCCGGCGCCGCGGTCCCACCACGAATCGAGGTCGTAACCGTACAAGGATACACGGGCAGGGTGTCCGATACGCGCCCCCCGCGCCACCCACTGTTTGGGCAGGTGAAAAAGCGGAACCACGTAGGTGCCGGACATCAGCAGCCGGTCCAGCGCGCGCGTCGCGTCGACGAACGCGCCGCGATCGTGCGCTTCGAGCATCGTCTCGATCATGGCGTCGATCGCCGGATCCGAGACCCCCATGTAGTTGCGGGTCCCATCGGTCTTCGCCGCCTCGCTGCCCCAGTAGAATTTCTGCTCGTTGCCCGGCGACAGCGACGAGAACCAGAAATAGGGCATCATGTCGAAATCGAAGGTCTGGCGTCGGCGCTCGAACTGGGCGCTGTCGACCTGCCGGACCGAGACCTCGATCCCGGCTCGCTTGAGGAAATTGACGTAGGCGAGGGCCAGCCGCTCCTGATCGGGCGTTCCCACAAGGATCTCGAAGGCGAGCGGTTTGCCCGTCGCCTTGTCGGCCATCACCCCGCCATCCAGCGCATATCCGGCGGCGTCGAGAAGCTGGATCGCCCGCCGCAGCGCTGCCCGGTCGCGCCCGGACCCGTCGGATCCGGGAACCTGGTAGGTGCCCTCCATGATCTCGGGCGCGATCCGATCGGCCCATGGCGCCAGCAGTGCGCGCTCGCGCTCGCTGGCGGGTCGGCCGTGGGCCGACAGTTCGGACCCCGGATAGTAGCTCTGCGTGCGCTGATAGAGCCCGTGATAAAGGCTCCTGTCGATCCAGGCCCCGTCGAAGAGCGTCAACAGTGCGTCGCGCACCCGCTTGTCGGCGAAGATCGGTCTGCGGGTGTTGAACACCAGCGCCGACATGCCACGCGGCACACCGGACTCGAACTCCTCGAGGACCACGTCGCCGGACCGGGCCGCCGGAAAGACATACTCCGTCGCCCAGCGTGCGGGATTGTCCTCGACCAGGACGTCCACCAGGCCCTTCTTGAAGGCCTCGAACAGGGTCGAGTCGTTGCGGTAGTACTCGTACTTGATCTCACCGAAATTGAACCGCCCCCGGTTCACGGCAAGATCGCGGCCCCAGTAGTTCGGGTCGCGCCGGTAGGTGACCGATTCCCCGTACTTCACCTGTTCGACCACATAGGGACCGCTGCCGACCGGCAGCATGTTCCCGCTGCGCTCGAAATCGTCGAACAGGTAATGGTCGAACGACAGGATCGGCATCAGGCCGATAATCAGTGGCATCTCGCGATCGGGCGCGCCCTTGAACGTGAAACGCACGGTCCGGTCGTCGAGTTGCTCTACCTTTTCGACCTGCGAATAGTATGTGCGGAAGTTGGGCCTGCCTTTCTTCATTAGCAGTTCCCAGGAGAAGATCACGTGTTCCGGCAGGACCGGCTTGCCGTCCGAGAAACGTGCTTCCGGCCGCAGACGAAACGTCACCGAACTCCGGTCGTCAGGCACCTCGACGCTGTCCGCGAGAAGACCATAGAGCGTGAACGGCTCGTCGAGACCGCGCGTCATCAGCGATTCGAAGACATAGTCGCGCAGGCCCCTGGCCGGCGCGCCCTGGACGATGAAGGGATTCAGGCTGTCGAAGCTGCCGACGACGCCCAGCGTCAGTTTACCGCCTTTGGGCGCGTCCGGATCGACATAAGCGAAATTTCCGAAGTCCGGGCCGTATTGCGGCTCGCCATGCATGGCGATCGCATGGGATGGTTCGGCGGCCGGGGTCCCGATCGCCGTCGAAAAGGCGAGTAAAACTCCCGCCGCCACCGACAAACCGCGACCAAACGCGCGACCAAACCGCGAAAACATACGCAAGATGACCGGTCTCTGTCCGAATCGTCTCCAGTCACTTTAACATAGGCCGATAAACTCGCCGGCGAAGTCGCGATCGAGGGGGTGTGCCAGAATTTCGGTTGACGTTGCTGGAAATCGGCCGCGATCCGCGCTATTGCGTAGCCCGCGCTCGGCTCCGACATCCTGTCGCCGCAATTCGCCGCGAGCTAGCGTCATGAGTGTCGCCATGCCCGTAATAATCCGCGAGCGTGGTCAACACACCCGAGGGAATTTCAGAAGGTTTCGAGGAGCACGTATGTTGCCCGTCATATCGAATTCGCGCCGCCACCTGAAAGGCGTCGGCAGTGCGCTGATCGCAGCCGCGATCGCAATCGCCTGGGCTTCGGCTCCCGCATCGGCGCAGGACGCCGGCGGCACGCCGCCGGCCGCGCCGGCTGTTCAGGCACCGTCCGGGGAGCAGAAGCTTGGTAGCTGGATCAAGCTGTGCGCGCCCGATCAGGCTGACGAGACCAAGAAGGAAGTCTGCCTCGTCACCCAGGAAGTCCGTACCGAGACGGGCGAATTCCTGGCGTCGGTCTCCGTCCAGGAGACCAAGACGGCGGAAGGCAAGCGCCTCGTCCGTGCCGCCGTGCCGCTCGGTACGCTGATCCAGCCCGGCATCCGCATGCAGATCGACGAAGGCAAGCAGGTCGCCGGCAAGTACGTGATCTGCCTACCGAACGCCTGCTACGCCGAGATGGAAATCGATGACGCGTTCATCGAAAGCCTCAAGAAGGGCACCAACCTCGTCGTTCTGGTCATCAACAACCAGGGCAAGGCAGTCGGCATCGGCCTTACGCTGATGGGCTTCACCAAGACCTGGGATGGCCCGCCTGTGCCGATGGAAGAGCTCGCCCAGCAGCGCCAGAAGCTGCAGGAAGAGCTGCAGAAGCGCGCCGAGGAAGCCCGCAAGAAGATGATCGAGCAGGGCGGCGCTGCCCAGCCGCCGGCCGAGGGCACGACGACGGAATAACCGGTCTCCCGGTGTACGAAAACAAAAAACGCGCGTCCTTTCGGGCGCGCGTTTTTGATTCCGGCGGGACGAGCCCGCGCAAATGTCAGTGGCAGCGTTCCTCGCGGCTCATATAGACGCCGTCTTCGATCCCGTCGAAAACCTCGGCGACCTGCGGGTGTCGTACCGGTTCGCCTGTGTCGTCGGGCAGGAGATTCTGCTCCGATACGTAGGCGATGTATTCGGTTTCGCTGTTCTCCGCGAACAGGTGGTAGAAGGGCTGATCCTTCTTCGGCCGCACGTCTTCGGGAATCGCCTCCCACCATTCCTCGGTGTTCGAGAAAGTCGGGTCGACGTCGAAGACCACGCCACGGAACGGGTACACGCGGTGCCGAACGACCTGGCCAATTCTGTATTTTGCAGTTCTTAGCTTCATCATTTCGTCACCGGCGCACCTAAACACGCGTTACTTGCGAAATTAATCGCTTGAGATTACAGCCGAATTGTTGTTGCGGCGCCGAACACTGTCAAGTGCGGCGCGTCAAGCGAAGCCGTAGGCACCCGCCAGTTCCGGGTCCTTTCGCGCGACGAGTTTGGCCAGGTCCACGATCACCTTGGCCTGCTTCCAGGTGGCGTCGTCCTGCATCTTGCCGTCGATCATCACGGCGCCGGTCCCGTCGGGCATTGCCTCGAGGATGCGCGCCGCGAGCTTTACTTCCTCCGGGTCCGGACTGAACACCCGCTTGGCGATGTCGATCTGGGAGGGATGCAGGGTCCAGGCGCCGGCGCAGCCCATGAGGAAGGCGTTGCGGAACTGGGATTCGCAGGCGTCCGGGTCGGAGAAGTCGCCGAACGGGCCGTAGAACGCCTTCAGACCGTTGGCCGCGCAGGCGTCGATCATGCGCGCGATCGTGTAGTGCCAGAGATCCTGCTGGACGCCGGCCCGCGCCGATCCCTCGACCGGGTCGGGCAGGACCGAATAGCCCGGATGACCGCCGCCGACGCGGGTCGTCTTCATCGCCCGCGAGGCGGCGAGATCGGCGGGGCCCAGGCTCATGCCGTGCATCCGCGGGCTGGCCGCGGCGATGGCGTCGACATTGTTGACGCCTTCGGCCGTCTCCAGGATCGCGTGGATCAGGATCGGCTTCGCAAGGCTGTGACGCGCCTCGAGCTGCGCCAGCAACTGGTCGAGATAGTGGATGTCCCATGCCCCTTCGACCTTGGGCAGCATGATCACGTCAAGCTTGTCGCCGACCGCACCGACGATCTCGACGATGTCGTCGAGCACCCAGGGGCTGTTCAGCGCGTTGATCCGCGTCCACAGGCCGGTCTCGCCGAAGTCGTTGGCCCGGGCCATCTCGATGAAGCCGGCGCGCGCGGCCTCCTTCGCATCCGCCGGAATGGCGTCCTCGAGGTTCCCCAGCACGATATCGACCTGTTTGACCAGATCGGGGATTTTGGCGCGCACCTTCTCGATATGCGGGGGAATGAAATGGATCATCCGCTCGGCGCGGACGGGCATTTCCCGAAACGGCTCCGGAGCGCCAACGGCGAGAGGGCGGTAGAAGTTGCGCGGGAGTTTCATAGTGTCGTCGGTCCTGTCGATATCTTGACGCGTGGCGGGTCGCCAACATGTCGCTGGTCAGCCCGCAATGCAACCGTTTTGCCGCAGTGCAGCAACAGCGCGACGTTGACCGTCCCGCCGCAAAGGCGCTAGGCGAATGACAGGGCGTAGGACGCCCACGCGACGGGATATGGCGGCTTGCAACAGGTAATCTCGCTGGCGATGCCTTTTTTCGGGCTGATCTTCCTCGGCTTTCTGGGAGGGAAGATCGTAAAGCATCCGGCCGAGGGCCTTGCCTGGCTCAACATCTTCGTCGTCTATTTCGCGCTGCCGGCGCTTTTCTTTCAGCTACTCGCCCAGACTCCCTTCGAGCAATTGGCCCAGTGGTCCTTCGTCCTGACCACGACCTTCGCCACCTACTGCGTCTTCGTGATCGCCTTCGTGGTCGGCTGGCTGGTGACGCGCGGCAACGTCCAGGAAGCCACGATCCAGGCGCTCGTCGGCAGCTATTCGAACATCGGCTACATGGGCCCCGGCATCACGCTCGCCGCGCTCGGACCGGCGGCGACGGTTCCCACCGCACTGATCTTCTGCTTCGACAACACGCTGCTGTTCACCCTTGTGCCGCTTTTGATGGCGCTCGGCCGCGACGATCATGTCGGCGGTCTGTCGATGGCGATCGGGATCGTCCGGCGCATCCTGCTCCACCCGTTCATCCTGGCGACCATCGCCGGCGTGCTCGCCGCCTATTTCCGCTTCGAGCCGCCCGAGGCGATCAACACGATGCTGACCTATCTGCGCTCCGCCGCCGCACCGTGCGCCCTGTTCGCGATGGGGGTGACCGTGGCGCTGAGGCCGCTGAAGCGAATTCCGCGGGAACTGCCGGTCCTGGCCTTCATAAAGCTCATCCTGCACCCGGTTCTGGTGCTGGTGCTGTTGAGCTTCGTTGGTGATTTCGAGCCGGTCTGGGTCTATACGGCGATGCTGATGTCGGCCCTGCCGCCGGCGCTCAATGTCTTCGTCCTCGCCCAGCAGTACAACGTCTATGTCGAACGCGCCTCGAGCAGCATCTTGCTCGGCACCATCATTTCGGTGTTCACGCTGACGACCGTGTTATACCTCGTGGCCAACGATATGGTGCCGGCCGACCTGTTTCCTTGAGCCGACGGTTCGCGGCTCCGCCGGCGAGCCGCAGATAGTCCGGGGGATAATCGTGCAGCCGCTTTCTGGCATTAAGGTACTCGATTTCACGACGCTTCTGCCGGGCCCGCTCGCCGGGCTTATCCTCGCCGAAGCCGGCGCGGACGTAACGAAGGTCGAGCGCCCCGAGGGCGAGGAAATTCGTCGTTACGCCCCCCGCTGGGGGGGTGAATCGATCCAGTTCAGTCTTTTGAATCGCGGCAAGAAGAGCGTCACCGTCGACCTGAAGGACAAGGCTGCGCTCTCGCGCATCGAACCGCTGATCGCCGAGAGCGACGTGTTGATCGAACAGTTCCGGCCGGGCGTCATGGCCCGCCTCGGGCTAGACTACGACTCCGTTCGCAAGATCAGGCCGGACATCGTCTATTGCTCGATCACCGGCTACGGCCAGCATGGTCCCAAGGCCTATGTCGCCGGACATGACCTGAATTACATCGCCGAGACCGGGCTGTTATCGCTGTCCTTCGGAAACTCCGGCAAGACCGTGGTGCCGCCTGCACTGATCGCCGATATCGGTGGCGGCACGATGCCGACCGTCATCAATATCCTGCTGGCGCTGCTGCGCCGCAACGCGAGCGGCGAGGGTGCCTATATCGACATCGCCATGGCCGATACGATGTTCACCTATGCCTGGTGGGCCTTGGGCCTCGGCAATGCCCTCGGAGACTGGCCGGGCAACGGCGACGCGATGCTGACGGGCGGCTCGCCGCGCTATCAGATCTTCCCGACCCGCGATGGCCGTTTCGTCGCAGTGGCCGCACTGGAGCAGAAATTCTGGAACACGCTGTGCGACCTCGTTGGTCTCGAAGACCGGCTGCGCGACGACAGCGTCGACCCGGAGGCGACCACCGGAGCGCTGCGGGCGATCATCGGCAACCGGACGGCCGACGAGTGGCGGCAGGTCTTCGACGGGCGGGACTGCGCCGCGAACGTCATCCGCTCGCTCGACGAAGCGGTCCGCGATCCGCATTTCCTCGAACGCGGCCTGTTCGACTTCGTTCTCGAGAACGATCAGGGCAAGCGTATTCCCGCTGTGCCCGTGCCCGTGGCCCCTCAGTTCCGTGGCGACAGGGCCATCGCTAAGAAAGCCCCGAAACTCGGCGCCGACGGTGAAGGCGGCGCTGCAGGCTCGAACCGGTGAACCGCGTCGCACCATCAAAGGCTGGCGCGACCACGTGAATTGCCGGGGGCCTAAGTCTCACCCCGCATGAGCCGCGGCAGGCGGTACCGCGGCGCGACGCCCTCGCGCATGGCGAAGCGCCGCAGCGGCCCAACACTGCCAAGTGCAACGATGCCGGCCGAACGGAGCATTTGCGCGGGCAGGAAGCCGGCGATCAGCGTGCGGTTCAACAGATCGATGGCACCGGCCCGCGACATGACGTCGACACGGCGGGCGGCATCGTAGGCGTTGCAAAGGGTGTCACCGCCCAGATCGTCGCCCGCGGCTAGCGCGTCCTCGACAATCTCGGCGATCGAAGCCGCATCCCGCAGGCCAAGATTGAGCCCCTGAGCCCCGATCGGCGGCACCACGTGGGCGGCCTCGCCGACGAGCGCCACCCGGTTCGCGGCGAAGCGACGCGGCACCAGACCGGACAGGGGGTAGAGCCCGCGCGGTCCGTCGATTTCGACCCGGCCGAGAATGCGATGGCTGATGCGCTCGATATCTCGGGCGAGGGAGTCGTCGTCGAACTCGCTCAACACTTCGGCCATCTTGCGCGGTTCCACCCAGACGAGGCTCGATCTGTTGCCCGGCAGGGGCACCAGCGTGAACGGCCCTGGCGGGCGATGGAACTCGGTGGAGATGAAACCGTGCGGCTTCTGATGTCTCAGGTTGAGGACGATTGCGGCCTGATCGTAGGCCCATTCGTCGACGTCTATGCCGGCGGCGGCGCGGCACAGGGAACGGCGCCCGTCGGCGGCGGCGATCAATTGTCCCTTCAGCGTTTCACCGTCGGCCAAGTCAACGCGCGCCGCGTCTTCTTCGAGATCGACCCTGTTAATCGTCCCGTTGATGATCCGGACCGAAGGATAGTCTGAGATCCGGCGTCGCAAGGCCGCGACCAGGACCGAATTCGGAATGTTCCAGCCGAACGCCTCTTCGCCGATCTCGCTGGCGGAAAAATCCACGGTCGGGGCCCGGAAAAGCCGGCCGGTATCGTCGATGATCCGCATGCGCGCGAGCGGCGCGGCCTCGTCGACGCAATCCGCCCAAACGCCCAGCTCGGTGAGAAGCGCCACCGAGGCGACCATCAGCGCGGAGGTGCGCCGGTCCTTTGCCGGATCGGCGAGGGGATCGACGACCGCTACACGCGCACCGCTTCGGCCGAGGGCGAGCGCGGCCGAGAGCCCGGCGGGCCCGCCGCCTGCGACGATTACATCCAATTCCGTACCGTTCACTGGCATTGCCGATTCTCTTCCCGATCAGGGAATATCGCCAAATCGCCGCTGCGTCACCGCGCCCGTTGCCGCACACCACGGATTGCGCTGCAATAACCTTCGCTTCAGGCGCGCGTTGCAATCCGGTCCGCGCCGTGATTTGAGCTTGGAGCGTAGACCCATTCGAGATCGAGGGGCGGGCCTTGGCCGCCGAGACTGACGGACGACTGAGACATCTTCGGGGCGCCGCGGCGGTGATGGCCGCGGCAAGCGCTAACTCCCGGCGCGTCGCCTGGGTGATGCTTGCCGTCATGGTTGTCTTTGCCTGGGCCTATATCGCCGTCCTGGCCATGGCGATCGGGCTGGGAGCGACGTTCGGTTCACTCGGTCCCGGCATGGCTGTTCTCGACCGGTTCTCGGCGTGGGCCGGTCTCGACGCCGTCGCCTTCCCGCTGCTTGCCTCTAGCCCGTGGCTTTCCCGGCTTGTCGCCGCCTGTACGGCGAGCGCCGCGGACTGGACCGGCGAGACGGTCGTCCTGCACGTCACCATGTGGCTCGCCATGGGCATCGCCATGATGCTGCCGACCGCGACGCCGATGCTGCGCACCTACGCGGAAATCGCCGATACCGCAGCCGAGAAGGGCCGGACCGTCGTTTCGCCGGTGGTGCTGGCGCTCGGTTACCTGACGATCTGGTCGACGTTCGCGGTCTTCGCGACCGGGCTGGAATGGGCCCTGAACTATCTCGGCGCCCTATCGACCACGGGAGCGATCGCGACATCCGGCCTCTCGATCGCTGTCCTCGCGGGCGCGGGCATATACCAGTTCACCGATCAGAAGGCCGCCTGCCTGATCAAATGCTCCAATCCGTTTCCGTTCCTGTTCGCTAACTGGACGGAAAGAGCCGGCGGTGTATTCCGTCTGGGCCTTCGCGAGGGATTGCATTGCCTGGCGTGCTGCTGGGCGCTCATGCTGGTTATGTTCGCGGTCGGCACCATGAACATCGTTTGGATCGCGATCCTCACGGTGGTCATGACTGTGGAGAAACTGCTGGGTGCGCGGTGGTTCAGCCGCGCGATCGGCGTGGTTCTGCTGGTCTGGGCGGCAGCCGCGATTGCAGGTCTGTCCCTCGACGGGCTGTGATAACGTCAAGATAAACAGGGAGAAGGTTCGTGTCCGAGTCCTGGTCGATCAACGGCGAACTGGCGCTGAGTTGTAACTGTACTGTTTTCTGCCCCTGCGTTCTGTCGCTTGGCCAGCATCCGCCCACCGAGGACTATTGCCTGGCGTGGTTCGGCGTACGCATCGACGATGGCCACCACGGCGACACCGACCTGTCCGGCATCAATGTCGCCGCGATGCTGGAGATCCCCGGCCTGATGTCGCGCGGCAACTGGACGGCGGCGCTGTTCATCGACGAGAAGGCCGGCATCCAGGCGGTGCGGGCGCTGACCCGCATCTTGTCCGGCCGGGCCGGCGGCACCACCGGTCTTCTGTCAATCCTCGTCAGCCGCTTCCTTGGCGTTCAGCAGGCGCCCGTCACCTATACGATGGACGGCAATACGCGTATCGTGAAGGTGCCCAAGATCATCGACGGCGCCATCACGCCGGTCGCCGGCAACGATCGGGACAAGGAAGTGGTGATAACGAACAGCCAGTACTGGATCGCCCCCGAGGTTACGGTAAGCAGGGCCGACAAGAGCCGGATGCGCGGCTTCGGCCGGAACTGGAATTTCGAGGGCCGCAGTGCGGAGCTGTGCCGGATCGAGTGGCGGGGACCGTAAGTAGGCGCGATGGGCGACGTTGCCAGTCATGAACGCAGACTTGCCGCGGCAGCAGTCCATGCGCTGACCGCGTCCGGCGTGGTCTGGGCGTTTCTGTCCCTGATCGCGGCCGTGCAGGGTGACTGGCCGTTAATGTTCGCCTGGCTCGGTTTCGCGCTCTTCGTCGACGGTATCGACGGGCCGCTCGCCAGGAAGGTCGGCATCACCCGGGTTCTGCCAGGCTGGAACGGTGAGATCCTCGATCTCGTCGTCGATTACCTGACCTACGTGTTCATTCCGGCCTATGCGGCCGTTGCCGCCGGTCTGTTCCCGGACGGCTTTGGCCTTTTCGGCGCGGCGATCATCTGCCTGTCGTCTGCCGGTTTCTTCGCCAAGCGGGCCCAGAAGAGCGCGGACAATTATTTCATCGGCTTCCCGGCCGTATGGAATCTGGTGCTGTTCTATTGGATGGTGTTCGACTCCGGTCCCGAGCTGGTGATGGCCTCGACCATCGCCTTCGGGCTTCTCACCTTCTTCCCGGTCATGTTCATCCATCCGGTTCGGGTGGCGAAATTCCGCAATGCCTCTCTGCTCGTCACCGTGGCGTCGATCCCGCTGGCGCTGATCGCGATCCTTCAGGATCTCAGTCCGGCGGATTGGGTGAAGGCCGGTCTTGCCGCCGCGCTCGTCTATCTTTTCGGCGTCAGCCTTTGGCGCACGTTGTTCGGGTCGACCGACTAGATCCAGAACCTTAAATCGCCTCGCGCGTTTTGTTAGGCTGCAAAATCCCGATTCCGGGCCGGCTGCCCCTTGTGCCGGAGGGCGGTTGCCACCAGCCAAGATGCGGAGCGTTCCATGATCGCGTTGTTGTCCGATCCCAATGCCTGGGCCGCGCTGGCCACCCTGACGGCCATGGAAATCGTACTCGGGATCGACAACGTCGTGTTCATCTCGATCCTCGTCAGCAGGCTGCCGGAACACCGCGCACGCATCGCACGCCAGGTCGGTCTGGCGCTGGCGCTGGTCTTCCGCATCCTGTTTCTCTTCACCCTGACATGGCTGATGGGACTCACGTCCACGCTGTTCGTCGTATTCGGCGAGGCCGTGAACTGGCGCGACCTGATCCTGATCGCCGGTGGCCTGTTCCTGCTGGTCAAGGGCACGATGGAAATACACACCGGCATCGAGGGCGACGACCATTCGGCCGCCGCGTCGGCATCGGCCGCCTTTGCCGTGATCGTCGCTCAGATCATCGTCATCGACCTGGTGTTCTCGGTCGACTCGATCGTCACCGCCATCGGCATGGCCCAGCACATCGAGATCATGGTCGCGGCCGTGATGATCGCCGTCGCCGTGATGTATCTGGCCTCCGGGCCGGTCTCGGAATTCATCAAGGAGCATCCCACGACCAAGATGCTGGCCTTGTCCTTCCTGCTCTTGATCGGCGTCGCCCTGATCGCCGACGGCGCCGGCTTCCACATTCCGCGCGGCTATATCTACTTCGCCATGGCGTTTTCGGCCGGGGTCGAGACCATCAACGTGCTCGCGCGCCGCAATCGCCGTACCCGGCGGGCGCAGTAGTCAGTCCGACAGCACCGGATAGACCGCCGTCTTCTTGATGGTGCCGAGGGCGAAACTCGTCTCGATGCTGCCGACACAGGGCAGCCGCGTGAGCCGCGTCTTCAGGAACCGCTCGTAGGCTTCGAGGCTCGACGCGACCACGCGCAGCAGATAGTCGCGCGTCCCCGTCATCAGGTAGCAGTCGAGCACCTCTTCGCAATCGGCGATCGCCCTGTCGAACTCGCTGATTTCGTCCTCGGTCTGCCGCGTGAGCCGCACCGAGACGAAGGCATTGATAGGCAGGCCATAAAGGTCCTGGTCGACGGTCGCGGTATAGCCGCGGATCACGCCATCGTCCTCCAGCTTGCGCAGCCGACGCAGGCAGGGCGACGGCGACAGGCCGACTTTCTCGGCGAGCGCCTGGTTGGTGATGCGGCCGTCGGCCTGCAGTTCGCGAAGGATCTTGCGGTCGATTCTATCGATCATGATTGGGCTGTCGTGTTTTGTCGTTTCATTGGGGCGCCGCGCAATTTTCTGCCAAAGCACGCAAATACTGCGCCGAAGTTAGCAATTTAAAACCTCGCCGTCCCGGGCATTCCTTCAGTCACCAGTGACAACGCGGCATCGACTTTGAAGGATGATGACGACGGCCAGAGGGCACCACCGCGACCGTGTCGGCCGGTGCAGGTCGCCCGCCGTCACCGTGTCGACCAAGGTCGAGACCGCGCTATAGTTTGTATCCGACACCTGTGAGAGGAGCGATCCGTGGCTGTTCGATCCAAGGCCCTGGTGGCAAAGGCGGGAAAGTCTGAGTTGCTCGACGTCGCATCGCTCGAGATGCTTGAGCGAAAGATCCTGTGGCTGTCGTCCTGGATCATCCACAACGCCAACCATGTCCGCCACAATGCCGACGGCCTCAAGGTCGGAGGCCATCAGGCGTCCTCGGCCTCGCTGTCGACGGTCATGGCGGCGCTGTTCTTCAGGGTTCTGCGCCCCGAAGACCGCATAGCCGTCAAGCCGCATGCCAGTCCCGCCTTCCACGCGATCCAGTACCTGTTCGGCCATCAGACCCGCGAGAAGCTGGAGAATTTCCGCGGCTTCGGCGGTGTCCAGTCCTATCCTTCGCGCACCAAGGACACCGACGACGTCGATTTCTCGACCGGTTCGGTCGGCCTCGGCGTGGCGGTGACGGCCTTTGCCAGCATGGCGCAGGACTACGTGCGCGCGCACGGCTGGATGCCGGACTGGCCGGAAGGTCGCATGGTCGCGCTTCTTGGCGACGCGGAGCTCGATGAAGGCAATATCTTCGAGTGCCTGCTCGAAGGCTGGAAACACGACCTGCGCAATTGCTGGTGGGTCATCGACTACAATCGCCAGAGCCTCGACTCCGTCGTCTCCGACGCCCTGTTCCAGAAGCACGCGGACGTATTCCGTGCGCTCGGATGGGACGTCGTCATGATCAAGTACGGAAAGTTGCAGGAGGCGGCGTTCGAGAAGCCGGGCGGCGAGGCGCTGCGGCGCTGGATCGACGATTGCCCGAACATGCTCTACTCGGCGCTCGTCTTCCAGGGCGGCGCCGCGTTCCGCAATCAGCTCAAGGCGGACCTGTCGGACGAACCCGATACGCTGAAGATCATCTACGACCTCGACGACGATGGTCTCCACAAGCTGATGACCAATCTCGGCGGCCACTGCATGGAAAGCGTGGTCGAGGCCTTCGAGTCCGCGCCCGACGACAAGCCGGTGTGCTTCATCGCCTATACGATCAAGGGGCACGGCCTGCCATTCCAGGGCCACAAGGACAACCACGCCGGCCTGATGACCAGGGAGCAGATGGAGGGTTTCCGCGAGGCAAACGGGATCGCGCCCGGCGAGGAGTGGGAGCCGGCCGCCGGTCTCGGCCTGAACGTGGCGGGTCTTGAGAAGCTGCTCGCCGCGGCACCCTTCAACGCAAAGGGCAGGCGCAGGCTGGAGGCCGCTCATATAGACGTGCCGCACCTGCCATTGCCGACGATCCGCGGCGCCATGTCGACGCAGGAAGGCTTCGGCAAGATCCTCGACGGCATCGCCAAGTCCGATACCGAGCTTGCAGACCGTATTGTCACCACGTCGCCGGACGTCAGCGTCTCGACCAATCTCGGCCCCTGGGTGAATCGCCGCGCCATCTTCGCCCGCGAGCCGCGCACCGACGTGTTCAAGGAACGCAAGCTCATGTCGGCGCAACGATGGGACATGAGTCCGACCGGACAGCACATCGAGCTCGGTATCGCCGAGAACAACCTGTTCCTCAACCTCGGCGCGCTCGGTCTGTCGCACTCCCTGTTCGGCGAGCGCCTCCTGCCCATCGGCACGCTCTACGACCCGTTCATCGCCCGTGGCCTCGATGCCCTGAACTACGCCTGCTACCAGGACGCCCGCTTCATCCTCGTCGCGACCCCGTCGGGCATCACGCTGTCGCCGGAGGGCGGCGCGCACCAGTCGGTCGGCACGCCGCTGATCGGCATGGCACAGGACGGTCTGGCCTACTTCGAGCCGGCCTATGTGGACGAGCTTGCCGTCATCCTCGAGTGGGCCTTCGACTATATTCAGCGCGGCGCCAAGGCGGGGAAGGGCGACTGGCTCCACGAGCGCGAAGGCGGCTCGGTCTATCTGCGCCTGTCGACCCGGCCGGTCGACCAGCCGATCCGCGAGATGACCGACGACTTGCGCGAAGGCATCATCCAGGGCGGCTACTGGATGCGCCCGCCCGCCGAGGGCGCCGATCTCGCCGTGGTCTACACCGGCGCGGTGGCCCCGGAATCCGCCTCGGCGCTAGGACAGTTGCTGGAGCTCTCGCCGGGCGCCGGGCTTCTGGCCGTGACGTCGGCCGATCGTCTCAACGCCGGCTGGCAGGCGGCGCAGAAGGCGAGGCAGATCGGCGAAGATCCGCCCCTCTCGCATGTCGAGAGGCTGCTGGAGCCGTTGTCGCGTGAAACCCGGCTGGTGACCGTGATCGACGGGCACCCGGCGACGCTCTCCTGGTTGGGTGCCGTGCGCGGCCATCCGACGGAATCGCTGGGTGTCGAGCATTTCGGCCAAACCGGAACAATTCCAGACCTTTATCGTCAATACCGGATCGATCAGAAGGCCATTGTCGAGGCCGGCCTGTCCACCCTTCCGAAAGGTCGCCGCCGCTGATACGGTGCCCGCCACGGGGCGTGCGTAGCAAGGGAGGTGCGACATGGTTCAGGCGATACGGATCGAGACGTGTGGCGGACCGGAGGTCATGAAATGGACCGAGGTCGAGCAGCCGAAACCGGGGCCGGGCGAGGCGCTGGTTCGGCACAAGGCCGTCGGCCTCAACTTCATTGACGTCTACTTCCGCACGGGCCTGTACAAGGCACCATCGATGCCGCTCATACCGGGCAGCGAAGGAGCCGGCGAGGTGATCGCGATCGGGGAGGGCGTCACCGATGTGGCGGTCGGCGACCGGGTCGCCTACGCGACGACCGTCGGCGCCTACGCCGAGGAGCGCGTGATCGCCGCCGATCGTCTGGTCAAGGTCCCCGATGGCATCTCCTACGAAACCGCGGCCGCGATGATGCTCAAGGGCATGACCGCGCGATACCTGCTGCGCCGTACGTTCAGGGTCGAGGCCGGTCAGACGATTCTGTTCCATGCCGCCGCCGGCGGCGTCGGCCTTATCGCCTGCCAGTGGGCGAACCATCTCGGCGCGACCGTAATCGGAACGGTCGGCTCGGAGGAGAAGGCCGCGCTCGCCAAGGCACACGGCGCCCACCATACGATCAACTACCGGACGGAAAACTTCGTCGACCGCGTCAAGGAGATCACCAACGGCGAAGGCGTCGAAGTCGTCTACGACTCGGTCGGTAAGGATACGTTCCCCGGGTCTCTCGATTGTCTCAAACCGCTCGGCATGTGGGCGCTGTTCGGTCAGTCGTCGGGAACGGTACCGCCGCTTGATCTCGGCATCCTTGCGCAGAAGGGATCGCTGTTCGCGACACGGCCGACATTGTTCACCTATGTCGCCAAGCGCGACGACCTGGTCGCGACCGCGAACGAACTGTTCGATGTCGTGAAGAGCGGCGTCGTGAAGATCGAGATCAACCAGACCTACGCGCTGAAGGACGCCGAACAGGCGCATCGCGACCTGGAGGGGCGGAAAACCACGGGCACGACGGTGCTGATCCCCTAGCGGAAACAAACCCGCATTGTTAGCCAATGGCACGGTTGCGTTGCGTGCGGCCGCGAACAATGCGATTCAGATTGCCTTGAATCGGCCCCAACCGCCCGTATAGTTATTCAGGTCCGGGGGCTACGGACGGATCATTTAAGAGAGGCGGCGGGTCGTTCGCGTCCTGCCGGGCATAATTGATGGCCCCCAGACTGAATCTCCAGTCACTCCGCATCCTTGTCACAGGCGCGCTCTTCGCGTCCGGCGCCGGTATCGTTTCCGGTTCTTTGACGTCGGCCGGCGCGCAGGACGGTATCCTGTCTCCCGGCGATGCGATCATTACGCAATTCTCGGGCCTCACGACCGGGCCGACCGGCCAGCCTCTTCCCGATCCGAACGGCGCGACCGTTCGCGCCAACTCGATGGGCAATCCCGGATTTCCGGCCAACGGCTCGGTATGGCCCACGCCACCCGTGATGTTCTCGCTGACCGCGCGCGAAACCGGCCAGGTCTTCGGCATCGCCTATGACGACGCCGAGCCGGCCAATGCCTACGTGGCGGCGACATCCGTCTTCGGACTCTATCGCAGTCCGACGGGCGAGGGCTGGGCCGAAGGGATGTGGGGTCCCGGCGGCGGCCCCGGCACGGTCTGGAAACTGGACGCGGCCAACAACTACAGCCCCGTTCCGTTCTCCAACCTTCTCGGCGACGACGGCACGGAGAACGAAGGCCCGGGCCTCGGCGGCATCGCCTTCGACGCGTGGAATCAGCAGCTGTTCGTGTCCGACCTACAGACCGGCCTGATACACCGGATCTCGCTCGATAGCGGCGAGACGCTGCAGAGCTTCGATCACGGCCTCGACGGCCGCTCCTATTTCCTAGACGTCCCCTCCGGCGAGTATCTGGTCCTCGACGTCATTCCCGACAGCGAGGAGACCACGCCGCGGTTCGACGACTGCACCGATGCGTCGGGTGCGTCTGCCCGGTTCGAAGAAACGCCCGACTGCTGGAACTATGCCGACTTCCGCCGCCGCATCTTCGGTCTCGGCGTCTATCGCGATCCGGTTACCGACACGGTCCGCCTCTACTACGCGGTCTGGGGCGGCGCGGCGCTTGGCAGCGACGGCTGGGACACCGCGGGCGACGACGCGGCAACTAGCGTCTGGTCGGTCCTTCTCGACGGAAACGGCGGGTTCGACCTGACCGACGTGCGTCGGGAATTCATCGTTCCGCCGCTGGTACCCGCGGTCGAAGGCGAGGGGCAGGCGGAGGCGCCCGCCGTTGCCGATATCGCTTTTTCCTCCGACGGCGGCATGTTGCTCGCCGAACGCGGCCGCCCCGCGCCCGATTTCAGCGTCAATCCGCCGGCGCTCGCCGAGCCGGATTCGGCCCGCGTCCTGCTGTTCATCCGCAACGAGGACGGCATTTGGGAGAGCGAAGGTCGCTACGACGTCGGCTTCCCCGAACGCGGACCGGATACGCCACCGCATATCCGCGCGAACGCCGCCGGCGGCGTCGCGCTCGGCAACGGCTATACCGAAACCGGCGACCTCGATCCCGAAGCCGTCGACGGAACCGTCTGGATGTCTGGCGCACCGCTGTGCGCGCCCGACGGGCCTTGCATCGACCGCCAGACGGGCCAAGCGACCGTCAACGGCCCGATCAGCGGTTTCCAGGGCACACCTGTCGCGAACACCGCAGAGCTCGTGCCGCCCGCAGCCGCACAGGCCGGCGCGAATGCAACCGGACCGGCGACGCCGCCGGAGGGTCCGCGCTCCTCTTACATGGTCGCCAACGCCGACGGCGGCATTCTCGGTGGCATGGGCGATATCGCGATCTACCGGAGCGAACCGGTCAGCCAGATCGTCCAAGTGGTGGAACCGACGCCGGAAGTCGTCGAGGAGCTGCCGCCGGAAGCGTTTCAGCCCGAAGCACCGTTGCCGGATCTCGCCGTCGCCAAGACTGGTCTGGGCTCCTGCGCACCGGGCGGGGATTGCCTCTTCGAGATCTCGGTCACCAACGTCGGGCCGGTCGACTATTACGGCCCGATCGTCCTGACCGACACGATCAGCGCCGCGGGCGTCTCGCTAGCCGATGCGGAGCCGGAGCCGTGGTTCTGCTATTCGGCAGACGGAAACGTCTACTGCCAGCTGCCGCCCGCGACGCTGGCGCCGGGCGAGACCACGGCCCTTTCGCTGACGCTGAGGCTGTCGAGCAGCCATTCCGAACCGCGCCTCAACAACTGCGCAGCGGTCACCTGGCTTGGACTACAGGGCCGCGATCGCATCCGCGCAGTACAGGCCGGTCTGCGGCAGGCCGGTTTCGATCCCGGCACCGCCGACGGCATCATGGGTCCGCAGACCGCAGCGGCGATCCGCGCCGCGGAAGGGTCCGCCGGCATGGCGCAGACGGGCGAGATCACATCGGATCTCGTCGACTATCTGTTCGGCGAGAACGCCAGCCAGGACGGCGACGCGAGCCCGGCCAACGATCAGGACTGCGGCCTGATCCGGGTCGACGTGCCTCCGCCGCCGGCCCATCTGGTTCAGGTTTCCGGCTTCCACCGCCGCTTCGACTCGGTGAACCACAACCCGGCGACCAGCGCACCGTTCGATTTCCACGACCCGGAGCTGTCGTTCTTCCACCGGACCTGGCGGTCCTCGCTGCATGACGCGACCGTCAGCGAGCCCATTCCGCTTCATCGCGTGGCCATGTCGCAGTTCCACCTGACCTGGGGCTCGGCGTTCCACGACGGAGTATTCACCCAGTTCGTTCCGCTGCATTCCCCTGCAGTGTCGGTCTTCCACGGTGCCAACCGGTCGGTCATGCACGACTTCCGCACGACCGGCTTCCTGGCGGCCCATCGCTTCGAGCTGTCCGGTTTCCACCGAGCCTGGAATTCGTCACGTCACGACGGCATCGTTACACGCGTGGCGCCGCTGCATTGGGTGCAGCTGTCGGCGTTCCATCGCCGTTTCGCGTCCGGCCTGCACGATCGCGCCGTCACCCGGATGCGCCCGCTGCACAATCCGGGCCTGTCGAACTTCCACAACTTCAACCAGTCGAACCTGCACGACCCGCTGACGTCGCGTGTGCGCCCGCTGCACCAGCCGGGGCTTTCGACATTCCACCGCAACGCCATATCCGCGCAGCACAATCCGGCGACGTCGGTCAGGCGCCCGGGACATCTCAACAACATCTCCGGCTTCCATCGCAGCTTCGCCTCGGCGCAGCATGTGCCGCTGACGTCGCGGGTTCGCCCGCTGCACGCGACCGGACTGTCGAATTTCCACAGGACCAATCCGTCGGCCCTTCACATTAACCGGACGACGCAGCGCCTGAACCAGCACGTCGGCACCCTGTCGCAGTTCCATCGCAACAACGTGTCGCGCCAGCACAATCCCACGACTTCGCGTGCCAGACCGACGCATGCCAACGGGATCTCGGCGTTCCACGGGACCAGCCCGTCCCGCCTGCACAATGCATCGACCTCGCGAGCGGCGCCGGTCCACGCGCAGGGTGTTTCGAGCTTCCATCGCAATACGGCGTCCGGGCTCCACAACTCGCGGACGTCCAACCGGGTTTCGCCGTCGCACCAGATGGGGCTGTCGAACTTCCATCGCAGCGGCAAGTCGGCCCAGCACAACAATAGAACGTCGAGCGGTGTTTCCCCGGCGCATCAGCCGGCGGTGTCGAGCTTCCACCGCAACCGCGGCTCCGCTCAGCATCAGGCGCGCACGTCGCAAGCGGCCGCCCCGTCGCACAATCCGCTCCAGTCTTCGGCGATCAGGGCGCCGAAGCAGCCTGTCCATGCCCCGGCGGTCTCGCGTGCGGGCAAGGCGCCAGCGCACAATCCGTCTGTGTCAGCAATCAGGCAGCAGCCGAAGACGCCCAGGCAACCAGCCCACAATCCGGTCGTGTCGTCGGCCAGGCAGCAGCCGAAGGCGCCCAGGCAGCCGGCACACAACCCGGTCGTGTCGTCGGCCAGGCAGCAGCCGAAGGCACCCAAGCAGCCGGCACACAACCCGGTCGTGTCGTCGGCCAGGCAGCAGCCGAAGGCACCGAAGCAGCCGGCACACAATCCGGTCGTGTCGTCGGCCAGGCAGCAGCCGAAGGCGCCCAAGCAGCCGGCGCATAATCAAGTCCAGTCGTCGGCCCGGCAAAAGCCGAAGGCGCCCAAGCAGCCGGCGCATAATCAGGTCCAGTCGTCGGCCCGGCAAAAGCCGAAGGCGCCCAAGCAGCCGGCGCATAATCAGGTCCAGTCGTCGGCCCGGCAGAAACCCAAGGCACCAAAGCAGCCGGCACATAATCCATCCGTATCGGCGATGAGACAGCAGCCGAAGGCCACGAAACCGGCTCCCAGGAAACCGGCGCAGCAAAAGCCCGCTCAGAAACAGCAGCCTCGGAAGCAGCAGCCTCGTAAACAGCACGACAAGAAATTGTCGAGGCAGCTTCAGCAGCTGAAAAAATAGGCTTCCTGCCCGACGATCGTGTGCCGCCGTGCCTGAACCGTGGCCTGTGAAACAGTGAATCTTGCGGAGTGAACCGCGTGCCAAGCGTGAAATCGATAGTGCGTCGTCTAGCGGCCGCCGCGACGGTCGCGGTTATGGCTGGATCCGCCTCAGCCGAACCGAAACCGGGTGAGCCTGGATATGGAGTCCAGTTCAACCAGCAGATGATCGATCGTCTGCTCGGCGCGCCGGAATTCAACATCGACGACCCGATGGCCGCCTTCGCGCACGTCTTTGCGGCGCTTCCGGCGGACGTGACCGTTTATCCGACAGAGAACTACTTCTATTTCACGTTCGCCTGGAGCGGCATGGAGTTCGCCGGCAACATGCGCCTGGACGTCGCCGATCGAGACGACGGGGTTCTGCATTTTGCCTATTTCAACAAGAACGAGCCGTGGAACGTCGAGATCCTCAGCAACTACCGGCCACTCACCGAGAAGGAGGGGGTGAAGGTAGATCGGATCGACGATCTTCTCTACGCCGTCACCTATGACGGCAAGACCGTCCGTTTCCAACTGAACGACCTGAGGGACGTGGAAGCACCGGACAGTGTCGTTTCAGAAGGTGACACGCTGCTTGGCCCGACATTCGACGAATCCGGCATCCCGTTCTTTCTCGTCTACAACGAACCGCGCAAGGCGTTCCTGTTCGTTCTCGACGAGACCGAACCGCTGAACGACGTGTTGCTGCCCTACAATGAGGATCATCCCGCGCTTACCGTCGGTACGCGGACCGGTTTCGCCTTCTACGAGGATCGCTTTTCGCCCGAGGCACGCAAGATCCTTGTCGGCGTGCATGCCGGCAACGTCGAAGCCAACAACTACTTCGACGGCCCCTTCGATCAGCTCCCCGACAACTTCATTCCCGGGGAGGAGCTGCGCGACGCCATCACGTCAAAGTATCCGGAACTCGACGGCGAAATCGATCGCCTGGGGGCGTTCCGGTCGCAAGACGGACGCTTTCTCGTCAATCCCTACATCAACTACCGGTTCCCGGGCGAACTGGAGCAGTTCCTCCGGTGTGGCGACGTGGCGTTGGACGAGGAGAAGTTCTACGCGTGCCTCGCCCCGGTGGAAGGCCAATAATTTTTCCACTTGGTCAAAGTTCGCGTTTGCAGCGCGCGCCGGCCCGCTCCATTATACCTTGCGTCTGCGCACGAAACGGGCGTTTCATGAATTGCGCAAAAGGTGAGCATGGGACGACTGACCACGCACGTCCTCGACACAAGCACGGGGCGGCCCGCCTGCGGGCTCACGATTGAGCTGTTTCGTAGCGGCCGGGACGAGCCCGTTCTGACCGCAACGACCAATTCGGACGGGCGCGTTGACAGTCCACTGCTCGAAGGCGCTCCGCTGACGCCGGGAGCATACGAACTCCGCTTCCATGTCGCGGACTATTTCCGCGGGGCCGGCGTAACGCTTCCCGATCCGCCGTTTCTCGATGTGGTGCCGGTCCGGTTCGGGATCGCGGACGCGACCGCGCACTATCACGTTCCGTTACTGATCTCGCCCTACGGCTACTCCACCTATCGGGGAAGCTGACATGCAGGTCGATCGTCACGCCATCCGCATTCTGCGCCGCGGCGAGCCGGTCGAGATCTCCGATTTTTCGCCGACCGAGACGCTGCTCGATTATCTGCGCCTGCGCGACCGAGCGATCGGGACCAAGGAGGGCTGCGCGGAAGGCGACTGCGGCGCCTGTACCGTCGCCATCGGTCGCCTCGACGGCAATGGCAAAGTCGTCTACCGGCCGGTCAATGCGTGCATCCATCTGCTCGGGATGGCGGATGGCGCCGAGGTCGTCACCGTCGAGGATCTGGCGACAGACGGCCATTTGCATCCGATCCAGCAGGCGATGGTGGATCACGACGCCAGTCAGTGCGGCTTCTGTACGCCGGGCTTCGTCATGGCCCTGTTCGCGCTTTACCACCGAAGCAGCCCGGAAGAACCGGACAGGGCGGCGGTCAACGACGCGATTGCGGGAAACCTCTGTCGCTGCACCGGCTACAAGCCGATCGTGGCCGCGGCGCTGGAGGCCTGCAAGGCGCCCACGCCCGATAATTTCGGGACCATCGAAACGGCTCGCAAACTGGCCGAACTGGGCGCCGACAGACCGCTTTTCGTTGGTGACGAGACCCGGTTCTTCGCAGCCCCGGCAACCATCGACGAACTCGCCTCGCTCTACATTCTGCATCCCGACGCGACCCTGGTCGCCGGAGCGACCGACGTCGGCCTGTGGATCACCAAGCAAATGCGTCCCATCGAGCGGATCATACATCTGGGCCGCGTCGCAGCCCTCAACGGCATTGCCGATACCGGCGACGCCATCGTCATCGGTGCTGCGACCACCTATGCCGAGGCGTGGGATGCGCTGACGGCACTCGATCCCGATATCGCCGAGGTCCTGCGCCGTCTCGGATCGCCACAGGTGAGGGCGGCCGGCACCGTCGGCGGCAATATCGCCAACGGCTCGCCGATCGGCGACACACCGCCGCTGCTGATCGTGCTCGGCTCCGAGATCACGCTGAGGCGCGGTCCGCGGACGCGCGTGGTGCCGCTCGAGGATTTCTTCCTCGACTACGGCAAGCAGGACCGGGGACCGGGCGAATTCGTCGAGTCCATCCATGTTCCCAAGCCCGGTCCGCATACGCAGTTCCGCGCCTACAAGATTTCCAAGCGCGTCGATCAGGACATTTCGGCCGTGCTCGCGGCATTCGCCTTCGATATCGTCGCCGGCGAAATCCGGGACGTGCGAATTGCGTTTGGAGGAATGGCCGGCATCCCAAAGCGGGCGAGCAGCACGGAAGCCGCATTGAGAGGCGCCGGGCTGCACGACTTCGACAGATGGACCGAGGCGTTTGACGCGCTGGTGAAGGATTTCACGCCGATGAGCGATCATCGCGCCAGCGCCGGCTACCGAATGCAGGTCGCCCGCAATCTGCTCTACAAGGCGCTGGTCGAGGTATCGGGCGCTGAAACGGGCACGACGCGCCTCGTTGGACATCGGGAGCACGATGATGCTCTCCGGACTTGACCCCTTCGACAACACCACAGGTGAACTGCGATCGGTCCGCAAGGCCGTCCGCCATGACAGCGCGGAAAAGCACGTTTCCGGATCGGCGCTCTACGTCGACGATGTCGGCGCACCAGCGGGCACGCTGCATGTCGCGGTCGGCGGATCGCCGAAAGCGCGCGGCCGTATCGCCAGGCTGGACCTGGAAGCGGTCCGTACCGCCCCGGGTGTGGTCACCGTCCTCACCGCCGCGGATATTCCCGGCCACAATGACGTGAGCCCCGTCGGGACGGGCGACGATCCGGTGCTCGCGGACGGCGACGTCCGGTTCCACGGCCAGCCGATCTTTGCGGTCGTCGCGGAGACCCGCGACGCGGCGCGACGGGCGACGCGCCTGGCCAGGATCGAGATAGAGGACGCCGAAGCGCACCTGAGCGTCGAGACGGCCGAGGCCGCGGGCAGTCGTATCTCCCCCGACTTCGAGATCGTTCGCGGCGAACCGGCGGAGGCATTCGACGGAGCACCGCTCCGGCTGTCGGGCACGTTGGCGATCGGCGGCCAGGAGCACTTCTATCTGGAGGGGCAGGCGGCGCTGGCGATACCGCAGGAGGACGGCGACATGTATGTCCTGTCCTCGACCCAGCATCCCAGCGAAGTGCAGAAGGCGGTCGCCGACGTTCTGGGTATCGCGATCAACGCCGTCACGTCGGAAGTGCGCCGCATGGGCGGCGGCTTCGGCGGCAAGGAATCCCAGGCAGGCCAATGGGCGTGCCTGGCCGCGCTCGCGGCCCGCGTCACCGGCAGGCCGTGCAAGCTGCGGCTCGATCGCGACGACGACATGATCATGACCGGCAAGCGCCACGACATGCTGGCGCGCTGGCGGGTCGGCGTGGGCGATGATGGCCTGCTGCGGGCGGTCGATATCACCTTTCTTGCCAGATGCGGCTTTTCGACGGACCTGTCGGACTCGGTCGTAGACCGTACGGCCTTTCACACGGACAACGCCTATTTCGTGCCGAACATCGCGGCGCGAACGAAACGCATGCGCACCAACACGGTTTCCAATACCGCCTTCCGCGGCTTTGGGGGGCCGCAGGGGATCCTCGCGATCGAGCACGTCATGGACCAGACCGCACACGCGCTCGGTCTCGACCCGTTCGATCTGAGGACGCGCAATCTCTACGGCCCGGACCGCGACGTCACGCCCTATGGCATGACGGTGTTCGACAACATCGCACCGGAGGTGATGGCGAAACTCGAGGCGATGTCGAACTACCGAAGCCGCCGGCGGATGATCGCGGAACACAACGAGGCGGCTCCGATCCTGCGAAAGGGCATCGCCATCACGCCCGTGAAGTTCGGCATCTCCTTCACCGCGACCCATCTCAACCAGGCCGGTGCGCTGGTGCACGTCTATACCGACGGCAGCGTTCATCTGAATCACGGCGGCACCGAGATGGGGCAGGGGCTTTTCATCAAGGTCGCGCAGGTCGTCGCCGACGAATTCGGCATCGACCTCGATCGGGTGAAGATCACCGCGACGACCACGGGAAAGGTGCCCAACACCGCGCCGACGGCGGCCTCGTCGGGTACCGACCTCAATGCCATGGCCGCCCGCGTGGCCGCGGCCCGGATCCGGGAGCGCCTCGCCGCGTTTGCCGCCGAGACCTATGACGGCGCGGCCGAAGACGTGCGGTTCCGCGACAACCAGGTATTCGTCGGAAACCGCTCGGTGGCCTTTACCGACCTCGCCAGGCAGGCCTTCATGGCCCGGGTTTCTCTGTCCTCGACAGGCTTCTATCGGACCCCGAAGATCCACTGGGACCGGAAGAAGGGGGAAGGGCGGCCGTTCTTCTATTTCGCCTATGGCGCGGCCTGTTCCGAGGTCACCATCGATACGCTGACCGGGGAACTACGCGTCGACCGCGTCGACATCGTCCACGACGTCGGAAAGTCGCTCAATCCGGCAATCGACATCGGGCAGATCGAAGGCGGCTTCGTCCAGGGGATGGGCTGGCTCACGACCGAGGAATTGGTCTGGGACGACGAGGGGCGGCTGCGGACGCACGCGCCCTCGACCTACAAGATCCCGACGGCGTCCGACGTCCCCGCCGAGTTCAATGTCCATCTTCACGACGGCATCAACCGAGAGGAGGCGATCTACGGCTCCAAGGCCGTCGGCGAGCCGCCGCTGATGCTGGCGGCCTCGGTTCATTCGGCGATCTTCGACGCGATCGCGGGGCTCGCACCGTCCGACACACAGATCCCCCTCGATGCGCCGGCCTCGCCGGAAGCCATACTCCGCGCCATCACGACCATTCGGGAGGGGCGGCGGTGAACGAAGTCTGGACACGCCTTGGCGGCATCGTGGCGGAGGATGGCAAAGCCGCGCTCGTCACCGTGTTGTCCATCCGCGGCTCCGCCCCCCGGGAAGCCGGTGCCCGCATGATCGTTTCGGCCGACAATCGTTTCGCCGGCACGATCGGCGGAGGGCAGCTCGAATGGGAGGCGATCCAGCTCGCGGCCGGGAGGCTGAGGGGCGGCGCCAAAACGCTGTGTCTGACCGATTTCGCTTTGGGCCCCGATCTCGGCCAGTGCTGCGGCGGCCGGGTCGAACTCGCCGTGGAGATATACGCGCGAGCCGATCTGCCCGAGATCCGGACGTACTCGGGCTTGGAGGCGAGCGGCGGTTTTTCGTGTCAGACGCGGTTCGACGAAACGCGGTCACACGCCCGGCGGCTACTGTCTGAAGAGCCGCCGTCCGACGACGAGGGCATCGTCGCGCTCGATTCGGCGGCGCGCCTTTACCGGGAAAAGTTCACGGACGCGCGGCGACCGGTCTTGCTTTTCGGTGCCGGGCATGTCGGGCGCGCGGTCGTGCTGGCGCTGGCGCCGCTGCCCTTCCGCGTCACCTGGATAGACGGCCGCGCCGATGCCTTCCCGAAAGCAACGCCTCGGAACGTGAGCGCCGTGCGCGCGCAGAAGCCGGCGGGCCTCGTCGCGGACGCGCCCGCCGGCGCCTTCGTGCTGATCATGACACACAGCCATCCGCTCGACCTGGAGCTTGCCCGCGCGGCCCTGGCGCGGAGCGATCTGCCCTATGTCGGCGTCATCGGCAGCGACACCAAGCGGGCCCGTTTCCTGAAGCGCCTGGCGGAATCCGGCCTCGACGCCGCCGCGCTGAGACGGTTCAGGTGCCCCATCGGCATCGACGGCATAGACGACAAGGCGCCATCGGTCATCGCCGCGTCGGTTGCCGCCGAGCTTCTGCTCACGAGACAGACGCTTACGAAAGTCGCGGTGGACAAGACAGCTGCGGAGGACGCCTATAGATAACGTGCGAATGTCACTTTATGCATGCAAAACAGCTGTATGAGAAAGCTTGTTCAATCAATTTATTGATTGGCGCTGAGGGGGCACGGCCTTGCGGGACATGATACCCTTGGTCGAACGTGAGATGGATCGTCGGCACGCCGAAAGGAACGCCGCGACGGGGAGGGGTGGAACGCATGTCCGGGGCGGACATCACTGATCGCGACGACGGTCCGTTGCTCGAGGCGCGCAACATCACGAAGCATTTCGGCACGGTGATCGCCAACGATACCGTCGATCTCGTCGTTCGGGAGGGCGAGATCCACGCCCTGCTGGGCGAGAATGGCGCCGGCAAGTCGACCCTGGTCAAGATCCTCTACGGCATTCTGGAACCGAACGGCGGCGATGTGCTGTGGCGCGGCCGGCCGGTCCGCCTCAGGGCCCCGTCCGACGCCCAGGCGCTCGGCATCGGCATGGTGTTCCAGCACTTCTCGCTGTTCGAGGCGCTGACCGTGGCCGAGAACATCGCGCTCGCCTTGCCGAAGGGCGCCCCGGTCCGCGATGTCGCAGGCCGCGTCCGCGAGATCTCCCGTGACTATGGCCTGCCGCTCGATCCGAACCGCCACGTCTATTCGCTGTCGGTCGGCGAGCGCCAGCGCATCGAGATCGTCCGCTGCCTGATGCAGAACCCGCGGCTCATCATCATGGACGAGCCGACGGCCGTCCTGACCCCGCAGGAAGCCGACAAGCTGTTCGAGACGCTCGTCCGCCTCGCGAATGAAGGCTGCGCCATCCTCTATATCAGCCACCGGCTGGAGGAGGTGAAACGCATCTGCTCGACGGCCACGGTCCTTCGGCGCGGCAAGGTGGTCGCGACCTGCGATCCCGGCCGCGAAACGGCGGCGACGCTGGCGCGCATGATGGTCGGGGCCGACATCGCGGAAGTGAAGCCGCCGGGCAAGCATGAACGCGGTCCTGTGCGCCTCAGGGTCGATCACCTGTCGACCACGCCCGAAGATCCGCTGGGTACGGCCTTGCGCGACATTTCCTTCGAGGTGCGCGGGGGCGAGATTCTCGGCATCGCCGGCGTGGCGGGCAACGGCCAGGAGGAGTTGTTCCAGGCACTCGCCGGCATCGTCCCGGCAACACGGCCCGACACCGTCTCGATCGACGGCAACGCGGTGGGACGCGCCGACATCAACGCACGCCGGAAACTAGGCGCCGCCTTCGCACCGGAGGAGCGGATCGGCGAGGCGGCCGTCGCCCGCTTCAAGCTCTCCGACAACGTGCTTCTGTCCGGCCACGCGACCGAGCACCTCGTCGGCAACGGGATCATCAATTCGCGGACGGCGAAGACCTATGCCGCCGAGATCATCCGGCGCTTCGACGTGCGGGTCGGCGGGCCGGATCCGGAAGCCGGCAGCCTGTCGGGGGGAAACCTGCAGAAATTCGTCGTTGGCCGCGAGATGCGGCGCGATCCCGGTGTCTTCGTGCTGAGCCAGCCGACCTGGGGTGTCGACGCAGGCGCGGCGGCTGTCATCCGACAGGCGTTGATCGATCTGGCGGCGGCGGGTAGCGCCGTCGTCGTTATCTCGCAGGACCTTGACGAAATCTTCCAGATTGCCGATTCCATCGCCGCGATCTCGCACGGCCGGCTGTCCGCCGCGCACCCCGCCCGCGACATGTCGATGGAGAAGGTCGGCCTGTTGATGGGCGGCGTCCACGCCTCCGGGTCCGCGGAGGACAGCGATGCGGCTTGAACTCGATCGCCGGGCGGCACACTCGCAACTGATGACCGTTCTCTCGCCGGTCATCGCCATCGGCCTGACGCTGATAGCCGGCGCGATCCTGTTCCTGCTGGCCGGGATAAGCCCGATCGAGGGTCTCTACACCTATTTCATCTCTCCGGTAACGAGTGCCTATTCGGCGCAGGAAGTGCTAGTGAAGGCCTCGCCGCTGATCCTGATCGCGCTGGGCCTCTCGCTTTGCTTTCAGGCCAATGTCTGGAATATCGGCGCGGAGGGGCAGTACACGCTGGGCGCCGTCTTCGGCGGATGGCTGGCGCTGACGCTCGCCGACATGGATACACCGCTCGTGCTGGTCGCGGTTCTACTCGCCGGCATCGTCGGCGGCATGCTTTGGGCGGCGATCCCGGCGCTGCTGAAGACCGTGTTCCGCGCCAACGAGATCCTGACCAGCCTGATGCTGACCTACGTGGCGCTGCTGCTCATCGACTATCTGGTGCGCGGACCGCTACGCGACCCGGCAGGCTACAACTTCCCCGAAAGCGCGCTGTTCTCCTCGGCCGCGACGCTGCCCGGATTGAGCTCGGGCGGCCGGCTTCATCTGGGCGTCCTGTTCGCTTTCGTGCTCGCGATCGTCATGGCCTTCGCCCTGCCGACGACACTGAAGGGCTTCGAGATACGCACGGTCGGCCAGGCGCCCAAGGCGGCCCGTTTTGCCGGGTTCGGCGACAAGGGCATGGTCCTGTTCGTGTTCCTGGCCTCCGGCGCGCTTGCCGGCCTTGCCGGTATCGCCGAGGTGTCGGGCACGCTCAACCAGCTCCTGCCCACCATCTCGCCCGGCTACGGTTTCACCGCGATCATCGTCGCCTTCCTCGGCCGGCTCAATCCGATCGGAATCGTCTTCGCCGGCATCGTCATGTCGATATCCTTCATCGGCGGCGAGGCGGCCCAGATCCGCCTCGGCCTGCCGCTTGACGTCGCCAAGGTGTTCCAGGGCATCCTGTTGTTCTTCATCCTGGCCTGCGACACGCTGATCTACTATCGGCTGCGGCTCTATCGGCCTCGGGCGGCGTCCGCCGGTGACGCGAGGACATGACTATGGGCTGGCTGGAACCCCTCATCCTGACCGTCATCACCGCCTCGACGCCCCTGCTGTTGGCGGCAATCGGCGAACTCGTGGTCGAGCGATCCGGCGTCCTCAATCTCGGTGTCGAGGGCATGATGATCATGGGCGCGGTCTGCGCCTTCGCCATCGCCGTGGAAATGGACAGCGGCCTTCTCGGCATCATCGCCGGGGCGCTGGCCGGCGCTGGCCTGTCGGTGATCTTCGCCGTGCTCACCGTTTCTTTCGCCACCAACCAGGTTGCCACCGGCCTCGCGCTCACCCTGTTCGGCATCGGCGTATCCGGTGTCATCGGCGACGGTTATGTCGGCGTCGACCGCGCTCCGCTGCCGAAACTGGACTTCCCGGGATTGAGCGATGCGCCGTTCATCGGCCCGGTCGTGTTCGGACAGGACACGCTGGTCTATGTGTCCTTCGCGCTGGTGTTTGGCGTCGCCTGGTTCCTGCGCAGGACGCGCGCGGGTCTCACCTTGAGGGCGGTCGGCGACAACCACAACTCCGCCCATTCGCTGGGGCTGCCGGTCGCGCGGGTACGCTATCTCGCGATCCTGTTCGGCGGCGCCTGCGCCGGTCTGGCCGGCGCCTACCTGTCGCTGTCCTACACCCCGCTATGGGTCGAGGAGATGACCGCGGGCAGGGGCTGGATCGCGCTGGCGCTAGTGGTGTTTTCCTCGTGGATACCGTGGCGGGCGATCGTCGGCGCCTATCTGTTCGGCGCCATCACGATCCTGCAGTTCCACGCCCAGGGCGCTGGTATCGGCATACCCTCCCAGCTGATGTCGGCGCTGCCCTATCTGGCGACCATCATCGTGCTGGTCGTCATTTCCTACGAACGCACGCGGGCGCGCGCCAACACGCCGCTTTGCCTCGGCGTCCCGTTCGTGCCCGACAGGTGAGGTGAACCGGAAAGAGGACCCCATACGGCGCATCGCCACGGCCACGGTCGCGCCGGACAGATTGGAAGAATGGCCCGTTCAACAGAGGAGTTGCGTGATGAAAAGACTGCTACTCGCTGCCGCCGCGCTGGGATTGAGCCTGGCAGCGGCGCACGCTCAGGACAAGACCAAGGCCGCCTGGGTCTATGTAGGTCCGATCGGCGATTTCGGCTGGTCCTACCAACACAATCAGGGGCGCCTGGCCGTCGAGAAAGCGCTCGGCGACCAGATCGAGACGTCCTATGTCGAGAATGTCGAGGAAGGACCGGACGCCGAACGCGTCATCAACCAGCTTGCCGCCGACGGCAACGCGATCGTCTTCACCACCTCGTTCGGCTTCATGAACCCGACGGTCAAGGTGGCCGCCAGGTACCCGGACGTGAAGTTCGAGCATGCCACCGGCTACAAGCGCGCCGACAATCTCGGCACCTATTCGGCCCGCTTCTACGAAGGCCGTTACGTGATCGGCAAGATCGCCGGCCGCGTGAGCGAGAACGCCATCATCGGCTACATCGTCTCCTTCCCGATCCCCGAGGTGGTGCGCGGCATCAACGCGTTCATGCTCGGACTGCAGTCCGTGCGTCCCGACGCCCAGGTCAAGATCATCTGGGTCAATTCCTGGTTCGATCCGGGCAAGGAGGCGGACGCCGCCAAGGCGCTGATCGACCAGGGCGCGGACATCATCGTCCAGCACACGGATTCGCCCGCGGCCATGCAGGTCGCCCAGCAGCGCGGCATCCATGCCTTCGGCCAGGCCTCGGACATGATCCAGTTCGGTCCGGATGCCCAGCTTACCGCGATCGTCGACGATTGGTCGGTCTACTACACCAATCGCGTCAAGGCCGTGCTCGACGGCACCTGGGAGGCGGACGACACCTGGGGCGGTTTCGCGGAAAAGATGGTCCTGATGGCGCCCTACACGAACATGCCAGACGATGTCGCCAAGGAAGCCGCCGAAACCGAGGAAGCGATCCGCTCGGGCAAGCTGCATCCCTTTACCGGGCCGATCTACAAGCAGGACGGCACGCTCGCCGCCAAGGAAGGCGAGGTGATCGGCGACGAGGAGCTGCTCGGCATGAACTGGTACGTGAAGGGCATCGACGACAAGCTGCCGAACTAGATGCGCTGACCTGAGAAAAACCGGGCGCCGGGATCGTTCCGGCGCCCGACAACGCCCGGACCGCCATGCTCGTCTTCCTCGTCGACTGGCTGAACCTGCTGGTGCGGTGGGCCCATTTCGTCTTCGGGGTGGGCTGGATCGGCGCGTCCTTCTATTTCGTCTGGCTGGACCTCAGCCTGCGCCAGCGCGAGAAAATGAACCCCGGCGTCTACGGAACCTCGTGGCTGGTGCACGGCGGCGGGTTCTATCACATCGAGAAATACTCGGTTGCGCCGGCCAGGCTGCCGGAGGACCTGCACTGGTTCATCTGGGAAGCCTATCTGACTTGGGTCACGGGCTTCGCCCTCCTGATCCTGCAGTATTATTTCAACGCCACCGCCTATCTGATCGATCCGCAGGTCCTCGACCTCGCGCCGCGCGAAGCGATCGCCATTTCGGTCGCAAGCCTGGCGGCCGGGTGGCTGATCTATGACGGCCTGTGCCGATCTCCCATCGGCCGCAACCCGGCGCTGCTCGGTCTCGCCGTTTTCGCCGAGGTGTGCCTAGCCGCCTATCTGTACAGCCAAGTCTTCTCCGGCCGCGCCGCGCTGGTCCATGTGGGCGCGCTCGTCGGAACCATGATGGCCGCCAACGTCTTCATGGTGATCATCCCCAACCAGCGGAAGATGACGGCCTCGCTGTTGCAGGGGGAGGATCCCGATCCGAGGCTCGGTCAGATCGGCAAGCAGCGTTCGACACACAACAATTACCTGACCCTGCCGGTGCTGCTGATGATGGTCAGCGGTCACTATCCGATGCTCTACAGCCATCCGCACACATGGCTGATCGTCGCCTTCATCCTGGTGATCGGCGCCATGGTGCGCCATTTCATCAACCGTGCGGATGCCGGCGACGCGTTCCCGACCTACTCGTGGGCGCTGCTGGTGGCGGCCCTCGGCCTCGTCGGCGCGATCTTCCTGACGCAGCCGGAACCAAGACCGGAGACGGCTGTCCCCGTGCCGAGCGATCGGGAGGTGCTGGCGATCCTCGACAAGCATTGCGTCATGTGCCATTCGCCTCGGCCCACCCACGACGGTTTCGAGGTGCCGCCGGCCGACGTCGCGCTCGACACCATCCCCGACCTGCGTCGCTTCGCCGAGCGGGTGATGGCGCAGGCGGTACGCGGCGACGCCATGCCGCTCGGCAACGAAACCAGCATGACCGACCAAGAGCGTGACCAGCTTGGTGCCTGGATCGAGGGTCGGCAGTGACGCGACTATCTGTTGCCGATGTGAACGCGATGGATCCGGCCTCCTTCGTCGCCGCCTTCGCCGATATCGCCGAGCATTCGCCCTGGGTCGCTGAACGCGCTGCGGCCGAACGGCCATTCACGGATCGTTCGGCGATAATCAGCGCCTTCGCGCGGGCGGTTCGTTCCGCCAACGCCGACGATCGCCTCGCGCTGCTCAGAGCCCATCCCGATCTTGCCGGCCGCGCGGCGATCGCCGGCGAGATCGGCGCCGACTCCCGCTCGGAGCAGTCCGGGGCAGGACTGGACCGCCTGACGGCGGAAGAATTCGCCCGTTTCACCGAGATGAACACGGCCTACCGCGACCGTTTCGGCTTCCCGTTCATCCTGGCCGTGCGCGGCGCCACGAAACACGACATCCTCGCGGCTTTCGAAGCGCGGATCGACAACGACCGCGCGGCCGAATTCGAAACCGCGCTCGAACAGGTATGCCGTATCATGCGGTTCCGGCTCGAAGACCGGATCGCGGAGTGAAGGGAGGCCGGACATGACCGACGCCATCGAAGCCAACTGGACCGACGAGGTCGCCTTCCTGAAGGAGCTGGTGCGTATCCCGAGCGATAACCCGCCCGGCGACTGTATCCGGCACGCCGAACGGACCGCCGTCATTCTCGAAGAGCTCGGTTTCGAGGTCGAACGCCATCCGGTTCCTTCCGATCTCGTCGAGCAACACGGCATGAAGAGCGTTGAGAACCTGATCGTGCGCCGCCGCTTCGGCGCGGGTGCCGGTCCGACGGTCGCGCTCAACGCCCATGGCGACGTGGTGCCGCCCGGCGACGGCTGGACGGTCGATCCCTATGGCGCCGAGGAGAAGGACGCAGCGATCTTTGGCCGCGGCGTCGCGGTCTCGAAATCCGACTTCGCGACCTACGCCTTCGCGTTGAAGGCGCTCGAAGCCGACCCGGACGGCCTTGACGGCACCATCGAGCTGCACCTGACCTACGATGAGGAAACCGGCGGCTATGTCGGGCCGAAATGGCTGCTCGACCAGGGCCTCACGATGCCGGACTACGCCATTTCAGCCGGTTTCTCCTACGCGATTACAACCGCCCACAACGGATGCTTGCATCTGGAAGTGACGGTGCGCGGACGGCAGGCGCATGCGGCCATGCCGGAATCCGGCATCGACGCGCTGGAGGCGGCGAACGCGATCCTGACCTCGCTCTATCAGGAACGCCATTCCCTCGGCGGCATCGAGAGCGCGATCCCGGGAATCGGCTCGCCCAAGCTGACCGTCGGCCTGATATCGGGCGGCATCAACACCAACGTCGTGCCGGATCGCGTGACGCTGCGCATCGACCGGCGGATCATTCCCGACGAAGTCGGCTCGGAAGTGGAATCCAAGCTGATCCACCTGATCGAGACCGCCGCCAAAGCCATCCCCGGCGCCGTCGTCGAATGTCGGCGCATCATGCTCGCCGAGCCGCTGCGCGAGCTGCCCGGTTCCGAAAGACTGATCGCCGCGCTGCAGGGACCGGCACGCAGGGTACTCGGCCTCGAGATTAAGCCGACGGGCGTTCCGCTCTATACGGATGCGCGCCATTACACGGCCGTCGGAATACCGACGGTGCTCTACGGCGCTGGTCCGCGGTCGATCCTGGAGGCCAATGCGCACAGCGCCGACGAGCATCTGCAGCTCGGCGACCTGAGGGCTGCAACGCAAATCGTCGCCGAAGCGCTGAGGACGCTCATTTCCCGCCGCTAGCGCCGCGTGGATCCGTTCGCTCACCAGCCATGACGGCGATCCGCCGCGTCGCCGAGGGCGTCTGCACGAAGGCCTGCCGGTAGCACTGCGAAAAATACGAGCTCGACGTGAATCCGGTCGCAACCGCCACGTCGAGAATCGGAACGTTCGTATGCAGAAGCAGGTCCCGGGCCCGCTCCAGCCGCAGCCGCATGTAGTAGCGCGCCGGCGTCACCTGCAGATACCGCTGGAACAGCCGCTCGAGCTGGCGGGCCGAAAGCCCCGTCCGGTAGGCAATGGTGGCGGTCGCCAACGGCGCCTCGAGATGGCTCGTCATGATCTCGATCGCCATGCGCAGCTTGCCGGGCAGGGGATGCAGGAAGGTCTGATTGCCCAGCCGCTGCTCCTCGTCGGCCGGCCGGATGCGGTCGTGCTGAAGCTGGTTCGCGATCGCCGCCGCGAGATCGGCGCCGTGCTGTTGGGTAACGATCTGAAGGATCAGGTCGACCGACGCCGCGCCGCCGGATGTCGTGTACCGGTCGCGGTCGATCTCATAGACCTTCGCGGTGCAGTCGATACCGGGAAACATTTCCATGAACGCCGGCCGGTTCTCCCAGTGCACCGTGCAGCGATAGCCGTCGAGAAGGCCGGCGCTGGCCAGGAGGAACGTCCCGGTCGACAGGCCGCCGAGAGCGACATTGGCCCGGGCGACACGCTGCAATGCGGCGTGATAGGCGCTCAGCGGCTGCGGCAGCGGCACCAGACCCGCGCAGATGAAGAACAGATCGGCGCGTTCGGCGACATCGAAACCGCCTTCGCACTCTATGCGGATGCCATTGGATGCCGTCACCGGCCCGCCGCTCAACGACAGCAGTTGCCAGCGATAGACGTCGCGACCAAGCAGTCGATTGGCGATGCGCATCGTATCGATCGCGGCAACCTCGCTCATGAGCGAGAAGCGCTCGACCAATCCGAAGGCGACGACGTATGGTCCGTTTTCTGGGGCCTGGCTCAAGGGCGCCTCACTCAGCGTCAGTACCCGATAGTGCCGCCGTCGCCGCGTTGCAAGCGGCCGGCGTCGCGTTGACATTGGCAGCCTGTCGGAATCCCGATGCCCGGGGAACCCGGTATCTGCCATCAATTCACAGTATGATTGACGAACGCGTTACGCCTGACGGGAAGATTACGTGGCCGAGTACTCCGTTTTCTCGCTGATCGCCAATGCCCTGACCGGCAACCGGTCGTGGAAGCCGGCCTGGCGGGCGGCGACGCCGAAGCCGCGCTACGACGTAATCATCGTGGGCGGCGGCGGCCACGGTCTGGCGACCGCCTACTACCTGGCCAAGGAACACGGCATCACCGATGTCGCGGTACTTGAAAAGGGCTATGTCGGTGGCGGCAATGTCGGCCGCAACACCACGATCGTCCGTTCCAACTATCTGCTGCCGGCCAATTCGCATTTCTACGAATGGTCGATGAAGCTGTGGGAAGGCCTGTCCCACGACCTCAACTACAACGTCATGTTTTCCCAGCGCGGGGTCCTGAACCTCGCCCATTCGCCCGCACAGATGGATGCCTACGCTCGGCGCGGCAACGCGATGCGGCTCGCCGGCATCGATGCGGAGCTCCTGCAGCGCGAGGATGTCGCCAGGCTCGTTCCCGATCTCGATGTTTCGCCGGACGCCCGATTTCCGATCCACGGCGGTCTGCTGCAGCCGCGTGGCGGCACGGCGCGTCACGACGCCGTTGCCTGGGGCTTTGCCCGCGGCGCCGACCGGCGCGGCGTCGATATCATCGAGAATTGCGAGGTCGTCGGTTTCTTGCGCGACGCGACCGGCCGCATCACCGGCGTCGCGACGACACGCGGCGAGATAGGCGCCGGCAAGGTCGGCGTCGCGGTCGCCGGCTCGACTGGCCATGTTCTGAAACTGGCCGGCATCGAGCGCCTGCCGATCGAAAGCCACGTGCTGCAGGCATTCGTCTCCGAGCCGTTGAAACCGCTGCTCGACACCGTCGTCACCTTCGGCGCCGGCCACCTCTACGTCTCCCAGTCCGACAAGGGCGGCCTCGTCTTCGGGGGCGATATCGACGGCTACAACTCCTATGCCCAGCGCGGCAATCTTCCCGTGGTCGAAGATGTCGCCAGCCTGTTGCTGACCATGTTCCCGTCCTATGGCCGGCTGCGGCTTCTGAGAAGCTGGGGCGGCATCATGGACATGTCGATTGACGGCAGCCCGATCATCGCGACCGGACCGCTGCCGGGCCTGTATCTCAATTCCGGCTGGTGCTACGGCGGCTTCAAGGCGACGCCCGCCTCGGGCTGGTGCTTCGCCTGGACGATCGCCAGGGACGCCCCGCACGACCTGAATGCCGCCTTCACGCTGGACCGGTTTCACAGCGGCGCGGTCATCGACGAACGCGGCGCCGGGCCCGTGCCATGGCATCACTGAGGGGCTGACGGACAATGCGCATCTCCTGTCCGGTTTGCGGCGAACGCAGCGTGGCGGAGTTCGCCTACGGGGGCGACGCGACGGTCCCGCGTCCAGCCCTCGACGCCTCCGCCGAAGAATGGTGTGTCGCCGTCTATGACCGCGAGAACCCGCGTGGGCCGCACACCGAGTACTGGCAGCACGCCCAGGGCTGCCGCTCCTGGCTCAAGGTCGAGCGCGATACCCTGACCCACGAGATCCTCGGCGTGACGCTGCTCGGCCGGTTCGCCGGAAGGGTGGCGGAATGAGCGGCTACCGGCTTTCATCCGGTGGCGCGCTGATCGACCGCGATCGGCCATTGGCCTTCACCTTCGATGGCAAGGCGATGCGCGGCGTGGAAGGCGATACCGTCGCCTCGGCCTTGATCGCCTCCGGCGCGCGCGTCGTCGGCCGCAGCTTCAAGTATCACCGCCCGCGCGGCATCGTCTCCTGTGGGGTCGAGGAACCCAACGCGCTGCTGACGATCGGGGAGGGGGCGCGTGCCGAACCGAACGTGCGCGCGACGGTCGCCGAACTCCACGAGGGCCTGGTCGCCACCAGCCAGAACCGCTGGCCGGGCCTCACGTTCGACGTGATGGCGCTCAACGGTCTGCTGTCGCCGATCTTCACCGCAGGCTTCTACTACAAGACATTCATGGGGCCGACGCGAGGGGCCTGGCGCTTCTACGAGCGTTTCATCCGCCGCGCAGCCGGCATGGGCAGGGCGAGCCGCAAGCGCGATCCGGATCGCTACGAGAAGTCCCATCTGTTCTGCGACGTGCTGGTGGTCGGCGGCGGCGCGGCGGGACTGTCGGCCGCGATCGCTGCGGCCCGATCCGGGGCCCGTGTCGTGCTGGCCGACGACGGGGGCGAGCCCGGCGGCTGGCTGTTCGCCGAGGCGGGCAGGATCAACGCACTGCCCGCGGGCCAGTGGGCCAGGGCGACGGTGACGGCGCTCGCGGCCTTCCCGAACGTTCGGGTGATGCCGCGCACCACGGTCTACGGCTACTACGACCAGAACCAGCTCGCCGCCGTCGAGCGGGTGACCGACCACTTGGCGAGCAAGCCCGCGCACCTGCCGCGTCATCGCCATTGGACGATCCGCGCGGCCGAGGTCGTGCTCGCAACCGGCGCCTTCGAGCAACCGGTCCTCGTCGACGGCAACGATCTCCCCGGCGTCATGCTCGCCGGCGCGGTCGGGCGCTACGCCCATGCCTATGGAGTCGGCGCGGGCCGAAGCGTCGTCTTCTTCGGTGGCCACGACGGCATCTGGGAAACCGCGCTGGCGGCGGCGGAAGCCGGCGTGGGTGTCAGCGCGATTGTCGATCCGCGCGACAACGCTCCGGCCGATCTTGCATCGCGAGCCGAGAAATCCGGGATTGCCGCACGAACCGGGGCCGCCGTCGTCCGCGTCGCCGGTTCACGGGGCGTATCCGGAGTGGAGATCGCCTCCGTCGACGGCGAAGGCCGCAGCGCCGGCAAGGTCGAAACGCTGTCCGCCGATGTCTGCGCGACGAGCGCGGGCTGGATGCCGGCCGCCCACCTGCACAGCCAGGCCGGTTCGCGCCCGGTCTTCGACAAGGATCGGGACATCTTCCTGCCCGGCGAGGCGCGCGAGCGTTGGCGCTCGGCCGGCGCCTGTCACGGTGTTTTCGGCCTTGCCGCCTGTCTTCAGGACGGCGCGAAGGTCGGACGGGACGCCGCCATCGCGGCGGGTTTCGACGTGGAGGCTGACGCAACGGCCGAGACCGAGCCCCCCCGAACGGACGATGCCCCGCTTTCCTTGCGTGTCGTGGAAAGCCCGCGCGGCGCCAAGGCCAAGATCTTTGTCGACCAGCAGCACGACGTGACTGCAGCCGATGTCAGGCTCGCGCACAGGGAGGGCTACCGCTCGGTCGAGCACCTGAAGCGGTACACGACACTCGGCATGGCGACAGACCAGGGCAAGACCTCCAACGTCGCCGGGCTGGCGATGATGGCGGCACTTCGTGGCGAGGCGATCGGTGCCGTCGGCACCACGACCTTCCGCGCGCCGTACACGCCCGTCAGCCTCGGCGCACTCGGCGGCCGCGAGCCCGGGCATCATATCCGCCCGGTGCGCAAGACGCCGATGCACGACTGGCATCTGGCGAATGGCGCGACGATGATCCCGGCGGGCATGTGGCTTCGTCCACGCGCCTATCTCCGACCCGGCGAAACCCTAGAGCAGGCCTATGTCCGCGAGGCCCGCAGCGTTCGCGACAGCGTCGGCATCGCCGACGTGTCGACGCTCGGCAAGATCGACGTGCAGGGCCCCGATTCAGCCGAGTTCCTCGACCGCGTCTACACGAACACGTTTTCCACGCTCGCCGTCGGCAAGGCGCGCTATGGGCTGATGCTGCGCGACGACGGCGTCCTGTTCGACGACGGCACGAGCTGGCGGCTTTCCGACTCCCGGTTCCTGATGACCACCACGACGGCAAATGCCGGCGCGGTCATGCAGAAGCTCGAATTCCTGCTTTCAGCCGTCTGGCCCGAGTTGAAGGTGAACCTCACGTCTGTGACCGACGTCTGGGCGAGCGTCGCCCTGTCGGGGCCGGACTCGCGCGCGGTGCTGTCGCGCATCGTTGAGGATGCCGACATGTCCGACGAGGGGCTGCCGCATCTCGGCGTTCGCAAGGCCACGATACTCGGCTGGCCGGGCATGGTCGCGCGGCTTTCCTTCTCCGGTGAGCTCGCCTACGAGGTCTATGTCCCGGCCCGCTTCGGAACCGCGCTGTGGGAAGGCTTGCTTCTGGCCGGAAAGGATTTCGGTGTCACGCCATATGGCCTGGAAGCACTGGGCACGCTGCGCATCGAGAAAGGCCACGTCGCCGGCTCCGAAATCGACGGCCGCACGACCGCCGCAGACCTGGGCCTGTCCGGCATGCTGTCGAAGAAGAAGGATTTCATCGGGAACGCGATGGCGAGCCGGCCGGGTCTTATCGGCGACAGGCGTCAGACACTCGTCGGACTCGTATCTCCCAGCCGCCAAAGCATTCCGAACGGGGCGCAGATCGTTCGTAGCTCCCGACCGAACGAGCCCGAACGCAGCCTCGGCCACGTGACCGCCAACGCCTACAGCCCCGCGCTGGAGCAATACATCGCGTTGGCACTCGTCGAGACCGGCCGGGAAATGCAGGGTGAAACGCTTTACGCGGCCGATCCCGTACGCGGCCGCCATCTGCCGGTAGAGGTCCGCGATCCGCGGTTTTACGACCCCGACGGGAGCAGGATGCATGTCTGAGCGTTTCCCGCTTGCTTCGCTCGCCGTTCCCGGCACAGGAAATCCGGTAGGCGGTACCGCTGCCATCACTCTCTCCGAGCGCCGTCCGGGCTCCGTCGTGGAAATCGCGCTCTGGAGCGAAAAATCGAATATTGCCGGCATATTGGGCGTTTCGGCACTACCCGAGCCTAGCCGCGTGGTCGCCGGTCCCGGCATTGTCTGCCTCTCGACCGCGCCCGGCCGAATTACCGTGATCGCTCAGCAATCCGGACTGGCGGGTCGCCTCGAAACGGGGATGATCCTGGACGAAGGCACGGTCGTTGACCACACCCACGGGCGCGCCGGCGTGCGCATTTCCGGCGAACCGGCCGCGACGCTGATGCAGAAGGGCGTCTCGTTCGACATTTCCCGGTTCGCGCCGATGTCGGCGACGAATGCCGGCATCCACCATATGGGCGCCACCATCATCCGCCTCGACGACGACAGGTTCGACCTGTTCGCCATGACGAGCCTTGCGAATTCGCTGTGGGACTGGGCAACGGACGCCGCCGTCGAATATGGCTGGCAGGTCGGTGCGCCGGTTGCATAGACGGCCCGGCTTGAATCGGCACGGCAATTGCCAAAAGGCGTCAATGCCGGAGGAAAGGCCAATTGCATCTTACGTCACGCGAGTCGCTGTTGTAGTTGTACAAACCAGCGCCTTGAATCCGAATGTAGGCGCCTAAAATTTTAATTGGTTGGCGGTTACAATAAGGTGCGGGAGGTCTGAACCGATGGTCACGCTTGGCAAGGTGAGCGAATTGCTCCTTCGCAGATTGGCTCCCGCGGCGATTTTCCTCGCTTTCCTGCTCGCCACACCGCTTCTCGTGTCCGCCCAGGAAGCGGCGTCCACGGACGCGAACGCGCCCCAGACGGTGGCTGACGAGCTCGCGCCGCTCTCGGTCAGCGAACGGCAAGCCCTGGTCGGCCGTCTGACCGACGCGCAGACAAGGGACCTTCTGCTGTATTATCTCAAGGTTTCGGCCCCCGCGGCCGACGCCGACGCAGGGCAGACCACGGCCGTCCTGTCGGTCGCCACCCTCAAGTCCAATATCACCCGTCTTCGCGACAACCTGGCGGCCGTCCTTTCTCGGTTCGACGACCTGGTCGACCAATACGTCGGCCATATGGAACAGAAGCTGGGGATCACCGTCGGCGCCGGCGGTGTCTGGTTCGTGATCCGGTTCCTCGTTCTCTTCGTCGCGGTCGGCGCCGCCGTCGAGTACGCCTATCGGTTCGTCACCCGCAAGATGGTGGAGCGCTACGAGGCGAACCCCGCCGACACGGAACGGCAAAAACTGACTCACGCGGGTGGACAGCTCCTCCACGGACTCGGCGCGATCATCGCGTTTGCGGTCGGCTACGTCGGTATGTTCTTCATGGTCTGGGATGGGGGGCTGGCCCGCCGCGACTTCGTAGTCGTGGTGCTTCTGGCGATACTCATCACCCGCATATCCGTCGCCGTCGTCCGGTTCATATTCCTGCCCAAGCATCCCGGCTGGCGCATCATGCCGGTCGACGACGAGGCCGCCGCCCATTTCGTTCGCGGCACACGGCGGCAACTAACGCTGGGCACGACCCTTCTGTTGTTCGCCACGCTCGGCCTTATGTGGGAGGTCGATCACGACGTCTGGCGGCTTTGGGCACTCATCAGTGCCGTCATCTTCACGGCCTCGGTGTGCGTGTTCATAACCCGGTATCGCAATCACCTGTTGCGCGCCGTCGAAACCGCGATCAAGGACGGATCGGTACCGCGCTGGGCCGAGGATGCCGCCGGATGGAGTTGGTTCGCCCTGGCCCTCGGCTACGTGATCGTGGCGTTCCTGATCGGGATCTACGACCTTCTTCTGGGGATCGGGTTCGATCCGGTCGACGCGGCCATCGGTTTCTTCATCCTGTTCGTGCTCAATCCGTATGTCACCGCCGTGGCGAGCGGCATTCTGGCCCCTGACAGGCCCGTGACCGTGAAGGCTAGGCCGGTCGTCTACGTCACCGATCCCGACGACGGCGAGCGGGTAAAAACGACGATCGAAGCGCAACCGTCCGAGCCGGCAGAACCTTCTGCCGAGGATATCGATGCCGCCGTCGAGTCCTCGCCTGCCGTTTTGCACGACCGGCGCGTGCTCAAACGGGTGATTTCGATCACGGTCCTGATCCTGTCGCTGGCGGCTTTCGCCATGGTGATCGGGGTCAACGTTTTCTCGAAGACGCAGGATTATCCGATCGCCCAGTTTGTACTGCGTGTCCTCCTGAACGTCGGCATCATCGCTCTGCTCGGCTATATCGGCTGGTCGTTCGCCGCCAGCTGGATCGACCGCAAGCTGGCCGAGGAACGGGTCAAGTCGCCGGAGCCCGAAGAGCAAGGGGAAGGGCCGATGATGTCGAGCGGCACGCGACTGCAGACGATCCTGCCGATCGTCCGCAAGTTCGTGCAGATCTCGATCGCCGTCATGGCCGTTATGGTGATCCTGGCATCGATGGGGGTGAATATCGCGCCGCTGATCGCGGGAGCGGGCGTTATCGGCCTTGCCGTCGGTTTCGGCGCCCAGACCCTGGTCAAGGATCTGATCTCCGGCCTGTTCTTCCTGATGGACGATGCCTTCCGCATCGGCGAGTACATCGAATGCGGCGACGTTGCCGGCACGGTCGAGAAGTTCAATGCCCGCTCGCTGGTGCTGCGCGGCTATCTCGGCGCGGTCTACACCGTGCCCTACGGCGATCTCGGCAAGGTCACCAACTACAGCCGCGACTGGGTGATCATGAAGCTGCGTTTCCGGGTTCCCTACGACACCGACATCGACCTGGTCCGCAAGATCTTCAAGAAGATCGGCCAGGAGATGCTCGACGACCCCGATCTCGGTCCGAACTTCATCCAACCGTTCAAGTCGCAGGGCGTCATCAAGATGGACGACTCCGCCTTCATCGTCTCCGGCAAGTTCATGACCAAGCCCAACAAGCAGTGGGGCGTGCGCAAGGCGGTCTACGAACAGGTGCAGCAGAAGTTCAAGGAATTCGGCATTAAGTTCGCGCCGAAACGCGTCATCGTCGACGTGCCGCAGGCCGAGGACATTGAAGACCACGAAGACGACAAGCAGGCGGGAGAAGCCGCCAAGCCCACGGCGGCCACCGCAACGGCGGCGGCTGGCGCAGCGTTTGCCGCGGAGAACTAAACCGGGGACTTATGGGCGCGGGCGGTCGATCGTCGATCATCCGCGCCGCAGCATCAATGGCAACGCCAGGATGAGCAGCCCGGCGGCCATGATCATCACGCCCAGGCCTTCGCGCGCCGTTTCCTCGACCCACCACACCTGCATGTTCCAGAAACCCGGCATCGTAGGCCAGTAGTAGAGCGTGCCGGCAACGGCCAGGCCGAGGCAGACGAGAAGGGCCGCCCGGCCGATCCCCTGGTGCACGATCGCCGGCCGCCATGCGGCCAGCCCCGCCAGGAGCGCCGGGACGCCGTAGATCAGCATCCACAACGGACCGTCCGGATCGTTGTACTGGACGCCCACGAACAGCAGCATGATCACACAAATGACGCCGTAGACGATCCGCATCGAATTCCTCCCGCTTTTGGCCAATCAGTTACGCCGCCGACGGCCATTGAGCCCTTATTTGATCTGGCATAACGTATTCATAATCGGTCGCGAAGACCACAAAGAACAAGGGCGGCGAGTAGGGAGAGAGCGCGGATGGGACGGGATCGGTCGGGCCTGATCGTTACGCCGGAAACGCATACCTACGAGCAGGACTTCACGGTCACGTTCCGCTATCCGGTGGTATTCACGAGCGGACTGTTCGATCCGGACAATCCGGTCCTGGCCGATACGCTTGCGCGCCAGGAACCCCAAAAGCGCCACCGTTGCATCGTTTTCGTCGATGACGGACTTCTCGCCGCGTGTCCCGCGATCTCGGACGATATCGTCGCCTATGCCACCCGCCACGGCGACCGCATCGATCTCGTCGCCAAGCCGTTTCCGGTGCCCGGCGGTGAGCGCATCAAGGTCGATCTGCATTTCGTCGAGCAGATCCAGCAGACCTTGTTCGACCACCATATCGACCGCCATTCCTATGTGCTGGCAATCGGCGGCGGCGCGGTACTCGACGCCGTCGGGCTCGTCTCCACCACGACCCATCGCGGCGTTCGCCATATCCGCGTGCCGACCACCGTGCTGTCGCAGAATGACTCCGGTGTCGGCGTGAAGAACGGCGTGAACCTGAACGGCGTGAAGAACTTCGTCGGCACCTTCGCGCCGCCGTTCGCCGTGCTCAACGACCTCGATTTCGTCGAGGCGTTGCCGGATCGCGAGAAGATCGCCGGCATGGCCGAGGCGGTTAAGGTGGCGCTGATCCGCGACAGGGAGTTCTTCGAGTGGCTCGAACGCCATTGCGACGATCTCGTCGTCTTCGAGCGCGCGGCCATGTCCCATATGATCCGGCGCTGCGCGGAACTGCACATGATCCAGATCGCAAAGGGCGGCGATCCGTTCGAGACCGGTAGCGCGCGGCCGTTGGATTTCGGACACTGGGCGGCACATCGGCTGGAGACGATGACCCGCTATCATCTGCGCCACGGCGAAGCGGTAGCGATCGGCATCGCGCTCGACACCCGGTATTCGGTGCTCTCCGGCATGCTGGAACCCGGCACCGACGTGCGCGTCGCCTGTCTGCTGGAACAGCTCGGCTTCCGGCTCTGGCATCCCGCGCTCGACAAACGCAACGCCGAGGACGGCCACGTCGTGATCGACGGCCTGCGCGAGTTCCAGGAACACCTGGGCGGCGAGTTGACGATCACGCTGCTCGAGGACGTCGGCGTTGGCGCCGAAGTGCACGAGATGGATCATGCGCTGATCGCCGGGTCGATCGATTGGTTGCGCGATAGGGCCTCCGGCTGATGCGGATCGAGGGTCGCCCGGACCTCGGGCTTCTGACCTACTGCACAAACATCCACCCCGGCGAGAGCTGGCCGGCGCTTCTCTACTCCCTGCACCTGCACGTGCCCGCGGTGAAGCGTATGGTCTCGCCCGATCGCCCGTTCGGCCTCGGCCTTCGGATTTCGGCGGAAGCCGCCGATGCGCTGGTCCATCCGCAGGCGCAGGAGGAACTGAGTGCCTTCCTGGCCGAAACCGACACCTACTGCTTCACCATCAACGGCTTTCCCTACGGCTCGTTCCACGGCGACCGGGTAAAGGAAAACGTGTACACACCGGATTGGTCGACCCCGGAGCGGCTGACCTATACCAACCGGCTCGCGGACATATTGGCCGCGATCCTGCCGGCCGATGTCCCCATGGGCTCTATCAGCACGGTGCCGGGCAGCTTCAAGGGCTGGATGGACGAGGAGGGCAGGCTCGATCGGATTGTCGAGAACTTCGTTGCTCACGTCGCCCATCTCGTCGACCTGGAACGGAAAACCGGCCGCCACATCGCCCTGGCGCTGGAACCCGAGCCATGCTGCTTGCTCGAGACCATCGAGGAGACCGTCGGTTTCTTCGAGGACGGCCTGTTCGCCGGCGCCGCGCGACAACACCTGGCCAATGCGACCGGCCTGTCCGACTCCGACTGCGAGGCGGCGCTGCGCCGTCACATCGGCGTCTGCTACGACGTCTGCCACGCCGCCATCGAGTTCGAGGATCCGCGCCAAAGCGTCATGGCGCTGAAGGACGCCGGGATTTCGATCCCGAAGCTGCAGCTCTCCTCCGCGCTGCGCATCCATCGCATGGACGACGGCATGGCCGCAGCGCTGATGCCCTTCGACGAGCCGACCTATCTGCATCAGGTCGTCGAACAGACGCCGGCCGGCCTCGTCCGCTATCTCGATCTGCCCGAGGCCCTTGCCAAGAGCGACAAGGCCGCCGGGCACGAGTGGCGCGTGCATTTTCACGTGCCGGTCTTCCTGCACGATCTCGCCGCCTTCTCGACGACGCAGGCATTCCTTGGCGAAATCCTCGCGCTGCACCGCGAGGAGCCTATCGCGCCGCATCTCGAGGTCGAGACCTACACCTGGGACGTTCTGCCCGACGAGTATCGCGCCGTTGCGGTAAGCGAGGCGATCGCCCGGGAACTCGATTGGGTCGCCGACGAGTTGCTCAGATGAGCTGGCAGATTGCGCTGAGGCTCGGCCGCGTCTCCAACGTGCCGACAGTCTGGACCAACACGCTCGCGGCAATCGTCCTGGCCGGGGGAGAGGCGACCGCGTGGAGTACGCTGGCGTTGCTGCTGGCGACGTCGCTTGCCTATGTCGGCGGCATGTATCTCAACGACGCCTTCGACGCTCGCATCGACGCGAGGGAACGGCCGGAGCGGCCCATTCCGTCCGGCGTCGTCTCGCGCGGAACGGTCTTTGGCGCAGGCTTCGCCATGCTTGGAGGTTGCATCGTCATTCTGGCCTTCGTCGGCATTTCCGGGCCGACAGGCTTTTGGCCGGCGCTCGGCGGCCTCGCGCTGGCGTCCGCCATCGTCTTCTATGACTGGTACCACAAGGCCAATCCGCTCAGCCCCGCCTTCATGGGGCTGTGCCGCGCGCTCGTCTATGTCGCGGTCGGTCTGGCATTCACCACGGCGCTGCCCTGGCCGCTGATCGCCGCGGCGATCGTCATGCTCTGCTACATCGTAGGCCTGACCTACGCTGCAAAACAGGAGTCGCTTGGCCGTGTCGAGAACCTGTGGCCTCTCGCTTTCCTCGCCGTGCCCTGGGTCTACGGGCTCTGGCTGTCGACAGCGATGCCGATCGCCATCGTGTTCTTCATCCTGTTTTCCGTGCTGATCGGCTGGGCGCTGCGGCTATTGTTGCGGCGCGGGAAGGGAGACGTGCCGACCGCGGTCGTCACCCTGATCGCCGGTGTCGCCTTGCTCGATGCGATCTATCTGGCCGGGGAGGGGGCAACCGGGTGGGCAGTCGTTGCCGTCGTCCTTTTCGCGGTTACGCGGGGCGCGCAGCGGTATATTCCGGGAACCTGACCGGCATCAGCCGAAGACGTGCTCCAGAACCAGCTGCTTGAAGTCGGTGGCGGCGACGGCGCCCTCCGGCAGCAGATCGCCTCGGCTGGAAATGACTAGCGGTCCGTCGTTCGGATCGTCCGTCAGCCGACCGTGCGAGCCCTTCACGAGCGTCACGTCATTCAGCGAGATGACGTCGAGCAGGCTTCGCATCCCGATCGCCCGCTTGGCAAGTCGCCAGCCGACCGCGAGCTTCGGATTGCGGATTGCCGGATCGACAAACAACTCGACCGGATCGTAGCCGGGCTTGCGATGGATCTCGACCAGCCGTGCGAAGTCCGGCGCGTGATCGTCGTCGAGCCAGTAGTAGTAGCTGAACCAGCGGTCGGCGCGCGAGACGGCAACCAGTTCTCCGGACCGCTCGTGATCGAGCCCGTTCTCTCGTTTGCCATCCGCGTCCAGCACGACCTCGACGCCGTCGAGGCTTTCGATCAGGGACTTCACCGAAGCGATATCAGCCGGATCGCGGACATAGACATGGGCAACCTGATGGTCGGACACCGCGAAGGCCCGCGACGCGCCGGCATCGAGCAGCTCGTGCCCGAGTTCGTCGCGCACCGCGAGCAAAGCTGCCTGCCGTAGCGCGCGGTTGATGTGAATGGCATCGCTCACCGGCGTAATGCCGTACTCCGACACGACGATCACCGACCGCCCGTCGCGTTCGGCCGCTGTGACCAGACCGCCGACGACGGCGTCGACCTCCTCCAGCGACGTCTGCACCGCCGGATGGGAGAGGTCCGGTCCGTAGCGCTGGATGTCATAGTCGAGATGGGGCAGGTAGGTCAGCGTCAGCGTCGGATCGCGCGTCGTCATCACATGCTCGGTGGAGCCGGCGATCCATTTCGACGCGGTGATGTCCGTCGCCGGTCCCCAGAACTTGAACAAGGGGAAACGGCCCAGCTTCGCGTCGAGTTCGTCCCGCAGCTCCGATGGATGGGCGTAGTGATCCGGGATCTTACGCCCGTCGGCGCAATAGATCGGCCTGGGCGTCGCGCTCCAGTCGGCCGACGCGTACATGTTGTACCACCAGAACATCTTGGCGCAGGTAAAGGCCGCATCGCGCTTCCGCCCGGCCTCCCAGATCTTCTCGCCGCCGATCAGCCGGTTCGACTGCCGCCAAAGCCAGACCTCGGAAAGGTCGCGGAAATACCAGCCGTTGGCGACGGCGCCGTGGCCGGACGGCATAAGCCCGGTCAGAAGCGTCGACTGCGCCGTGCATGTCACCGCGGGCAAAACGGTCGTCAGGGGCCGCATGCCGCCGGCCGCGGTGAGGCGTTTGAGGTTCGGCGTATGCTTGCCGACGAGCGACGGAGTCAGTCCGACAACGAGAATGACAAGGGTCGATTTCATCGGCGCAGGTTAATGGTGCTTGTCGGCGCGCGGCAAGGACACAGTCTTTCACCGGCCGAAACCCACCCCTATACTTCGGATCAATGCGGCGGCCATGGCAGGTGGATCGTCGGCAAAAACGACAAACGGCACCGGTATGGGCACACCGACGGATCTACTGCACGAGTGGCTGAGCCACCGTGTATCCGCGCAGAGCCTAGAGTGGCTCGACGGTCAGCTTAACAAGCTTGGCGATGCCAGCGGCGACCGCGAACTGGTCATTACGCTCGGCATGATCCCGCGACGCCTCGGCAAGGACGACCTGAACCTCTCTGCCGGGGACCTGGTGGCGGCCGACACGGCGCGATCCGGATGGGACCCGAGCCAATGGACGATCGAGACCGCGGCCCGGGTGTTGGCGTTGCTCGCGTTCTCCGGGAACGAAGCCGCGTTTCTCGATGCCTACAAAGAGCTTTGCCGGTCCGCCGACGTGGCCGAAGCGATCGCGCTGTACGCCGGCCTGCCGCTCTATCCGGCGCCGGAGAAACTCGTGGACCAGGCCGGGGAGGGCCTGCGCGGCAACGTCCGGGCCGTGTTCGAGGCCGTCGCCCACCGCAATCCCTATCCGCGCGAGCAATTCGACGAGAACCGTTGGAACCAGATGGTGCTGAAGGCGCTGTTCATCGGCTCGACGCTGGATCCCATCCAGGGTCTCGATGACCGCGCCAATCCCGTGCTCGCCCGCATCATGTGCGACTACGCCCACGAGCGTTGGGCGGCCGGCCGGCAGATAACACCGGAGATCTGGCGCTGCGTCGGCCCGTTCGCCGAAGGCGACATGATCGCCGATCTTGAGCGCGTCGCGGGCAGCCCGGATCCGCGCGAGCGGTCCGCCGCCGCCCTGGCGCTGACTGCAAGTGCGTCGCCCGAGGCCGAGGCGATCCTGGCGAAACTGGCCGACGAAACCGCCGGGATAGAAGCCGGAACGCTGCACTGGAGAGACGTCGTCCCGGTCTAACCGGGACGACGGCCTTGACCAACAGGGCTTCGCGGAAAAACGCGGGCCGAAAGGGAGTGGAGGAAGCGCGTACCATGATGTTCATCGATCCGCACGCCCACATGATCTCGCGTACGACGGACGACTACGAGGCGATGGCGGCCGCCGGAGTCGTCGCCTTGATCGAGCCGGCCTTCTGGCTCGGCCAGCCACGAACCTATGTCGGCAGCTATGTCGACTATCTTTCGCACATCGTCGGCTTCGAACGCTTCCGCGCGGGCCAGTTCGGCATCCGCCACTACTGCACCATCGGCCTCAATTCGAAGGAGGCCAACAACCAGGAACTGGCCGAAGGCGTGATGGAGATCCTGCCGCGCTTCGCGCTGAAGGAGGCGGTCGTCGCCATCGGCGAGATCGGCTACGACGAGCAGACGGAACTGGAGGACAAGTACTTCCGCCTCCAGCTCGACCTTGCCAAGGAACTCGCGTTGCCGGTGATGATCCACACGCCCCATCGCGACAAGAAGCGGGGCACCAGCCGGTCCATGGACGTCTGCCTCGAGCACGGGCTCGACCCCGCGATGGTCATTGTCGACCACAACAACGAGGAGACCGTCCGCGAAGTCCTCGATCGGGGCTTCTGGGCTGCGTTCTCGATCTATCCCTCGACCAAGATGGGCAACGCCCGCATGGTCGAGATCCTGCGCCAATACGGGGCGGATCGGATCATCGTCGATTCAGCCTGCGACTGGGGCATCTCCGATCCGCTCGGTGTGCCGAAGACGGCCAGGCTCGCCCTCGATAGCGGCGTCCCGGAGGAGCATGTCCGGCTCGCGTGCTATCAGAACGCACTCGACGCCTACGGGCAGAGCGGGCAGATAAAGGAAGACGACTGGCTCAATCCACCGGCGATCGACCAGCGAACCCTCTACGAGGGTAATTCGGTCCTTCGCGGAGGGCGTGATGCCAGGATCGAAGAGCCCGGAGCCCGAAGGGGCATGGACAAGCTGATCATCGAATGAGGACGTTCGCCACCCGTTTCGCCGGTATTGACGGGATGGTCCGCCTTCTCGCCCTGTTCGTCGGTCTGGCGGTCGTCATTGCCGCCCCCTTCGCCATATGGGGAGAGCATACGGACCGCCTGTGGTCGACGACGGCATTGGTGGAGTCCGCCACAGACAGCCTATCCTACGCTTGGCTGATCATCGTCGCGCTGCTTGTCGCCGATATCCTGATTCCGGTGCCGAACACGGCCGTTATCGCCGCCGGCGGCATTTTGTACGGTCCGTTTCTGGGTGGCACCGTGGCGACCGTCGGCCTCGTCCTGGCCGGGCTCGTCGGATACGGCGCGAGCCGCCGGTTCGGGCGCCCCGTGGCGCGCTGGCTGATCGGCGAGGACGGGCTTGCCGAAGGCGAGCGCCTGTTCGCGAATTCCGGTGGCTGGCTTGTCGCCGCCTCGCGTTGGCTACCCATCCTGCCCGAGGTGATTTCGTGCATGGCCGGTCTGGCCCGCATGCCGCTTCATCGGTTCGTTCTGGCGATGCTGTGCGGCGTCGTCCCGCTTGCGTTCGCCTTCGCGACGGCAGGGTACTACGGCGCCGACCGGCCGCTTTTGACCCTCGTGCTCGCGGCACTTCTGCCTTTGCCGGTCTGGTATGCCATCCGCAGCCTGCAGCCGAAGGCCAAACCATGACCGCACCGCCACGTCTCGATCCCAATGCACAAAGCCGGCCACGGCCCGCGGACGCCGACGACGTGATCGTCGCGGTCGACGCCGACGGTATGCAGCGCCAGGTGGGCAAACTCGACGCCCATCTGCACAACATCCGGCACATGGCCGTCTCCATCTTCGTCTTTCGCGACGGCAAGCTGCTATTGCAGAAACGCGCGGCCGGGAAATATCACTCGCCGCATCTTTGGGCGAACACGTGCTGCTCGCATCCACGCTGGGACGAGAGCGCTCACGACTGTGCCGACAGGCGGCTGCGCGAGGAACTCGGATTCAACGTCGACCTGACGCCCTTCGGGATCGTCGAATACCAGGCGCCGGTCGGCGACCTCTTCGAGAATGAGATCGTGCACCGGTTTCACGGGCGTTTGCCGGCCGACGGACCGCTCGTGGTCCCGGATCCGGACGAAGTGGAAGAAATCGCCTGGATGAGCCTTGACGAAATCGAGGCGGACATTGCCGCGCGCCCCGAGACCTACGCCCCCTGGTTCCGCATCTACATGCGCGAGCACCGGGGCGAGCTCCATGAACACGCTGACGCCATTTAGAGCTTATGGCGTGGAGATTACGGCGAGAACTCCTTGCTCATCACATAGGAGACGACGGCCATCCTCTCCTCGAGGCTGTAGACGTCCTTCCAGGGCGGCATACCCTTGAAGCCTTTCGTCACCCTGTAGAAAACGAAATCCGGCTTATATTTCCGGGGCTTCAGTTTCGGGGCCTTGCCGGGATACGCCTTCGACCCGTGGCAGTGCTGGCACTGCTCCAACCAGATTTCGTGCCCCTGTTTTATATTGCCGGGGTCGCTCATGTACGCGTCGGTGAACTCGACGTCTTCCACCACGATTTCGTCTTCGTCTGCCCAGCTCTGGGCTGCGACGAGCATGGCGGCGAGCGCTACTCCTGTGGCTGCCGCGATGACGCGGTTACGCATTCCGATGTCTCCCGTACCGTCTTGCCGGGATGACCGGTCGCTCGGCCGGCTCCCGTTGTCGCTCTTGTGTCCAGATGACTGTCCCGGCGCCCTAGGACGCCGGGACAGTCGGCCACTCATCCGAGTGGCGTCGAGCCGTCGCTCGGATCAGTTCGCCGGCACGATCTTGTAGATCGTGTCGAGGCTGCCGACCGGACCGGTCGTGATCGACGTCAGGGCGTAGACTTCCCCTGCGGCATCCTGCGCGAAGGCCAGGACGTACGGTATGCTGTCCATGCCCTCGACTTCGGCCACTTCCATCGTCCACGTGCCGTCGGACCCCTCTGAAGCGACAAAGATCTGGCCGTCCATCGCCCCGAAGTTCTTCGACCAGTCGCCGAAGATGTACTTGCCCTTCCACGGCTCGTGCGCGCCGCGGTAGACGAAGCCACCGGTCACCGAGATGCCCTTGCAGCCGTCCGGCTTGGCGGTGCAGTTGTTGTACTCGAGGATCGGCGGGGTGAACCCGGAGGTGTCACCGCATTCGGCCGGATGGTCGTTCGGATTGACGTAGTCGAAGCAGTGGTTGGCTTCCATCTTGCGCCAGCCGTAGTTCTTGCCGGCCTCGACGATATTGACCTCTTCGTAGGAGTTCTGCTGCACGTCGCCGCAGAACAACCGGCCGTCCGCCATGTCGAACGAGCACCGCCAGGGATTGCGGAAGCCCGTCGCCCAGATCTCCGGCGCGATGTCCGGATTGCCGGCCGCCAGGTTGCCGTCGGGAATGCCGTAGGGCCTGCCCTCGGACGGATTGTCGACGTCGACACGCAGGATCTTGCCGTGCAGCTGGCTGTTGTCCTGGCCGTTGCCCTCGGTCACGTTGTGACCGATACCCCAGTCGTTGGCGTAGCCGCCGTCGCCCGTCGAGACATAAAGCATGCCGTCCGTACCGAAGCCGATCCAGTGGCCGTTGTGGTTGAACTGCGGCCAATCGATCGACGAGATCTTACGCACGGTCGAACCGTCGGCGACGTTCGGGTCGTCTGAGGAGATCTGGTATTCCTCGACCACGTTGGTGTGGTCCCACCAAAACTCCTTGGCCAGATCGAGCTGGAAATCGACCGGCGTGCTGTGGGCCAGATAGAACTTGCCGTTGTTGGCGAAGTCGGGATGCAAGGCGATGCCGAGCAGGCCGCGCTCGTCGAAGTCCGAGTAAAGCTTGGGCAGCTTGTTGCGGATATCGATCAGCGGCTCGGGCAACAGCTCGCCGTTTTCGATAACCCGGACGCGGCCGAACTGCTCGATGACGAACATGCGGTTCTCGCCGGGCACCTGTACCATTGCCAGCGGCGTGTTCACGCCGGTGACGAAGGGCTCGAGTTTCACCTTGACCTGCGCCTGCGCCGGCAATGCCAGCGCGGCGACAGCGAAACTGCCTAGGATCAGTCTTTTCAGCATATTTCCTCCCCGTCTGACTTATGTGAGGGATCGCCCGATTTACGTGGCGACTGCCTCGTTTCCCCGCGATTCCGCTACCGCTTCGGACTTCAACCGTCCGTTTCACGCATTGTCTTTCGATGTCTGGTTGCGGCGGGGACCTGCCGTGACCCCGGGCCGGCCGGACATGGACGGTAAAGACCGATAAGGCTGGTCCGATCGCGAATTGAAAACGCTACCACAGCCCCCGGGGTGCGACAATCAGGCGCATGTTCACAGCACTATTGCCAAAAACAGCGGGTTATGCGGCGACTAAGCGCCGCCTCGACGAAGTAATGACGGCCGCTCATTGAGTTGGTCGCGTCCCGGATACATGGCAACCCGGCCGCAAACCGCGCAGGTGAAGACGGACCGTCAGTCGATCCTGTAGAGATGGACCGCGTACGGTTCGAATGTGTCCTTGAAAGTCGCTTCACTCGACAAGGTGATCGACCGCCCCTCGCCAATCACGTCCACATTGGACTGCTCGGCCTGCCGAAGCGAAAACGTGGCCTTGGCCCCGCGATCGCTCATGGCGACTGCGAAGAGATAGAGGACGCCGTCGTGCCGCTTGACCATCGCGGCTACCGCCGAAGAGCCCGCTTCCGTTTCGATCTCGACGGAATCGTCTATCGAGGGAGAGTTCAGGACAGGAGCAAGGTCCAGTATCTGCTTGTTGATCCCTGCGATGGCATCGAACAGTTCTCGATCCTGGAGCAGCGACGCCTCGACGAAATTCGGCTGGAACTGGTGAACGAAGTAGATCAGCCCCTTAGAGCCATGGACCAGCGCCATCCAGACCTCGGCCCGGATTTGCTCCGGTGATGGCTTTCTTTCGGTATTGCCGATGCGGCTGGCTTCGATGCAGGTCCACACGATTTGCTCGGGGCCCGTCCAGCCGCGGAGACGAGCGACGCCGCGGGCGACGAACTCGAGCTTTCCGGCGACCTCCGGGTGGGGACTGACCACGGGATAGATATCGAAGGAAACGATGTCGCCGCCCTTTACGTAGTGAGGGTAGTCCTCGGGATGGCCGCTTCGCGCACCGCGGCCGTACCAGCCATCCCAGGCGACCCCCTGACCGAGGTTCAGAAACACGGGCCTGGTCGGGTCGCGCCGCTTCATTTCGTCGTAGTCGGCTACGACCTCGTCCGGGGGGATCGGCTGCCCGTAGCCCAGTTTGAAGGGCAAAGGTTGCGCATTATCCGGTTCGTCGCCATGCATCCAGGCTATGATGATGTCTTTGTCGGGGCTCGAAAGGGCGATGTCGTTCTGCTCGGCGACAACGAACAGGCCGGCCCGTTTCAGCTCGGCGAGTTGCGCTGCCGTCGGTCCCCCCCAAAGGCCGACATAGGTATTGATGCCGGCGTCCCGATACGTGCGGGCATTGGCCGGGTTCTGCAGCCAGACGGCCAATGGAAAGAATGCCGGGTCGTCGAGCGGCGAGGGACGCCGCGGACCTCCCTCAGCCGCAACCGCGATTCCGCAAAAAATGAATGCGCTCAGGAAGATGGCGATGCGGTGGAGACAGTGCATCGAATTGCGCCCGGCATCGATGCTTCGACGCTGCCGCCGATCCCGATCCGTTGCCCGCTCAGTCCAGACTCGCACTCTGGCTCGAACTCTGTTCGAAAACCACATCTACCCAATAGTTCGCGGCGTTGTAGTTTTGCGTCGGGAACGCGCCCGAGCCGTAGAGATAGACGCCGTTTCCGCCCGACGATCCGCTCGACGGGGCGGTCAATGGACCGCTCGTACGCGCCGTCGTGAAATAGCTGAGCGTGGCAGCGTAGCCCCCATTGGAATGGTACGAGACGACGTATGTCGTGCCCGCCGTCAGCGGCACCGGGCTCGCCAGCGTCGCCTGCTGCCAGCCGGAGCTGCTTTCTCCGGTAAAGGTGACCTGCGCCAGTCGCGTCCCCGTGGATGTCCACAGCGAGCCGATATGCGTGCCGGTATCCTGGGCACCCTTGTAGTAGCGGATGGCGGTCACGGCCCCGGCGCTGGAGGTGGTGAACTTGACGCCAAGTTCGACCGGGCTCGGATCGTTGGCGGACAGGATGGCGGGTGTGTCGGTCGGCGCGAACAGGCTGATGCCTTCTCCTGGCGGCGTCACCGTCGTCACCGTCAGCGCCACCGCGGCCGACGCCGTTCCACCGCGCCCGTCGGAGATCGCATAGGTGAAGCCGGCAGGCCCGGTATAGCCGGTCGCCGGCGTGAAGGTGACCGTGCCGGAGTTGAGTGACACCGTGCCGTTCGACGGCGCAGAGACACCGGTGACGGTAAGCGGGTCGCCGTCCGGGTCGCTGTCGTTGGCTAACAGCAGCGCCGCCGACATCGCCAACGGCGTGTCCTGCGGCGTCGTGAAGCCGCTGTCATTCACCGCGACCGGCGGCTGGTTGGCGGCCGGCGAGACGGTCAGCGCCACTGTCGCCGATGCCGTGCCGCCGCGCCCGTCGGAGATCGCGTAGCTGAAGCCGGCAGGCCCCGTGTAGCCGGTCGCCGGCGTGAAGGTGACCGTGCCGGAGTTAAGTAACACCGTGCCGTTTGACGGCGCCGAGACACCGGTGACGGTCAGCGGGTCGCCGTCCGGGTCGCTGTCGTTGACTAACAGCAGCGCCGCCGACAGCGCCAGCGGCGTGTCCTGCGACGTCGTGAAGCCGCCGTCATTCACCGCGACCGGCGGCTGGTTGGCGGCCGGCGAGACGGTCAGCGATACCGTGGCTGACGCCGTACCGCCCTGACCGTCGGAGATCGCGTAGGTGAAGCCGGCGGGGCCGGAATAGCCGGCCGTCGGCGTGAAGGTGACCGTGCCCGAATTGAGCGCCACCGTACCGTTCGAAGCCGCCGAGACACCGGTGACCGTGAGCGTGTCGCCATCCGGGTCGCTGTCGTTGGCGAGCAAAGTCGATGTCGACAGCCCCAGCGGCGTGTCTTGCGACGTCGTGAAGCCGCTGTCGTTCACGGCGACCGGCGGCTGATTGCTGCCCGCCGCCGGGACGAAGACGATGTCGGCCCAATAGTTCGTCGCGTTGTAGGTCTGCGTCGGGAAGCCGCCCGAACCGTAAAGATAGACGCCATTGCCACCGGACGCCGCGCTCGACGGGGCGGTCAGTGGCCCGTTCGTATGGGCGCCGTTGAAGAAGTTCGCCGTGGCCGGATAGCGCCCGTTGGAATGGTACGAGACGACGTAGGTGTTGCCCGCCGTCAGCGGCACCGGGCTCGCCAGCGTCGCCTGCTGCCAGCCGGAGTTGGTCTCGCCGGTGAAGATGACCTGCGCCAGCCGCGTTCCGCCCGCTGTCCACAGCGAGCCGACATGCGTGCCGGTGTCCAGGGCGCTCTTGTAATAGCGGATCGCGGTCACCGTACCGGCGGTGGACGTGGTGAACTTGACGCCGAGCTCGACCGGGCTCGGATCGACGTCGGCCAGGATGGCAGGCGTGTCCGTCGGCGCGAACAGGCTGATGCCTTCGCCCGGTGGCGTCACCGTCGTCACCGTCAGCGCCACAGTCGCCGATGCCGTGCCGCCGCGCCCGTCGGAGATCGCGTAGGTGAAGCCGGCAGGCCCGGTATAGCCGGTCGCCGGCGTGAACGTGACCGTGCCGGAATTGAGCGACACCGTGCCGTTCGATGGCGCCGAAACGCCGGTGACGGTCAGCGGGTCGCCGTCCGGGTCGCTGTCGTTGGCGAGCAGCAGCGCCGCCGACATCGCCAGCGGCGTGTCCTGCGGCGTCGTGAAGCCGCTATCATTCACCGCGACCGGCGGCTGGTTGGCGGCCGGCGAGACGGTCAGCGATACCGTAGCCGACGCCGTGCCGCCCTGACCGTCGGAGATCGCGTAGGTGAAGCCGGCGGGGCCGGTATAGCCGGCCGTCGGCGTGAAGGTGACCGTGCCCGAATTGAGCGCCACCGTACCGTTCGATGGCGCCGAGACACCGGTGACCGTGAGCGTGTCGCCGTCCGGATCGCTGTCGTTGGCGAGCAGCGTTAACGTCGCCAGCGCCAGCGGCGTGTTCTGCGACGTCGTGAAGCCGCTGTCGTTCACCGCGACCGGCGGCTGGTTGCTGCCCGCCGCCGGGACGAAGACGATGTCGGCCCAATAGTTCGTCGCGCTGTAGGTCTGCGTCGGGAAGCCGCCCGAACCATAGAGATAGACGCCGTTGCCGCCCGACGCCGCGCTCGACGGGGCGGTCAGAGGCCCGTTCGTATGGGCGCCGTTGAAGAAGTTCGCCGTGGCCGGATAGCGTCCGTTGGAATGGTACGAGACGACGTAGGTCGTTCCCGCCGTCAGCGGCACCGGGCTCGCCAGCGTCGCCTGCTGCCAGCCGGAGTTGGTCTCGCCGGTGAAGATGACCTGCGCCAGCCGCGTTCCGCCCGCTGTCCACAGCGAGCCGACATGCGTGCCGGTGTCCAGGGCGCTCTTGTAATAGCGGATCGCGGTCACCGTACCGGCGGTGGACGTGGTGAACTTGACGCCGAGCTCGACCGGGCTCGGATCGACGTCGGCCAGGATGGCAGGCGTGTCGGTGGGCGCGAACAGGCTGATGCCTTCGCCCGGTGGCGTCACCGTCGTCACCGTCAGCGCCACAGTCGCCGATGCCGTGCCGCCGCGTCCGTCGGAAATCGCGTAGGTGAAGCCGGCAGGCCCTGTATAGCCGGTCGCGGGCGTGAACGTGACCGTGCCGGAATTGAGCGACACGGTGCCGTTCGACGGCGCCGAAACGCCGGTGACGGTGAGCGTGTCGCCGTCCGGATCGCTGTCGTTGGCGAGCAGCAGCGCCGCCGATAATGCCAGCGGCGTGTCCTGCAACGTGGCAAAGCCGCTGTCGTTCACCGCGACCGGCGACTGATTGACTGTGGGCTCGCTGGGCTCGAAGACCACATCGACCCAGTAGTTTTCGTTCTGGTAGCTGAATTGAGGGAACGTGCCGGAGGGACCGTAGGCATAGACGCTGCCGCCCGCCGGCACCGAAAGCGGCCCGCGATTATAGGTGGTGCCGAAATAGTTGCTGGTGGTGGAATACAGCCCGTCCGAGGAATAGGACGCCACGTAGGTGGTGCCCGCGTTGATCTGGACTGGAGTATCCAGCAATACGCTCTGCCAACCGCTATAGGGTTCGTTCGTTGACGTGCCCGTAGCGAGGAGCGTGCCCGTTCCGGTCCAGAGGCGAACGATGTGGGTGCCTATGTTCAACGGCCCCTTGTAGAAGCGTATTGCGGAAATGCTGCCCGACGTCGACGCGCTGAACCGCACGCCTAACTCCAACCGCGCATAATCCATCACGGCTTCTTCGTCGGGCTTGGCCGAAAGCGTCCAGAGGCTCGACGTCTCCGGCAGGTCGACGGTAACCTGTTGGCCAGCGGCCGGCGTCTCGACGCGGTAGCTGTCGTCGACGGCGCGCGACTGGATCGTGTAGTTGCCGGCCGCCTGGACCGCCCAGACATAGGACCACGCCTCGCGGCCGGTCGCCTTGTGCCAAGTCTCGCCGCCATCGACCGAGACCTCGACGCCGGCGACCCTGCCGCCACCGGAATCGGTGGCGGTACCAGTGATGGTGACGCGCTCGCCTTCGACAAAGCTCGCACCCGCCGTGGGCGTCGAGATCGTGGAAGCCGGGGCCTGCAGGTCGGTCGACGCAACCGCCGGAACCAGCGATGGGTCGAGCGTGGCCGGCTGCACATCCATGTCGGCGAACATGTTGACCATGGCCTGGCGGATGTCGGGATCTGCCGGCATCTGGTCGGCATCGTGCTCGGTATCCAGCCCGAAGGCCCAATAGACGGTCGCGGCGCTGAAGACCAGGGCTCCGCTGGGCGAACGGTACATGGTCAGGCTGTGTGGAACCGCCGGATTGTCGCCGGTCGTCAAACCGTAGTCACGAAGATAGGTGTTCACCGAGACCGTTGACGAAGACAGGTTGACGAGGCCGTCCGGGCGATAGCCGTTGTCGACGTCGGAATCCCATTCGTATCCGAGGAGCGGGGGCACAAGCGTCGCCGTCTGGCCGGGCTGCAGCCCGGCGATGGACGTGTTGTTCCAGAACCGGAACCGCGACATCTCGTAGGGAATATCGATCGAGTCGGTGCGGTAGCTGTCGACGGTGAACATCGTTCCCATCAACGCGTTCTCCGGCTCCTGGCCCGGATCCTGGAACCTTGGGTCGCGCCACGTGGCCGTCGCTATCGGGCTCGGATCGATATCGGTATTCGCACGGGTTTCCTTGTAGGTGATCAGCGTGCGGAAGTCGGTTCCCGAACCGTCGATGCTCGGTTCCCAGCGCGTTTTCCAGAAAGACGTGTTGCCGGACCAGAATGCGAGATTCACCCCTGCATCCCGGGCGGCCTCGACATTGGCGCGTTGTTCGGCCGACCAGTATTCATCGTGACCGACCGAGAGAAACACCTTGTGGTCTAGAAGCAGGTTGCCCGACCGCGCGACATCGACACCGGAGATGTAGGAGACATCGTAACCGTTTCGCTCCAGCCAACGGATCGCCGCATACTCGCCGGTGAAGATGTAGTCCCAGGGCCCGCCATAGACACTCGTATTGATCTTGTACGGCCGATTATAGGAGACGGCGTAGGCGCGGCTGTCGGTCCCGCCCTGCAGCTGGTTTTCATACAAGCTTGCGCCGCCCCAGGCATTGTACGCTTGCCAGGTGGTATCCGAGGTCTGGAACACGATATCCGTGGCCGCCCCGTCGTCGCGCACGACGAACGGAGTCAAGCTCACCCCGGGTGTCCCGTCCTGGCGCTCGAGCCGGGCGAAGTAGATGCCGGACACCGCATCCGTCGGAACCGTCCAACTCGCCGAAACGGCCCAGTTGCCCGCATCGACCAGCCCCCGGGCGGCTTCGACGAGCGGGGCAGGTTGCACCTGGGGCTGCGCCAGTTGCCTGACTATCGAGTCGACGAGCCTAGCGCCGTCGCCGCCGTAGTAGCCGATGCGATAGATGTCGATCCGGTAGTTGGTCGAATTGGTGTTGATCTTGAAGTCGACCGTTTCGCCCACATTGACGCTGATGTCGGTAGCGAAACCCTGGATGTTCTCGTCTCCGTCGCCATCGACGCCCCAGACCGAGCGGGGGGTTCCCGGAAGCTCGTTTTCCAGAACAATCCGGTTGACGTGGGACGCCTCGATCACGGAAACGATGCTGGCATCCGCGTCGTCGCGCGAACCGTCGTTCGTCCTCGCGCCCCTGGGCCCGCGTTTGCCGTCCTTGCCGGGATCCTGCAATCCGCCGAAGCGTCGCCCCTTGATTCCTTCACCCGACCACCAGACCGCGACGAAGCCGGTCTGTCCGTGGGCGGCGATGGCGGGAAGTGCCTCGGACGGAACGTCGGACTTGTTGATCTTGAAAACCTTGCTGGCTTTCCTGACCTTGCCATTGAAGATCCGGCCATGAACAACGTTCTCGCCGTCCCAAACAATGGCAAATCCGCCGTTGTTGAGACCCGTGACACTATGATTGCCCTGGAAACCGGCAGCTTTCTTGTTGACCACGACACGGTCGCCGAGCGGCCGTCCGGTCCTCTTGTAGCGCTGCGCCGACACGCCCGGGCGGGTGCCGTCACCGTCTGCGGTCAGCACCTCGCGGGTGACGACGAAGCGCTTCTTGGCGGTTCCGGCGACATCCGGAATTATCTGGGCGGCCTGGCGGGAACCGGCCTCGTCCGCAGGGCGGTCATCTAGATCGGGTAAGAGCCGGCCGATCGTCTCGGATGGGCTGACGAGAACGCTTTTGCCGCGCTTTTTGGCGTTCGATGTGTAGCGCTGGGCGCGAATCGCCCCGTTTGCATTCCATGCAACAACAAAACCGCCTTTGTTGAGCGCGCCAACGGCCGGATATTCGTGCGAAAAGTTCGGATAGGTCGTGTCGACGCGAAATTCGCCCCCCTTGGGGACGCCGGCCTTGGAAAACAGCCGCCCGATGATCGCCGCGTAGGCCTCGTCCTGATAGCGGGAACTCCAGACGACGGCGAAACCGCCGTTCTTCAGTCCCGCGATCGTCGGATAATACTGATCGTTCAGCCGATACGTATTCGCCCGGACAGGATTTCCGGCCTGCTTGCCGTCAGCCGTATAACGCTGAACGTAGACGCCCAGCCCGGATCCGTCATCGTACTCGTAGGCGACGACGAACCCGCCGTTTGCCAAGCCTGAAACGACCGGATTCAGGAATTCCTGGGAGTCCCTGATAACATCGATCGCGCCGCCGACTTTCTTGCCCTGGGAGTTGTAGCGCTGGGCCTTGACGCCATTTGGAGAGGCCGCACGCCAGACGACAACGAAGCCGCCGTCGTTCAACTCGGCCACGTCCGGGCGATACCCTTCCTTCGAAACCGTGAATTCGGCGCCGAATTTTTTCAATTCGACGGGCTTCTTCGCTTCGGCGGAAGCGAATATCAGCAACAGCGAAAAAAGCAGCCCGAAATACGTGAAAATTCGATGCCGCATTCTACGCTCCCTGAACCCATCTGGCGGCAGCCAATCCGTGGCCCATTCGAGCCGTGACATCAGCCGGTACCGGTCGGGGGGCGGTCGATCCAACCCGCAAACCACGCCGGGCCGATATGCCGACGCGTGAACGAACCCCGTTTTCTTGACAGGGGATCAAACTATGACACCCGAAGCTTCAGTACCGACATGTCGATTGGCGGCAAACAACGCCTGCAAATTGTGACCGATAGGCTCTTCAAAAACAGGGATGAATGCGATTGATCGAGCCTACCTTTCGCTACGGAAACGAACGAAAGGTGGAGGGTCCAACCGCATTCGGATGAGAGCGCGGTCAAATAAGGCTGAGGACCGAGATTGGTCCAAGTAGCATTCGGACCATGCTGGCGCCGCCGAACCACGGCGGCGCTCACGGATGCTTGCCCTTCCGGCGGCAAAACCGGAATCCGAGCCCGGTGTGGCCGCCGAGGCAACCGGGCTTCCGAATCGAAGGGGTGTAGATCGGCGCGTTACACCGACCGGTCAGCGCGGGTCGGCGTGCGGCAGACCATTGACGTAGGACACGCCCGGCCCGCGTTCCTTGGGTTGGCCCATGAAACCCTTGTCCGGCCGCACAAGGGGATCTTGCAGCGCCCCCTTGCCGGAGGCGACCAGGTCGCGGATCTCGGACAGGACGAGATTGGCAGCCGGCAGCAGCGGCCGCGCAGCACGGCGCAGGACACAGAGGTCGCGGAAAATATCCGGCAGCCCCGTCGTGACCGGCGCGAGCAGACCTTGCTCTTCCTCGTGCCGGATTGCCATCGCGGGCAGCATCGTAAGGAAGTCCGACGAAGCGACGGTCAGTTTCAGTGTGTGGACGGAATTGGACGCCACGCTGGCGCGTGGCGGCTCGACGCCGGCACGCATGAACATCTTGCGTAGCTCGAGGAGGATGGCGTTTCCCTTCTCCGGCACGATCCAGGGAAAGCGCATGAGGTCGGCGACCGTACACGGATCGCCCCCCGCCAGGGGATGGCCTCGGCGCGCGACGACGAACATCTGTTCCCTGAGCAGTTCGCTGACCGCGATCGTCTCGGTGTTCTGGGTCGGCAGCGCGCTGGCGATCGCGAAATCGATGGTGCCGTGCTCGAGGTCCGCGGTGAGCTGCATGCTTGGCGCTTCGACGACGTGGATCTCGATATCCGGTGCCCGCCGCAGGGCGCGCTCGAACACCGGCGGCAGCACAAAGCTCGCCGCGCTGGGCACGATGCCCACCCGTGCCACGCCGCGCGCGGCGCCCTTTAGCAGGTTCAGGTCGGCGATGGTGCGGTCGGCGTCGGCGCGCAGGATCCGCGCATGCGGCACGAATGCCTCACCGAAAGCGGTGAGGTCCATGCCGAGCGCATGGCGCACGAACAGTTCGCCACCGAGGCGGTTCTCGAGCCGCTTCAGCGCCCGGCTGAGAGCCGGTTGGCTGATTGCGAGCGCCGCGGCCGCGCTTCCGAGGCTGCCGAGTTCCGTAACTTTCAGAAAATAGGAGATTTCGCGCAGATTCAGATCCATGAGCACTCGCGGAGATTCAGAACCATGAGGAATTGTCGGTATAGCCCGACCAAAACGCAATAGTACCCCAGCGAGCAGATGCATGGCCGCAATCGCGCGACGGTTGTCCCGCCATCATTGACGTCTGGTCTCCCACCTCCCGCAGGTCATGCCGAACGGTTATGGCCTTGGCGACAAAAGGCATTATGCATCGTTCCCCCTTTTCGACAATATGGCGCGAAGAGCCAAACAAAAGCTCTTTAAAGAAAAGAATGGGAAAAGGGCAGGGATTTGTCGACCGCTTATACAAACGCAAAAATAATAGACGGCACCGGAAACAGTTTCCACGGCCACATTATTATAGAAGACGGAAAAATAACTACCGTTGGGGAAGGTTCCCCTTCGGGAGAGCTCGGCTCAATCGAGCAGCGGGATTTGGCTGGCCAGACAGTCTTGCCCGGCTTCATCGACTGTCATGTGCATCTGCGCAATGACGGCGTAAGCGACCCGAGAGCCCAGGCGGCAGCCGACAGCGACGCGGTCGCCGTGCTGCGCTCGGCGCGCAACGCGCGGCGCACGCTGGCAGCCGGCGTAACGACGATCCGCGATTGCGGGTCGCGCGCCGGCATCGATTTCGCCTTGCGCCAAGCCGCGGCCCAGGGGCTCTGCGCAACGCCGCGTCTGGCCCTCAGCGGCGTGATGATCTGCATGACGGGCGGCCACGGCTGGAGTCTCGGCCTGGAGGCGGACGGGCCCGATGGCGTGCGTCGGGCGGCGCGAGGCCAACTCAAGGCGGGCGCCGACAACGTCAAGCTGGTGGCCAGCGGCGGCATCCTGACGCCGGGCTCCGAGATTGGCGCACCGCAATTCACGGTCGAGGAGATGAGCGCCGGCGTCGAGGAGGCGCACCGCGCCGGCAAGACCGCCTGCGCGCATGCCCACGGCACGACGGCGATCAAGAATGCCGTTCGCGCCGGCGTCGACTCCATCGAGCACGGCTACCTGATCGACGACGAGGGCATCGAGATGATGCTCGAGCGGGGAACCTATCTGGTCGCGACCTCGTCTGCGGTACGCAACGTGGTGCGGCATGGCGTGGCCGCCGGAATCCGGCCGGAAGTGGTGGCGAAGGCGGAAGCCGCGATCGCTCACCACATCGATGGTTTCAAACGCGCCTACAAGGCCGGCGTCAAAATGGCGATGGGCACCGATTCGGGGGTTCCCTTCACCGACCACGGCAACAATCTCGACGAACTTGTCTACCTGGTGGAGATGGGCGTTCCGCCGATGGAGGCGATTTCCATAGCCACGCTCAACAGTGCACGGCTTCTGCGCATGGACGACCGTATCGGCAGCCTCGAAGCGGGCAAGCGCGCCGATTTCGTCGTCATCGATGGCGACCCTCTCGCCGACATCACGGTCCTGCAGGACCGCAGCCGCATCCGTCTGGTCGTCATCGACGGCCAGACCATGGTCGACGAAACCGGTTTCGCCGGCTGACGCCGGCTCCACCCCCCTCTTTCACTGCCACACCGGAGTCCGGCTATGGAAAAAGCGGAAAAAATCTGGATCAACGGCGAGGTCGTCCCATGGGACGCCGCCACGGTTCATCTGGTCAGCAACACGCTGCACTACGGATTCGGCGTCTTCGAAGGCATACGCTGCTACAAGACCGACAGCGGCCCGGCCGTCTTCCGGCTGCGAGAGCATATGGTGCGGCTCGCAAAGTCGGCCGACATCCTTGGATTCAGCCTGCCGTACACGCTCGACGAACTCATCGAAGGGACGCGGGATGTCATCAAGGCCAACGGCTTCGAGCAATGCTACATCCGCCCGCTCGCCTATGTCGGCGAGGGCGGCATGGGACTGTCTTACGAGGACTGTCCGGTGAGCGTCGCCATCGCTGTCTGGTTCTGGGGCGAGTATGTCGGCAAGGGCACGATCGAGAACGGCAGCCGCGCTCGGGTTTCGACCTATGCCCGCCACCACATCAACACCAACATGTCGAAGGCCAAGGCATGCGGCAACTACATGCTGTTCCAGATGGCCCGCACGGAGGCCCGCCGCGACGGCTATGACGAGGCGCTTCTGCTCGATAGCAACGGGCACGTCGCGGAAGGGTCTGTGGAGCACATCTTCCTGGTGCGCAACGGCGCGCTGGTGACGCCGCCGCTGACCCATCTGCTCGACGGCATTACGCGCGACACGATCATCGTGCTGGCGCGCGAGCTCGGCCTCGAGGTGCGCGAGGAACTGTTCTCCCGCGACCACGTACTGACCAGCGACGAGGCGTTCTTCGTCGGCACCGGTGCCGAGGTGACGCCACTGGTCGAGCTCGACCGGCGCCCGATCGGCAGCGGCAAGCCTGGCCCCGTCACCAAACAGGTCCAGGAAGCCTATTTCACCACGGTCTACGGCCGCAGCAACCGTCACGCCGAATGGCTGACGTTCGTTTGAGACAGTGAGAGACCGCATGTCAGCAATGCCCCCCGACGAGTACCCCAACCGCGTCGCACGGGCACGCGACCTGATGCGCGAGCGCGGGCTCGACGGCCTGATCGTCACCGATCCGGTGCACTACGGCTACTTCACCGGACAAAAGGTGCCGGCATGGATGAAGTCGCGGCCGGCGATCTTCGTCCTGCCGCTCGAGGGTGAGCCGGCGCTGATCACCTGGTCCGGTCCGGAGATGTTCTGCCGGCTCTACGACATGCCGTTTCCCTCCTGGGTGCAGGACCGCCGGATCTACCCGGAAGTCCCCTTCACCGACGCACCGCGGGTCGACTGGGGTGTTGCCGAGATCGTGCGCGAGCGCGGGCTGGAAAGCGGGCGGCTTGGGATCGAGCTCGGCCGCGAGACATGGCTCGGCATACCGTACGACGATTACGAGTTGCTGCGCGAGCAGTTGCCGAAAGTGCGCTTCGTCGATTCCGGTCCGGTTCTGTGGGGCTGCCGGCTCATCAAGTCCGAGTGGGAGATCGACTGCATGCGCCAGGCCTGCGCGATCGGCGGCCGGGCCTGGCAGCGCATGTTCGAAGGGCTGCGGCCGGGGATCTCCGTGCCCGAAGTGCAGCGCCAGGTGCTGGCGTTCTATACGGAGGAGGGGGCCGACATTACCTCCGAGCCGCCGATGGTGTTCGGCGCCACCGGCGAGGGGCGGACGTTTCAGAAAGGCGACGTCCTGTACATCGACGGCGGCTGCAGCGTCTCCGGCTACCGGATGGATATCACCCGCCGCGCCGTGTTCGGCAAACCGTCGCCGCGCCAACTGGCCGAGCACGACGGCATGTGGGACCTGCTCTGGGAGATCATCGAACGGATGGTGCCCGGCACGCCCGTCAGCGAGATCTTCGCCTTCTCGCAAGCACGCCTGGCCGCCCGGCCGGAATTCCGCAATTACTCCGACCACCCCGCGAAGAGAATCGGCCATGGGATCGGGCTGGAGAACGAGCCGCCGTCGATCTCCGGGACGGACAAGACGGTGCTCGAGGCGGGCATGGTCCTGACGCCCGAGCCGAAGATCGAGAGCGAGGACGGGCTCGTCAATCCAGAAGAGCAGGTCGTGGTCCGGGCCGGTGGCCCGGAAGTCATCTCGCCGGTACCCGACTGGCGACTCTACGAGGTGAATTGAACGGTGACGATGTCGACACAGCCGCTGCGGCTTCTCAGCGAGCAGGACATTCGCGCCCTCGGACTGTCGCTTTCCGAGGTGATCGACCTGACCGAGCAGGCCTACCGTCTGGATGCCGAGGGCCAGACCGAGGTTCCTACGAAGATCGGCGTACATCCCGACCGCGCGGACAGCTTCCTGCACGCGATGCCCGCATGGGTCGCGGGAAACCGGTCGCTCGGCATGAAGTGGGTGTCCTATTTTCCCGGTAACTTCGAGGGCGGCATGGCCGATTCCACTGGCCTGATCGTCCTCAACGATCCCGACCACGGCCACCCCGTCTGCATCATGGAAGGGATGTACATCACCTTCCTGCGCACGGCCGCTTGCGCGGCGGTCGCGGTGCGCGCGCTGATCGAGCGCGAGCCGGAGACGCTGACGCTCGTCGGCTGCGGCGGGCTCGGACGATGGTCGCTGCGGGTGATGGCGGCTGCCTTCCCGTCACTGCACACGGTCTACGTTTCGTCGAAAACCGCCGCTTCGCGCGAGCGGTTCGCCGAGGAACTGGCCGGGGAGGTTGCGCAGAAGATCGTCCCGGTCGACGAACCGGCCGAAGCAGCGCGCGCAAGCGACATCATCGTGTCATCGGTCCCGCCGGGTGGCGGCCAGCCGGTGACGGCGGACTGCCTGGCGCCCGGTAGCTTCTTCGTGCCGCTCGACCTGACGAACGCGTGGAAGGACGACGTGCCGGCGGCGGTGGACCGGATCGTTGCCGACAATCCGGAGAACCTGGCCGGGCTGCTCACGCGGGCTCGCCCCGCGGCGCGGCTCGACCCTGAACGGATTGAGCGCACCCAGAATCTGGTAGCCGGCAGGGGGACGAAGGCCGGCCGTCACGAGCGCACTTTCGTCGGTGTTTGCGGCATCGCGAGCACCGACGTGGTCATCGGTTGGGAAATCTTTCGGCGCGCGGTTTCGGCCGAAGCGGGGACGCTCTTCCAGATGACCTGACGAAAAACGGCGCGCAGCGCCGAAACATAGTCCTTAAAGCAGGGAGGAAATAAACGTGCGTGGACTTCGACAGACAATCAAATCGCTGACAGCCGCTTCCGTGGTGCTGGCCGGCGTCGCCGGTGCCCAGGCCGAGGAGATCGTCCTCAAGGCCCTGACCTATGCGCCGCCCTCGAAGGTCGAGGACAGCATCGCCGTCTTCAAGGCGTGGATAGACAAAGTCAACGCCAAGGGCGAGGGTAAGCTGCGTGTCGAGATCCTCGGCGGGCCGGAGGTGTTCGCCGTCGGCGACCAGGTCAACGCCGTGAGCAAGGGCCTGGCCGACATCACCATGACGTTCACGGCGCATACCGCGCTCGTGCCCGAGGTCGATACGCTCGGTCTTTCCGGCATCACGGTGGCGGAGGAACGCGAGAACGGCTATTTGGCGCTCCTCGACGACGCGCACAGCAAGATCAACCTCAAGGTGATCGGTCGCGCCGCCACGCAGTCGGGCTTCTTCATCTTCTCGAAGGAGCCGATCGAGAGCCTGGCCGATTTCGAGGGCATGAAGATCCGTTCCCATTCGGGCTATGACGGGTTCTTTCGGAAACTCGATGCCAATCCGATCGGCATGAACATTTCGGAGATCTACGGTGGCCTGGAACGCGGCATCGTGACTGCGGCGCCGTACAACATCTTCGCCTACGACCTCGGTCTGCACGAGGTCACCGACTACATGCTCGCGGACCCGTTCTGGGTCTCACACACGACAATCACGCTGATGAACCGCAAGAAGTTCGACAGCTTGCCGGCCGAGCTGCAGGCGGTGCTGATCGACGCCCAGATCGAGATCGAGGCCGAGATGGCCGACATCGTCGCCAAGATGGCAGAGGAAGAGCGCAAGCGTCTGGCCGAAGCCGGCATGACGTTTACGAACCTGCCGCCGGAGGAAGCGGAACAGTTCCGCCAGATGGCCACTGAAAGCCGCTTCGAGGTGCTCGAGGAGATCCTCGGTGCCGACCGCATCGCCGAAATCAAGGCGCTGATCGTACGCCAATAGTCGTCGGCGCAATCCTCGAAGGAGAACTCGGCCATGGGCATCGGCGCGCGCTTCGGGCGCAGCTTCGACCGGTTGCTCGATTGTCTCGCGCTGGTGGGGTGCGCGCTGATCATGTTCCAGGTGATCAGCGTCTCCTTCGAGGTGATCGTGCGCTACTTCTTCGGCTTCTCGTTCGGCTGGGTGACCTCGCTGAACGAATGGAGCCTGGTCTTCCTGACCTTTCTCGGCGTGGCCTGGTTGCAGCGTGAAGGCGGCCATACCAACGACGACTCCATCATGCAGAAGTTCCCGGCACCGGTGCGCGTTATGGCGCGCACCGCGGCTTGGGGGCTGGCGCTTCTCACGACCGCGGTTCTGACCTGGTACGGGACCAAGGTCGCCTGGCAGAACTACGTCAACGACAGCTACGACTTCTTCAAGATCCGCGAAGTCCCGCTCTTCTACATCTACGCGGTGATCCCGTTCGGCAGCCTCCTGTGGCTGATCCAGCTACTGCGGTCGATGCGCCGCGAGTTGCACGACAACCGCGCCGGCGCGCGCCACGACACGACGGACGTGTGAGGCAGCATGGAGTGGTATGTCGCATTCCTTTTGCTGATCGGGACCTTCTTTTTTCTGGTCCTGCTCGGCGTTCCCGTGGTGTTCGCGTTCTTCGGCGTCAACATCATCTATCTCGGCTACTTCATGGGCGAGGCCGGCTTCGAGCTGTTGATCGACAGCGTCTATGGCAGCCTTTCGGTCTTCGTGCTGTTGCCGATCACGCTGTTCATCCTGATGGGCGAGGTGCTCTTCCGCACAGGCATCGCCATGAAGATGATCAACACGCTCGACACGTGGATGGGGGCCATTCCCGGTCGACTGTCACTCCTGGCGATTGGCTCGGGGACGCTGCTGGCGACGCTGTCGGGAGCGAGCATCGGCACAACGGCGATGCTGATCCGCACCCTGACGCCGGTCATGCAGGAGCGCGGCTACAGCAAGTCGCTGAGCATCGGTCCGCTGCTAGGCAGCGGCGGCCTGGCGATCATGATCCCGCCGAGCGCGCTCGGCGTCATCCTTGCCGTCATCGCGTCGGTTTCGGTCGGCAAGCTGTTGGTCGCCATCATCCTGCCGGGAATTCTGCTGGCCCTTTCGTACGTCGTCTATGTCGTGCTCGCCAGTCGCTTCGACCCGAGCGCCGCACCGGCCTACTCCTCGGAGAGGGTCGCGATCGGCGAACGCCTGATGCTGACGGCGAAATACATCCTGCCGCTGTCCATCATCATCTTCCTGGTGATCGGCGTGGTCTTCCTCGGCGTGGCGACGCCGACGGAAGCGGCCGCCCTCGGCACCGCCGGCGCCTTCGGTCTGGCCGCCTGCTACGGCCGGCTGACCTGGTCGGTCACCATCGAGGCGCTGATGTCGACGCTGCGCATCTCGGTGATGGTGCTGGCGATCCTGGCCGCGTCGAAGGCCTTCACGCAATTGCTCGCCTACACCGGTGCGACGCAGCAGCTGATCGGCTGGGCCACCGATCTGCCGATTTCGCCGATCTGGGTGATCGTGATGATGCATCTGATCACGCTGTTCCTCGGCGGGCCGATCGGCGGCATTCCCCTGATCATGATGACCGTGCCGATCTTTATTCCGGTGGTCACCGCGCTGGGCTACGACCCGATCTGGTTCTGCGTGGCAATGCTCATCAACGTCGAGCTGGCGCAGATCACACCGCCCTTCGGCATCCTGCTCTACGTTGCCAAGGGCATATTGCACGACACGACGATGGGCGAGATCACGCGCGCCGCGGTGCCGATCATCATCTGCAACCTGATCGTGATGGCGCTGCTGATCGCGATCCCGGCCCTGTCGCTGTGGCTCCCCGCGCAAATGCTCCAGTGAGCAGGCGATCCGCGACGCAAGACCAAACGAGGAATGCCAATGCCGTCTTCCCACAGCACAGTCTATTGCAACGGCCGCATCGTCGACGGCGGCGGCAAGGTCTTCACCGGCTACGTGGCGCTGGAAGGCGCCCACATCCAGGCGGTGGGCGAGGGGGAACCTGTCGGGGCAGCCGCCCGGTCCGGCGCGGACGTCGTCGACCTGGCCGGACGCACGCTTCTGCCGGGTCTGATCGACTGCCACGTGCATCTGTCCATGGACGCGCTTGCCGCGCCGGTCGCGCTCAACTCGCCGCGGTCGCAACTCGTCGGCTTGATGACCGCGTCCAAGAACGCGCTCGCATCGCTCGCCGGCGGCGTGACGACGGTGCGCGATTGCGGGACCCCGGGGGAGATCGATTTCGCCCTGCGCCAGGCAGCCGCCGACGGGTTGTGCGTGACACCGCGGCTCGTGCTCAGCGGCCGTGCCCTGTGCATGACCGGCGGTCATGGATGGCAGCTCCTCGGTGTCGAGGTCGATGGCCCGGATGCCGCCCGCCGCGCCGCGCGCGCCCAGCTCAAGGCGGGCGCCGACAACGTCAAGCTGATCGCGACCGGCGGCATCCTCACGCAGGGAACGGAGATCGGAAGCCCGCAGCTCACGGTGGACGAGATGCGGGCGGCGGTCGAGGAAGCGCACAAGGCGGGCAAGATCTCCGCGGCGCACGCACACGGCGCGCAGGGCATCAAGAACGCCGCGATGGCTGGCGTCGACTCCATCGAGCACGCCTATTTTATCGACGCCGAGGGCATCGATCTGATGCTGGAGAACGGCACCACGCTGGTAGCGACCTCGGCGGCGGTGCGCAACGTCGTGCGGCACGGCACGGAAGCCGGCATCCCGGCCCATTCCGTCGCCAAGGCGCAGTCGGCCATCGAGCGCCACGTCGACGGCTTCAAGGCGGCGCACAAGGCCGGTGTGAAGCTCGCGATGGGTACCGACTCCGGTGTTCCGTTCACGCGCCACGGCCGGAACCTCGACGAGCTCGTCTATCTGGTGGAAATGGGGCTGACGCCGCTAGAAGCGATCCAGGTGGCGACGCGCGACAGCGCCCGGATGCTGAAACTCGATGATCGCGTGGGCACGCTCGAGCCCGGCAAGCTGGCCGACCTCGTCGTTGTCGACGGCGATCCGCTGGCCGACATCTCGGTTCTGAGCGATCCCTCCCGCATCCGTCGCGTCGTCCTCAACGGACGCACGGTCGTCGATCGCGACTCAAGCCGCTTCGTCGTCGGCAGCGCCTTCGCCGGTGCGCTCGTAGGCGGCGCTGCGGAGGTCGCCGCACGCTGAAGGTCTAGCGATCGGCGTCTGCGCGGCTCGCCATATAGGCAAACGCGGCAGCCGGATTGAGTCCGCGCTCGCGAGAAGCGCGATTGCGCCTATGGCGTTGCGCGTTCCAAACGGCCGTTCTGTCCCTGACTATTTTGCGCTCCAGCCCTGGCGGAGCAATAACGCCCCTGAATAGCGCCAGCGGATCGGAAGCCGTTGACGGCCCGGCGACAGTATCTCTGCATTGACGGTTGGCATTCGCAACCGGACTGGCTAAGAGCGTGGGCAACGAACATGGAGCCGGGTGAGATTCCCGGCTGGCTATTCCGGCCGCCGATCCGCCGGACAATTCCAAACAGACAAAACCCGTCGAGACCGCGAGCGGAAGCTTGCGGCCTAAGGATATTGAATTGTTCACGATCTCGCTTTCCCAATACAGGCATCAGTGGATGCACAACATCCGCGGTGACCTGCTATCCGGCCTCGTCGTCGCCCTGGCGCTCATTCCCGAAGCCATCGCGTTTTCCATCATCGCGGGGGTGGACCCCAAGGTCGGGCTCTACGCGTCCTTTTCCATCGCCGTGATCGTTGCCATCACCGGCGGCCGGCCGGGCATGATTTCGGCGGCGACCGCGGCCACGGCCGTGCTGATGGTGACGCTGGTGCGGGACTACGGGCTGGAATACCTGCTCGCCGCGACCGTTCTCGCCGGCCTGCTGCAGATCGGGGCCGGCTTTCTGAAACTCGGCTATGTCATGCGCTTCGTGTCCCGGTCGGTGATGACCGGCTTCGTCAATGCGCTCGCGATCCTGATCTTCGTCGCGCAGTTGCCCGAGCTCGATCCCTCGAAGGTGCCGATGCTCACCTATCCGCTCGTCGCGGCCGGGCTTGCCATCATCTATCTGTTTCCGATGGTGACCAAGGCGATCCCGTCGCCGCTCGTCACGATCGTCGTGCTGACGATCCTGACCGTCGCGATGGGTTGGGACGTCCGCACCGTGGGCGACATGGGCGACCTGCCCGACACGTTTCCGGTGTTCCTGATCCCCGACATTCCGCTGAATTTCGAAACGCTGTCGATCATCTTCCCGTATTCGCTAGCCGTCGCGGTCGTGGGGCTTCTCGAAAGCCTGATGACCCAGCAGATCGTCGACGACCTGACCGACACCGCATCCGACCGCAATCAGGAGTGCATCGGGCAGGGCATCGCCAACACCGCCACCGGCTTCATCGGCGGCATGGCGGGCTGCGCCATGATCGGCCAGTCGATCATCAATGTGAAATCCGGCGGACGCGGACGATTGTCGACCTTTGTCGCCGGAATCTTCCTGCTGATCATGGTGGTGGCGCTCGGCGACATCGTGGCGATCATTCCGATGTCCGCCCTGGTCGCGATCATGATCATGGTCTCGATCGGCACCTTCTCCTGGTCGTCGGTCAAGAACCTCCGCGAGCACCCGAAATCCTCCTCCGTCGTGATGCTGGCGACGGTCGTCTTCGTGATCTACACCCACAACCTTGCCATCGGCGTGCTCGTGGGCGTCCTACTCTCGGGCATATTCTTTGCCTGGAAGATCGCGCAGCTCTTCCGCGTCACATCCGACATCACGCCGGACGGCAGCCATCGCACCTATGTGATCGAAGGCCAGCTTTTCTTCGCGTCTTCCGAGGATTTCATGAAAGCCTTCGATTTCAAGGAGGCGCCGGAAAAGGTCACCATCAACGTCAGCCGCGCCCATATCTGGGATATCTCGTCCGTTGCCGCGCTGGACATGGCGGTGCTCAAGTTCCGCCGGGAAGGGGCCGACGTCGAAATCATCGGGCTCAACGAAGCCTCCGAGACCATCGTCGACAGGCTTGCCGTCCATGACAAGCCGGGCGCGATGGATCAACTGATGGGTCACTGAGGAAGGATCGAGCGATGACAACCGACACACTGATCGCTCTCGTGGATGGCTCGGTCTATTCCGAAAGCGTTTGTCGCCATGCGGCCTGGATCGCCGGCAGGAACGGCTGGAAGGTCAAGATCTACCACGTCATGGGCCGCCGCGACGGCATCGGCGAGCAGGACCTGAGCGGCGCGATCCGGCTGGGCGCGCGCACGGCGCTGCTGGAGCAGCTTTCGGACCTCGACGCGGCGCGGGCCAAACTGGCGCACGAGCTCGGGCGCGCGATCCTGGATGACGCGAAAGCCATCATCCAGGGCGATGGCGGCGTCGCTGCCGTGGAAACCCGCCTGCGCCGGGGCGACCTGGTGGAAACCGTCACCGCCAAGGAAGAGCAGGGCGAGATGATCGTCATCGGCAAGCGCGGAGAGGCGGCGGGCCACGCGATGGACCACCTGGGCTCCAACCTGGAACGCGTCGTGCGGGCCAGTCGCAAGCCGGTCTTCATCGCCAATCGCGCCTTCAGGCCGATCGAGACGGTTCTGGTGGCCTTCGATGGCGGCGCCTCGTCGCTGAAAGCGATCGACTACATCTCGCGCAGTCCACTGTTCGCAGGGCTAGAGGTTTCGCTGGTTTATGCCGGCAAGGAAACGCCGGAGATCCGCGCGTCGCTCGATTCAGCGGCGGCGACGCTGAGGGAAGGGGGCTTCGAGGCGAAGCTCCTGGTTCGCAGCGGCGAACCGGAAACGGTGCTCGCCGACCTGACGCAGGCCTCGGGACACGAACTGCTCGTGATGGGCGCCTACGGGCATTCGCGCGTCCGCTCCTTCATCATCGGCTCCACGACAACCGAGATGATCAGGTCCTGCCGCGTGCCGGTACTGATCATGCGCTGAGTGCGATCATAGCGCCGTGGCGCAATTCGCGCGTCGTACGGCGATGGCGTTCCTGCCGATACCAGCCTCCGATTCCGGAGAAGTGTCTCAATCCGCACAGGGCCGCCCCGTCCGGAAACTCTCGCGATAGCGAAGCGGGCTTAGCCCGAGACGGCGCTGGAAGACGCTCCGCATCTGTTCCGGACTGCCGAAACCGCAATCGAACGCGATTGCCTTCAAGGCGAGATCGGACGCCTCGAGCAGGTTGCGCGCATGATCCAGGCGGATGTTTTCTATGAATTCGTGCGGGGTTATGCCAAGTTCCTGCACAAACAGCCGGGCAAGGCTGCGTGTGCTCGTGCCGGCGATGGCGGCGAGACGCCGGACCGGAAAAGGCTCATCCAGGTTTTCCATGACATACGCCTGAACCTTCCCCAGCGGCGTTGCCGGATCGCTCCGCGGAAGCAGGAACGGGCTGAACTGGGATTGCCCGCCTTGGCGCTGCGCCGCGACCACGAGGCGCTTCGCGCAGGCAAGCGCGACATGCTCTCCATGATCCTCGCCAACAAGCGCAAGCGCGAGATCGATACCCGCCGTCACGCCGGCAGACGTCACCAGCCGGCCATCGCGGGCGAAAATGCGATCATGTTCGACACGCGCGGCGGGAAACGTCTCGGCCAGGCAGGCGGCATTCTGCCAATGTGTGGTGACGAGACGGCCATCCAGCAGCCCGGCACGGCCGAGCGCGAAGGCACCCGTGCAGATCGATCCGTATCGCTCGGCCCTTACACCCCAATCCCGGAGCCAGGCCGACATGGTTGCGTCCTCGCTCCCCTCAGGAAGTCCGGGCCCTCCGGCGACGAGCACGGTGTGAAAAACGCGCGCTGCGTCTCCGAAACTCAAATGCGCGGCCATCGGGGTTCCATTGGATGCCCGGATCAGCGCCGTGGTGCCGGCGAGCAATAGGCAGCGATACCCTTCGCCCTCGGCCAGAAAGCCGTTTGCTTCCGCGAAAACATCGAGGGGACCAGCCACGTCGAGGGATTGCACCCCGTCATGGATGACCAGCGCGATATCCCGTTTCGCCATCGCCCACCCCTTTCACAAAAGGCTCCGGATCAGGAGCCGGGCAGCATATATGGCGCGACTGGCAGAAAATCCACGGTCATGCAGATTGCCGCCAAACCGGCTCGCAGCAATAAACGGGGAGCCAAGACAAGCCAGGCGCCGCGACGCCGCTCTTCGCGGGGCGCGGGCAGCCAGGCGCCCATTCCGCACAGGAGAAATGATGATGCCGGACACCCTTGCGCCCTCGACCAGGATCAACGGAGTAGCGGTTCCGGACAGTCGTCTCGGTCAAGCGATCACCGAGTTCATCAGGGATACGGAGAGCGCGCTTCTCTTCAATCATTCCAGCCGCGTTTTCTTTTTCGGTGCGATCGCCGGCCAACAGCGCGGCCTCAGCGTCAACCATGAGCTGCTCTACGCCGCTGCGATGTTTCATGACATCGGGCTCATGCCCTCTCATGCCAGCGCCGATCTCCGTTTCGAGGTCGACGGCGCCAATGCTGCCCGGGACTTCCTCCAGAGCTATGGCGTGGACCCGGCCGACATCGAAAAGGTCTGGACAGGAATAGCGCTGCACACCACGCCCGGCGTGCCGGAGTTCATGCATCCCGTGATTGCCTTGACCACGGCCGGCGTGGAGATGGACGTGCTCGGCCTGACCTATGGCCAGTATCCGGAAGAGATCCGCGAGGCGGTCGCTGCGGCATTCCCGAGGACACCGCAGTTCAAGGAGGACATCATTCAGGCGTTCTACGACGGCATCAAACACAAGCCGCACACAACTTTCGGCAACGTCAAGGCAGACGTGCTGGCTGACAAGGACGCCGGATATCGTCGCGACAACTTCTGCTCGATCATCCGCTGCTCACACTGGGTGTCCTAGCGGTACACACCGGGCGTATGGCGGGCCGGAGCCGATGAACCGGAGAATCACGTCCACGCTATAGCCCTCCAAAATGATAGATGAAAACGGTCCCGGTGCTTTCGCGCCGGGGCTTTGTCGCTGGCGGCAGCGCCTATGACGCGGGCCGCGACCGTCAGGCCAGCGTTCGCGTCCTGTCTTCGGTCGATCTAGGCAAGCAGATCGGATCGGACGGCGCGACATGGCTGGACCGACGATTGATCCGTGGCGAAACGGCCGACCTTGCCCCGGTCGGATACGGCCAGAAGGTGCGCGAGGCCATCGACCAGAGCCGCGAGCATCATATCGAACAGCGCGCCGTCACCGGAGAGCGGAATGGGCGGATTGTTGTCGTGGCAACCCGGCTTATGGCATCGGGCCGCGTTTAACGCTGCGATTTCATCATGAAATCTGCAATTGCCTGCTTGTTGTGGTCGCTGATCAACGTCTCTCCATCGCTCACCAGATCAGCAAGTGTTTGAGCACGCAAAGCGTCCCGCCAGGCGTCCTCCGCAGCGAGCATACGAGACTTGATGAAGCAGTCCGTTTTGTAGACGCATGGGTCTTTAGCGTGGCGCGGCCCACGGCGGCGAAGCTCCCGGCAGACGAACGCTGGTTCACGTCCGTCAATGGCCTCAACAATATCGAGTAACGTTATGCTCGCTGGCTCTCGCGCCAAGCGATATCCCCCCCGTGGCCCCGGTAGTGCGTCAATGACACCGGCAGCCGTGAGCGCGCGGAGATGCTTCAGCAGGTAGGACTCGGAAACTCCGTGAAGCTCGGCAAGGCTCTTGCCCGCGAGAACCTTGCCATCTGGCAGGAAGGCAAGTGCTAGGGCGCAGTGCAGCGCCGCCTCGACTCCATCGCTCAATCGCCGCATCGGGCTTCCCCCCGTTTTCGCAGTATTGGGGTGGCATCTTCTTATCGTGGATATATTATATCCACGATTCGACGCCAACCCTCATCTGACAGGGCCTTACCATGCAACCGAGAATGAACATCGCCCACCTTGCGCCTGACCTCTATCGTGCGGTTGCGGCCCTCGACGGTGCGGTGAAGGCCTCGGGGATCGACGCTCGCCTTCTGCACCTCGTCAAGCTGCGCGCCTCGCAGATCAACGGTTGCGCGTTCTGCGTCGATCTTCATGTGAAGGAGGCGCTGGCTGATGGGCTAAGCGCACAAGTGCTGCACCTCCTGCCTGTATGGCGTGAATCCCCCTTCTTCGACGACAGGGATCGCGCGGCCCTAGAATGGACTGAAAGTGTGACGCTGGCCGCCCAAACCGGCATTCCGGACGCCGCGTTTGAAGTGGTCAGAGCCGCGTTCTCCGAGACCGAGATTGCGCAACTGACCATTGCCATCGGCACAATCAATATCTGGAACAGGATTGCCGTGAGTTCGCGCTTGCAGCACCCGTTGGAAATGGGGCCGCAAAGTGTGAGGAAAGCAAAGTGATGGGTCAGTCATCGAGATAGCGGACTGCAATGCGTGGTGGACGAGCCCAAGACTCGCCCACGATGCACCCGCCCGTCCGCCACTCCGGCATAAAACCGGGGAAACTGCATCGACATCTTGGAATGCACCGCGCGATGCCGGGCGCCTTGCCGTCAACTCATCCTGAGCCCGGCGAGCAGGGCAACCATGCCGGTGCCGTCGCTTTTCTCGCCGACGCGGCTTCCACCCCGACCCGGTTGTCCGTGCCGATGGTGGGCTGGCAGATTCGAATATTGCCAGTGTTAGGGCTTCTATCCCTCAAGTCTCCCCCCACGGCCGATACCGGCCGTGGGGGGGCGGGCCCTAGAGGCCGTATTGCTCGCGCGCGTAGTCGCCGAGGCCGACGGCATCGAGCTTGGCAAGAGGCGCAAGGAACGTGACCTGGATGACGCCGGGTGCGCGGCCGATCTCGATGGCGCCGTTGACCGTGGCGCGGTTGCGCACTTCGGCGACGCTTACGTCGAGAAGCTTGGCGGCGCGGGCAAGGCCGTTCTCGATCGCATCGTTGAGATTGGCGGCTGTGCCGATCACCGAGATCGGCGCGAGCACCTCGATCTCCGATACATCCCATTTGGCGGCGAGGCGTTTGCCCTTCGCTTTTTCGGTCTCGGAGAACGGTCGCGCGAGGGGCGGCAGGTCTTCAAGGAGCGGGAACAGCACCGGTCCGTCAAGCGGGTAGCCTTTCACGACCTCGACCTGGAGCGTGACGCTGCCGGCGACATCCATGGTGTGTCCGGCGATCTCGCCGTCGCCCTGGCCGGCGTGCATGTCGCCCATGTAAAGGCCCGCGCCCGGCACCTTCACCGGCGCAATGAGGATCGCGCCGGCCCGCACCGCGTCAATGTCCATATGGCCGTCGGTCTTGTGCTCCGCCAGCTCCTCTGCCGTGATGGCGTAAGCATGCGGCGCGCCGACGAGAAAGGCGCCGAAATCTCCGGCATTGTGGCTGTCCGGCATCGCTTTCGACGGGCAGGTGCCGAGCTGGCCGAGGAACGGGCGCATCCGCACCAGCGTGCCGGGCATGTCGGAGGGCGCATAGGTCAGGATGGAGTGCTGGTGGCTTTCATCGGGCAGCGCGGCATAGTGATTGGCGCTGTGGGCAATCGTCTCCGCCGCTTCGCGCGGCAGGGTGAGGCCAACGGTGCGTGTCTCGTCGAAAGTGACCGTGTAGCCGTGAACGATCTCGAACGGCTTCACCGGGTTGCCGCAGACATTACATTTCACCGCGTCCTGGCCGATGCCTTCCACATGGGTTTCCGGCCAGACAGTGTCGCAGGTCGGACAGCGCGCAGCGACATAGGGGTCGCCCAGGCAAAAGCCTTCGGGCGAGCTGTCATGCCCCGAGGCGGTGGCAATCGAGGTGACGGTGATGTCGCGAATGCGGATGGCCAGCCCGTCGCCGGGAGCGGCGCCCTCGATGCGCACCGGCCGGGTAACCTCGTGCCCGCCGCGAAGGCTCGGCGTGATCATCGGCCCCCAGCATCCAGGTGCGGTGTTGGCGATGATTGTTCCGCCATCCTCAACTGGGCCGAGCATTTCGTCGTTCGGGTCAAGGACGCTGTTGGTAAAACCATCGACGACGAGGCTCCGGTGCGCCCGATTTGCTATTTTCACGCCATCAGCCATATGTGCGACTCCTGTTTCCTGTCGGCTTTCCAGGCGGATCATAGGACGGTTGGCGCGGATGTCATGACCCTTATCCCCCTTTGGTCGGGGGCCACACATCTTCGCTCGGTTTGAGACTGGTTTTGCCCCGCCGGCAGGCTACGACGGGTGCTCAGTTGGGGCCGACAGCGGCATGCCGGGCCGCCCTCTAGGAGATCAGGCCGGACAGCCTGTTTCGCACGGCCGCGCTGTCGGTCGAGGGCGAACAGGCCGTAGTTCTGCGAGCTTCCAAGCCTTCCGCAGTGTCCCGGCCCGTTCGGTCAGGGGAAAATGGCGGATGGGGTGGGATTCGAACCCACGAGACGGTTGCCCGCCTGCCGGTTTTCAAGACCGGTGCCTTCAACCACTCGGCCACCCATCCGTCGGACGCCGCACCATCGCCGAAGCCGCCGTCGGCTTCAACAGGCTTTGTACCGGGTAGAACGCAATTTTGTCGGTGAGGCCCTCAGACCCGTTTTCGCCCCCGGTATCGGCCGCATATGGCAAGCCAGACACGGCGAACCGGTCTGGGAGGACGGTCCGCCGCGCAATTCGGGGCAGGAAGGCCCCATTAACGTCACATTTCGACCGCACTGCGATCCCAAGGTTCGCGTCGTAGCGAGCGCCGGTAGCAAACGCTTAACCATGACGCCCGGTGTGGCATGGCCTTAACGCCGGTGTAACGTGCGGGGACACACAGTCGCGGGTAACGGGGGTGTTGCGTCGACTGTCGAGAACCGGAATCAAATCCGGCTCGGGACGAAGTCTCGCGGACAGGAACGGCGCACCGCGACGGACGGGGTAAGATGACGGGACGGGGTTCGAGTACGCGTATATCGGCTGCTTCTGCCGCAGCACGGGGCATTGCCGTCCTGTCGCTGGCGGGGATTGTTGCGGCCTGCAGCTCGCCATCTGGCGGGCCCGACAAGAAGTACGGCGTCACAGCGAGCCCGCGCCTCGTGCCTTTCGGCAAGCCGGTGCCCGAAGGCGGCGGCTACTACAAGGTCGGCAAGCCCTACAAGGTCGCCGGCCGCTGGTATCGGCCCAAGGAAGACGCCAGCTACGACCAGGTCGGCCTGGCATCGTGGTACGGCCGCGATTTCCATGGCCGGAAAACCGCCAACGGCGAAGTCTTCGACATGGCGGACCTGAGCGCGGCGCATCCGACCTTGCCGCTGCCGACCTATGCCCGCGTCACCAATCTCGAGAACGGCCGCTCTGTCGTCGTCCGCATCAATGACCGCGGCCCGTTCGCCCATAACCGCCTGATCGACGTTTCCAAGCGCACCGCCGAGTTACTCGATTTCCATCAGGACGGCACAGCCAAGGTGCGTGTCCAGTATGTCGGCATGGCCCCGCTGGAGGGCAACGACGGCCAGTGGCTGACCACCACCGTTCGCCACGATGGCCAGCCGGTCGGCCCGGTCATGCTCGCCGGCCTTTCGGCGCCGGCGGCGCAGCAGGTTTCGTCAGGCGCGATGCAGCCGCCGCCTCCGCCGCCGGGCACATCGGCTCCCTATCCGCAGACGACGGTGGCCTTCTCGCCGTCGACCTATGCCGCAGAGGTGCCGTCCACGCCCGAACCGGTCTCGGCGTCCTTCGCCTCGTCGACCGACGGACCGGTCCCCAAGGTGCCCGTCGGAACGGGGAAGGTCACCTATCGATGGGTGCAGGGCTTCGCGGACCAGGGCGGAAATGCCGCGGTGGCACGGGCTTTCTCGATCTTCGACACCGAGCGGGACATCGTCCTGGTCTTCACCGGACAACCGACGAAGACGAGCGACAGCCGCACTTTCCGGTGACTTCGCAGAAGCGAAATCGGCTAACCCTCGGTCAACCGCGTTCTTTACCCGTCCCGAACCGCTTGGTATCAGAGATAGAATCTCGACACCGAGCGATTGCGATATGGCGTATTTCGGCGTGATTTTACACCGCCTGCCGGCTCCTTCATCCCTGCCGCGACTCTGGCGATGCGCCATCTCGGGGCTTGCCCTGGTGGCCGGCATGGTCGTCACGCCCGTCGCCCCGGCACTGGCGCAGGCGATCGAGACCGCCGCGCCATACGCCTACATGATCGACGACCGGACCGGCACGATCGTCCTGTCGAAGGAGTCCGAGACGGGACTCGCGCCCGCCAGCATGGCGAAGCTGATGACGCTGGAGATCGTCTTCGAGGCGATCAAGGAAGGCCGGCTGTCGCTAGACGACGAATTCGTGGTCAGCGAGAACGCCTGGCGCAAGGGCGGCGCGCCGTCGCGCACCTCCACCATGTTCGCCGGCCTGAACACGAGCATACGGCTCGAAGATCTGCTGAAGGGCATCATGGTGCAGAACGCGAACGACGGCTGCATCGTGATCGCCGAAGGCATGGCCGGCAACGAGCAGGCCTTCGCGGTGTTGATGAACGAGCGCGCCAGGATGCTCGGGCTGTCGGACAGCACGTTCGTCAACTCGACCGGATTGCCCAATCCCGACCTGCCGAAGCAGACCATGTCGATGCGCGATCTGGTGACGCTCGCCCGGCATGTCATCACGGAGCACCCCGACCTCTACCGGTATTTTTCGGAACCGGAGTTCACCTGGAACAACATCCGTCAGCTCAACAAGAATCCGATCATCGGCAAGACCCCGGGCGCGGACGGCCTGTTCACCGGCTACGACGAGGAAGACGGCTACGGCATGATCGCCTCCGCCGATCAGGACGGCCAGAGGATGATCGCCGCGATCCACGGGCTGTCGTCGAACAACGAGCGCATCAACGAGATGCAGAAGCTGCTCGCCTGGGGCTTCCGGTCGTTCGAGAAGGTCACGCTGTTCCAGGCGGGAGAACCGGTCGCCGAGGTGGGCGTCTTCGGCGGCACGGAGGGCTGGGTCCCGCTCGCCGGCCACGAACCGATCCAGATCCTCATTCCCAGGGGCGCCAAGTCCAAGTTGCGCGCCCGCATCGTCTATCAGGGGCCGCTCCGCGCTCCGGTCGAGGAAGGCCAGCAGGTCGGCGAGCTCGAAGTCATGAACGACCAGGAGCTGGTCAGCCGCATTCCGCTCTACGCCACGCGCGCCGTCGAAATCGGACCGCTCTACAGTCGCGCGCTTGACGCGGCCTACGAGCTGATGGTCGGTCTGGTCCATAGCGGCGTCGAAATGGCAACGAAGAACTAGGCGCGCACGATGGGGGCGACGCCGGGCAAGTTCATCAGCTTCGAGGGCGGCGAGGGAACCGGCAAGTCGACGCAGATCAAGCGGCTCGCCGGGAAGCTTCGCGAACTCGGGATCGACGTCGTCGAGACCCGTGAGCCGGGCGGCACCAAGGGCGCCGAGATCGTGCGCCGCACGATCCTGTCCGGACGCGTCGAGGCGCTGGGGCCGTTCGCCGAGGCGCTGCTGATGAATGCCGCCCGCGACGACCACCTGAACGAAGTGATCCGTCCCGCGCTGAAAGCGGGGAAATGGGTCCTGTGTGACCGCTTCGCCGATTCCACGCGCGCCTATCAGGGTACGCTTGGCGGTGTCGACCGGCGGCTGCTCGAGGCCTTCGAGACGGCGGTCATCGGCGATGACTGGCCGGATCTGACCCTGATACTCGACCTCGATCCGCGCATCGGCCTGGAGCGCGCCCGCGCCGTGACGCGCGCCGAGAACGGCGGCCCCGGCGGCGACCGTTTCGAGGACGTGGACCTGGAGAGCCACCGCAAGCTCCGCGACGCCTTTCTGGCGATCGCCCGCAGGGAGCCGGAGCGCTGCGTTGTCATCGACGCATCCGAGTCGATCGACGCGGTCGGCGGGGCGATCTGGACGGCCGTCGCGGATCGGATTGCCTTGCCTGGCACGGAAAACGCCGGGACAAAGGCTTCCGGAACACGAACCAACGCGGCCTCCTGACAGATGACTGCAACGATCCCGCCGGATTTCTCCATCGCCCCACCAGAGGCCGCCGCGTGCCTGATCGGCCAGGACGACGCGGAATCTGCCCTGTTGAGTGCCTACAAGTCGGGCCGGCTGCATCACGCCTGGCTGGTCGACGGGCCGGAAGGCGTCGGCAAGGCGACGCTCGCTTACCGGTTCGCCCGCTTCCTGTTGGGCCATCCCGATCATGGCGAGGACGCGGTCCAGGCCGCGCGGGATCTCACCGTTCCGGCCGACGACCCGGCCGCCCGGCAGATCCGCGCCCGGTCCCATCCCGATCTCATCGTCCTGCAACGCCCCCGCGACGAGGACGGGAGGGCGACGGCAACCGTCATTTCCGTGGATCAGGTCCGCAAGGTCGCCCGCTTCCTGTCGACCACATCGGCGACGGGGGGATGGCGTGTCGTGATCGTCGACACCGCCGACGACTTCAACCGCTCGTCCGCGAACGCGCTTCTGAAGATGCTGGAGGAGCCGCCGCAGCGCGCGGTTTTCCTGCTCCTTTCCGGTTCGCCGGGCCGTTTGCTGCCGACGATACGGTCGCGCTGCCGGCGGCTTGCGCTGAAGCCGCTCGATACCGCGACGGTCGCGGAGACGCTTCGTATCGCCGGGGTAGGACAGGACGACGACGCCCGCGAGACGGCGGCCGCGCTGTGCGGCGGCAGTCTCGGCAAGGCCATGGAGCTCGCCACCCAGGAGGCGGTCGAGACCATCCATGCGGTCAACAAGCTTCTCGCCGACATGCCGCGGCACGATCCGGTCGCCGCGCAGAAGCTGGCCGAAGCGCTTGGACGGCGCGGCGCCGAGGAGCGCTTCCGTATGGCGACCTCGCTGCTCACCGACGCGATCGCGGGCCGGATGCGCGAGGCGGCCCGCGCCGGCGCCCAGCCCCACGTTCTTGCGCCTTGGGCGGAGGTATGGGAAAAGGTCACGCAGGCGCTCGCCGAGGCCGAAAGGCTCAATCTCGACCGCACGCTAACCCTTCTGTCGGTGTTCCGTATCGTATCCACCGCGACTTCGCTCGACGCGGCTCGCGTCTGAAAGGACGCCGCGGAAACGAACGGCGCGCCGGCACTTGTCCGTAAGGCCAGTCATGACGTCCAAATTCTACATCACGACCGCGATCTCCTATCCCAACGGCGCCCCCCATATCGGGCATGCTTACGAGGCCATGGCGACGGACGCGATCGCGCGGTTCATGCGGCTGGACGGGCGCGACGTCTATTTCCTGACCGGCGTCGACGAGCACGGCATGAAGATGGCGCAGACTGCGGCCAAGGAAGGGCTGACCCCGCGCGAACTCGCCGACCGCAACACGCCGCTTTTCGAGAAGATGGTCACGTCGCTCGAATGCTCGAACGACGACTTCATCCGCACGACCGAGCCGCGCCACCACACCTCGTCCCAGGCGATCTGGGAGCGCATGGTCGAGGCAGGCGACATTTACCTCGGCACCTATTCCGGCTGGTACTCGGTGCGCGACGAAGCCTACTACGCCGAATCAGAGACGACCGTTCGCGAAGACGGTGTTCGGATCGGCCCCAATGGCACGCCCGTCGAGTGGACCGAGGAGAACAGCTATTTCTTCCGTCTGTCGGCGTTCCAGGACCGGCTGCTGAAGCTCTACGAAGACCATCCCGACTTCATCATGCCGAAGGAGCGCTACAACGAGGTCGTCAGCTTCGTGAAGGGCGGCCTGCAGGACCTGTCGGTCTCGCGCACGACGTTCGACTGGGGCGTGAAGGTTCCCGGCGACGAAAAGCACGTGATGTACGTCTGGGTCGACGCCCTGACGAACTACATCACCGGCGTGGGCTATCCCGATACCGACGGCGAGACGTTCCGGAAGTGGTGGCCTGCCGACCTCCATGTCATCGGCAAGGACATCGTGCGGTTTCATACAGTCTACTGGCCGGCATTCCTGCTCTCGGCCGGTGTCGCGCCGCCGAAGCGCGTCTTCGCGCACGGCTTCCTGTTCAACCGCGGCGAGAAGATGTCGAAGTCGGTCGGCAATGTCGTCGATCCCTTCGCCCTGATCGACCACTACGGCGTCGACCAGGTGCGCTACTTCTTCATGCGCGAGGTGCCGTTCGGCCAGGACGGCAACTACAGCCACGATGCCATCGTCCAGCGCATCAACGCCGATCTCGCCAACGACCTGGGCAATCTGGCTCAGCGCTCGTTGTCGATGATCGCCAAGCACTGCGATGCGACGCTCCCGCAACCGGGAGCGTTCACGGCCGACGATACCGCGATGCTCACCGCCTGCGACGACCTGATCGGCAAGGCGCGCGCTGCCATGGCCGACCAGCAGCTGCATATCGTGCTGGCGGATATCTGGTCGGTGGTCGCCGACGCCAACCGCTATTTCGCGGCCCAGGAGCCCTGGGCCCTGCGGAAATCCGATCCCGAGCGGTTCGCAACCGTGCTCTACGTGACGGCGGAGGCTTTGCGCCAGATCGGCATCCTGATCCAGCCCTTCGTTCCCGCGTCGGCGGACGCGCTGCTCGATCTCGTCGGCGTGCCCGCGGACAAGCGTAATTTCGCCGAACTCGGGGAAGGGGGGCGTCTTGCCGCCGGCACCGCCCTGCCGGCGCCGAAGCCCGTGTTCCCGCGCTACGTGGAAGCCGAGGCCGGCGAGGGCGCCTGACGGAATGCCCGCCAAAGGAATATGGTCCCGGAAGGAATGCGTCCTGACGCCATGATCGTCGACAGCCACTGCCATCTCGACTTTCCCGATTTCGCCGAGGAACGCGACGCCATCGTCGCGCGCGCACGGGCGGCCGGCGTCGTCCGCATGGTCACGATCAGTACCCGCTTCCGACAGTTCGACCGGGTGCGGGCGATCGCGGAAAACTACGACGATGTCTACTGCTCGGTCGGCACCCATCCGCACAACGCCGGCGAGGAACCCGACGTGCCGGTCGCCGACTACATCGCCGCCGCCGCCCACCCCAAGGTCGTCGCGATCGGCGAGGCGGGCCTCGACTATCACTATGACAAGGCGCCGCGCGATCTGCAGGCCCAGAGCTTCCGCACCCAGATCGCGGCGGCGCGCGAGACTGGACTGCCGCTCGTCATCCACACGCGCGAGGCGGAAGCCGACACCGAGGCGATCCTGCGCGACGAGATGGCGAAGGGACGCTTCGACGCGATCCTGCACTGCTTCAGCTCGAAGGCCGGCCTCGCGACCGCGGGAATCGAACTCGGCCTTTACGTGTCGTTCTCCGGTATCCTGACCTTCAAGCGCTCCGAGGAGATCCGCGACATCGCCGCCGCGCTGCCCGCCGACCGCCTTCTGGTCGAGACGGATGCGCCGTATCTTGCGCCGGTGCCGTATCGCGGCAAGCGCAACGAGCCGGCCTATGTGGTTGAAACCGCGAAGGTTCTGGCCGAAACCCGCGGTGTCTCCTACGACGAGATCGCCCACCGGACGACAGACAATTTCTTTCGCCTGTTCTCCAAGATTCCCCGCCCTGCCGAGGTTTCGGCCGCTCCATGACGGCGGTCGCGACGATCCTCGGCTGCGGGTCATCCGGTGGCGTGCCGCGTGTCGCCAGCGGCTGGGGTGCCTGCAATCCGGACAATCCCAGAAATCGCCGCCGCCGCTGCTCGATCCTTGTCGAGAAGACCGGCGCGGAGGGAAAGACCACCGTTTTGGTCGACACGTCACCGGACCTGCGCGACCAGTTGATCGGCGCCGAGGTAACCTGGATCGACGGTGTGCTGTTCACCCACGACCATGCCGACCACACCCATGGCATCGACGATCTGCGCCCGGTCGTGATCCACAATCGCCGGCGCGTTTCGGTCTACATGGAGCCCGAAGCCGGCGAGCGCCTGCGGGAGCGCTTCTCCTACTGCTTCGATTCCCCGCCAGGCAGTCCCTATCCACCGATCCTCGACTCCCACGACATCCTGCCGCCGACGCCGGTAGTGATCGACGGGGAGGGGGGCGCCATCGTCGCCGAGCCCTTCCCGGTGATCCACGGCCCGATCGCCGCTCTCGGCTTCCGCTTCGGCGGCCTCGCCTATACGCCGGACGTCAGCGACATCCCGGAAGAAAGCGTCGAACTGCTGCATGACCTCGACGTCTGGATCATCGACGCACTGCGCGAAAGCCCGCATATCAGCCATTTTACCGTGGACGAGGCGTTGACCTGGATCGACCGGGTGAAGCCGCGCCGCGCGATCCTCACCAATATGCATGTCGACCTGGACTACGACGCCCTGAAGACCTGGCTGCCCGACAATGTCGTTCCCGCCTATGACGGGATGCAAATCGCCTTCGAGGACGAACAGCGCGACTGACCCTTAGGCCGCGTCGGGCGCGACGAACCGGTTTCGGCCCGACCGCTTCGCACGGTAGAGCGCCGCGTCTGCCTGGCGGATGACGTCATCCGCCGTGGTGCCGTTTCCGGACCAGAAGGCGATTCCGACGCTGCCGCTGATCGATTCCCGGGTGCCATCAGGCAGCGTGATCGGACGCCCCAGCCGCTCGAGCACGCGCTTCGCAACCTGCGAGGCCGCCTCGGCGCCTCCGTCACCATCGGTCGCAATGCCCGCGAGAAACTCGTCACCGCCGGTGCGTCCGATGAAAAGGCCGTCTCCGAACTCGGCCTTCAACCGGTTCGCGGCTTCGGCGAGGACGAAATCGCCGACGGCATGGCCATATGTGTCGTTGATCGGTTTGAAGCCATCCAGATCGACGGCCAGAATGGCGAACGGTTCGCCCTCCTGCAGCAACCCGGCCATACGCTGCTCGATATAGCGGCGGTTCCCAAGCCCAGTGAGCTGGTCGTGGAACGCCTGAAACTCGAGCTTGTCCTTCATGTCGTTGAACGCGTGCGCCAGTTCGCGCAGTTCGACGGGACCATCGGAAATATCGACACGATCGCTCGTTTCTCCGCGGGCGGTCGCAACTGCCGCATCGCGCAGCTTGCGAACCGAACGCAAAACCATGCGTTCGAGGGTAAGCCAGGCCAAGAGCCCGGACAGCGTCAGCGCGGCACCGAAAAGCGCGAGATCGGCCAGCAGATCCTGCTTCGCCTTCGACAAAATCACGTCGTGCGGCAGACCGACCATGACGGTGTCGCCGGTGCCTGGAACCGGCGCGGAACCGTAGATGCGCGGCACGCCGTCAATGTCCACAACCGTGGACGCCCCGATGAACGTGGCCGCGCGAAATGGAGGGGCAGGGCGCAGCTTTCCGTCCGGCGCGGTCGCCAGATCTGCCCCTGGCCCGAGCCGATGATAGATCTGGCCTTCGGCATCGACGGTCATCACCACGAAGTCGGCCGGCCCGCCGAGATCCTCGTCATAGACCGGCCGCCAGGCCAGATCGATCGCCTGGATGATGTGCCAGGTGCTGCCATCGGCAGCCCGCATCGTGAGTGCGCCGAACAGTTGCGCCCGCCCGGCATCGGACAGATACGGTCCCGTGACCGCGAATCCGGGATCGTCTACATCGTCCAGCAGGCCCTTGATAACGGACCCGGACAGTGGAAATCCGGACGCCTTGGAACAGACAATCTCGCCTCCGGCGGTGATCATCCAGACGATCTCGTCATTTCCGGCCGCCGCCACCGCGCAGGATCGCGCACGCGCCGGGGCATCCAGTTGCGCCGCGGTCGCGGTCAAGATCGTGCGCGTCGTCGAGATCACCTGGCGGCGCCGTTCAGCGACTTGGGTGGCGGCGCTCTGTGTCCATTTCTCGGCGTCCTCGATCGCCTCGCGCCGCTCAGAATCGATGAACTCGATGATCAGTAACGACGTCGGGATGGCCGCCAGGGCGACGACGACCGCCAGATGGGCGCCAAGGCCCAATCGTCGCAAGAACGGATATTTCAGACGCATATAAGCCCACCCAGAACACGCGTGCCCGCCGGAACGGTTTCGAAGTGTCTCAGATGGCCGTTAAAATTAGGCCCGCCGCGTTGGATCAAATTGTATCTTTCGCGCGCCTGGCCGTTCGCGGCCGTCCGCGATGAGCCACATTGCCGGACGGGCATCCGTCGGTGTCCGCACGAGCGCAATCCTGTAGCTCATTGATTTCAAACGGCTTCACGGCCGGAACCACAATTCCCCATCTCACGGTATTTGGTTCCATAATATATCTTATGCGACACATCTTAACCGGTGTGCGGCCGCGGGGATCCGTTCCGGCTTGCGGACAACGCCGTTCGCGTTTGCCCGCGCGTACCATTTCCCTCTGCTATGCTGCGTCCGTCTCCGAACCGATTCCGGGATTGCCAATGCGTCCGTCCAAAGACATCCGTACGCTCCTCGACATCATGACGGCGCTGCGCACGCCGGTGACCGGGTGTCCCTGGGATCTGGAACAGGATTTCGCGACTATCGCGCCCTACACGATTGAGGAAGCCTACGAGGTCGCCGACGCCATCGCCCGCGACGATCTGATGGATCTGAAGGACGAGCTCGGCGACCTCCTGCTCCAGGTCGTCTTTCACGCCCGCATGGCCGAGGAAATCGGCGCGTTTTCCTTCGGCGACGTCGTCGAGGCGATCACCGCGAAGATGATCCGCCGCCATCCACATGTCTTTGCGACGGCCGACGCCGCCACGCCGGAGGCGGTGAAGCGCAATTGGGAAGACATCAAGGCGCAGGAGAAGGCCGACAGGCACGCCGAACGCGAAACGCCCGGACCGGCCTCGCTGCTCGACGACGTGCCACTCGCCCTGCCCGCCCTGCAGCGCGCCGTGAAGCTGCAGAAACGCGCAGCCCGTGTCGGCTTCGACTGGGACGACTCGGCCCAGGTGATCGCCAAGATCCACGAGGAAATCGACGAGGTGTCCGAAGCCGCCGAATCCGGCGACCAGGCCGAATTGGCGGACGAGATCGGCGACGTCCTGTTCGCCGTTGCCAACTTCGCCCGTCATTTCGGCGTCGATCCGGAGGACGCCCTGCGCGGGACCAACGACAAGTTCCGCCGCCGCTTCGCCCACATCGAACATCAGGCGCGCGCCGAAGGCACGCCTCTGGAAGCCGTGACGCTGGAGCGGATGGAAGGCTGGTGGCAGGACGCCAAGAAAACCGAAGGCGCGCCCGCCGTCAGTCCGGGCGAAGCGCTTTCGCGAACCGCCGATTGAATTCCGGCAGCCGCTTCATCGGCACGTCGACGTCCAGAAGGACGGCGCCCGTGTCGTCGTCATGCCGCCGCCCGGTAACGGTGCAGCGTTCGTAGATCCAGTTCATGCCGGCGCCGTCCGCCGGATCGAGCGCGACGGACCGGTGTGCGATCTCGCCTTTCAGGCGGGTCTCGATCGCCGCGAGCAACGCGTCGACCCCCTCGCCCGTCATGGCCGATATCGGGATCGGCCGTTCGATTTCGGGAAGACGCTCTGCGGCCGCTTTCAGGCTGTCTCGCTCTTCCTCTCCGAGCAGGTCGATCTTGTTCCAGACCTCGATCATGTGGCCCCGGTCCTCGGTGTCGACGCCGAGCGACGACAGAACGTCGACGACGTCGGCCGCCTGCGCCTTCGTGTCCGGGTGCGAGATGTCCCGCACATGCATCACGAGATCGGCTTCGATGACCTCTTCGAGGGTCGCGCGGAACGCCGCGACGAGATCGGTCGGGATGTCCGATATGAACCCGACCGTGTCGGACAGGATGGCCATATGGCCGTCGGGAAGCTTCAGGCCGCGCAGAGTTGGATCGAGCGTCGCGAAAAGCAGGTCCTCGGCGAGCACCTCCGCCTTGGTCAACCTGTTGAAAAGCGTTGACTTTCCGGCATTCGTATAGCCGACAATGGCGACGATCGGATACGGAACCCGGCGGCGCGTCTCCCGATGCAGAGCTCGGGTCCGGCGAACCGACTTGAGCTCCTTCTCGATGCGGGTGATCCGCTCCTGGATAAGCCGCCGGTCGGTCTCGATCTGGGTTTCGCCCGGCCCGCCCATGAAACCGAAGCCGCCACGCTGGCGCTCCAGATGGGTCCAGGACCGCACCAGGCGGCTCTTCTGCCACGTCAGATGCGCCAGCTCGACCTGCAACCGCCCTTCCCGCGTGCGCGCACGCGCGCCGAAGATCTCGAGGATCAGGCCCGTCCGGTCGATAACCTTGGTATCCCAGGCCTTCTCGAGATTGCGCTGCTGCGCCGGGGTTAGCGCCGCGTCGACAACGACGAGCTCCGCATGCTCGCCACGCACGATGGCGGCGAGTTCCTCGACCTTGCCACTGCCGATAAGCGTCGCCGGCCGCGGTGCGGAGACGCGGACGATGCCCTGCCCGACCACGTTGAGGTCGATGGCGCCGGCCAGACCGACGGCTTCGTCGAGCCGCGCCTCGGCCGACCGCGCCACGGCGGCCTTGGAGCCGCCGCGCGCGTCGTCCCGTCCCTTCCGTTCGCCTGCCTCGAGAACCGGCACAAGGACATACGCCCGTGTCGGTTCCCGCGCGGTGCTGTGTCCAGAAGCCCGCTCCGAGTCCCGGCCGGTCTCTCGACCATGCCGTGGAGGATCGACCGGCCTCAATCAGTCACCAGCGGCTGCGCCTTCCTCGGCCTGCTCGAACAGTTGAATCGGCCCGTTCGGCATGACCGTGGAGATTGCGTGCTTGTAGACAAGCTGAGAGTGTCCATCGCGCCGCAACAATACGCAGAAATTATCGAACCAGGTGACTACCCCCTGAAGTTTAACCCCGTTTACGAGGAAAATCGTGAGAGGCGTCTTGTTCTTGCGTACGTAATTGAGGAACGTGTCCTGTAGATTTTGATTTCGTTCCGCCGCCATTCCTTTACCTCTTGCCCCGCCATATCCTTTCAGGGCGGGTCCCTTCTCTTCCGACCAAGACTGATCGGCAAACCGTTGACCGGTCCCGGCTACAATTAGATGGCAACTCGTGCCGCCGGGGCAAGGTTCTATTCTGCACCGCTCTATTCCTTTTTTACGGCGCAATCTCCGCCTGCGTGTAGAAAAGCTCACGCAACTTTCCGGCGATAGACCCCGGTTTACCGTTCCCGATGACCGCATCGTCGATCTTGACGACCGGCATCACCAATTTCGTCGCCGACGTTACGAACGCCTCACGCGCCTTCCTCGCCTCTTCGGCGGTGAAAGGCCGTTCGACGATTTCGACGCCCTCGCGATTGGCGAGGTCGACGACAACGGTTCGGGTGATGCCGCGCAAGATCCCGAATTCCGCTGGGCGCGTGATCAGTCGGCCATCCTGATCGACGATCCACGCATTCGTCGCCGACCCCTCGGTCACATAGCCGTCCTGATCGACGAACCATGCCTCCGACGCGCCGGCGTCTTCCGCCGCTTGCCTGGCAAGCACATTGGGAAGCAGCGAAACCGACTTAATATCGACCCGGTCCCAGCGATTTTCGGGAACCGTAATGACACTGATACCGCTTTCTGCCGATTTTGCACTCTTTTTCGGATCGATCGTGCGCGCCGTCACAACGACGGCCGGCGCCACATCGTCCTTGGGGAACGGATGGTCGCGCTTGGCGACGCCTCGGGTAACCTGCAGATACACGAGCCCGTTGCGAACCCTGTTGCGCCGCACCGTCTCGCGCAGCACATGGCCGAACGCCTTCACCGACATAGGCTCGCGAATGCGCAGTTCCTTAAGCGAGCGGCTGAGTCGCGCCATATGCCGCGTTTCGTCGACGAGGTGCCCGTCATGCACTTCGCAGACCTCATATACGCCGTCGCTGAACTGATAGCCGCGGTCCTCGACATGTACCTGAGCATACGCATGCGGGACATACCGGCCGTTGACGTAGGCGATGCGGGACATGTTCGAGACTGCTCCGAGTCGTTTTCTTGTGATTCGCATCAGAATGAAGGCGGATTGGAGCCGAAACAAGGATTATCCGCGACGCACCATGTAAACCAGAAGACCTAAAGCGGCAACGACCTCCAGACGCCCGAGAATCATGCCAAGGCACAACGCCAGCAGCGCTCCTGTATCCATTTCCGCATAGGAAGGCCAATCATTGGAGATCGCCCAGTCGCTCGCATAGATCGGCCCGGCATTGGACACCGCGGACAGGGCGGCAATGACCGCGCCTTCGTATGGGATTCCCTCGCTCGCCAGCAGCAGCGACAGCGCGACCGTGGCGAATACGAAAGCGAGGAAGGCCGTCCAGATCGCCTTCATCACCTGAATGTCGTAGGGCTGACCGCCGAGTCGTGAGGGACGGATGCCATGCGGATAGACGAGCCGATTGAGCTCGCGCCCACCCTGCACGACCATCGCGCCGATACGGAAAAGCTTGATGCCGCCCGCGGTCGAGAAGCTGGCCGCGCCAATCGCCAGCAGGATCACGACCAGCGGGATCGAAAAGATCTCGAAGCTAGCATGTCGGATCTCGAAGCCGGACGTGGTGATCAGCGACGTCGCGGTGAACATTCCGTCCCGGATGGCAATGCCGACGCCCTGCCCCGCGGCCTGAAAGAACGCGAAGCCCGCGATCAGGCCGAGCCCCAGGCACAGTCCGATCGTCCACAGGCTCTCCCGATCCGACATCCGGCGCGAACGGCGCAGTTGGAACAGATTGCGCTGCCACAGCACGTTCGTCGCTCCGTACAGCATCGCCACGACGAGGACGACAATGCCAAAAGTCGGCACGTATTCGCCGATCGTCACCGATCGCGGCGAGAATCCGCCGGTCGACACCGCGCTGAACGCAAGGCAAAGCGCTTCGAACGCCTCGAGCTCCGTTGCCGCCAGCAGCAGGAACGTGACGGCCGTGGCGCCGAGATAAATCGGAAAGACGTCACGAACGAGCAGGACAAGGCGGCGCCGCTCCGGCAGTCCGCCGTGCTCGATCATCCGAGAATGGGTCTCGGGCAGACCGCCGACGCCGGAGGGAGCGAGCGCCAGCACCACGACCAGCAGGGTCAGGCCGCCGCCGATCCACTGTGTCATCGCCAGCCAGAGCACGACGCTGCGCGGCAGCTCCTCGGGCGGCGGCAGCACGGTGGCGCCCGTCGTCGTCAGTCCCGAGACCGCTTCGAAATAGGCATCGACCGCTCCCAGCCCGTCGACGGTCATCGCGAGGGTCAGCGCCCCGACCAGAGGCAACAGCAGCCAGAGCATCAGGGCCAGCAGATAGCGCTGGGACGGCCGCAGCCGCCGCTCGCGCCCGCGCAGGCTCAGCATCATCGCCCCCGCGACGAAGATCCAGAGGCCGGCGCTGATCAGGAAATCGAGGCCCAGTGTCCCCTCGCCCAGACCGATCGCCACCACGGCCGGCAGAACCAGCGCAATCGCGTAGGCGGCGAGGAAGTAGGCGAAGACGTAGACGACGGGGATCATGGGAACCGCGATCGGCTTAGAAGAATTCCAGGCTGACGCGGAACATCTGCTCGACCTTGCGAACCTGGTCGGCCATCGCCGCCATGACGATGCGATCGTGTGGTTGAATGTAGGTGTCGCCGCGCGGAATGATCACCTCCTCGCCACGATAGATGGCGCCGATCCGCACGCCATCGAACAGATCGAGTTCGCGCAGCGGCTTGCCCACGAGCGGAGAGGTTTCCAGCGCCTCCGCCTCGATGATCTCGGCAGCGCCGTTCTGGACCGAATGGACGCCGCGGATACGGCCGCGCCGCACGTGCTGAAGCACCTTGGAAACGGTGATCTGGCGCGGATTGACGTAGGCAGAGATGCCCAGCGACCGCGTCAGGTCGGGATAGCCCCGGTTGTTGATCAGACAGAGGCTGCGACCCGCGCCGAGTTTCTGGCCCATCACGCACGCCAGGATGTTGACTTCGTCGCTGTTGGTCAGCGCCACGATGGTGTCGGCGTCGGCGACATCGGCTTCGCGCAGCAGTTCCTCGTCGAGGGCGCTGCCGTGCAGCACGACGGTGCGGCGCAGCTCGTCGGCCACCTCGATCGCGCGTTTGCGGGACGTCTCGATGACTTTCACCCGCGCACTGCGTTGCCGCGCCTCGATCTCGCGCGCCACGTAGAAGCCGATATTGCCGGCACCGACGATCACCACCCGGGAGGCGGCCGCTTCCTCGTGGCCGAAAATGCCGAGCGTGCGACGCACCTGGTCGCGGTCGGCGGCGAAGTAGGCGACGTCGCCGACCAGCATCGAATCGGAGGAATCCGGCACGAAGAAGCGTTCGCCGCGCTGAATGCCGATGACCAGCGCCTTCAGGTCGGGGAATAGCTCGGTGAGCTGGCGCAGCGGCGTGTCGACGATCGGGCAGTTCTCGTCGCAGTAGACCCCCGCGACCACGACCTGCCCGTCGGCGAAGGTGACCGTGTCTGTCGCCCCCGGCAGCGCCAGCCGCCGCAGCACCATCTCGCCGACCTCCACCTCCGGCGAGATGATCACGTCGATCGGCAGGTGCTCGCGCGAGAACAGGTCGCGCCAGTGCGGCGCGAGATAGCTCTGGGCACGGATGCGGGAGACCTTTGTCGGGACATTGAACAAGGAATGCGCCACCTGGCAGGCGATCATGTTGACTTCGTCGTGCAGCGTCACGGCGATCAGCATGTCGGCCTGCTCGGCGCCGGCCAGGGCAAGCGTGTCCGGATGGGCGCCATGGCCGACGAAACCGCGCACATCGAGCGTCTCGGTGATCGACTGGATCAGTTCCGGAGCCCGGTCGATGATGCTGACGTCGTTGCCTTCGGCGGCGAGTTTCTCGGCAATGCCGAATCCCACCTGGCCAGCTCCACAGATCACGACCTTCATGGTTCATCCCCGAATTGCGACGACGCGGCGCCCGCGGCCCCCCGGCCGCGGACGTCAGCCCAGCTTCATAGCTTGTTTTGCTTGATCAGCCTACGTCCGGCGTAGCGTCTTGTCCGCTCAGCCAACACCGAGCGTCTTGAGCTTGCGGTGCAGCGCCGAGCGTTCCATGCCGACGAACTCCGCGGTGCGCGAGATATTGCCGCCGAAACGATTGATCTGGGCGATCAGGTATTCCCGCTCGAAGATCTCGCGCGCGTCGCGCAGAGGCAGGGCCAGCATCTCCTCGGCCCGCGAATTGCCGGGCGCCGGCGGCAGCGACGCGCCGACCTCCGCCGGCAGCAGGTCCGCGGTGATGACCGCATCGGCATCGCCGCCGGCGAGGATCATCAACCGTTCGACGTTGTTGCGAAGCTGGCGCACGTTGCCCGGCCAGTCGTGCGCCTGCAGCACCGCCATCGCGTCGGCGCCGATGCGGCGGATCGGCAGGCCGCTCGAGTTGGAGATCTGCTGCATGAAGTGGTCGACGAGTTCGGGAATGTCCTCGCGCCGCTCGGCCAGCGCGGGAACCCGCACGGGAACCACGCCCAGGCGATGGAACAGGTCCTCCCGGAACCGGCCTTCCTGCACCTCCAGCTCGAGGTCGCGGCTGGTCGAGGAGACGATCCGCACGTCGACGAACACCCGGGCCGAACCGCCGACCCGCTGGAAGTTCTGATCGACCAGAACCCGTAGAATGCGGTTCTGGGTCTCGCGCGGCATGTCGGCGACTTCGTCGATGAACAACGTGCCGCCGTGCGCTTCTTCGAGAGCGCCGATCACGCGCCGGCCGTCCGCGGTCTCCGTGCCGAACAGCGCGACCTCCATGTTCTCCGGCGTGATCGTAGCTGCGTTGATGACGACGAACGGCCCGGACGCGCGGGCCGACAGGCTGTGCAGCGTCCGCGCGGCGAGCTCCTTGCCCGCCCCCGAAGAACCGGAAATCAGTACGCGGCTGTTCGTCGGGGCAATCCGCTCGATCGCATTGCGCAACTGATTGGCCGCGCTCGACTTGCCGACGATGCGGTTGGTTTCGCCGGAGCGCTGCTTGAGGTCCTTGACCTCCCGGCGCAGCTGCGAGGTCTCCAGCGCGCGCGTGGCCACGAGCACCAGGCGGTCGGCCTTGAACGGCTTCTCGATGTAGTCGTAGGCGCCCTTCTTGATCGCCGAAACCGCCGTCTCGATGTTGCCGTGGCCGCTGATCATCACCACCGGAAGGTCCGGATGGTCCTCCTTGATGACCTCGAGCAGCTCGAGCCCGTCGAGCCGACTGCCCTGCAGCCAGATGTCGAGAAAGACCATGGAGGGCCGGCGCGACTCGATCTCGGACAACGCCTCCTCGCTGTTGCGGGCCGACCGGGCGTTGTAGCCCTCGTCCTCCAGGATTCCCGCCACGAGATCGCGAATATCGGCCTCGTCATCGACGATCAGGATATCTTTCGCCATTCACCGTTGCTCCACTGAAGCGTTCACGACACGGCCGCGTCGACCGCGCGTTCGAGTTCGTCCATTTCCAGATCCGAATTGCCGCCGACAGGCAGGGCAAGGCGAACCCACGCGCCGTGTCCGCCCTTCGCCACCGACGGCGCATCCGCCAGCTCGACCCGTCCGCCGTGTTCCTCCATGATGCGTCCGACGATGGCCAGCCCGAGGCCCGTGCCCTTCTCGCGCGTCGTCATGTACGGCTCGAGCAGCCTGGCCCTGTTCTCGCTCGGCAGGCCGATCCCGTTGTCGATCGCGTCGATCGTCACCCAGCCGTTCGCCTCGCCGACTTTCACCGCGACGTGGCCGCGTTCCCCGTCGGCCTCGAGATCGGTCGCCGATATGGCCTCGATCGCGTTCTTGATGATGTTGGTCACCGCCTGCGAGATGAGCCGGCGATCGACGGGCACGGTGATCGGCGCGTCCGGCAGGTCGAGCTCGATGTCGACCTCCGGGTTGCCGACCCGCATCAGGAACGCGGCCTGCTTGACCGTCTCCACGATATCGGCGGGCTCGATCACCGCCTTGGGCATGCGCGCGAACGACGAGAACTCGTCGACCATGCGGCCGATATCGCCGACCTGCCGGATGATCGTGTCGGTGCACTGGTCGAAGATCTCGCGGTCTTCGGTGATCGCTCTGCCGTATTTGCGTTTTAGCCGCTCCGCCGAAAGCTGGATAGGCGTCAGCGGGTTCTTGATCTCGTGGGCGATGCGACGCGCGACGTCGGCCCAGGCGGAGGTCCGCTGCGCCGTCACCAGTTCGGTGATGTCGTCGAGGGTGACGACATAGCCGCGATGGCCTGTCGCCGAGATCTCGGTCGCCACCCGAACGGCGATGGTCCGGTCGCGCCCGCCGCGGCGCACCGATATCTGCTCCTGGATCAGCCGTGACGGCTGCACCCGGGCCTGCTCGATGCAGGGAATGAGTTCCGGCAGTTCGTCGGTCAACGGTTTGCCGAGCAGCTCTTCCTGGCTCGTCTCCAGCAGCACGGCAGCCGACCGGTTAGCCAGCGAGACGGCGCCGGAATCATCGACCCCGAGCACGCCTGCCGGGACGCCGGCGAGCACCGTCTCGATGAAGCGCCGCCGTTCGTCGAGTTCCTCGTTAGCTTCGAGCAGATCGTCGCGCTGGGAGCGCAACTGCGTCGTCATCTTGTTGAAGGTCGTGCTCAGGCTCGCCAGATCGCCTTCCTTATTGCGGATAGGCACCTGTACGTAGAGGTTACCCTGGGCGACCTGATCGGCGGCGCCGATCAGCCGTCGGATCGGAGAGACGAGCCGGTTGGCGAACCCCATGCCGACCCACACCGCCGCCAGCAGCAGAATGAAGGCGAAGCCCACATACATGAGCCCAAAGGCGATTTGCACGCCGAAGCGCCGCCGCTCGAGGCTGGAGAACTCGGCGATATTCGCCTGGGCCAGACGCAGGTAGTTGATCACCAGGGGATCGACCGAGCGGGCGACGTAGAGATAGGCCCCGTCGAAGTCATCGAGTTTCTTGATCGCACCGACCTGGTTCGAGACGCCGGGGGCGATGACGATCACCTCGCCGCCCTTGGCCTGCTCCACCGCGTTCGCCGGCGGCATGAGAAACTCGCGCTTCAGGTCGATATCCGCGCGTCTCAGGACAGTCAGGTTCTCGTCCAGCAGGAAAGCCGCCGGCAGCGACCGGATCGCGGCCTGCGCGGTGAAGAACTTCTGGAACTGCACCGGATCGTCCCGATACATCGCCTCGGCGCGTTCCAGGTCGGTCGCCATGGCGAGGATGTCGGCCCGGATGACCTGCCCGTGTTCGCGCAGATAGGCATCGGCGACCGACAGAGAGGTCTGCATGATCGTCTTGGTGCGCTCGGAGAACCACGTATCGAGACCGCGGCTGAGCGTGACGCTGGCGATGATCGCGACGATCACCGCCGGAACCACCGCGATGACCGCGAATAGCCCGAGAATGCGCAGATGAAGTCCCGCCCCCGCGATGCCGCGCCGGCGCGCCAGCCACAACCGGCTGATCTCGACCGCGACGATAGCGCCCAGGCCGGCAACCAGTATCAGGTTCACGACGAGCGCAGCGGCGACGACGTCCTCGTCCGGCTCGACGGCGGTCAGACCGGTCAGGACCGCGAACGTACCGGTCCCAGCAACGAGCGACAGGACGACCAGAAGCGCGCCCACGATCCGCAGGGATTTGCTGCGTCGCGTCGAAAACGCCGGCACTGTGGGCTGTCGCGGTTCGACAATCGTCACTGACAGAAATCCATTCGCGTTCCGGCTCGAAACGCTGCAGCGGAATAGCGACAGCGGCGCGTGCCGAGCCGGCGCCGAATACTGGTCGCCGGACCGATGCAGATCAACCACAAATGTTGCAGAAATGAGACAAGGAAAAGGCAGCGGCCGGAAAATTACCGGCTGCTGCGGATAACCTGGATATCGAGGTCGCGGATTTTCTTGCGCAGAGTGTTGCGATTCAGCCCCAGAAGCTCGGCGGCGCGAATCTGATTGCCGCGCGTCGCCGCCAACGCGGCGCCGATGAGCGGCTCCTCGATCTCCCGCAGAACCCGGTGATAGAGCCCCGGGGGCGGCAGGTTGTCGCCGAACTCCCGGAAGTAGCCCGACATATGGCGTTCGACGGAGCCACCGAGCGTTTCTTCCTCATGGTCGCCATCGTTGGCGGGGTTGGACAACGGCTCCCCGAGCTCGGCCTCGATCGTCTGCTCGGTTATGATTTCCTGCGGATAAAGCGCGGCGAGCCGCCGGACCAGGTTTTCCAGTTCGCGCACGTTGCCCGGCCAGCGATACCGCCGAAGACGGTCGAGGGCCGCCTGCTCGATCTGCTTGTGCGGCAGGCCTTCCTTTTCGGCCTGGGCGAAGAAATGGCGCACCAGATCGGGAATGTCCTCGGTGCGTTCGCGCAAGGGCGGCAGCCGGATCGGCACGACGTTCAGGCGATAGTAGAGGTCCTCCCTGAACAACCCCTGGTTGATAAGCTGCCGGAGATCCTTGTTGGTGGCCGCGATGATCCGGACGTTGGTCTTGATCGGCACGCGCCCGCCGACCGTCGTGTACTCGCCCTGCTGCAGGACGCGCAGGAGACGGGTCTGCGCCTCCATCGGCATGTCGCCGATCTCGTCGAGGAACAGCGTCCCGCCCTCCGCCTGTTCGAAGCGGCCGGTGTTGCGGGTCTGCGCGCCGGTGAAGGCGCCCTTCTCGTGGCCGAACAGCTCGGCTTCGATCAGGTCGCGCGGAATGGCCGCCATATTGATGGCCACGAACGGCCCGTTCGCGCGCTTGCCGTAGTCGTGCAGCGCCTTGGCGACCAGTTCCTTGCCGGTGCCGGACTCGCCCGCGATCATCACCGTCAGATCGGTCTGCATCAGCCGCGCGAGCAGCCGGTAGATATCCTGCATCGCCGGCGAGCGGCCGACGAGCGGGATATTGTCCCCCTCCACGTCAGCGACGTCCGCCGTCCGCGGCTTCGGTTCGGCCAGGGCGCGGCCGACGATCGTCACCAGTTCGTTCAGGTCGAACGGCTTCGGCAGGTATTCGTAGGCACCGCGCTCCGATGCCTTGACCGCGGTCAGGAATGTGTTCTGGGCGCTCATCACGATGATCGGTATTTCGGGCCGGATCTTCTTGATGCGCGGCAGAAGATCGAACGCGTTCTCGTCGGGCATCACCACGTCGGTGATCACGAGGTCGCCCTCCCCTTGCGAGACCCAGCGCCACAGGGTGGCGGCGTTGCCGGTCACGCGCACGTCGTATCCGACGCGCGACAGCGCCTGGTTGAGCACGGTTCGGATCGCGGCGTCGTCGTCGGCGACCAGGATGTTACCGTTAGGCATCGTCTCTCAGTCCTCGTCGGATTTCGCGTCGGACGCGCGCGGGTCGGGGGCGCGGTGGGTCAGATACATCGGCATGAGAACGCGGAACACGGTTCGTCGCGGCTGCGACTGGCACTCGATCACGCCGCCATGATCGCCCACGATCTTGGCGACGAGCGCGAGACCGAGGCCGGAACCGGAGATCTTGGTGGTCACGAACGGATCGAACAGATGCGGCAGGAAGTCCTCCGCCACGCCGGGACCGTTGTCGCGCACGCAGAACTCCAGCGGCAGGCTGACCTTCTCGGTATTTCCCGGAACCGACAGCCGCACGCCCGGCCGGAACGCCGTCGACAGCACGATCTCGCCGTCCGTCGCGTTGGGGCCGATCGACTCCGCGGCGTTCTTCACCAGGTTCAGGAACACCTGCACGAGTTGATCGCGATTGCCCAGAACCGGCGGTAGCGAGGGGTCGTATTCCTCGACGAAGCGGATGTGCTTGGCGAAACCGGCCGACGCGATGTGCTTCACCCGATCGAGCACCACGTGGATATTGACTGGATCGCGGTCGACCGGACGCTGGTCGGAAAACACTTCCATCCGGTCGACCAGCTTGACGATCCGGTCGGTCTCCTCGCGGATCAGCCGGGCAAGGGCCCTGTCGCCCTCCTCCACCGTCGACTCGAGAAGCTGCGCGGCGCCGCGAATGCCCGACAGCGGGTTCTTGATCTCGTGCGCCAGCATGCTGGCGAGCCCGGTGACGCTGCGCGCCGCCGCCCGATGCGTGAACTGGCGGTCGAACTGCTCGGCGATGGTGCGCTCGTGGATCATCACCACGGTCGTGTCGTTTTCCTCGGCGATCGGCGCGACGTAGATGTCGACCAACCGCTCGCCGCCGGTGCGCGGCGTTCCGATCGCCACGCGGTATTCGCTGACGGAGGCGGCGCGCTCGCGCACCTGCGCCAACAGATCGATCAACGGGCTGTCATGCGGCACCAGATCGGTGATGGCGTAGCGCTGCAACACCGAAAGGCTCGCCTGGAAGAAGGCTTCCGCCGCCGCGTTCGCCGAGACGATCGCGTTGTCTTGCGCGACCGCGATCACCGGATGCGGCAAGGCGTTGAAGACAGCCTCCGACGCCGGTGCGTGGACGTCGCCGGAGACCTTATCGAGGACCGCGCTCGTCATCAGGCTGCACACTCCAGTTGTCCCGCGGCGAAGGCAGCCGGGATCGAAGCCGCCACCTTGCGCGGATCGTCTTCGGTCAGAAGGGCCGCGCGCCAGTCGCCGATCTCGTCGGCCGGCTTCACGGCTTCCAGGTACCAGCCCAGATGCTTGCGGGCGATGCGCATGCCGAGCGTATCGCCGTAATGTCCGAGCATCGCTTCGTAATGCTCCAGAACGATGGCGGCGATGTCCGCGGGTGCCGGCTCCAGCTCGGGGGCGCCGGACTCCAGCGCCCGCGCGATCGCACCGACCTGCCAGGGCCGCCCGCACGCGCCGCGACCGACCATGACCGCGTCGGCCCCCGACAGCGCCAGCGCCTCGCGGGCGTCCTCCAGACCGAGAATATCGCCGTTCACGACGACCGGTACGTCGACCGCCTCGACCACGGCACGAACCGCGGGCCAGTCGACCGGTCCCTTGTAGAAATCGCAGCGTGTGCGCGCATGGACCGTGATCATCCGCACGCCCAGCGCTTCGGCGCGGGTCGCCAGTTCGGCTGCGTTGAGCGAGTCGCGATCCCAGCCGAGCCGCATCTTCAGGGTGACCGGAACGGTGACCGCATCGACGGTCGCCTCGATCAACCGACAGGCGGTATCGAGGTCGCGCATCAGCGCCGACCCGGACCATCGGTTGGCCACGCGCCGGGACGGGCAACCCATGTTGATGTCTACGATGTCGGCGCCGGCATCTACGGCGAGCCGCGCCCCTTCGGTCATCCATTTGGCCTCGCAGCCGGCCAGCTGTACAACGTTCGGCGCCACGCCCTCGCCTTCGATGCGCAGCACGGCGTCGGGCTTCTGCTGCACGAGTTCTTCGCTGGCCACCATCTCCGAGATGACGAGGCTCGCGCCGAACCGGTGGGCCAATCGGCGAAACGGCGCATCGGTAATGCCGGACATCGGCGCCAGAAGCGCACGGCCAGCGAGCAGCGTCCCGTCGACCGTCAGGCCGTGCCCCTTCGGATCGGTGCCGGACTCATCGGCCTCGGGACCGATCCCACCGGGCGCGTCGGCCGTGGCCGCATTGGGCATGCCCATTTCATGTGCGTTTTTCATATTGCCCGCATTTTAGACAGATAATTTCGCGGCGCAACAAAAACGATGGCCCCGCGTAAACCATGATAAACGTTGCGCGAACGCGGTTTTTTCTAAAGACGCGGACCGACATACCGCGCTATCAGGGCCAAATGACCACGATTGCCGTAATTGTCGCCGGCGGCACCGGCACCAGAGCATCCGTAGGCGATGGCGCGGAGCCGAAGCAGTTTCGCCTTATCGGTGGGCGCTCGGTCGTCGCGCGCTCCATTGCCCCGTTTCTCGATCATCCGCGTATCGACGCCGTGCAGGTCGTCATCCGCGAGGGATGGCAGGACCGGCTGGCGACGGAGATCGGCGACCGCGACGGGCTGCTCCCGGCGGTTCCCGGCGGCGCGACGCGCCAGGCGTCGGTACGCGCCGGGCTCGAGGCCATCACCGGGCACGCGCCCGACCGGGTGCTGATCCACGACGCCGCCCGCCCCTTCGTCTCGTCCGCGGTCATCGACCGGGTGCTCGACGGCCTGGAGGGAACCCCGGGCGCGATCCCCGCGCTGCCCGTCGCCGACACGCTGAAGCGCGCGGGCCGCGACGAAACGGTCTCCGCGACGGTCGACCGCGACGGCCTGTTCGCCGCGCAGACACCCCAGGGCTTCCGCTTCGCGGAAATCCTTAAGGCCCATCGCCGCGCGGCGACAATCGACCGCGATTTCACCGACGATGCCGCGATCGCCGAATGGGCGGGCATCCCCGTCACCCTCGTCGCCGGCGATCCGGCCAACCGCAAACTGACGACACCCGAGGACTTCGCCATGGCCGAGGCTCTGCTTGGTATCGCCCGGGAAACCCGCGTGGGCACGGGCTACGACGTGCACCGTTTCGCCGAGGGTGATTTCGTAACCCTGTGCGGCATCGAGGTTGCGCACGACCGCGGCCTGCTCGGCCACTCCGATGCCGATGTCGGCCTGCACGCCCTGACTGACGCGATCCTCGGCGCCATCGCCGACGGCGACATCGGCAGCCACTTCCCGCCGAGCGATCCGCAATGGAAGGCCGCCGCCTCCGACATCTTCCTGCGCCACGCCGCCGGCCTCGTCGCCAAACGCGGCGGCACGATCGTCCATGCCGACGTGACGCTGATCTGCGAAACGCCCAAGATCGGCCCGCATCGCGACGCCATGCGGGCGCGCATCGCCGATATCCTCGCCATCGCGCCCGAGCGCGTCTCGGTCAAGGCGACGACGAGCGAGGGCCTCGGCTTCACCGGCCGGCGCGAGGGCATCGCCGCACAGGCCGTCGCCACGGTCTCCCTGCCTGGGGAGGGCACGAGATGATAACCGCGACGGCTCTCGACGAACGCGCCGCCGACCTGATCGACACCATGCGGCGGAAAGGCCTGACGGCCGCCACCGCCGAATCCTGCACGGGTGGCCTGGTCGCCGGCTTCCTGACCGAGATCCCCGGATCGTCCGCCGTCTTCGACCGCGGTTTCGTGACCTATTCGAACGCGGCGAAGACCGAGGTTCTGGGCGTTCCCGCCGACCTGATCGCCGTGCATGGCGCGGTCAGCGAGCCGGTCGCGCGGGCCATGGCCGAAGGGGCGGTCGGCGCCGCAGGGGCCGATATCGCCGTGGCGGTCACCGGCATCGCCGGCCCCGGCGGCGGCTCGGCGGAGAAGCCGGTCGGCCTGGTCCATTTCGCCGCCGCCCGCAGGAACGGCCCCACCATCCACCGCGAATGCCGGTTCGGCGATCTCGGTCGCCGGCAGGTCAGGCTGGAAAGCGTCGGCGTCGCCCTGGACCTGTTGACGGAAGCAGCGGCCCCGGCAGCGTAGTCGGCCAACGTAGTCAGCCAGTCTAATCCTGGCCGTCCGCCCTGTGCTTGGCCATGATCGCACCGAGGATATTGGAGTAGTCGTCGGTCCACTCGGAAAATCCTTCCGTGGGCTCGAGGACCTGCCAGTCGGGCGAGGCCGACAGCGCCTCGACCGAGCGGGCATCCCTTGCGAAAACGACGACCCGGGCCGCGGATTTGTAGGTCAGCGACATCGGTTCGCCCGCCACCGGTTCATGGATCAACGCGGCAATCCCGAGCGCCTCCGCGCTCGCCGCGAGCGCCGGTGCCAGGTCCATGTTCCGGTTGCTGATATGCACCGCGACAATTCCCTCCGGGGCGAGCTTGGACAGGTACATCGAGATCGCCTCGCGCGTCATCAGATGCACCGGGATCGAATCCGACGAGAACGCATCGACCACCAGGATGTCGTAGCTGCCGTCTGGCTCGTCCGCTACGGTCAGGCGCGCGTCGCCGAGTGCGATCGGAAGATCTGGGCTGCACGTCGACAGGAACGAGAAGTACGTCGGATCGGACGCGATATCGGCGACGATCGGGTCGATCTCGAAATAGCGCCATGCCTCGCCGGGCTTGCGCCAGCAAGCCAGGCTGCCGCTGCCCAGGCCGATGATACCGACCTTGCCGAGACCGCCATGCGCGCGCCGAGTTTCCACGATCGCCTGATAGAGCGGCCCCTTGTCATGATAGTAGGTGAGCGGCTCGGGGCGCTCGACCGGAGACCCGTCTTCGTTCGTCAGCTTCTGGGCACCATGCAGCGTTGTCCCGTGATACAGCAGCCGGAACCGCCCGTCCGCGCTGAGTGCGACCTTGTTGACGCCGAAGAATCCGCGCCGCGTCTCGATGATCTGGCGTTCGTTCTGGAACGCCAGTGCCGAGACGAAGACGGCGAGCACCAGTGCGGTCAGCAGGCTTGGCGATTTTACGTAGACCGCAGCAAGGACGGCGAACAGCACGACGCCGACGATCACGTAGCGCGGATCGCCCATGACGTTCACGCCGAACAGCAGCAGCGGTAGTGACAGCATTCCGAAGGCAAGAGCGCCGATCGCGAGGTCCCGCAGCCAGCGCACCGGCGGACGGGACAAGGCGCCGGGGCGCGCGAGCAGGCTGGCGACGAGCAGCACCGGATACTCGATCACGGTCGCGAACACGTGCGGTGCGATGAGTCCCGCGAAGACGCCGCCGAGCACGCCGCCGACCGACATCCATAGATAGAACCCGGTGAGCTGCGACGCGGCCGGCCGTTTGCGCACCAGTTCCCCGTGGCAGACCATCGCGACGACGAAGTAGCCGATCAGGTTGAGGACGAGAAAAAGGGCCCAGAGCCTTGTCTGCCCCCACTGCGCCAGAACGGCGAGCGGGATGACGAAGGCCGGCTGCAACAGCAGCATCAGGGTATGCGAGACCACCGGCCGGCGCGCGAAGGTGATGACGAAGGTCAGCAGGAACAGCGCGAGCGGCAGCACCCACAGGAACGGCGCGGCGGCGACATCCGTCGAGATATGCGCCGTCAATGCCACCAGCAGCGCCGAGGGAATGAAGGCATAGCCCATCCAGCCGAGGCGGCGGCCCCAGGTGACCTCGCCATCGGTTTCCGATCTTCCGCGCGGTATGACGGCCGTCACGCCCTGCCCGCTGACGATCGCCAGCGACCCGCAAGCGGCGATCAGCGCGATCAGTGCGACATAGCCGATGGTCCAGCTCAGGCTCTGCGTCTGCAGCCGCAGGAACGGCTCGAACAGGATCGGATAGCCGAGCAGCGCGATAAGGCTGCCGACGTTGCTCGCCCCGTACAGGAAATAGGGATCTGCGGCATGGCGATGCCCGGTGCGGGAGAACCAGGCCTGCAGCAGCGGACTGTTGGCCGAAACGGCTACGAACGGCAATCCGATGGAGACCGCGAACAGGCCGATCAGCCAGATTTCCTTGTTGTCGAGCGGCGGCCGGTCCCATCCTGCCGCAAGACCGATCGGCAGCGCGACGAGCGCAACCAGGCAAACGCCGATATGGACGACGACCGCGGCCAGAAGCGACAGATACCGAGTCAGAAGATGCGCATAGGCATAGCCGCCCAGCAGCGCCGCCTGGAAGAAGCACATCGCCACCGACCACACCGAAGGCGAACCGCCGAGCCGCGGCAGCACCATCTTCGCGAACATCGGCTGGATCGCGAACAGCAGGAACGCGCTGACGAAAATCGCGGAGGTGAACGCGGGAAGCGCCACCGCGAGCGCGCGTGGCGCGCGGGCGCCCGCGACACTGGCATTCACGTCCGAGGGATACATCGATCGCCTACCCGATCCCTTCCGGCTGAAGTGCCGGAGGATCATAGGCAAGCCGAATTAACTCTAGGTTAGTGCGTTCCGCTTGCCATACACGACGTCGGCGCGCTTCTCGAAGGCCTCGGCGAAGCGGGAGAAGGCAGCGTCGAACATCGCCCCCATCAGCGTCTGCAGGGTGCGGCTGCGGAACTCGTATTCGAGATAGAAGTCGATCTCGGAGGCACCCTCCCCCAGCGGCGCGAAGCGCCAGCGGTTCTCCAGGTGCTTGAACGGGCCGCTCAGATACTCGACCAGGATCGTCTGGTGATCGGGATCGAGCGTCACCCGGCTGGTAAACGTCTCGCGGAAGAACTTGTAGGCCGCCGTCATGTCGGCCACGAGCACCGTGTTGCCGTCCTTGACCGCGCGGCTGCGGACCTTCAACGCCTCGCAGAGCGGGACGAACGCCGGATAGCGCTCGACGTCGGCGACCAGCGCGAACATGTCCTCGGCGCTGTGGGCGACCTTGTGGCGGGTCTTGAATGTCCGCATGCCGGGACGGTCAGGCGCCGAGCCGTTGCCGGCGGGCGGCGCGCAGTTTTTCGAAATCGTCGCCGGCGTGATAGCTCGACCGGGTGAGCGGGCTCGAGGCGACCAGCAGGAACCCCTTAGAGCGGCCGATGGTCTCGAACGCCTTGAACTCCTCGGGCGTCACGAAACGCTCGACGCGATGGTGCTTGCGCGTCGGCTGCAGGTACTGGCCGATGGTCAGGAAGTCGACATCGGCGCTCCTGAGATCGTCCATCAGCTGCAGCACCTCGTTCCGCTCCTCGCCGAGCCCCACCATGATGCCCGACTTGGTGAACATCGACGGATCGAGCTCCTTGACCCGCTGCAGCAGGCGGATCGAGTGGAAGTAGCGGGCTCCGGGGCGCACGGTCAGGTAGTTCGACGGCACCGTCTCGAGATTGTGGTTGAACACGTCCGGCCGCGCCTCGACGACGATCTCCAGCGCCCCGTCCTTGCGCAGGAAATCGGGCGTCAGCACCTCGATAGTGGTGCCCGGCGCGCGTTCGCGGATGGCCAGGATGGTGTCGGCGATATGGCGGGCGCCGCCGTCGTCGAGATCGTCGCGGTCGACCGAGGTGACCACGACATGGGTGAGGCCGAGTGCCGCCGTCGCATCGGCGACCTTGCCGGGCTCGGTGGCATCGAGCGGTTCGGGCAGCCCCGTGCGCACGTTGCAGAAGGCGCAGGCCCGCGTGCACGTGTCACCCATTATCATGAAGGTCGCGTGCTTCTTCGACCAGCACTCGCCGATATTCGGACAGCCGGCTTCCTCGCACACGGTCACCAGGCCGTTTTCGCGAACGATGTCGACGGTTTCGCGATAGACGGGTGAACCGGGCGCCTTCACCCGGATCCAGTCGGGCTTGCGCAGGATCGGATTGTCCGGCCGCGCGGCCTTTTCGGGGTGGCGGGGCCGTTCCTTCCTGTCGGAAACGGTATCGATGATCGTTACCATGCTCGTCGCTTCGCTTAATCCGGATACGCCGTCAAGGCGGCGATGTGTATCATCCCGTTGAAATAGGCGATTTCCCGCGCCGATCCACGCCGTTCCGCCATTCGGTCTCTCCGCTCCACTTCGGCCGGGACGACGATGGCCGGGCGGGAGCCGTCCTCAGGCGAGGATCCGCGCCACCAGAACGACGATGATCGCGCCGACGGCGGCGATGATCACCTGCTCGATGAAGGCGTTGCCGATCTTCAGCCTGATACCGAACCTCTGCGCCAGGAATCCGCCGACCAGCGACCCCGCCAACCCGGTCAGGACATAGCGGATCAGCCCGCCGCCTCCGACGATGAAACTCGCCAGCCAGCCGGCGAGAAGGCCGATCAGGACCCAGATGAGGATCGATTTGGTCTGGTCGCTCATGCGCCCTCCATGCCCTCAGATGTGGATCGCCCGCCCGTAGGCCGCGAGCACGCTCTCATGCATCATCTCAGACAGCGTGGGATGCGGGAAGATCGAATGGATCAGCTCTTCCTCGGTCGTCTCAAGGTTCATGGCGACGACGAAGCCCTGGATCAGCTCGGTGACCTCCGCGCCCACCATGTGCGCGCCGAGCAGCTGGCCGGTCTTGGCGTCGAACACGGTCTTCACCAGCCCGTCCGGCTCGCCGAGCGCGATCGCCTTGCCGTTGCCGATGAACGGGAACTTGCCGACCTTCACCTCGTGGCCAGCCTCCTTGGCCTTCTTCTCGGTCAGGCCGACCGAGGCGACCTGCGGATTACAGTAGGTGCAGCCCGGGATCATCAGCTTGTCCATCGGATGGGTGTCGAGGCCGGCGATCGTCTCGACGCAGATGACGCCCTCGTGCTCGGCCTTGTGGGCGAGCATCGGCGGCCCGGCCACGTCGCCGATCGCGTAGACGCCCGGCACGTTGGTGCGCCCGAAGCCGTCGGTGACGATGGTGCCGCGATCGGTCTTCACGCCGAGCTTTTCGAGCCCGAGATCCTCAATATTGCCGACCACGCCGACAGCCGAGATCACCCGGTCGACGGTGATCGTCTCCGCCTTGCCCGTCTCGTCCTCGATGGTGGCGGTGACGGAGTCCGATTTCTTGTCGAGCTTGGTCACCTTGGCCGACGTAAGGATGCGGATCCCCTGCTTCTCGAAGCGCTTGCGCGCGAGCGCGGCGATTTCCTCGTCCTCCACCGGCAGGATCTGCGGCAGGACCTCGACCACGGTCACGTCCACGCCCATGGTCCGGAAAAAGCTGGCGAATTCGATACCGATCGCACCGGAGCCGATCACCAGCAGCGATTTCGGCATCTTTTCGGGCACCATCGCCTCGAAATAGGTCCAGACCAGCTTCCGGTCGGGCTCCAGCCCGGGCAACGCGCGCGGCCGCGCGCCGGTCGCCACAATGACGTGCTTGGCCGTATAGTCGCCGCCGCCGAGCGCGCCCTTGATCGGATTGTCGGCCGGCTTGACCGAGACCTTGCCGCCACCGGCGAGCGTCGCCGTGCCCCAGATCACGTCGACCTTGTTCTTCTTGAGCAGGAACTGCACGCCGTTGCTGAGCTGGGCGGCGACGCCGCGCGAGCGTTTCACGACGGCTTTCGGATCATAGGAGATGCCGGTCGCCGACAGCCCGTAGTCCTTGGCGTTCTCCATGTAATGGTAGATCTCGGCCGACCTGAGCAGCGCCTTGGTCGGGATGCAGCCCCAGTTCAAGCAGATGCCGCCCAGGTACTTGTTCTCGATGACCGCCGTCCGGAGCCCGAGCTGGGCCGAGCGGATCGCGGTGACATAGCCACCCGGGCCCGATCCGATGACGATCACGTCGTAGCTGTTGTCGGCCATACTCGACTCCCCGATTGTCCCGTTGTCCTAGCGGCAGGCCGGCGGGCTCACTTCCGCGATCTCGTACCCCGTCGCCCCGACCATGCCGTCCTTCCGCGGGAGCGCCTTCAGCGTCACGAAGACCATGCATTCGCCGGCATGGACCACGAACACGCCGTCCTTGCGGCGCACGATACGGTCGATCGGCCGTTCGCCGAGCGCGTCGACGACCTGCGACCCCAGGACCGTCTCGAACTGGCGCAGGCGATCGTATTTCGGCGCGAGCGCGGCCTCGGCGACGGACGCTCCGGCGGCGACCATGGCAAGCGCCGCGGCAATGAGCCCGGTCCGTCGCATCGTCATCCTCGCGCCTCCCTTTCCGCCGGCCGCGCCGCGCATCGCCGCATCAAACCAGCATCGACATGGGCTTCTCGATGAAGCCCTTGAACGCACCGATCAGCTCCGAGCCGAGCGCGCCGTCGACGGCACGGTGGTCGGTCGACAGCGTGCAGGTCATCACCGTGGCGATGGCCAGCGCGTGGTCCTTGACGACAGCCCTCTCCTCGCCCGCGCCGACCGCCAGGATTGTCGCGTGCGGCGGGTTGATGACGGCGGAGAAGTCCTTGATGCCGTACATGCCGAGATTGGAGATCGCCGTCGAGCCGCCCTGGTATTCCTCGGGCATCAGCTTGCGCGCCTTGGCGCGGGCGGCGAAGTCCTTCATCTCGCTGGAAATCGTCGACAGCGTCTTCTTGTCGGCATCGCGCACCACCGGCGTGATCAGGCCGCCGGGAATGGCGACGGCGACGCCGACATCGGCGACGGAGTGCTTCAAGAGGCCGCTTTCGGTCCAGGTGACGTTCGCCTCAGGCACGGCCTTCAGCGCCAGCGCCTGCGCCTTGATCACGAAGTCGTTGACCGACAGCTTGTAGGCCGGGCTGCCGTCCACCACGGTCGCCTGCGCGTTGATCTCGCTTCTGAGCTTCAGCAGCGCGTCGAGCGCGACATCGACGCTCAGGTAGAAATGCGGGATCGTCGACTTCGCCTCGGTCAGCCGCCGCGCGATCACCTTGCGCATGTTGTCGTGCGGAACGACCTCGTAGGTCCCGTCCCGGAACAGCGCCCGGATCTTGTCGTCGGACGGTGCCTGGATCGGCGCGGGCCCGGCAGCCGGGGCACTGGCGGCAGCGGCCGCTTTCGGCGCCGCCTTGGCCGCGCCGGATTCGGCGGCCGCCTCGATGTCGCGCTTCACCACCCGTCCGTGCGGGCCGGAGCCCGAGATCGCGGAAAGATCGAGCCCCTGCTCCTTCGCCAGCCGTCGCGCCAGGGGCGAGGCGAAGACGCGCGCGCCGCCGGCATCGTGCCCGTTGGCGGCCGGCGCGCTTCCGCCCTTCGTGGCGGGCGCGGACGCGCCCTCTTCGGGACGCGGGCTCGGCGGTGTTGCGGCGGCCTCCTCCCGAGGCGCCGGCGCGGCCGGCGTCTCGGAGGCTGGCGCGGCTTGCGCCGGCGTGCCGGGCTTCGGCGCCGCGGCCTCCGCGTCCTTCAGCGCGCCCGCGTCCTCGCCCTCTTCGAGCAGGATCGCGATCTTCTGGTTGACCGGCACGTCGGCGGTGCCGGCGGCCACGAGGAGCTTGCCGACGGTTCCCTCGTCGACCGCCTCCACTTCCATCGTCGCCTTGTCGGTCTCGATCTCGGCGATGATATCGCCCGGCGCGACCGCGTCGCCTTCGTTTACGAGCCACTTGGACAGCGTCCCGACCTCCATGGTCGGCGACAGCGCGGGCATCAGGATGTCGATGGGCATGGTCGTTTCCTAGCGATACCTGGGACGGCCTTGGTTCGTTGTCCGACCGTCAATCCTTGTACGTCACGGCCTTCACCGCCTCGATGACCTCCTTCACCGAGGGCAGCGCCAGCTTCTCGAGATTGGCGGCATAGGGCATCGGCACGTCCTTGCCGGTGACGCGCAGCACGGGCGCGTCGAGCCAGTCGAAGGCCTTGTCCATCAGTTGCGCGGCGATCTCCGAGGAGACCGACGACTGCGGCCAGCCTTCCTCGACGGTGACACAGCGCCCGGTCTTCTTGACCGACTTGACGATCGTGTCGACGTCCATCGGCCGGATCGTCCTCAGGTCGATCACCTCGGCGTCGATCCCATCGGCGCGCAGCTCCTCGGCCGCCTTCAGCGCATAGGTCATGCCGATGCCCCAGGACACGATCGTCGCGTCCGTGCCTTCCCTGGCCACCTTCGCCTTGCCGATCGGCAGCACGAAGTCGTCCATTATCGGTACCGGGAAGGTGTGGCCGTAGAGGATCTCGTTTTCCAGGAACACGACCGGATTGGGGTCGCGGATGGCCGCCTTCAGCAGCCCCTTGGCGTCGGCCGCCGAATGCGGCTGCACGACCGTGAGCCCCGGAACGTGGCTGTACCAGCTCGCGTAGTCCTGGCTGTGCTGGGCGGCGACCCGGGAGGCCGCGCCGTTGGGCCCGCGGAACACGATCGAGCAGGTTACCTGGCCGCCCGACATGTAGTGGGTCTTGGCGGCCGAGTTGATGATCTGGTCCATCGCCTGCATGGCGAAATTGAAGGTCATGAACTCGACGATCGGCTTCAGCCCCGCCATCGCCGCGCCGACGCCGAGGCCGGTGAAGCCGTGCTCGGTGATCGGCGTGTCGACCACGCGGCGCGGGCCGAACTCGTCCAGCAGTCCCTGCGAGATCTTGTAGGCGCCCTGGTACTCGGCGACTTCCTCGCCCATCAGGAACACCACCTCGTCGCGACGCATTTCCTCCGCCATGGCGTCGCGCAGCGCCTCGCGAACCGTTATCTCGACCATCTCGGTGCCTTCCGGCACCTCGGGCAGAGCCTCGGCCTCTTCGGCGGGGCGCGTCTGGGTAGACAGCGCCGGCTGCGCGGCCGGTGCTTCAGCGGGTGCTGCGGCGGCCGATGCTTCGGCGGCGGGCGCCTTCGGGGCGGCCGCGGGTTCGGGCTCCGCCGGCTTCGGCGCAGGCGCCGCGGCCCCCTCGAGCGCGCTGGCGTCCTCGCCCTCGGACAGGATCAACGCGATCGGCGTGTTGACCTTGACCGCCTCGGTGCCCTCCGCGACGAGGATCTTGCCCAGCGTGCCCTCGTCGACGGCCTCGACTTCCATGGTTGCCTTGTCGGTCTCGATCTCGGCGATGACGTCGCCGGCGGCGACCGCATCCCCTTCCTTCTTGACCCATTTCGACAGCGTGCCCTCTTCCATCGTCGGGGAAAGGGCGGGCATCAGTACCTGTACCGGCATGTGTCGTCCCTCCCCGGCTCAGCGCAGCACGTCGGTCCAGAGCTCGGACGCGTCGGGCTCGGGATCGGTCTGGGCGAATTCGGCCGCCTCGTTGACGATGCCGCGCACGTCGCGGTCGATATCCTTCAGCTCGCCTTCGGCGACCTTGTGCTCCTCGGCCAGGCGCGCCTTCACCTGCTCGATCGGATCGTGCTCCTGCCGCATTTTCTGGACCTCTTCCTTGGAACGGTACTTGGCCGGGTCGGACATGGAATGGCCGCGATAGCGATAGGTCAGCATTTCCAGGATGAACGGGCCATTGCCGGAGCGGCACCAGTCGGCCGCTTCCTCGCCGGCGGCATGCACGGCGCGCACGTCCATGCCGTCGACCTGCTTGCCGGGAATGTCGAAGGAGGCTCCACGATGCGACAGGTCCGTGGTGGCCGAGGCACGGCTGATGCTCGTGCCCATCCCGTACTTGTTGTTCTCGATCACGTACACGACCGGCAGCATCCACAGCTTCGCCATGTTGAAGCTTTCGTAGACCTGGCCCTGGTTGGCCGCGCCGTCGCCGAAATAGGTGTAGCTGACGTTGTCGTTGCCGCGATACTTGTTCGCGAAGGCCAGGCCGGTTCCCAGCGACACCTGGCCGCCGACGATGCCGTGTCCGCCGAAGAAGCCCTTCTCGACGGAGAACATGTGCATCGAGCCGCCCTTGCCCTTGGAGTAGCCGCCGCGCCGTCCGGTCAACTCGGCCATGACGCCCTTCGGGTCCATGCCGCAGGCCAGCATGTGGCCATGATCGCGATACCCGGTAATGACCTGATCGCCGTTCTTGGACACCATCTGCATGCCGACGACGACGGCTTCCTGGCCGATGTAGAGATGGCAGAAGCCGCCGATCAGCCCCATGCCGTACATCTGGCCGGCCTTCTCCTCGAAGCGCCGGATCAGCAGCATCTCGCGATAGGCTTCCAGCTCCTGGTCCTTGGTGAAATCGGAAGCAGGGCTGCCACGAAGCGACGTCTTCGTCCCGGCGCGCGATTTCGCCTTCGCCGCGGGCTTCGTTTTAGACCGGGATCTCGCCGCCGCCGTGCGACGGGTGTCGGATTTGGCGCGAGCCGCCATGCGGGTCCTCCCTAGATGCCCAGTTGTTGCGCAACAGGTATCGTACCCGCGATCTAAAAACCAGTAACAGAGAAAAATTCTCCAATGAATTAGCTAGCTGATATATATAGGAAAATCAGATTTTAACTGGAATTCGGTTAAATGACGGATGGCCGACGGCGGACCCGCATTCAGCGCTGGCCGCGCATGATCACGATATCGTTGGGATGAGCGACGTTGAGCAGGACGCGCGCCCGCTCCTCGAGCATATCGGGATCCAGGCTTTCGGGACGGAGCAGCGCCACATGCTGCTCGAGCGACTCCCGCTCCCGGCGCAGGTCGGCAAGCTCCTGCTCCAGCTCCGCGACCTCGGCGCGAAGCTGCTGGGACGCATAGAAACCGCGCGCGCCCGTGAGGCCGTGATAGACGAAATAGCCGATCACGGCGACGCCGATTACAGGAATGAGAATTCCGGCCGTCGAGGAACGGACGGTACGCCTCGCCATTGCAGTAGCCTCCACAGGGATTGCGGACAGCATCGTCCGCCAATCCTGTTAAGGCTCGATTAACTGTGGCGACTGGCCGTGGCGATCGGCGCGCGAGCCGGCCCTCGCCGGGCGCCATCGGCGCCCGGCCCGGACGTGTTCCGGGTATCTCCCGGCGCCTTGCGGGATTGCCGGGCCAGGCCCGGCAATCGAGACGTATCGGCGGAGCGACGCTCCTACCGCGCCTTCAACGCGGCCCTGCCCGCATAGAGCGCGGTCGCGCCGAGCTCTTCCTCGATCCGCAGGAGCTGGTTGTATTTCGCGAGCCGGTCGGAACGGGCAAGCGAACCGGTCTTGATCTGCCCGCAATTGGTGGCGACGGCGAGATCGGCGATTGTCGAATCCTCCGTCTCTCCGGACCGATGCGACATCACCGCGCGATAGCCGGCCCGGTGCGCCATGTCGACGGCTTCCAGCGTCTCGGTCAGCGAGCCGATCTGGTTGACCTTCACCAGGATCGCGTTGGCGACGCCTTCCTCGATGCCGCGCGACAGACGCTCGGTGTTGGTGACGAACAGGTCGTCACCGACGAGCTGGCAGCGATCACCGATCGTCTCTGTCAGCATCTTCCAGCCGCGCCAGTCGTCCTCGTCCATGCCGTCCTCGATCGAGACGATCGGATAGGCGTCCACCAGCTCCGCGAGGTAGGCGACCATGTGCTCGGGATCGAGCACCTTGCCCTCGCCCTTCAGCTGGTAGCGGCCGTTCTCGAAGAACTCGGTGGAGGCGACGTCGAGCGCCAGCACCACGTCCTCGCCCGGCTTGTAGCCTGCCGTCTCGACCGACTTCATGATGAAGTCGAGCGCCTCTCTGGCCGAGCTCAGGTTCGGTGCGAAGCCGCCCTCGTCGCCGACATTGGTATTGTGGCCCGCATCCTTCAGGCCGCTCTTTAGCGTATGGAACACCTCCGCGCCCATGCGCAGGCCCTCGGCGAAGGTCTCCGCGCCGACCGGCATGATCATGAATTCCTGGATGTCGATCGGGTTGTCGGCGTGCGCGCCGCCATTCACGATGTTCATCATCGGAACTGGCAGCACGCGCGCGTTGACGCCGCCGACATAGCGATAGAGCGGCAGCCCCACCGCGTCGGCCGCCGCTCGCGCGACAGCCAGGGAAACGCCGAGAATGGCGTTGGCGCCGAGCCGCTTCTTGTTGGGCGTGCCGTCGAGTTCAGTCAGAACGGTGTCGATCTGGACCTGTTCTTCGGCGTCCATCCCCGACAGCGTGTCGAAGATCTCGCCGTTGACCGCGTCCACGGCCTCGCATACGCCCTTGCCGAGATAGCGCTCGCCGCCATCGCGCAGCTCGACCGCCTCGTGCGCGCCGGTCGAGGCGCCGGAGGGCACCGCGGCGCGGCCAACCGTCCCGTCCTCCAGAACCACGTCGACTTCCACGGTCGGATTGCCGCGGCTGTCGAGGATCTCGCGGCCGACGATGTCGAAGATGGCGGTCATTTCTGTCCTTTCCGGTGCTTGCAGCATGCTTTCACGGGCTAATAGCCGAGCAGCCTGCCACAGGAAAGGGCCATTGGCGTGAAAACCGCCACTTGCACCCGTGTCCCGCGTGCTGCAGCTATGCATTCGAAGTCCGCGCCCGAAGGAGTTCCGCCATGACCGACACCGACCTGCAGCTCGGCCGCGACGTTCCCGCCCCCACCTCTCCGGAGGAGGCGGTGCTCGACCGCGTGCCCAATCCGCACCCCGACACCGATTACCTGACCCGCTTCACCTGCCCGGAATTCACCTCGCTCTGCCCGGTGACGGGCCAGCCGGATTTCGCCCACCTGGTCATCGACTACGTGCCCGGACAGTGGCTGCTCGAGTCGAAGTCCCTGAAACTGTACCTGCATTCGTTCCGCAACCATGCCGCCTTCCACGAAGGCTGCACGGTTTCGATCGGCAAGCGCTTGGTCGAGCGGCTCGAGCCACGCTGGCTGCGGATAGGCGGCTACTGGTATCCGCGCGGCGGTATCCCGATCGACGTGTTCTGGCAGACCGGCGCCCCCCCGGCGGGCCTGTGGGTGCCGCATCAGGGCGTATCGCCATATCGGGGGCGCGGCTAAAGCCGGACCGGCCGCCCCTTGGCGACGGCATCGAACGCCATCAGCGTCTCGACCAGCGCCGGCAGGTCCTTCATCGCGATCATGTTCGGCCCGTCCGACGGCGCCTTGTCGGGATCCGGGTGGGTCTCGATGAAGACGCCGGCGACACCCACGGCGACGGCGGCGCGCGCAAGGACCGGCACGAACTCGCGCTGTCCGCCCGAAGAGGTGCCCTGCCCGCCCGGCTGCTGCACCGAATGGGTGGCGTCGAAGATCACCGGCGCGCCGAGGCCCGCCAGGATCGGCAGCGACCGCATGTCGGAGACCAGCGTGTTGTAGCCGAAGCTCGCGCCGCGCTCGGTCACCAGCACGTTCGGGTTGCCGAAGCCGGCGACCTTGTCGACCACATTCTTCATGTCCCAGGGCGCAAGGAACTGGCCCTTCTTGACGTTGACGACTCGGCCGGTCTCGGCCGCGGCCTTCAGCAGGTCGGTCTGCCGGCACAGGAAAGCGGGGATCTGCAGCACGTCGACCGCCTCGGCGACCATCGCGCACTGCCAGGTCTCGTGCACATCGGTGAGCACGGGGAGCCCAGTCGTCTCGCGGATCTCGGCGAATACCGGCAGCGAGGCGTCGAGGCCGATGCCGCGCGCGCCCGACGCGCTGGTACGGTTCGCCTTGTCGTACGAACTCTTGTAGACGAGCCCGATGCCGAGCGTTTCGGCCATGTCCTTCAGCGCCTGCGCCGTCTCCAGCGCATGCGCCCGGCTTTCCATCTGACAGGGCCCCGCGATCAGGCAGAGCGGCCTGTCGTTGCCGAAGCTGGCCGGTCCGATGCTGACGGTAGCGTTTACGCCTGACATGTCGTCTCCCGCGAAGTGAGCCGTCGGGCCCGATGGTGCTCGACCGGTGTTTCCGCCAAGCTGTTTACACCGAGGTGTTTACGTCAAATGCCTGGAAGCCGCGAGACCAGACGCGCGACGGCAGCGTCCAGATCGCAGTCCGCGGTATCGATCACCACATCCGCCGTGTCCCACGGCTCGTAGTGCCGCGCCACCACCGCGTCCCAGGTCGGCAGCGCGAAGCCGGGAATGTCGGGCGCCCGCGTCTCGACCCGGCGGCGATGCTCGTCCTCGTCCGAGCACAGGATTTCCACCTCGACGGCCCGGACGCCGGCCCGCTCCGCCACCGCCCGCCAGGCCTCCCGCGTGATCGCGATCGGATTGACGGAGTCCGCGATCACCGTCCGGCCGAGCCTCAGGTTGTCCTCTGCGACGGCGTAGGCGACCCGGTAGCCCGCGTCCTCCATCGACTGGACGACCTTGCCGGTCTCCCGCAGCGCCTGCTCGATCGTATCGATGCGGAGGTGTACCGCGCCCAGCCGGCACGCCACCGCACGCGCGATTGAAGTCTTCCCGCTACCGGGCAGGCCGCCGAGAATGATCAGCACGTCAGGCCCGAACCGCCTCGAACCCAACCGCCGCGCCCAGCGTCTCGCTTGCTGGCACGATCAGCCTGTCGCCGCGTGTCTCGAAGAGGATTCCGGCGCGTTCCAGGCAGTCTGCCGCCGCCTCGAGCCGCTCGACCCCGATGACATAGGCGGCAAAGCGCGGGCTGCGGTAGTCCGCCACCGGGACCGCATCGCCCCAGGTCGCCGCAACCGCAGCCGGCGTTTCGATGCGGATCCGGCCGCGCGCCGTCTCGACCGTAAGGCCCATGCTGGTCGCCCGCACCTCGCGCGTCCCGACGAAGGCCTCGTAGAACATGTGGTGGTCCGCCGGCGTCTCGGCGATCATCACCACCTCCAGGACCGTCTTCGCGGTGTTGGCGTGGCGCTGGTAGTCCGTTTTCCAGAAGTGTTCCGGCGCGAGTTGCTGGCAGGTGAAGAAAGCTGCCTCCGGAGCCGACGGATCCGACGCGAAAGCCAACGTGAAGCCGACCCGCGCGAGCGAACCGTCGGGTAGCTGGGCGTCGCGGCCGAACGCGAATGGCATATAGGCCTGGATGCCTGCCTCGGCGAAGGCCTTCGCGTCGGCGACGGCATCGCTCGAGTCGAGCACGAGCATGCTCATGCCCTCAAATTGCTCGAGAAAGCGGAAATTGAAGCGTGGAAAACTGAACTGGCCGGGTTCGGGCACCGGAAACAGGTCCGGATCGGTGATTCCCAGCAGTTCCAGGAAACAGCCGTCGAGCTGGACCAGATGGTTCTCGGTGCCGAAGGGATGCTGCGCCTTCGGCGTCACCGTGAAGCCGAGACGTTCGTAGACGCTGCGCGCCCGGTCGAGACCGTGCACGGCAAGAACGAGATGATCGATACCGCGAGCCATGATCGAAGCGGCTTAACGCGTCACACCGCCGCTGGCAATCACGCCGACCGTCACACCAGGCGGCTCTGCTCGACCGCGGCCGCGATGAACGAGCGGAACAGCGGATGCGGGTCGAACGGACGCGATTTCAGCTCCGGGTGGTACTGAACGCCGATGAACCACGGGTGCTCGGCGAATTCCACCGTCTCCGGCAGGATCCCGTCCGGCGACATGCCGGCAAACCGCATCCCGTGCTGTTCCAGCCGGTCGCGGTAGGCGACATTGACCTCGTAGCGGTGCCGGTGGCGCTCGGAAATCTCGATTGCGCCGTAGATGCCGGCGATCTTGCTGCCATCCTGCAGAGCGGCCGGATAGGCACCAAGCCGCATCGTGCCGCCGAGATCGCCTTGCGCGGCGCGCTTCTCCAGTTCGTTGCCCTTCAGCCACTCGGTCATCAGGCCGACGACCGGCTCGGCGGTCGGACCGAATTCCGTGGAGCTGGCGTTCGCGATGCCGACCAGGCTGCGGGTCGCCTCGATGACGGCCATCTGCATGCCGAAGCAGATGCCGAAATAGGGCACGTTGCGCTCCCGCGCGAAGCCGGCAGCCGCGATCTTGCCTTCGGCCCCGCGCTCGCCGAACCCGCCGGGCACCAGGATGCCGTTGACCTGCTCCAGGAATGGTGCGGGATCCTCGCGCTCGAAGACCTCGGACTCGATCCAGTCGATATTGACGCGTACCCGGTTCGCGATGCCGCCGTGCATCAGCGCTTCGTTCAGCGACTTGTAGGCGTCCTTCAGGCCCGTGTACTTGCCGACGATGGCGATGGTCACCTCGCCTTCCGGATTGCGGACGCGCTCTGCGATCTCCACCCAACTCGACAGGTCCGGCTCGGCGCCGGGGTCCATGCCGAAGGCACGCAGGAGTTCGTCGTCGAGCCCCTCGTCATGATAGGCCAGCGGCACGGCATAGATCGTGTCGACGTCCCGGGCCTCGATCACCGCGGATTCGCGCACGTTGCAGAACAGCGCCAGCTTGCGCCGCTCGTCGTGCGGGATCGGCCGGTCGCAACGGCACAACAGGATGTCGGGCTGGATGCCGATCGACCGCAGCTCCTTCACCGAGTGCTGCGTCGGCTTGGTCTTCATCTCGCCGGCGCTCGGAATGAACGGCAGCAGGGTGAGATGGATGAACACGGCGTCGCCGCGCGGCAGTTCCTGACCGAGCTGGCGGATAGCCTCGAAGAACGGCAGCCCCTCGATGTCGCCGACGGTGCCACCGATCTCGACGAGCACGAAATCGACACCATCGTTTCCGCGCCGCACGAAGTCCTTGATGGCGTCGGTGACGTGGGGAATCACCTGGATGGTGGCGCCGAGATAGTCGCCGCGCCGCTCCTTGGTGATGATGTCCTGGTAGATCCGACCCGTGGTGATGTTGTCGTCCTGCGAGCAGGGCACCCCGGTGAATCGCTCGTAGTGGCCGAGATCGAGGTCGGTTTCGGCACCGTCATCGGTGACGAAGACCTCGCCGTGCTGATAGGGGCTCATGGTCCCCGGATCGACATTGAGATAGGGATCCAGCTTCTTCAGCCGCACTGAATAGCCGCGCGCCTGAAGGAGCGCGCCGAGCGCCGCTGAAGCGAGACCCTTGCCGAGGGAGGAGACCACGCCGCCGGTGATGAATACGTACCGCGCCATGGGCCCCGAAATTAACTCCGTCCCGAACGATTCGGGGAGTCGTTTTACGCCTCCCCACCCGATTTTCGACATGCGAACCGACCTGCCGCTACGGACAGGTCGGAATCCGGTGAATTCACTGTGCCCCGACGACCGGGGCTGGCTCCTGCGCCGACTACTGCGATTGCGGCGCCTGCGGAGACGCGGGCTGCTGCTCTTGTTCCTCGAGCCGCTTTATCTGGTCGAGGACGTTGGCGCCGCCCGTGCCGTCTGCCGGAGCCTCACCCGCCACAGGCGCACCTGCCGGGCCGCTGTCAAAGATCGACGGCGCTTCGCCGCCGCTTCGCGCAAGCAAAGTCAACACGATCGAAGTCGCGAAAAACGCCGCGGCGAGGATCGTGGTGGTGCGGGTCAGGACGTTCGCCGTCCCGCGACCGGTCATGAAGCCGCCGCCACCGCCGCCGCCGATGCCTAGCGCACCGCCTTCGGACTTCTGCAGCATTACAACGGCAACTAGCGCCACGACCACCATGAGGTGGATGACGATGATGACGGTTTCCATCTTCGATACAAATCCAGATGTCGGGAATTCGCAGGCCTTTTACACCGGGTAAGCCCGACGCGCTACCCCGGCAGAACCATTTCGATCAGCCTGTGATCTGGCGATAGGCATCCGCGATTGCAAGGAAATCGGATGCATTCAGGCTCGCTCCGCCGACAAGTGCCCCGTCCACGTTGGCAACAGCCATCAGTTCGACGGCATTCGAGGGCTTTACCGAGCCGCCGTACAGCACGCGGGTTCTCGCCCCTTCATCGCCGAAACGCTCCTTCAGCCGCTCACGGATGAACCCGTGGACCTCGGCGACGTCCTTGGGCGTCGGCGTCATGCCCGTGCCGATCGCCCATACCGGCTCGTAGGCCACGATCAGGCGCGCGGCCATCGCACCCTCGGGTATCGAGCCGTCGAGCTGAGACCCGATCCTTTCGAGGGTCTTGCCGTCCTTGCGCTCGGCCTCCGTCTCGCCGACACAGACGATCGCGGTGAGGCCCGCCCGCCATGCCGCTTCGGCCTTGGCGCGCACCATCTCGTCGGTTTCCCCGTGATCCTGCCGCCGCTCCGAGTGACCGACGATCACCGCCGCCGCACCGGCATCGGCCATCATCCCGGCGGAGATATCCCCGGTATGGGCCCCCGAATCCTTCGCGTGGCAATCCTGCCCCCCGACCGAAAGCGACGACTGGAGCGCGATCTGGGAAAATGCCATGACCAGCGTCGACGGCGGGCAGATCATTAGATCGACCCGTTCCTTCAAATCGTCGCCATACCCTTCGATCATCGCGCCGAATTCAGCGGCCGACGCTCTGAGGCCGTTCATTTTCCAGTTTCCGGCGACAAGCGGCCGAATGTCGGGTGTCATGCTCTCTACTTTCTTTAGGAACCTGGCGCTGCATAGCAGATCGGCGGGAGAAGTCGAACCCAATCGAAATTCGAGGTCTCAGGGCCGCGGAGCGACGCCGAAAAGACCGGATCGCGACAGCTTCGGCGTCATCGCACTACTTTCCATGAGGTCTACCGGCAGCGGAGCATCGCCAAAGACCTCGAAGAGCGCCGACTGTTCCTCCAGGCCCCAAACCGTTCTCTCCGCACCGGCCTTGTAGTCGTATCCGGGACCGAGACGGAACGTGAGTCCGAGCCCCTCCGACACAAGCTCGTCCTGTATCGCCGCGGCAAGCATCCGTGTCGCCTTCTCGACGCACAGCCAGCCGGCGGTTTCCATGAACAGCGCGTCGACCGGTTCGGCAGCCTCAAATCGGCGTGCCACGGCTGCGTCCAATTCCGCTCCAAGCGTCAGAACGAAGACGATGACCTCCGTCGCTTCCCCCAGCAGCCGGTCGAAGGCCACGCAATTGAACCGGTGCCCGCCGGCAAGCGTCAGAACGCCGCCAGCGACGGATACGATCGGCAACCGGACATATCGGGCCTCGGGGGACGCAATCGCGGCGATCTCCCCGGACACCCGCTCGGCGATGGCCCGCACGCGTGGACGGATGCGGGCTGAATCCCGATACCCATGAACGCGAAGAACGCGACCTGGATCTGCGGCGAACCCCTCGCTGCGCCAGGACATCACTCGGGGGCTTTTTCCGGCACCACCCACGAATGCAACCGCTCAGCCGTCCGTGCCCGCGATAGCGGCAGCGCGAATCGCGTCGTACTGAGCCTCGATTTCCTCGGCGAGCGCCTGCGCCGCGCTCGCGGCGTCGCCCTCCCGTTCCACCGGTCTGCCGCGACGCCACGCCTCCAGATACTGGTCTGTGCCCGCCAAGCCGCGCCGCATGGCGACAAGGTCGATCAGCTCCTGGAAGCGGGCACTCAGCTGTATCTTGTGGCTGCCGGTCCTATCGCGCGCCTCGACCATCGAGGGGATGTCCTGCCACGTCAGGATGCTGCATTTTGCCATCGCAATCGCCTCCGGCAGCAAGTTCGCTTATATACCCTATCCGTCGGTTGGGTGACGTCACGCTGCAATCGCGAATTCGGTTGGCGCATCTGCGACTTCGAAGGACCGCTTGCCGCCCGGGCATGAGATTCCTAATATGCGCGCCCTTAGCCGGCCGGAATCGAGCCGAGTAATGAAGACAAATCAAACGGATATCGTATCGCTATGTTGGAAGCCTTGCGTCGTAGCACGTCCGGATGGGTTGCGAAGATCTTTCTGGGGCTGTTGGTGCTCAGCTTCGCGGTCTGGGGCGTCGCCGACATTTTCACCGGTTATCGCGGTACCGACGTAGCCGAGGTCGGCAACACGCCGATCACGATCGACGAGTTCCGGACCTCCCTGCAGCAGGAAATCCAGCAGGTTTCGCGCCAGGTCGGCACCTATCTGACCATGGATCAGGCCCGTTCGATCGGTCTCGACAATCGTGTCCTCGGACGTCTGATGGCGGAGGCCGCGCTCAATGACGAGGCCAAGACCATGGGCCTCGGCGTGACCGACGCGGTGATTGCCGAAAGTATCCGCAGAGATCCGGCATTCCAGGCCCCCGGCGGACAATTCGACCGGAGCTACTTCGAACAGGTGCTGCGGTCCAACGGCTTCTCCGAAGCCGGCTTCGTCTACCAGCAGCGGAACGTCCTGATGCGCCAGATGATCGCCGAGGCGGTCGGTGGCGAGCTTCGCGCCCCGGAAGTCCTCGAAAAGGCCATCGACCGGTTCCGCAACGAGACGCGGTCGGCCGAATTCATCGTCATCACGCCGGCAATGGTCGATGCCGTTCCAGACCCGACCGAGGAGCAGCTCCGAAGCTACTACGACGAAAACAAGGTCGATTTCCGGGCTCCGGAATACCGAAAGGTCGCCATGCTCGCGATCGCTCCGGCGGAACTGGCGAACGATATCGAGGTGAGCGAGGAGGAGCTGAGAGCCTCCTACGACGCCGATCCGAGCCGGTTCGGGGCTCCGGAGCGCCGCGCCATCGAACGGATCGTCTTCAGCGACGCTGCCGCCGCCGAAGCGGCGCGCACCGAAATCGAAGCCGGCAAGAGCTTCGAGGACGTCGCGGCAGACCTCGGCCTCACCGAAGAGGACCGCAAGCTGGGCACCCTGACCAAGGATGGCATCCTCGACCCGGCAATCGGCGAAGCCGCCTTCGATCTCGAGATCGGCGAGGTCAGCCAGCCGGTTCAGGGCACCTTCGGCCCGGTGCTGGTGCGCGTGACCGAGATCGAGGCCGGTTTGAACAAGTCCTTCGAAGACGTTCGCGACGAAATCCGTATCGATCTGGCCACGCAAAAGGCCAAGGACCAGATCCTCGACGTCTACGATGCGATCGAGGACGACCGCGCCGCCGGCATGACGCTCGCCGAGATCAGCCAGAAGCAGGGCCTGCCCTACCGCGAGGTCGAGGCGATCGACAGCAACGGACTTGCCCCGGACGAAAGCCCTGTTTCCGGCCTCCCGGAGTCGCCGCAGTTCCTCTCTGAAGTCTTGGCCACAGACATTGGCGTCGAGGCCGATCCCCTCCAGACCCGCGGCGACGGCTGGGCCTGGTTGGAGGTCCTCGATATCACCCCGTCCCGCGACCTGGCGTTCGAGGAGGCCCGCGACAAGGTCGCCGAGGCCTGGCGCGCCGACGAGACCCGCAAGGCCGTCGAGGCGAAAGCCAAGGACGTCGCCGAGCAGATTCGCGGCGGCACCGGCTTCTTCGCCGTGGCCGAGGAACTGGGAACCACGTCGGGCCTCGTCGGCCCGATCGCGCGCGGCGCGACCGATGGTCCGTTCGCCGCACCGGCGGTGCAGCTCCTGTTCACGACGCCGGAGGGCGAGATCAACGCGACCGCCGCCGCGCAGGCGCCGCAGCGGGTCGTCTTCCGCGTCACCGACATCGATATCCCCCCGTTCAAGCCCGGCGAAGCCGAGGAATACACGGCGGAAATCGAGGACGGCATCTCCAACGATCTCCTCAGCCAATATCTGCAGCAGCTGGAGAAGCGCATCGGCACCTCGATCAATCAGGAAGCCCTGCGGGTCGCTCTGGGCGAGAGCAGCCTGTGACACCGCCCGCTACGCCCAGGGCCGCGTCATGGCTTTGATCGAGCCGGCCTACGACGGTTTCGAGGAACGCTATCGGGTCGGCGCCCCCCAGGTGGTCTGGACCCGCCTCGTCGCCGATCTCGAAACCCCCGTCTCGGCGATGCTGAAGATCGCCGGTGACAGGCCGAACAGTTTCCTGCTCGAGTCCGTCGAGGGCGGCGCCGTGCGCGGCCGCTACTCGATCATCGGCATCGCGCCCGATGTCGTCTTCCGTGCGTTTGGAAACAAGGCCGAGATCAACACCAGCCCGGACGCCCACCCCGATGCTTTCAGGCCCTGCCCCGAACCGACGCTTGCCGCCCTGCGGCGCCTGATCAATGAGGCCCGCGTCGACCTGCCCGAGGACCTACCGGCCATGTCGGCCGGCGTCTTCGGCTACATGGCCTACGACACGGTGCGGCTGATGGAGGATCTGGGCGATCCCAATCCGGACCCCTTCGGGCTGCCGGATGCCATATTCGCCCGGCCGACGATCATGGTGATCTTCGATTCCGTGAAGGACGAGGTCACGGTGGTGACCCCGGTGCGCCCCTCCGCGGAACTGTCGGCGAGCGCCGCCTATTCCCGCGCCGTCGACCGCATCAACGAGGTCATCGACGCCCTCGACCGTCCGATCGAGAAATCGGCGATCGCCGATACCGACGACGTCATCGGCCGCGCTCCGGTGTCGAACACCACGCCGGCCGAATATCGCGCCATGGTCGAGCACGCTAAGGACTACATCGCCGCCGGCGACATCTTCCAGGTCGTCCTGAGCCAGCGCTTCGAGGCCCCGTTCACGCTGCCACCCTTCGCCCTCTACCGGGCGCTGCGGCGGGTCAATCCGGCGCCGTTCCTGTATTTCCTGAACTTCGCCGACTTCGCCGTCGTCGGGTCGAGCCCCGAGATTCTGGTGCGCCTGCGCGAGGACAAGGTGACGATCCGCCCGATCGCCGGAACCCGTCCGCGCGGCGCGACGCCGACCGAAGACCGCGCCAACGCCGAGGACCTTCTGGCCGACCCGAAGGAACGCGCCGAGCACCTGATGCTGCTCGATCTCGGCCGCAACGACGCCGGCCGCGTTTCCAAGGTCGGCTCGGTGAAGGTCACCGACCAATTCTTCCTCGAATACTACAGCCAGGTGATGCACATCGTCTCCAACGTGGAAGGCGAGATCGATCCCTCGCGCGACTCCATCGATGCGCTGATCGCCGGCTTCCCCGCAGGCACGGTCTCGGGCGCGCCCAAGGTCCGGGCGATGCAGATCATCGATGAGCTGGAGAAGGAAAAGCGCGGGATCTACGCCGGCTGCGTCGGCTATTTCTCCGCCGACGGCGACATGGATACCTGCATCGTGCTAAGAACCGCCGTCGTGAAGGACGGCAAGATGTACGTTCAGGCCGGCGCCGGCATCGTCGCCGACTCCATCCCGGAAAATGAGCAGCGGGAGTGCATCAACAAGGCGCGCGCGCTGTTCAGGGCCGCCGACGAGGCCGTACGCTTCGCCTCCGCGGCGAGCCGCGGACAATGATTTAGGGTGCAACAGGAAGCGCTGGGCTGGCGATGATCATCCTGATCGACAACTACGACAGCTTCACCTGGAACCTCGTCCATTTCCTGGGCGAGCTCGGTGCCCGCGTGCGCGTTCACCGCAACGACAAGATCGCTGTCGAGGACGTGCTCGCAGCTGATCCGTCCGGAATCGTGCTCTCGCCCGGCCCCTGCACGCCGAACGAGGCCGGTATCTGCCTCGACCTGATCACGCGCGCCAGCGGGTCGGTGCCAATCCTGGGCGTCTGCCTCGGCCACCAGGCGATTGGCCAGGCCTATGGCGGCACCGTGGGGCGCGCCCCGACGCTGATGCACGGCAAGCTGAGCGAGATCAGCCATACCGGCGCCGGCGTGTTCCGCGGCATCGACGGGCCGTTCCACGCCACCCGCTATCACTCGCTGATCGTCGAACGCGACAGCCTGCCGGAAGACCTCATTGTCGACGCGGAGACCGAAGACGGCATCGTCATGGGGATGCATCATGCCACCCATCCCGTCTTCGGCGTCCAGTTCCATCCCGAAAGCATCGCCTCCGAGCACGGGCATCTGATCCTGCGCAACTTCCTCGATGCGTCGGCCGAGTGGCACAGGCGCGCCGCCTGATACGCGCCAAGCGCTTGCACCAGCGGGCGTTTTGCGGCACGACAAGATCGCACAGGACGAAGAGATGCAACCGACGAGCCTCAAGGACTTCATCGCCAAGGTCGCCGCGGGCGAACCGCTGAGCCGCCAGGAGGCGACGCGCGCCTTCGACATCATCATGTCTGGCGAGGCGACGCCGACGCAGATCGGCGGCTTCCTGATGGCGCTCAGGGTGCGCGGCGAGACCGTCGACGAGATCGCCGGCGCGGTCACCACCATGCGCGCCAAGATGCTGCCGGTGAAGGCCCCCGCGAACGCCATCGACATCGTCGGCACCGGCGGCGACGCGGCCGGCACCTACAACATCTCGACCTGCGCGGCGATCGTCACGGCGGCCTGCGGCGTGCCCGTCGCCAAGCACGGCAACCGCGCGCTGTCGTCGAAGTCCGGTGCCGCCGACGCGCTTGCAGCGCTCGGCGTCGATATCGAGCTTTCCCCGGGCCGCATCGCCGACTGCATCGCGCAGGCCGGTGTCGGCTTCATGTTCGCGCCGGCCCATCACGCGGCGATGAAGCATGTCGGCCCCAGCCGGGTCGAGCTCGGCACCCGGACGATCTTCAACATCCTCGGCCCCCTCTCCAATCCGGCCGGCGTCAAGCGCCAGATGATCGGCGTCTTCGACCGGCAGTGGATCGTGCCGATGGCCGAAGTGCTGTCGTCGCTCGGCTCCGAGCATGTCTGGGTCGTGCACGGCAGCGACGGCCTCGACGAGATCACCACCACCGGGCCGACCTATGTCGCCGAACTGATCGACGGCAACGTCCGCACCTTCGAGATCGCGCCGGCCGATATCGGCCTTAAGACCGCCAGCCCCGACGACCTGAAGGGCGGCGACGCGGCAACCAACGCCGCGGCGATCCGCGCCCTGCTCGGTGGCGAGCACAGCCCCTTCCGCGACATCGTCGTCTTCAACGCCGCCGCCGCGCTGGTGGTCGCGGGACAGGCGGCAACTCTCACGGAGGGCGCCGAGATAGCGGCCAGGGCGATCGATTCCGGCGACGCACTCGCCGTTCTGCAAAAGCTCGTCACCGTTTCGACCGCGTGAGGCCATGGCCGACATCCTGAAGAAAATCGAGGCCTACAAGCGCGAGGAAATCGCCGCCGCCAAGGCCACACGGCCGCTCGTCGATGTCTGTGCGGCCGCCCGTCACGCCCCCCCGGTACGCCCGTTCAAGGAGGCGCTCGACGCCCGTATCGCCAGGGGCGAGACCGCGCTGATTGCGGAGATCAAGAAGGCGAGCCCGTCGAAGGGGCTTATCCGCCCGGATTTCGATCCGCCGAAACTCGCCAGCGCCTATGAGGCCGGAGGCGCGGCCTGCCTGTCGATCTTGACCGATGGCCCCTCGTTCATGGGCAGCCCCGACTATCTGACCGCCGCGCGCGACGCCGTTTCCCTGCCCGTCCTGCGCAAGGATTTTCTGTTCGATCCCTACCAGGTCGATGAGGCCCGCGCCTGGGGCGCCGACTGCATCCTGATCATCATGGCCGCCGTCACCGACGACGAGGCCGCCGCGCTCGAGAATGCCGCCGAGATCTACGGCATGTCCGTCCTGATCGAGATCCACGACACGGCCGAACTCGACCGGGCGTTGCAACTCAGGTCGAAAATGATCGGCATAAACAATAGAAATCTCAGGACGTTCGAAACCTCTCTTAAGACATCGGTCGAATTGGCGAAGGCTGTACCGGACGACTATACCCTGGTCGGCGAGAGCGGCATCTTCACGCCCGCCGACGTAGCCCTGCTTGCCGATGCCGGCATCAATGCGATCCTGGTGGGCGAAAGCCTGATGCGCCAGGACGACGTCACCGCGGCGACCCGCACGCTGTTGTCGCGAACCGCCGCCGACGTGGCCGTATAGGCTGGAGCGAGCGCCGCCCATGTGCGCCGACAAGGCCCTCACCCACCTCGACGAGACCGGCACCGCCCGCATGGTCGATGTCTCCGGCAAGGCGGTCACCGCCCGTTCGGCGACGGCCGAAGGCTGGGTTCGGATGGCGCCGGAGACGCTGGACCTGATCGTCCGGGGCGAGGCCAAGAAGGGCGACGTGCTCGGTACGGCCCGCATCGCCGGCATCATGGGCGCCAAGCGCACCCACGAGCTGATCCCGCTCTGCCATCCGCTCGGCCTGTCGAAGGTGTCCGTCGATCTCGAGCCGGTTGCCGCAGAAAGCGCCGTGCGCGTGACGGCGACGGCCAAGGTGACCGGCCAGACCGGTGTCGAGATGGAAGCGCTGACCGCCGTCGGCGTCGCCTGCCTGACCGTCTACGACATGGTCAAGGCGGTCGACCGCGGCATCGAGATCACCGGCATTCGCCTGCTGGAGAAATCCGGTGGCCGCTCGGGCAGCTGGCACGCCGACGACAGCGGACAGGATGGCTGAGACCATGGCCCTCCTCCCGGTCGAAGAAGCCCTGCGGCGCATCGTCGAAGGCGTTCCCCCAAGGCCCGCCGAGCGGGTGCCCCTCGACGACGCGCTGGACCGTGTCCTCGCTGAGGACATCGCCGCCCGGCGCACGCAGCCGCCCTGGGACACCTCGGCGATGGACGGCTATGCGGTGCGCGCCGCCGACGTCGCGACCGTGCCCGCGCGTCTGCGCGTCATCGGAGCCGCCCCCGCCGGCCATTCCTTCCAGGGAACGGTCGGTCCGGGCGAAGCCGTGCGCATCTTCACCGGCGCCCCCCTGCCCGACGGCGCCGACGCGATCGTCATCCAGGAAGATACCGAGCGCGCCGGCGACGAGGTCACCGTTCTTGAATCCTCCGGCATCGGCCGGTTCGTGCGCAAACGCGGGCTCGACTTCGCCGAAGGCGACGTGCTGCTCGGCGCCGGCCGCCGTGCCGACCCGCGCGCCATCGCCCTCGCCGCCGCGATGAACCATGCCGACCTGTCCGTACATGGCCGGCCGAGGGTCGCGATCCTGTCGACAGGCGACGAGCTCGCCCTGCCCGGCTCCGATCCCGGACCGGAAAAGATCATCGCGTCCAACGGCTTCGGGCTTGCGGCCATTGTCCGGCGGGCCGGCGGCATTCCCGTCGATCTCGGCATCGCGGCGGACGACCGCGAGGCCCTGGCCGGCGCCGTCGCGAAAGCGCGGGACTCCGCCGCCGATGTCCTGGTGACCCTCGGCGGCGCTTCGGTCGGCGAGCATGACATCGTCCAGGACGTTCTGGTCGCCGAAGGCCTGTCGCTCGATTTCTGGAAGATCGCCATGCGGCCCGGCAAGCCGCTGATGTTCGGCATGTTCGGCGCCAGTCGATTCCTCGGGCTGCCCGGCAATCCGGTCTCGGCGATGATCACCGCGCGGCTGTTCCTCGTGCCACTGATCCACGCGCTGAGCGGCCTTACGGAAACGCGGTCCGGCGAGACCAACGCGCGCCTCGGCGCGGATCTCGGCGAAAACGATCAGCGCCAGGATTATCTGCGCGCGATGTCCAGCATCGATCCCGACGGCACCCTCGTCGTCACGCCCTTCGGCAGGCAGGACAGCTCCATGCTGGCCACGCTGGCCAGGGCCGACGCGCTGATCATCCGCCCGCCCTTCGCCCCGGCCGCGAAGGCCGGCGAGACCTGCCGAGCGCTCCTGATGGACTTCTAGAGCCCGGGCGAATTCCGATTCGCAAAGACGCCCCCGGCGCATCGGACCCATCTGGCGCCAGTTTGCACGCGATATTAGCCGTTGCCGAACACAACAAGAACATGTATGTTTGTTCTTGATTTGTACACACCCTGGCGCCCGAAGACGGGCGGAAGCGGCAACGGGAGCGCGCAATGCTCACGCGGAAACAGCATGAATTGCTGATGTTCATCCACGAACGTCTCAAGGAATCGGGCGTGCCACCCTCCTTCGACGAGATGAAGGAAGCGCTGGACCTGCGCTCGAAATCCGGCATCCACCGGCTCATCACGGCGCTCGAGGAGCGCGGCTTCATCCGACGCCTGCCGCATCGCGCCCGTGCGCTGGAAATCGTCCGGCTGCCAGACTCGGTGGCACCGGGACTTGCCGCGCGCGGTCGCGGCTTCGCACCGAGCGTCATCGAGGGCAGTCTCGGCAAGGTTCCGCCCCCCGCACCCGAGCCCGTCGAGACCGAAGCTGCAAACTCGAACGCGGTGGCGGTCCCCGTCATGGGCCGCATTGCCGCGGGCACGCCGATCTCGGCGATCCAGAACCACAGCCATTCGATCCAGGTGCCGGTCGAGCTTCTGACGAAGGGCGAGCATTTCGCCCTCGAGGTACGCGGCGACTCCATGGTCGACGCCGGTATCCTCGACGGCGACACGGTCCTGATCCGCAAGACGGACACCGCCGACACGGGCGATATCGTGGTGGCGCTGATCGACGACGAGGAAGCCACCTTGAAGCGCCTGCGCCGCAAGGGCGCATCGATCGCGCTGGAGGCGGCAAACCCGGCCTACGAAACCCGGATTTTCGGTCCGGACCGGGTTGCCATTCAGGGCCGGCTGGTCGGCCTCATCCGTCAATACTGAAGGCGCCCGCCGGACTCAGCGGGCCCGGCGCGTCCAGGGGCGGTCGCCGGACCGGTCCGCCGCCGTCTCGATGGCGATGCCGTTGGCTGTCTTTGTGAGCGTGATCGCGCCGGACCGCGCGGCATCCTGCGGACCGATCACGATTGCGTCGTCCCTGCACCACTGAGGCGGCGAGATCGGTGTGACGACGACGTCTGCCCAGGCGCAATCCTCCGCAAACGCCACCGGATCGCTCACGTAGGAAACACGCAGGCGGCCGTTGTCGGCGACACAGGCCCACTCGTCGCAGTCCGCCCGTCTTCGCGGTGTCCCTTCGGGCACGAGGCCGGCGCTGCGCAGCCACACCTCCACCTCGTAGTCCGATCCGGCCTTTGGCAGGAACGCCAGCTCGCCATCCTGCATCCGCAGCGCCGCCATCCGCAGGTCCCGCGCGACGAAGAGGTCCGGAGGCCCGGAGAGCACGGTCAGGCCGACTCCGGCCGCAATGAACGGTAGCCCCAGGAGTCGGACGCCCGTGCGCCAAAGCAACAGCCAGAGCCCGCCGGCAATCGTCAGAAGCAACGCGACCGCCGGCACCTGCGGGACCATGCGCACCGCCCCGTCCCAGCCGGCAACCGTCCTGGCCACGGCGAGAACGCCCTCGATGCCCTGCCCCATCGGGGCGAGCGCGAGCCCCTCCAGCCCGAAGGGCATGAGCAACATCGCGAACAGAGCGGACGGCATGACCAGCACGCTGACGAGCGGCATCGCCGCGACGTTGGCGATCAACCCGTAGATCGCCACGCGGTTGAAGTGATAGGCAGCGAACGGTCCCGTCGCCAACCCGGCGATCAGCGCGGTGAACATGAGACCAAGCACGGCACGAACGAGAAAGCGGATCTGCGGCGAAACCGCGCTCTCGCCGCGCGCAAGCGACCAGGACCGAAGCGCCTCATAGGCCGATATCAGGGCCACGGTCGCGGCGAACGACATCTGGAAGCTCGCCGTCACGAGCGCTTCGGGCGTCAGCACGAGCACGATCGATGCAGCGATCGCGACGTTGCGCAGCGTGATCGCAGGCCGGTCGAGCAGCACGGCGACCAGCATGATCGCCGCCATGATGAAGGCGCGCTGCGTTGCGATCGAGGCGCCAGACAGCACCAGGTAGCCGAGCCCGCCGATCAGAGCGATCGACGCCGCCCACTTCTTGATCGGCCGGGTCAGCGCGAGATCCGGCGACAGCGCGAAGCAGGCACGGGCGAACCAGAACAGCGTCCCGACGACAAGCATCATGTGCAGGCCCGAGATCGCCAGGATGTGCGCCAGGCCGGAGGCCCGAAGCGCGTCCTCGTCGGCTTCGGGTATCGCGCCGCGCTCACCGGTCACAAGCGCCGTCGCGATCGCACCGACGGAGCCAGGCAGCGACCGCTGGATTCGCCCGGCGACATAAAGGCGCGTTCGCTCGATCGCGGTTTCGAGACGCGCCGACAGCCCGGCTTGCCGCGCGGGCAGAACCGATTTCGGCGCGCTGGTCAGGAACCCGACGCCACCGATGCCGGAGAACCACGCCCGCCGGGCGTAATCGAAGCCGCCCGGCACGGCAGCGTCGGGCGGCGGCAACAGCATCGCGTTGAACCGGACCGTCTGCCCCGGCACCGGCACCGACCATTTCCCGCGCATCCACAACGACAGCAGGGTCGGCACGTCCGCGGCGGCGTCGCGACCGATCCGCTCCGGTGCCACCGTGAGCCGTGCCGCCCCGTCCTCCCTGAGCTCCACCCCGATGACCCGCCCTGTCACCGGAACCGGATATCCGGCCTCGAACACGACCGGCGCGGCGACCCAGCGGCTGCGAAGCCCCGCATCCAACATGCCAAGCGACGCCAGGAACAGGCCGATGAACACGGTGCCCGACAACCGGCCCGGCCCACAGCGGACGGCAACGGTCCCGGTAACGACGCACAGGACCAGCACCGCCGCGAGCACCGGTTCCCGAGGCAACGCGAAATAGGCAGCGATGCCTGCGCCGAAAGCAACAGGCACCCAAAGGAACAACCGCTCCCGCTCGCTGTCGGCGATGCTTCGGAGAGAAAGGCGGCTCGACAGGCGGTCCAGCGGGGCCGGCAACGCCGGCAATCGCCGCGCTGCCGCGGAGCGCGATCTGCCGATCAAGGACGCGTCGTCGAACACCGCAGTCCCCCCAGGCCCACGCCGAAGGTTTGGGCGCGGCCGTTGCCCACACCGCTTCTATCTGCGCCGGCGGCCGTGCTACACAGCGGCCAGCCAAAACCGCACCATCCATACTAGACCGCACGAGAAACCGGCCGCCACCTGTCATGTCCAAACCTGAGATCGTTACCCGCTTCGCCCCCTCGCCGACCGGCTTCCTGCATATCGGCGGCGCCCGCACAGCTTTGTTCAACTGGCTCTACGCCCGCGGACGCGGCGGCAAGATGCTGCTGAGGATCGAGGATACCGACCGCGCGCGCTCGACAGACGAGGCGATCGCCGCGATCGTCGACGGCCTGAAGTGGCTGGGCCTGGATTGGGACGGCGAGGCGATCTCGCAATACGCCCGCGCCGAGCGGCACCGCGAGGTGGTCGAGGACCTGTTGGCCCGGGGCAAGGCCTACCGGTGCTACGCGACGCCGGAGGAGCTCGCCGAGATGCGCGAGAAGGCGCGCGCCGAGGGCCGTCCGCCGCGCTACGACGGCCGCTGGCGCGACCGCGATCCCTCGGAAGCGCCTCAGGCCGTCAAGCCGGCGATCCGCCTCAAGGCGCCGACCGAGGGCGAGACGGCGATCGACGACCACGTCCAGGGGCGCGTTGTCTGGCAGAACAAGGATCTGGATGATCTGATTCTGCTGCGATCCGACGGAAACCCGACCTATATGCTCGCCGTCGTCGTCGACGACCACGACATGGGCGTCACCCACGTCATCCGCGGTGACGACCACCTGACCAACGCCGCCCGCCAGGCACAGATCTATCAGGCACTCGGTTGGGCCGAGCCCGAGATGGCTCACATCCCGCTGATTCACGGGCCGGACGGCGCGAAACTGTCGAAGCGCCACGGCGCACTCGGCGTCGACGCCTATCGCGCCATGGGCTATCTGCCGCAGGCGATGCGCAATTATCTCGTCCGCCTCGGCTGGAGCCACGGTGACGCCGAGGTGATGTCGAGCGAACAGATGCTCGAATGGTTCGACCTCGACGCCATCGGCAAGTCCGCCGCCCGCTTCGATTTCGCCAAGCTGGAAAATCTGAACGGCATTTACATGCGGCAGACACCGGATGCGGACCTGTATGACGCCCTGATCGAGAACCTGGACTATCTGCCTGACGGACCTGAGTTCAGATCCCGGCTCGACGCGGTAAAGTGGGACCGCATTCGACAGGCGATGCCGGGACTAAAGGAACGCGCGAAGAATCTTATAGAACTCCTTGAAAGCACAAAATTTCTTGTCGATGATCGACCGCTCTCACTGGACCAGAAGGCGTCCAAGATACTCGACGACAATGCGCGCAAGACCCTGAGCGAGGTCCTGCCGGTCCTTGAAGAGGCGCCGCAGTGGGATGCCGCCAGCCTCGAAGCGGCAGTGAAGGCTTTTGCGGAGACCACCGACCGCAAGCTCGGCACGATCGCACAGCCGCTCCGTGCCGCATTGACGGGACGGGCGACGTCGCCTGGAATCTTTGACGTTCTGGTGGTGCTCGGACGCGAGGAAAGCCTTGCCCGCATTGCCGATCAGACCGCTTGACCGTACCTGTCCCGCCCTATGTATCGACTATCGTGCCAATGCCCGGAGCTTGCCGATCCCGATCAAATCGGCTACCGAGTCACTCATATTCCTACCGAACCGCACACCAGCCGACCGCGGGACCGAATCCGTATCCCGGCGAGCCGAATCTGGGCTGTGCGGGTGCCCGCCACCAGGACAGGAGCCACCTGCCCATGAATGACAAGAACATCACCGCAGCCAACGCCGCTACGCTAAAGCTCGGCGACACCGAGCATCAGTTTCCGGTCTACCCGGGAACGATCGGGCCCGATGTCGTGGATATCTCGCGGCTGTATGCCGATGCCCACGCCTTCACTTACGACCCGGGCTTCACGTCGACGGCGAGCTGTGAGTCGAAGATCACCTACATCGATGGTGACGAAGGCGTGCTGCTTTATCGCGGCTACCCGATCGACCAGTTGGCGGAGCACGGCGACTTCCTCGAGACCTGCTATCTGCTGCTCTACGGTGAACTGCCGACCCAGGGGCAAAAGGCCGATTTCGATTTCCGCGTGACGCGGCACACCATGCTGCACGAGCAGATGATGCGCTTCTTCTCCGGCTTCCGCCGCGACGCCCATCCGATGGCGGTGATGGTTGGCGTGGTCGGCGCCCTGTCGGCGTTCTATCACGACTCCACCGACATCTCGGACCCGTATCAGCGCATGGTCGCCAGCGTCCGAATGATCGCGAAGATGCCCACGATCGCGGCGATGGCCTTCAAGTATCACGTCGGCCAGCCGTTCATGTATCCGCGCAACGAGCTCGACTACTCCTCGAACTTCATGCACATGTGCTTCTCGGTGCCGTGCGAGGAATACAAGGTCAATCCGGTGCTCGCCCGCGCCATGGACCGCATCTTCATCCTGCACGCCGACCACGAGCAGAACGCCTCGACCTCGACGGTCCGGCTCGCCGGCTCCTCGGGTGCAAACCCGTTCGCCTGCATCGCCGCCGGCATCGCCTGCCTGTGGGGCCCCGCGCACGGCGGCGCCAACGAGGCGGCCCTGAACATGCTTTCGGAGATCGGGTCGGTCGACCGCATTCCGGAATTCGTCGCCCGCGCCAAGGACAAGGACGACCCGTTCCGGCTGATGGGCTTCGGGCACCGGGTCTACAAGAACTATGATCCGCGCGCCAAGATCATGCAGAAGACCTGCCACGAAGTGCTGGCCGAGGTCGGCATCAAGGACGATCCGCTTCTCGACGTGGCACTGGAGCTCGAGCGCATCGCCCTGCAGGACGAGTACTTCATCGAGAAGAAGCTGTATCCCAACATCGACTTCTATTCCGGCATCACGCTGAAGGCGCTCGGCTTCCCGACCTCCATGTTCACGGTGCTCTTCTCGGTCGCCCGCACTGTCGGCTGGATCGCCCAGTGGAAGGAAATGATCGAGGATCCGAAGCAGAAGATCGGCCGTCCGCGTCAGCTCTATACCGGTGCCACGCGACGCGACTACGTTCCGGTGTCGATGCGCAAATAGCGATCGTCGCCGAAATCAGGTTTCTATGGCCGGGGCGTCAGTGCGCCCCGGCCATTTTTTTCAAGTATGTCCAGGACCGCCGCGGCCGCCCTCTGGCTCGGGCTGTCACCGTCGATCAGCGTTGCGTCCCGCACCGTGTCGATCGCAGCCAGCTGCGCATGTCGCTCCGGTCCGTCGTCGAACAACGGATCGATCGCGGCGGACAGCGTCTGCGGATCGCAGCCTCCGTGGATGAACTCCGGAAACGCGTTCTCACCGATCACCAGGTTGGCCATCACCACCGAATGGGTGCGCACCATCCAGCGCAGCGCCGCGGTCAGCGGATCGAGCCTGTAGGTGACGACCATCGGCACGCCGGCAAGCGCCAGTTCGAGCGTAACCGTCCCGGAAGCCGCCAGCGCGACCCGCCCCGCGGAAAATGCCTTCCATTTCTCGCGTTCTCCCGCGACGACACGCGGTCTGACCGGCCAGTCCGATACCTCCTGGCTGAGCCGATCGGCCAGATGCGGGACCGCCGGGAGGATCGCGTCGAAGTCCCTGCCCTTGTCGCGCAGCGCCTGCAGCGAATCGCGGAAGACCGGCATGAGACGTTCGATTTCCGTGATGCGGCTGCCGGGCAGCACCAGCAAGGTCGGTCTGTCGCCGGCCTGTGCCGTTCTGGGCGGCATCAGTTTCAGCCGTTCGATCGCCGGATGCCCCACATACACGCAGTCGGGACCGCCAAGACGCGCGTGCACCGCAGGTTCGAATGGAAAGACGGCGAGAACCCGATCGACATAGCCGCGCATCTTCCGTGCCCGCCAGGGACGCCAGGCCCAGACAGTCGGTGAGACGTAATCGACAATCGGCAGTCCGGGTAACCGCCGGCGCACACGCTTGGCGACCGGATGGGTGAATTCCGGACTGTCGACGATGATCAGGATGTCGGGCTCGAACGCAACGACGTGATCGACAGCTTCGTGAACGCGTCGAATGAGGCCTGGCAGCCGCGCCAGAATGGCGAACGGCCCCATTACGGCGATCTCGGACAGTGGAAATGCGCTCGTCAGGCCCGCGCGTTCCATCTCCGGGCCGCCAACGCCGGCGTAGGATACCGGCCGGTCCGCATCGGCACGCATGGCCTCCATGAGACCGGCGCCGAGATGATCGCCCGAGGACTCTCCCGCAATCATCGCGATGCGCAGCGGACGCGATTGCGATCGCTCCGGAAGCGGTTCGTTCATGACCCGCGGCTTGATCCGCTACCGGTGTCGATTCCGACGAAAAACAGACCGGCTTCGTCGGCTGCCCGGCGCACGTCGTCGATGCGCGGCACCAAGACCTTTCCCGTCTCGACGGCAATCCCCTCGAGGCCGGCATCTTTCGCCACGCGTATCGTCTCCTCGCCGGCGACCGGCATGTCGAGCCGAAGCTCCTGGCCGGGCTTCGCCGACTTGATAAGGACGCCCGAGGGCGCCGGCACCGCTATACGCCCCTCCCGGCGCAGGTCGGAACACCGGGCCACCATCGCATTGGTACCTTCGGCGGCCTCCACCGCGATCACGCGCCCGTCGAGCACGACGACCGCCTGACCGATGTCGAATGGTCCCATCTGGCGGATTGCCCGGAATCCGTAGTCTATGTCGGCGCGGGCCTTTCGCCCGGGCTTCAGGCGTCCGAGCGGTCCCGTCGGCGCGACTAGGCGCGGCACGACGTCTGCCGGTCCGACGATCCGGAATCCTTCGCTTTCGAATATCTGGACGACACCGTTCACGACCTTGTCGTCGCCGCCACGCTTGAGGCGCATGATGGCGGGCAGCAACGCCGCCTTGACGGCGCTCATGTCCCATTCGATATCGGAAAAGCGGGGCCTTCGAAAATTCCCCGCCATCAATACGTCACGGCATTTCCGCTCGACAAGCAGCGCCTTGAGCCGCCCGGCCGCACCGATCGGCAGTCGCGCCGTCGCAAAGGTGGAGAAATCGGCGTCCGCCTCGCCTTCCACTTCTATGACAAAAAGGGAGCGCCCGGAGTTCCGGACCTCCTCGGCGACAACGCGCGGCAGGTCCCCGGCGCCGGCGATTATGGCCAGCGGTCCCAGGCTCGCCTCCTCCCGGCTCGCCGGATCCGCAAGCATCCCGTCACCCTCCGCGTCCGCTACGCGGGGTGCACAGTGCCCGATCGGAATCGGCCCGTATGAAATCAACGACAGTCGTGACCAACGGATGGTCAGGGAACAGCTGGGCGACGTCCTCCACCCGCTCCATCAGCGTGCCTTCGTTCGAAAACAGCAACCGATAGGCCTGGCGCATCGTGTGGATCTGTTCGCGATTGAAGCCATGCCGCTTGAGGCCCACGATATTGAGGCCACCCAGATAGGCCCGGTTTCCGAGGACCGATCCGTAGGGGATCACGTCGTTCTCGACGCCGCTCAGGCCGCCGACGAAGGCATATTCGCCGATCCGCACCCATTGATGGACGGCCGCGAGACCGCCGAGGATGGCGTGATCCTGGACTTGGCAATGCCCAGCCAACGTCGCGTTGTTGATGAACAGCACATTGTTGCCGACCTTGCAGTCGTGCGCGACATGCGATCCCACCATGAAGTAGCAGTTGTCGCCGACCAAGGTCTCCATTCCCCCGAACGACGTGCCCGGGTTCATGGTCACCTGCTCGCGGATGACACAATCGGTGCCGATGCGCAGGACGCTTGGCTCCCCCGCATACTTCAGGTGTTGCGGCGGTTGGCCGAGGGAGGAATACGGATAGATGCTGGTGCGCGCGCCGATGCTCGTATGCCCGTCGAGCACGACATGCCCGACCAGCTCTACGTCATCGCCGAGTTCCACATCGTCGCCGACGATGCAGTATGGACCGATCTTGACCCTTTCGCCGAGGCGGGCACCTTTGCCGACGATAGCCGTCGCGTGAACGTCTGCCATGGAATATGCTTTACTTATCCGCGATCATCGCACTGATTTCAGCTTCCGCGACCAACGCACCATCGACGCGGGCTTCCGCCGCATACTTCCAGATCGTGCGGCGGTTTCGGATCTTACGAACATGGTAATGGACGACATCACCGGGAACGACGGGCTTGCGGAACTTGCACTTGTCGATGGTCATGAAATAGACGAGTTTCGGCTGCCCGGCTGCGTACCGCATAATACACACCGCACCGGCCGTCTGCGCCATTCCCTCGACGAGCAAGATCCCCGGCATTACCGGACGATCCGGGAAATGACCGGTGAAATGCGGCTCATTGATGGTCACGTTCTTGATGCCCACGCAGGATTCGTCGCCATCTATGTCGACGATCCGGTCAACCATCAGGAACGGATAACGATGCGGCAACAGCTCTAAAAGCCGCAAGATATCAAGCGACTCGAGCGTCTGCGGGTCAGTCGTGCTCGCGCTCATGTCCATTTCCGCCTGCCTTCTCCTGCGGCCGTCGCTCCGCGATATAGTCTCGGGCGAGCTTCTGAAGCGCCGCGACCTCTTTCAGCCATTCGCGCGCCGGCCTGGCAGGAACCCCGCCGTAACGGCCGCCCGGTGCCAAATCCTCTTTGACGGCGCTCAGAGTAGCTACCTGGGCACCGTCGCCGATCGTGACATGATTCATGACGCCGGCCTGCCCGCCAATCGCGACGAAATCACCCAAGGTCGCGCTTCCGGCGATTCCGACCTGGGAAACGATGACGCAGTGCCGACCGATGACAACGTTATGGCCTATCTGGACCATGTTGTCGATCTTGGTCCCCTCGCCGATCACGGTGTCGCGCAGGGCGCCCCGATCGATCGTCGTATTGGCCCCAACTTCCACATCGTCCTGGATGATGACGCGGCCAATCTGGGGGATTTTCGCATGTCCCTTCGCGCTCATCGCGAAGCCAAAACCGTCCTGGCCGATCCGCACGCCCGGGTGAAAAATGACCCGGTCTCCGACCAGCGCATGAAGCACGGTAGCAGCCGGACCGATCGAGCAATCCCGGCCGATCTGCACCCGCCTGCCGATCACGCTGCCCGCCAGGACACGCGTTCCACGGCCGATCCGCGCCTCCGCGCCGACGATCGCTCCGGGCTCTATGACGGCCCCTGCGTCGACGATCGCCGTCGGGTGGACACCGTTGCCCGCCGGGGCATCGTCCCACACCCGCGCAGGGCGCGCCGCATCCGGATAGAAGCGCCGGACGATCTCGTTGAATGCCACTGACGGTTTGGCGACAATCAGAGCCGCGGAACTTGCGGGCACATGACCAGCGCCGCGCGGGCCCACGACACAGGCGCCCGCGCCGGTCGCGGCCAGATCGACCGCGTATTTCGGATTGTCGAAGAAAGAGATCTGCGTCGGACCTGCCAACTGCAGTGTCGCGACGTCCTCCACGACGCGATCGCCGTCGCCCGGCTCGATCTGACCATCGAACCAGCCGGCAATCTCATTCAGCGAAAACGGGCCGGCCCGCTCGAAGAAACGAACATCATCCATTTCGGGAAACTACCCCAACCCTGGCACACTTCATACAGAACAGAAGGGGGAGGCTTGCCAGCCGGATCGCAAAGGACTTTCACCCCTCCCCCGTGGCCGGATCAGGCCGATCGGCGGAGATCGCTGCAAATCCATCGGAACCGGGTTGAGAATGGAGAGGCCGGCATGATGCCGGCCTCAACCGTCAGAACTGCTTGCCCGCGCCGAAGCGGAAGATCTGCGTGTTGTCGTAGTCTTCCTTCAACACGGCGTACCCCAGATCCGCGCGCAGCGGACCGAACGGCGAGTCCCACAGCAGGCTGAAGCCAACCGAAGCGCGCGGCTCCGTATCGTCGACATAGCAGCCGTTGGCCCCTCCCGGCACCACGCCCGTCCAGCCGCCCGGGTTCACCGAGGAGCATTCCGCCAGCGTCAGGGTCAGCTGCCGGCCACCCGGCTGGGTGATCATCAGCGGCCCGCTGTCGCCGACATCGAAAAGGATGCCCGCATCGGCGAAGAACGCGCCACGGAAACCGAATTCATCCGGAACGAACGGGATCGGGAACTGCACCTCGGCCGTCGCAGCGGCGAACACCTTGCCGCCGAGCGCGTCGCGTTGACCACCCGGTGTCAGGTCGCGCGGACCATAACCGGACGTATCGAAACCACGGATCGTCTCGCCGCCTTTGAAATAGGTGTCGGTAACGGGGATATCGTATCCGCCCCACCCGTTCATGACGCCGCCCGTCAACTTGACGAGGCCCACAACCTCCGGCGCCATCTCCTTGTAGTACCGCGCCTCGGCGTCCGAACGCAGATACTTCGCATCGCCGCCTGCGCCGGCCAGGTCCTGCGAGAACCGCAGGTACAAGCCGTCATGCGGACGCGTGAAGCTGTCGAGCGTCGAGTAGACCAGATCGTAACCGAAGATGGAGTAGAGCCGCTTGCCCTGGGCCGCGTTGATCGCGATCGACGCTTCCGGCGCGAAAACGTCAGCGATACCGTCGCCGTTGGTGTCGCCACCGGAGGGGAACCGGTAAATCGGGCCGCCCTTGGTGGCCGGTGCGGGAACGCCGCAGGTCTGCATGGCAAGCGAGGCGGCCGTGTTCGGCCCGCAACCATCCATCAGATACGAGTTCGTCTGGATATCCGCCTGATAGATCCGGTAGCGCCCCTGGAAGGACGTTTCCTGGTTCAGCTGGAAGCCGAGACGGGCGCCGCCACCGGCCGCCTTGGCCTTATAGGACGACGTGTCGGTGTAATCGAGGTCGCGATAGAAGACATCGATACCGGCAGCCAGGCGCCGACCGAGGAAGAACGGCTCCGTAAAGCTGAAATCGAAGGCCTGCTTGCGCTCACCGATCGAACCGCCGACCGTCAGGATCTGGCCGCGGCCGAGCAGGTTGCGCTCGGTAACGGACAGGTCGGCAACGAAACCGTCGCGTGTGGAGTAGCCGCCGCCGACCGAGATCTCACCCGTCGGCTGCTCGACAACATCGACATTGATCACGATGCGGTCGGGCGCGGAGCCCTGGGCACGACTGATGTTGACCGTCTTGAAGTACCGCAGATCCTCGAGCCGACGCTTGGCCCGATCGATTATCACGACGTTGTAGGCATCGCCCTCAGCGAAATCGAACTCGCGACGGATCACCCGGTCGAGCGTCCGCGTATTGCCGCGGATATTGATGCGCTCGATATAGACGCGAGGACCTTCCTCCACGACATAGGTGAGGTTGATCGTCTTGTTCTCGTAGTCCCGGTCCCCGCGCGGACGCACCTGAGCGAACGCATAGCCCGAGTTGGCGAGTTCAAGCGTCATGTCCTCGAGCGTGCTCTCGACGAGATCGGCGTTGTAGGTGTCGCCGGCGCGGGTCTTGATGATCCCGCGCAGCGACTCCGGATCGACGTCACGCACATAGGCCTGCACGTCGACGTCGCCGAAATCGTACTTGTCCCCCTCGTCGACCGTGACGGTGATGTAGAAGGCATTGCGCTCGCGGTCGAGCTCGGCGACCGCCGAAATGACCCGGAAATCGGCATAACCGTGCTTGAGATAGTAGCGACGCAGAATTTCCTGATCCGCCTGCAGACGCTCCGGATCATAGACGTCCGTCGCCTTCAGCCAGCTAAGCCAGTTGCGCTGCGTCGTTGTAATCACGTCGCGAAGCGTGTCGTCGCTGTAGGCGCGGTTACCGATGAAATTGATCCCGACGACGCTGGTCTTGTCGCCTTCATCGATCTCGAAAACCAGATTCGCGCGATTGTCCGGCAAATCAATGACTTTCGGGACGACCTGGGCTCCGAAACGGCCGGAACGGCGATAAATTTCCAGGATCCGCTGGGTATCGCCCTCGATCTTCGCGCGGGTCAGCACGGACCTCGGCTGCGACTCGATCTCCGAAAGCAGAACGTCGTCCTTGACCTTCTTATTACCCTCGAACGACACGAGGTTGACGATCGGGTTCTCGACGACCTTCACGACCAGCGTGCTGCCGCGCATGGTCAGGCTGACATCGGCAAACAGCCCGGTGGCGAACAGGGTTTTCAGTGAGTCGTCGGCCCCATAGGCGCTATAGGACTGCCCCGGCTGAATCGAGACGTAAGACTTGATCGTCTCGGCATCGACACGGCGATTGCCTTCGACCTGTATCGTCCGGACAGTCTGCGCCTGCGCAGACGTGACACCGAACCATTCCCCGCCCTGCGGGGCGGACATGAGCGCCACAGCCAATACAACTAGACCCGCGCCACGCTTTAGAAACCGCACAATTGAATTCATCGGGTTGTCGATCCTCAGATCCCTCTGACCTTCTTGTTCTGCGCGCTTTCCACGCACACTACCGGCGGGGCGTTGAGCGAATCCGCCCATCCCGACGCGTTTGTAACGGCTTTTAACTGATATGAAAACAGGCATTCAGCCGCCCCACCGACTCCTGTCAAAAGCGTTGCACGGGGGCAACGACTGTCTACAAACGACCAGCGATATTGACGATATCGTTCCACGTCGCAAACAGCATCAGCATCAGCACCATCGCCAATCCGAGCCTGAACCCGATATCGATCGCCCGCTCCGACAAAGGACGCCCACGCACAGCCTCTATGCCGTAAAATAGTAAATGTCCCCCATCGAGCATGGGAATCGGTATCAGATTCAGGAAGCCGATTGAAATGGATAAAACCGCAGTGAGATTCATCAGCGCAAGAAAGCCGAGCTTGGCAACCTGCCCTGACATCTCCGCGATCCGGATCGGACCGCTCAGCTGATCCGCGGATTCGCGGCCAACGATGATGCCGACCAGATAGTTCACTGTCCGGTCGATGACGAACCAGGTCTCCTTGGTGCCTTCCCAGACCGCGACCGGTACAGAATACCGCACCTGCACAATCTCGTCAGGCTGCGCGCTGCGCTGGATCCCGAGCAGCCCGATCCGGTGTTTGTTGCCGAACCGGTCTTCGACCTCACGCAATTCGGGCGTTGCCGTGAGTTTCACCTTCTCGCCGCCCCGGTCGACCTCGAATTCCAGCGGAATGCCAGGACTGACGCTGACGATGCGCTGCATGTCCGAGAAGCTCTCTATCGGATCACCCGATATCGAGACGATCTTATCGCCGGGCTCGAAACCGGCGATAGCGGCCGCGGACTCCGGGGCCACGGCGTCAACCTGCGGCGGCGTCACGAACTTGCCGACGGTCGCATAGACAGCGGTAAATATCGCGATCGCGAGGATGAAATTGGCGATCGGCCCGGCAGCAACGATCGCCGATCGCTGCCCGATCGACTTGAAGTGGAAGCTGCCGCGCCGCTCCTCTTCGGTCATCTCGGCAAGCGCCTCGGAATTGGCGGAGCTCGCGACGGAATCGTCGCCGAAGAACTTCACGTATCCCCCGAGTGGGATCCAGGAGAGCCGCCAGCGCGTTCCGTGCTTGTCGTAGAATCCACCGATTTCTGGCCCGAATCCGATCGAAAACGTCTCGATCTTTACGCCACACCAGCGCGCGACAAGGAAATGGCCGAGTTCGTGGAAGAACACGACGATCGTAAGAACGAAGAGGAACGGCAGCACATAGGAAATGGCGCCGCCGCCAAACGTTCCCAAAGTTTCGAGAAAACCCATAAGTCTCCCTTCCGCCGACGTCGTCAGCCCGTCCGCTCGAGCCGCTCGGGGATCACCGTGCGCGCGACATCGCGCCCCCAGCGATCAATCGCAAGCGCATCCTCGAGCGAAGCTGGTTCGCCGAAGCCTTCAAGTATCTGTTTCTCCAGAACATCCTCGACGATCTGGGCGATATCAGGAAAGCGAATTCTCTTTTGAAGAAATAAATTAACCCCGATTTCGTTCGCAGCGTTAAGAACCGTCGCCGCCCCGCCACCGGCTTCCATGGCCCGGATGGCGAGACCGAGAGCCGGAAACCGCTCGTAATCGGGCTTTTCGAAGGTGAGTTTGCCCAGCTCCGCCAGGTCGAGCCGCGGCGTTGGCGCTTCGACCCGCTCCGGCCAGGCCAGACTGTAGGCGATCGGCGTACGCATGTCCGGTTCCGAAAGCTGCGCGACAACCGATCCGTCCCGATAGGCGACGAATCCATGCACGATGCTCTCGGGATGTACCAGGACGTCGAGGCGATCCGGCTCGATATCGAACAAATGGTGAGCCTCGATCAGTTCCAGCCCCTTGTTCATCATCGTCGCGGAATCGACCGAAATCTTCGCTCCCATGGACCAGTTGGGATGGCGTACCGCTTCCTCCGGACAGGCGTCCGTCAACCGCTCGATCGGCCAAGTGCGGAATGGCCCGCCCGAGGCCGTCAGTGTCACCCGCTCGATGTCTTTCTTTTGCGTGGGATCGAGTGCCTGGAAAATCGCGCTGTGCTCGGAATCGACGGGAAGAACGCACGCACCGGATTGGCGCGCCGAGCTCATGAAAAGGTCACCCGCCGTTACGAGACATTCCTTGTTGGCAAGCAAGATCGTGGTGCCGCGGCGCACAGCGGCAAGCGTCGGCGCCAATCCGGCGGCGCCGACAATCGCGGCCATCACCCGGTCGGCGGGCCGCGTCGCTGCCTCGACGAGCGCCTCCGGCCCCGCTCCGGCTGCGATACCGCTTCCCGCCAGCGCGGCCTTAAGATCCTCATAGGCGTCCGGATCGGCGACCACGGCGAATTTCGCACCGTGTTTCCTCGCCAACTCCGCGAGCGCAACCGCGTTGCCGTTGGCCGTCACCGCCTCGATAGCATACCGATCGGGCATGCGGCCGATCAGGTCGAGCGTATTGAGCCCGATCGAGCCGGTGGCGCCGAGTATGCTGATCCGTTGCGGGGTGGTCGAGGTTGTCATTGATCTCCTGGCGCACCCTACCATACCAATAACCCCGCACCAGCCGCATCGGGTCCGGAACGCAGGATTCCGAACGCTGCCGCGAGGACGGCCACCACGACGAGCCCGTCGATCCGGTCCATCAATCCGCCGTGCCCAGGAATCAGGCGACTGGAATCCTTGACGTCGTGGCGCCTCTTGAAAGCCGATTCCCCGAGATCGCCAAGCTGGGACACGATCGACAGGAGCCCCGCGAGCCAGATCGGAGCGGCAATGCCCAACCCCGCGATGCGGAAGAACAGCCAGCTCGCGCCAACCGCTGCCACCAGCCCGCCGATGAAGCCGGCCCACGTCTTCTTCGGCGACAGGCGCGGGGCGAGTTTCGGACCGCCGATCAAGCGGCCGAAAACATAGCCGCCGATATCCGTCGCCCAGACCAGAACCAGGAGCCAAATGACGGCGGTAAGGCCGAAACCCGGATCGGAGCGCAGCGCAACCAGCGCGATCCCGGGCAGCCCGCCATAGAGCACCCCGAACCAGAGGCCCGAAGCCGGACCGTCGCTCCTGGCCTTCGCCTGCGCAAGACCGGCCCCCGCGACAAGCACGAGGAAGGCGGCGAGCACGAATCCGCCGGCGAACCCGATCACGGCAACCGCGGCCGCGGTTGCGCCGATGACGACCGCGGCGTCGACGTAACGCGAGCGGCTGATTCCACTCCATTCCGAGACGAGGATCGCCGACGCCAGGGCGGCCAGTGCCACGAACGCCCAGCCGCCGAACCAGACCGCACCGAGGACGACGGGCGCAAGCACCGCCGCGGACAGGATTCGCATGCCGAGGTCGCCCGCACGGCCGCTCGGCGGGGTGCCCGAAAGCCCGGACGACTGGGTCATGTTACGATCCCGTGTGCGCCACGAGCCCACCGAAGCGGCGTTCGCGCGTGCGGTATTCCTCGATGGCCGACATCAAGGCCTCCCGCCCGAAGTCCGGCCAGAACAGCGGCTGGAAGACGAACTCGGTGTAGGCACACTGCCACAGTAGGAAATTGCTGATCCTCTGTTCGCCGCTCGTACGGATCAGCAGATCAGGATCGGGAATGTCGGCGGTATCGAGAAAGGTCTCGAACTGCGTCTCGTCGATCGCGGCTAGGTCGATCGCGCCCGACGCCACGGCCTCGGCGATCCCTCGCGTCGCCCGGAGGATCTCGTCGCGAGCGCCGTAGTTGAATGCGACGACGAGCGTGAGGCCTTGGTTGTCGCGGGTCAGTTCCTCTGCCTCAATCAGCAGGGAGTGGATATCGGATTCCAGATCGTCGCGCCGGCCGATCACCTTGACCCTGACCCCGTTGTGGTGGAGCTCGGCCAGGTCCTTGCGGATGAAGCGGCGCAGCAGCGCCATCAGGTCCAGCACCTCGGACTGCGGGCGCGACCAGTTTTCCGAACTGAAACTGTAGATCGTCAGGTAGCGGATGCCGATCTCGCCGGCCGCGCGCACCGTACGCCTGAGCGCCTCGACGCCCGCCCTGTGCCCCTGCGCGCGCGGCAAGCCGCGCTGCGCCGCCCAGCGCCCGTTTCCGTCCATTATGATGGCGACATGTTCGGGCACGTCTGACGTCTGGCTGCCGCCGGGCTTTGCAGTGGCGTTCGCTTCCATTCCTTCCACCGCCCTGGACGATTGCGGAGTGACCCTAGACCTGCAGGACTTCCTGTTCCTTGGTTGCCAGCGTCTCATCGATCTCGGCGATCGTCGAATCGGTCAGCTTCTGAACGACATCGGCCTGCTGGTGATGTTCGTCCTGGCTCATCTCGTGGTCCTTCTCCAGGCGCTTGAGATGCTCCATTCCGTCCCTGCGCACGTGGCGAACGGCAATACGGGCGTTCTCCGCATACTTGTGCGCGACTTTGACCATCTCCTGACGCCGCTCGGCGTTCAGCTCCGGGATGGGTATCCGCAAATTCTGCCCGTCCATGATTGGATTAAGACCGAGGTCGGCCTCCCGTATCGCCCTGTCGACGGCGCCGACCAGCGACTTGTCCCACACGTTGACGGAAATCATACGCGATTCCGGAACGCTGACCGTCGCGACCTGGTTGATCGGCATCGGCGACCCATAGGCCTCGACCGTGACCGGCTCGAGGATATTGATCGAGGCACGCCCGGTCCGCAGCCCGGCCAACTCGGTCTTGAGAACGCTGACCGCGCCCTGCATTCGCCGTTTCAGGTCTGCAAGATCGAAATTGCCGTCCATGATGCGTCTCCCGCCCGTCAACCGGGCCGATTCGTTCGGATATATCGGGTTGCCCGATGATGAATGGATACGTCAGCCGCTGACAAGGGTCGCACGCCCCGTACCTGCGAGCACCGCGTCCAGCGAGCCCGTTTCGTGAATGTCGAATACGATTATCGGGATAGCGTTGTCGCGGGCAAGTGCGAATGCGGCGGTATCCATAACCTTCAGGTCGCGTTTCAGCGCCTCTGCGAAGGTCAGCGTGTCGAAGCGCTTCGCCCCCGGATGCGTTCGGGGATCCGCTTCATAGATACCGTCGACCTGCGTTCCCTTGAGCAGGGCATCGCAATTCAGTTCCGCGGCGCGCAACGCCGCAGCCGAATCCGTCGTGAAGAACGGGTTTCCGGTACCGCCGGCGCAAATGACGATCTCGCCCGCATCAAGGCATTCGAGCGCCCGGGTTCGGGTGTAGGTCCCGCATAGCGCTTCCATCGGAATCGCCGACAGGGCTCGCCCCTTGCCGCCGGCCTCGTCGATCGCACCGGCGAGTGCGATCGAATTCATCACCGTGGCAAGCATCCCGATATGGTCGGCACGCGCGCGGTCCATCCCGCGCGCGGCACCAGCGACACCGCGAAAGAGGTTGCCGCCACCGACGACGATCGCGATCTGAGTGCCGCCCCTTGATGCTGCGACAACTTCAGCGCCGATCCGCCCAAGGACGCCCACGTCTATACCGAAAGCCCCCTCGCCCATCAAAGCCTCGCCCGAGACCTTGAGCAGGACGCGTTTGAATTCGGGAACTTCCGGCATAAGAGGCGGGCCCCTTCGAGTTACGCTTCAGCCACGCGCTGCGGCGGCGACCTCGGCGGCGAAGTCGGCTTCTTCCTTCTCGATGCCTTCACCGAGAGCGAACCGCACGAAGCCGACGACCTTGATCGGCGCGCCGACATCGGCTTCTGCGGCCTTCACCGCCTTCTCGACGGTGTTATCCGGATCGATGACGAACGCCTGCTTCAGAAGCACGGCCTCCTCGTAGAACTTGCGGATGCGGCCCTCGACCATCTTCTCGACGATCTCGTCCGGCTTGCCCGATTCCTTGGCCTGCTCGCGATAGACAGCGCGCTCACGATCGACCACCGAGGCATCGAGGCCGTCGACGTCGACGGCGAGCGGATTGGTTGCCGCCACATGCATCGCGATCTGCTTGCCGAGGGCAGCGAGCTTGTCCTTGTCGCCGGAAGACTCGAGCGCGACGAGTACGCCGATACGGCCAAGGCTCGGCCCGGTGACCGAATGGATGTAGGAGGCAACCGCACCTGGCGTCACTTCGAAACCGGCGCTGCGGCGCAGCGTCATGTTCTCGCCGATCTGGCCGACCATCTCCTGGACGTGGTCCGCGACGGTCCTGTCGGTGCCCGGGAAATTCGCCTGCGAAAGCGCCGCGAAGTCGCCGCCGACGGACAGCGCGACTTCGGCGATCTTGCGGACCATCTCCTGGAACATGTCGTTGCGCGCAACGAAGTCGGTCTCGGCGTTGACCTCGACGACCACGCCCCTGTTGCCGTCACCGGCAACGGCGACCAAGCCCTCGGCGGCCACGCGGCCGGCCTTCTTGGCGGCCTTGGACAGACCCTTGGCCCGCAGCCAGTCGACAGCCGCCTCCATGTCGCCATCGGTTTCGGCCAGAGCCGCCTTGCAATCCATCATGCCGGCGCCGGTCTGGTCGCGCAGCTCCTTCACCATGCTCGCGGTGATGTTAGCCATATCGGCCTCCTGAACTTTTTGACGTCAACGCGGCCGGCCGGGCCGACCGCGCGCGTGATTCCATGACTGCAACGCAGCCGTCTTACTCGGCTTCGCCTTCGGCAAGACGACGGGCCTGGTCGATCCAGCCGTCGCGAGTGATGCGGCCGTGCAGGGTCAGCTCCTCGTCGATCTTCTGGATATCGTCCTCGCCCAGAGCGACGATCTGCCAATAGTGGAAGACGCCCATGTCGTTGAGCTTCTGCTCCAGCACCGGGCCGACGCCGGAGATCTTCTTCAGATCGTCCGGAGCGCCGCGCGGCGCCGCCAGGAGTTCGAAGGTCGGCGCCACCACTTCCGGCACCACGATCGTTTCCTCTGCGGCCGGCTTCGCCTCCGGGGCCGGCTCTTCGGCCTTGGGCTTGGCCTTCGGCTTCGGCGCTTCCGCCAGAGCGGGCTCGATCACGGGCTCCTCGGAGGCGCCGATATCGACGCCCATGTCGCCTTGACCGCGCGAAATGCCGTCGATCGCCGCACGCGCGACCATGTCGCAATAGAAATTTATGGCGCGACCGGCGTCGTCGTTGCCCGGCACCGGAAAGGTGATGCCGTCGGGATCACAGTTCGAGTCGACGATCGCGGCGACCGGGATGCCGAGACGACGCGCTTCCTTGATCGCGATCGATTCCTTGTTGGTATCGATCACGAACAGCATGTCGGGCTGGCCGCCCATGTCCTTGATACCGCCGAGAGACCGTTCCAGCTTCTCGCGCTCGCGGGTGAGCTTGAGGCGCTCCTTTTTCGTCAGCGCCATCGCCTCGCCCGAATCGCCGAGCAGCTGCTCGAGCTTGCGCAGCCGCTGGATCGAATGGGAAATGGTCTTCCAGTTGGTCAGCGTGCCGCCAAGCCAGCGCGCATTGACGTAGTACTGGGCGCTGCGGCGCGCCGCGTCCGCGACCGACTCGGAAGCCTGACGCTTGGTGCCGACGAACAATACCCGGCCGCCACCGGCGACCGTGTCGCTCACCGCCTGCAGCATGCGATGCAGCATCGGCACCGTCTGGGCGAGATCGAGGATGTGAATATTGTTGCGCTCGCCGAAGATGTACGACGCCATCTTCGGGTTCCAGCGGTGGCTTTGATGTCCGAAATGAACGCCCGCTTCCAGAAGCTGACGCATGGTAAAGGTGGGCAGAGTCATGGCCCTAGGTCTCCATATCCGGTTGATCCTCCGCAGGCAGGAGCCGGAACCCTCGGTCCCGACACCGGACAGCGCGGCCACGGCAAAGTGGCACGCGCGGATTTGCCCGCGTGTGTGATGGGCGCCTTATATGGCGTCTTCGGCCTGGTTTCAAGCGGTCTCGGGCAATGGCCGAACGCGCGCGGCGTTCACGGCCGACTTCAGAATTCGTGCACGTCGACGACGCCTGGAGCGGCCCGGATCGCCGCGGTCACCTGCGGCGCGACCCGATAGCGATTGGGCAGGCGGATCTCGACCTCCGAACGCGGTTCGTCGACCATCACCACGATCGAGACCTCGCCGTCACCGGCCTGGTCGAGGCGCCTGGCGACACTTTCGACCGAGGCCTGGCCGCGCACGAAGATGCGGATGCCCCCCGTGACCGTCTCGGCGATATCGTCGAGCTTGCGCAGTGACTGCAGACGGACCCGCTGCATGTCGCCGAACTGGTCGACCTGGACCAGCGCCTCGATGCAGGTGCCCGGCTCCAGTATCGGCCGCGCCTCCGCGAGCAGCTCCGAGAAGGCGACCGCCTCGACCTGACCGGTCGGGTCCGACAAGGTGATGATGCCCATGCGGCTGCCATTGCGCGTGCGGGTTTCCGATTTCGAGCCGATGAAACCGGCCAGCCGCCCCGCGGTCGCCCCGCGGCGCATCGCCTCCTCAAACTCGGCGATCGGCTGGACTCGCCGCCGCTCCAGCACCGCCTTGTAGCCATCGAGCGGATGACCGGACAGAAACATGCCGATGGAATCGTACTCGCGCGCCAGCCGGTCTTCCGGCAGCCAGGGATCGATATCGGCAAGTGGCAGCGGTTCCGGCTTGCCGCCGCCGAACAGCTCGGACTGGCCGTTGATGCGGGCATCCTCGCTGCGCGCCGCCGTCGACAGGATCATCTCGACGCCCTTGGCCACCCGCGCGCGGTTCTTGTCCAGTTCGTCGAAGGCGCCGGCCGCCGTCAGACTTTCCAGCGCCCGCTTGTTGACGAAGCGCGGACTGATGCGGTTCGCGAAATCGGCAAGATCGCTGAACGGCTTGGATCCGCGCAACTCGACGATGTGCTCGACCGCCTGTCGGCCCACGTTGCGCAGGGCGGCGAGCGAATAGCGGATGGCTCCGTTCTCCACCGAGAAATCGGCCAGTGACTTGTTCACCGAGGGCGGCTCGACGTCGATCCCCATCCGGGCCGCCTCGCGGCGGAACAGGTTGATCTTGTCGGCATTGCCCATATCGAGCGTCATCGAGGCGGCAAGGAACTCGGTCGGATAGTTCGCCTTCAGATAGGCGGTCTGATAGGCGACGAGCGCATAGGCCGCCGCGTGCGACTTGTTGAAGCCGTAGTCGGCGAACTTCGCCAAGAGCTCGAAGATGTACTCGGCCTGATGGCTCTCGACGCCATGCTCCACCGCGCCGTCGACGAAGCGCTTGCGCTGCTTTTCCATCTCGGCGCGGATCTTCTTACCCATCGCCCGGCGCAGCAGGTCGGCTTCGCCGAGCGAGTAGCCGGCGAGCTCCTGGGCGATCTGCATCACCTGCTCCTGGTAGATGATGACGCCGAAGGTCTCCTTCAGGATCGGCTCGATCTTGGGATGGATGTAGTCCGGCGTCTCGCGGCCGTGCTTGCGGTCGTTGTAGGTCGGGATGTTGGCCATCGGCCCCGGCCGGTAGAGCGCGACCAGCGCCACGATGTCCTCGAAGCGGTCCGGCTTCATGCCGACGATAGCCGAGCGCATGCCGCCCGATTCCAGCTGGAACACGCCGACCGTCTCGCCGCGCGACAACATCTCGTAGGTTTTTTCGTCGTCGAGCGGCAGCGCGTCGAGATCGATCTTGATACCGCGCTGCGCCGCCAGGTGGATCGTGATATCCAGAACCGTCAGGGTCTTCAGGCCGAGGAAGTCGAACTTCACCAGCCCCGCCGCTTCGGTCCATTTCATGTTGAACTGGGTCGCCGGCATCGCCGACCGCGGGTCCTTGTAGAGCGGAACCAGCTGGTCGAGCGGACGGTCGCCGATGACGACGCCGGCGGCATGCGTCGAAGCATGCCGGAAGAGACCTTCGAGCTTCAGCGCGATATCGAGCAGCCGGCCGATCGCGGCATCCTCGTCCCGGGCCTGCTGCAACCGCGGCTCGCCGGCGATAGCATCGGCCAGCTTCACCGGGTTGGCCGGGTTGGCCGGGATCATCTTCGACAGCTGATCGGCGCGGCCATAGGGGATCCCGAGCACCCGGGCGACGTCGCGCACCACGGCACGCGCCTGCAGCGTTCCGAAGGTGATGATCTGAGCGACCTGGTCGTGACCGTACTTGTCCTGCACGTAACCGATCACCCGGTCGCGGCCGTTCGGACAGAAGTCGATGTCGAAGTCGGGCATCGACACGCGTTCGGGATTGAGGAAGCGCTCGAACAGCAGGCCGAACCGGATGGGATCGAGATCGGTGATGGTCAACGTCCAGGCCACCAGCGAACCGGCACCGGAACCACGGCCCGGCCCGACCGGGATGTCGTGAGCCTTCGCCCATTTGATGAAATCGGAAACGATCAGGAAGTAGCCCGCATAGGCCATGCGCTCGATGACGCCGAGCTCGAATGCGAGCCGTTCGCGATACGTTTCCGCGTCCGTTCCCGGCGCCGTCCCGTGCATGCCGAGCCGCCGCTCCAGGCCCTCTTCGGCCTGCCGGCGCAGCTCGGCCGCCTCGTCGACCTCCGCCCCCTCCCCGTCGCCGACGGTGAAGCGCGGCAGGATCGGGTTGCGCGTCATCGGCCGGAAGCTGCACCGCTCGGCGATCTCGACCGAAGACCGAAGCGCTTCAGGCAGATCGGCGAACAGCGCCGCCATCTCGGCGCGCGACTTCATGTAATGTTCCGGCGTCAGCTGTCGACGGTCGGGATCGGCGACCATGCGGCCTTCGGCGATACAAATCAGCGCGTCATGAGCCTCGAAGTCCTCTCGCGCGGCGAAGAACGTCTGGTTGGTGGCGACGAGCGGCAGATCGAGATCGTAGGCGAGATCCACCAGCGTCGGCTCGACCGCCCGCTCCGCGTCGATACCGTGCCGTTGCAGCTCGACATAAATGGAATTCGGGAATAGCGCCGCCAGCCGTTGCAGCACCTCACGCGCCACGTCGCCGTTGCGCTGCGCTATCTGCCGGTCGATGGGCCCTTCCGGGCCGCCCGTCAGCGCGATCAGACCGTCGGTCCGCCCCGACAGGAGCGCCTCGGGAATGCTCACGTCCCCTGGCCCGTCGCCGTCGATCCAGGCGCGCGAGACCAGGTGCATGAGATTGCCGTAGCCGGTCTCGTCGCGCGCGATCAGCACCAGCGACGGCAGCGGCGCCTTGCGCACGCCGCGATTGCCTTTCTCCTCGAGACCGAAATCAACGGCGAGCGTCACCCCTATGATGGGCTGGATTCCGGCGCCCGCCGCCTTCTCGGAAAATTCTAGGGCCCCGAACAGGCTATTGCGATCGGCGATGCCGAGCGCCGGCATCGCGTCCTTGCCGGCAAGATCGATAAGCCGCGCGATGGGCAGCGCCCCTTCGAGCAGCGAAAAGGCCGAATGGGATCTGAGATGAACGAAGCCCGGCATCGAGGTCTCCCCGGCCGACTATACCGGCCGTTACCGCCACCATACAGGCCCTCTCGATTCGCGCCGCCCGGCCTCTATCCAATTCCGCACGCCACTGTGGACAATCCCCCGTCCACCGTCCGTGCGGCGGTCAGCCCGCGCCGACGGCAAGTCCGGCCCAGACGAAGACCGATTGCGCGAATGCAACGACTGCGAAAAACGCTGCGAGATCCTGGACCATTGTCCCCTCCTCGATATCACTTTCCATAATGATGTTCATGCTTTGTTCCTTATGTCAATATCCGATGGCAATCGCCGATATCAGGCTTGATGATGCGCCGAAGGCGCGGCCGCCAATCCGCCCGATCTGACACGTGCGCAACACTGCCGGAAATTCCAGTCCCTCACGGTATCGCAGCGGAAACGCGACACCGATCTCGTGCTAAGTTCTCGCCCGATCTGTCAGATGGTGGTGCACGCCAATGCGCACAATTCCGAACGCGGCTGTTTCGCTACTCCTTGCCCTGACGGCCACCCCGGCCGCAGCGCAGGAGCGCGCGTGGGTCACCGGCACGTCCGAAACCGGCGTCGAGATGATGTACGGCACGCCGGACAGCGACGACATCGTGTTCGCCATTCGTTGCGACGCGAAGTCCAAGGAAATCTTCGTCGGCTTTGCCCATATGCCGATTGGTGTGCGAAACGGCGACGCGATCGATCTGACGCTGGTCTCCGAAGCCGGCGAAACCGTGCTGCCGTCTCAGGTGACCTATCTGGAGCCGATGGATATCTGGCTTGTCGAGTCGACGGACGCCCCCGCCGACGACCTGCGCCGCATCGTCACCGGAGGCTCGGCGCTGAATGTGATGGTCCGGGATGGCGGGGAGGAAATCCCCCTTGCCGGCGCCGCCGAAGGCTTCGAGGCGTTGTTTTCGGCCTGCAGCCCGCAATAACGCACCCTTCAGAGCTCGATCAGTCTGCCTTCGCGCAGGGTCACGCGCCGGTCCATGCGTTCGGCGAATTCCAGATTGTGCGTGGCGATCAGCGCGGCCAGCCCCGTGCCGTGCACGAGGCGCAGCAGGATATCGAACACATACTCGGCGGTATCGGGATCGAGATTGCCGGTGGGTTCGTCGGCGAGCAGGATATGCGGCGCATTGGCGACAGCGCGGGCGATGGCGACACGTTGCTGTTCGCCGCCCGAGAGCTCGCCGGGCCTGTGGGTCTTGCGCTCGCCGAGACCGAGGAAGGTCAGCAATTCGCCCGCCCTCTCCTCCGCGACGTCCTGGCCGAGGCCGGCGATGCGCTGCGGCAACGTCACGTTTTCGAGCGCGGTGAATTCCGGCAGCAGGTGATGGAACTGATAGACGAAACCGATCTGGCGCCGCCGCACGGCGGTGCGCTGGCCGTCGTCCATCAGCGTGGTATCGACACCGTCGATGAACACAGTTCCCGTGTCCGGCCGCTCCAACAGACCGGCGACATGCAGAAGCGTCGACTTGCCCGCGCCCGATGGCCCAACTAGTCCGACGATCTCGCCGGGCTTCATTTCCAGCTCGATCCCGCGCAGGACGTGCAAGGCGCTGTCGCCCTGCCGGTAGGTGCGTTCCACGCCCGTCAGCGCCAACGCCGGCGCGATCTCGGACTCGCTGTAGCCGCCCTCCGTCATTGCCATCACTCGTAGCGCAACGCGTCGACCGGATCGAGCCGCGCGGCCCGCCAGGACGGATAGAGGGTAGCGAGGAACGACAGGACCAGCGCCATCACGACGACGGAGACCACTTCTTGCACGTCCATCTCGGCCGGCAGTCGGCTCAGGTAATAGAGTTCCGGCGAGAACAGCTCCGTTCCGGTCAGCCGCGACAGGAACTGCCGGATCGACTCGACGTTCCAGCACACCAAAGTCCCCAGGATTAGGCCGGCAAAGGTGCCGACCACCCCGATCGCCGCGCCGGTAATGAAGAACACCCGCATCACCGTTCCGCGCGTCGCCCCCATCGTGCGCAGAATGGCGATGTCGTGGCCCTTGTCCTTCACCAGCATGATCAGGCCCGAAATGATGTTGAGGGCGGCGACCAGCACGATCATCGTCAGGATCAGGAACATGACGTTGCGCTCCACCTCGAGGGCGGAAAAGAAGGTCTGGTTGCGCTGGCGCCAGTCACTGACGAAGATCGGCCGCTCGATAGCCGTGTCGAGCGCCATTCGGAAATCGTCGACGGAATCGGGATCATCCAGGAACACCTCGATGCCGCTGGCCAGCGTGTCGAGGTTGAAATAGGCCTGCGCCTCATCGAACGGCATGAAGATGAAGGCGCCGTCGTATTCGGACATGCCGATCTGGAAGATCGCGGCGACCGGATAGGACTTGATGCGCGGCGTCGTGCCGAACGGCGTCACCGCCCCGCGCGGAGAGATGATCGAGATCCGATCCCCTACCCGCAGCCCCAGCTTTTCGGCGAGCCGGATGCCGACCGCCACGCCGCCGCCGTCGTCGAAGCCATCGAGCGTGCCCTGCAGGATGTTCTGGGAAATCGTTCCCAGCCGCTCCAGGTCCGCCTGCCGCATGCCGCGCACCAGGGCGCCGAAGCCGCCCACGGCGGACGAGGCCATCGCCTGCCCTTCAACGAACGGAAAGGCCAGGGTCACGCCGTCCATCTGGTCGATTTTCGCGTCGACCTCGTCGAAGTCCGTGAACGGCGTGTCGTAGACCTGAACGATCACGTGACCGTTGAGACCGAGGATCTTGTCCATCAGCTCGGTGCGAAAGCCGTTCATCACCGCCATGACGATGATCAGCGTGGCGACACCCAGCATGATGCCGAGGAAGGAGAAGCCGGCGATCACCGAGATGTAGCCCGCCTTGCGCTGCGCCCGCAGGTAGCGCATGGCGATCATCCACTCGAATGCCGCAAATGGCCGGGTTTCGTGGGCAGTGTCGCTCATCGTCCCGCCATTCGTACCAGATTCACGCGTATCGGGTGCGAAAAGCTCAACCGATCAATCTGGCGAGCGCGGAGTCCACCGACAGCGACTGTTTCTCGCCGGTCGCACGGTTCTTCAGCTCGACACTGCCTTCGGCCAGCCCCTTCGGTCCGACAACGAGCTGCCAGGGCAGCCCGATCAGTTCGGCGGTGGCGAATTTCGACCCGGCCCGCTCGGCCGTATCGTCGTAAAGAACGTCGAGCCCGGCCGCCGTCAGTTTCGCGTAGAGGTCCTCGCATGTTCCGTCCGTCGCGGCATCGCCGCTCTTCAGGTTGATCAGCCCCACATCGAACGGGGCGACGGACTGAGGCCAGATGATTCCGGCATCGTCGTGGCTTGCCTCGATGATTGCGGCGACAAGTCGCGACGGACCGATTCCGTACGATCCCATATGCACCGGCTTCTCGGTTCCGTCGGGCCCGGCGACGACCGCCTTCATCGGCTCGGAATACTTGGTGCCGAAGTAGAAGATGTGGCCGACCTCGATGCCGCGCGCCGAGATGCGTCGGTCCTCGGGAATGTCGGCCTCGAACTTCGCGGGATCGTGCTTCTCGTCGGTCGCGGCATACGAGCCGAGCCATTCGTTGACGATCGGCGAAAGGTCGCCGTCGAAGTCGGTGTCCTCGCCCGGGATCGGCAGGTCGAGAAGCGCCCTGTCGCAGAAGACCTCGCTCTCGCCGGTCTTCGCCAGGATGATGAACTCGTGGCTCATGTCGCCGCCGATCGGCCCCGAATCGGCTGCCATCGGGATCGCCTTCAGACCGAGCCGCGCGAAGGTGCGCAGGTAGGCGACGAACATCCTGTTGTAGGAACGCCGCGCCGACTCCTGATCGAGATCGAACGAATAGGCGTCCTTCATCAGGAACTCGCGCGACCGCATGACGCCAAAGCGCGGGCGCACCTCGTCGCGGAATTTCCACTGGATGTGATACAGGTTGAGCGGCAGGTCCTTGTAGGAGCGGACATAGGCCCGGAAGATCTCGGTGATCATTTCCTCATTCGTCGGACCGAACAGCATGTCGCGCTCGTGCCGGTCCTGGATGCGCAGCATCTCCTTGCCGTAGTCGTCGTAGCGTCCGCTTTCGCGCCACAGGTCGGCGGCCTGGATCGTCGGCATCAGCAGTTCGATCGCACCGGCGCGATTCTGCTCCTCGCGGACAATCTGCTCGACCTTCTTCAGGACGCGGTGGCCGAGCGGAAGCCAAGCATAGATGCCGGCAGCCTCCTGGCGGACCATGCCTGCGCGAAGCATCAGTCGATGCGAGACGATCTCGGCTTCCTTGGGTGTCTCTTTGAGGATCGGCAGGAAGTAGCGTGACAGGCGCATAGGGTCTGGGAATCCAATGTGTTGGGTGTCGCGCGCGACACAAGCGCATCGGCGACGAAAAGACAAGGCCGGCGATACCCTCCCCCGCAACGCCCGACTGGCGGCCACTCGAAATTCCGGTCAGCCGGACCGCCAGGCAACGGATGCATAAATGTTCATATTGCGAACAACCGAACGGATTGCGGACGAAATGTTGCGAATGGCATTCACAACAAGAAACATATTGCAACGGTCGAATGGCTGCGTATTGTAGCTTCCACAAAAGACCAAATGCCCACGCGCACCTTCGAAAAGGTGACATCGGCCCAGGTCTCGGGAGGAAACGGCTCGAATGCCGGCGAAGTTCGGCCTAGAGCACTGTGGTCAGGTGGAGGCCGCCGGACCATAGCGGTAGACTTTTAGAAGCAAGGCGAAAGCCTTGCTTTTTTATTTCCAGTCCTTCGGCGTGAAATCCGGCAGCAAGGGGATGTCGTCTATCGTCAGCCCGCCGTAGCCGATGACGACGTACAGGATCGCGAAGATCACGGCCGACACCACCGTCGTGGCGATGAGCTTGCGCACCAGAAGCGGCCGCTCCGGCGCGCTTTCCGTAGACCCCGGAACCACCTCGCCCGTCTCCTCCTGGGAGCGCACGCCCCAGGGCAAAACGGCGAACAAGACGATCCACCAAAGTACGAAATAGACGGCAAGAGCGCTTGTGATCGGCACGGTCAGACCCTCCGGCTCAAGCCTGTTCCAACTCGACGAGCGTACCGCAGAAGTCCTTCGGGTGCAGGAAAAGCACGGGCTTTCCGTGCGCCCCTATCTTCGGCTCGCCGCTGCCGAGCACCCGCGCGCCGTCCGCGAGAAGCTTGTCGCGGGCGGCGATGATGTCGTCGACCTCGTAGCAGATATGGTGGATGCCCCCATCCGGGTTGCGCTCCAGGAACCGCGCGATCGGTGAATTCTCGCCATAAGGCTCGAGCAGCTCGATCTTGGTATTGGGCAAGATGATGAACACCGTGGTGACACCGTGGTCCGGCTGCGGAACGGCTTGCGACACCTCCGCGCCCAGCGTGTCGCGATAGGTGGCCGTGGCGGCCGCGATATCGGGCACGGCGATGGCCACGTGGTTCAGACGCCCGAGCATGATGTCCCCTTTACCAGGCGCGAATACAAACTTCGCCGCGGCTCATACCGCGACGACGAAGACATGACAAACGGGCTTTTTGCCCCAACCCGCCATCACGGCGTTGCGCACGGCCCGCCGGATCGAATCCTCCAGCGCGTCGGGATCGCGCCGCCGCGCCCGCGGCATCCCCGCCATCACCTTCTCGACCGCGTCGTGGACGATCTCGAGGAACGGCTCGTTCTTGCCGTCACGCTCGGGAACGCCGTCGAGCTCCACCTCAACATCGCCGACCAGATCTCCCCGATCGTTGACCGCGAGGGCCACGCCGACGAGGCCGACATAAGCGAGTTTGCGCCGCTCGCGGACCGAATCGCTGTCGGAGCGGACGATCAGCCGCCCGTCCTTGTAGAGGCGCCCGACCGGCACCTTTTCCACGATCTCGGCGGCCTCCGGACCGAGCCGCACCATGTCGCCGTTATAGGCGGTGACGACCTGCCCGACCTTCATATCGCGGGCAAGCCGCGCATGCGCGGCCAGGTGCTGCGCCTCTCCGTGGACCGGAATGGCGATGTCGGGCCGCACCCAGGCATACATGTCGCGCAATTCGTCCTGACGCGGATGTCCCGACGTATGAACGAGCGCGTCACGGTCCGTGACGATCTCGATCCCGGCCCTGACCAGCGCGTTGACGACCGTGCCGATTTCCCGTTCGTTGCCCGGTATGGTGCGGGCCGAATAGACGACGCGGTCGCCTGCGACCAACTTGACGTTCGGGTGGCTACCGGCCGCGATCCGCGTCAGCGCGGCACGCGGCTCGCCCTGGCTCCCGGTACACAGCAGCACGACCTTGTCGCGCGGCAGCGTGTCGTACGTCTCTTCGCCCAGAAATGCCGGCAATCCGTCCAGCAGGCCGTTTTCGCGCGCCACCGTGATCACACGCTTCATCGCGCGCCCGACCACGACGACGCTGCGATCGGCCGAAGCGGCCGCCTCGCCGATCGATCGGATGCGCGCGACGTTGGAGGCGAACGCGGTCACCGCGACCCGATTCGGCGCGTTCGCGATCACCTCGGCCAGTCCCTTGCCGACGTCCCCCTCCCCCGGCGACCGGCCGTCGCGCAGGACGTTGGTCGAGTCGCAGATCATCGCCCGGCAACCTTCGTGCCCGAGCGCGATGAAAGGTGCCGGATCGAAAGGCGCACCGACCACCGGATCCTTGTCGATCTTCCAGTCCGCGGTATGCAGGACCGTGCCCGCCGGTGTGCGGATGACCACGGAGTTCGGCTCCGGGATGGAGTGCGTCACGGGTATCAGCTCTATGTCGAACGGACCGACCGAGAAACGCCCTCCGACCGGAACGGTCTCGATTGGGATATCCGGCGCCCCTGGCTCCTCCTGGATTTTCGCCGCCAGAAGACTGCCGGTGAACGGCGTCGCGTACACCTTCGCCCCGAGTCGCGGCCAAAGGTCGGGGAGCGCCCCGAAATGGTCCTCATGGGCGTGCGTCAGCAGGATGCCGACGAGTTCGCCGCGCTCCGCCTCGATAAACGAGATGTCGGGCAGGATGAGATCGATACCCGGCAGATGCTCCTCCGCGGCGAAGCTGACGCCGCAATCCACCATCAGCCAGGACCGCCGGCCCGGCGTACCGTAGCCGTAGAGGGCGAGGTTCATGCCGATTTCGCCGACACCCCCGAGCGGCAGGAACACGAGATCCGGTTGGCGCGCCATGGTGGGCTCCTCTAATTTGTCCGCGGCATCGATGCGGCATCGCCGAAATGAACGTCCCCGGCCGATACCAGAACGCGCTCGCCGGCGTCGGTACGCACGACCAGCCGGCCGTCGGCATCGAGCGTCTCGAAAGTACCGTGAACCTCGCGCGGTCCCGATTTCACCGCCACCTGCCCGCCGATTCCCGACGCCCGTTCGAGCCAGGTCGACCGGATCGATTCCATGCCCTGACCGTCATTCCATTGAGCACACCGCTCGATCCAGCAATCCGACAGCACGGCGAACAGCTCTTCGGCCGTAACGGTCGCCCCGAGACCGGCGAGGCACACGGCGGGATACGGCACGCCCTGCGGCGCGGCGACGACGTTGACGCCAATGCCGACAACGACGGCGGACGCGTCGTCGTCGCGAGGCTCGCCTTCCAGCAGGATGCCGGAGATCTTTGCCCCGTTGACAAGCACGTCGTTGGGCCATTTGAGCGAGATCGACGCTTCGCCGATATCCAAGCGCATCAACGCATCCGACAAGGACAGTCCGGCAACGAAGCCGAGCGTCGCGGCGATATTCACCGGAACCGATGTCGTCAGAAGCAGGCTGGCAGCGAGATTTCCGGGAGGCCCCTGCCAGGCTCGGCCCCGACGTCCGTGGCCGCTCGTCTGCGAGGAAGTGACCAACCAGATCGGCCCGCTCTCGCCGGCCCGGATGCGCTTCAGGGCCTCGTCGTTGGTCGAGCCGATGGCATCAAAGGATTCGAGGCGATAGCCGGCGCGGGCGGCCGCGGACCCGAGCACGAATCCCATGGTCAGAAGAGCGACTTCGCAGCCGCCCCCGCAGCCTCGACCAGCGGCGCCGGATAGACGAAGTAGAGCAGCACGACAACGCCGCTGACGCCGAGCACGGCCTTCAGTTCGCCGCCCATATGCTCGAACGGCGCCACGGGCTCGTCGAAATACATGATCTTGACGATGCGCAGATAGTAGAAGGCGCCGACGACGCTGGTCAGCACGCCGATGACCGCAAGCGCGTAAAGCTCGGCCTCGATCGCGGCTAGGAACACGTAGAACTTGGCGAAGAAGCCGGCCAGCGGCGGGATGCCCGCGAGCGAGAAGAACAGCACCGCGAGGAAGAACGCCGCTGTCCCGTTGGTCCGCGACAATCCGGCGAGATCGTCGATCGTCTCCACGGTCGTGTCGCCGCGCCGCATGGCAAGGATGAAGGCGAAGGTGCCAAGCGTCATGGCGAGATAGATCGTCATGTAGACGATGACGCCCTGCACGCCGGCCTCGCTGCCGGCGGCCAGCCCGACGAGCGCGTAGCCCATATTGGCGATCGACGAGTAGGCCATCAGCCGCTTGATGTTGCGCTGACCGATCGCGGCGAACGCCCCGAGCGCCATCGATGCGATCGAGATGAAGACGATGATCTGCTGCCAGTCGGTGGTGACCGTCGGAAAGGCTTCGACGACGACACGGATCAGCATGCCGATCGCCGCGATCTTCGGCGCCGAGGCAAAGAAGGCGGTAACCGGCGTCGGCGAGCCCTCGTAGACGTCCGGCGTCCACATGTGGAATGGCACGGCCGAGATCTTGAAGGCGAGACCGGAGAGTAGGAAAACGAGCCCGATCACGACCCCGATCGATGAGCCTCCGGCGGCCACCGCGTCTGCGATCCCCTCGTAGGTGACCGTTCCGCAGAAGCCGTAGATCAGCGAGGCGCCGTAGAGCAACATGCCGGACGCGAGCGCGCCGAGCACGAAATACTTCATGCCCGCTTCTGTTGAGCGCACCGAATCCCGCTGGATCGCCGCGAGCACGTAGGCTGCCAGACTCTGCAGTTCGAGGCCCATGTAGAGCGAGATCAGGTCGGTGGCCGAGACCATGACGAACATGCCCGCCGTCGCAAGCACGATCAGCACCGGATACTCGAACCGGGTGAGCCGGCCGAACCGCATGTAGTCGACAGACAGAAGGATCGCGACGGCCGAGCCGATCGCGATCAGGGTCTTCATGAACTTCGCGAACGGATCGAGCTGGAAGCTGCCGCCGAAAATCGGCTCGGGGTCGGCCGGGACCAGCCAGACCAGCACACCGGCGGCGATCACCAGCGCCATCGAAAGGCCCGCGGTTATGGAAACCGAAGCGCTGTCCTGGCGAAACGCGCCGAACATCAACGCAGCCATAGCGCCGACGACCAGCAGGATTTCGGGGGCAATCGACATGAGGTTCAGGGTCATCGGATCACCTCGTCAATTGCCGATGGTGGCAAGCTGGGCGGCATGCTGCAGGGCCGCTTGGTATTCGGTTACGAGATTTTCGACGGAGACCGCGGTCACGTCGAAGACCGGCATCGGATAGACGCCGAACAGGATCGTCAGGAAGACGAGCGGAGCCAGGATCACCACTTCGCGGGTGGTCAGGTCCTTGATGCCGCGCAGGTTCTCTTTCTCGATCGTGCCGAAGATCACCCGTCGGTAGAGCCACAGGGCATAAGCCGCAGACAGGATTATGCCAAAGGTGGCGAATACCGCGACCCATGTGTTCACGGAGAACGCGGCGAGCAGCGACAGGAATTCGCCGACGAAACCCGACGTGCCCGGAAGGCCGACATTCGCCATGGTGAAGACCATGAACGCGGCGGCATAGAGCGGCATCCGGTTGACCAGCCCGCCATAGGCAGCGATCTCGCGGGTGTGCAGACGGTCGTAGACAACGCCGACGCACAGGAACAGCGCGCCCGAAACGATGCCGTGCGAGAGCATCTGGAAGATGCCGCCCTGGATGCCCTGGACGGTGCCGGTGAACACGCCCATGGTCACGAAGCCCATATGGGCAACCGACGAATAGGCGATCAGCTTCTTGATATCGGTCTGCACCAGCGCGACCAGCGAGGTGTAGATGATCGCCACCACTGACAATGTGAACACGAACGGCGCGAACATGTCGGAGGCTTCCGGGAACATCGGAATCGAGAACCGCAGGAAGCCGTAGCCGCCCATCTTCAAAAGGATGCCGGCCAGGATCACCGAGCCCGCTGTCGGCGCCTCGACATGCGCGTCCGGCAACCAGGTATGTACCGGCCACATCGGCATCTTGACGGCGAAGGAGGCGAAGAACGCAATCCACAGCCATGTCTGCATGTTCGCCGGGAAATCGTGGGCGAGCAGCGTGGGAATGTCGGTCGTGCCGGCGTCCCAGTACATCGCCATGATGGCGAGCAGCATCAGCAACGAGCCGGTCAGCGTGTAGAGGAAGAACTTGAAGGCCGCGTAGACGCGCCGCTTGTGCCCCCAGATGCCGATGATCAGGAACATCGGGATCAGGCCGCCCTCGAAGAACAGGTAGAACAACACGAGGTCCAGCGCGGTGAAGACGCCGATCATCAGCGTCTCGAGCACCAGGAATGCGATCATGTATTCCTTCACGCGAACGTCGATCGCGAACCAGCTTGCCAGGATGCAGGCCGGCATCAGGAAGGTCGTCAGGATCACGAACAGCATCGAGATGCCGTCGACGCCCATGTGATAGGAGATCGCCCCGCCCAGCCAATCGCGCTTCTCGACGAACTGGAAGTCGGCCGTCGAGGGATCGAAGTAGATCCAGATCAGCAGCGAAAGCAGGAAGGTGATTACCGTCGTCCACAGCGCCACGAAACGGGCGTTGCGCACGGCGATCTCGTCGTCGCCGCGGATGGCGAAGATGAACAGCGCCCCGACAAGCGGCAGGAACGTTACGACGGAGAGGATCGGCCAACCGGTCATATCAGTGCGCCCCTCCGGCGAACATGTACCAGGTGATGAGCGCGGTGACGCCGATCAGCATGGCAAAGGCATAGTGGTAGAGATAGCCGGTCTGCAGCTGCACGACCCGGCGCGTCACGTCGATGACGCGCGCCGAGATACCGTCCGGCCCGAAACCGTCGATCAGCCAGCCGTCGCCCTTCTTCCAGAGGAAACGGCCGAGCCACTTCGCGGGCCGGACGAACAGGAAGTCGTAGATCTCGTCGAAGTACCACTTGTTGAGCAGGAATTTGTAGAGAAGGTCGAACTGCCGGGCGAGCGCCGGGGCGGCCGCGGGGTTGCGGATGTACATGTACCAGGCCACCGCGAAACCGGTCAGCATCATCACCGTCGGCATCCACACGACGATCGCGGGAACCTCATGCATGGCGTGCAGGACGTGGTTCTCCTCGCCGAGGAAGATCGCCCCGCGCCAGAAGGCCTCGTAGTCCGCACCGATGAAGAACGACTTGAACGCGAGCCCCGCGCCCAGAGCGCCGATTGCCAGCACGAACAGCGGCACGAGCATCACCATCGGCGACTCGTGCACGTGCGCCTGCACTTCGGCCGAGGCACGCGACTTGCCGTGGAACGTCATGAAGATAAGCCGCCAGGAGTAGAACGCGGTCAGCAGGGCGGCGAACAGCGTCAGGCCGAAGGCATAGCCCGCCATCGGGTTCTCGCCCACGAACGTCGCCTCGATGATCGCGTCCTTCGATACCCAGCCGGCCGTCAGCGGGAACCCGGTCAATGCCAGGGTGCCGATCACCATCATCCAGTAGGTCACCGGGATCTTGGTGCGTAGGCCGCCCATCTTGCGCATGTCCTGTTCGTCCGACATCGCGTGGATCACCGCGCCGGACCCGAGGAACAGGAGCGCCTTGAAGAAGGCGTGCGTGAACAGGTGGAAGATGCCCGCCGAATAGGCACCCACGCCGATCGCGGCGAACATGTAGCCGAGCTGCGAGCACGTCGAATAGGCGATCACCCGCTTGATGTCGTTCTGGACGAGACCGATCGTCGCCGCGAAGAACGCCGTCGTCGCGCCGATGAAGGTGACGACGGTCAGCGCGGAGTAGGACAGCTCGAACAGCGGCGACAGGCGCGCGACCATGAACACGCCCGCGGTCACCATGGTGGCGGCATGGATCAGCGCGGAGACCGGCGTCGGGCCCTCCATCGCATCCGGCAACCAGGTGTGCAGCAGGAACTGGGCCGACTTGCCCATCGCGCCCATGAACAGCAGCAGGCAGACGATGGTCAGCGCGTCGATGTCGCTGCCGAAGATGTGCAGCGTCTTGCCGGTGGCGTCGGCGGCATTGGCGAACACGGCATCGAAATTGATCGAGCCGAACAGCACGAACACGCCGAAGATGCCGAGCGAGAACCCGAAGTCGCCGACCCGGTTGACCACGAAAGCCTTGATCGCGGCGGCGTTCGCCGACGGGCGCTGGTACCAGAAGCCGATCAGCAGGTACGAGGCCAGGCCGACACCTTCCCAGCCGAAGAAGAGCTGCAGGAAGTTGTCCGCCGTCACCAGCATCAGCATGGCGAAGGTGAACAGCGACAGATAGGCGAAGAACCGCGGCCGGTTCGGATCGTGCGACATGTACCCGATCGAATAGACGTGCACGAGCGCCGAAACCGTGGTGACGACGACCAGCATGACCGCGGTCAGCGTATCGATGCGGAAGGCCCAGTCGACCGACAGCGAGCCGGACGAGATCCACGGCAGCACGGAGACCTGAACGTCGCCGTCCTTGAGACCGACGTCGAAGAACGCGACCCACGACAGGATGGCGGCGATGATCAGGAAGCCGGAGGTGATCAGCTCGGCCGCGCGCGAGCCGTGCGCGGCAGGGTCATGGCCGTGCCCGTCGCCATGCGCCTCGCGGCCGCTGTTGTCGGCATGCATGTCGAGGCCGCCGGGATGGCGGCTGTGCGCCCCGACCAGAGAAATGATGCCGCCGAGAATGGCCCCGAGCAGCGGCAGAAAGACGATCGCCGAATACATTTGAGCGCTCAGCCCTTCATCATGTTGACGTCCTCGACCTCGATCGAGCCGCGGTTGCGGAAGAAAACCACCAGGATGGCGAGACCGATGGCCGCTTCGGCGGCCGCGACGGTCAACACCAGCAATGCGAAGACCTGCCCGACGATGTCGCCGAGATGGGTGGAGAAGGCCACCAGGTTGATGTTGACGGCGAGCAGCATCAGCTCGATCGACATCAGGATGACGATGACGTTTTTCCGGTTCAGGAAAATGCCGAAGATGCCGAGCGTGAACAGGATCGCGGCAACGGCGAGAAAATTGGAAAGGCCGATTGCCATGTTCAAATCCCCTTTCCGCTCTCGACCTTGCGCACCTCGATGGCGGTCTCGGGATTGCGCGCCACCTGGGCGGCGATCGACTGGCGCTTGACGTTCGGCTTGTGGCGCAGCGTCAGCACGATCGCGCCGATCATGGCGACCAGCAGGATCACGCCGGCCATCTGGAAGAAGAAGACGTAGCGCGTGTACAGCACCTCACCGATCGCCTGGATGTTGCTGACCGACGGGTCGGCGGGGATCGGCGCGGCGATATTGGCGGCGACGTTCGGCGATATCACCCAGCCGCCAAGGACGAGAAGCAGTTCCACGAGCAGGATGAAGCCGATCAGCGCGCCGACCGGCAGGTAGTTGAGGACACCCTCGCGCAGCTGCACGAAATCCACGTCGAGCATCATCACGACGAACAGGAACAGCACCGCGACCGCGCCGACATAGACGACGATCAGGATCAGGGCGAGGAATTCAGCGCCCATCAGGATGAACAGGCCAGCGGCGTTGAAGAACGCGAGAATCAGAAACAGCACGGAATGGACCGGGTTTCGCGACGCGATCACCATCACCGCGGAGGCGATCATCACCGCGGAGAACAGATAGAAAAAGGCAGTCGCGACGATCATGGTCCGGCAGGTCCCCCGGTGAGGCAGAGCGCCGGGAATCCGGCGAGCGCGGCCTCTATAGAACGGTTACGGATACGCGTCTACCAACCCTCGGAAGGGTTCAGCGGTAGGGCGCGTCGAGCTCGATACTCTTGGCGATCTCCCGCTCCCAGCGGTCCCCGTTCGCCAACAGTTTGTCCTTGTCGAAGTACAGTTCCTCGCGTGTTTCCACAGCGAATTCGAAGTTCGGTCCCTCGACGATGGCGTCCACCGGACACGCTTCCTGGCAGAAGCCGCAGTAGATGCACTTCACCATGTCGATGTCGTATCGGGTGGTGCGGCGGGTTCCGTCGTTGCGCCGCGGCCCCGCTTCGATCGTGATCGCCTGGGCGGGACAGATCGCCTCGCACAGCTTGCAGGCGATGCAGCGCTCCTCGCCGTTGGGATAACGGCGCAGCGCGTGCTCGCCCCTGAAGCGCGGCGAAATCGGCCCCTTCTCGAAGGGATAGTTCAGTGTCGCCTTCGGCTTGAAGAAGTAACGCATCGCCAGAAAGAAGGCGGATACGAACTCCTTCAGAAAGATCGAACGGGCGGCCTGATCCAGCATGGCCATGTTGAAACCTCTTGGTTCTACGGCGCCCAGCCGGTGAATTGCAGGACTCCTGCCACGGCAGCGACCATGAACAGGGAGATAGGCAGAAAGACTTTCCAGCCAAGCCGCATCAGCTGGTCGTAGCGGTAGCGCGGCACGAACGCCTTGACCATGGCGAACATGAAGAACACCGCGCAAACCTTGAGGACGAACCAGACGACGCCGGGGATCCAGGTAAACGGCGCGACCTCGAACGGCGGCAGCCATCCGCCCAGGAACAGAATCGTCGTCAGCGCACACATCAGCACGATGGCGACGTATTCGCCGAGCATGAACAGCAGATACGGCGTGGAGGAATACTCCACCATGTAGCCGGCCACGAGCTCCGATTCGGCTTCGGCCAGATCGAAGGGCGGCCGGTTGGTCTCGGCCAGCGCCGAGACGAAGAAGATGACAAACATCGGCAGGAGCGGCAGCCAGAACCAGCCGAACAGCCCCCACGACCCGCGCTGGGCCTCGACGATGTCGGTGAGGTTCAGCGAACCGACCAACAGCAGCACCGTGATCAGCACGAACCCGATCGAGACTTCGTAGGAGACCATCTGCGCGGCGGCGCGCAGCGCGCTCAGGAACGGATACTTCGAGTTCGACGCCCAGCCGCCCATAATGACGCCGTAGACGCCGAGCGAGGAGATCGCGAAGATATAGAGGATGCCGAGATTGATGTCGGCGATCACCCAACCCGAATTGACCGGGATCACCGCCCAGGCCGAAAGCGCCAGGATACAGGTGACCAACGGGGCGAGCAGGAACACGCCCTTGTTGGCGCCGTCCGGGATAACCGGCTCCTTCAACACGAACTTGAACAGGTCCGCGAAGGACTGGAACAGACCGAAGGCGCCGACGACGTTCGGGCCCCGCCGAAGCTGCACCGCCGCCCAGATCTTGCGGTCGGCGAGCAGCAGATATGCGATGACCACCAGCAGGCAGACCAGCAGCAGAAGACTCTGCGCGGCAATGATGATCAGCGGCCAGAGCCAGGTCCAGAAAAACTCAGCCATGGGTACCGGTCGCCTCCCCTCGGCGCGCCCGAGCCAGCGCGCTCATCTCCGCCATCACGGCCGAGGCGCGTGCGATCGGATTGGTCAGATAGAAGTCGCCGACCGCGCCGACGAACGCCGCCTTGTCGAGCTTGCCGCCCGCCTTCGCCAGCGTGGCGACCGCGTCGGCCGGCGCCGCTTCGACCGATTCGCGCCGCAAGAAATGCGGATGCGCGTCGTACAGCGCGCCGCGCAACTGCGCCAGCGTGTCGAACGGCAGCTTGTTGCCGACCACGTCGGACAGGGCGCGCAGGATCGCCCAGTCTTCCCGCGCGTCACCGGGCGGGAAACCGGCGCGGTTGGCCACCTGCACCCGTCCCTCGGTATTCACGTAGGTACCCGACTTCTCGGTATAGGCGGCGCCCGGCAGGATCACGTCGGCGCGATGGGCGCCGCGGTCGCCATGCGTACCGATATAGACGACGAACGGCCCTGCGGGCACTTCGACCTCGTCGGCGCCGAGCAGGAACAGCACATCCGCGCCGCCGCCGAGCATGCCGGCGACATCATTGCCGCCCTCGCCCGGAACGAAACCGATGTCGAGCCCGCCGACGCGCGCTGCGGCACTATGCAGCACACAAAAGCCGTTCCAGTCGCCCTCGATCGCGCCGCTTTCGGCCGCGATCTTCGCGGCCGTCGAAAGGACCGCCGCGCCATCGGCACGGGCCAAGGCGCCCTGCCCGACGATGACCATCGGCCGCTTGGCCTCCTTCAGCACCTTGGCGAAGGCGTTGCCGCCCGAGGCGATCTCGGAAAGCGTGTCCGGCCCGGCACCGAGATACTCGTAGTCGTAGGTCAGGTCCGGCTGCTCGCCGTGCACCACGCCGACCTTCAGGTCTCCGAGCAGCCAGCGCGCGCGAATGCGTGCGTTCAGCACCGGCGCCTCGTGGCGCGGGTTCGACCCGACGATCACGATCGCGTCGGCCGCATCGATGCCGGCGACGCCCGCGTTGAACAGATAGGACGCGCGGCCCGCCTTCGGATCGAGCTTCGCACCGTCCTGGCGACAGTCGATGGAGGCCGCGCCGAGATCGTCCATCAGGCCTTTCAGCGCGAACATGTCCTCGACGCTGACGAGATCGCCGGCGATGGCACCGATCTGCTCGGGGCTTGCCGCCTTCACCTTCTCCCCGATCGCGGCGAACGCATCGTGCCAGGAGGCCGGCTTCAGCTTGCCGTTCTCGCGCACATAGGGCTTGTCGAGACGCTGGGTTCTCAGGCCGTCCCAGATGAACCGTGTCTTGTCGGAGATCCACTCCTCGTTCACGTCGTCGTTGTTGCGCGGCATCACCCGCATCACTTCACGACCGCGCGTATCGACCCGGATGTTCGAGCCGAGCGCGTCCATGACGTCGATCGACTCGGTCTTGTTCAGTTCCCACGGCCGCGCCTGAAAGGCGTAGGGGCGCGAGGTCAGCGCCCCGACCGGGCACAGGTCGATGACGTTGCCCTGAAGCTCCGACGACATCGCCGACTCCAGGTACGTGGTGATCTCCATGTCCTCGCCGCGACCGATCGCGCCGAGTTCGGGAGCGCCAGCGACTTCCGTTACGAAGCGAATGCAGCGCGTGCAATGGATGCAGCGCGTCATGATCGTCTTGACCAGCGGACCGATATACTTGTCCTCGACCGCGCGCTTGTTCTCGTGGAACCGGCTGGAGTCGAGGCCATAGGCCATGGCCTGATCCTGCAGGTCGCATTCCCCGCCCTGATCGCAAATCGGGCAGTCGAGCGGGTGGTTGATGAGCAGGAACTCCATCACCCCTTCGCGCGCCTTCTTGACCATCGGCGTCTTGGTGAACACCTCCGGCGGCTCGCCGTTCGGCCCCGGCCTGAGATCGCGTACCGCCATGGCGCAGGACGCGGCCGGCTTCGGCGGACCGCCCTTCACCTCGACCAGGCACATACGGCAATTGCCGGCGATCGAAAGCCGCTCGTGGAAACAGAAACGCGGGATTTCGACGCCCGCAACCTCGCACGCCTGCAAAAGCGTGTACTCGGCCGGGACGTCGACCTCGGTGCCGTCGATGAGGATCTTGGTCATCCGTCTCGCCTCTTACTCCGCCGCCACCAGAGCGGGTTCGGCCTTCGGGTTGGCCGCGTATTCGTCTATGCGCCGCTCGATCTCGCCGCGGAAATGGCGGATCAGGCCCTGGATCGGCCAGGCCGCCGCGTCACCCAGCGCGCAGATCGTGTGGCCCTCGATCTGATGGCTCACCTCGAGCAGCATGTCGATTTCGCGCTTCTGCGCCTGGCCGCGCGCCATGCGTTCGACGACGCGCCACATCCAGCCGGTGCCTTCCCGGCACGGCGTGCACTGGCCGCAGCTCTCGTGCTTGTAGAAATAGGAGATGCGCGCGATCGCCCGGACGATGTCGGTGGACTTGTCCATGACGATCACCGCGGCGGTGCCCAGCCCCGTCTTCAGGTCGCGCAGCGTGTCGAAATCCATCGACAGGTTCTGGCAGGTGTCGGCAGGCAGGCACGGCACCGACGAACCGCCGGGGATTACCGCGAGCAGGTTGTCCCAGCCGCCGCGCACGCCACCGGCGTGCTTGTCGATCAGCTCGCGCAGCGGGACGCCCATCTCCTCTTCCACGTTGCACGGATTGTTCACGTGGCCGGAGATGCAGAACAGCTTGGTTCCGGTGTTGTTCGGCTTGCCCAGGCCCGCGAACCAGGCCGCGCCGCGGCGCAGGACTTCCGGAACGACGGCGATTGACTCGACGTTGTTGACCGTCGTCGGGCAACCGTAGAGGCCCGCGTTCGCCGGGAACGGCGGCTTCAGGCGCGGCATGCCCTTCTTGCCCTCGAGGCTTTCAAGCAGCGCGGTCTCCTCGCCGCAGATATAGGCGCCGGCGCCGTGATGGACGTAGATGTCGAAGTCCCAGCCGTTCTTGTTATTCTTTCCGACCAGGCCGGCCTCGTAGGCCTCCTCGATGGCGGCTTCCAGGTGCTCGCGCTCGCGGATGAACTCACCGCGAATGTAGACGTAGCAGGCATGGGCGCGCATGGCGAAGGACGCGATCATGCAGCCTTCGATGAGCTGGTGCGGCTCGAAGCGCAGGATGTCCCGGTCCTTGCAGGTGCCAGGCTCGGATTCGTCGGCGTTGACCACCAGATAGTGCGGCCGATCGCCGACTTCCTTGGGCATGAACGACCACTTGAGCCCGGTCGGGAAGCCGGCGCCGCCACGGCCGCGAAGCCCGGAGGCCTTGACCTGGTCGATGACCCAGTCCTGCCCCTTGGCCAGCATTTCCTTGGTGTTCGACCACGTACCCCGGCCGCGCGCGCCCTTCAGGCGCCAGTCGTGGATGCCGTAGATATTGGTGAAGATGCGGTCCTTGTCGGAAAGCATTGGCTATTTCCTCTTTCCGGTCCGCTTGGAGAATTCGGTCTCGCCGCCCTTCGCAAGGGTCTTGGCCTGGGAAATCCAGTCCTCGCGCCCGATGCGGCCCTTGAACTTCAGGTAGCCGTCGACCCACTCGACCTGATCCGGCGTCAACGCGGCGATCTGGTCGAAGTGGAAGATGCCGAGCGAGTGCAGCAGCCCCTCGATCTTCGGGCCGACGCCCGAGATCTTCTTCAGGTTGTCCGCCTTTCCCTCGCGCGGCGCCTCCAGGCCCGTCGGCTTGTGTTCATCGGACAGCGCAGCCGGCTCGGGCTTCGCCGCCGCCTTTTCCTGCTTCGCCGGTGCCTTCTTCGGCTCCTTGGCTGCCTTCGCGGGGGCCGGCTTCGAGGGGGCCGCCTTGGCGGGCTTCGCCTCGCCGTTCAGAACGGTCGGTCCGCCCTGCGGCGCGGAATAGTGGCGGTCGACCTGCGGACCCGGCTTTGGCGTCCGGCCCGCGGCGAAATCGTCCAGCAGTGCCTCGAAGCTCTCCGGCGTCAGATCCTCATAGGTGTCCTTGAAAACCTGCACCATCGGCGCATTGACGCAGGCGCCCAGGCATTCGACCTCTTCCCAGGAGAAATCGCCGTCGGCGGACAGCTCGTGCGCGTGCCCGGCGATGCGCGTCTTGCAGATCGAAATCAGCTCGCCAGCCCCGCGCAGCATGCACGGCGTCGTGCCGCAGACCTGCACGTGCGCCTTCTTGCCGACCGGCTGCAGCTGGAACATCGTGTAGAAGGTCGCGACCTCCAGCACCCGGATGTTCGGCATGTCCAGCATATCGGCGACATAGCGGATCGCGGGCTCGGAAACCCAGCCTTCCTGTTCCTGAACCTTCCACAGAAGCGGAATCACCGCCGAGGCCTGACGACCTTCGGGATAGCGTTTGATGGCTTTTTCGGCCCAGGCCGCGTTGTCCGCCGTGAAGGCGAACGAGTCGGGCTGTTCGTGCCAAAGACGACGCACAGACATCAGCGATCCACCTCGCCGAAAACGATGTCGATAGAGCCCAAAATCGCCGAGCAGTCGGCGAGCATATGGCCGTGGCTCAGGAAATCCATCGCCTGCAGATGGGCGAAGCCGGGCGCGCGGATCTTGCAGCGATACGGCCGGTTGGAGCCGTCGGAGACCAGGTAGACGCCGAACTCGCCCTTCGGCGCCTCCACCGCGGCGTAGACCTCCCCCTCCGGCACATGAAAGCCTTCCGTGTAGAGCTTGAAGTGATGGATGAGCGCCTCCATGGAGCGCTTCATCTCGCCGCGCTTCGGCGGCACGATCTTCTGGTCGGTCGAGCTGACGGGCCCCTGCCCGTTCGCCGATGAGAGCTTCTCAATGCACTGCTTCATGATGGCGGTCGACTGGCGCATCTCCTCCATACGGATGAGATAGCGGTCGTAGCAATCGCCGTTCCTGCCGACGGGAATGTCGAATTCCATTTCCTCGTAGCACTCGTAGGGCTGCGCCTTGCGCAGATCCCACGCAGCGCCCGAGCCGCGCACCATCACCCCGGAGAAACCCCAGGCCCATGCGTCCTCTAGTTTGACGACGCCGATATCGACGTTGCGCTGCTTGAAGATGCGGTTGTCGGTGAGAAGCCCCTCGATGTCGTCACAGAGATCAAGGAACGTATCGCAGAACGTGCCGATGTCGTCGATCAGGTCCGGCGGCAGATCCTGGTGCACGCCGCCGGGCCGGAAATAGGCTGCGTGCATGCGCGCGCCCGACGCCCGCTCGTAGAAGATCATCAGCTTCTCGCGCGCCTCGAAGCCCCAAAGCGGCGGCGTCAGCGCGCCCACGTCCATCGCCTGCGTGGTGACGTTGAGCAGATGCGACAGGAGCCGGCCGATTTCCGAGTAGAGCACCCGAATGAGCTGCGCGCGGCGCGGCACCTCGATGCCCAGCAGCCGCTCGGCAGCGAGCGCGAAGGCGTGCTCCTGGTTCATCGGCGCGACGTAGTCGAGCCGGTCGAAATAGGGAATCGCCTGCAGATAGGTCTTGGTCTCGATCAGCTTCTCGGTGCCGCGATGCAGCAGGCCGATATGCGGATCGCAACGCACGATCACCTCGCCGTCGAGCTCCAGCACCAGGCGCAGCACACCATGCGCGGCGGGATGCTGCGGACCGAAGTTGATCGAGAAATTGCGGACTTCTGCCTCAGCCATCACGCGACTCCGGCTTTCCAGTCATCATGGCGACCAGTTCCGGGCCGGTCATTCGTTGTGTCTCGTTGGCGAACGCATAGTTTGACGGCTGCTCATCGACGAAAATCTCGCTGACGAACCGGAACGCCGCCGGCTCATCGAGGGCTTGCGCCGATACCGCGATATGCGACCCGTCGCGCATGCGCCAGAACAACGTCGATCCGCATGAAGAGCAGAAGGCGCGCTCGCCCCACTCCGACGACGTGTAGACGCCAAGGCTGCTGTCGTCGCCGACCTCGATGGCGTCGCACTCGACCGCCATGAAGACGCCGCCGGACCAGCGCCGGCACATGCTGCAATGGCAGACCGCCATCTCGTCGCTCTTGGGCGTCGCCGTGAAGCGCACCGCCCCGCACAAACAGTGGCCTTGCCGATTCTCCCCGCTCACGAGCCCGCTCCCTTGCCCGCCTTCTCGTCACCCGGCAGCACGTAGTCGACGCCTTCCCACGGCGACAGGAAGTCGAAATTGCGGAATTCCTGGTTGAGCCTGACCGGCTCGTAGACGACCCGCTTGGCCAGATCGTCGTAACGCACCTCGACAAAACCGGTGAGCGGGAAATCCTTTCGCAGCGGATGCCCCTCGAAACCGTAGTCGGTGAGCAGACGGCGCAGGTCCGGATGGCCGGAGAACAGGATGCCGTACAGGTCGTAGGCTTCCCGCTCGAACCAGTCCGCGCCCGGCCAGATCTCGGTGAGACTGGGCACCGGCGTGGCCTCGTCGACGGCGACCTTTACCCGGATTCGCTGATTCTGGCGCGGCGACAGGAAGTGATAGACGACGTCGAAGCGCTGTTCGCGCTCCGGCCAATCGACGCCGCACACATCGATAATGCAGACGAACTGGCAGCGCGCGTCGTCATGAAGGAAACGCGCGGTCTCGAGCAGCTTGCCGGCGGGCACCGTCACCGTCAGATCGCCATGGGCGATGACCCACGCGACATCCTCCGCCCCCAGGGCGTTGACAATGTACTCGGCAAGTTCGGTCAGGGCCTCGTCCATACCGCTCCTCTCGGAATTCCGCCGGTTCTGGAATCAGCGTTCGATCGTGCCGGTGCGCCGGATCTTCTTCTGAAGAAGCAGCACGCCGTAGAGCAACGCTTCGGCAGTCGGGGGACAGCCGGGAACATAGACGTCGATCGGGACGATCCGGTCACACCCGCGAACGACGGAATAGGAATAGTGATAGTAGCCGCCGCCATTGGCGCAGCTGCCCATGGAGATGACATAGCGCGGCTCCGGCATCTGGTCGTAGACCTTGCGCAACGCCGGCGCCATCTTGTTGGTCAGCGTGCCGGCCACGATCATCACATCGGACTGGCGCGGGCTCGCGCGCGGTGCGAAGCCAAATCGTTCCGCGTCGTATCGCGGCATCGACATTTGCATCATCTCGACGGCGCAGCAGGCCAGTCCGAACGTCATCCACATGAGCGAGCCGGTGCGCGCCCAGTTAATCAGCTCGTCGGTCGCCGTGACGATGAACCCCTTGTCGGCGAGCTGGGCGTTGATATCGGTGAAGAACGGATCGTTGGCGCCGACCGGGCGCCCTGTCGCAGGATCGATGACACCCTTCGGCGACGGCGCAACGAGCGGCTGGTCCTTGTGGATCAATCCCATTCCAGTGCTCCCTTACGCCATTCGTATATGAAGCCGATCGTCAGCACGGCAAGGAAGATCATCATCGACCAGAAGCCGAATAGGCCGACTTCCTTGAAGGCGACCGCCCAGGGAAACAGGAACGCCACTTCCAGATCGAAAATGATGAAAAGGATCGCAACGAGATAGAATCGCACATCGAACTTCATACGAGCGTCGTCGAAGGGATCGAATCCGCACTCGTAGGCCGACAGCTTCTCCGGATCGGGATTCCGGTAGGCGATGACAAAGGACGAGACCATCAGGGCCAGCCCGATTACCGCCGAAATTCCGATGAATATGGCGACGGGCAGATAGTCGTGTAGGATATCCGGCATGTCGCCTCGGTACCGCTTTGCGCCGACGCGGAAATGCCCGGCGCTGGTCGATTAACGGCGGTAGGCTTAGCCCACGCTCCGGATGAGGGCAAGCGTACGAAGGCCCAATTTCCCACGAATTTTTGACTGTTGCCAGCATACTATTCCACCATTGATGGTACATATGCCAAGATGCCGCTCGCGGCGCAGCCTGCTGCACCGCACAACTGCGGCATTTTGCCGGTCCGGCCTCCGGGTGATTCTGTAGCGTGCTGACCTTGTTCCAGGAGGATTGGGTGTCGGTTGGACTGAAAATTCTGCCATTTGCGTTGGCTGGTATGGTGCTCGGCGGCTGTGCGAATACGCAACAAGGCCCCCAGACCCAGTCCTACGGCTTCGCCAGCAACGCCGCGGCCGGTCCGCCTCCGGCATTCCGGCCCGCTTCGGCACCGGTTCCGAACTCGTACGCGCCGTCGGCCGATATCCCTGCCGGAGCGCCAATCGTCGAATTCCGCTCCCGAACCGGGCCGGACATCATAGGACATACTTATCTGATCTTCGGGTATCAGGGCGAGGACGGCTCGATCGTGAAGCCGGACCAGATCGGCCTGTATCCCAAGGATCTGTCCGGATTCGCCGTCGGCGTCAGCGGGATGGCGGAAGCCACCACCGAGCCGGTTTCCCTCGACCTCTCGATTCCGCCCAGCAATGTCTATCGCCACCAGTTGACCGAGGACGAGTACGCACGCCTGTCGGCGGCTGCGGCGGAGGCGCGCGCCAATCCGCCGCAGTGGAACTGGACGCGCTACAACTGCAACACGTTCGTGGCCGACATGGCCGAGACCGTGGGCATGCAGACACCCGCCGGCGGCACGCTGCTTGCCCCCGTGCTGTTCATCCAGCAACTCAGGTCGCTGAACACCTGACCGCTGAATACCTGACCGGCAGGGCCGCCTGGCGGTCCCGGGCGGGCACCGCTATCGCCCGGGACTACTCTTTGTCACGCTGGTGCCCCTGCGATTTCGCTGTGGGATGAAGCCTGTGGTCACTCGGCGGCGAGAAAAGATGTTCCGGAATGACCGCGGGCGAATGGTGCGGCCTCCGGCACCAGGCGCACAGATGAAACGAAAGATCACGGGTTCCCGAACAGGACGGACAGAACCTCGATCCAGACACAGCGATTCTCCATTCTAGGGCTGCATTTAAAGGGAAATATGGTTCGTTCGGCTTTTCCGAAGCCGGCGCGACGTCAGACATTTGAGGGGCTGTATGGTTTCGTCTGCGCCCTACGCCACGTTGCGGCGTTGAAACGGCCCAGACGGGATCTCCGGCGGAGCGAAGCTTTCGGCATCGGCGCGTTCCCAGCGGCCGTGCCAATCGGCAAGCTCGGGGATTTCCGCGCCTGAAACAAGAAAGCCGTCCGGCAGGTAGGGATGGGCCTCGTTACCGTCGACGAAGCTGTTGTCTTCCTGACGGAACATCAGGTGATAGGGCAGGAAATTGCTGGGGTGGCTGAGTCCGGCCGCGCCGGCGATCTCGCCGAGCGCCTTCATGGTGTTGCGATGGAAACGCGCGACGCGGTCGCTCTTGTCCCCGACGTCGATCGCGCGTTGACGAACCGGGTCCTGCGTTGAGATGCCGACCGGACAGCAATTTGTGTGGCAGGATTGCGCCTGGATGCAGCCGATGGCGAACATGAAGCCGCGCGCGGCGTTGCACCAGTCCGCTCCCAGCGCCAGCGTGCGGGCGATGTCGAACGCGGAAACGATCTTGCCTGCCGCACCGATGCGCACCTGATCGCGGATTCCCGCCCCGCGCAGCGTGTTGTGAACGAAGGTCAGCCCCTCCAGCATCGGCATGCCGACCCTGTTGGCGAACTCCACCGGAGCCGCGCCCGTTCCGCCCTCGGCGCCGTCCACGACGATGAAGTCGGGCACGATGCCGGTCTCCAGCATCGCCTTGACCATGCACATGAATTCGCGGCGATGACCGATGCACAGCTTGAAGCCGACCGGCTTGCCGCCGGAGAGGTCGCGCAACTGGCCGACGAACTGCATCAGGCCGATCGGGGTCGAAAAGGTGGCGTGCGCGGCCGGCGAAACACAATCGATCCCCATCGGGATACCGCGTGCCTCGGCGATTTCCGGCGAGATCTTGGCCGCCGGCAACATGCCGCCATGGCCGGGCTTGGCGCCCTGGCTCAGCTTGATCTCGATCATCTTGATCTGCGGATCGGCGGCGAGTTCGGTAAACTTCTCCGGCGAGAAGCTGCCATTCTCGTTGCGGCAACCGAAGTAGCCCGACGCGACCTGGAAGATCAGATCGCCACCGCCCTGGCGGTGATAGCGGCTGATGCCGCCTTCGCCGGTATCGTGCGCGAAGCCGCCCTTTCCGGCGCCGGAATTGAGCGCCAGAATCGCATTTGCCGACATCGAGCCGAAACTCATCGCCGAAATATTGAAGAGGCTGGCGTCGTAGGGCTGCTTGCAGGCCGGTCCGCCGACACGCACGCGGAAATCGGTGTCGGCAATCGTCACCGGCGTCGCGGAATGCGTCAGCCATGCGTAGCCCGAGCCGTAGACATTTTCCATCGTGCCGAAGGGTCGCTTGTCCTCCGCGCCCTTGGCACGTTGGTAGACAAGGCCACGATCTTCCCGGCTGAACGGCACCTCGTCGTGATCGCTCTCGATGATGTACTGGCGGATTTCCGGCCGGAAGCTCTCCAGCAGGAAACGCATGTGTCCCGCGACCGGATAGTTGCGCAGGATCGCGTGCTTGCGCTGGCGCACGTCATAGATGCCGAGCAGGAACAGCGCGCCCGCGAATAGGGCGGGCACGAGCAGCCACTTGCTGTAGACCGCGGCGCCGACAAGCGAGGCGAGCAATACGAGCGCCACGATGACGAAAACGGCATAGCGCTGATAGTTGAAAAGGATTTTCATCATCGCGGTGTGATCAAGCCAAACTTTCCGGGGGGAGACAAGAGACCGTGCGGATCGACATCGTGGTGACCCGGTAGCGACAAACGACAGCCTCGAGCGTCCCGGACCATGGCGGATATTCATGAAGAATTGCTTCCGATCCGAGTCGCGGGCCCGTCGTTTTCCCTGCGCCTTGTCGGCCGCGGCATCGGACCGGGACGTCCTTGCGCGTCCCGGTCCGATCCGCGAACGAAGAGATGGGGCAACGTGCCGCATCCCTCGGGATTCGCAACGATCTAGAAATCCGCGCCTTCCAGCTTGGCGATCAGCGCATTGCGGTCCTCTACCGATTTGATCCGCACCGTCAGTGCCGTGCTTTTCGACGGCACCTGCGGCGGCAACGAAAACGCGACATCCGGCAGGGCCTCGGCCGCCCACAGTTTGAAACGGGGCAGCTTGTTCGGGCCGCGAAGCGGGAAGGTATGGCTGTATCTGAAGCTCATTGCTGGCTCCTGTCTGCAAATGAGGGGGAACCCGCCCGCGCACCCGTGCGCGGCGCCGGCTCTCCAGTCCTTTGTTTCTGGGGAGATGCGTCCGACCTGGTGCCGCCCTTGCCATGGCAGGTGGCGACACCAGGCTGTCAGCCGATTTTCGGGTTGCCCTTGAGAAGAGCCGACGTGGCAGCAAGGAAGACCGGCACCACCGCCGTTTCGGCGTCACAGTCCATCGGGACACCGTTCCACCTGCACCTTTGTGCTCGGTGGCACCCTGCAGTTGGATAGGACGAAATCGGCAAGCCCGGCATCGTCGAGCCGGTCCGCAGCCTCCTCCACGGAAAACCAGCGGCGCTGCCTTTGCTCCTGCTCTCGCCAGGTGCTCAGCGTGCCGTGCACCCTCATGCCGAACACGGTGACGCGGCACGGCTCGACCGAACCGTCGTCCAGGACCTTCATGTAGAGGTAGTCGGTCAACGGGCCGGGATTGATGTCGCCGATGATCCCGGCTTCCTCGAACGCTTCGCGCGAGGCGGCAAAGACCGGCGGCTGATTCTCGATCGGCCATCCCTTGGGAATGATCCAGCGCCCTCGCCTGCGCGAGGTGATCAGCAGGATCCGCATCTTCCCGTCGCGCCTCGTGCGCCAGGGCAGCACGCCGAACTGCTGCAACGCGGTGCTGTCGGTATTGGGATCCGGCTGCCCCACTCGCGTCCCTTTGCTCATTGCAGACCTCCCTCGCCCCGCGGCAGGACGGACGCGGCCTGGGAATCGCGCGCGGTGTCGGCGCGAGGCGTCGCGCGCGGCGTCGGGACCGTTTTAAGGGTCTTGCACCACGGGCAGCGGTTGGCGGCGCGCGGAAGCTGCCTGTTGCACGCAGGACAGAAAGGACGGGATCGGGAAAGGGCCATGGATTCGCTCCGACGCGGCGACACGTGAGCGTCGCAGAAATAAACCGCGGTTTTTGAAGATTGGTCCCCGGAGCGGAGAAATTATTGCGGCGTTATGGGTTCACGGGACGCCCGCTCCGGGTTGCGGAGCGTGCTTGATCCATGAGCCTCGATATCCTGACGAGCGTTTCCATGCACATGGCGTCCATCTAGGCATCGATTGTGGCGAATTGAAGGGCCGCGCCTCTCCTGCCGCCTTGTTTTCTACTTTATTTCAGTGCGTTAGGCCGGTCTGGGCCCGGCAGGCGCGTTTCGACCGGCGCGAGCCGCCGGCGACGGCCGGCCCGCCCGTCGCCTGGAATCGGGACCTAGAGCAAGGCCGGGCGCGTTGCGGCGCTTTCGGCATCCCTTCGCGGGTCACGAAGGACACGCCTGGCGCTGACCTGGAATACGCTTTCGACAAGCTCGTCCGTGAGCACTTCCCTCGCCGGACCGTCGGCGACGATGCGGCCACCGGCGACGACGACGATCCGGTCCGCGTAATCCGCGGCTAGGTTGAGATCGTGCAGAATCGCCAGCCCGCCGCCGCCGGCGCCGACGTGGTCGCGAGCGATATCGAGGATCCTGAACTGATGACGGATGTCGAGGCTCGCCGTCGGCTCGTCGAGGAACAGCCAGTTGGCGACGTCGCCTCCGCCCGCCTGCTCCACGGATGCCGGCTCCACTGGCGGCCCGAGCTGGCAGAGCACGCGGGCAAGCTGGACGCGCTGCTGCTCGCCACCGGACAGTCGCTGATAGTACCGCGCCTCGTAGCCGACTAGATCGACCTGCCGCAGTATGTCGCTGATCGTCGCGTCCGTCCCCCGGCGTGCGTTCACGCCGGCACGCAGGCCGAGCGCCACCACCTCGTGCACGGTGAATGGGAAAGCCAGATGCTGGGACTGCGAGAGAACCGCGCGCCGCCGCGCCAGATCGCGGCCGTCCCAACGCCCGATTGGGGTGCCATGGAATCGAACCTCGCCGGAAGAAGGCTCCAGATCGCCGATCAGCGTGCGCAACAGCGTCGTCTTGCCGGCGCCGTTCGGACCGATGATGACGGTGAACTCCGCCGGAGACAGCCGCAGGCTTGCCCCCCTCAGCACCTCCCGTCCGGCGAGGCGGACCGTTACCGCATCGGCTTCCAGCATCTCAAAGATCCACGATCGAGCGCTGCCGCAGCAGCAGCCAAAGGAAGAACGGCGCGCCGAGAATCGCCGTGACGATCCCGATCGGCAGCTCCGCCGGCGCCACCACCGTGCGTGCGATCATGTCCGCCCACACCAGCAGGACCGCGCCGAACAGCGCACATGTCGGCAACAGCCCCGCGTGGCGAGGGCCGATGACAAGGCGCAGGAGATGGGGCACCACGATGCCGATGAAGCCGATCGGTCCGGCCACGGCGACCGAGGCGCCGACGGCCGCGGCGACAGCGAAGATCGCCAGCTTCTTGATCGACTGGACCGGCGTGCCGAGATGGCGGGCCTCCCCTTCCCCGAGCAGCATGGCGTCGAGCCCCGCCGCCAGTCCCGGCAGCACGGCCAGCACAAGAAACAGGAACACGGCAGCGACGCCGACCTTCTCCCAGGTTGCCCCGGTCAGGCTGCCGAGCGTCCAGAAGGTGAAGTCGCGAAGCTGCCGGTCGTCGGAAACGAAAATAAGCATGCCCGTCGCCGCCCCGGCGAGCGCGCCTATGGCGATTCCGGCGAGCAGCATGGTGGCGACCGACGTGCGCCCCTGCCGCGTCGCGATGGCGTAGAGCAGGGTCGTGGTGATCAGGCCACCGACGAAGGCGGCGAGTGGCAACAAATAGAAGACCAATCCGCCGAGAACAGCGCCGAGCGTCCCGGCACCCAGCACCACCACCGTCACCGCGGCGAGCGCGGATCCGGCGGTCACGCCGACGAGCCCCGGATCGGCCAGGGGATTGCGGAACAGCCCCTGCATGACGGCACCGGAGACCGCAAGCGCCGCACCGACGACGAGGCCGAGCAGCGTCCGCGGCAGGCGGATGTCGAGAACGATCATCGTGTCGCCGGCGCGCGCGCCGAAGTCGAAGAGTGCCCTGGCCGCGCCGGCTGGGGTGAACCCGCTCGGACCGACGGCAAGCGATAGGAATCCGGTGACGACGACGAGACACGCCAGAACGCCTCCAAGAAGAACGGCGTGGCTGGAGCGGTCTCCCGGCGATCGCCGAAGCGAGATGGCCAGGCTCATTGCGCCGCCGCCCATGCGCGCCCCGGCAATTCGGGCAGGTCGTGCCCGGGATAGATCGCCGCCGCGAGATCGCGCACCGCATGGGCGACACGCGGACCGAAGCCGAGCAGGTAGAGCCCGTCCATCGCGACGATGCGGCCATCCTGCGCCGCCGGCGTGTGCGACAGCGCCGGATGCGACCGGACCTCCTCGAGGCTCGCCGCGTGATCCCCGCGCGCCATCATGACGATGACCTCCGGCGCGGCGTCCAGTATCGCTTCGTCGCTGACCGGCTTGAAGCCGGAGAAGCCCGACAACGCGTTTTCCGCCCCGGCCAGTTCGATCATGGCGGCGGCCGACGTGCCCTCGCCCGCCGCCATCACGCGGCCATTGGCGAGCGACAGAATGAACAGGACCTTCGCGGGGCTTTCGATTCGGCCCACGGCCTCCCGAACGGCGGCAAGATCGGCCGACACTGCGCCTGCCAGCGCCTCACCGGCCTCCTCCGCGCCTATCGCCTTCGAAACGAATCGGATCTTGTCGACGACGCCACCGGCATCGGCCCGGCTCGGCACCAGCACGAACGGCACGGACGCGGTTTCCAAGAGCGCGATCGCCTCGGGCGGTCCGGCGCCGTCCTCGGCGAGGATCAGGCTCGGCTCCGTCGACAGCAGGCCTTCCGGCGACAGCGCCCGCATGTAGCCGACATCGGGCTTCTCGGCGAGCGCGCGCGGCGGATAGAGGCTCGTCGTGTCGACCGCAACGATTCGGTCTTCAAGGCCGAGCGCGTAGAGGATCTCCGTGACCGCCCCGCCGACCGAAACGACTCGACCGCGATCTTCGACGACCACCGCGCGGCCGGAGGCATCGGTTACCTCCACCGGTTCTGCCTGAGCCGGTCCGGCAACGATGCTCAGGGCCAGAACGGCCGGCAGCACCGATCGCAAACAGCGGCCGGCCAAGGCATGCGAGGCAAACGATCGAAGCCCTTCGGGCACGGTCATGGGCGGTCTCCCGGTTCGGAAAAAGGACTCACGAACGAGGCGCCGGAACGCCTTCCATTAAACTTGACTGTAATAGTCGTATTAAACTAGAACGCAAGCTATTGGCAATCGACGCCTCCCGCCGGAGACCGTCGAACGCCGCTGTCAGCAAGCCAAAGACCCTCAGGTTGAGTAGCAAGCCGCGCTTTTTCCGAAAGGCGCTTTCGCTAGTCGCACTGGGGGCTCAGATGACGCTGCACCGCAACCGATTCCGCACTTTCCGTTCCACCCTGCTTCTGTCGACGGCGCTTGCCGTCGCCGCCGGCGCGGCCGGCGCACAGCAAGCCGACGCCACCAACGTCCACCTCGACGAGATCACCATCGTTCCCTCCAAGACGGAGGAAGAAGCGGTCGATTCGCTGGCGTCGGTGAGCGTCGTCAATCAGTCGGAGCTGCAGATCCTGCAGCCGACCACCACCCAGGACATCTTCTTCGGGATGCCGAACGTCACCGTCGGCGTATCGCAGGATGCAAGCCACGCCGGCTCGAGCTTCAACATCCGCGGCCTGCAGGATTTCGGCCGCGTACAGGTGATCCTCGATGGCGCCCGCAACAATTTCCAGCGCAACGACCACGGCGCGACCTCCACGGTCTGGATCGAGCCGGAGATGATCAACGCCGTGACCGTGGTGCGCGGACCCGTCTCGAACACCTACGGCTCCGGCGCCATCGGCGGCGTCATCGTCTTCGAGACCAAGTCGGCATCCGACTTCCTGAAGCCCGACGAGACGATCGCCGGTTCGATCAAGGGCCGCTACGAGACCAATGGCGACGGCTGGACGACCGCGGCAACCGGGGCGGCGCGCATCGGCGAGGCCTTCGACGTGATCGGCAATGTCGTCTACCGCGCGGCCGACGACTACGAGGACGGCAACGGCATGACCGTCCCCTATTCGCGCTACGACGTGCTGGGCGGTCTGGCCAAGGCCCGGTTCCGCCCCGCCGACGGCCACGAAATCACGCTGGGCTGGGTCGGCAACCACGACAACTGGTACGAATCCGGCACCGTTCAGGACGTCACGCTGGACGAGAATACCTTTACCGGCAAGTACACCTTCTCCACGCCCGACAATCCCTGGATCGACCTCACCGTCAGCGGATTCCACGTCGACGCGGATCAGTCGCAGACCTCGCAGGATCCCGCGTTCCGCTACAATCCGGCAACGGGCCTGCCGGTGTTCGTGCCCGCCGGCGCAACCCGCGAGTTCACCCTGCAGACGACCGGTTTCGACGGCTGGAACACGTCGCGCTTCGACACCGGGCCGCTACGTCACGCGGTGACCTACGGCGGCGACTGGTTCCGCGACACCGCGGAGACAAACGATCCGCTGGGCGGCGCGCACGTCTACAATCCCTCCGGCAAGCGTACCGCATACGGCGCCTACATCCAGGATCAGATCGAGTACTCGAACTGGCTGGAGGTGATCGGCGCCCTGCGCTGGGACGGCTATGAGCTCACCGGCAGCGGCGTCGATAATTCCGACGACCGCGTTTCCCCGCGCCTCACCATCGGCGTGAAGCCGTTCGAGGAAACCTTCCTGCGCGACGTGCAGATCTACGGCACCTACGCGGAGGGCTACCGCTCGCCGAGCATCATCGAGACGCTGATGACCGGTCTGCATCCCTCCGGCGTCGCCTTCCCCTTCCTGCCGAATCCGAACCTCGTCCCGGAAACGGCGAAGACCTGGGAAATCGGCATCAACGTCAAGCGCGACGACGTGCTGGCCCCCGGTGACGGCTTCCGGATGAAGGCGGTCTGGTTCCACAACGACGTCGACGACTATATCGGCCTCACCTACCTGTCGCCCTTCGATCCGACGGCCGGTTGCCCCATCGTGCCGCTTCCCTGGTCGATCCCGATCTGCGCGCAGTACCAGAACTTCGACCGGGTCGAGATCCAGGGCTTCGAACTGGAGGCGGTCTACGATACCGGCTGGATGTTCGCCAGCCTCCAGGGCTCGGCGATCACCGGGCGGGACTTCTCGACCACGCCCGCCTCGCCGCTCCTGTCGGTGCCGCCCGACCAGGTCACCGGCCGGCTCGGCTTCCGCATGCTCGACGAAAAGCTGACCGTCGGCGGCGAGCTGCAAATGGTGAGGCCCTATCGGGTCGGGAACTACGCGACCAACCCGGTGCTGCAGAGCTCGATCATCGACGGCTACGAGCTGGTGAACCTGTTCGCTTCCTACGCGCCGAACGACAACCTGCGCTTCGACGTCCGATTGGAGAACGTCTTCGACGTCGCCTACGGGAACTACCTCAACGTCGCCGCCGGCTCGCCTATTCTCGAACAGGGCTTCAACGCCAAGTTCGCCGCGACCCTGCGCTTCGGCGTTGACGGGGAGGCGCTGCCGGACGAACCGGCCGCCTACAAGCCGTAACCTTCTGGAGCCCACACCATGAAAGCCCGCGAGCCCGTAACCGGAAACGCCCCCCTGTCACACGACAGAGGGGCGATCCCGCGGTCCCGTAGCCGGTCTCGGCTTTCGTTCCGGGCCGCCCTCGCCACGCTGGCGCTCCCGCTCCTGCCGGTCGGCGCCGGTTCGGCGAACGGCGAAGAAACAGCGATTCTGGTCGAGCTCAACCGGCTCGAAACGGTCGAGAATGCCTGCCGGCTGAGTTTCGTTCTGACCAATGGCCTGGACGCTTCCATCGAGACCCTTTCGGTCGAGGCGGTGTTGTTCGACACAGACGGCCGTGTCGACCGGTTCCTCCTGCTGAAGACCCGCCCCTTGCCAAGCGGGCGTACGCGCGTCCAACAATTCGATGTGGCCAGCCTGTCCTGCGGACGAATCGCGCGCATCCTGCTCAATGATGTGACCGCATGCTCGGGCGACGGTCTGACGCCTTCGGCCTGTCTCGCCGCGCTCCGGCCGGCCAGCCGGGCGGACGTGCCCTTTACGACCGTGCTCGCCCCGACGGGTGACTAGTCAGGAGAAGACATGGACGAGACAACCGCACCTTCCGCGCCATTGCCCGCGCCCGGCCTCGCCGACAGCGGCGTTGGCGGCTCGATCCTCTCGGGCCTGCATCAGATCCTCGACCTGGGAGGTCCGATCGTCGCGCTGTTGCTGGTCCTGTCCGTGGTCGCCCTGACGATCGCACTGGTGAAGGCCTGGCAATTCGTGCGTCTGCGGCCCGCGCGGATCCACCTGATCGCCGCCGTGGAGCGCTGGCGTCGCGGCGAGACCCGGCTGGCTGCGGAACAGGCCGCCCTCTGGAGCGGCCCACTCGCCGACGTCGTCAATTGCGCCATGACCGGACTTCTCTCCGGTGCGAGTGGCGATATCGTCCGTGAGGAAGTCGAGCAGACCGCCGACGAGGCCGTCGGCGAGCTGCGTTCCTATCTGCGCGGGCTGGAGGCGATTGCCCAGGCCGCGCCGCTGCTCGGGCTCCTGGGCACCGTCATCGGCATGATCGACGCCTTCCGGGTGCTGGAATCGAGCGGCGGCGATGTTGACCCGGCGGCGCTGGCCGGCGGCATCTGGGTGGCGCTTCTGACGACCGCCGTCGGCCTCGCCGTGGCGATTCCCGCGGCGCTCCTGTTGCACTGGTTCGACGGACGCGTGGACGGCGAACGACGTACGATCGAGCGGCTGGCGACGCTCATCCTGACCAATCCGCCGCTGGCCGAAAAGGCGGCTCCGGCAACGGTCGCATTGCATCCGGCTGCGGGCCACGGCCATGCGCACTAGGCCCCTGCCCTCCATACGGCGAACGACCAGTCTGACGGCACTGGTCGACGTCGTCTTCCTTCTGCTCTTGTTCTTCATGCTGGCGTCGAGTTTCTCGCGCTTCTCCGAGATCGACGTGACTCTCGGCGGCAGCGGAACGCCGGATATGCCGGTCGCGGAGCTGGCCAATGTCCTGCTTACGGTCGATGCGGATCGCCGTTTTGCCGTAAACGGTCTCGCCGTTGCCGCGGATGCGCTCGTCGAGACCTTGCGCGACCTCGGCTCGGCCGAGACCCAGCGGATCCTGCTCAGGCCGACGGTCCGGGCGACGGCGCAGGATATCATCACGGCGCTGGAAACCGCGCGCGGCGCACGCGCCGGCGACGTCGTCCTGGTGCACTGAGGCGGATCGATGCGACTTTCCGCTCCCCCGAAACGCCGGTCCGACGACGGCATCGTGCCGCTCATCAACATTGTCTTCCTGCTGCTCATCTTCTTCCTGATCGCCGGCACCATCGCGCCGAAACCGGAGATCGACGTCGCCTATCCGGAGACGGAGAAAAGCCCGGGCGCCAACGCGCCGGCGGACGCTGTCTACGTGTCGGCGGACCGTCGGATTTCCTATCGAGGCTTGCCGGTGGATCTCGGCGGGCTGGCGGCGATGGTCGCGACGGTCAATCCCGCATCACAGGAGGCGCCCCTCGCCGTCGTCGTCGATCAAGCGTTGCCCGCGAAAGAGCTGTCTCCCGTACTCGCCACCCTCGCCGCCGCCGGCGTCGTCAGGATCCGGCTGATTACCAGGCGCGGGGGTGGGTCGTGATCGGGGCCAGGCAGTGGGCCATCGCCGCGGCGATTGCGGTCGGATTGCACGGCGTCGCGCTGGGCCTCGCCGGATACCCGTCGAAGGTCACGATGGAAGGCGCCGCCGGCCGGCCCGGAACGGTGTGGGGGTTGCCGGTCGAGACGATCGCGGATGTCGTCGATCTTGCCGCCGAACCGACCGAGACCGGCGAGCCGCAGGCCACGGACACCCCGGAGACGCCAGAAACGCCTGAGACGGCCGAGACGCCGGAAACATCCAAACCTGCCGGGACATCCGACGTTGCCGAAGCCGTGGCCGCGGATACACCGGATGCACTCGAGCCGCCTGTCGGCCCCGAAACAGAACCGCTCGCGAAACCGACCGACGACGCCGCGCGAGGTCCGGAGATCCCGGCACCCTCGTCCTGGGACGGCGGCGAGGCGATCGCGGCACAGGAAACCGAAACGGCCGAACCGGTGGAGCCCGCTGCAACGTCCGGGGTCTCAGGCTCGCAAGTCTCAGACCCGCAAATCTCAGATCCCCGGGTCGCAGCCCTTGCCCCGATCGATGAGGCCGAGCCCGTCACGGCCACCGACATCACGACTCCGGTCCCCAGGGTCCGGCCGGCCGATGTCCCGCGCGTCGCCGCGCCGCCCAAAAAGCCCGAACCCGCAAAGAAGACGGCGCCGCAGCCGAAGGCCGCCGTCAAGCCATCCCCCTCGCGGAGCACTGAGCGCGCGCCTCCCGCGGCTGCGCCCGCCGGCGAACAGGTCGGCGGCGCCGGCAAGCAGCAGTCGGACGGCGGGCGGCAGCTCGTCTCCTCCTATGCCGGCCGCGTGGCCTCGCATCTGCAACGGCACAAGCGCTACCCGAAGGAGGCCGCCGCCAGGCGCCTGTCGGGCACAGCGACCATCACCTTCACTATCGCCGCCAACGGCCAGGTGCGGGCCGCACGCCTGTCTCGCAGTTCCGGAACGAGCGCCTTCGATCGCGAGGTCGTCGCGATGGTCGACCGCGCCGCGCCGTTTCCACCGATCCCGCAGGCGCTCGGCAGGAGCACCATGACCTTCACCGTCCCCATTCGTTTCAAGCCGCGTTGAGAAGACCGGCTCAAGCACCCATGTCTCAAGCAAAAGGGAGAATACCGATGTTCATCGCCATGAACCGTTTCAAGGTCGTCAAGGGCTCGGAAGCCGATTTCGAGAGCGTCTGGCGAAACCGCGACAGCCACCTCGACGACATGCCCGGCTTTGTCGAATTTCACCTGCTGAAGGGGCCGGAACGGGACGATCACACGCTTTATTCCTCCCACACGGTCTGGAAGGACCGCGCCGCCTTCGAGGCTTGGACCCGGTCCGAGGCCTTCCGCCAGGCGCACAAGAACGCCGGCAGCAACAAGCCGCTCTATCTCGGCCATCCCGAATTCGAAGGCTTCGAGTCGGTGGTGGACCTGAAGAAGACGGCCGCAGCCGCCTGAACCGACGGATCGGATCGTTTCGGATCACCGGGGCGCCGACGCGTCGGCGTCAACGAAGAACAGCACGGTCGCACCCAAGCGGCCGAAACACGACGCGGGCCGTGGGCCCGCGTCGTCATGTGCTGGGACGGCTGTGACCCGCAGAGTGTGCCAGCGCCGGGCCACGCATGGTGCCGAAGGTATCCACGCGGCCGGCTTCAGCGCGGCTTGGCGAAGGGAATCCCGAGGGCCGCGGGCATCCGGCTGCTGCGCGAACCGACCGCCAGCGAGACGATGGCCACGACGTATGGTGCGATCACGAAGAACTGGTAGGGCACTGCCGGAAAGATCGTCTGCAACCTGATCTGGGCCGCGTCGGCGATGCCGAAGACCAGCGCGACCAGCACGGCCGCCACCGGATTCCAGCGCGCGAAGACCACGCAGGCGATGGCCAGGAAGCCACGTCCGGCGGTCATGTTCTCCACGAAGCCCCAAAGGTGCGCGGTCGACAGGAATGCGCCCCCCGCGCCCGCGAATCCGCCGGCGACCAGGACGCACAGGAACCTGACGCGGTCGACGTTGATTCCCGCCGAATCCGCGGCAACCGGCGTCTCCCCGACGGCCTTGATGATCACGCCCAGCCGCGTGGCCCTGAACATGTAGGCCATGGCAATTGCGGACGCGACCGCGAGATAGACCAGCGCGTGCTGTCCGAACAGGATGGGACCGATCACCGGGACGTCCGCGAGCCCGAGAATGTCCAGTTCGCGAAATCCGGGGATCTTGACCGCGGTCCCCGCCTCGCCGAGCGTCAGCCGATAGCCGTAGCCGGACAGGCCGAGGCCGAGGAACAGAAGGGCGATCCCCGACACGATCTGCTCGGTCTTGAGGCGCACCACGAAATAGGCATGCACGCCGGACATGGCGATACCGGCCACGATCGCCGCCAGAAGGCCCACCCATGGACTCCCCGAATACACGGCAAACAGGACGGCGACGAAGGCACCGACCAGCATGATGCCTTCGATGCCCACGTTGATGACTCCGGCCCGCTCCGAGAGCGTCTCGCCAATGGCCGCGAGCGCGATCGGCGCGGCGAGCCGGATCCCGGCCGCCAGCAGCGAGCTCAGGAATACCACCTCATCCATTGGCCGATGCCCCCCGCATTCCGCCCGGGCCGCGGCGCAAGGCGATGCTGGCCGCAAGGAAGATCAGGATGATCGCCCCCTCCATGATGTTGATCAGCGGGAACGGCACGACACCGTTGCGCGCCAGCGCGCCAAGGCCTGAGTACAGCAACGAGAAACCGAACGCCGACACCGGAACAAGAAGCGGATTGAGGCGAGCGACCAGCGCCACGGCTATCGCGGCGATGCCGAAGCCCGGCGCGAAGCCTTCCTGAAGGCGTCCGTACAGTCCGGCCACCTCGACGGCGCCGGCCAGTCCGGCCAGCGCCCCGGATATCACCAGCACCGTCGCCGCCATGCGCGACGGGCTGATCCCGGCATACTGCGCGGCATGATCGTTCGACCCGACGACCGCGAGCCGGTATCCGAAGCGTCCGCGCATCACGGCAAGCGCCACGACAACCACGGCCAGCACGGCGACGATCAGCCCCGCGTGTATCCGCGTTCCGTCGAATAGGACCGGCAGGCGCAGCGCCTGGTCGATCGCGTCGGTACGCGGAATGATCCTCATCTTCTCCTGGAGCGGACCGCGTACGAGCCACGACAGCATCTGCACCGCAACATAGTTCAGCATGATCGTCGCGATGATCTCGTTGCCGCCGAACCGCGCCTTGATGCCCCCGGCGATGCCGCCCCAGACGGCGCCCCCCAGGAATCCGAGGCCCAGGAAGAGCACGATCCCTGCGACGTTGGCGGGAAGAAGCGGCGCGGCGACGACGGCGACAACGCTGCCAGCGATCAGCTGGCCGTCCATGCCGATATTGAAGATGCGCGCCTTGAACGCGATTGCGATGCCAAGCCCCATGATGGTCAGCGGAATCGTGCGCAGCAGGGCTTCGAGCAGGCCGGCGCGGGTAAACAACGCCCTCTCGACAATGCCGTAGACGATGTCGGCCGGATTGGCGCCGGCGAGAAGGATCGCGATCACGACCATCGCGACGAGAAACGCCACCGCGACCAGCGCCGGTTTCCGCAGTTCGGTCCCCGTCATGCCGGCACGTCCTCGTGCCCGGCAATCCAGGCACCGATTGTGCGCCGGTCCACCTCGGCGCACCGCGCCGGTCCGAATGTCCGCCCGCCGGCAAACACCACGATCCGGTCGGCGATCTTGAGGATTTCGTCGATGTCGGAAGACAGGAGAAGGATCGACCGGCCCGCCTCCCGCGCCTCGTCGAGCACCTGATGGACGAAGGCGATGGTATTCAGGTCGAGACCACGCGAGGGATGGGCGGCGAGGATCAGCCGGGGATCGCCGTCGAGCTCGCGCGCCAGCACCACCTTCTGCTGATTGCCGCCGGACAGGTTCTTCATGCGTTCGCCGCTGCCGGGCGCACGCACCTTGAACCGGGAAATCCGTTCGTCGACCACTTGCGCCAGGTATCTGTTCCTCAAGAGGCCGAACCGCGTGAAGCCCGGATCGTCGAGATGGCTGAGCAGATAGTTCTTGGCCAGGCTCATGTCGCCCACGATTCCGGATCGCCGTCGGTCTTCAGGAATATGACTGACGCCGGCTCGCCGCAGCCGCGCCGGCGTCCAGTCGTTCATCCGGGAATTGAGGCCGAGGCAGTCGACTTCGCCATCGGCGGGGCGCTGCATGCCAGCAAGGCAGCGGACGAGTTCGCTCTGGCCGTTGCCGTCGACACCGGCGGCGGCGACGATTTCGCCGGCGTGGAGTTCAAGAGACAGGCCGGCGACGGCAACCGATCCGTTCGGCCGGCGCAGGGTCACGTCACGGACGCGGCACACGACTTTTCCGGGCGGATGGGTATGTCCGGCGATGTCATCCGCGGTTGCGCCTTCGGACGGTATCTGCACCTCCGCGCGCGCCTTGGCGTCCGCCCCGACCATATGCGACACGATGGTATCCGCGGACAGACCGCGCACCGGGAGACTGGCGGCCACCGCCCCGTTGCGCAGGATCACCGCGCGGTCGGCGACCGCGAAAATATCCTCGAGTTTGTGGGTGATAAGCACCACGGAAACGCCCTGCCCCTTGAGCCCGCGGACCGTCTCGAACAGGCGTGCCTTGTCTTCCGCGCCCAGCACCGCGGTCGGCTCGTCGAGAATCAACAGGCGGACCTCGTGCATCAGTGCCTTGATGATCTCGATGCGCTGCTGATGCGCGACGTCGAGGCTGTCGATGCGCTGGCGCTTGTCGAACTGGAAACCGAGTGTCTCGGCGACCTTGCCCGCACGCTCTCCCAGAGCCGCGCGATCGATCTTTCCAAGCCCGATTTCCCGGGCCTGGAGCGCGATGTTGTCGAGCGCGGACAGGGTGGGCACGAGCATATAGTGCTGATGCACCACCCCGATCCCCGCCTCGACGGAGTCCGCGGGCGTGGCGAAGACGGTCGGAACGCCATCGATCTCGATGGCGCCCTCGTCCGGCGGGAAGACGCCCGACAGCATGTTGACGATCGTCGACTTGCCGGCACCGTTTTCGCCGACCAGGGCGAGGACTTCGCCCTGGCCGATCTCCAGATCGACGGCCCTGTTTGCGACGACGTCTCCGAACCGCTTCGTCACGCCGCGCAGCGCGACGAGCGGCGTCGCGAGGTTCTCGGTCACGGCTACCGCCGGCTCAGGGCAGATCTTGGATCTTGCCGGCACGGATATCCTCGACCAGCGTGTCGATCCGTGCCTTGTCCTCTGCCGGGATAGCGGCCTCGAAGTCGCGCAGAGGCGCCAGGCCGATACCGCCTTCCTCGAGCCCGAGGACATACGTCTCCGGCTTGAGGGTACCGTCCATCAGCTTGCCCACCGCCAGGTCGATGTTGACGTCCATGTTGATGAGCGCCGTCGTGATGATGGTTTCCGGCGCCATGGCATGGCTGTCGAACGCGGTGCCGATTGCCAGAACCTCGGCCTTCTGCGCCGACTGGATCGTGCCGACGACGTTCTCGTTGCCCGTCGACGTGACGACGTCCGCCCCCTGCTCGATCAGCGAGGTGGTGATCTCCGCGCCGCGCGCGATATCGGAGAACGAACCGACATAGGCCGACAGCACCTCGGTATCCGGGCGCATCGCCTTGGCGCCCCGCTCGAACCCGAGATTGTAGTCCTCGATGACCGGCACCGGGATCGCGCCGATATGGCCGATCTTGCCGTTTTTGGAGAACAGCGCGGCCACCGCGCCGGCCATGTAGCCGGCATCGCCCCAGCGATTGTCGAACGAAGCTACATTGGGCTCGGCGGCAACCTGGGCCGTGTTCACCACGAACCAGGTGTCGGGATACTCCGCATGGATCTCCATCACGGGTTCGGCGAACTGGAACCCGTGGCCGATGACCATGTCATAGCCCTCTTCCGCGTAGGACCGGAGCACGTCCTGGATCTGCGCGAAATCGGTGTTCTCGCGAACAGCCACCTCGATATCGTACTTGGCCTTGGCGGCCTCGATCCCCTTGTTTGCGGCGGAATTGAACGTCCCGTCCGTAATCGGTCCGGGGAGCACCAGGGCTACCCGCTTGGTCTCCGCCTGGCCCGGTGCCGTCGCCATGACGACGGCAAGAACGGTTCCTGCAATTAGCTTCCACATGTCGGTTTCCTCTTTTTTGGCTAGGTGCCGCCTGATTTATTGTTGTTCTGGAGATGGTCTGCCGGCTTCAGCGATTCAGCCTCTCCAGTATCTCGTCCACGGTCATCACATCTCCAAACTGCTGGATGATGTTCTCGAGCGTGCCGCGGTGCTCGGCCTCCGACAGAGCGGCGGTGCCGTCCGAAACCATCACCACCTTGAAATCCATCATCATCGCGTCGCGAGCGGTGGATTCGCAGCACACGTTGGTCTTCGTGCCGCAGATCAGCAGGGTGTCGATGTTCAGGCTGCGCAGGACGCGCTCGAGCTGGGAGGATCCCGGAACGAGCGCGCTGTAGCGGTTCTTGAAGAGCTTGATGTCCGGCTCCTCGACCGTGAGTTCATGCCAGATATCCTGGCCCGAGCCGCCGGGCGAAAGGCTTTCGATGGTCCGCGAGCGGACATCGTCGGAGACGAAGAAATCGAAGAAGTTGCGCCAGTCGCTGCTGTCGCCCGTGCCCACATTGGCGTGCGTGCACCAGACCACGGTGCCGCCGGCGCGGCGCAGGCCGTCGGCGAGCCGGTTGATCGATGGCACGATGTCGCGCGACGCCGGCACCTCCGCCGGCGCGCCCGGCTCGCAAAAGGTCTTCTGCATGTCGATCACGACCAGAGCCGTGCGCTTCGCCTCGAGATCATCGAACAGATGCAGACGTCCGCGGCGCGCCACCACCCGATCGATTATATGCTGACTTATCATTTTGTAGTCCTTCATCAGAATGACAGACCGTCCGAGAAGACCCACAGAAGCTCCGCGGGCCCGTCGCTGTCGTTGTACCAGCGGTGAGGCGTATCCGATTGGAAGTGCAGGGAATCCCCCTGCGCGATTTCAACGATCGTCCCATCGATGTCGTAGGTGATCCGTCCCGACAGGACATGAGCCAGTTCCTCGCCGGGATGGGACATGAACTCCTCGCCGGAATGGGCGCCCGACCCAATCGTGCCGATGCGCGATTCCAGCAGGCCGGGCACGAATCCGCTGCTCAGGTCCTCGAGCACGAGGGCCATTTCGGGGAAGGAGCGCCTGCCCCTTTGGTTGCGCCGGACGACGGAATAGCGCGCATGCTGCGTGCGGGTCCGATCGAGCAGGAAGCCCAGATTGGCCTGCAGCGCCGTGGCCAGGTTGATCGCGTTGACGAGGCTGGGATTGAGCAATCCGTTCTCGATCTTGCTGATCGTGCTGACCGGCACGCCGGACCGCTTGGCAAGCGCCGCTATGCTCAACCCCTGATCCTGGCGCAACTGCCGGATCCGGAGGCCGAGCGTATCCGCGGCCTTGCTCATGTGCCTAGCCCCTCACCCGGTCGATCAGGAACGGCTCGCCCTTGAGGGCGGTTTCCGTATCCAGGGCGACGCCGCAGCCGGGGCAATAGAACCGGCGCAGCATCAGGTTCGGATCGGTCGCCGCGAAGACGGCACCCGCGCTTTCGCAGAGCGGGCTCTCCTCGAGCCGGGCCGCCTCCTTCCAGATGTCATCCGCGGAGCACAGCCGGTGGCCGCAGGAGCGGCAGACCAGCGCCTCGCCGGCACCCTCCGCCGAGCGATCGATCGTCGCAGAGTAAGGTCGCTTCTCGCTCATCACACCAGCTCCCTGCCAAGTCGCGCCGCCATCCGGCCCCTGCGCAGGCGTTCCGTCTCCGCCTGGTCGACCGCGCCGCCTTCGCCAAGCGCAACACCGTAGATTTCCTCGGCAGCCGACCGGCTGACGAGCCCCTCACGCACATCGCCGGCGACCCGGTCGGGATCTCGCGCCAGCGGATCGCCATAGCCGCCGCCGCCGTTCCAGCGCACGTACAGCGCGTCCTTGCCCATCAGCGGAAACACGCCCCAGGACACAGGCTCGGCCCGGCCGTTCAGCCGCTCGTCCTGCGCCCCGTCCTCGCCTGGGGCCTCGTCATGCTTGACCCAGAGGTACCGGTTCGGCGCACCGGGATAACCGCCGGCCAGGCCGTCGCTCATCGGATGGCGGGCGCCCTTGCCGGAAATCACGTAGTGGATTCCTCCGTCCGGCGCCTTGTGCGGAACGATCGCCAGTTCTCCGCCGGTACCGCCGCGCCACTCTCCCGGCCCTCCGGAATCGGTCATCCGCTTGCGGAAGAGATAGCGGACCGGGAAGTTCGCCTCGACGGTTTCGACATTCGCCATCCGCGAAATCGGATTGGGAATTTCGCCGCCGATTTCCACGCCGTCGGCAAACGACCGGGCGCCACCGGCGCCGGCGAACGTCTCCGTCAGAATGCCGATCGACTCGCCGCCCTTCTGGTTGCGGCCGAACTTAAAGATCGCGAAATGATTGGCGTGCCAGACCGCGGTCGCCTGGCCACGATACTTCTCGCTGGCCGCGAGCATCTTGCCGATCGTCGCGCAGGCGGCGTTGTTGACGGACTGGATCGCCGCGACTGTCGCCACCGACACCGGCGCCGGCCGGGTGCAGTTCACGATAGAGCCGTCCGGCGCGATCATCTCGACCGGCTCGATGACGCCCTCGTTCCAGGTGATGTCGTAGCACAGCAGCGGAAACAGCGGCGCGAACAGGCCGCCGAGCGACGCCCATTTCGTGCAATTGATCGCGTAGCGGCTTTGCGGGCTGGACCCGGTGAAGTCGAACACCAGCCGGTCGTCCGACTTGGTCATCGTCAGCCGGACCACCGCGGTCTCGCCGTTCACATCGAGATACTGCCGCGACTGCCAGGACCCGTCGGGAAGTTCGCGAAGCCGCGCCCGGAACAGGTCTTCCGACTGCCGGATCAATTCCGACCCCGCCGCATCCACGGTTTCGGGCCCGTATTTCTCGATCAGCGCCTGCATCCGTTCGCGCGCCACGTTGTTGCAGGCGATCATGGAGCGCAGATCCAGCGTCACCATCTCAGGCGAGCGCACCATATTGAGCATGGTGTCGAGCACGTCGTCGACCATCTCGCCCTGATCGACGATCTTGATGCCCGGAGACGAGAAGCCCTCGGTGAAGATGTCGGGCGACTGCGGGCTGAAGCCCCCCGGATTCATTGCGCCGATGTCGTAGACATGCACGAAGCAGGCGCTCCAGGCGACCAGCTTGCCGTCGTAGTGGATAGGCGCCACCAGGTAGATGTCGGACGTGTGCAGCGCCGCCGTGTACGGGTCGTTGAGAAGGAAGACGTCGCCTTCGCGGATGCGTCCCTCGAACCGTCGGATGATTGCCTTGCAGGCTTCGGCGGCACTGGTCAGATGGTGCAGAAATCCGACGCCGCCCATCAACAGCGATCCGTCCGCCCGGTACAGCGAGACCATCAGGTCGTGGCCTTCGTTCGTGATGGCGCTGCCGGAGACGTGCTTCAGGGTGATCACCGCCTCATCGATGATGCGGAACAGCCGGTGCCGGATAATCGAAAACGTCATCGGGTCCATGATGGTCACCCCTCCAGCTCGAGCACGATGTTACGGTAGCCGTCCATCCGGGCCGTCTGGCCTGCCTGTACGGCGATCGTGGTAATCGGCGTGTGGATGACAGCGGGCCCGGCCAGGCGGTTGCCCGGTTCAAGTCGGGTAAAGTCGTAGATGTCGGCCTCCACCAATGCACCGTGCCTTTCGGAAAAGACGGGGCGCCGGCCGATCTTCGCCGCGCCTGCATCCGTGGCCCCTTCGGCCACCTTCGGAAGTTTCGGACGCTCGATCTTGCCGCTCGCCGTCAGTCGGAACATCGTCATCTCGACGCCGGCCTCGCGATAGGCCGAGCCCTTGCCGAACTTGCGCTCGTACAGGGCCTCGAAGTCCGAGATCAGCGTATCGAGACCGGCCTGGTCGAGCGGCGTCGCCGCGCGTATCGGCGTCGTAACCTCGTGCACCTGCCGGCGATAGCGCAGGTCCACCGACCAGTTCAGGGCGATACGGTCCTCGGGAAAGCCCTCGCTCAGGAGCTGCTCGCGTGCCTGCTCGGCCAGCGGGGCGAAGATCGCGTTGACCTCGTCCGCGGAGGCCTCCGCCGGCAAGGTCGTGGTCGTGGAATACTCGTGACGGACGTCGGCGGTGACCAGCCCGAAGGCGCAGTTGACCGACGCGGTATACGGAATGACGATCCGGCGCACCTGGAGTTCGCTGCCGAAGGCGGATGCCAGCATGCCGCACGAACCGCCGAAGGAATGCAGCACGAACTCGCGCGGATCGAGCCCCCGCTCGACCGTGATCTTTCGGATCAGGTCGGTGATCTGGGCAGAGGCGACCCGATAGATGCCGATCGCCGCCTCCTCGACGGAGACGCCGAGCGGACCGGCAATCCTGTCCTGGAACGCCCGGCGGGCACCGTCGGCATCCAGCGACATGGACCCGCGCAGGAAGTGTCCCGGATCCATGTAGCCGATCAGCAGCATCACGTCCGTCAGCGTCGGTTCGGTGCCGCCCAGCCCGTAGCATACCGGTCCGGGACGGGAGCCGGCCGAGCGCGGCCCGACGGTCGGCAGCTGCGTCTTCGGATCCAGCTGGATAATACTGCCCCCACCGGCGCCGATTGAAACAACATCGATCTTCGGCGCCACATAGTGATACCGGTCGACGAGCGGTTCCCGGGCGAATTCGATCTCGCCCTTCTGAATGACGCCGACCTTGAAGGTCGTGCCGCCCATGTCGGCGGCGATGATGTCGGCGTCGCCCATCATGTCGCCGAGGAACTTCGCCCCGATGACGCCCGCCGCCGGCCCGCACTCGATCATGCCGACCGACCGCTCGGCGGCCTCGTTCACCGGCAGGAGGCCGCCGTAGCCCTGCATCACCATGGTCTGCCCCCGATAGCCGTTGCGGCGCAGCTGGGCCTCGAGATCGTTGAGATAGTCGCGGGCGATCCGGCCCGCATAGGCATTGATGACCGTCGTCGACGTCCGTTCGTACTCGCCGGGAACCGGAGCGATATCGCTCGAAATCGTCACGTAGGTTTCCGGCGAGACCCGTTTGATGACGTCCCGCACGGCGCGTTCGTGTTCGGGATTGAAGAACGACCACAGGAAGGAGACGGCGATTGCCTCGACCTTCTTGTCTTCGACGAGGAACCGCACGGCCTGTTCGGCACTGGCAAGATCGATCGGCTCGACGATGTCGCCGTCGCAATCGACGCGTTCCCTGACGCCGGCAATCGCATCGCTGGCGATCAGCGGCTCTGCCCGGCTGGTCGTCACCGGGTTCTTGATGCCGTCCTCGGTGAGCCCCGACCAGCGGCCGTAGGCCCCGCGGGTGACGAACAGCGTGTCCTCGAAGCCCTGGGTCGCGATGAGGCCGGTCGGCGCGCCGTCCCGCGTCAGCAGCGTGTTGTCGGCAACGGTCGAGCCGTGCATGAAAAGCGTCGTGTTTTCGAGAACTTGCTGCAGCGGTAGCCCCATGACCTCGACGGCGGACCCGATCGAGTTCAGGACGCCCGTGGCGAAGTCCGGAGGCGTCGAAAGCGCCTTGCCGATATGAATGTCCCCGGACGACGATACGATGATCGTGTCGGTGCACGTTCCACCGACATCGGTCGCGACGAGATAGCTGATTTCAGTCATGCGGCCGGGTTTCCTTGTCTTCAGTCTTGCGATGCTGCGCCGTTCGAGCGGACGGCTTCCACGACGAGAACCTGGCTGTCGCCACCGTCCGCGCGCCACGCGCCTTCGACACCGGCGTCGATGTGCAGGCTGTCACCCCGGCGCAGCTTGATCGTCTCTCCATCCACGTCGACGGAAACGGCGCCCTTGAGGACATGATAGAAAACGGGATTGGCGGGGTGCGGTATCGACGCGGCGGGGTTGGACGGCTTGACGATGCGAGAGTTCATCCGCGGTTCCCGCAACGTCCTGACGAGCGGGGTCACTCCGTCACCCAGGTCGGCGGCACGCGTGACATCCGGCAGGGGTGGCTCGGACCGGGCCACCTCGACCAACTCGTCGAGCGTCAGTCCGAGTGAATCAACGACCGCGACCATGGTCGCAAGCGCGGGATTTGAGCGCCCCGCCTCCAGCTCGCGAATTGCCCGCGGCGAAAGTCCCGCGGCGTTGGCAAGCTGGTTCTGCGTCATCCTTTCACGCTCGCGGGCCTGCCGGACCTGATGCCCGATACGGCGCAGTTCCCTGGGACCAAATAGCGGTGAAAGTCGGACGGTCATCGGCAGAAACTTTCATTTGGTTCCGAAGTATGGTCGTAAGTGAAATTTCGTGTCAATGGGGAAAAAATCAGGTCGTACAGCATGTCTTGAGCAAGCCGGTCCTGTCACACGGCTCTTCGCGGCACATTCGCTCTTCAAATGAACTGGCGTTTGCCGCCGGGATCGCTCGTGACGGGCTTGCCCAAATGGAGGCGAGGACGTGCTCGTCGAACGCCCCCCCAATCGGCGAGGCCGGAAAGCAAACATGGATTGATCCCGTGCCTGCCGGCCGAACGGCTGTCGCGAGTTCCTTGATGGCAAGCGGCATGACGATGTGGTGAGGCGCGACGTCTTCCAAACGCCCGAGAGGACACGGCTGCGGACCGGACAATGGTGCCGGATCTACGGCGCGTGGCCCCTGCTCGTCTCGGCACCATCGACCGCCTACCCCCGCAATCACGGGTAGCATGGCTGGAAGCGCATCTGCCTGGGGCGGAATCGCGCGGACGGCCAGCCCCTCGAGTCCCGAAGGGCCATGACGGTCATGCGTTGTGGAAAACTATGACCGCCGTGAGCGACCGCAAGCGGAGACAGGCCCGCCTCTGGACGCGCCAACGGCCGCGGCAGGGCACAGTAGACCGGCAATCAGGAAGCAGGCCCTCCTGTCTGTCAGCAGCCGTCCTGGACGCTATCTCGCCACCTTGGGCACCGAGCCGCACGACGGTGCCGGTCAACGGGCACAACGATCCGGTCGATCGCCAAGGCGCTCGATAACGACACCCAAGGCCACCCGGCGGGAACGGCCCATGCACAAAAGCCCGAACGCACCGACGGGGCTCGGGCTTTTCACGGCCAGACTAAAAGGATGTTGAATTGTAAGGGGAAATTGGCGGGAGTGACGGGACTCGAACCCGCGGCCTCCGGCGTGACAGGCCGGCGCTCTAACCAACTGAGCTACACCCCCGAACGCGCGGGAAGTGTCCCCCGCATCAGGTTGCTTCGACTTAAGTGACCGCCCGATCCAAGTCAAGCGGCCCGATCGCGAATTCGGAGCAATCTCAGCCCCTATTCACGGAAATCTGCCGTCGCTGCCACCGCCCCGCTGTCCGAGACGATTCAAGGAAGCCGACGGCGGCGGAAATGGTGGGCGGTGAGAGGCTCGAACTCCCGACATCCACGGTGTAAACGTGGCGCTCTACCAACTGAGCTAACCGCCCTCGCCCGCGCTTTTCGCGGGTGATCTCGATGTATCGTCCACCCGGCGCTCGCGCAAGGCGCATCGATACATCGAAAAGCCCCGTGCCGTATCCGGTCACGGGGCCTTTCGTAAGTCTGATCAAGCAGGCGCCCGAAGGCGCCGCCAATCACTTCACAGCGTCTTTGAGACCCTTGCCGGCCTTGAACTTCGGCAGCTTGGTCGCAGCAATCTGAATGGGTTCGCCCGTCTTCGGGTTACGGCCGGTCGAAGCCGCGCGCTCGGCGACGGAAAACGTACCGAAACCGGCAATCTTCACTTCATCGCCACTCTTGAGGGCCCCCGTAATCGCGTCCAGCACGGCATCCACGGCACCAGCCGCCTGGGCCTTGGGGAGCGACGAGTCGTTCGCGACCTGCGCGATGAGATCGGCCTTGTTCACGGTCTTATCCTTTCGTCCACGTTTCTGATAGGTGCACTCGGCGAATCGCCGCCTGTACGCGGAGTTTAACGCCAGAGCGCCGAGAAATAAGGTGTTGTCGAACCGACATCTACAAAAAAGAAAACGCCCGCCGGCCCGGCGGGCGCCTTCATATCGCTCAGATCAGTGCGCCACAAGCCCGGACTGCGCGTCGTCGGCCACAACCTGGGAGGTCTCGGCCGGCTCTACCCATTCGATGGCCTCCGGCACCCGCGTCAGCGCAAGCCTGAGCACCTCCTCCATCCGCGACACCGGAATGATTTCCAGCCCGCTCTTGAGGTTGTCCGGGATTTCGGCGAGATCCTTGGCGTTGTCCTCGGGGATGATCACCGTCTTGATGCCACCCCTGAGCGCCGCAAGCATCTTCTCCTTGAGGCCGCCGATCGGCAGGACCCGGCCGCGCAGCGTGATTTCGCCGGTCATGGCGACGTCCTTGCGGACGGAAATGCCGGTCATGATCGACACGATGGCGGTCGCCATCGCCACGCCCGCCGACGGCCCGTCCTTCGGGGTCGCCCCCTCCGGCACGTGCACGTGGATGTCGCGCTTGTCGAACAGCGTCGGCACGATCCCGAAATCGATCGACCGCGAGCGCACATAGGCGGCCGCTGCCTGGATCGATTCCTTCATCACGTCCCGCAGGTTGCCGGTCACGGACATCTTGCCCTTGCCCGGCATCATCACGCCTTCGATCGTCAGCAGCTCGCCGCCGAACTCGGTCCAGGCAAGGCCCGTCACCACGCCGATCTGATCCTCGCGCTCGGCCTCGCCGAAGCGATAGCGCGGCACGCCGAGGAAGTCCTCGAGGTTCTTGCCCGTGACCTTGATCGACTTCTTCTGGGTGACGATCAGCTCCTTGACCGCCTTGCGGGCGAGCGTCGCCAGCTCCCGTTCGAGATTGCGCACGCCGGCTTCCCGCGTGTAACGCCGGATGACGGTGATGAGCGCCTCGTCGTCAATCGAGAACTCCTTGCCCTTGAGGCCGTGCTCGCGAATCGCCTTCGGGATCAGATGCCGCCGCGCGATCTCGACCTTCTCGTCCTCCGTGTAGCCGGCGATGCGGATGATCTCCATCCGGTCCATCAGGGCCGGCGGGATGTTCAGCGTGTTCGCCGTCGTCACGAACATCACGTTCGACAGGTCGTAGTCGACCTCGAGGTAATGATCGCTGAAGGTCGAGTTCTGTTCCGGATCGAGCACCTCGAGCAGCGCCGCGGACGGATCGCCGCGGAAATCCGCACCCATCTTGTCGATCTCGTCGAGAAGGAACAGCGGGTTGGTGTGCTTGGACTTGCGCATCGACTGGATGACCTTGCCGGGCATCGAGCCGATATAGGTGCGCCGGTGACCGCGGATCTCCGCCTCGTCACGCACGCCGCCAAGCGACACGCGCACGAATTCGCGCCCCGTGGCCTTGGCGATCGACTTGCCGAGCGACGTCTTGCCGACGCCGGGCGGGCCGACCAGGCACAGGATGGGTCCGCGCAGCTTGTTGGCGCGCTGCTGAACGGCCAGATACTCGACGATCCGGTCCTTGACCTTTTCCAGCCCGAAGTGATCCGCATCCAGGACGCCCTGGGCGTGGCCCAGATCCTTCTTGATGCGCGATTTCTTGCCCCACGGGATCGACAGCAGCCAGTCGAGGTAGTTGCGCACCACCGTCGCCTCCGCCGACATCGGGCTCATCTGCTTGAGCTTCTTCAGCTCGGCAAGGGCCTTCTCGCGGGCTTCCTTCGACAGCTTGGTCTTGGCGATCTTCTCTTCAAGCTCGGAAATCTCGTCGCGCCCCTCGTCGGAGTCGCCGAGTTCCTTCTGAATCGCCTTCATCTGCTCGTTCAGGTAGTACTCGCGCTGCGTCTTCTCCATCTGACGCTTGACGCGGCTCCTGATGCGCTTCTCGACCTGGAGAACGCTAATCTCGCTCTCCATCAGCCCAAGCACCTGCTCGAGCCGCCCGGTGACCGAGACGGACTCCAGGATCTGCTGCTTCTCGGGGATCTTGACGGCCAGATGCGACGCCACGGTGTCCGCGAGCTTCGAATAGTCCTCGATCTGGGTGACCGCGCCGAGCACCTCGGGCGACACCTTCTTGTTCAGCTTCACGTAGTTGTCGAATTCCGAAACCACGGAGCGCGCGAGCGCCTCGACCTCGACCGCATCGCCCTCTTCCTCGGCCAGCGCGATGGCTTCAGCCTCGAAGTAGTCCTCGCGATCGGTGAACTGGGTGATGCGCGCCCGGCTTTGGCCTTCAACCAGCACCTTGACGGTCGAATCCGGCAGCTTCAGAAGCTGCAGCACGGTGGCGATCGTGCCGACCTCGTAGATAGAATCGGTCTCGGGGTCATCGTCGGCGGCGTTCTTCTGGGTCGCCAGAAGAATCGGCCGCTCGGCCCGCATCACCTCCTCGAGCGCGCGAATCGACTTCTCGCGCCCGACGAACAGCGGGACGATCATGTGCGGGAAGACCACGATATCGCGCAGGGGAAGGACCGGATAGATATCCTGCCCGTCGGGTGTCCCTGTGACGCGCGGCTTCACGTTGGCCATATTCGATGTCCTCTCATATCAGGAGCAGCACACAGCATTACGCCAGGAGGACGCGGCGGGTTACTGACCGGCCCTGAAAACGGCGCGCCGGGCCATCTACGGGCCCGGACCGGTCGACTCGCTTCGCTGCGGTGCCACAGTCGGTTGACCAATAGGTGGCCACGCACCACAGCCAAGTCAAGTGGCGGTCCGGAACCGGCCTGGCGGTCCCGGACGCCGTCAGGATCAGGCGCTGCTTTCGACCGTCTTCTCGGCCCGGTCCGCATAGATGTAGAGCGGCCGCGCCTTGCCTTCGATCACGTCGGGGCCAAGCACCACTTCCTCGACGCCGTCGAGGCCGGGCAGCTCGAACATCGTGTCGAGCAGGATCGATTCCATGATGGACCGCAGGCCGCGGGCACCGGTCTTGCGCTCGATCGCCTTGCGCGCGATCGCCTCGAGCGAATCGTTCGGCAGCGACAGCTCGACCCCCTCCATCTCGAACAGCCGCTGATACTGCTTGACCAGCGCGTTCTTCGGTTCCGACAGGATCTGCACGAGCGCGTCCTCGTCGAGATCGTCGAGGGTGGCGATCACCGGCAGACGGCCGATGAACTCCGGGATAAGGCCGAACTTGAGCAGGTCCTCGGGCTCGACGTCGCGGAAGATCTCGCCGGTGCGGCGGTCGTCCGGCGATTTCACCTCGGCGGCGAAGCCGATCGACGTGCCCTGGCCACGGCCGGAAATGATCTTTTCCAGCCCCGAGAAGGCGCCGCCGCAAATGAACAGGATGTTGGTCGTGTCGACCTGCAGGAACTCCTGCTGCGGATGCTTGCGACCGCCCTGCGGGGGAACGCTGGCGACCGTGCCTTCCATGATCTTCAAGAGCGCCTGCTGGACACCCTCGCCCGACACGTCGCGGGTGATGGAGGGATTGTCCGACTTGCGGCTGACCTTGTCGACCTCGTCGATATAGACGATGCCGCGCTGGGCCCGCTCGACGTTGTAGTCGGCCGACTGCAGGAGTTTCAGGATGATGTTCTCGACATCCTCGCCGACGTAACCGGCCTCGGTGAGAGTCGTGGCGTCGGCCATTGTGAACGGCACGTCGAGGATTCGCGCCAGCGTCTGCGCCAGCAGCGTCTTGCCGCAGCCCGTCGGGCCGATCAGCAGGATGTTCGATTTCGCCAGTTCGACGTCGTTCGACTTGGCGCCGTGGTTGAGCCGCTTGTAGTGATTGTGCACGGCAACCGACAGCACCTTCTTGGCGTGCGCCTGTCCGATCACATAGTCGTCGAGAACCTGGCAGATCTCGTTCGGGCTCGGCACGCCATCGTTGGCTTTCACGAAGGAGTTCTTGTTCTCCTCGCGAATGATGTCCATGCAAAGTTCAACACACTCGTCGCAGATGAACACGGTGGGTCCCGCGATCAGCTTACGGACTTCATGCTGGCTCTTGCCGCAGAAAGAGCAGTAGAGCGTGTTTTTGGAATCGCTGCCGCTGACCTTGCTCATTCGGTCACTCCACTTCGCCCCGCGGGCTTCAGGCCCTCCCGGGAAACCGGTCCGGGGCCGTTTTGGCATCGCCTCGCCCCTTCGGCGACGCACTTCACCTCGGTGTTTATAGCCGCCACGCGACGCTCGGCCAATGCCACCATGCTAGGTACCCACACATCAACAGACTATTAACGCTAATATCGCCGGCCCCCGGTTCAAGTCCCTGCCCGTTCGGCCGTTTCGCGTCAGTGCCTGTCGCGTATGCTCCAGCCCCTTACTTCTTCTCCTGCTCCGGCTCCTGCGTCGGGTCTCCCCGCTTGTCCATCACCTGATCGACAATGCCGAAGTCCTTCGCTTCCTGCGCGGTGAGGAAGTAGTCGCGATCGAGCGTCCGCTCGATGGTCTCGTAGTCCCGGCCCGTGTGCTTCACGTAGACCTCGTTCAGCCGGCGCTTCATTTTCAGGATGTCCTCGGCATGGCGCTCGATGTCCGACGCCTGCCCCTGGAAGCCGCCCGAGGGCTGATGCAGCATGACGCGGGCATTCGGCAGCGCGAAGCGCATGCCCGGCTCGCCCGCCGTCAGCAGAAGCGACCCCATCGAAGCCGCCTGTCCGGTGCACAGCGTCGACACCGGCGGCCGGATGAACTGCATCGTGTCGTAGATCGCCATTCCCGACGTCACAACGCCGCCGGGCGAGTTGATGTACATGGCGATCTCTTTTTTCGGGTTCTCCGCCTCGAGGAACAGAAGCTGCGCCGTCACCAGCGTCGCCATGTGGTCCTCGATCGGCCCGGTCACGAACACGATTCGCTCCTTCAGGAGCCGCGAGTAGATGTCGAAGGCCCTCTCGCCCCGGTTGGTCTGCTCGACCACCATCGGCACCAGGAGGTTCATGTAGGTATCAATCGGATCACGCATTTCGGTCTCCCAGTGTCACTCGTGCTGTGTCGCTCGTGCTGCGTCTTCCTTGCGGCATCGCAGCGCATCGGCGAAACGGTGTCTCCGTCCTCCGGCGCGGGCGCAAGCACCCGGCCCGCCCGGCCCGAACGAATCGTCGACCCGATGATAGGCCCTCGGGCGCACCGTTTGTCGAGCGGCGCGCCCTCCCGTCCTTAACGGATTATTCCTTGTCGGCCTTCTTGGTACGGCGACGCTTGGGCTTCTCGTCGTGAGAATGGCCGTGGTCATGCCCGTGGTCATGGTCGTGGTCGTGATGGTCGTGCTCCTCGTCGGGGTCATGGAACAGCTCATCCCGCGACACCGGCTTCTCCTCGACCTTGGAAAGCTCCAGGATGTAGTCGACGACCTTCTCCTCGAAGATCGGCGCCCTGAGCTCGGCGAGCGCGCCGGGGTTCTTCTGGTAGTACTCCCAGACCATCTGCTCCTGACCGGGGAACTGGCGCACCCGGTCGACCATCGCCCGGTTCAGTTCCTCTTCGGTCACCTTTATTTCGTTCTTGTCACCGATATCTGCAAGGAGCAGGCCCAGTCGCACGCGCCGTTCGGCGATTTTGCGGTAGTCGGCCTTGCTGTCTTCCTCGGTCGAGCCCTCGTCGGCGAAGGTCTTGCCGGCGCGTTCCAGGTCCTGCGTCACCTGCTGCCAGATCGCCTCGAACTCGCTGTCGACCAGCTTCTCCGGCAGTTCGAACTTGCACGCCTCGTCCAGCGCGTCGAGCAGCTGGCGCTTGACCTTGCTGCGGGACTGCGTCTCGAAGTCCTTGCCGATCTGCTCGCGCACGGCGTCCTTGACCTTGTCGAGCGATTCCATGCCGAGCGACTGGGCGAACTCGTCGTCGATCTTGATCTCGCCCGGCGCCTGGATCTCCTTGACCTTGACCTCGAACTCGGCCTCCTTGCCGGCCAGATGCTCGGCCTGATAGGCCTCCGGGAACGTCACCTTGACCACGATGTCGCTGCCCGCCTTCACGCCGGTGAGCTGCTCCTCGAACCCGGGAATGAACGAGTTCGAGCCGAGCTGGATCTGCGCGTCCTGATCGGCACCGCCCTCGAAAGGCTCGCCGTCCAGCTTGCCGAGATAGTCGATGGTCAGCCGGTCGCCGGTTTCGGACGCCTCGCCGTCCTTGCGCGGCACGAAGGGGCGATTCTGCTCGGCGATCCGCTGGATGCTCTCGTCGACCACCGAATCCTCGACCTTCGCCACTTCCTTCTCGATCTTGATCTTCGAGAAATCGGGCATCTCGACCGGCGGCAGCACCTCGAACGTCACCGAATAGGCAAGGTCGGCCTTGCCTTCGAGGATCTGCTCGATCTCGTCCTTGTCCTCTGTCAGCGCGATCTGCGGCTGATAGGCCGGCCGTTCCTCGCGATCGGTGATCGCCTGCTGGCTGGTCTCGTTGACCGCCTGCTCCAGAACCTCCGCCATGACCGAGCGGCCATAGACGCGCTTCAGATGGGCGATCGGGACCTTGCCCGGCCTGAAACCGCGAATGCGGACACGATCCTTCAGATCGGTCAGGCGGTCGTTGAGCCGGGTATCCAGATCTCCGGCCGGGATGGTGATGCGGAGCTCGCGCTTGAGCCCTTCGTTGAGAGTTTCTGTGACCTGCATGACGTCTCGATCGCCTAACTGCGTTGTCCTGAAGTTCGTGTCGGAGGCGGTACGCGGCCGGAACGGGCCTGGTGCGGGCGGAGGGACTTGAACCCCCACGGCTTGCGCCACGAGAACCTAAATCTCGCGTGTCTACCAGTTCCACCACGCCCGCGAAACGGCCGGCGGGCGGCCCACGCATGGCGGCGGTCTATAACACACCGATTCCGACGGACGCCAGCGAAAATGGCCCGAATGTAGGGGAAGCGCCAAATCGACCGTTCTCCCGTTCGGGCCTCCCATTCGGGAACCCGCGGCGGCGGTGCGGAAGGCCCCCGCCGACACCCGGCCGTCAGTCGCGCAGCAGAAACGAGGATAGGACCAGTATGAAGGCGGCCGCGCCGACCAGAAGCAGGGCTATCGGCTCGGGCCCCGAGGATCGAAGAAGGACGAAGAGGCCGGTCAGTCCCAGTATGGTTACGTGAATCTTACCCAATTTCGAAGCTCCTGTGCCGGCCGGGGACAAGACGCTCCCTGCCGGCAGGACCTTCGCAACGGCCGTGCCGATCCTATTTCGCGATCCGCAGTTTGGAGATTCGCGTGGCGATTTCCTTGAACACGGCGTCGAGCGTCGAGGTGCTGGGCGAGTCATAGTACATGTCGGACTGGGTCGCGCAGTTGCGCATCAGCGTTTTCGTGGACTCGCTGGGATCTCCGAACGTGATGGTGAAAAGATCGATCCTCTCGTCCTTCACCGCGTCACAGGCTTCCTCGGTCCGATTATCCATTTCGGCCTTGTAGGTCGAGCTTCTCGTTGTATCGATAAGCCGTCCCGACTTCGCAAATCCCCAGGCACCGAAGTAACTGTTGTTCTCGCCGCTCGAGCTCGAACCGACGCCAGGTCCGGTATTATCGCCGTCGGTAAGCAAGATGATGACCTTGTGATGGTTTACGGTTGCGTACGGCTTGCCTTCCGAAAAAGGTTCCGCCGGAGAAACAACCCTCAACCCCCAAATCAGACCTTCGGCAATGTTCGTATATCCGGCCGCCTTCATGTCATCCAAAGCATTGGTGACCGTGGATTTCCTGTTGGTTAGAGGCGTGATGGGATTGGCCGTGCAGCCGAAATTCGGGCCAGCGAAACCGAGATCCCTGGATAAGTGCCTGTCGTCGGCCGTAACGTTGTTCTTGTATTTGCTTATGTTTTCCTGCCGAACGACATCAGGCTCGCTCTCGTCGATATCGTCGTCGAGATAGGAATTCACATACTCGCCCTCGTATCGGCGGCAGCGACCATCGCGCCGATATGATGTGCAAACCCGATCGGGCTCGTCGGGCGCGAAATACGGCACGAACAGCGTCTCCGGATTGGCGCTGGACGCCTCCGTATCCCTGATGTCGAGCGGGTAGGCCCGCGCCTCGACGCAACCGCCCCAATTCACATTCCGGATGCGGTCGTATAGATCGAAACGGGTCAGATTCTGGTTCTTCATCGCCGTCTCGTCGAAATTGTCGTAGTGGAGCGGATTCAGGCCATCCGTATCCATCCATGACGCATTCGCGTAGGCTGTCCCCACATTCACGGCGTGCGAGAATGGCACCAACGCCATGTCCAGAAGCGGATGGACCGTCGTTTCGCCGAAGAGATTGTCGACCAGCGTTTCGGCCGCGTCTTTCAGCGCCTCGATCTTCGACCCATCCATCGAGCCCGTGTTGTCGAGCACCAGGACGACCTCGAAGGAGTCCTCGGAGCGCACGATCTCGGAATCGACGTTGGCGGGCAGGAATTCCACGCCGGCGAGATGCATGATGTAGGTCTCGACATCGGCCTTGGCGGCGAGGTTGATCTTGTCGGCGGACGCGACGGTCTTCAACTGCTTGATCGTGATGCCCGCGCCCTCACGGAAATTCTCGCGGAAGACTTGAGCGGCGAGCTCGTCGATTTCGTCCTGCGACATCGTGTCGACCTGATGGGCAAGCATGAGGCCGGTCGCGTCGAGCGCCGTCTGAATGCGGGCACGCGCCGCATTGTAGCGGCCATAGTCGAGGGCTGAGCCGACCGCCAGAATGATCGGCAGCAGTGCAAACGCGAAGATGATGCCGACGTTGCCGCGCGCATCCGTGAAAAACGTCCGTTTGCGGTTCCTGACCGCGTTTGACCAGAACGGCATTGTTTGCGCCTTCCCTGTTGAGACAGGAATTGTTTTGCCCTTGCCGCTCTGGTTACCGCAGGGGAATTAAATCTCTATTGAAAATTTGAGTTAATGTCCGTGCACTATAATTTTAGGCGAATTCGGCAAGCACAGCGGGCAATCGTTCGCTTAGATCCTCGGCGATGAGTCCCGGCCCGAAATCGCACGCCACCGCCCCGTGCAGCCAGACCGCGGCCGCCGCGGCCTCGAAGGCCGGCATCGTCTGCGCGAGCAGCCCCACTGCCATCCCCGAGAGAACGTCTCCCGAACCGGCCGTGGCGAGCCAGGCCGGCGCGTCCGCATTGATCGCGGCACGTCCGTCCGGGGCCGCGACGACAGTATCCGCCCCTTTGAGAACGATCACAGCGCCGCTCGTTCTGGCCGCTGCGCGGGCCCTTTCGAGGCGCGTGTCCCCCGCCTTGATGTCGGCGTCCTTGAACAGCCTGCGGAATTCCCCCTCGTGCGGCGTCAGCACGACGGGACGGTCGGCATCCGCTGAAATCGCCCGGAACAGCTGTGCCGGCTCGTCGGCGAAACAGGTCAGCGCGTCGGCGTCGAGCACGACGGGACGTCGGGCTCCGAGTGTGACCTGCACCCGGCGACGCGTTTCCTCGTTGACGCCGGCCGCCGGACCGATCAGCACCGCGTTGCGGCGCGCGTCCTCGAGCGCGCGCGCCAGCCCCGCCACACCTTCAGCCTCGGTCAACATCACGGCGGTGAGATGGGCGGCATTCGACGGGAGCGCGGCGGTGGGACTTGCGACGGTAACGAGCCCGGCACCGATGCGCAGGGCCGCGCGGGCGGACAGACGCGCCGCGCCGGTGTTCCAGGGCCCGCCACTCACCACCAGGGCGTGGCCGCGATCGTATTTGTGGCTCTGTGGACGCGGGCGCGGCAGGCGATCCCCCCACAATCGCGGCCCGTTCGCGTATGTTTCGGGGGCGATTTCCCCCAGGACGCCGTCTTCGATGCCGATTTGGGCCAGTTTCAGCTCGCCGCAGAGTTCGCGCCCCGGCAACAGAAGATGCCCCGGCTTGAGGCGGAAGAAGGTGACGGTTCGCGTCGCCCGCACCGCAATGCCGCGGATTTCGCCGCTGGTCCCGTCGACGCCCGAGGGCACGTCGACGGCCACGACCGGCAATCCCGACCGGTTGACCGCCTCGACAACCGCCGCGACGGGCCCCTCGATCGGCCTGGACAGCCCCGCGCCGAACAGTGCGTCGACGATGACCCCGACATTCCCGATGGTGTCGGCCGACAGCGGCTCGACCGCGCCGGTCCAGCGCGCCGCCATTTCGGCGGCATCGCCCGTGAGCCGCGACGGATCGCCCAGCGACGCGACGCGGACCCTGCGGCCGGCCGCCGCCAGATGCCGCGCGGCGACGAAACCGTCGCCGCCGTTGTTTCCCGGACCGCACAGGACCAGCACCTCGCGACCCCGGTTCAGTGCTAGGGTCGCGGCCGCGACCGCGCGGCCCGCGTTCTCCATCAAAATTTCGGCGGGAACACCGGCTTCGATTGTCAGGCGGTCGGCGTTCGCCATCTGCCCGGTCGTGAGCAACTCGTTCACCCGACACCTCCGAGGAGACACATCGGCTTGACCAATTCTTGTGCGATTGCCTGTTTTTTCATCCCACATTTCCGGAGTAGAATGCCCGTTTCACGGGCACCCTTTCACATCCCCTTGAAAACACGCCGTAATTCCGACTACGCGGATTTGGCACAAGCCATGCTAACCGAAAGCCGGGCATCCTTCCGATCAGGAAGCCCCACGCTAGGAGTCACGTCCAGATGAAAAAAATCGAGGCTATCATCAAGCCGTTCAAACTCGACGAGGTAAAGGAGGCGCTCCAGGAAGTGGGGCTGCAAGGCATTACCGTAACCGAAGCCAAGGGGTTCGGTCGCCAGAAAGGCCACACGGAGCTCTACCGGGGCGCCGAATATGTCGTCGATTTCCTGCCGAAGGTGAAGGTCGAGGTCGTCCTCGGCGACGACCAGATCGACAAGGCTGTGGAAGCCATCCAGAAGGCGGCGCAAACGGGCCGCATCGGCGACGGCAAGATCTTCATTTCGACCATCGAGGACGCCATCCGCATCCGCACCGGAGAGCGCGGCGTGGACGCGATCTGATCGGAGGAACCGGCGCCCGATCGGGGTCGAACCGCGTTTCGCGAGAGTTCGGACCACGAGCAACGGCGCCAAATCCCAACCAGACCCCAGGATCCAGCTGAAAAATTAAGAGGTAGTCACATGGCTGAAGCTAAGTCCGTTCTCAAGTCGATCAAAGAGAACGACGTCAAGTTCGTCGACCTGCGGTTCACCGACCCGCGGGGCAAGATGCAGCACGTCACGATGGACATCGCCGTCGTCGATGAGGAAATGTTCGCCGAGGGCGTCATGTTCGACGGCTCGTCGATCGCCGGCTGGAAGGCGATCAACGAGTCCGACATGACCCTGATGCCCGATCCCGAGACGGCGCATCTCGACCCGTTCTTCGCCGCGCCCACGCTCGCCATCATGTGCGATGTCCTGGAGCCGTCGACGGGCGAGGCCTATGACCGCGACCCGCGCTCGACCGCCCGGAAGGCCGAGGCCTATCTGAAGCAGACCAAGATCGGCGACACCTGCTTCGTCGGCCCGGAGGCCGAGTTCTTCGTGTTCGACGACGTCCGCTTCTCGGTCAGCCCCTTCAACACCGGCTTCGCCATCGACTCATCGGAGCTGCCGTCGAACACCGGCACCGAGTATGAGGCCGGCAACCTCGGCCACCGGCCGCGCACCAAGGGCGGCTACTTCCCGGTTCCGCCGGTCGACTCCGCCCAGGACATGCGGTCCGAGATGCTCTCGGTCATGGCCTCCATGGGCGTTTCCGTCGAGAAGCACCACCACGAGGTTGGCGCGGCCCAGCACGAACTCGGCATGAAGTTCGACACGCTGACGCGCAACGCCGACAAGATGCAGATCTACAAGTACGTGGTGCATCAGGTCGCCAACGCCTACGGCAAGTCGGCCACCTTCATGCCGAAGCCGATCTTCGGCGACAACGGCTCCGGCATGCACGTTCACCAGTCGATCTGGAAGAGCGGCAAGCCGGTCTTCGCCGGCAAGAAGTACGCCGGCCTGTCGGAGCAGTGCCTCTACTACATCGGCGGCATCCTGAAGCACGCCAAGGCCATCAACGCCTTCACCAACCCGCTGACCAACTCCTACAAGCGGCTGGTGCCGGGCTACGAGGCGCCGGTGCTCCTCGCCTATTCGGCGCGGAACCGCTCGGCCAGCTGCCGCATTCCGGTCGCCTCCTCGCCGAAGGCCAAGCGCGTCGAGATCCGCTTCCCCGATCCGGGCGCGAACCCCTATCTGTGCTTCGCCGCCCTGTTGATGGCCGGCCTGGACGGCATCAAGAACAAGATCGATCCCGGCGAGGCGATGGACAAAAACCTCTACGACCTGCCGCCGGAGGAGCTGAAGGAAATTCCGACGGTGGCCGCCAGCCTGCGCGAGGCGCTTGCCTCGCTCGACGGCGACCGGGACTTCCTGAAGGCCGGCGGTGTGTTCTCCGACGACCAGATCGACGCGTATATCGAACTGAAGATGGATGAGGTGATGGCGTTCGAGATGACGCCGCATCCGGTCGAGTTCGACCTCTACTACAGCGTGTGACGACCGGCCGCGAGGCAACACAAAAACGCGACGGGGCGGCCTTGCCGCCCCGTTTTTTTTGCGATCCCGCCCGCTACGCATTCCGGGAAAACGCGGAAAAGACCGGGATATCGTCACCGGACTGTCAAACGAACCCGCTAGGTTGCCCGTGGGATTGCAGCACCGGTGGTCGTGGCGCCCGGATTCTCCTCCCCGAGTCCCGCGGACTTCATCAGCCAAGGCTTGCCCCCGCCCCTGCGCGCAAGCCGATCGCGCCGCCGCCCGAGGCCGTCCCGCGTTGTAGCCTTTCAACAGGGCCGCCCCGCCTGGGGCTGCCCTTTTTTTGCCTGTCGATGGACAATCCGTCCGGCGCGCAAGTCGGTATTGACACCTGCCCCAGCGAGGCGCAGACTTTATTCAAATCCGGAAAGGAGGTCTAAGACAATGAGTCCGCCGACCCGATTTTCGCCGTTTCTACCGCAGTAGACAGATAGAAACGGCCATCCCAACCGACAATTGAATCCATGCTTCGAGCGCTGGAGTGTTTCCGGTGGGCATGCGGAGGCACGAGCCCGATCGGAAGCTCCGCGCGATTACACGGATCTCGACAAGAGACCGAATACCGGCGTCTTGCGTCTGCCCATGAGAGACGAAGCGCACCAGCAATGGCTCCGTAGCCGAAAGCGCGGGGCCATTGTCTTTGGAGAGGGCCCATTGTCTTCAGAGAGGGCATTGTCGTCAGGAGGCATCGTCTCCAGGGATTGTCCTCTTTTAGGGCCCATAGCCTTTCGGAGCCCGACACCCTTCCCTGCCACCAGTCCTTTACCTGCCGCGCGAAATCGACGCCCGGCCGGCCTGCGGACAATCCACGGTGTTTGCTCTATGGTCCACGGCCTAATATTCGACGAAGCAGGCGCTCCCGATGCTCCGTGGCCTGAACTGGATCCTTTTTGTTGCCGGCCTGGCGCTGGTCGCGGTCTCGATCATCAGCGAGACGGACACCGGCATCGGCGTCTTCCTGATACCGGCCGTCGGTTTCTTTGTCGCTTTTGCGTTCGTGCCCTACGTCGCCTTCGGCGTTCTCAACAGACGGCTTACCCGGACGGTCCCGCTGGCGATCTGCACTCTGGGACTGCTGGGCCTGTCCGCCTTCTGGGTCTGGGGCTTCGGCGGTGCCTTCTGGTGGAACGAGAATCCCGACGCGCAGGATGCCCTCATCCTCGTCGTCCTTCCCGCCTACATGATCGCGGCGACAGGCGCCCTCGCTCTTGGCGCCTGGGTGCTGGAACGCTATCTGACGTTCCGAACCACTTGAGTCACGCTTGAACGCGGTCGATTCGGCGCCGGCGAAATGGCACAATCGCAGTTGATTCGCCGACCGCTTCGTCGATTGCGGCAAATCCCTTACCGAAACCGCTTTCTACAAACGGACCATGCCGAAGTCGCAGGACCTGCCCTCGCTGTTTGACGACGCGCCGCAATCGCCAGCCGGGCCGGCCGCCGCACCGGCTGCCAAACCGGCTACCGCGCCCAAGGCGCCTGCGCCGCGTGCCGTCACGCGCGGTGCCGAAGACGCCTACACCGCCGCCGACATCGAGGTGCTCGAGGGGCTAGAGCCGGTGCGCCGCCGGCCCGGCATGTATATCGGCGGCACCGACGAGAAGGCGCTGCACCACCTCTTCGCCGAGGTGATCGACAACGCCATGGACGAGGCCGTCGCCGGCCACGCCACCTGGATCGATGTCAGTCTCGAGGCCGACGGCTTCCTGACGGTCACCGACAACGGCCGCGGCATCCCCATCGATCCGCACCCCAAATACAAGGACAAGTCCGCGCTCGAGGTCATCCTGACCACGCTGCATGCCGGCGGAAAGTTCGACTCCAAGGTCTACGAGACCTCCGGCGGTCTTCACGGCGTCGGCGTCTCGGTGGTCAACGCCCTGTCGGACACGCTCGAGGTCGAGGTCGCCCGCGGCCGCCAGCTCTACCGCCAGACCTATTCGCGGGGAATGCCGCTCGGCCCGATCGAGCCGCTCGGCGAGGTCATGAACCGGCGCGGCACGCGCATCCGCTTCCATCCCGATGCGACGATCTTCGGCAAGATTCACTTCCGCCCGGCCCGCCTGTTCCGCATGACCCGGTCCAAGGCCTACCTGTTCCGCGGCGTCGAGATCCGCTGGAACTGCGCGCCCGAGCTTCTGGCCGAGGACGGCGCGGTTCCCGAAAAGGAAGTGTTCCACTTCCCCGGCGGCCTGAAGGACTTCCTGGCCGCCGAGATCAAGGGCGAGACCACCATCGCCAACGACATCTTCGCTGGCCGCGTCGAACGCGACGGCGGCCATGGCGGTGTCGAGTGGGCGGTCGCCTGGTGCGCCGGCCGCGACGGTTTCGTCTCCTCCTACTGCAACACGGTGCCGACGCCCGACGGCGGCACCCACGAGGCCGGCCTGCGCGCCGCGCTGCTCAAGGGCCTGCGCGCCTACGCCGAACTGAGCGGCCGCAAGCGGGCGACGATCTTCACCGCCGACGATGTCATGGCCTCCTGCACCGCGATGCTGTCGGTGTTCATCCGCGAGCCGGAATTCCAGGGCCAGACGAAGGACAAGCTGGCGACCTCAGAGGCGACCCGCATCGTCGAGCAGGCTGTCCGCGACGAGTTCGACCACTGGCTAACCGCGAGCCCCCAGCAGGCGACCAAGCTGCTCGACTGGGTGATTGAGCGCGCCGAGGAGCGCGCCCGCCGACGCCAGGAAAAGGAAGTCGGCCGCAAGACCGCCGTGCGCAAGCTGCGCCTGCCCGGCAAGCTCGCCGACTGTTCGCACAACAGCAGCGCCGGCGCCGAGATCTTCATCGTCGAGGGCGATTCGGCCGGCGGCTCGGCCAAGCAGGCGCGCGACCGCAAGACCCAGGCCGTGCTGCCGCTCCGCGGCAAGATCCTCAACGTCGAGAGCGCGGCGTCCGGCAAGCTCGCGCACAACCAGCAGCTCGCCGACCTGACCCAGGCGCTCGGCTGCGGCACGGGCCAGCAGTATGCCGAAGACGACCTGCGCTACGACAAGGTCATCATCATGACCGACGCCGACGTCGACGGCGCCCATATCGCCGCGCTGCTGATGACCTTCTTCTACCGGCAGATGCCCAGGCTGATCGAGGACGGTCACCTGTATCTCGCGGTGCCGCCGCTCTACCGGATCAGCCAGGGCGGCAAGACGCTCTATGCCCGCGACGACGCCCACAAGGACGAGCTCATGAAGACCGAGTTCACCGGGCGCGGCAAGGTCGAGATCGGCCGCTTCAAGGGCCTGGGCGAGATGCTGCCGGCGCAGCTCAAGGAAACCACAATGGACCCGAAGCGCCGCACGCTGCTGCGCGTCGCGGTCGAGAACGATCCGGAAGGCACCACGGATGCGGTGCGGCGTCTGATGGGCAACAATCCGGAAGCGCGCTTCCATTTCATCCAGGAAAACGCGGAGTTCGCGGAGGATCTGGATATCTGACGCCCGTCAGAGCGGGTGGCGGGCGCAACCGCCGTTACAGCCCCAGGAACTCCGCCAGCAAGGCGTTCACCGCCTCGGGCTGCTCGAGCGTGCTCAGATGGCCGCTGCCTTCGATCATCGCCAGTCGCGCACCCGGGATGCCCGCGGCGATTTCCTCCGACAGCTCCGGCGGCGTCAATCGGTCCCGGTCGCCGCACACGACGAGGGTCGGGCAACGGATGTCGCCGAGATCGGGGCGCGCGTCCTTGCGGCCGATGATCGCCCTCTGCTGACGGATGAAGGCGTCGACGCCAGTGTCGTCCGCCATTTGCCGGATGGTCGCGACGAGCGCGGCATCGCCAAGGCGGCTCTCATCGACGAACAGCGGTAGCAGCCGGTCCATCACCGGGGCCAGGCCGTCCGCCAGCGCAAGCGCCATCGTCGCCTCGCGAAACGCGGTCTGCTCGGGCCGGTCCGGACGCGCCGTGGTGTCCATTAGCACCAGCTTGGTCATGCGCTCCGGCGCCTGCTCCGCCATCTCCAGCGCGACGTAGCCGCCCATCGACAGGCCGACCAGCGCGAACCGCTCGGGCGCGGCGTCGAGAATCGAATCGACGATCGCCTTCATGCCGTCTTGGCGCGTGTGATCGGCGACGATGCACTGGGCCCTGTCCTCGAACGCGGCGCGTTGCGGCCCGAACAATGCCGCCGTGCAGAGAAGGCCGGGCACGAACACGATCGGATCGGACATCTGGGCGTCTCCACTTGCTGCGGCCCTTGCGGCGGCCCTTGCGGCGGCCCTTGCGGCGGCCCTTGCGGCGGCCGTCGTTTCGACCGTGGCACCGGTCCTTTGAATCGGGCATGAACCGTTCGCCGACAACCACGACCGGGACCCCGATACCACATGCGCGCCACGATATCCGCCCTCCTGCTGGTCTTCCTGTTTCTTGCCCCCGGTGCCCGGGCCGACGCCGTCGCCACCGGCATCGCCGGCATGCCCGCCGAGGTCATAACCCTGCGCACGGGCGGCGAATGGCGCGGCGGCGCCGGAGGCGGCGGCACCGGCTACTATCGGTTCGTGCTCGCGCGATCGCCGGTCCGGCCCTCCGCGGCGCGCCTTTTCGTCCAGTGGATCGAGCGCCGCGGCGCGAGCGAAGGAATCGTGTCGAGCATCGAGGTCGCCGAGATCGCCCGCACGCCGACGCGGATCACCGATCTGCGGCTCGAGACCGTGACGGAGGGCACCAATGCCTTTGTCGACGTGGTCGATCTGGCGACGGGCGCCCCCGACGAGCTCATGCTGATGCTCGGCGGACCGGGGGCCTACCAACTGACCGAACTCGGCAACTGAGCACGGACCCACGAAGGCCGCGGCAAGCGAGCGGGCGCCGGGCGACAGGCGACGGGCACTGTCAACGCCTGGCGCGTCGCCGCAAGACCGCCCTCTTTGGAACGCGGCGCCGATTCTGTACCGTGGCGGTTCCGTCCCGACCAAGGAGACGTCTCATGCGCAAGATCCTATTCTCCCTCGCCTTCACGCTCGCGACGGTCGTCTCTGCTGGCGTGGCAGCGGCGGCCTATGTCACGGCGGATCTGAACATGCGTCGCGGGCCGAGCCCGGGCTACGTACGGATCGCCGTCATTCCGGCTGGCCATCAGGTCGGCATCCTGAACTGCGGCAGCGGCTGGTGCCGGGTGACCTATCGCGGCGCCGTCGGATGGGTTTCCGGGCGCTATCTCGCCGACGGTGGCGGCTATTACCGGCCCGCCCCTCCTCCGCCGGACTACTACGGCCGCCGGGCCTATCCCTACCCGCGCCACCACTACCCGCATCGATGGTGGCACCCGCAGCCCTGGCGCCCCTACTGAGCGCCGAATCCCGCCGGACGCGGCGTCTCGGAGGCGATCGCCTGGCGCGGTCACCAACCGCGAAGCCAGTCCCTCACAGAGGGCGGGCGGACCGCGTTCCTAGTGTCACACGGCCCGGAAATATCGGCCAAATCGGATTTTGCTAACCCAAAAATGTAAATCCGGGCCATCGTGCCGTTGACACAGCACGCTTACCGATTATGTTCCGGCGAAATCCAAGCGGAACAAGCACCCTTGAAATCTCTGTGTTCGCGACAATCCCGCCACACGGATCACAGTGGCCGGTAGATGGCGTTTACTGAACTAGGTCTGAGCCCAAAAGTCCTGTCGGCCGTGGAAGCGGCCGGCTACAAGGAACCTACGCCTATTCAGGCGGAGGCCATTCCGCACGTGCTGTCGCGTCGCGATCTGATCGGCATCGCTCAGACGGGAACCGGCAAGACGGCGAGCTTCGTGCTGCCGATGTTGTCGCTTCTCGAGAAGGGACGCGCCCGGGCCCGGATGCCGCGCACCCTGATTCTGGAACCGACGCGCGAACTCGCCGCGCAGGTCGAGCAGAATTTCACGATCTACGGCCAGAACCACAAGCTGACCGTCGCCTTGCTCATTGGCGGCGTCTCCTTCTCCGAACAGGAGAAAAAGCTTGATCGCGGCGCCGACGTGCTGATTGCCACGCCCGGCCGCCTGCTCGATCACGTGGAACGCGGCAAGCTTTTGCTGACCGGCGTCGACGTTCTCGTCATCGACGAAGCCGACCGCATGCTCGACATGGGCTTTATCCCGGATATCGAGCGGATCTGCCGGCTGGTGCCCTTCACGCGCCAGACGCTGTTCTTCTCCGCCACCATGCCGCCGGAGATCGAGAAGCTCACCGGCCAGTTCCTGCAGAATCCGGTTCAGGTTCAAGTGGCGCGGCAGTCGACCACCGCTGAGACCGTTACCCAGGCGCTGATCACCTCGCCGTCTGTGCCGAAGGACAAGCGTGCGATCCTGCGGCGCGAGATCCGCGACGCCAAGAATCTCACCACCGCCATCGTGTTCTGCAATCGCAAGCGCGATGTCGCCACGCTGCACCGTTCGCTCCAGCGCCACGGATTCAATGCCGGCGCCCTGCACGGCGATCTCGACCAGCGCGAGCGCATGGCAACGCTCGCCAAGTTCCGTGCCGGCGAGATAAACCTGCTGATCGCCAGTGATGTCGCCGCCCGCGGCCTCGACATCCCCGCCGTCAGCCACGTCTTCAATTTCGACGTTCCCACCCACGCCGAGGACTATGTCCACCGCATCGGCCGCACGGGTCGCGCCGGCCGCGAAGGTGACGCGATCACGATCGCGACGAAGGCCGACGAGAAATACGTCGCGTCCATCGAGAAGCTTATCGGCAAGCCGATCCCGCGCCGCGAAGGCGCACCGGATCTGGCGAAGATCGACGCCGAAGAGGACGTCGAGGAAACCCGCGGGCGTGGCCGTAATCGCGGCGGTCGCGGACGCTCCGAGCCTGCGGCGGAGGCCGGAAATGAGGCGCGCAAGCCCAAAAAGGAACCGCGCGGCGAGCGGCCCGGTCGCGGCCGCGACAGGTCCGAGAAGGACGAGCCAGTCGTCGGCCTCGGCGAGCATGTGCCCAGTTTCCTGCTGCGTCCGGTTCGCCGCGCCGCCGAATCCGAAGAATAATTTCGTCTTATCAAATAGTTGCCCTGAACCGTCGAATTCCCGCGCAAATTCCGCTGACTTAACCCTGCGTTAAGGTAGCCGAAAATACTGTGACGGTGCTCCTTACGCTGCGGAGCACGCGGAGAAATGTCGCGTTTCGAGGGAACATCGCCAGTGACACGGACGGACGAATTCGATCGCTCGATTACCTATGGCGAGGCGGCCCTCACCTATCTCAAAGGCAACCGCACGCCGGCCTACCCCCGCAACTACGAGCTTTGGTATATCTACGCGGCCGGGTTCAATCGCGAGCTCAACAAGGCCGTCAACGACGCGCTGAAGCGGCTCGGCCATCTGCCGGAAGACCTGACGGAGCGATTCTACGACGAGTTCCTTTCGCCGGTGCGCCTCAGCGATCGTGTCGGCGAAGTCAGCGCGCGGGTTTCCAAGGAACTCGACGAGATCGTCGTCATGCTGGAGGCCTCCAGCGACAACTGCCAGCAGTACGGCCAGTCGCTGCGCACCGCCGCGAGCGGTCTCGGCAGCACCGAAAACAAGCAGCAGACCCGCGCCATCATCGAGAAGATCCTGCGCGCCACAACGGCAATGGAAGCGCGCAACACCTCACTCGAGTCACAGCTCAAGGACTCGAAGGGCCAGATCACCGACCTTCAGGAAAGCCTCGAGGCGATCCGGTACGAATCGCTGACCGACCAGTTGACAGGGCTCGCCAACCGCAAGCATTTCGACCAGAGCCTGGAGCGGGCCGTCGATATCGCCGTTAGGCGCGGCGAACCGGTGTCGCTGGCGATGTGCGACATCGATCACTTCAAGAAGTTCAACGACACGTTCGGGCACCAGACCGGCGATCAGGTCCTGCGTCTTGTCGGCGCCGCGATCAGGAGCGCGGTGAAGGGTCGGGACATCGCCGCACGCTACGGCGGCGAGGAGTTCGCCGTCATTCTCCCGAGCACGGCCCTGGATGCGGCGATCTATGTCGGCGAAGACATCCGGACCGCCGTCATGTCCAAGGAACTCATCAAGCGCTCCACGGGTGAAAGCCTCGGCCGCATCACCATGTCGGTCGGCGTGGCGACGCTGCGCCACAACGATACCCGCGACAGCCTGGTCGAGCGCGCCGACATGGCGCTGTACGCGTCGAAGCGCAACGGCCGGAATCGGGTCACCTCCGAATCGGAGCTGGGGGACGAGGCCCACGCGTCGGCCGTCGCCTGAGACCGGTCACCCCGCCTTCTTCGACCGCTTTTTCCTGGGATTCCTGGCCTGAGCGGCTGCCTGATAGGCGCGCTGCGCCCACACCGCGATTTCCTCGGGCTCGTCGAGCAGCCGTTCCGGCAGCCGCCAATACGGCATCTCCACCGTTCTGGTCTGGCTCGAATAGACGAACGGCGTGCTTCCTTCCCCGGCCAGGTCGGCGGCCAGCGCGGCGTCGGTGCGCAGGAATATCGTGCCATCGGCGATGAGACCGATCATGACGTCGTCATGGAATATGCCGGCGCCGCCGAACATGCGCCGCAGCCTGACGGGCCCGAACGCTGCGAACAGCTCGGTGACGAATTCGGCATACTCGGATGAGATCGCCATCGCTCGCCTTGTCACCGCCCGCTTTTAAGCAGCGGGGCATACCGTACGGCTCAGGCGTCGAGCGCAACCGGTGTGATCGCCACCGATTCGCCGCAGCCGCAGGCCGACGTCTGGTTCGGATTGTTGAACACGAACCGGGCCGACAGCGTGTCGACCTGAAAATCCATCTCGGTGCCGAGCAGGAACAGCACGGCCTTGGGATCGATCAGGACCTTGACGCCCTTGTCCTCGACGACCTCGTCGAGCGCCGCGATGTCTTCGGCATATTCCATCGTATAGGACATGCCGGCACAGCCGCCGTTCTTGATGCCGACCCGCAGGCCGATGATGGATCTGTCGGAATTGGCGATGATCTCGCGCACGCGCTCGGCGGCCGCTTCGGTAAGCGTCACCACCTGGGGTCGGGGTCGTGGGGTTGCCGTCGTCATGGTTCGAACTGCTTGATCCGTAGCGGTTTCCTAAACCCTATATAGGTCAGAAGAAGTCGAGCGCGACCCTTGCCTCGTCCGACATGCGGCTCGGATCCCACGGCGGGTCGAACACCATCTGCACCTTGACGTCGCCGACGCCGCTGACGGAGCTGACCGCGGTTTCCACCCAGGTCGGCATCTCGCCGGCGACCGGGCAGCCCGGCGCCGTCAGCGTCATGTCGATGGCGACGTTGCGGTCGTCGTCGACGTCGATCTTATAGATCAGGCCGAGCTCGTAGATGTCGACCGGGATCTCCGGATCGTAGACCGACTTGAGCGCACCGATGATGTCGTCGGTGAGTCGGTCCAGCTCGGCCGTTGGAATCGCTGAGCCCGCCTCCGCCCCGGCATCGCCAGCCGAAGCGGCTGACGGTCCGGCGGCCGCGTCGGGCACTGTGTTCCTGATGTCGTTCATCGGTCCGCTCCCCTAGGCGAAGAACTGTTGGGCCTTGCCGAGCGCTTCGGCCAGCCGGTCGACTTCCTCGCGCGTATTATACATTCCGAACGAGGCGCGGCACGTCGACGTCACCCCGTAGCGCTGCAACAGCGGCTGGACGCAGTGCGTCCCCGCCCGCACGGCGACGCCGTAGCGGTCGATTACCGTCGACACGTCATGGGCATGCGCCCCGGTGATCTCGAACGAGATGATCGCGCCCTTGCCCGGCGCCGTGCCGAAGATCCTGAGCGAATTCATCGCGCCGAGCCGCTCTTGCGCGTAGTCGCGCAGCGTCTCCTCGTGCGCCTGAATCGCATCGCGGCCCACCGACTCCATGTAGTCCAGCGCGGCCGCCAGTCCAATCGCCTGCACGATCGGCGGCGTTCCCGCCTCGAACCGGTGCGGAGGATCGCCATAGGTGACCGTTTCCGTGGTCACGTCGCGGATCATCTCGCCGCCGCCGTTGAACGGCGGCAGCGCCGCCAGCGCCTCCTTGCGGCCGTAGAGCACGCCGATGCCCGTCGGCCCGTACACCTTGTGCCCGGTGAAGACGTAGAAGTCGGCGCCGATGTCCTGCACGTCGACATTCAGGTGCACCGCGCCCTGGCTGCCGTCGACCAGCACCGGGATGCCGCGCTCGTGGGCGATCCGCACGACCTCCTTCACCGGCACGACGGTGCCCAGCATGTTGGACATGTGGGTGATCGCCACGATCTTGGTGCGGGGCGTCAGCAGCTTCTCGAATTCCTCGATCAGGAAGCTGCCGTCCTCGGCCACCGGCGCCCATTTCAGGACCGCTCCCTTGCGTTCGCGCAGGAAGTGCCAGGGCACGATGTTGGAATGGTGCTCCATGATCGAGAGCACGATCTCGTCGCCCTCGCCCACGCCCTGGCCATCCATTCCCTGCCCGAGCGAATAGGCGACCAAGTTGATCGCCTCGGTGGCGTTGCGGGTGAAGATGATCTCGTCGGGCGACGGCGCGTTCAGGAACGCGCGCACGGTCTCGCGCGCGGCCTCGAAATTCTCCGTCGCCGTGTTCGACAGGTAGTGCAGCCCGCGATGCACGTTGGCGTACTCGTGCTCGTAGGCGTGGCTGATCGCCTCGATCACCTGCCGCGGCTTCTGCGCCGACGCGGCGTTGTCGAGATACACGAGCGGCTTGCCGTAGACCTCGCGCGCGAGGATCGGGAAGTCCGCGCGAATGCGCTCGACGTCGTAGCCGCTCACGAGACGGGCTCCTGCCGCGCGTGCTGCATGACCCAATCGTGAGCGAGGCTCGAAAGCGCCTCGCCGACCGCCGCGTGGCCGATTTCCTCGACCACCTCGCCAACGAACGCCTCGATCAGAAGCGCCTTGGCGGTCAGTTCGGGGATGCCGCGCGCACGCAGATAGAACAGCAGGTCCTCGTCGATCCGGCCCGACGTCGAGCCGTGACCGCATTGCACGTCGTCGGCGTAGATCTCCAGCTCCGGCTTGCTGTCGACCTCTGCCTGGTCGGACAGCATCAGCGCCTGCATCATCATTCGCCCGTCGGTCTTCTGGGCGTCCTGGCGCACCAGGATCTTGCCCTGGAACACGCCGCGCGCCTGCTCGTCGAGCACCGACTTGAAGAGCTCGCGGCTCTCCCCGTCCGGCAGGGCGTGGTCGACGAACAGCGTCGTGTCGCCATGCTGGCGGTCGCCCAGGAGCTGCACACCGGCCAGGTTCACCTCCGCGTGCTCGCCGATGAAGGCGATCGCGAACTGGTTGCGCGACAGCGCGGCGCCGGTGGTGAACGGCGCCATCGTCAGCTTGCTGCCCTGGCCCACGTCCGCGGCGACGGTCGAGAAGTGCATGGCGGCGTCGCCGTCGTGCTGCACCTTCACCCACGTCAGCGCCGCGTCGCGGTCCGCCGACAGGCGCGTCGCGGAATTGACGAGATAGCCGATCCCGTCCGGCCCCTCGAAGGTCTCGACGACGGTCAAGGATCCGCCGGCACCGACATCGACGCGATTGCGCAGGTAGATCGACGCCGCCGTCGGCACGGTCGTGACGCAGGCGATCTGGATCGGCTTGTCGATATGCACGTTCTCCGGGACGCGGATCCCAACGCCGGTGGAGACGAAGGCCGTGTTCAGGTCGAAAATCGCCGACCCGGTGCCTTCCGGCCATTCGCCTTCGAGCGTGCCGGCGGCCAGCGTCTCGCTGAGACGGGAGACCACCACGCCCTGATCGGCCAGTTCCTTCGGCAGCCGCGGCTCGCCGCCGTCGACGATCACGATCCGCCAGGCATCGAGTTCGCCCAGCGTGTCGGCCCCGATCGGCGCGTCCGACGCGGTTGCCGGCGGCGGCAGCTCGCGCAGCGCGGCGCGCAGGTCGGTATATTTCCACTCCTCGACGCGCCGATGCGGCAGGCCGCTCGCGGCAAAGCGCGCGATCGCCTGCTTGCGAACGGCCGCGACGGCTTCCGTGCCCGGCAGCATCGCGGCAACGGCGTCGAACTGCTCGCTCGCCGCCTGTTCGGCGGCGGTCTGCTTGTTGCGGACCTCGACGTTCATGGTTGTATCTCCCGCCATCCGTCTCACGCGGCTTCCGTGAAGGCCGCGTATCCGGACCGCTCGAGCTCGAGCGCCAGATCCTTGCCGCCGGTCTTCACGATCCGGCCCGCCGACATGACGTGCACCACGTCCGGGACGATGTGATCGAGCAGGCGCTGATAGTGGGTGATGACGACCATCGCGCGCTCGGGCGAGCGCAGCGAATTCACGCCGTCGGCGACGATGCGCAGCGCGTCGATGTCGAGACCGGAATCGGTCTCGTCGAGCACGCACAGCTTCGGCTCCAGCAGCGACATCTGCAGGATCTCGCTGCGCTTCTTCTCGCCGCCGGAGAAGCCGACGTTCACCGGCCGCTTCAGCATGTCCTGGGTGACGTTCAGAAGGCCCGCCTTCTCGCGCACCACGCGCATGAAGTCCGGCGTCGACAGTTCGCCCTCGCCGCGCGCCTTGCGCTGCGCGTTGAGCGCGGTCTTCAGGAACGTCATGAAGGCGACGCCCGGGATCTCGACCGGGTACTGGAACGCCAGGAACAGGCCGGCGGCGGCCCGCTCGTCGGGTTCCATCTCAGTGAGGTCCTGTCCCATGAACAGGATCTGGCCGTCGGTGATCTCGTAGTCGTCCTTGCCGGCGAGCACATAGGACAGCGTCGACTTGCCCGATCCGTTCGGGCCCATGATGGCGTGCACTTCGCCGGCGTTCACGGTCAGATCGAGTCCGCGCAGGATCTCCGTGTCTTCGTCGGCGATCTTCACGTGCAGGTTCTTGATCTCAAGCATATCGGGTTCCAACAGTTTGCGTATCGAATAACGGTGTCGCGTTTCGGTGCGGTTCGGTAGCTGCGGCTTTCGCGGGCGTTGTATGGCCGTGCCGGATGCGATGGATCATCGATCCGTCCTCGTGCCCGCCTCAGCCCACGCTGCCCTCGAGGCTGATGCCGATCAGCTTCTGGGACTCGACCATGAACTCCATGGGCAGGTGCTGCAGCACGTCGCGGACGAAGCCGTTGACGATCAGCGCCACCGCTTCCTCCTCCGACAGGCCACGCTGCATGCAGTAGAACATCTGGTCGTCGGAGATCTTCGAGGTGGTCGCCTCGTGCTCGAAGACGGCCTGCGAGTTCTTCGCCTCGATATACGGCACGGTATGCGCGCCGCAGCGGTTGCCGATCAGCAGCGAGTCGCACTGGGTGAAGTTCCGCGCGCCGGTCGCCTTGGCGTGCGCCGAGACGAGGCCGCGATAGGTGTTCTGCGAGTGGCCCGCGGCGATGCCCTTGGAAATGATGCGGCTCGACGTGTTCTTGCCGAGATGGATCATCTTGGTGCCGGAATCGACCTGCTGATAGCCGTTCGACACCGCGATCGAGTAGAACTCGCCGCGCGAGTTGTCGCCGCGCAGGATGCAGCTCGGATACTTCCAGGTGATGGCCGAGCCGGTCTCGACCTGCGTCCAGGAGATCTTGGAGTTCCGGCCGCGGCAGTCGCCACGCTTGGTGACGAAGTTGTAGATGCCGCCCTTGCCGTTCTTGTCGCCCGGATACCAGTTCTGCACCGTCGAGTACTTGATCTCGGCATCGTCCAGCGCCACCAGCTCGACCACCGCGGCATGGAGCTGGTTCTCGTCGCGCATCGGCGCCGTGCAGCCTTCGAGGTAGCTCACGTAGGCGCCCTTGTCGGCGATCAGCAGCGTGCGCTCGAACTGGCCGGTGTTGCGCTCGTTGATGCGGAAATAGGTCGACAGCTCCATCGGGCAGCGCACGCCCGGCGGCACGTAGACGAACGACCCGTCCGAAAACACGGCAGAGTTCAGCGTGGCATAGAAGTTGTCGCTGGTCGGCACCACCGAGCCCAGGTACTTGCGCACGAGGTCGGGATACTCGCGGATCGCTTCCGAGATCGAGCAGAAGATGATGCCGTGCTTGGCCAGTTCCTCGCGGAAGGTCGTCACCACCGAGACGGAATCGAACACCGCGTCGACGGCCACCCTGGCGCCCTCGACGCCGGCCAGCACCTCCTGCTCCTTCAGCGGGATACCGAGCTTCTCGTAGGTGGCGAGCAGCTCCGGATCGACCTCGTCGAGGCTCTTTGGCCCCGGCGCGGTCTTCGGCGCGGCATAGTAGTAGAGATCCTCGAAGTCGATCTTCGGGTACTCGACCTTGGCCCAGGTCGGCTCGGTCATGGTGCGCCAACGCCTATAGGCGTCGAGCCGCCACTCGAGCATCCACTCGGGCTCTTCCTTCTTGGCCGAGATGAACCGGACGATGTCCTCGTTCAGGCCCTTGGGCGCCTTCTCCGTCTCGATGTCGGTGAAGAACCCATACTTGTACTTGTCGACGTCGATCTCGCTGACATGCTCGATCGTTTCGCGCACTGCAGGCATCAATTGCTCCTTCACTCGCGGTTTCAAGGACCACGGGTTTCGCTTATGCCGCTTCCACCACCTCCTGCCGACGGCGGTCGCGTTTTTCCTGTACGCGCCGCCAGGCCTTGATGAAGCTTTCCACGTCACTCTTTTCGCTCGACCAGCCGAGGCTGACCCGGATCGCGCCGGAGGCAAGGTCCGGCGAGACGCCCATTGCCGAGAGCACATGCGAGGCACCGACCTTGCCCGACGAGCAGGCCGACCCTGAACTGACGCATACACCGTCGAGATCGAGCGCAATCATGGCGGTTTCCGCCGAAATCCCTTCAACCGCAAAGCAGCTAGTATTGGCGAGCCGCGCCGTTTCTCCGGCGAACACCACCACACCCGGCGAGATAGTGCGTAGCGCCGACTCGAACCAGTCCCTCAGCCCCGCGATTTCGCCACTTTTTTCGATTTCGCCGGCCGACAGCCGCGCCGCCACCCCGAATCCGGCGATCACGGCCACCGCCTCGGTGCCCGGACGCTGCGACCGCTCCTGGCCGCCACCGCGATAAAGCGGCGTGATCGCGACGGTCTTGTCGCGACGCACCAGCGCGCCGGCGCCCTGGGGGCCGCCGATCTTGTGGGCAGACAGGGTCAGGTAGTCGACACCCAGCAGGGCGATATCGATCTCCAGCCGACCGGCCGCCTGAACGGCATCGCAGTGAACCAGCGCGCCGGCGTCCCGCGCCAGTCGCGCAACCTCGCGCACCGGCTGAATCGCGCCGGTTTCGTTGCTGGCGAGCATAACAGAGACGATCGCCGGGACGGGCGCGGCGGAAAGCCGCTTCTCGAGCCAGTCGAGATCGATCACGCCGGCCGGCGTCACCGGAATCGTTTCGACGGAATCGGCCGGGAACCGTCCGCCGCCGAGCACGGAGGGATGCTCGATCGCCGAGGCGAGCAGGATTGCGCCGTCGCAGCGCCGCCCCAGTGCCAGCGCGTTGGCCTCGGTGCCGCCGCTGGTGAAGGTGACATCCGCCGGCGCCGCACCGACGAGCGCGGCCACTTCGCGGCGCGCATCCTCGACCAGCTTGCGGGCGGCACGGCCCGCCGAGTGCACGGACGACGGGTTGCCGGTCACGCGCATGGCCTGCGTCACCGCCTCGATCACCTCGGGGCGGACCGGCGCCGTCGCGTTATGGTCCAGGTAGGCGACGCTCGCCCCCACCATGTCGTCCTCTCAACCTTCGGCACCGCCTCGGTGCCTTGAACTCTTGCATTCCACACAAGATATGTGGTGTGTGTCGAAGCTTCCGGACTGGCCTCGCGCGTGCAGCGTCGAGCCGCGATCCGGTGAAGCACAGTTTCGAAAACTTCTAAAGAGTTTGTAGGAGGGTGTCGGGTAGGTGTCAAGGAAACGCCAGCGCGCCGACAACCGTCGAAAGCGCGCGACCGGATAATCCGAACCGCCAGCCACCCGAGTCCTGCCAACCATAAAAAGAGGACATCGCGTTCAATGCCGGAAGTCATCTTCACCGGGCCCGCAGGCCGCCTGGAAGGACGCTATCATCCGCCGAAAACCAAGAGCTCGCGGATCGCGCTGATTCTCCATCCGCATCCCCAGTTCGGCGGCACGATGAACAATCAGGTCGCCTACCAGATGTACTACATGTTCGCCGAGCGCGGATTTGCGGTACTCCGGTTCAATTTCCGCGGTGTCGGGCGCAGCCAGGGCAGCTTCGACCACGGCCTCGGCGAGCTGTCCGACGCCGCCGCCGCGCTCGACTGGGTGCAGAGCTTCAACCCGGACGCGCGCGCCTGCTGGATCGCCGGCTTCTCCTTCGGCGCCTGGATCGGCATGCAGCTGCTGATGCGCCGCCCCGAGGTCGAAGGGTTCATCTCGGTCGCGCCGCAGCCGAATCTCTACGACTTCTCGTTCCTGGCCCCCTGCCCGTCGTCCGGCCTGATCGTCCACGGCGCCGCCGACCGGGTCGTGACGCCCAACGACATGCAGTCTCTGATTGACAAGCTGAAGACCCAGAAGGGCATCGTCATCGACCAGCAGATCCTCGAAGGCGCCAACCACTTCTTCGAGGACAAGGTCGACGAGCTGATCGGGGTCTGCGGCAATTACGTCGACAAGCGGCTCGAAGCCGCCGCCGCGGAAGAGGACGCGGCCTGAGGGTCGTCGATTCACGCGCAATGCCCGGGTTCAAGCCCGGGTATCTTCAGGTATCGTCTCCACGTCATTGCCGGGCTCGTCCCGGCAATTTCGTTTCGCGATACCGCCGCCTCACATCCGGAACACGCCGAACTTCGTCTCCGGCACGGGCGCGTTGAGCGTAGCCGACAGCGCCAGCGACAGCACGCGGCGCGTCTCACCCGGGGTTATGATGCCGTCGTCCCAGAGCCGGGCGCTGGCGAAATACGGATGCCCCTCGGCCTCGTAGCGGTTGCGGATTGGCGCCTTGAACGCCTCTTCCTCGTCCGCGCTCCACTGCCCGCCGTCGGCCTCAATATTGTCGCGCCTGACCGTCGCCAGCACCGAGGCGGCCTGCTCGCCGCCCATCACCGAGATGCGCGCGTTCGGCCACATGAACAGAAAGCGCGGCCCGTAGGCGCGCCCGCACATGCCGTAGTTGCCGGCGCCGAACGAGCCGCCGACGATCACCGTGATCTTCGGCACCTGGGCACAGGCGACCGCCGTGACCAGCTTGGCCCCGTCCTTGGCGATGCCGCCGGCCTCGTAGTCGCGTCCGACCATGAATCCGGTGATGTTCTGCAGGAACAGGATGGGAATGCGCCGCTGGCAGCACAATTCGATGAAATGCGCGCCTTTCAGCGATGATTCCGAGAACAGGATGCCGTTGTTGGCCAGAATGCCCACCGGCATGCCCGAAATCCGCGCGAACCCCGTCACCAACGTCGTGCCGTAGAGCTTCTTGAACTCGTCAAACTCCGAACCGTCGACCAGCCGGGCGATCACCTCGCGGATGTCGTACTGCTGGCTCAGCGCCGCCGGCACCACGCCGTCGAGTTCGCGGGGATCGTAGGCGGGCTGAATCGGTTCCTGAAGATCCAGGTCTATGTCCTTGCGCCGATTCATGTTCGCGACGATCCGCCTGGCCAGCTTCAGGGCATGATCGTCGTCCAGCGCGTAGTGGTCGGCCACTCCGGACAGGCGCGTGTGCACGTCGGCGCCGCCGAGGTCCTCAGCCGACACCACCTCGCCCGTCGCCGCCTTCACCAGCGGCGGGCCGGCGAGGAAGATCGTGCCCTGCTTGCGCACGATGATGGTCTCGTCCGACATCGCCGGCATGTAGGCGCCGCCCGCCGTGCACGAGCCCATGACCACGGCGATCTGCGGAATGCCGGCCGCCGACATGGTGGCCTGATTGTAGAAAATCCTGCCGAAATGCTCGCGATCGGGGAACACGTCGGTGTGGTTGGGCAGGTTCGCGCCGCCGGAATCGACCAGATACAGGCACGGCAGGTTGTTCTGCATCGCCACTTCCTGGGCGCGCAGATGCTTCTTCACCGTCATCGGATAGTAGGTGCCGCCCTTGATCGTCGCGTCATTGCAGACGATGACGCATTCGCGCCCCTCGACACGGCCGATACCGGTGATGACGCCGGCGGCATGGATATCGTCGTCATACATGCCGTGGGCGGCCAGCGGCGACAGTTCGAGGAACGGAGCGCCGGGATCGAGCAGCCGCGTCACGCGGTCGCGCGGCAACAGCTTGCCGCGGCTCAGGTGGCGTTCGCGCGCCCGGTCCGGGCCGCCGCGCGCCGCGGCCGCGCGCTTGGCCTCGAGGTCGGCGACAAGCTCCGCCATCGCATCGGCATTGCGCCGGAAGTCCTCGGAAGTCGTACTGATTTGAGACTGCAGACGCGGCATTGACGATCCTCCCGGGGCCAAGCGTTAGACCATGGCTTGGCACGCGGCAAGGGACCGGGGAGATTCGCGAAAAATAAGTTCCGGGCCGTCTCCTCCCGCCTTGATTCCGCCGTGAGTCGCGCGCAACGCTCGCGGCATCGTTTCCGTCCAACAGGAGCTTTGAAGTGATCGCCAGAAAAGCCAAGGTGATTGCCCCCCTCGCCTTCCTCGTCGTGGCCCTGGCCGGCCCCGCGGCGGCGAAGAGCGGCATACCGCTCACCGGCGCGCCCGTCCTCGATCAGGAGGCCGGCGCCGTCATCCTCGCCGTCGACAAGAAAAAGGCCGCGACCGAAACCAAGCAGGGCAAGAAACAGACCGCCGACAATCCCGACCAGAAAAAGAAGAAGAAGAAGAAGGCCGGAAAGAAGAACAAGAAGAAGGCCGCCGGCTGAGGCCTGCAACGTTAGCACCTACGGTCGGGCTCATCCCGGACGACACACCGACTACCGATACCCGGGGCTCCCGTCTCGCCGCGAGCGGGAGCCTCGGGACGCGGTTTTCAGGAATGAGATTCCCGGACCGGCGCATTCCGGAATAGCGGGCCCCGGACCAGCGAGCCCCGCAACGGGGACGCTCAGATCGGCTCGGTCAGGAACACGTGCGCGGTTTCGCCGTCGGGCTGGCGCACCTTGTGCCGCCCACCCGTGCCCGGCGTGAAGAACAGCCCCTGGCCCGGCTCGAACACCTCGACACCGCTGTCGAACTCGACCGTCAGCCGGCCAGACACCACGAAGCCGACGTGGCCCTTCTCGCACCAGCCGGGCTCCACGAAGCCGCCCTGGAATTCGACGAGCCGGATGGTCCTCGGGCCTTCCTGCACCGCCTTGACGCGCAGCCCCGGCAGCACCTCGCTCCAGGCCACGTCGTCGAAATCGATCTTGCGGTACGCCGCCATCGCCTGCTCGTTCATGCCCGTTTCTCCCCCGGCGCCATTTCCGGTTTCTCGATCGGCCCTCCGGCCTTCTCCCAGCCGCCGAAGCCGCCGTCGATGTGGCAGACGGGCGCCAGGCCCATCTTCTTGGCCGTCAGCGTGGCCAGCGCCGAGCGCCAGCCGCCGGCGCAGAAGAACACGAAGCGCTTGTCTTCGGCGAAAACCGGCTTGTGATAGGGGCTCGCCGGGTCGATCCAGAATTCCAGCATCCCGCGCGGCGCATGGATCGCGCCCGGTATCTTGCCGGTCCGCGACAGTTCCCGCACGTCGCGAATGTCGACGAACACGACGTCGTCGCCACCGTGCAACGCCATCGCCTGTGCTGGCGACAGCGTCTCGATCTGCTCGAGCGCGTCGTCGACGAGTTTGCGGAATCCGACGGTAATGGTCTGCGACATCGTGGCGTCTCCCTGCTTCGAGACGCTCATATAGCAGACGTGCCGGCCGACGACAGGGGCCCACCGCGTGCCGAGGCGAAAATGCCCCGGACAAACGCGAAGCGGCGCGGTCCTTCCGGACCGCGCCGCCTGCAAAACCGTGATAATACTCAGCGCGCCGCGATGGCGTTCGGTTCGAACCCGCCAAACAACGCAGCAACAAGCATAACGCCGACCAGTACAGCGAGCGACCAGGCGGTTACACGCAGATAGGACGGCCCTACATCACGCTCCATTCGGAACCCCATATTTTTGGTCGGCCAAGACTTGAACGATACGTGAGTCGCCGACGCGGTGCGCTTGGTTACGCTTTCTTAACTTATTGCGCAAGGGCATATTGCGCTGCAGCATAACCGTCCACAGCCCCATCAACAGATACGGTTACCGGCCACGCACAGGCCCCACATGTGGGGGGTGCTTTGACGCGGCGCGAGGCCGTGCCTCAAGGAGTCGGGCCGGGAAGGAGCTCGGGAATGCGTCCTGTCAGCCAGTAGACCAACAATCCGGCCCATTCGCGCGCGGCCGTATCGACGCGCCGCAGCCCCTCCGACGCGGTGGTGAACGGCCGCCACAGATCCGACCAGCCGCGGGTCCGGTAGTCGACGGGATAGGCCTCGACATCGAAGCCGACGGCCCTGAAGCAGCCGATGGCGCGCGGCATGTGCCAGGCCGACGTCACCAGCAGCCAGCGCTCGCCTGGCGCGGGGTCAACCAGCTCTTTGGTGTAGAGGGCGTTCTGCCAGGTATTGCGCGACCTGTCCTCGAGCACGATCCGGTCCCGTGCCAGGCCGATGCCGTCGAACAGCCGGCCGGCGATGTCGGCCTCGCTGGACCGGTCGAACAGGATCTGTCCGGATCCGCCGGTGAACACGAGCTTGGCGTCCGGAAACTGCCGCGCCAGGTCGGCGAACGCGGTCAGGCGCTCTCCCGCCTCGTTCAGCGCGACGATCCCCCGCCCCGCGCTGACGGCGGTGTCGAACGAGCCGCCCAGCACGATGATTCCGTCCGGCGGAGGTCCCTCGCCCTGCGCCCAGACCGGGAACCGGTCGTCGAGCGGCAGCACCAGCAGATTCCCGAAGGGCGAGAACCCGCAGACCACCAGCCCGAACAGCCCCAGCCCCAAGAGCCACCTGCCGAACCGGCGAAAGCGGCCGAGCAGCAGCAGCGCGCCCGCCAGCGACACCGCGACGAGCAGGTTCGAGGGCTGCAGGAAGAACCAGCCGATCTTGGACAGGTAGAAGAACATGCCGGCTCGAAACTAGCCGGATTCGCCATCGGCCGCGCCTGCCGGGCGCCACCGGACACCGGCCGGACGTCGCTGCGCGATGTATCGTCCAGGCTTGTTTACAGGGAGCGCATCACTGGGGTTTCGGCCTCTGCGACAGCCTGGGTCGCGCGTGTGCCGAGTCCGATGACCGTGGTCGCCAGCAGCGCGGCAAGCACGATGGTCAGGAACGCGGTTCTCGGTCGCATCTTTCGGTCCTCGGATTAACATCCCAGGTCCTACGCCCCCGTTTATGAACGGAGGCTGAATGGTTCGCCGCCCGAGCCGGGCGATCGGGATTCCTTGTTAATTTCAAGTTACCGGCCAGGTCGGCGGCCAGGTCGGCGATCGGGCCGAGTCAGGGGCCGTGCAGCGCCTCGTCGACCAGTTCCACGGTGCGCTGCGCCGGCAGGGCGTCGGCCAGACCGATGCGGAAACAGACCAGCGCGACGGCCGCCAGCACCGCCATGTCCCAGCCGAACGGCAGCACGCCCAGCCCGCCGCCGAAATCGCCGAGGACGGACCCCGCGTTCACGCCGGCGATATAGACGAAGAACCACCGGGCATGGCCGATGTCGACGGGCCCGACCTGCGGTTCCCACCGCAGCTTCAGCGCGAAGATGGCGACACCGGCGGCAAGGCCGATATCGAGGCGCCAGATCGTGTTCCAGCCGCTCCAGTAGATGATCAGCGTGGCGATCACGAAGGCCGCCGGCGCGACCACGTGAACGAAGGGGATCCGTATTGCCCGCGCCTGGTTCGGGATCTGGCTGCGCAAGGCCACGACGGTGAGCGGCCCGACGCAGAACGACAGCACGATCGCCGACGAATTGAGGGCGACCATTTCCTTGAACGGCAGGCTGAGCATCAGCATGCCGACCACCGCGCCGAGCATCAGCGCCCTGAACGGAATGCCGCGGGCGGACAGCCGCGCGAACATCGCGGGGAAGAAGCCGTTGCGGGCGAGCGCCATGCCGAGCCGCGCATTCGAGCCGGTGGCGATCAGCGCCGAGCCGAACGGCCCGAGCACGGCGCCGCCATAGAGCAGGGCCAGCAGCCAGGACGCGCCGATCACGGTGGCGATCCCCGCCATCGGGCCGAGATGATGGCTGAAGTCGAGCGACGTCCAGCCGCCGTGAAACGCGCTCGGCGGCACGCCGCCGATGAAGGCGAATTGCAGCAGCACGTAGATGACAAAGCAGCCGAGCACCGTGAACAGCAGCGCCAGCGGCACGAACAGCGCCGGGCGCCGCGCCTCTCCGGCCAGGTCGATGATGTGGCGGAACCCCGCGTAGGCGAAGATCACGCCGCCGGTCGATATCGCGCCGAGGATGCCGATCAGTCCGTAGGGGGCGAAGCCACCGTGGGCCGAGAAGTTCGACCAGTGGAAATCGTGGCTGATGAAGGTCAGCACGACGATCAGCGGCACCAGCACCTTCACGGTGGTGATGATCGCGTTGGCCTTGTCGAGCCAGGCGACGCCCAGCGCGTTGATCGCCACCATCAACAACAGGATGCAGACGGCGACGGCGTATCCCAGCGGCGTCGGGCCGACGACGTCGCCGATGTCGCCCCCGCCCCCGGCCCCGCCATAGATGCCGGGAAGCAGCGGCCCGATATACTTGAGGATCGCTACCGCCTCGATCGGCGGCAGGGTGGCGTAGCCGAGCCACGCCGACCAGCCGATCAGCATGCTGGTGAAGCTGCCGTGCGAATAGCGCGGCAACCGGGCGATAGCCCCGGCTTCCGGCAGGCAGCCGGCAATCTCGGCGAACGGCAGCGCGATCATCAGGATCAGCACGCCGCCGATGGCCCAGGATATCAGCGAGGCCGGGCCGGCCTGCTGCGCGGCGAGCAGCGGCGCGAACAGCCAGCCCGAGCCCAGCACCGCGCCGATGCCGATGAAGGTCAGCCCGCCGAGCCCGATCGAACGCTTGAGCGCCATCGATGTCCCCCCGCCCCGGCCGCGCGCGTCCACCGACTCGCCTGGCCGTGCGGGGCATCGTGACTCATCGCGGCGGCGGGTAGAACCCCGCACAGCCGCAAACCGGAGGGCGGGGACCCATAGGGCGGGGACCCGGACCGGCGGGCCCCCCGATCAGTCCCAATCGGGCGCCCAGCTCGCCCGCACCAGGCGTCCGTCCGCATGCGCCAGGCCGGCGATCTCGGTCATCTCGGCCTCGGACAATTCGAAACCGTCGATATCGAGGTTTTCCGCCAGCCGCGCCTTCGAGCTGGTGCGCGGGATGGCGATGACGCCGGGCTGCTGGACGAGCCACCGCAGCGCGACCTGCGTGGCGGTGCGGCCGTGCCGTTCGGCGATCGCCTCCATGACCGGGTCGCCGACCACCTTGCCGCGGGCGATCGGGCAATAGGCGGTGACCGAAATGCCGTGCCGGCGGCAGGCGTCCATGATCTTGGCCTGGTCGAGATAGGGGTGATACTCGATCTGGTTGGTGACGATCGGCTCCGGCGACACGGCGACCGCCTCCTCGACGAGCGCCGCGGTGAAGTTGGATATGCCGATGTTCCGGGCAAGGCCGGCGCGCTTGACCCGGGCGATCGCCTCCATCGTCTCCTTCACCGGCACCGCCGGGTTCGGCCAGTGCACCAGCAGGAGATCGACGTGATCGACACCGAGCCGGGCGACGCTCTCCTCGGCGGAGGCCTCCAGCTCGCCCGCCATGATCCGGTCGTACCAGACCTTGGTGGTCAGGAAGACGTCCGCGCGCGCCACGCCGGAGGCGCGGATGCCCTCGCCCACCTCGCGCTCGTTCTCGTAGGAGGCGGCCGTATCGACGTGCCGATAGCCGAGCCTTAGCCCCTCGGCGACGATCTCCACGCACTGCGCGCCGCGAATGTCCCAGGTTCCCAGACCGAGCGCGGGTATGCGGGCGCCGTTGCTTTCGACAATGTGCATTCTCTTCCTCCCTCGGCCCGGGCGAGCGACACGCCCGTACAGGCCGACTTTACCGACAACCTGTGCCATGGTTATTCACCGTGCGAAGCGCCCCATAGCAGGAAACGGCTCGCGGTACGAACTTCCGGGGCGCGAACGCCCCCGCGGTGCGCCCCATCGGGCGTGATCTCCGTACAGGACCATTGCCGGTGTCGCAGGAAAAGCAGACCGTCGCCCTGATATCGCTGTTCGCCAGCGGCTTCCTGGCCGCGTCGAAATTCGCCGTCGGCCTGATGACCGGCTCGCTCGGCATCCTGTCGGAGGCCGTGCACAGCCTGCTCGACCTCGGCGCCACCGCGATCACCCTTACCGCCGTACGCATCAGCGACCGTCCGCCGGACCGGACCCACCATTTCGGCCACGGCAAGATCGAAAGCGTCGCCGCGCTCGCCGAGACCGGGCTTTTGTTCCTGACCTGCGCCTGGATCGTCTGGGAGGCCGGCAAGCGGCTCCTGTTCGAGGACGTGCATGTCGAGGTGACGTGGATCGCGATCGCGGTGATCGTCGCCTCCATCGCCATCGACTTCAACCGCGCGCGGGTGCTGCGCCGGGTGGCCAGGAAGTACAACAGCGAGGCGCTGGAAGCCGACGCCCTGCACTTCTCGTCCGACATGCTGAGCTCGATGGTCGTACTCGTCGGCCTCGCCCTGACCTGGGCCGGCTATCCCTGGGCCGACGCCCTCGCCGCCATCGGCGTTTCCATCTTCGTCTGCCTGGCCGGCTGGCGGCTCGGCAGGCGCACCATCAACACGCTGATGGACGCCGCGCCGACCGGCGCCTACGAGCGCATCGCCGATATCGCCGGCGAGACCGACGGCGTCCTCGCCCTCGACCGGCTGCGCGTCAGGCCCGGAGGCGCCACCTTGTTCGTCGATATCGACGTGCTGATCGCCCGCACCCTTCCCTTCGACCGGGTCACGGCGATCCAGAACCGGCTCGTCGCCGAGATCCGCACAGCGTTCCCCGAGGCCGATGTCAGCGTCACCGCGCGGCCGATCCAGCTCGACGACGAGACGATCTTCGACAAGGTGATGCTGATCTCGCGCCGGCGCGGCCTCGCCGTGCACCACGTCACCGTCCAGCATATCGGCGAGCGGCTGTCGGTGAGCTTCGATATCGAGGTCGACGGCCAGATGCCGCTCGGCCAGGCCCACGAGCTCGCGGACTCGCTGGAGCGGTCCATCGCCGCCGAGCTCGGCACCGACGTGGAGGTGGAAAGCCATATCGAGCCGCTGCACGTCGCCACGCTTGCCGGCAGCGACGTTCCCGAAGACCGCCGCGACGCCTATCTTGCCGCGCTGAGGCGGCTGGCGCCGGACACGCGGATGCTGACCGACGTCCACAACGTGCGGGCGCGCGAGACCGAGCACGGCGTCTTCGTCACCTTCCACTGCCGCGTCGACCCGGCCGTCCGCGTCGAGGACGTGCACGAGGCCGTCGATGCCCTGGAGCACGCGTTCCGTGAGAAAATGCCGGAGGTCCGCCGCGTCATCGCCCACGCCGAACCGCTCGGCGCGACGGTGTGACCCGCTTCGCGGTCCGGCCGCTCAGGCGGCCCTGGGAACAAAGAACTGCACGCGGTCGCGACCGTTTTCCTTGGCCAGGTAGAGCGCCCGGTCGGCCTCGATCAGCAACGGATCGAAATCGTCGGCCGCGGCGCCGGACACCGCGATCCCGATGCTGACGGTCGCCTGCATGTGCGCGCCGTCATTGTCGATCATCGTATTGGCGAACTCGGCCCGGATCCGCTCGCCGACGGCCATGGCGTCGATCCTGCCAGCGCCGGGCAGGAAGGCAAGGAACTCCTCGCCGCCGATGCGGCCGAACACGTCGCCATCGCGCAAGTTGGCCTCGGCGACGGCGGCGAAGGCAACGAGCACCCGGTCGCCGGCCGGATGGCCGAACCGGTCGTTGATCTGCTTGAAGCGATCCAGATCGAACAGCAGCATCGCGCCCGACCCCTTCGCCAGGCGCTCCGAGGCCGCCGCCAGCGTCGCGCCGCGATTGCGGGTTTGCGTCAGCTGGTCGGTCTCGGCGAGCCGGCGTTGCTCGGCCTCCGCCCGGTCCTTGGTGGCGGCGATGACGAGAACCGCGTTGGCGATGCAGAGCACGATCGGCAACATGACGAACAGGGCGGTAAACGGATCGGGTTGCAGATAGGCGTCGGCGGCCTTCGGCGGCACGAACACGGCGGCCAGCGACCGAAGCAGGAAGATTCCCGAAATCAGCAGGAAGGTCGCCGCGAGTGCGGTGCGCGAGGCCAGCCCGTCCACGCGGCCGCGCCAGTATTCGTGCGCCAGCGCCCCGGTATAGCCCGCGTACATCGCCGAGAACACGGCCACCCGCACGGGAAGCGAGTCATGGATCGCCGGCACGGCGCACAGCACGAGCCACACCGCCGGCCCCAGGAAAATCACGAACGGCGAGATCCGACTTCCGTTGAAGGCGCGCGCCCCGGCCCAGCCGAGGGAGATGCCCAGCACCAAGAGGGCGTTGGCGATATCGATGGACAGTATTTCGCTGATATCTCCTTCCAGGACCAAGAGCGTGAGCCCCACCGAAGCGGCGAACAAGCCGCCGCTCCACCACAGCAGCGTGCGCTCCGCCCGGTTTTGCCGCCACGACAGGAACAGCAGCCCCGCAACGGGAAAGCACATGGCCGCCGCCGTGAAGAAAATCGTGGGGGTATCGAGAAACATTGAGGGTAGCACCGTCGGTCGTGAGGACACGGCCGACCATGCCAAAGGGGTCTTAACGATTGGCCAAACTATTTGATTAATTAAATTAATCGGGACTTAGCCGCCGTAACGTCATTTCGTTTCCTCGAACAGTTCGCGACCGATCAGCCAGCGCCGGATCTCGCTGGTGCCCGCGCCGATCTCGTACAGCTTGGCGTCGCGCAGCAGACGTCCGGTCGGGTAGTCGTTGATGTAGCCGTTGCCGCCCAGGACCTGGATCGCCTCGAGCGCCATCCAGGTCGCGGTCTCGGCGGCATACAGGATCGCGCCGGCGGCGTCCTTGCGGGTGGTCTCGCCCCGGTCGCAGGCCTTGGCGACCATGTAGATGTAGGCCCGCGAGGCGTTCATGCGGGTGTACATGTCGGCGAGCTTGCCCTGCATCAGCTGGAACGAGCCGATCGCCTGACCGAACTGCTTGCGCTCGTGCATGTAGGGTACGACCGCGTCCATGCACGCCTGCATGATACCGATCGGCCCGGCGGCGAGCACCACGCGCTCGTAGTCGAGGCCGGACATCAGCACGTTGACGCCCCGGCCCACCTCGCCGAGTACGTTTTCCTCGGGCACCTCGCAGTCCTCCAACACCAACTCGCCGGTATCGGAGCCGCGCATCCCGAGCTTGTCGAGCTTCTGCGCCGTCGAGAAGCCCTTGAAGCCCTTCTCCACTAGGAAGGCGGTGATGCCGCGCGGACCGGCGTCCGGATCGGTCTTGGCGTAGATCACCAGCGTATCGGCGCCGGGCCCGTTGGTGATCCACATCTTCGAGCCGTTGATAACCCAGCGGTCGCCCTTCTTCTCGGCGCGGGTGCGCATCGAGACGACGTCGGAGCCGGCGCCGGGCTCGGACATCGCCAGCGCGCCCAGGCTCTCGCCCGAGATCAGGCCGGGCAGATACCGCGCCTTCTGGTCCTCGGTGCCGTTGCGGCGGATCTGGTTGACGCAGAGATTGGAGTGCGCGCCGTAGCTCAGGCCCACCGAGGCCGAGCCGCGGCTGATCTCCTCCATGGCGATGCAGTGCTCGAGATAGCCCATGGCGGAGCCGCCGTATTCCTCCTCCACGGTAATGCCGAGCAGCCCGAGCGCCCCGAGTTTCGGCCACAGCTGGCGCGGGAACTCGTTGGTCCGGTCGATATCGGCCGCGATCGGCGCGATCTCGTCGTCGGAAAACGAGCGCACCGTGTCGCGCAGCATGTCGGCGTGCTCGCCGAGATCGAAGTTCAGGCTCGGATAGTCGTTGGGGCGTGTCATCGTCAGCCTCGTTTCCCTGGAGTTTTCCCTGAAAGTGTCACTATCTCGCGCCCCGGACCTGATCCGGGGCCCAGCCCGGCGACTGCCGCGTCTCTGGGGCCTGGATCAAGTCCAGGACACGAGGCCTGTTTCGTATTACCGGTCGTGCGTACCTGACGTCTCTCGGCGTGCATCGGCATGGCCGTGCCGTGTCGCTCTGGATTCCCGCTTTCGCGGGAATGAGCGGCTGGGGGAACGGTCTCGCCTCCTCTCCGCTCACCCCCGCGAAAGCGGGAGCCCGGAAGCCGCGAGCATCGGAGCCGGACGTCTTGTCGAACCGATCCATCACACCCATTCGCCTGCCCCTCAGTCCAGCTTTGGCCGGGCGCGGTCGACGATCGCCGCCTCGTCCAGCCCATCCGGAAGCAGGCCGAAGGCCAGGCCGATGCCCTCCCCCAGCCGCGTCGCGCAGAAGGCGTCGGCCACGAAGTCCGGTGCGTATCGCAGTATCAGCGAGCCCTGCAGGCCGAGCGCCAGCTCCATCGCGATCTGGCGGGCATCCGCCTCGCCGAACCGCTTCGCCGCGATGCGCTCGCCGAGCCTGTCCAGATGCGCGTCGAAGCGCCTGTCGACGCCGGCGGCGAGCCTCATCTCGGCCGACAGCGCCTCCATCGCGCCCGGCTCGCGGCCGATGGCGCGCAGCACGTCGAGCGCCATCACGTTGCCCGAGCCTTCCCAGATGCCGTTGAGCGGTGCCTCGCGGTAGAGCCGCGCCATCTCGCCGGTCTCAACGTAGCCGTTGCCGCCGTGCAGCTCGAGCGCCTCGGCGACGAGCGCCGGCGTGCGCTTGCACAGCCAGAACTTGGCGACGGCGACCGCGATGCGGGCGAACGCCTGCTCGGAGTCGCTTATCGCCGACTCGTCGAAGGCGCGCGCGACCCGCATGGCGAGCATGGTCGCCGCCTCGCTTTCCACCGCGATGTCGGCGAGCACCCGGCGCATCGCCGGCTGGTCGACCAGCTTTCGCTGGAACGCCGTGCGATGGCTGGCGTGATGGATCGCCCGGGCGACCGCGGCGCGCATGATGCCGGCCGCCGAGATGCCGGTGTCGAGGCGGGTGTGATGCACCATCTCGATGATGGTCCTGACGCCGCGCCCCTCCTCGCCGACGATCCGCGCCCAGGTGTTGCGATACTCGATCTCGGAAGACGCGTTCGACTTGTTGCCGAGCTTGTCCTTCAGCCGCTGGATCAGGAACACGTTGCGTTCGCCGTCCGGCGTCCAGCGCGGCACGAAGAAGCAGGTGAGCCCGGCCTCGGTGTTGGCCAGCGTCAGGAACCCGTCGCACATCGGCGCCGAGCAGAACCACTTGTGGCCGGTCAGCAGATAGTCGCCGCCCCCGTTCCCGCCCGCGGGTACCGCCCGCGTCGTGTTGGCGCGCACGTCCGAGCCGCCCTGCTTCTCGGTCATCGCCATGCCGATGGTCGCCCCGGTCTTGCGCGGCATCGGCATGAAGCGGGGGTCGTAGCGGTCGGAGACGATCTTCGGTTCCCACTCGGCGGCGAGATCGGGCTGCTGGCGCAGGGTCGGCACCGCCGCGTATGTCATCGTCACCGGGCAGAGCACGCCGATCTCGGCGAAGTTGAACAGGAAATGCAGGCCCGCGCGCACCACCTGCGCGCCCGGCCTCGGCTCGGCGAAGGGCAGCGCGTGGATTTCCTCGGCCACCGCCTTGCCGATCAGTTCGTGATAGCTGGGATGGAACGTGACCTCGTCGATGCGGTTGCCGACCCGGTCGAAGGTGTGGAGCTCCGGCGTATAGGTATTGGCCAGCCGGGCGAGTTCCTGCGTGCGCCCGCTCGCCACCCACTCGCCCAGCGACACGTGCCGCTCGCGGCCCCACGCCCCGCCCTCGCGGTCCATCGCCTCGACCAGCGCGGCATCGTGCAGGAAGGCATTGAAGCCCTCCAGCGGCGGCACCTGATTGAAGACCTCGTGGGTCGCGCCCGGATCGCGCATGGTTGTCTCCCTGAAAGCGACCGCCTTATGGTTGGGGCCCGCCTCGATCATACCTCATGAACTAGGGTCCGATCCCCCGTCGTCGCGTTCGCGCAACGGCGGTGCATCGTTCGTTATCCCGATGGCGGCCTTAGTCATCGAGCCCCTCCAGACAGATCATCGAGAACAGCCCCGTCGCCACGTGGGTCTCGCGCTCCCCCTCGATGCCGTAGACGTCGCCCCGGCAGATCGTCAGCGTCCGGCCCGGCTTGACGACGCGCCCGCGCGCGATCAGCCGCTCGCCCTTGCCCGGGTTGAGCAAGTTGAGCTTGAACTCGGTGGTGAGCACGCCGGTGCCCCTGGGATAGAGCGACAGAGCGGCGTAGCCGGCCGCCGAATCGACCAGCGTCGTCGTCGTGCCGGCGTGGAAGAAACCGTGCTGCTGGGTGAGTTCGCGCCGGAACGGCAGCGCCAGGTCCACCGCCCCCGGCGCCAGATGCGCGATCTCGGCGCCGAGCATGGTCATGAACGCCTGGCGCGCGAGGCTCGCGCGCACGCGCTTTTCCCAATCCGGATCGCGGGGCTCGAAGCCGCTCATGGTCTTTCCTTTCCCAGCGAGGCAAGCCGTTCGTGGCACCCCGTCTCCACGTCATCGAGATCGGCCAGCGTCAGGTCGATGTCGCGGCGCTTGGCCAGGAGCTCGGCGCGCCGCTCGGCGATGCGCGCGATCAACAGGTCGAGCTGGCCGCGCTCGCCCGGCGGCGCGTCGTACATGTCGACGATCTCGCGGATTTCTGACAGCGAGAAGCCGAGGCGCTTGCCGCGCAGGATCAGCTTCAGCCGCGTCCGGTCGGCCGGCCGGTACAGCCGCGTGCGCCCCCGCCGCAGCGGATCGATCAGGCCCTGCTGCTCGTAGAAGCGCAGCGTCCGCGTCGTCACGTCGAACTCGCGGGTCAGGTCCGTGATCGTGTAGTGCGCGCGAATGCCCGCCTCCCGGGTTACAGGAGGCAGCTTCAATTACCTTGACGTAAAAGTCAATTTTTTCAAATATATAAGCAAAAACAATGACATATAAAGATTTCCCGAGACACATACGGTCGCGCGGACCGCATTCCGGAGGGGCGCGATCCGCCCCTCAGTAGCGGTCCTGCAGGAACAGCCGCCAGTCCGTCTTGGTGCCGACGAAGGCATTGCGGTCGACGTTGCCGTCGACGCCCGGTACCCGGCCCTCGGCCGTGTACTGCCAGAACGTCCAGCGCCGCTTGCCGTATCTCAGGCTCGGATAGCCGGCGACGCTGCGCACCCAGAAATGGTGGCCGGTGAACAGGCCCTCGAGGATGTCCTCGTGGAAGTCGACCGAGGTGTAGATGACGGGCCGCTTGCCGTAATACTTTTCGAGCCCATCGGCCATGATCTGCATGTCGCGCAGCAGTTCGTCGCGCGGCGGACGGCGGCGGCAGGTCGTGGACTCGTTGTTCCACTCCATGTCCATCACCGGAGGCAGCGCGTCCGGATCGTAGGGCACGTTGGCGATGAACCAGGCGAGCTGCTCCTCCACCGGGCGGCAGAAATACCAGAAGTGATAGGCCCCGCGCGGCACGCCGGCCGCCTTGGCGCCGTTCCAGTTGTCCATGAACTTCGGGTCGACGTAGTCGCCGCCCTCCGTCGCCTTGATCCAGGCGAAGGCGACGCCGCCATGTCCGGCCTTCACCCAGTCGACGTCGCCCTGGTAGCGGGACAGGTCGATGCCGTGCACCTGATAGTCGTTGGGACGCGGCAGCCGCGGCTCCAGCCCGGCGCACGAGGCCGCGACCAGCGCGAGCGCCAGCGCGGCGATGGGGCCGCGCTTAACCGTCGCGCCGCGCGGCGCGCGCAACAAACTCAAAACCGGGAATCGCATTGCCTGTCCGTACCGTCCGATAGCGCAAGAATCCGGCGGCCCACCCCTGAAGCCACACGCGCCTACCCAGCCGCCTTTAGGTTAAGGCAGAGTAACCGAGTTCGGTAAATTTTTGGACAAGAGCGCGCGGGAGCCGCCGGGCATCGCGCCCCGCTCCCGCCGCGGCACGGGCTTCCCGCTTCGGTCTCGAACGCCGCGGCGTTTCAGCGCGCGTACTGGACGAAGGGCGTCAGCCTGGCGATGCGGTCGTAGAGTTTGCGGGCGGTCTCGTTGCCTTCCTGCGTCGCCCAGTAGACCCGCTCGGCCTTGCGGTCGTCGGCCGCCGCATAGACCGCCTCGATCAGCGCCCGGCCGCAGCCACCAACGCGCGCGTCGGCGTCGACGAACAGGTCTTCAAGATAGCAATACGGCCCGTCCGCCCAGGTCGAGGGATGGAACAGGTAGTGGCAGAGGCCGGCCATCCGGTCGCCGTCGTGGACGCAGAGCCCATGCAGATCGAACTGGGGATCCATGAGCCGCGCCCAGGTGCGCTCGGTGATCGCCTCGGACAGCGGCTGTTCGTAGAAGGTCAGGTAACCCCGCCACAGCCGTTCCCACGCCGCCCGGTCGGCCGGCTCGAGCGGTCGCGCGCGGGGCTTGGCCCCGGACGTGACGCCGGGCGGGGTGCTGTTCAACCGACCGCTTTCCGCAGGCAGTCGACGACGAACCGGACCTCGCGCGCCTCGATGTCGCCGTGGATCGGCAGGCTCAGCACCTCCTCGGCGAGCCGCTCGGAGACCGGCAGCGACAGGCCGTCCGGCGCCCACTGCTCGAACGCGGGATGCTTGTGCAGCGGCACGCGGTAGAACAGACCCGTGCCCACGCCCATCTGCGCCAGCCGCTCGCGCACCTGGTCGCGATTGGGCACGCGGATTGTGTAGAGCGCCCAGGCGCTGCGCATCCCGGCGGGAACCACGGGCGTCGCGAAATCGCCGGCGAGCAGCTCGGTGTAGAGCGCGGCCATCTGTTCGCGCCGGTCGAGCTCGGCGGCGAAGGCCTCCAGCTTTATCAGCAGCACCGCCGCCTGGATGGTGTCGAGCCGCGCCGTCATGCCGATGCGCATCGCCTCGTCGCCCGATCCCTGGCGGCCGTGCGTGCGGATCATCTTGATCGCCTCGGACAGCTCCTCGTCCTCGGTCAGGATCGCGCCGCCGTCGCCGTAGCAGCCCAGCGGCTTGGTCGGATAGAAGCTGGTCGCGGTGATTGGCGCCAGCGTGCCCACCCGGCGATTGCCCATGATGGCGCCGAAGCTCTGCGCCGCGTCGGCGAGGACGCGCATGCCGCTCTCGGCCGCGATCGCCGATATCCGGTCGTAGTCGGCCGGAAGGCCGTACAGATCGACCGGCATGACAACCTTCGGATTGAGCCGGCCCTCCGCGATCACCGCCGCGATCGCGGCCTTGAGCGCGTCCGGGTCCATGTTGAAGGTGTCCTCGTCGACGTCGACGAAGACCGGCACCGCCCCCAGCGGCGCGACGGCGGCCGCGCTGGCGGAAAAGGTGAAGCCGGGCACGAACACCGCGTCGCCGGGCTGGACGCCCAGCGCCATCAGCGCCATGGTCAGCGCGTCGCGGCCGCTGGACACGCCGATCGCGTGACGCGCCTCGGCGAAGGCCGCCAGCTTCTCCTCCAGCTCCACGACCTCCGGGCCGAGAATGAACTGGCCGTGCCGGAGCACGTCGTCGATGCGCGCCTCGATGCGCGCGCCGAGGCGGTCGCGCTGGCGCGTGAGATCGAACAGGCCGACGGACGTGACCGTCTCTTCGGTGGCGACAGGCGCCAGGGTCTCTGCTGTAGCCACGCGGCAATGCTCCTTTTGGTCGTTCAGCCCGCCAGCTTCGCTTCGACGCGTGCGCGGTGGCTGCGAATGCTGTCTGTGATCATGGTCGCGACGTTGAGCGCCTCGCGGCCGACCCGTCCATCGACGGTCGGGCGACGCCCCGTCTCGACGCACTCCAGGAATTCGGCGATCTCGTTGCCGAGGCTGTCCTCGCGGGCGATATCCCACGATTCCACCGAGATCGCATTGGGGCCATCCGCCGCAGCCTCCGGATTCCGGGTGAACCGGGTCACCTGGTGGTCGGCGAAATCGCAGATCAGGTAGTTGTCGAGCTGGAACATCCGCAGCTTCCGCTCCGTGTGCCCGGCGATTCGGCTCGCGGTGATGTCGGCCACGGTGCCGTTCTCGAACGTGATCCGGGCGTTGGCGATGTCCTCGGAGCTGTTGAGCACCGGCGCGCCGAGCGCCTGCAGCGTCTCGACCGGGGAATCGACCAGACCCAGAACCAGATCGATGTCGTGGATCATCAGGTCGAGCACCACGTCGACGTCGGTCGCCCGCGGCTTCCACGGCGAGATCCGCCGGCTCTCGATGAACAGGGGCCGGCTCACCTTCTCCGCCAGCGCCTTGAAGGCGGCGGAAAAGCGCTCGATATGGCCGACTTGCAGAACGACGCCATGCTTTTCGGCGAGTTTGACCAGCGTATCGGCATCGGACACGCTTTCGGTGATCGGCTTCTCGACCAGCACATGCACACCGTTCTCGATGAAGAACCGCGCCACCTCGTAGTGCTTCGAGGTCGGCACCGCGATGGACACGGCGTCGACCTGGCCCGGCAACTGGCGATAGTCGGATACCGGCGCGCCGCCGAACTCGGCAGCGATCTCCTCGGCGCGCGCGGAATCGGCGTCGCACACGGCGACGAGGTTGGCCTTTTCGTTGCCGGCATAGTGCCTTGCGTGGAACCGGCCGAAATAGCCAAGGCCGACCACCGCTGTCCGGATGGGCAATTGCATGATGCCCGTCATGGCACTTCCGTTTCACATAAGCAAGACAGTGGCGAGACCCAGAAAAGCAAAGAATCCAACAACATCTGTAACAGTTGTGAGGAAGACGGTTGACGCGATGGCGGGATCGATACCCATCTTGTCCAGGCCGACCGGAATGGCGATCCCGAACACGCCGGCGCAGAACAGGTTGACGATCATCGCGGCGGCGATCACCGCCCCGAGCTGAATGTTGGCGAACCAGGTCGCCGCCACCACCCCGATGATCACCGCGAACAGGACACCGTTGATCAGCCCGACCATCAGCTCGCGGGTGACGAAACGGCGTATGTTGTAGCCGGCCAGTTCACGGGTCGCCAGCGACCGGACGGCGACCGTCATCGTCTGCGTGCCGGCGTTGCCGCCCATCGAGGCGACGATCGGCATCAGGATCGCCAGCGCCACCATCTGCTGCAGCGTCGCGTCGAACAGCGCGATGACGCCCGAGGCCAGGATCGCCGTGGCCAGGTTGACGAAAAGCCAGGTGAACCGGCTGCGCGCCGTATAGGCGACCGTATCGGAGATCTCCTCGTCGCCGACACCGGCCAGGCCGCGGATATCCTCCTCGGCCTCCTCCTGGATGACGTCGACGATATCGTCGAACATCAGGACGCCCACAAGGCGGTCGTGGTCGTCGACGACGGCGGCGGAGACCAGGTTGTAGCGTTCGAAGACGCGCGCCGCCTCCTCCTGGTCGAGATCGGCCCGGATCGACTGGACGTCCGGGTCCATGATCGTTTCGATCGGGACCGGGCGCTTGCTGCGCAGCAGCGTGTTGAGGGCGACGGTGCCGACCGGCTTGAACTGCTCGTCGACGACGATGATCTCGTAGAACTCGTCCGGCAGGTCCTCGGATTCGCGCATGTAGTCGATGGTGCGCCCCACGGTCCAGAACGGCGGCACCGCGATCAGGTCCGTCTGCATGCGCCGGCCGGCGCTGTCTTCCGGGAAGTCGAGGCTACGCTTGAGGACGGCGCGCTCGACCGCCGGCATCCTGGCGAGGATCTCGGCCTGATCCTCCGCTTCCAGGTCTTCGAGGATGTAGACGGCGTCGTCCGATTCCAGGTCGCGAACGCCTTCGGCCACAGCCTCGTTGGGCAGTGCCTCGATGATCTGTTCGCGGACGGTGTCGTCGACTTCGGTCAGGACCGCGTAGTCGAAGTCCTCGCCGAGAAGCGCGACGAAGCGGGGACGCTCGTCCTGGTCGAGCATCTCCAGGATGTCGGCGATGTCGATCTCGTGCCGGTCCGCGCACAGCGACCGCAGCGCCGCGCCATCACCGGCCCCCACGGCCTCGGAGACGGCCTGGAGAAACGGCGCGGCGATCTCGCCGTCCGCGTCACGCACGGCCATGCTGCCGCCGGTTTCGGCCGGCGCCGCCTGTTCCGCGTGCTCCTGCACGTCGCTCTCCTCGGATGGTCTGCTCCCGGCCGGCCGGGACCGCTCAAGTTCTATAGAAACCGGTGCTGTTCGGCAAAGGCTCCCGCCGCGCGCGGAGGAAACTTGAATCGATTTGTGAGCAGAATACGGCGAGCCGTTACGATATCGCCGGTTTCCACACCGAAATGACTCTAGGTCACGCCACGAGCGGCCAGGTTCGCGACCCGCGCCGCGACCGCCAGCGACGCGGTCAGCCCCGGCGATTCGAATCCCAGCAGATTGATCAGCGCCGGTCCGCAGGTGGTGTCCATGCGGAAATCCGGGCTCGCCGCGCCATCGAGTTTCACGCGGATGCCGCTGTAGTCGGGATGCAGCGATCCGTCGGCCAGGTCCGGCCAGTAGGCGCGGATCGCCGCGTAGAACGGCTCCGACCGGGCCGGATCGACCGCGTAGTCGATGTCCTCGCCCCGCTGGACATCACCGTCCCGGACATCACCGTGCTGGACATCGCCCAGCCATTCGACGTCCGGGCCGAACCGCGCCTGCCCGCCCATGTCGAGCGTCAGGTGCACGCCGAGCCCGCCGGCCTCCGGCACCGGATAGATCAGGCGGGAGAACGGGCATGTCCCAGTCAGCGAGAAGTAGTTGCCCTTGGCATAGGCGACCCGTGGCACCGCCTGCGGCGGAACGCCCTCGATCGACGCCATGACCCGATGGGCGAACAGTCCGGCGGCGTTGACGACGAGACCGGCCTTCAGCGCGAACGGATCGTCACCGCCGAAACGCAGCGCGACGCCTGTCTCGCTCAGGCGGCCGCCGATGACCGACGTCCGGAACGCGAAGGCCGCGCCCGCGTTTTCCGCGTCGCCCTGCAGCGCCAGCATGAAGGCGTGGCTGTCGACGATTCCCGTCGACGGCGACAGCAGCGCGCCGGCGCCGCGCAGGGCCGGCTCCAGCCTTGCCAGCCCGGCCCTGTCGACGAACATGAGATCGTCGACGCCGTTCGCCGCGGCGCGCCCCTTCAGGTCTTCCAGGTCAGGCAGCTGCGCCTCGGTCGCGGCGACGATGAGCTTGCCGATCCGGGCGTGCGGCACGTCGCGGGCGGCGCAATAGGCATAGAGCCGCTGCTTGCCCTCGACGCACAGCCGCGCCTTCAGGCTGCCCGCCGGATAATAGATGCCGGCATGGATCACCTCGCTGTTACGGCTCGAGGTCGCGGTGCCGATCGCCGATTCGGCTTCGACGACGATCACCTCGCGGCCGGCCAGCGCGAGCGCCCGGGCAACCGCCAGGCCGATCACCCCGGCGCCGATCACCACGCAGTCGACCTTGTCCACCCGCCATCTCCGCAAACTTCACGCATCCCCGCGGCCAAAGCCGCGAATCGCGACTCCGCCATGCTGGACCAGCCAGCCATGGCGGCATCGTTCAAACAACTCGCATCCGGAAAAGCCGGGGCGGCACTGGTGACTGTTCCAGCACCAGGCGCGACCGCCTCATCCTATCACAGGGCGATGCTGGACCGGGCGTACCGAACCGGCTTAGGTTATTGCGCACATTCCGCTGGAGGCTCAGTCGTTTCGAGCCACGGAAACACTCGGAAAGCAGCCGAGCCACAATTACCGCCACCAGACCAGGGAATAGACGGCCAAAACGCAACCGCTAAAGCAGAAAAGGCGCGACCTGTTCATGCGCAAGTATGGATATTTCTTCCATCCTATTGTTGGAGAATCATTCTGCTACAGTCCCACGCTGAATTTCTTGTACCTCAACAATGCGAAAAGCGGCTGTTCGACCATAAAATCCGCGCTTGTTCCCGAAGTCATAAAGCGGGAGAGACTGACCTTTCCCGACCCGCTCCCAGCCGCCTATCTGCATAGCGGTAGATTCTGGAGCAGATCGTACCAGGGCATTTCGGAAAACCGGCCGTTCACATTCAGCGTCGTGCGGAATCCTTTCGCCCGGATCCTGTCCGCCTATCTCGACAAGATCTGCAAGCAGGGAATCCTGAGAAACAAGCATTTCATACAGAATGATATCCCGCTGGACGCGAACATATCCTTCGTGGACTTCCTGGAATCTCTGGACCCGAATACGTCTGTTTTTGACCGGCATTGGCGCCGGCAAGTCGACAATCTTTTTGTTGGCCAGATCGATATCGACAAAATCTACTACTTGGAAAATTTCGATGAAACGGCCGATGACCTGGCAGGCGCGTTGAGCGTCAAGCCGCGTTTTCAAAAGCGCGCGCCCCATGCAACCGGCGCATCCGGCGAATTCAAGCGGCACTATAACGATCGAGCCATTGAACTGGTCCTGGATCTATACGCCGCCGACTTCGAAATATTCGGATACTCGAAAAATATAGACGACGCGATGCACGCGCCGAAAAGCACAATAAGCTGTCCTGCCGAAACCGAGTCCGGATACGTTTCCCTGACTCTTCTCGCGCTCAGCCTGATGCCCGAGAACAAGAACACGCTTCTGGAACTGGCGAAAACATCGGAACTGGATTTCGTCGACAAGGCGCTTGTGGCGAATAAGGCCCCAAACTCGCCTTTTGGCGATGCGTTCGACGCGGAGCTGGATGCGCGACTACCCGGAGGAAGCGCGTTCGAGAAGCTGGTCGGATTCGCCTTCAAGGCGACACGCGCGCGGCGGCGCAAGCAGCTGGGCACCGAGGCGGACTGCCTCAGGGAGGTGGTTCGCCTTGCCCCCTACCTTGCCCGGAACCGATCGCGGCTGGCTCGTTGCCTGGAGGAACAGGGCAGACACGACGAGGCCCTCGAGATACTCGACCAGCTCAAACGCACGACGTGGCGAGAAGATCTGATCCAGCAGGCCGAGGACACCGTTTTAGCCGCCCATTCCGGAAGGAACGGCGACCGATCGTCCGCGCCGAAGGCGCTTCGCTAGCCGCCACCGTCAGGACGGGACGGCCCTGTTCGCCAGACGTCAGCCAGCGCGGCGCCCTCAACGTCGCCCTGCAGCCCTTCAGGCCACCGGCGGGATAGGCATTGCCGGTCTGGATGACCTCGCCGGCGAGGTTCGCGGTGCCGATTGCCGATTCGGATTCGGCGACGATCCCGCAACGCTGATCACCGACCCGCCGATCCTGTCCACGCGCCCACCCCGCCCGCCGGGCTGCGGATACGAAAAACCCCCAAAAGCGATGTGCTTTCAGGGGCCCGAATTCAACACGTTCAATTTGGTGCGGTCGAGAAGACTCGAACTTCCACGGGTTTTACCCCACAGCGACCTCAACGCTGCGCGTCTACCAATTCCGCCACGACCGCGATTGTCCGCAAGGCCGCAAGGGCCGCGAACACGGCGGTGATGTAGCAAAGGAACACCGCGCTCACAAGGGGGGCGGAGGCGTTTGCCAACCGGAATGACGCGACGATGACGGCTCAGACCGTCTGGTCGTCGGGCGCCACCGCGTCATCGGTCCGGGATTCCGCCGCGTTTGCCTGGTCAGCCGCTGCCGCGAGCGCGTCCGTCGCGGCACTGGTCTCGGCATCTCCGCCCGCCGGATCCGCCGGTCTCGTCGAGCGGCGGCGCTCCGGCGGCAACGGCAGCATCCGGGTGATCGTCACCTTGATGTTCTCGCCCTGCACCATCACCTGCGCCTTGGCGATCGGCGTGTTGTGGGCGAGCAGCACCACGTCCTCGGATTCGAGCTGGTCGAGCGCGATCACCGCGCCGCGGCCCATCCGCAGGAGCTGGTGGACCGGCATGGTCGCGGTGCCGAGTTGCACCGCCAAATCGATCGTGACGTTCTCTACGGTGGACATGAACGCCGTCCGCCCTTCATTTAGTGCTGATATGTCGCCTGGACGCGGCCCAATGCTTGGTCGAACGTGGTTAGCGGATGGTTAATTTCCTGGAAACGGAACCCGAGAATCGGCAGGACATCGCGGTTCCCGCAATCGAGTGGCAGGTCAGCGACGATCCTGTCGCCTACGAGGATGCGTTGGCGCGCATGGAGGCGCGCGTCGCCGAAATCCATGCCGGCACCGCGCCCGAGCTCGTCTGGCTGCTCGAACATCCCCCGATCTACACCGCCGGGACGACGGCGTCCGACTCCGAGCTGACCGACCCGACGCGATTCCCGACGGTGCGCACCGGCCGCGGCGGCCGCTGGACCTATCACGGCCCCGGCCAGCGCATCGCCTACGTCATGCTCGATCTGAACCGGCGCGACCGCGACGTCCGCCGCTTCGTCGCCGACCTGGAAGACTGGGTGATCCGCACGCTGTCCGACTTCGCCGTCGACGGCGAGATCCGCGAGGGCCGCGTCGGCGTCTGGGTCCGCCGTCCCGACAAAGGCCCTGGAATCGAAGAGAAAATCGCGGCGATCGGCATCCGTGTGCGCCGCTGGGTGTCGTTCCACGGCATCGCCATCAACGTCGAGCCGGACCTCTCGCACTTCTCCGGCATCGTGCCGTGCGGCATCGCCGAACACGGCGTCACCAGCCTGGCCGATCTCGGCCGCATCGTCTCCATGCCGGAAGTCGACATGGCGCTGCGCGCCCGCTTCGAGGACGTCTTCGGAAAAACCGTCAGCCCGAACGGCGGATAGAAAACCCGTCCGGAATCGCGCCGCCCTCGGACATTACCGTCACGTTGGCGACGATCGCGTCGCGCGGGCCATCCTCGCAGCGCCTCAGCATCGTCGCGACGGCGCCCGGATCACCCGAGAACACCGCCTCCACCGCCGCGCCGCGGCAGTTCTGCACCCAGCCCGAAAGCCCGAGGGCGCGTGCGTTCTCCGCCGTCCAGGCGCGGAAATAGACGCCCTGAACCCTGCCCTCGATTCGGACATGGACGGTCCTCATCGGCTGCGCGTCGGTCATGAGACTAGGCGAGCAGGATAGGTGCGGCGGGTCAAGGGGGGAGGCAGCACAGGATTGATAGGGCCGCGTTCCGATTTCCACGTCATTGCCGGGCCTGACCCGGCAATGACGGGATAACGGCACAAGATGCCCGGGTCGAGCCCGGGCATGACGTTTCCTGTCTCAGCCCCTGCCCCGCGGCCCCGGATTCCCGCTTTCGCGGGAATGAGCAGGCGGGGCGAGGCCGCGCCATCGGCCACTCGCGTCATGCTCGGACGTGTTCCGGGCATCCAAGCGCGGCGCCGGCGAAAGACGAAACCGTGGATGACCCGGACAGCCCCGGCTAAGACGGCCTCTGTCTGTGGCCGAGCCGTTCCCCAATCTCCGCTCATTCCCGCGAAAGCGGGAATCCGAAGCGTTTCGAGAAGAAAAATGCGCGGCCTATTCCGCCGCCTTCTTCCGCGTCCGCATCGGTTTCACGAGCGCGCGCTCGTCGTCGACGATGAAATCGCGGATGATCGGCACCGCGTCCCGCTCCCGCGACAGCAGGAGCTGGAACACCATGTTGGAGCCGTGCAGGAAGCCGAGCTCGACGGCGGAGAGATAGAACTCCCACATCCGGCAGAAACGCTCGTCGTAGAGCACCTTGGCCGCCTCGCGGTTCGCCGCGAAGCGCTCCCGCCAGTGCCGGATCGTATAGTAGTAATGCAGCCGCAAGATCTCGTTGTCGCAGGCCCAAAGGCCCACCCGTTCGAGCGAAGCGAACACCTCCGACATGGCCGGCACGTAGCCACCCGGGAAGATGTACTTGCGGATGAACGGCCCGGTCGTGCCCGGCGGCGTCATGCGGCCGATCGCATGGATCATGGCGTAGCCGTCATCGGTCAGAAGATCGCGCACCTTGCCGAAATACTCGTCGAAATAATTGACGCCGACATGCTCCATCATGCCGACGGAGACGATGCGGTCGAATTTGCCGTCAAGCTCGCGGTAGTCGCGCTCGAAGAACGTCACCTTGTCGGCGACCCCGGCCTCCTCGACACGCTGGCGCGAGATCTTGAGCTGTTCGGGCGAGACGTTGATCGCGGTGACCTGCGTGCCGCATTTGGCGAGCTGGATCGCCAGCGACCCCCAGCCCGAGCCGATCTCGGCGACCTTCATGCCGGGCTCGAGACGCAGCTTCGCGGCAATGTGGATGAGCTTGGCCCGCTGCGCCTCCTCCAGCGTCTCGTTGTCGGGATCGCGGAAATAGGCGCAGGAATAGTTGAGCCCCTCGTCGAGGAACAGCCGGTACATGTCCGTCGACAGGTCGTAGTGGTGGCGGGCATGTTCCGCGGCGACGCCAAGCGGATTGGCCTGCTGCCACCGCTTCAGGCCGCGCCAGGCGCGGCGCAACAGCTTCTGCGATCCGGCCGACGCCAGCCCCGACCGGTTGACCGAGAACAGCTCCAGGAACTGATGGACGTTCGAGCCGTCCTCGAAGGTCAGCGTGCCGTCCATATAGGCTTCGGCGGCGATCAGCTCGGGATTGAAGGCGAGCTTGTGGTGCAGTGCCTTGTCGTGCAGGCGAACGGTGACTGTCGGTCCGTTTTCGCCGGAGCCGAATTCGTGCAGGGCCCCGGAGGCGTCGTAGAGCCGCATGCGACCGTTGCGCACGAATTTTCTCAACAGGCCCGACAACATCCGCATGCCGTTCCCCTTTCCGCCGGTTGAAATGCTGTCGCGTTATAGCGAACGCGCGACGTTTGGATAGCCGCGTTGTGAAACGGCCTTGGACGCCTTCGGCACGCCGCCCGTCACAGGCTGCTGGAGCTGAGCACGGGCAGAACTCAATTTTTCGCGGAACTCTCCGCGCTCCCCCGAGCCGCCAACGAACCGGCCCAAGCCGGCCGAATGCGACGGCCGGCGACTCTACTCGAATTCCATGATCACCGCGTCGACGGCGAGGCTGTCGCCCTGGGCGGCGTGAACCTTGGAGACCGTCGCATCGCGCTCGGCGCGCAGCACGTTCTCCATCTTCATCGCCTCCACGACGGCAAGCGTCTCCCCGGCCTTGACCTCCTGGCCCTCGGCGACGGCGATCGACACGACCAGCCCCGGCATCGGGCAAAGCAGCAGCTTCGAGGTATCCGGCGGCTCCTTGATCGGCATCAGGGCGGCGAGCTCGGCTTCCGTCTCGGTGAAGACGTCGGCTTCGAGCGATACCCCGCTATGGGCAAGCGCGTAGCCGGTCAGCGTCGGCTTGACCTGTACAGAGACGCCCTCGCCGTCGATGGTTCCCATCCATACCGGTTTGCCCGGAACCCAATGGGAATGAACGTGCACGGGCTTGTCGTCCCCGTCCTCCAGGAAGGCGATCGAGTAATCCGGCATTTCGCCGGACACGGACAGATGAACCTCGCGCCCGTCGAGCCGGACGATGCGCCGGTTCGGGAACCGGTAGCCCTCGCCGTTCAGCTGACCGGTGATGGCCCGCCTGCGCGTATTGTTGAGATGGTCGACACAGGTCGCGACCGCGCAGATCACGCGCTCGGCACGGCCGGAGGGCGCGCGCGGATGGAAACCGTCGGGATATTCCTCGGCGATGAAGGCCGTCGACAGATTGCCGGAGATCCAGCGCGGGTGCTCCATCAGCGCCGACAGGAACGGGATATTCTGCTGGATGCCCTCGATATAGAAGGCGTCGAGCGCGCGGCTCATGTGCTCGATGGCGCTCTTGCGATCCGGCCCGTGGGTCACCAGCTTGGCGATCATCGGGTCGTAGAACATCGAGATCTCGCCGCCCTCGTAGACGCCAGTGTCGTTGCGGATCGTCAGACCGTCATCGTCGGTGCCCTCCATCGGAGGCTGGTAGCGCACGAGACGGCCCGTCGAGGGCAGGAAGTTGCGGAACGGGTCTTCCGCGTAAACGCGGGACTCGATCGCCCAGCCGTTGAGCTTGATGTCGCCCTGGCCGAACGGCAGATTCTCGCCCGCCGCGACCCGGATCATCTGCTCGACCAGATCGATGCCGGTGATCATCTCGGTCACCGGGTGCTCGACCTGCAGGCGGGTGTTCATCTCCAGGAAATAGAAGGACTTGTCCTGGCCGGCGACGAACTCGACGGTTCCCGCTGAGAAGTAGTCCACGGCCTTGGCCAGCGCGACCGCCTGCTCGCCCATCGCCTTGCGGGTCTTCTCGTCGAGAAGCGGGCTCGGCGCCTCCTCGACCACTTTCTGGTTTCGCCGCTGGATCGAGCATTCCCGTTCGCCCAGATAGACGACGTTGCCGTGCTTGTCGCCGATCACCTGGATCTCGACGTGGCGCGGGTTCTCGATGAACTTTTCGATGAACACGCGATCGTCGCCGAACGAGGACTTCGCCTCGGATTTCGCACGGGTGAAGCCTTCGGCCACCTCGTCGGCCGAATAGGCGACGCGCATGCCCTTGCCGCCACCGCCTGCCGACGCCTTGATCATCACCGGATAGCCGATCTCGTCGGCGATCTTGACGGCTTCCGTCTCGTCCCCAATCACGCCGAGATAGCCTGGCACGGTCGAAACGCCGGCGGCGTCGGCGGCCTTCTTGGATTCGATCTTGTCGCCCATCGCCTCGATGGCGCCGACCGGCGGGCCGATGAAGGCGATACCGGCCTTGTCCAGCGCCTCGGCGAACTTCGAATTCTCCGACAGAAAGCCGTAGCCCGGATGCACCGCTTCCGCGCCTGTCTGGCGGCAGGCGTCAAGAATCTTGTCGATGATCAGATAGGACTCCGCGGCCGGCGGCGGGCCGATATGCACCGCCTCGTCGGCCATCTCGACGTGCAGCGCATCCTTGTCCGCATCCGAATAGACCGCGACGGTCGCGATGCCCATCTTCCGGGCGGTCTTGATGACCCGGCAGGCGATCTCGCCACGGTTGGCGATCAGGATCTTTGAGAACATCTTCTGTTGGAGCCCCTCGGAATTGCGCGGTCTGGCCGAACGCCAGTCGGTATGGCGCCCCGTCTTTTAATCGTGCCGGGCGCGCCCGTAAATGCTCCTAACCGGGTATCAGGCCCGGCTGGAGCACCGTGATCCAATAGACTGCGACAGCGACACCGACCGACAGCACCATCGCCACGGCGAAACGGATCGAAAACGCCAGGCTGCCGGCAATAGCCCCCATCACCGCCTTGGAGAAGGAGTTGGAGAAGCCGACGACCAGAATGGCCAGCACCGCGGTATCCATCGGCATTTCCCCGCCCGCGTGCCGGGACATCGACAGCGTAATCGCGTCAACATCGGCAAGACCGGCCGCGGCCGCGAGCCAGACCGCGCTGTCGGGCCCGAACCATGCCCGCAGCGCCGCAGCCAGCAGCATGACGACCCCCAGCAGCGCCGCGAACCGCAGAACGAACCGCAGATCGAAGGGATTGCCGAGATCTGGCGAGGCTTCCGCGTTGTGCGGATCGATCTGGTGGTTGGCGAACAGAAGCCCGATTCCGCCGGATACCAGGGCGGCTGCACCCAGCGGCAACACGAGCTTCTCGAACAACGCATTGTCGATCACGGTCGCCACGACGAGGATACGCAGGAACATCACCGCGCCGGCCACCACGGCGCCGCCGGCCAGCAACGCGCTTCGACCGCCATCGTCCTTGGAGCGCCGCGCCAGGTCGAGCGTCACGGCGGTGGAGGCGACCAGGCCGCCGGCCGCCCCGGCAATCAGCACGCCGCGTTTCTCGCCGACCAGGCGGATAACCACATAGCCCGCGAACGAAACGGCGGCAATGAGCACCGCCATCAGCCAGATCTCGTAGGGGTTCAGCGCGTCGAACGGCCCGTAGCCCCTGTTGGGCAGGATCGGCAGCGCCACGAAAGTCATGGCCAGCAAGATCACGGCCGAGCGGATCTCCGGCCATGTCAGACGGTTCAGCCAGCCGTGCAGCATGCTCTTGAACGCCAGAAGGGTGGCGGTCGCGACGCCGCCGGCGGCGGCCACCGTCATGTTGCCGAGAACAGCATAGGCGCCGAGCACGAAGACCAGCATGGCGGCGACCACCGCGGTGACGCTGTAGTCGTTCTCCGCCTGCCCCTCACGCCACTTGTAGGCGGCGAAGACGGCGCTGAAGGCGACGAAGATCAGGCCGACCGCGATTTCGCTGATTTCCCGTCCAATCAACCCCGCGATTCCGCCGAGAAGACCGCTCAGCGCAAAGGTCCTCAGGCCCGCCGTCCGGCTGCCCTCCGCGCCGCTGCGCTCCTTCCAGCCACGCTCGACGCCGACGAGAAAGCCGATCGCGAGTGCCAGGCCCAGACGCTGGAAAAGTTCGAAAAGATCCATATCTGTTCCGAAACCGTTTTGGCGGATCATAAGCCCAGATCGCCGGGCGGTCAGTGATATTGAGCGATTTGCCGGAAACACTGGTTTCCGAGCCATAGATTGGTGTAGGCAAAGCGCCTTCAACCCGATTGGACGCCACTTCATGCCCAACGACACCCCGACCGTCGGCATAGTCAGCCTCGGCTGCCCCAAGGCACTGGTCGATTCCGAGCGCATCCTGACCAAACTGCGCTCGCAAGGCTACGCCGTCTCGCCGGACTATGACGGCGCCGATGTCGTCATCGTCAACACCTGCGGCTTCCTCGATTCCGCCAAGGAGGAGTCGCTGGAAGCGATCGGCGAAGCGATTGCCGAGAACGGCCGGGTGATCGTCACCGGCTGCTTGGGCGTCGAGGAATCCCGTATCCGCGACCAGTTCCCGGACGTCCTGTCCGTCACCGGCCCGCACCAGTACGAGGCCGTTGTCGGCGCGGTGAACGAGGCGGTGCCGCCCAGGCACGACCCCTTCGTCGACCTCGTTCCGCCGGAAGGGCTTCGTCTGACCCCGCGCCACTATGCGTATCTGAAGATTTCCGAGGGCTGCAACAATCGCTGCACCTTCTGCATCATCCCGCACATCCGCGGCGACCTGGTCTCGCGACCGGCCGACCGCGTGCTGATGGAGGCCGAGAAGCTGGTCAAGGCCGGCGTGAAGGAACTGCTGGTGATCAGCCAGGACACCTCGGCCTACGGCGTCGACCTCAAGTATGAAGAGAGGGAATACCGGGGACGCCCTGTAAGGACTCGCTTTTTCGACCTGGCCAAGGAACTGGGAGAACTCGGCGTCTGGGTCCGGATGCACTACGTCTACCCCTATCCGCACGTCGACGAGGTGATCCCGCTGATGGCCGACGGCAAGGTGCTGCCCTACCTCGATATCCCGTTTCAGCACGCAAGCCCGAACGTGCTGAAAGCGATGCGGCGCCCCGCCCACGCCGAAAAGACGCTCGAGCGCATCCGTCGCTGGCGCGACGTCTGCCCGGACCTCGCCGTCCGCTCGACCTTCATCGTCGGCTTTCCCGGAGAGACGGACGAGGACTTCGAGGCCCTGCTCGACTTCGTCGCCGAAGCGGATATCGATCGCGTCGGCTGCTTCCGGTACGAGCCGGTCGCGGGCGCGACGTCGAACGAGCTGCCCGGCGCGGTGCCCGAGGACGTCACCGAAGAGCGCTGGGCCGCGCTGATGGAAGCGGCGCAGGAGGTGAGCGCCGCGCGACTTCAGACCAAGGTCGGCCGCGAGATCGACGTCATCATCGATTCAGTCGACGGCGACGGCGCCACCGGCCGCTCGGTCTGGGACGCACCGGAAATCGACGGCTCGGTCTTCATCCCGCACGAGGATGACCTCACGCCCGGCGACATCGTCCGCGCACGGGTGGTAAAGGCCAGCGAATACGACCTGGAAGCCGATCTGGCGTGACCATCGACCGCCCCCCGCCGGCGAGCATTTGACGCCGCGATCGGCTAGGGTCGCCGCCGAATCGCGGAAACGGAGGCGGAACTGATGGAAACCGTATCGACCAACCGGGCGTTCGAGGGCGTTCAGGGCGTCTACCGACACGAATCGGCCACCTGCGGCTGCCCGATGACCTTCGCCGTCTACGTGCCGCCACAGGCCGAGAGCGGTCCCTGCCCGGTCCTCTGGTACCTGTCCGGCCTCACCTGCACCCACGCCAACGTGATGGAGAAGGGCGAATACCGGAAGGCGGCGGCCGAGCACGGCGTCATCCTCGTCTGCCCCGATACCTCTCCGCGTGGAGACGACATCGCCAACGACGAGGCCTATGACCTCGGCCAGGGTGCCGGCTTCTATGTCGATGCGACCGAGGCCCCGTGGGCGCCGCATTTCAATATGTACAGCTACGTCACCGAGGAACTGCCGGCGCTGATGGCGGCAAACTTTCCGGCGGACATGAACCGGCAGGCGATCTTTGGCCATTCCATGGGCGGTCACGGGGCCCTGACGATCGCGCTGAAGGCCCCCGGGACCTATCGCTCGGTCTCGGCCTTCGCCCCGATCACCAATCCGATCGCCGTCCCCTGGGGCCAGAAGGCGCTTGCCGCCTATCTCGGGCCTGACCCGTCAGCCTGGCGCGCCTACGACGCCACCGCGCTCGTCGAGGACGGGCGCAAAGTGCCGGAAATCCTTGTCGATCAGGGAGATGCGGACAATTTCCTCAGCCAGCAGCTCGATCCGGCAGCCTTCAAGACGGCCTGCGAGACCGCCGGCATCACCCTCACGCTCAACATGCGGCCGGGCTACGACCACTCGTACTATTTCATCTCGACCTTCATGGCCGACCACATCGCCTGGCACGCGGAGCGTCTGACCAAGGGCTGATCGGCCCGCAACATCCCGCCGTCACAGCGGGATGTTATCGTGCTTCTTCCAGGGGTTCTCGAGGTGCTTGTTGCGCAGCATGTCGAGCGCGCGGGCGATCCGCTTGCGCGTCGAATGCGGCATGATCACCTCGTCGATATAGCCCCGCTCTGCGGCGACGAACGGATTGGCGAAGCGGTTGGTGTATTCGTCGATCCGCTTGGAGATTTTTTCGGGATCACCGAGCTCGGAACGATACAGGATCTCGGCCGCGCCCTTCGGGCCCATCACCGCGATCTCGGCGGTCGGCCAGGCGTAGTTCACGTCGCCGCGCAGGTGCTTCGACGCCATGACGTCGTAAGCCCCGCCATAGGCCTTGCGGGTGATAACGGTGACCTTCGGCACCGTCGCCTCGGCATAGGCAAACAGCAGCTTGGCGCCGTGCTTGATCAGGCCGCCATATTCCTGCGCGGTCCCGGGCAGGAAGCCCGGCACGTCGACGAAGGTGACGATCGGGATCGAGAAGCAGTCGCAGAAGCGCACGAAGCGGGCGGCTTTCCGCGACGCATCCGAATCGAGGACGCCGGCAAGCACCATCGGCTGGTTGGCGACGAAACCGACGGTCGAGCCGCCGATTCGGCCGAACCCGGTGACCATGTTCTTGGCGAAGGCTTCCTGAATCTCGAAGAAATCGCCCTCGTCGGCAACCTTCAGGATCAGTTCCTTGATGTCGTAGGGCTTGTTCGGATTGTCCGGGATCAGCGTGTCGAGCGACCCCTCGATCCGCGCCGCATCGTCGAAGCTCGGCAGCTCCGGCACGCCCTCCTCGTTGTTGGCCGGCAGGAAGTCCATCAGCCGGCGCATCTGGATGAGCGCGGCGACATCGTTGTCATAGGCGCCGTCGGCGATCGAGGACTTGACCGTGTGGATGCTCGCCCCGCCCAGCTGTTCGGCCGTCACGGTCTCGTTGGTGACCGTCTTCACCACGTCCGGCCCGGTGACAAACATGTAGCTCGTGTCGCGCACCATGAAGATGAAGTCGGTCATTGCCGGCGAATAGACGTCGCCGCCCGCGCACGGCCCCATGATCACGGAAATCTGCGGGATGACGCCGGACGCAAGCACATTGCGCTGGAACACCTCGCCGTAGCCGCCGAGCGCCGCCACGCCCTCCTGGATGCGTGCGCCACCGGCGTCGAACAGGCCGATGATCGGCGCCCTGTTCTTCAGCGCCATGTCCTGGATCTTGGTTATCTTCTGGGCGTGCGTCTCAGACAGCGAGCCACCGAAGACCGTGAAATCCTTGGCGAAGACGAAGACGGTGCGACCGTTGATCGTGCCCCAGCCGGTCACCACGCCGTCTCCCGGGATCTTGGCGTCCGCCATCCCGAAATCGGTGCAGCGATGCTCGACGAACATGTCGTACTCCTCGAAGGAGCCTTCATCGAGCAGGAGCGCCAGCCGCTCGCGCGCGGTCAGCTTGCCGCGTTTGTGCTGGGCTTCGATGCGTGCGGTGCCACCGCCGACCTGCGCTACCGCGCGCCTGGACTCGAGCTGTTCGAGTATCGCCTTCATGACTGGACGGATCCCGTTTCGTTTTCTCGGGATCGGTCAATAGCATGGGTATCCGCCGACGGGGAGTCGGCAAAGTCCTGTCAATTTTCGCGGGTAGACCTTGTCGTTCCCGGTGGATCGGCCGATATATTCGTATTGGCGAATATGTATGACCCAAAGCTCGCTAAAGGAGCACACTCATGAGCGACTATCACTTCTCCCGCGCCGTCGATATGTCCTTCGAGGACGCCATAGCCGCCGTCACGGCCTCGCTTGCCCGGCACGGCTTCGGCGTGCTCACCGAGATCGACGTGAGCGCGACGCTCAAGAAGAAGCTCGACGTCGACTTCAAGCCCTATCGCATTCTTGGCGCCTGCAGCCCGTCGCACGCCTACAGGGCGCTCCAGGCCGAAGACAAGATTGGCACGATGTTGCCCTGCAACGTCATCGTCCAGCAGCACACCGACGGCACGGTCGAGGTTTCCGCGATCGATCCGATCGCCTCGATGCAGGCGATCGAGAGCCCGACGCTGGGCGAGGTGGCTGTCGAGGTGCAGGCGAAGCTGCGCGAGGTGATCGACGATCTGGAAAGCGCCGCCGCAGCGGCTTGATCACGAGATAATTGCTACGGTCGCCGTGCCAGGCGCGCGGCGGCCTCCATCTCGCGCCAGTTGCGGCGACGCCGCTTCATCGCGTCCTCGTCCTCGCCCCACCGGCTGATCTGCCAGTCCTCGTCGACGAGGGAGGCGGCCCACGCCTCTTCCGGCGACAGGCGCCCGTGCACCACGGCAAGCGCTATCACCAGAGAACCGGTCAGCGACGTCATCACGTGCAGGCCGGTCAATGTGAATGCGTCGTACCCCGCCAGGTGCGCCAACGCCGCGTCCAGCGTTTCGGGCGGCTGGGCGACATGCATCACCCCGGCGGCCAGGTTGAACTTCAGTCCAAGATCGGTCCTCGCCCACTCGACGAGCGGATCCCAGACCTCGGTCTGGCGGGCGACCAGCCCCTCCGGATCTTCCGCGCGATAGCACAGCAGATCACTCTCCGCGAAGCGGGCCGCATCCCGCGCCACCGCGTCCATCGTCTCCGAAACGCCATCGATCGCCGTGTTGACGAGACGGGTCAGCGGCATCGCCGCCGGATCGATGACGTCCTCGACCGCGTCCCATTCCGCCGCAACCGCCTCGGCGAGCGCACGGTCCGGCAGGACCGGCCGGCGCTTCTTGGGCGTGCGCAGCGGCCGCTCGTCGAGGCGAACGAACCAGCCGCCCTCGCCTTCGGCGACGTCGGCGGTCTTGTAGAAACGCTTCGGCAGGGCCGCGCGCGCGCCCTCCTGCGCTTTTGCCTTCGGATCGTCCTGCACGGTCTCGTCGCTCATGCGGCGCTTTCGGATGCCGCCCAACGCCGTTCCAGCCACGGCGGCAGGTCTTCGAAGCGTGTCAGCACGATCTCCGCGCCCGCCGCGGGCAGCGTCTGCGGCGCATGATAGCCCCAACTCACGCCGACGGCACCCGTGCCGGCCGAGCGGGCCATCATCATGTCGTAGGTCGTGTCGCCGATTACAACCGCGTGGGCGGCATCCGCCCCGGTCGCCGACAGCGCCTGCAGGACCATCGCCGGATGCGGCTTGGACGGCGCGTCGTCGGCGGTCTGGATCGTTACGAAATAGTCGAGCAGACCGTGCCCGCCAAGCACCGCGTCGACGCCGCGGCGCGACTTGCCGGTGACGATGCCGAGCAGCGTATCGTCACGCTCGGCCAGCGTCGTCACGATCTCGCGCGCGCCGGGATAGAGCGGCTCCAGCACACCGCCCTGGCGCCGGCCGTGAAACTCGTCGCGATAGGTAGCGGCGATTTCCGCCGCGCGATCGGCCTGGTCGCCAAGCAGCGTCGCGATCGCCTGTTCCAGCGACAGGCCGACGATTCCGAGCACCGCATCGCGCGACGGCACGGTGATTCCGTGCATCGCGAATGCGGCGTGCATGGTGGAGACGATGATATTCTGGCTGTCGACGAGCGTGCCGTCGCAGTCGAAGAGGATCAGGCGCATGTACGAACTCAGGGATTCGCCGGTGTCGGCACCGGCCTGTTGACCAGATAGATGCCGGCCGCGACCAGCACGAGGGCGACGCCGAGTTTCCAGCTGATCGGCTCGTCGAGCAGAAACCCGCTCATGAGCACGCCGGCAACCGGTGTCAGAAAGGTGAACGAAGTGAGCCGCGAGGCGGGATAGTTGCGGATCAGCCAGAACCAGACCAGGAACGTGGTCGAGACCACGATAACCACCTGGAAAGCGAAGGCACCGAGAACAATGGGCGTGATATCGCGTATCAGAGGGCCAAAAAGTGGCGCGATCGGGGTCAGCACCACGGCGGCGACGACAATCTGGTAGACCAGCACCTTCTCCGGTGTGGCGTAACGCAGCTTCGTCGTCTTGATCACGATCGTCGTCGACGCCCACAGGATCGCCGCCGCGATGCACATGAGATCGCCGAGCCAGGCATCCGGCGACGGCAGGCTGAGCCTGTCTGAAAACACGAACGCGACACCGGAGAACGCCAGCACCAGGCCGATGAAGCCGAGCGCGTTCATCCGCTCGCCCGGCACGAACAGGTGCGCGCCGAGCGCGACGAAAAACGGCATCGTGTAGGTGAACACCACGCTGCGCGATGCGCTCGTATAGTCGAGCGCGGTCTGGATGAAGGCGAATTCGGCGCCGAACAGAAGCCCGCGATGATGCCCGGGATCAGGGTGCCGTCGGCGCCGAACAGCGGAATCCGCCGGAAAAGGCACCAGAAGAATATGACGACAGCAGCCAGCGCGAACCGCAGGCCGGCCACGAAAATGGGCTGAAAGCCGAGATTGACCACCTTCATCGAGACGTAGTTCAGGCCCCAGACCAGGCACAGGATCACGACCAGCGTCGTCGCCACCGCGTCGAGCCGGTCGTGTACGCGGTATTCGTCGGCCGTGGTGGATTGCGCCGCCATCGTTCAGTCCTCGCCCCCGTCGCCCGTCACGCGATTGACCTGGAAGCCGAGGACGGCGAACGTTCTCGTCATGTGTTCAGGCAGGGGCGCCGTAACATCGACAGTCTTGCCGGTCGCGGGGTGCGGGAAGGCGATGCGACGCGCATGCAGATGCAGCCGGTTCTCGATCGCGTCCGGCAATTCCCGGTCGTCGCGATATTTGTCGTCGCCGACGATCGGGTGGCCGAGGATCGCCATGTGCGCGCGCAGCTGGTGCTGCCGGCCGGTCACCGGCTTCAACGACATCCAGGAGAACTTCTGTGCGGCATGGTCGACCACCGAGAAATGGGTGACCGCCTTCTGCGCCTCCTCGTGCTCGCCCGGGCGCGCCGCGCGCACGCGGTCACCTTCGGGCGTCGCCGCCTTGATGAGCGCGGCGTCGACCTTGCCCTGCGACGGCCTGGGAAGGCCGCGCACCACCGCCCAGTAGATCTTGCGCACCGAGCGGGTCTGGAACATGCGGCCCATCTTGGCCGCTGCCTGCCGCTTCTTCGCGACCACCAGCACGCCCGAGGTGTCACGGTCGAGGCGATGCACCAGCCGCGGGCGCGTATCGGCATCCTCGCCTAGGCCGGCGAGCAGTCCGTCGATATGCCGCGTCGTCTTGGTGCCGCCCTGCACCGCGATGCCCGACGGCTTGTTCAGGATCAGGAGGTCGTCGTCCTCGTAGAGCGTGATCGACTCGAGGAAATCCCGGTCGGCCGCCGACAAGCCGGGTTTCGGTCGCGCGCGACGCTCGTCGGCGGATGGCACCGGCGGAACACGGATCTCCTGGCCTTCGCTCAACCGATCGGCGGCCTTGGCGCGGGCGCCGTCGACGCGCACCTGGCCGGTGCGCAGCAGCTTCTGGAGATAGCCCTGCGTGACCTGCGGGAAATGGTGCCGGAACCAGCGATCGAGGCGCATCCCGTCCTCGTCGTTGCCGACATGAACATGCTGGACACCGCTCACGGCTCAAGCCCCCGCATGACCCAAAGGCCGAGGAACACCGCCAGGATCGACAGCAGCACCGAACCGGCGACATAGCCGAACGCCGTCATCGTCGCGCCGCGCTGCCACAGCACGGCGACGTCCAGCGAAAAGGCGGAAAACGTCGTGAAGCCGCCGAGGATCCCCGTGGCCAGGAACAGGCGAATGCCCTGCCCGCCTCCCACCGGCATCCATTTCACCAGTCCGCCGATCAGCAGCCCCATCGCGAAGGAGCCGACGATATTGACGATCAGCGTGCCCCACGGAAACGACGGCCCGAGCAGCTTCAGCGCCATCTGGTTCACCAGATGGCGGCCGCCAGCGCCGATCGCGCCGCCGCCGGCGACGATCAGCAGATGTGCAAGATGAACCGGCATGAAAACCCTCAGACTATCACGCTTCCGCGCCCGTCTTGGATTGGCCCGTTCCGCCGGCAAGGTCAAGGAATTCACGGGACAACCATTCATAAATTCCCAAGGGCTATATTTACCCTCCGACCAGCCGTTGATCGCAGTTGCACAGTCAAACCGGTAGTTTCCCCCTCGAGGTGACAACCGATTGGACGGTGCGAACGCAGCGCGCCTGGTCGTCGATGAAACCGGTCGAGAAAGGCTGCTTCCATGAACTACGCGCCCACGCGGGACTTTTCGGGCGGCACCACCGCTTTCGCCGGGATTCGGGTCGCGACGACCCGGGATATCGCATCGCTCGAGCCCGTATGGCGCCTGTTCGAGACCACCGCCGTCTGCCACGTATTCCAGACCTACGAGTTCCTGTCGGCCTGGTGCCGGCACGTCGCGCCGAACGAGGATATCGAGCCGGTATTCGTGACCGGAACGGGCGAAGACGGCCGCCTCCTGTATCTGCTGCCGCTCGGCACACGGCGAAAGCTCGCCAGCCGCACCGTCGAGTGGTTGGGCGGCGACCAGGCGGACTATCATGGCGGCCTCTTCGACGAGGCCTACCTGCGCCACCTCGCCGGGGACAGATCGGCCTTCGACGCCTTCGTGACCGGCTTCGTCGAGGCGATCGGCGGCGCCGATGTCCTGCATTTCGCCAAGATGCCCACCGACCTGCGCGGCACGGCGAATCCGTTGCTGCAGCTTCGCACCTACCCCAACGCCAACGGCGCCCATGCGACGCGGCTGGAACCGAACTGGAACACCTACTACGAATCGAAGCGCGGAAAGGGATGGCGCCGGACCGACCGCTCCAAGGAACGTCAGCTTTCCGAACACGGTGAGCTGTCGTTCGTCATTGCGCAGGACCACGTGACCGCCGAGGCGATCCTCGAAACGATATTCGCGCAGAAGCGCGATGGGCTCGCGCGCATTGGCGTCGACGACATGTTCGCGCCTCCCGGCGTGGCCGATTTCTATCGCCAGCTCGCGCACGGCAGCGTGGATCCCGATAGCGTCGTCCAGCTCTCCGCGCTCTATTGCGGCGACTGCATCGCGGCGGCGAATTTCGGCCTCGTCTTCGCCGACACCTACTATTACGTCCTGCACAGCTACGATCTCGACACCTTCGCAAAGTACTCGCCGGGCCGGCAACTGATGTACAGACTGATGCAGTGGAGCTTCGACAAGGAGCTCGCGCTGTTCGACTTCACGATCGGTGACGAGGGCTACAAGGACAACTGGTGTGAAGTGCCGACCGAACTCGTCGATTCGGCCGTGGCGTTGACCAGTGCGGGCGCGGCAACGTCCGGTGCCTTCAGGCTCTGGCAACGCACCAAGCGCGGCATCAAGCAGAACGACAGGCTGTGGTCCGCCGTCGTCGAAACCCGAAAGGCGCTGCTCAATCTGCGCCGCGGCGAAGGTGCCTAGCGCCTGTCCCGGCCCTAGCCTCCTAGGCCCGCAAGGAACTCCTCGACCGTGCTTTCGAGTCCGGGCCAGTCGGTCAGCTCGTAGTCGCGGCTGGTGTCGGTCGGCTGGCCGTGCCGCAGGGCGATGTATTTCATCGCCCACCGCTTGAAGAAATCATATTCCGTGTACTTGAACGCACCGGCGACATGTTCGACGCGCGCCGGTGCCCATCCGGTCGCGCGCAGGAACCGGTCCGCACAGTGCCCTATATCCTCGAGGTCGCTACCGTCACCGGCCGCCGCCAGCGAAACGGACAGAAACAGCGTCGGTATTGCTGCAAGTCGGTCGCAGTTCGCCTTTATGACGTGCTGAACGGCCGACTGGTAGTGCCCGACATGGACCGATGCCGCGATGATCGCGGCATCGACCGGCGGGATCTCGAAGTCGGATGCCGCGTCCGCCGCATCGACAACGATCGCCATGTGCCCGACGGCTTCGACGCGGTCCGCGACGAAATGGGCGATCTTGCGCGTCTGACCTTCGGTCGTTCCGTAGAAAATGAGAACTCGCATGCGTGTGGCCCGGGTCTTCGAGGATTGGCCGGCCAGACAGGTAAGCATCGTATTTGGACGGATTTGCGAATGGCCCGCGCGCAGTCAATCTTCAGTTTCGCGGCCTCCCGAGCCGAGACGATGGCGACGCGTGCTACTCGTCGTCGCCCACCTCGCGGGTGCGCCGGCGCTTCGCCCAGTAATCGAGGCGCTTGCGGATTTCCCGCTCGAAGCCGCGCTCCGGCGGATTGTAGAAGGCCTGCCGCTCCATTTCCTCCGGGAAGTAGTCCTGGCCTGAAAACGCGTCGGCCGCGTCGTGGTCGTATTCGTAACCGGCCCCGTAACCTTCCGATTTCATCAGCTTGGTCGGCGCGTTGAGGATGTGCTTGGGCGGTGCCAGCGACCCGAATTCCCGTGCGGCGCGGCCGGCGGCACCGAACGCCTTGTACGCGGCATTCGATTTCGGCGCGGTCGCCATGTAGATCACCGCCTGCGCGATCGCCAGTTCGCCTTCTGGACTGCCGAGAAAGTCGTATGCGTCCTTCGCCGCGTTCGCGACCACCAGCGCCTGCGGATCGGCAAGTCCGATATCTTCGACGCTCATCCGCACCACGCGCCGCGCGATAAAGAGGGGATCCTCGCCGGCGGCAAACATGCGCGCGAGATAATACAGCGCCGCGTCCGGATCGGACCCGCGTACCGACTTGTGCAGGGCGGAAATGAGATTGTAGTGGCCGTCCTGGCCCTTGTCGTAGATCGGCGCGCGTCGCTGCACGACCTCCGTCAGGCCGGCGATATCGAACATGTCGTCGTGCGATGACGCCCGGTAGAGGTCCTCGGCCAGCGTCAGCGCCGCCCGTCCGTCGCCGTCGGCCATGCCGACCAGCGCCTCGCGCGCTTCCGGCGTGACCGGCAGTCTTCTGCCTTCGACCTCCTCGGCCCGCGCCAGCAGCTCGCCGATCGCGGCCGCCTCCAGACGACGGAACACCAGAACCTGGGCGCGCGACAGAAGCGCGGCGTTGAGCTCGAAGGAGGGGTTCTCCGTCGTCGCACCGATCAGCACAACCGTGCCGTCCTCCATCACGGGGAGGAAACTGTCCTGCTGGGCCCGGTTGAAACGATGGATCTCGTCGACGAAGAGCAATGTGCCCTGCCCCATCGTCCGGCGCTGGCGCGCCGCCTCGAACACCTTCTTGAGATCCTGGACGCCGGAGAAGATCGCGGACAGCTGTTCAAAGGCGAGATTGGTCTCGCCCGCCAGAAGCCGCGCAACCGTCGTCTTGCCCGTGCCAGGCGGCCCCCAGAGAACCAGGGAGCCGAGCCCGCCCGACCTGAGCATCCGGGTCAGAGCCCCCTCGGGGCCGACCAGATGATCCTGGCCGACGACCTCCGACAAGGTTTTCGGGCGCAGGCGATCGGCGAGTGGACGAGGCAGGTCCCGCTCCATGCCGGCGGCTTCGAACAGAGTGCTCATCTCAATCCCAGGCTGATCATGAAATCTCGGAAAACCAATGGCTTACCTATCATGCTGTTCTAAGTGTGGCACCCAATCGATCCGGACAAGCCGCCCGGGGAAATCTCCCCGGAGCCACCGTTGCCTGGTTTGTGGCCCACGGCACACGCAGTTCGGCTTTTTCTCTCGGCCTTCAATTCCCGCTTGCATTGCAATGAATCCATTATTTACATTCACGTTCGTGAATACGAGCACGGCGGCGGCCGGTCCGTGTTCGTCCCAGCTCCCGCACCAGTCACCAGAAATCCGGCCGGCAGGGGGGGAATACAGTGAAATCCATCTCAAGGCTCGTTCGGATTGCGCCGGTCTTCGCAATGGCATCGGCAATCGTCGGTGTTCCCCTGGCGGATGCAACCGAAGGACAATTCGCCCTTGGTTACGGCGTCGCCCAGCGCAGCACCGGCGGCGCCGGTGTCGCACAGGCCACCGACGCCATGTCGGCGGCGATTAATCCGGCCACGGCGGCGGACGTCGACCGCGAGTTCCAGCTGGGCATCGAGTTCTTCGCACCGTTTCGCGGATACGAAGCGAGCGGAACGATCCTCGTCGCCCCGGGTGACATCCGTAGCGACCGGAACCTCTTCTTCATTCCCAACCTGGCCTACAACCACCCGATCGACGAGGACTCGTCGATCAACTTCACCCTTTACGGCAATGGCGGCCAGAATACCGACTATGGCGACGTCCTGAACCTTGCGCCCGGTTGCGGCGGCTTCTCGCCGGGCGTCTTCTGCGGCGGCAAGGCCGGCGTCGACTTGATGCAGGTTTTCCTCTCGGCGACCTACGCCCGCCGCTTCGGCAATGTGGCGATCGGCATCGCCCCGACGCTCGCCATCCAGTCCTTCGAAGCCACGGGGCTCGGGGTGTTCGCCCCCTTCTCGTCCAATCCTCTCGCCCTCACCAACAACGGCCACGAGATGTCGTTCGGTGGCGGCCTGCGTGCCGGCGTCCTGGTGGACGTGACCGACACTGTCCGCATCGGACTCTCCGGCCAGACCAAGATGTGGATGCAGAAATTCGACAGCTACGCGGGCCTGTTCGCCAATCAGGGCGAATTCGACATCCCGCCGTCGGTAACGGCAGGTATCGCCGTCGATGTCGTCGACGACCTGACGCTGATGTTCGACTATCAGCACATCTTCTATTCGGACGTCGATGCGATCGGGAATCCGTTCTTCCCCGCCCCCCTCGGGTCCGATGACGGACCGGGCTTCGGCTGGGACGACGTCGACGTCTTCAAGGTCGGGGTCGAATGGCGCCAGAACGAGCGCTTCACCTGGCGCGCCGGATACGCCTTCGCCACCAACCCGATCGGCTCCGACGACGTCACGCTCAACGTGATCGCGCCGGGTGTCGTCGAGCACCACCTGACCGGCGGCGGCAACATCAGGATTACCGAGCGCGATTCGATCGACTTCGGCGTCCTCTATGCCTTCTCGAACTCGGTCACCGGCCCCGAAGTCACGCCCTTCGGCGTGACCCCCGGCTCGTCGATCGAGATCGAGATGCACCAGTTCAGCGCCTCGGTCGGCTGGAAGCGGACGTTCTGATCGGGGTATCGGCCGGACGCGCCGATACGCTTCGGGACGCTATCCGCCGAATACCGAGGTGACCATGCGTCCGTCGCGGACGATCGTGACCTGCCAGCTGCGGCGGCGCTCCTTGACGTAGGCGTCGAGCTGTTCGCTTGTCTCGATGGTTTCGCCGTTGATCTCGTAGATGGTGTCGCCGACCCGGAAGCCGACCCGCTGGGCCGGCGACCCGCGCCGGAGCGACACCACGACGACGCCGGTCGCCTCGCTGTCGAGCGACAACTCCTCGGCAACCGCCGGAGACAGGTTGGCGGCGCGAATGCCGGTCAGCGGCGACGGCCCGTCGAGATCGCGCGCATCGCGCGCCGGCTCCTCGGGCGGCGCGATCAGCGCCACCTTGATCGTCTGCGTCTCGCCGCGGCTGATCACATCCAGCGTCGTCTCCGTATCGACGCCACGCGTCGCGATGCGATAGCGGAACGCGTTCGGATCGAGCACCTCGTTGCCCTCCACGGCGACAATGACGTCGCCGGTTTTCAGGCCCGCGATCGCCGCCGGGCCTTTCGGGTGCAGATTGGCGACCAGCACCCCGACGGGACGCTCCATGCCGAGGCTGTCGGCGATATCCGGTGTCACCTCCTGCACGCTGGCGCCGAACCATGGCCGCATCAGATCGCCACCGCTCTGCGCGCTGGCAACGACGAGCCGCACCATGTTGGCCGGGATGGCGAAGCCGATGCCATGCGATCCGCCCGAGCGCGAATAGATCGCCGTGTTGATGCCGACCACGCGGCCGTGCATGTCGAGCAGCGCGCCGCCCGAATTGCCGGGATTGATGGGGGCATCGGTCTGGATGAAGAAGCCGTAGTCGGACACGCCGACCTGGGTGCGCGCGAGCGCCGAGACGATGCCGCTGGTCACGGTCTGGCCGACGCCGAACGGATCGCCGATCGCCAGTACGATATCGCCGACCTCGAGCGCATCGGAATCGGCAAACTCGAGCGCGGGAAACGGCTTGTCGCCCTCGATCTTCAGGACGGCCAGATCGGTCCGCTCGTCCTTAAGCACGACCTCCGCCTCGAATTCCCTGCGGTCCGACAGCGCCACCTTGACCTCGTCGGCGCCGTCGATCACGTGCGCGTTCGTCACCACGAAGCCGGACGGATCGACGACCACGCCGGACCCGAGGGATTTCTGCACCCGCTCGCGCTGACCGAAAGCATCCGGCCCGCCGAAGAACCGCCGGAAGAACGGATCGTTGAAGAAGGGCGGCATGTTCGACTGGCGAACCACGCGGCTTGAATAGACGTTGACCACCGCCGGCGCCGCCTGCTTGACGATCGGCGCATAGGAATAGGTGATCGCCGCCTCGCTATCAGGAACCACCTTCGTCTGGGCGGAGGCCGGTAGGGCGCCGAAAAGCGCGGCGACGGCAGCAACAAAGATGGTTCGGATCATCGGGTGCTCGTTCATGAAGCCAATATAGGTGGCGGTTAGGCGAAAAGAACGGCGGCAGCATGACCAGTTAGCGCGTCGGGTCAACCACCACGACCTATCCGTTCAGCGCATCGAGGAAGGTCCGGCCGAACGCCTCGAGTTTCGCCGCCCCCACGCCGCGCACCCGCGCCATGTCGTCGAGCGACCGGGGATGCGTGACGACCATCTCTTCCAGCGTCCGGTCTGGAAAGACGACATAGGCGGGAACGCCCTTTTCGGCCGCGATTTCGCGCCTTAGCGCCTTCAGGCGAACCAGAATCTCCGTTTCCGACCCGTTCAGTCGGCGTTCCGGCGCGCTCCCGCGCTTGCTCCGGCGCGACTTGCCGTGGCTCGGCAGACGGATCAGAAATTCGTGGTCGCCGCTCAACACGGCTTCGGCCTTCTCGCCGAGCATCAGGGATCCGAAGGCGCCGGATTCCGCGTGCAACGCGCGGGCGGCGACGAGCTGTCGCAAAATTGAGCGCCACTCGGCCTTCTTGCGGCTGGTTCCCGCGGCGAACAAGGGCAGCGAATCGTGTCCGCGCGACAGCACCATGTCGTTCGTCTCGCCGGTCAGCAGCGATACGATATACGCGGCGCCGTAACGCTCGCCGGTCGTCCGCACGAGATCGATGGCCAGCCGCGCCACGTCACGCCCGTCGGCGAGCGCCGGCGGATCGAGGCAGATATCGCAGTTGCCGCAGGCCTGCGAGGTCTCGCCGAAATAGGCGAGCAACGCCACCCGCCGACAGCTGGTCGCCTCGCAGAATCCGATCAGGGCATCGAGCCGGAACGCATCGACACGCCGGCGCTCCGGTTCGCAGTCGGCCTCGTCAATGAACCGACGGCGCGTACGCACGTCCTCCAGCCCGTACAGCATGTAGGCGTCGGCAGGCTCGCCGTCGCGTCCCGCCCGGCCGATCTCCTGGTAATACGCCTCGAGGCTCGAGGGGACGTCGCCGTGCACCACGAAGCGCACGTCCGACTTGTCGATCCCCATGCCGAAGGCGACGGTCGCCACCATGACGATCCCGGGCTCGGCGAGGAATGCTTCCTGGTTCGCCGAGCGCTCCGAAGGCGGCATCCCGGCGTGATAGGCGAGCGCGCGAATGCCGGCCGCCGACAGCGCCGCGGCGGTATCCTCGACCTTTCTGCGCGAGATCCGGTAAACGATCCCGCTCTGCCCGCCCCGTGATTTGACGAAACGCTCGATCTCCGCCCCTGCCCGCGTCTTTTCGGCGACCGTGATCGAGATATTGGGCCGGTCGAACCCGGACACGAATACCGAAACGTCACCGCCAAAGAGCTTTTCGGAAATGTCGTCGCGGGTCGACCGGTCGGCCGTTGCCGTCAGTGCGATGATGGGCACCCCCGGAAACGCCTCCCGCAGCATGCCGAGCATCAGATATTCCGCCCGGAAACTGTGCCCCCACTGGGAAATGCAATGTGCCTCGTCGACGGCGATCAGCCCTAGCGTAAATTTGGCCAGCGCGGCCTGCATGCGCGGCGTCATCAGCCGCTCGGGCGACATATAGAGCAGGCTCACCTCACCGCGCATCACGCGCCGCCAGATCTCGACATTCTCGTCCCGCGACTTACCGGAATGGATCGCCTCGGCGTTCTGGCCGGACAGTTTCAGGGCGGCAACCTGGTCGTCCATCAGCGCGATCAGCGGTGATACGACGATGCTCAACCCGCCCTTCACCAGCGCGGGAAGCTGGAAGCACAGCGACTTGCCGGCGCCCGTCGGCATCACCGCGAGCACGTTGCGGTCGCTCAGCATCGCATCGACGATTTCCTCCTGCCTCGACCGGAAGGTCGAGAAACCGAAGGCATCCTCGAGAACGCGGTATTTGTCGGGATGATCGGGCGAAACCATCCCGTTCCTATAGGGCGCGCCCGCCGATTCGCCGACCGCCGTAATGTCGCTGGGGTGCTGGCGCACGAAAAAGGGGCCCGAAGGCCCCTTGAAACTCTGTCGCGGATACGCGAGGCGACTTACGCCGCTTCGCCTTCCTCGGCGGCTTCCGCCTCATGCCGGGCCCGATCCTCGGCACCCTTGGCACTCTCGTCGCGATCCACCAGCTCGATCACCGCAACCGGCGCGGCGTCGCCATGGCGAAACCCGGCCTTCAGCACCCGGCTGTAGCCGCCGGCGCGATCCTTGTAGCGCTCCGCAAGCGTGGCGAAGAGCTTGGAGACCGCCTCCTTGTCGCCGATCTGGCTGATCGCCTGGCGGCGCGCGTGCAGGTCACCGCGCTTACCGAGCGTGACCAGCTTGTCGATGATCGGCTTCAGTTCCTTGGCCTTCGGCAGCGTCGTGACGATCTGCTCGTGGCGGATCAGCGACGCGGCCATGTTGGCGAACATCGCCTTGCGGTGACTCGCCGTACGATTCAACTTGCGGCCGGTCTTGCCGTGACGCATGGCACTCTCCTCGAATTCGTCGCAGACGCGTTCGCCGCGTCTCAGTAATGATCCTCGTAGCGCTTGGCCAGCTCTTCGATGTTCTCCGGCGGCCAATTCACCACTTCCATGCCCAAATGAAGACCCATCTGGGCCAGCACTTCCTTGATCTCGTTCAGCGACTTGCGGCCAAAGTTCGGGGTACGGAGCATCTCCGCTTCCGACTTCTGGATCAGGTCGCCGATATAGACGATGTTGTCGTTCTTCAGACAGTTCGCCGAACGCACCGACAACTCCAGTTCGTCGACCTTCTTGAGCAGCGCCGGATTGAAGGCGAGCTCCGGAACCATCTCCTCGACGACCTCGGCCTTCGGCTCCTCGAAGGTGATGAAGACGTTGAGCTGGTCCTGAAGGATGCGCGCGGCATAGGCAATCGCGTCCTCCGGCTTCACCGAGCCGTCGGTCTCGATCTCCATCGTCAGCTTGTCGTAGTCGAGGATCTGCCCTTCGCGGGTGTTCTCGACACGGTAGGAGACGCGGCGCACCGGGCTGTAGAGGCTATCGACCGGAATCAGGCCGATCGGTGCGTCTTCCGGACGGTTGCGGTCGGCGGCAACATAGCCCTTGCCGGTATTGACCGTGAACTCGATGCGGATCTCGGCACCTTCGTCGAGCGTGCACAGGACGAGATCCGGATTGAGGACCTCGATATCCCCGACCGTCTGGATGTCGCCGGCCATCACCCGACCGGGGCCCTGCTTCTTCAGCACCATGCGCTTGGGGCCTTCGCCCTGCATGCTGACCGACACGTCCTTGATGTTCAGGACTACGTCGGTCACATCCTCGCGCACGCCGGCGATCGACGAGAACTCATGCAGCACACCGTCGATCTGTACCGACGTTACCGCCGCGCCCTGGAGCGACGACAGCAGCACCCGCCTGAGGGCGTTGCCGAGGGTCGTGCCAAAACCGCGCTCGAGCGGCTCGGCCACGATGATAGCCAGGCGCTTCGGGTCGGAACCCGGAAGCACCTCGAGCTTGTTCGGCTTGATCAGCTCTTGCCAGTTCTTCTCAATCACGGTCGAACCTCGTTGGATTGCTCACAATCCGCGCGAACGAAAACCGCTATTCCATCCGCAGCGGATCCGGCGGTCGGGACGGTCCCGTCGCCGGCCAAAATAGTCAGACCCGGCGGCGCTTGCGCGGGCGGCAGCCGTTGTGCGGGATCGGGGTAACGTCACGAATAGCGGTGATCGTGAAGCCCGCGGCCTGAAGCGCGCGAAGCGCGGACTCACGGCCCGACCCCGGACCGCGAACTTCCACTTCAAGCGTACGCATTCCGTGCTCGGCGGCCTTCTTGGCCGCGTCCTCCGCCGCCATCTGCGCGGCGAACGGCGTCGACTTCCGCGAGCCCTTGAACCCCATCGTACCGGCCGACGACCACGAAATGGCGTTGCCCTGGGCGTCGGTGATGGTGATCTTCGTATTGTTGAACGACGCGCTTACGTGTGCCACGCCGGAGGTAATATTCTTACGCTCCCGGCGGCGAACGCGCGTGGTGTCTCTGGCCATCGTGTACTGTCCTTCTTATAAGCGTCGCGGCTGGAAGCCGATTACTTCTTCTTGCCCGCGATCGCCTTGGCCGGGCCCTTCCGGGTCCGCGCATTGGTGTGCGTCCGCTGGCCGCGTACAGGCAGGCCGCGACGGTGCCGCAGGCCGCGATAGCACCCAAGGTCCATCAGCCGCTTGATGTTCATCGCCACGTCGCGGCGCAGATCGCCTTCGACGAGATAATCCCGGTCGATCGTCTCGCGGATCTGCAGGACTTCGGCGTCCGAAAGTTCGTTGACCCGCCGCTCCGGCGGGATGCTGACCTTCTCGCAGATTTCCTTGGCTTTGGCGGGACCAATGCCGTGGATATACCGCAACGCGATTTCCACGCGCTTGTTGGTCGGAATGTTGACGCCTGCAATTCGAGCCACGATCTTCGCTCCAATTCCGTCCGGCCCAGCCGGCCGGTTTCTCGATCACTTAAGGTCAGACTTTAACACAACGCAGATACGGGCGCCCCGGCCCAGCTTCAGACCGGATGACACCCGTCGGCTCTATTCCTTGCGGATAGTTGCCGCTGGATATCGTATCGCTATGTGTTTCGTCAACCTCTGCCTAACAATTCCGGATCTGCTCACGCAGCTTCCAGAACAGAAATGATATCCTTCGCCACCTGGTCGACTTCGGCCATGCCGTCAACCGAGCGAAGCATGTTCTTCGACCCGTAATGGGCAATCAGCGGCGCCGTGCGCTCGTGATAGACATCGAGACGCTTTTTCAGCGCATCCGCATTGTCATCCGCACGCGGTCCGCCAACGGTTTCCTTGGCCCGCTTCTCGATGCGATCGATCAGAACCGAATCGTCGACCGACAGTTCGACAACGGCATCGAGCTTCATGGCTTTCTGCGCCAACAGCGCGTCCAGTGCCTCGGCTTGGGCGACGGTCCGCGGAAAACCGTCGAGAATGAAGCCATTCTTGCAATCCGGCAGATCTATCCGCTCGGAAATGATCTGCACGACCACATCGTCCGGCACCAGATCGCCGCGCGCGATCACGTCCTTGGCTGCCAGTCCGAGCGCCGTCTCCGCGGCGACAGCGGCGCGCAGCATGTCACCCGTAGAAAGCTGCGGAATCCCGAAGCGCTCGGAGATCCGGACAGCCTGGGTTCCCTTGCCAGCGCCGGGCGGACCCAGAAGTACCAGTCTCATCGGTTGCGACGCCCCCCTCGCAAGCGAGATTTCTTGACGAGCCCCTCGTACTGATGCGCCAGAAGGTGCCCCTGAACCTGCGAGACCGTGTCCATCGTCACCGACACGACGATCAGCAACGACGTGCCACCGAAGTAGAAGGGTACGTTCCAGGCCGTCACCAGGAATTCAGGCAACAGGCAGACCAGCGTGAGGTAGATCGCGCCGATGACCGTGATCCGGGTCAGCACGTAATCGATGTACTGGGCGGTGCGCTCGCCCGGACGGATGCCCGGAATGAAGCCACCATGCTTCTTCAGGTTGTCGGCGGTATCGGCCGGATTGAAAACCACCGCCGTGTAGAAGAAGGCGAAAAAGATGATACCAAGGGCATAGAACAGCATGTACAGCGGCTGGCCGTGACCGAGCAGTGCAGTCACCGTCGTGAGCCATGCCGGCCCCTCGCCGCTCGAGAAATTCGCGACCGTGATCGGCAGCAAGAGCAGCGACGACGCGAAGATCGGCGGAATAACACCGGCTGTGTTCAGCTTGAGCGGCAGGTGCGAGGAATCGCCCTGGAACATCCGGTTGCCGACCTGGCGCTTGGGATACTGGATCAGAAGCCGGCGCTGCGCCCGCTCCACGAACACGATGAACGCGATCACGCCGACCGCCATCACGAAGATGGCCAGGATGATACCCGTCGACATGGCGCCCTGACGGCCCAGTTCGAGCATCCCGGCGATCGCCGAGGGCAGACCGGCGACGATACCGGCGAAAATGATCAGCGAAATGCCGTTACCGACGCCGCGCTGGGTGATCTGCTCGCCCAGCCACATCAGGAACACCGTGCCGCCAGTCAGCGTCACGACCGTCGTGAACCGGAAGAACATCCCCGGATCGTTGACGACGCTGCCGGCCCCTTCCAGGCCGACGGCGATGCCGTAGGCCTGCAGCGCGGCAAGGAAAACCGTGCCGTAGCGCGTGTACTGATTCAGCGTCTTGCGACCCTGCTCGCCCTCTTTCTTGAGCTGTTCCAGATGCGGCGAAACCGCGGTCAACAGCTGCACGATGATCGAGGCCGAGATATACGGCATGATGTTGAGGGCAAAGATCGCCATACGTTCGACGGCGCCGCCGGCGAACATGTTGAACATGCCCAGAATGCCCGAGGACTGCTGCTGAAACATATCAGCGACCGCCTGCGGGTTGATCCCCGGAAGCGGAATATAGGTGCCGAGCCGATACACCAGCAGCGCACCGAGGGTGAACCAGATGCGCTGCTTCAGTTCGGTCGCTTTCGCAAGCGCGCCGAAATTCAGATTCGCTGCAAGTTGTTCAGCTGCTGACGCCATTTTCCCCTCCGCCGCACGTTGCCCGGGTTAATATCGGCCGGGCAACGTTGGCGCTGCCTCAGCCCTGCTTGTCTTCGCTCGCCGCGGCCTTCTTGGCCGCCGGCTTCTTCGCCTTGGAAGCCCGCTCGGCGGCCTTCTTCGACTTCGGCGGCTCGGCCGCCGCCCTCGGCGCCATTGCGGCGATCTCGACGCTGCCGCCGGCCTTCTCGACCGCAGCGACCGCGTTCTTCGAGGCGCCCTGCACCTGGAACGACACCTTGGTCGTCAGCTCGCCGCTACCCAGGAGCCGCACGCCGTCCTTGGTCCGCCGCGCGATACCCGTCGCAACGAGCATGTCGGTTGTCACCGCCTGCTTCGCGTCGAGCTTGCCCTCATCGATCGCCGTCTGGATACGATCCAGGTTAACGACGGCGAACGACTTCGCTGAGATATTGTGGAATCCGCGCTTCGGCAACCGCCGGTGCAGCGGCATCTGGCCGCCCTCGAAGCCTTTGATGGCGACGCCGGACCGCGATTTCTGACCCTTGTGACCGCGTCCCGCGGTCTTGCCGAGGCCGGAACCGATGCCACGGCCCACGCGTTTGCGGGCCTGACGGGCGCCGGGACGGTCTGCGATCTCGTTGAGCTTCATTTTATCCGCTCTCTGTCGTTCAATTTTCCTCGACCACCCGGACCAGATGCTGGACCTTGGTGATCATGCCACGCACCGCCGGGGTATCTTCCAGCGTGCGCTTCTTGTGCATTTTGTTGAGCCCGAGCCCGATCAGCGTTGCGCGCTGGTCGCCCGGACGGCGAATCGGCGAGCCAATCTGCTCGACCGTAATCGTCTTTCCGCTTTTCTTGGCCATAAGACTGTCTCCTGCACGCTGTCTCAGGCTTCCGCCGCAGCGTCGCCGACGGCGTCACGACGCCGCGACTGCAGGGCAGACACCTTGAGACCGCGACGCGCCGCGACCGACCGCGGGCTATCCTCGGCCTTCAGCGCCTCGAACGTAGCGCGAACCATGTTGTACGGGTTCGACGAACCGAGCGACTTGGCGACCACGTCCTGGACGCCGAGCGTCTCGAACACGGCGCGCATCGGACCGCCGGCGATGATACCCGTACCGGGAGGCGCGGCGCGCAGCAGCACCCGACCGGCGCCCCAGCGTCCGGCGACGTCGTGATGAAGCGTACGTCCCTCGCGCAGCGGCACACGCACCATCGAGCGCTTCGCGGCGTCGGTCGCCTTGCGGATCGCCTCCGGCACCTCACGGGCCTTGCCGTGGCCGAATCCGACCCTGCCCTTCTGGTCGCCGACAACCACCAGCGCGGCGAACCCGAACCGGCGGCCGCCCTTGACGACCTTGGCGACACGATTGATGTGGACGAGCTTGTCCACGAATTCGCTGTCGCGCTCGCGATCTTCTCTTACCCGGCCTGCCACGTCTCTATTCCTCTTTCTGTCGCGTATCTCGCCGGCCTCAGAATTCGAGGCCGACCTCGCGCGCTGCGTCGGCGAGTGCCTTTACCCGCCCGTGATACAGATAGCCGCCACGATCGAACACCACCTGCTTGATGCCGGCCTCGACCGCCCGCTCGGCCACGAGCTTTCCGACCGCTTCGGCCGCAGCCCGGTCCGCACCGGTCTTCAGTGTGCCGCGCAGATCCTTTTCCATCGTCGAAGCCGAGGCCAGCGTACGGCCGGCGGCATCGTCGATGACCTGCGCGTAGATGTTCTTCGAGGAGCGGTGCACGCTCAGCCGCGGCCGGCCGTTGGCCGCCCGACGGAGTGCCCGCCGGACCCGCATTGTCCGCTTTTCGCGGCCTGTCAAACCCTTGCTCATCGCCGATCTCGCTACTTCTTCTTGCCTTCCTTGCGGAAGACATATTCGTCCTTGTACCTGACGCCCTTGCCTTTATACGGCTCCGGCGGGCGGAAGCGGCGGATCTCGGCGGCCACCTGGCCGACCCGCTGCTTGTCGATGCCGCTGACGACGATCTCGGTCGGCTTCGGGCACTCGATGCTGATCCCGTCCGGGATCGGGTAGTTCACGTCATGGCTGAAGCCCAGCGCAAGCTGCAGCTTGTTGCCCTGAACCTGGGCGCGGTAACCAACGCCCTGGATCTCCAGCTCACGCTTGAAGCCTTCGCTGACCCCGACGATGATATTCGAGACGAGCGTCCGCGACAGACCCCACTTCGACCGCGCGTCCTTGGAATCGTCGCGCGGCTCGACCTTGATCCCGTCGTCGGTCATCTCGACGGCAACCTCGTCATTGAGGACAACGGACAGCTCGCCCTTCGGCCCTTTGGCCGAAACGCTCTGCCCGGCGATCGCCGCCGTTACGCCGCTTGGCACGGCAACCGGCTTTTTTCCGATACGCGACATCGAAATCGTCTCCGATCGTTCCCTTTGGCCGACGTCAGAAGACGCGGCACAGTACCTCGCCGCCGACATTCTCTTCGCGCGCCTGCCAGTCCGGCATGACACCCTTGGGAGTCGACACAATCGACACGCCGAGGCCGTTGGAGACCGTCGGCAGGTTCTTCACCGAGGCATACACCCGGCGGCCCGGCTTGGAGACCCGCTCGATCTTGCGGATCACCGGTTCGCCGTCGAAGTACTTGAGTTCGATCTCGAACTCCGCCTTGCCACCGTCGAATTCCACTTCGGAATATCCCCGGATGTAGCCTTCGGCCTGCAGCACATCGAGCACGCGGCGGCGCAATGAAGACGCCGGCGTATTCACCTTATTCTTGCGCCGCATCTGCGCATTACGGATGCGGGTGAGCATATCGCCCAGCGGATCACTCATGGCCATTGCTCGTTACCTCACCAGCTCGACTTGACCATGCCCGGGATCATGCCCCGCGACCCGAGTTCCCGCAGCGCGATGCGCGAGAGCTTCAGTTTGCGGTAGACCCCGCGCGGCCGACCCGACACTTCGCAGCGGTTGCGGATGCGCGACGGCGCCGAGTTGCGCGGCAGAGCGGCAAGCTTCAGACGCGCCTGAAAGCGCTCTTCCATCGACAGCGACTCATCGTCGGCGATCGCCCTCAGCCGTTCGCGTTTGCTGGCAAATTTCTTCACCAGGCGCGCGCGGTTCCGGTTCTTCTCGATCGCACTTTTCTTCGCCATATTAAAAAAACCTCCTGAGGTCTCCCGTTGCCGCGATCAAGCGCGGAACGGGAAGTTGAAGGCCTTGAGCAAGGCCCGGGCCTCATCGTCGGTCTGCGCCGTGGTGCACACAACGATATCCATGCCCATTACGTGGTCGACCTTGTCGTAATCGATCTCCGGGAACACGATGTGCTCCTTGAGACCCATCGCGTAATTGCCCCGGCCGTCGAAGCTCTTCGGGTTAAGGCCCCTGAAGTCACGAACCCGCGGCAGCGCGATGTTCACGAAACGGTCGAGAAACTCATACATGCGCCCCTTGCGCAGCGTGACCTTGGCGCCGAGCGCCATGCCCTCGCGCACCTTGAAGCTGGCGATCGAAGTACGCGCATGCGTAACCAGCGCCTTCTGCCCGGCAATCAGGGTCAGGTCGCTCGCCGCCGCCTGTGCGCGCTTCTGGTCGCCCACGGCTTCGCCGACGCCCATGTTGAGCACGATCTTCTCGAGGCGCGGCACCTTCATCTCGTTCGAGTAGCTAAACTCGTCCTTGAGCTGGCCACGAACGACATCGCGATAGTGCGTCTTGAGCCTCGGCTCGTATGCTGCTTCAGCCATCGATCACTTCTCCGGACCGCTTGGCGAAACGCACCTTGCGGCCATCTTTCAAAATCTTGAATCCAACCCGGGTCGGCTTGCCGTCCTTGGGGTCGAGAAGCGCTAGGTTCGACAGATTGATCGGCGCTTCCTTCGCCTTGATCCCGCCCTCTTCGGACGCCGTCTGCTTCTGGTGCCGCTGCACCATGTTGACGCCCTGAACGATCGCGCGGCTCTTGGCCGGCTCCATCTTCAGAACGTCACCGGACTTGCCCTTATCACGGCCGCTAAGCACCATGACGCGGTCGCCCTTCCTGATCTTCGCCATCGACATCACAACACCTCCGGCGCGAGCGATACGATCTTCATATGGTTCTTCGCACGCAACTCGCGAGGCACAGGGCCGAAAATACGGGTGCCGATCGGTTCTTTCTGGTTGTTCACCAGAACCGCGGCGTTGCGGTCGAAGCGGATCACGCTGCCGTCAGGGCGGCGGATATCCTTCGCGGTACGCACGACGACCGCCTTCATGACGTCGCCCTTCTTCACACGTCCGCGCGGAATAGCCTCCTTCACCGACACCACTATGATGTCGCCGACATGAGCGTACTTGCGCTTGGAACCGCCCAGCACCTTGATGCACTGCACCCGGCGCGCGCCCGAATTGTCGGCGACATCGAGACTTGTCTGCATCTGGATCATGGCCGGCCTCTTATCCTTCTCTTCGCGGGCCCCTGCTTGCAATTATCGGGCGCGCGATGCCTTACCGTTAAAGTTTCGTCTCTATTCCGCCAACGCTATCCAGCGCTTGTTGCGCGAGATCGGGGCGCACTCCTGTATCCGCACAATGTCACCGACCTTGAACTGATTGTCGGCATCATGAGCGTGATACTTCTTGCTCGTGCGGACCGTCTTCTTCAGCAGGGGATGCGTGTAACGGCGCTCCACCTGGACGACGATGGTCTTGTCGTTCTTGTCGCTGACGACGGTACCGTGCAGAATTCGCTTCGGCATTTCACCTAACCTCAAGCCTTGGCCGCGCGGGCCTTGCCGGCGAGCACGGTGTTGATCCGCGCGATGTCCCTGCGCACCTGGCGCACCCGCGACGTATTCTCCAGCTGGCCGGTCGCCTGCTGGAAGCGCAGGTTGAACTGCTCCTTCTTCAGGTTCGCCAGTTCGCCCTTGAGCTCGTCTTCGGTCTTCGACCAGACCTCGCTCGCCTTCATTTCACCTACTCCGTTCACTCGCCGATACGCGCGATAAAGCGCGTCTTGATCGGCAGTTTGGCAGCGCCGAGCCGCAGTGCCTCGCGGGCGACATCGGCGGGAACGCCGTCGATCTCAAACATGATCCGCCCCGGCTTGACCTTGGCCGCCCAGTATTCCGGCGCTCCCTTGCCTTTACCCATGCGTACTTCGGTCGGTTTCTTCGACACCGGCACGTCCGGGAAGATCCTGATCCACACGCGACCGGCACGCTTCATGTGACGCGTGATGGCGCGTCGCGCGGCCTCGATCTGGCGCGCGGTGATCCGCTCCGGCTCCATGGCCTTGATGCCGAAGGATCCGAAGTTGAGCTGGTTTCCGGTGCTTGCAACGCCGCGAATGCGGCCTTTGTGCTGCTTACGGAATTTTGTGCGCTTGGGTTGAAGCATGGCTCTTCTCGTTCAATTCCTGTCGGCCTCAGTCGGACCGGCCCTCGCGACGGCTCGGACGTCCACCGCCGCCGCTCTCGGCAGCCTCTGTCGCCCGACGCTCCGACGCCATCGGATCGTGCTCAAGGATCTCGCCCTTGAAGATCCAGACCTTGACGCCGCACGTACCATAGGCAGTCACAGCAGTAGCCTCGCCGTAATCGATATCGGCGCGCAGGGTGTGAAGCGGCACGCGGCCTTCGCGGTACCACTCCATCCGCGCGATCTCGGCGCCACCGAGACGACCGCCGCAGTTGATGCGGATGCCGTCGGCGCCCAGGCGCATCGCGGACTGGACCGCCCGCTTCATCGCCCGGCGGAACGACACGCGCCGCTCCAGCTGCTGGGCAATCGAGTCGGCGACGAGCATCGCGTCGATTTCCGGCTTGCGCACCTCGACGATGTTGAGGTGCACCTCGGAGTCGGTCATCGCGCCGATCTTCTTACGAAGCTTCTCGATATCCGCACCCTTCTTGCCGATAACGATGCCCGGCCTGGCGGTGTGGATGGTCACGCGGCACTTCTTGTGCGGACGCTCGATGACGATCTTGGCGACCGCGGCCTGCTTCAGACTCTTCTTCAGCATTTCGCGGATCTTGATGTCTTCGTGCAGCAGCGAACCGTAGTCACGCGGATTTGCGAACCAGCGCGAGTCCCACGTGCGGTTGATGCCCAGCCGCAGGCCGATCGGATTAACTTTCTGGCCCATCAGGCGGACTCCTCGACTTGTCTCACGACGATGGTCAGATGCGAGAACGGCTTGTGAATGCGGCCAACGCGACCACGTGCACGCGGCGTCCACCGCTTCATCACCAGCGCCTTGCCGACATGCGCCTCGGCGACGATCAGATCGTCGACGTCGAGGTCATGGTTGTTCTCGGCATTGGCGATAGCCGACTCCAGCGTCTTCTTGACGTCCTTGGCGATCCGTTTTTTCGAGAAGGCAAGATCGGCGAGTGCCGACGCTACCTTCTTGCCGCGGATCGCGGCGGCCACGAGATTGAGCTTCTGCGGGCTGACGCGCAGGTTGCGCATCACCGCTTTCGCCTCGTTCTCGGGCAGAGTGCGTTCGCGAGCGGCCTTGCCCATCGCTTACTTCCTCTTCGCCTTTTTGTCGGCCGTGTGGCCGTAATACGTACGGCTCGGCGAGAACTCACCGAACTTGTGGCCCACCATGTCTTCGCTGACCTGCACCGGGATGTGCTTCTGGCCGTTGTAGACACCAAAGGTGAGGCCGACGAACTGCGGCAGGATCGTCGAGCGACGGCTCCAGATCTTGATCACCTCGTTGCGGCCAGACTGCCGAGAGGCATCCGCCTTCTTGAGGAGATAGCCGTCTACAAACGGCCCTTTCCGGACTGAACGGGTCATCGGTTAGCCCTACTTCTTCTTCAAGTGACGCGAGCGCAGAATGAATTTCTGCGTCGCCTTGTTACGACGGGTCTTCTTGCCCTTCGTCGGCTTGCCCCACGGGGTGACCGGGTGACGGCCACCAGACGTGCGGCCTTCACCGCCGCCGTGCGGATGGTCGACCGGGTTCATGGCGACGCCGCGAACAGAAGGACGCTTGCCCCGCCAGCGCGACCGGCCAGCCTTGCCGTCGTTGATGTTGCCATGGTCCGAGTTGGACACGGCCCCGACAGTGGCCATGCACGCACCGTGCACCAGGCGCTGCTCGCCGGAATTCAGCCGCAGGATTGCATAACCTGAGTCGCGGCCGACAAGCTGCACATAAGTGCCCGCCGAACGCGCAATCTGGCCCCCCTTGCCGGGCTTCATCTCGACGTTGTGCACGATCGTGCCGATCGGAACGGACGCCAGCGGCATCGCGTTGCCGGGCTTCACGTCGGCCTGCTTGGACGCGATGACCGTATCGCCGACCCCCAGGCGCTGCGGCGCCAGGATGTAGGCCAGCTCGCCGTCCTCGTACTTGATCAGCGCGATGAACGCGGACCGGTTCGGATCGTATTCGAGCCGCTCGACGGTTCCCGGAACATCGAACTTCGTACGCTTGAAGTCGACGATGCGGTACAGCCGCTTGTGTCCGCCGCCGCGGCGACGCGCCGTGATACGGCCGGCATTGTTCCGTCCGCCCGACTTGGTCAGGCCTTCGGTCAGCTTCTTGACCGGGCCGCCCTTCCAGAGATTGGCGCGGTCGACGATCACCAGCTGGCGCTGGCCCGGCGTCGTCGGATTGAAGGTCTTGAGTGCCATTTTTCTATTGCCCTCGCCTTACGCGCCTCAAAGGCCCGTCGTGACGTCGATGGCGTGGCCCTCTTCGAGGGTCACAATTGCCTTCTTGACGTCATTCTGCTTGCCCTTGATGCCGCGGAAGCGCTTGACCTTGCCCTTCCGCACGAGCGTGTTCACGTTCTTCACCTTCACCGAGAACAGGGCCTCTACGGCAGCCTTGATCTCCGGCTTGGTGGCGGTCGGCGCCACCTTGAACACAACCTGGTTCTGCTCGGAAGCCAACGTCGACTTCTCGGTGATCACCGGCGCGACCAGGATGTCGTAGTGCTTGAGATTGGTCATTTGAACCGTTCCTCCAGCGCCTCTACGGCGGCCTTGGTCAGCACCAGCTTGTCGCGGCGCAGGATGTCGTAGACGTTGATGCCCTGCACAGGCAGCACATCGACCGACACCAGGTTTCGCGACGCCAGCCGGAAATTGTTCTCGATCTCCTTACCGTCGATGACGAGCACCGAGGTCAGGCCGAGCTTCGCGAACTTCTCCGCAAGCGCCTTGGTCTTGGCGGTGTCGGCAGCGGCGCTGTCGACCACGATGAGCGCGTCCGACTTCGCCTTGGTCGACAAGGCGTGCTTGAGCGCCAGCATCCGCACCTTCTTCGGCAGATCGTGGGCATGGCTGCGCACGAGCGGACCGAATGCCTTACCGCCGCCGCGGAACTGCGGCGCGGTGCGGGCACCGTGCCGGGCACGACCCGTGCCCTTCTGCTTGAACATCTTCGCGGTGGTACCGCTGACCTCGCTGCGGCGCTTGCTCTTGTGCGTGCCAGCCTGCCTGGCGGCAAGCTGCCAACGCACCATGCGCTGCAGAAGGTCGGCGCGCGGTTCCAGGCCGAAGATCTCATCGGAGAGATCGACCGATCCGGATTTCTTGCCGTCGAGCGCGATTACGTCGATTTTCATTGTTCTCAGGCCTCCGCGCCGCTGTCAGCTTGGGGAGCGGCATCGGCTGCGGCTTCAGGAGCGGATTCCGCTGCCGGAACCTGTCCGCCGACAGTGCGGACCGCACCGGGCACCGGAACGCCTTCCGGCGCCTCGGTCTTCGCGGCGTCGCGCATCAGCACCCAGCCGCCCTTGGCGCCGGGAACCGCACCGCGAACCATGATCAGCCCACGCTCCACGTCCGTGTTGACCACCTCGAGATTCTGGGTGGTCACCCGCACGTCGCCCATGTGGCCGGCCATCTTCTTGCCCTTGAACACCTTGCCGGGGTCCTGGCTGTTGCCGGTCGAGCCGTGTGCGCGGTGGCTGATCGACACGCCGTGAGAGGCGCGCATACCGCCGAAATTGTGCCGCTTCATCGCACCGGCAAAGCCCTTGCCGATGGACGTACCGGTCACGTCGACCCGCTGGCCGGGCACGAAATGCTCGGCCGTCAGCTCGGCGCCAACCTCGATGAGGTTATCCGGGCTCACCCGGAACTCGGCGAGCTTGCGGCGAGGCTCCACCTTGGCGACCGCGAAATGTCCGCGCATCGCCCGTACCGTGTTTTTCGCCTTGGCAAGGCCCGCACCGAGCTGCAGCGCGGTGTAGCCGTTCTTCTCGTTGGTCCGGTGGGCCACCACGTGGCAGCCGTCGACCTTCAACACGGTAACCGGAATCTGTTCTCCGGCGTCCGTGAAGATACGGGTCATCCCGACCTTCTGAGCGATCAGTCCTGAGCGCATGACCGTGTCGCTTTCCTCGTCCTTACAGCTTGATCTCGACGTCGACGCCGGCGGCAAGATCGAGCTTCATCAGGGCATCGACCGTCTGCGGGGTCGGCTCGACGATATCGAGCAGCCGCTTATGGGTCCGCATTTCGAACTGCTCGCGGCTCTTCTTGTCGATGTGCGGCGAGCGGTTGACGGTAAATTTCTCGATCCGCGTCGGCAGCGGGATCGGACCGCGCACGCGCGCGCCCGTCCGCTTGGCGGTGTTCACGATCTCTCGCGTCGACGCATCGAGAACTCGATGATCGAACGCCTTGAGCCGGATGCGGATGTTTTGCCCGTTCATTATGACTGTCCTGGGTGACTGTCTCGAAACCGGTCGGCGCGTCCGGCTAGGACGCGCCGTCCGAATGCATTACTCGATGATCTTGGAGACGACGCCGGCACCGACGGTGCGGCCGCCTTCGCGGATGGCGAAGCGCAGACCGTCCTCCATGGCGATCGGCACGATCAGTTCGACCATGATCGCCACGTTGTCGCCCGGCATCACCATTTCCGTGCCTTCCGGCAGGTGCACGACACCCGTCACGTCCGTCGTCCGGAAGTAGAACTGCGGTCGATAGTTGGTGAAGAACGG